>DATJVX010000051.1:0-49824 GCA_035501595.1 Casimicrobiaceae bacterium | reverse complement strand
TTACGAAGCCACACCGTGCGCCTCGATCTTTAGCGGCAAATTGGCGGACCCCGCCCCTATCTCGGCACTTTGGATTTGCCACAATTTGCCACAAGAACCGCCACAAGCAGAGCGCGCTGTGACGGAAGTTATTGATTATACGTTATATTTCTGGCGGAGAGGGCGGGATTCGAACCCGCGTTAGGGTATTAGCCTAAACACGCTTTCCAGGCGTGCGACTTAAACCACTCATCCACCTCTCCGTTTTGCAACGCAGGCTTCGGCCGCGCAGCCGAGGGCGTCATTTTACGCGACCGCCGTCGGGGGCCGCTACGAGGTCGCGATCCTGCGCTTCTCCTCGCTCCAGTCCTGGATCAGCGCGAAGCCGATCGCGAGCAGCGTCGGCCCGAGGAATACGCCGATGAACCCGAATGCGATCACGCCGCCCAGCACGCCCAGCAGCACCAGGATGAAGGGCAGGTCGCTGCCGTAGCTGATGATGAGCGGCTTGATGAAGTTGTCGACGCTGCTCACGACTGCGACGCCCCAGATGAGCATGAAGATTCCCCAGCCGGCGTGATCGTGCGCGAACAGCCAGAACGCCGCGGGTGCCCAGACGAGCGGCGGCCCGACCGGCACCGGAGAGAGGAAGAACGTCGCGAGCCCGAGCAACGGCGCCGCCGGGACCCCGGCGAGCCAGAACCCGACCGCCGCCAGCACGCCCTGCGCGATCGCGGTGCCGAGGATGCCGTAGACGACGCCGCGGGTGGTCGCGACCGCCACCGCGATGAGCCGCCCCCCGCGCTCGCCGGCGATCCGCCCGACGCTCGCACTCAACCGCTGCGACATCGCTTCGCCGTCGCGATAGAGGAAGAACACGATCAGCACCGAGAGCGCGAGCTGGAGCACGCCGTACGCCAGCGACGCCGCGCCTGCGAGCGCGAACGCTTGCAGCGGCTGCAGGTACTGCTTCAAATCGGCGAGAAAGCCGGCGCTGTCGTGCGCGATGCCGGCCCAGTAGGCGCGCGCGTGCTCGCCGACGAGAGGAATCCGGGCGACCCATGCCGGCGGGTCGGGCGGCCCCTCGTCGATGATGCGCTTGCCTTGCTCGAGGAGCTGGTTGGCGTTCTCCGCGAGCGAGATCCCGACGATCACGAAGGGCGCGAGCAGTACCAGCGCCACGGCGAGCGTCAGCAGCAGCGCCGGCACGGTGATGCGCCCGCGCATCGCGCTCCTGAGCCGCGTGAACACGGGCCAGGTCGTGCAGCAAAGGACGATGGCCCAGAGCACTGCCGTGAGGAAAGGCTGGAGAACGAGATAGCATCCAGCCACCAAAACGACGAGGACCGCCAGCGCGATCCACTGCTCGATGCGGCCGGTGGAGGGCGGTGCCGGCCGGAAGGGATTCGGGTCGTTCACGATCGGCGCGCTGACATCGCGCGCGAGGAAGTCTAGCACGCGCCCGCGGGTGTGCCGGCGCGCCGCGCCGCCGCGTCAGGGGGCGATGTACGCGGTCTTCACTACCGTGAAGAATTCGGCGGCGTAGCGCCCCTGCTCGCGCGGCCCGTAGCTCGATCCCTTGCGGCCGCCGAAGGGAACGTGATAGTCCACGCCCGCCGTCGGCAGGTTGACCATCACCATTCCGGCCTGCGCGTGACGCTTGAAATGCGACGCGTGCTTGAGCGAAGTCGTGACGATGCCCGCGGACAGGCCGAACTCGGTGTCGTTCGCCAGCGTGAGCGCCTCGTCGTAGTCCTCGGCGCGGATCACCGATGCCACCGGTCCGAAAATCTCCTCGCGCGAGATGCGCATGCCGTTGGTCGCTTCGCTGAACAGCGCCGGCGCGAGGTAGTAGCCGTCGTGCTCCCGCTTCAGCCGCTCGCCGCCCATGAGCAGCTTCGCGCCCTCCCTGCGGCCGATCTCGAGATAGCGCAGGTCCTGGTCGAGCTGGCTCTGATCGACCACCGGTCCGATGTCGGTTCCCGGCGCGAGCGCGTCGCCGACCTTGAGAGCCTTCACTTTCTCGCCGAGGGCGTTCAAAAAGCGATCGTGGATGCCCTTGGTGACGATCAGGCGCGATGATGCCGTGCACCGCTGGCCGGTCGAGTAGTACGCGCCCTGGACCGCGACGTTCACTGCGGTGGCGAGATCGGCATCGTCGAGGATCACCAGCGGATTCTTCCCGCCCATCTCGAGCTGCAGCTTCGCCATGCGCGCGATCGCCTTGGCGGCGATGGCACGGCCCGTCGTGACCGAGCCGGTGAAGCTGATCGCGGCGACGCCGGGGTGATTGACCATCGCCTCGCCCACCACCGAGCCGCGGCCCATGACCAGGTTGAACACGCCGGGAGGAATCCCGGAGCGCGCGATGATGTCCGCGACCGCCCAGGCGGAGCCCGGTACGAAATCCGCCGGCTTGAACACCACCGTGTTGCCGTAGGCGAGCGCCGGGGCGATCTTCCACGCCGGAATCGCGATCGGGAAATTCCACGGCGTGATGATGCCGACGACTCCGATCGGCTCGCGCGTGACTTCGATGTCGACGCCCGGACGGACCGACGGCAGCTTCTCGCCGGAGACGCGAAGTACTTCGCCCGCGAAGAAGCGGAAGATCTGTCCCGCGCGGGCGGCTTCGCCGATGCCCTCCGGAAGCGTCTTGCCTTCCTCGCGCGAAAGCAGCCGGCCCAGCTCGTCCTTGCGCGCGAGGATCTCCGAGCCGATCTTGTCGAGGCTGTTGGCCCGCTCCTGGATCGATCCCGTCGCCCACGAGGGGAAGGCGTGAGCCGCGGCGGCGATCGCTTCGTTGGCCTGTGTCGCATCGGCCTGGGCGTATTCGCCGATGACGTCGGCCAGGTTCGACGGATTGCGGTTTGCCGTCGCCGCCGTGCCCGCGATCCATTCGCCGCCGATGAGATTGTCGAAGGTGGGCATGCCTGCTTTGTAGCACCGATCGCGGTCGTTGTGCCAGCGCGGCGCGAGGCGCAAACGACACGGGCGATCCCCGTCGAGGGATCGCCCGCAAAAGAGGTCGATGCGCTCTAGTGGCGGCTGCGCAGCGGAACGATCGCCAAGCCGACCAACGCCAGTCCGACGAGGACCAGCGTGCCGGGCTCGGGGACGGCGGGGGCGACGAAATCCGCGACTACGAACGAGGGCTGGGTGCCGTCTTGTCCGAACGGATTGCCGCCGGGCGTGTCGATGATGCCCACACCGTAGATCGGGTCCTCGTTGATCGGGTTGTTTCCGCTGTTGCCCGGAGCGATCGGGGGCCAGCTCCACGGGTCCCCCGGTTGACCGCCGATGGTCTTGCCCGGGAACGAGGGACCCGTTCCGCCGCTATCGTGGTGCCCGCCCGGAAGCGAGGAGCTGGAATTGCCTGGCGTGAAGCCGCCGCCGGGGAAGCCTCCGCCCGAAGAGCCTCCACCCGAAGAGCCTCCGCCGGTAAAACCGCCGCCGGGACCGCCTGGGAATCCGCCACCCGGGAAACCGCCACCGGGCGGCGTTCCCGCACCCCCGCCCCCGCCTTGGCCGCCCGAGCCCGGATGCGGCCCGGAATCGTTCAGTCTTCCGCCTCGCGCACTCGTCGGACCGGCCATCGTGCACTCAGGGTCCGTCGCGCTCAGGATGGGATCGGCGCAGTCGTCCGTGCTCGCCTGGTCTCCGCCGAGCCCGGAAGCGGGCCTGCCGAATAGGCCGGTCCCCGCGCCGAAGGAGCCGAAGCCGCCGCCCTCATCGGATCCCGCGCCACCGTCATCTGCCAGCAGGCCGCCGGACCCGCCTTCGCCCGCGGACCATGCGCCCGCGCCCGACGCGCCGCCACCGGCATCGTGCCTCACGCGGGAAGTGAACGAAAAGCTGTAGTCCGCAAACGCGGAGGAAACAACGAGAAAGCTCGCCACACCAAGCGCCGCAGAGATCGCTCTCATCCCGGCCTCCAAGGTTCCGGTCCGGCGTCCCCCCAGAACGCCTTAACCGCTAGCTTAGCGCTGTTTCGTTTGTAGTGGGCAATGCTGCCAAGCTAGAGGTAGCAAGACCCGTGCTGGTCGTCCAATGCCGTAATGAAAGAGTAACTTAGCTCAAGAAGCCGGCATGACGCTCTTCACCCTTGTAAAGCAATCCGACAGTCGACGGTAGGAATTGTCAGCATAATGACAGGAATCAGCCGGTTGCATTCGCCGGCGGCAGGCTAGTTCGGGGGATAGGGCTTGCCTTCGAGATAGAGCTTCAGACGCATCTGAGTATCGAAGTCTTTCGCATGCTGGGGGTCGGCCATCGCCTTGCTCTGCCAGTCGACCGCGCGCGCGAAGTCGCCAGTGCGCGCATACGCCGCGGCCATCGTATCGAGCAGCGACGGCTCCTTGCAATCGGAGAGCTTGCATGCTTTGAGCGCGAGCTCGATCGCACGGCGCCCGTCGCGGACCACGGCATCGTCGGCGGTCGCCAGCAGCCACGCGAGATTGTTGTAGGCGCGCGGATAGGACGGATCGAGACCGATCGCGCGGTTCAGATCCCGGATCGCCCGCGGGTACTGTCCCAGCGCTCCCAAGACCGCGCCGCGATTGCAATAGGCCTCGGCGTAGCCCGAGTTGAGCTCGATCGCGCGATCGAAGTCCGGCATCGCCCGGTCGTACTCCTTGAGCGCGCCGTAGGCGGCGCCCCGGTTGTTGTACGCGACCGAGTTGTCCGCGCCCTGCCGGATCGCTTCGTCGTAGGCCTTCACCGCCTCGCCGAAGCGGCCCGCTTCCTGCAGCGTGACGCCCCGCTGGAAGGCCGCGTCGCCGGCATCGGATTGAGCGATCA
Organism: Casimicrobiaceae bacterium; assembly: GCA_035501595.1. Taxonomy (GTDB): domain Bacteria; phylum Pseudomonadota; class Gammaproteobacteria; order Burkholderiales; family Casimicrobiaceae; genus PALSA-1003. Next base: position 45,045 of record DATJVX010000051.1, on the reverse strand, counting down.
CCTGCGCCGGGGCCGCGAGCCCGAGCCCGCAAGCGAGCAAGACGGCGCGACGCAGCGAGCTCATGCGCGTGGCTTTCCCTCGAAGGCCGCCTTCGAGCCGCGAGCCGCCGCGCGAGCCGCGCCCGCACAACGGTTTCGAGGCAAGTGCGGAGATGGCGGAGAGAGAGGGATTCGAACCCCCGTTAGGTTGCCCTAAACCTGATTTCGAGTCAGGCGCCTTCGACCACTCGGCCATCTCTCCGTTCGAGAAATCATAGCATTGCGAAAAACGCCCGGGAAAGATTCTTCGCGCACTGCGCGCGCCGCCGCCGGCCGCGTGTGCTCAAAGGCGGGATGCGATCACGGGCGCTCGATGCGATCGAGGACGCCACGCCAGGTCTCGGGGAGGCGCGCGCTCTCCAGGGATCGCTCGGCATCGTAGTCGACGACGTCCGCCCGCTCGTCGTCGGCGAGTGGCTGCCGCGTGCGGAGCTGATGCTCCAGCACGGCGAGGTCGGCATCCGACGCATCGCCACCCTCCGCCGCGCGCCGCTCGATTCGCCAGCGCATCACCGATTCGCGCGCGACGAACGCGACGATCACGAAGGGGACGCCCAGGTCGGACGCGAGCGTGCGGAACAGATCGCGCTGCCAGCGCTGGAGAGAGGTCGCGTCGACGAGCGCCACGAAGCCGGCGGAGACGACCTCTGCCGCAAGCGCCCGGGCCCGGCGATAGGTGGCGTCCGTCGCTTCGGGCGTGTACAGCCCGCGGCCGATGTCCGCGCCTCCACGCTCCCGTGGTGCGAGTGCGTGCAGCCGCTTTCGCTCCACGTCGGTGCGGATGCGAACAGCCTCGGTCGCTTCCAGCAGCGCCTGCGACAAGGCCGTCTTGCCGCAGCCGGAGGGGCCATGGGTCAGGACGATCGCGGCCCGCCGCTGGCGAGCGTAGGAGCGGGCCAGATCGACGTAGCCGCGGTATTCGGCCAGGGCGCTCGCCTGCGCGGCGCCGCTCTCGAGCTGGGCGGCGCGCAGGCGATGAATCTTGGCGCGCACCAGCGCCCGGTAGGCGAGGTAGAAGCGCAGGACGCGCACGCCCGCATAGTCGCCCGTGATCTCGAGGTAGGCGTTCAGGAAGCGGCGCGCGAGATCGCGGCGGCCGCGGTCCTCCAGATCCATCACCGTGAACGCGATCTCGCTCATGACGTCGATCCAGCGCATCGCGGCGTTGAACTCGATGCAATCGAAGATCGTGAGCCTGCCGTTCACCCGGGCCATGTTGCCGAGATGGAGGTCGCCGTGACACTCGCGAATGAATCCGCCATCGCGCCGCGCGCGAAGGGTCGGCTCCCGGGCGAGGTACTCGCTCCCGGTCCATGCCGCCAGCGCCTCGATCGCGTCTCGCTCGTCCAACGTCGTCGCGTGGGTGCGAATCTGCGCGAGATTCGCCGCCGCCAGGCCGAGGATGTCCTGCGGCACACCGAAGCCGTCCTCCGCGCGGGCGACCTCGGCAGATGCGTGAAAGGCGGCGACCTGGTCCGCCAGCGCATCGATGTCGCCGCCGCTCAGCTCGTTGCGCGCCAGGAGCACGCTCGCCAGCGCGTCCTGGGGAAACTCGCGCATTCTCACCGCGTACTCGAGCGCCTCGCCCGTGCCGCCGACCTCCGGATCATCGAAGGTTCCCGTGATCGCCACCACGTCGAGGTAGATCTCGGGGGCGAGCCGCCGGTTGAGCCGGAGCTCTTCCTCGCAGCAGTGCCTGCGCACCGGGAGGGTCGTGAAGTCCAGGAACTCGAACTTGACCGCCTTCTTGATCTTGTAGGCATGCGCGCCGGTCAGCAGGACGTAGGAGATATGCGTCTCGATGACGCGAATCCCCCCACCCTGGCGGCGCCGCCCGAGGAGGGCGCCGCGTGCGAGCGCATCGACGAGCCGCGCCTGGTCCGCGCTGCCGTCAGCCACGCCGCCGCTCCTTCTCGTCGACGCCGCACGCGCGACCCGATGACGTTCGTTGATCCCGATCAAGCTGCTCGCGACCTGCGGCCATAGAATGGCTGCCCCAGGAGGTGCCGATGTCGCTCCGGATCGTGTCGTTCGTTCTGGCCATGATCGCCTTCGGCAGCGGACTCGCCTGCGCCCAGAATGCGCCCGGGGGCGGAGCGTCGCCCGGCGAGCAACTGTACTCGACTCATTGCCTCAGCTGTCACAGCTCGCAGGTCCATTGGCGCGACAAGAGGATCGCGAAGGATTGGCCGGGCCTCGTGGCGCAGGTTCGACGCTGGGAATCCAATGTCGGCCTCGGCTGGCCCGACGAGGACATCCTGGATGTGGCCCGCTACCTGAACGCGCGCTATTACCACTTCGCCGAGCCGGCGAAGCGGGCATCGCTGCCCGCTCCGGCGAGCTGAGGCAGCTTTCGAACGAAGCCGCGCCGGCTCACGCGATCGCCAGGCCGAACGCGAGCAGCGCCGCGTACAGGCAGCACAGCAGCGACGCCCTGGGCGTCATGGGAACGAGGTCTGCCGGCGTCTCCTGCTCCCGTATCGCCCGGCCGAGGTGCCACGCCAGCGGAAGCGTCAGGACCGGCAGCAGCACGCCCGGCCCGAACCCGAGGACTGTCCAGAAGAGGAACGGTGCGAGATACGCGAGAAGGGAGAGCGACAGATAGGCGGCACGGCTGCCGCCGACTCCGTTGCGTACGGCGATCGTGCGCCAACCCTTCACGGCGTCGAACGGGCGATCGCGCAGGTCGTCGATCAGCAGCACGTTGGTCACGAGCGCGCCGACGGGCCAGCCCACGACAAACGCCGCGAGGGGAAGCGAATCGAGTTGCGGAATCGGCAGGGAAGCTGCGCTGCGAAGCCACGCGACCTGCGCGAAGTAGGTGCCCGCGACGGCGACGATGCCGAACATCACGAAGAACACGCACTCCGCGAGTCCCGCCCTCGCGTACGGCAACGGCCCGCCCGCGTAGGCCAGGCTGGCGAACACCCCGGCGAGGCCGATGACGACCGCGGCCATTCCGCCGACGTGCCAGAAGAAGACCGCGGTGGGAAGCGCGAGCGCGAGCAAGCCGGCGATCGCAAGCCGCAGCTGCGCCAGCGTGAGCGTCCCGTCCTTCAGCGCCTGGGTCAGCTCGGGATGCTCGACGACCGCAGGATGCCGGCGCAGCAACTCGTGATTGTCGGTGAACACCCCCGCCACGTGGATCAGCCAGCTGCCCACAAAGGCGAGCAGCGCGGGCAGGAGGGCGAATACGTGGTCGTGCACGGCGAGACCGACGCCGACCAGGACGGGCGCCGCCGCCGTCGGCAGCGTGTGCGCCGGGTACAGCAGCAGGTCGACCCAGATTCGCCTGCGCGCGATCTCTAGCTTCGGCTCGGGCACGGCGTGCATCCGCTTGGAGTACTGTAGCGGCTTCTCGCCTCGATGCACCCATCTTGCGCCCACACGTTCATCGCACGCATCGCACGGGCTGGCTCCGGGCGAGCGTCCTCGGCGCGAACGACGGCCTGCTGTCGATCGCGAGCCTTGTTCTCGGCGTCGCGGGAGCGCAGGCGAGCCCGAGCGGAATCATCGTCGCGGGCATCGCGGGCCTGGCCGCGGGGGTGTTCTCCATGGGAGCGGGCGAATACATCTCGGTCGCGTCGCAGGCCGACACCGAGCGCGCGGACCTCGAGACCGAACGTCTCGCGCTCGAGAACGAGTACGACCGTGAGCGCCAGGAGCTGGCCGGCATCTATGTCCGGCGCGGGCTCGATCCGGAGCTGGCGAACCGCGTCGCCGACCAGTTGATGAAGCACGACGCGCTCGGTGCACACGCTCGCGACGACATCGGGATCTCGAGCGCACAGGCGGCGCGCCCGCTTCAGGCCGCGGTGGCATCGTCCATCAGCTTCGCCGCCGGCGGTACGGTTCCGCTCCTCGCCGCCGTCATGGCGCGCGGCACGGCGCTCCTTCCTGCGGTCGCCGGGGTCTCGCTCGCTTTCCTCCTGGCGCTGGGCGCGGCTGCGGCCCGGGCCGGAGGCGCGCCGATGATCACCGGCGCACTGCGGGTTTTCGTCGGCGGTGCGTTGGCGATGGGCATCACCTACGCGATAGGCGTCGCAGTGGGGTCGGTGGTCTGACATGGCTGCAAACGCGGCGGAACTCGAACGGATGCTTCAGGCGCCCCGGATGTGCCTGGCGAGGCCGGCATAACGCCGCTCGGTTCGGGTCCCGAACAACGGGTCGTGAAACTGCCGGATCGCGGCGTCGATCGACGCCCAGTCCGACGGCCCCAGCAACCGTGCGGCGAGCGGCAGGATCTCGGTCTCCTCGACGCGCATGTGCTCGCGCAGCATCGCGAGGTAAGCTCGCCCCGCCGCGTCGATCCGCTTGCGTGACATGATCGATCCGTCGAGGACGCCATCGAGCTCCTGGACCAGCTCCTGGCCCGCCCGCTTGAGCGTCGCGTGCTCACCCGAAAGCCGGTCGATCGTCGCGCAGGCGTTCGCGTCGCGTTCGCGGATTCTCGCGAAGACGAGGTCTTCCTTCGGATGGTGCAGGACGTCGGAGTAGTGCGTCATGTAGTACATGATCTCCAGCATCAACTCGTAGTCCGGAGAGTCCCCCCGTTCGAAGGATGCGAGCTGGCGCTCGAGAAGGTCGAGGAGCCGCCCGAAATTGACGTGCTCCACGTGCCAGAGCGTCAGGGTGTCGGCCATGAATCGATCGTAAGGCCGGGCATCCGCGGGGAAAAGGCCCCGTGCGCGCGAAGCCTTGACCTGCATCAAGAACGCGCCGCTATTCATGAACGCCGCTGTCGATTTCGGTCGGCGATACCGCGCGAGGGCGAGCACCGCCCGACGGGCGATGGCAACACATCGCGGTGTCGTCGACCCGCGGCTTGGGTGTATTCTCTGACGCGTGTCAGCCCCGGGGGGACGAAGAGGGTGGAGCGAAGGAGCGAGCGCACGAGCGGTTCGACGAGAGTTGCCGGCGTCGTTCTGGCCGCGGGCTCGTCGAGCCGCATGGGGCGGAACAAGCTCCTGTTCGACGTGGCCGGAGAGCCCCTGGTGCGGCGCGTCGTTCGAAGCGCAGCGGCGGCCGGACTGGATCCCATCGTCGTCGTTCTGGGGCACGAGCCCGAAGCCGTTCGCGGTGCGCTCGCTCGCCTTTCCTGCGAGTACGTGCTCAATCCACGGCACGGCGACGGAATGAAGAGCTCCGTGTGCGCCGGCGTCGCCGCGCTGCCTCCGGACGTCGCCGCGGCGATCGTGCTGCTCTCCGACATGCCCTTCGTGATCCCCGCCATGCTCCAGGGCCTCGCCGAACGCCATCGCGACGGCGACGCCTTGCTGATCCTGTCCGAGTACGACGGCGTCCACGCACCTCCCACGTTGATCGATCGCTCGCTGTTCGGCGAGCTGATGGCCGAGCCGGTCAGGGGCTGCAGCAAGCGCCTGCGGGCGCGACACCCCGACGAGACGGCTGCGATCGGCTGGCCGGCGACCGCGCTCGCCGATGTCGACCTTCCCGTCGACTACGAGCGCGTCAAGGCGACGCTCGCCGCGACCTGAAGCGATGCGCCCCGAACTGCTGGAGCTTGCGGCCCGGCTCGCCGATCGCGGGGAGCGCTTCGCCCTGGTCACCGTGGTGAGGCGCGAGCCGCCCAGCTCCGCGCGGGTCGGAGACGCGGCGCTGGTGACCGCAGGAGGCGAGGTGCACGGCTGGGTCGGCGGCGGGTGCACGCGCTCGACGCTGCTGCGCGAGTCGCTGCGAGCGATGGCCGACGGCGAGCCGAGGCTGCTCTCGCTGTCCGTCGACCCGGTCGCCGAGCAGCGCCCGGGCGTCGTCGCGCTCCCCATGACCTGCAGAAGCGGAGGTACCGTGGATCTCTACGTCGAGGCCGTTCTGCCGGCGCCGCGCCTGGTCGTGTTCGGCGCCACGCCCGCCGCGCGCACGTTGGTGAAGATCGCCGAAGCGATGGGCTATCGCGTCGCGGTCGTCGACCCCGAGGCCGACGCCGCGGACTTCTCCGCGAGCGTCCGCGTGGGCGCACGCGCCGCGCCCGATGCGGCGCCGGGCGCCTGCGTGCTCGTGGCGACCATGGACGAGCGCGACCTGGATGCGATCGAGGCCGCGGTCGCGCTCGAGCCCGCGTATCTCGGCGTGATCGCGAGCCGCAGGCGATTCGCGCAGCTGCGCGACGCCCTCGCGGCGCGCGGTGTCGGCCGCGATGCGCTCGAGGCGATCTCGGCCCCCGCGGGACTGGACATCGGCGCGCGCACGCCGGAAGAGATCGCGCTCTCCGTCATGGCGCAGATCGTGCAGCGGCGGCGGGCAGCGGCGCAGCCGGCGGCTTCGCCCGAGACAATCGCACCGCGCGAGGCGATCGATCCCGTGTGCGGCATGACCGTCGCGGTGGCGGGCGCCCGCCACGCCGCGGAGCTGAGCGGCAAGAGCTACTACTTCTGCTGCGCCGGCTGTCGCAGCAGCTTCCTCGCCGACCCCGCGCGCTACACGGCCGCGGCCGCCCGGGCCCATCGGACGTGAACGCAGAGATCCTCGGGCTGCAGGCGGCGATGGAGCGCCAGGGCTACGTCGCCGAGCCCTCCATCGCCACCGCGGTGTATCTCGCCCGGGAGATGCGCAAGCCGCTGCTCGTCGAGGGCGACGCCGGGGTCGGGAAAACCGAGCTCGCCAAGGTCGTCGCGCGCCTGCTGGACGCCGAGCTGATCCGGCTGCAGTGCTACGAAGGCCTCGACGCCAACACCGCGCTCTACGAATGGAACTATCCGCGGCAGCTTTTGCGCCTGCGGATCGCCGAGCGCGAGGCGCACGACCCGAAGGCCCTCGAGCACCTGATCTTCGCGCGCGAGTATCTGCTCGAGCGGCCGCTGCTGCACGCGATCACGCGCGACCGACCGCCGATGCTCCTGATCGACGAGATCGACCGCGCGGACGACGGCTTCGAAGCGTTCCTTCTCGAGGTGCTGTCCGAATTCCAGGTGACCATCCCGGAGCTCGGCACGATCCGCGCCGAGCATCCGCCCTACGTTGTGCTGACCTCGAATCGCAGCCGCGAGATCGGCGACGCGCTGCGGCGGCGCTGCCTGTACCTCTACATCGAGCATCCGAGCGAGGACAAGGAGATCCGGATTCTGCGCGGCAAGGTCCCGGACCTCGACGAGCGCCTGGTCCGCGCGGTCGCGCGCTTCGTGCAGCAGTTGCGCGGCCGCGACCTGCGCAAGGTTCCCGGCGTCGCCGAGTCGATCGACTGGGCTCAGGCGCTGCTGCGCCTGCAGCGCGACCGCCTCGACGCGGAAGCCGTGCGCCTTACGCTCGGCTGTCTGCTCAAGGACGAGAGCGACCTACGCGAAACGAGCGGGCCGGTGATCGACGAGCTCGTCGCGCGGGCCGCGGCCGATTGACGCCGGATGATCGCCGCGCACGTCGCGCGCTTCGCCGGGACGCTGCGCAGCCACGGCGTCGGGGTGAGCCTCGGCGACGAGGTCGACGCGGTCGTCGCGCTGCCGCTCGTCGACCTGCTCGATCGAACGGAGGTTCGGCTGGCGCTGCGCATCGCGCTCAAGGTTCCGCGCGACGCGTGGCGCGAGTTCGACCGGCTCTTCGACGCGCATTGGGGCGGCCGATCCGCTCCCGAAGTGCCAGCGCCGCCGCCCGCGGACTCGCACCGGCGCCGCGGGCCGCTCGAGTGGCGCTGGGACGGCACCCGGGTGCGTCTGGAAGCGCCGGAGGTCGAGCGCTCCGGCGACGAGGCGCCCGCCTACAGCCCCGAAGCGCTGTTGCGCCGCAAACCCTTCGACCGCATCCCGAGGAGCGAAATCGCGGCCATGGAGCGGCTGGCGAGCCGGCTCGCTCTGCGCCTCGCCGCCCGCCGCAGCCGGCGTCTCGTGCCCGCGTCCGGTCGCGGGCTCGTCGACCTGCGGCGGAGCCTCCGTCGGGGGCTCGCGACCGAAGGGGATATGCTCCGGCTCGCGCGCCGCGAGCGGGCGCTGGATGAGCCGCGGTTGGTGCTGCTCTACGACACCAGCGGCTCGATGGAGCCCTACACGCGCTTCCACCTGGCCTTCGCGCTCGCCCTGCGACGCGCGATCCGCAGGGTGGAGATCTTCGCCTTCAACACCTCGCTCACTCGGGTGAGCCGCGCGGTAGCCCGGGCGCGAACCTCCGGCTCCCTCGACGAGCTTGCTTCCGAGGTCCCCGACTGGTCCGGCGGCACGCGGATCGGAGCCTGCCTCGCAGAGTTCCTGACACTCCACGGCGACCGGGTGGGCCGCGACACGACCGTGGTGATCGTCAGCGACGGCCTCGACCTGGGCGAGACCGATCTGCTGGCCGAATCGATGCGCGCGCTGCGCGGCCGCGCGCGCATGGTCGTATGGATGAACCCGCTCGCCGGCGACCGGCGCTACGAGCCGGCCGCGGCGGGCATGCGCGCTGCGCTGCCGCACGTCGACCACCTGGCGCCCGGGCACGATCTCGCGTCGCTGGAGCGACTCACGCGCCTGCTCAACTGAGCTAAGATGGCACGCTCGCAGCCTGTCCGATTCGCCTGGAGAGATGTTCCGGATGCGCGCGGCGATGTCCGATCGCCGATGCGCGTCGCGTTTTTCGGTCTGCACAATATCCATAGGAGGATGGACCGATGATCCCCGCGGCATTCGACTATCACCGTCCCGGCTCGGTCGACGAGGCCGTCGCGCTGCTCGCGCGCTACGGCGACGACGCCAAGGTTCTCTCCGGCGGCATGAGCCTGCTGCCCGTGCTCAAGCTGAGGCTCGGCGCGTTCGGCCACCTGATCGACATCGGCCGCATCCCGGGGCTGGAGTACGTCAAGGAGGACGGCGGCTTCCTCAGGATCGGCGCGGGGACCCGGCAGGCGACGCTCGAGCGCAACGAGCTCGTTCGCGCCCGCTGTCAGGTGCTCGCCGACGCGATTCCCCTGATCGCCGATCCGCTCGTGCGCAATCGCGGAACGATCGGCGGCAACGTCGCGAACGGCGATCCTGGCAACGATCAGCCGGCGATCATGCTCGCGCTCGGCGCGACGCTCGTCGCCCGCGGCAGCAAGGGCGAGCGCAGCATCGCGGCGAACCAGTTCTACAAGGGCGTCTACACGACGGCGCTCGCAGCCGACGAGATCTTGACCGAGATCCGCATTCCGGTCCCCTCCGCCCGCAGCGGCGGTGCGTACGTCAAGCTCAAGCGCAAGGTCGGCGATTTCGCGGCCGCAGCCGCGGCGGTCCAGCTGACGCTCGACGCCAAGGGCGCGGTCGAGCGTGCGGCGATCGCGCTCACGAATGCCGGACCGACGCCGATCGATGCGTCGGACGCGGCAGGTTCGCTCGTGGGCAAGGTCCCCGACGAGAAGGCGATCGCGGAAGCGGCGAAGCTCGCGGCCGCGAAGACCTCGCCCGTCGCGGACCGCCGCGGCTCGGTCGAATACAAGCGGGAGATGGCGCGCGTCATGGTGACGCGCGCGCTGCGCAAGGCGCTCGAGCGCGCGGGGGGCAGGTGATCATGGCCATGCACAAGATCAGCGTCACGGTGAACGGCACCGCGCACTCGGCGGAGGTCGAGTCGCGGCTCCTCCTCGTGCACTTCCTCCGCGAAGCCCTGCGGCTGACCGGCACGCACATCGGCTGCGACACCTCGCATTGCGGCGCCTGCACGGTGCTGCTCGACGACGCGCCGGTGAAGTCGTGCACGGTCCTCGCGGTGCAGGCCGACGGCGCCAAGGTCCGCACGGTCGAGGGTCTCGAGCAAGGCGGCAAGCTCCATCCGGTGCAGGAAGGTTTCACCGAGAAGCATGGGCTGCAATGCGGCTACTGCACGCCGGGGATGATGATGACCAGCGTCGCGCTCCTCGAGCGCAACGGCAATCCCAGCGAGCAGGAAATCCGGCAGGCGATCGCGGGCAACCTCTGCCGCTGCACCGGCTACGTCAATATCGTCAAGGCCGTCCAGTACGCGGCCGAGAAGATGAGGTAGATGCCATGGAACCGAGAACCGACGCCAAGATCTCCGGGATGGGGCACTCGATGAAGCGCAAGGAAGACCCGCGCCTCATCCGCGGCCAGGGCCGCTACGTCGACGACATCCAGCTTCCCGGGATGCTCTACATGGATATCGTGCGCAGTCCCTACGCGCACGCCAGGATCAAGTCGATCAACACCGAGAAGGCGCTGAAGATTCCCGGCGTCCTGGCCGTGATCGACGGCGCCACGCTCGCCAAGTACAACCTGCACTGGATGCCGACGATCTCGTCGGACACGCAGATGGTGCTGCCGACCGACCGCGTGATGTACCAGGCGCAGGAGGTCGCGGCGGTCATCGCCACCGAGCGCTACATCGCCGCGGACGGCGTCGAGGCGGTCGAGGTCGACTACGAGCCGCTGCCGCCGATCGTCGATCCTTTCAAGGCGCTCGCGCCCGGTGCGACGGTGCTGCGCACCGACAAGAAGGACCAGAAGGACAACGTCGCCTTCCACTGGGAGGCCGGCGACCGCGCCGACGCGCGGGCGGCGCTCAAGGCGGCCGAAGTGGTCGTGACGGAGGACGTCTACTTGCCGCGCATCCACGTCGCGTCGATGGAGACCTGCGGCTGCATAGCGGACTTCGACCCCGCGCAGGGCAAGCTCACCGTCTATATGACGACCCAGGCGCCGCACGCGGTGCGCACGGTGTTCGCGCTGGTGGCGGGCCACGTCGGCCTCTCGGAAGAGCGCATCCGCATCATCTCGCCGGACATCGGCGGCGGCTTCGGCGGCAAGGTCCCCGTGTATCCGGGCTACGTGATCGCGGTGGCCGCTTCGGTGGTCATCGGCAAACCGGTGAAGTGGATCGAGGACCGCATGGAGAACCTGCAGGCCGACTCCTTCGCCCGCGACTACCACATGAAGGTCGAGCTGGGCGCGAAGAAGGACGGGACGATGACGGCGCTCAACATCAAGACCGTGGCGGACCACGGCTACTCCAACGCCTCCGCGAATCCGTCGAAATTTCCCGCTGGGCTCTTCTCTATCTGCACCGGCTCATACGATCTCAAGCATGCCTTCTGCGAGGTCGACGCGGTCTACACGAACAAGCCGCCGGGCGGCGTCGCCTACCGCTGCTCGTTCCGCGTCACCGAAGCGGTGCACGCGATCGAGCGCGCCGCCGACGCGCTCGCGCAGAAGCTCGGAATGGATCCCGCGGCGCTGCGCATGAAGAACTTCATAAAGGCGGAGCAGTTTCCGTACAAGTCGGTGCTGGGCTGGGAGTACGACAGCGGCAACTACCATGCGGCGCTCGAGAAGGCGATGGACCTGGTCGGCTACGACGCGCTGCGCAAGGAACAGGCCGAGAAGCGCAAGCGCGGCGAGCTGATGGGCATCGGGATCTGCAGCTTCACCGAGATCGTCGGCGCGGGTCCCTCCAAGCACTTCGATATCCTGGGCCTGAAGATGTTCGACTCGGCCGAGATCCGGGTGCATCCCACGGGCAAGGCGATCGCGCGCTTCGGCACCAAGAGCCAGGGCCAGGGGCACGAGACGACCTACGCGCAGATCATCGCCGAGGAGCTCGGCATCCCCGCGAGCGACATCCAGGTCGAGGAGGGCGACACCGACACCGCGCCCTACGGGCTGGGCACCTACGCGAGCCGCTCGACACCGACGGCCGGCGCCGCCGGCGCGCTGGCCGCGCGCAAGATCCGCGACAAGGCGCGCAAGATCGCCGCGCACCTGCTGGAGGTCAGCGAGGACGACCTCGAATGGGAGCCCGGCAAGTTCTCCGTGAAGGGCGCGCCGCAGAAATCGAAGACGATCCAGGAATGCGCGTTCGCCGCCTACACCAACCATCCGCAGGGGATGGAAGCGGGAATGGAAGCGGTGCACTACTACGATCCGCCGAACCTCACGTTCCCGTTCGGGAGCTACATCTGCGTCGTGGACATCGACCGCGGCACCGGCGAGGTCAAGGTGCGGCGCTTCGTCGCCGTCGACGACTGCGGCAACATCATCAATCCGATGATCGTCGAGGGCCAGATCCACGGCGGCCTCACCCAGGGCATCGGTCCGGCGCTCTACGAGGAGATCAGCTACGACGAGAACGGCAACGTCTCCGGCGGAAGCTTCCTCGACTACTACGTCCCGACCGCCGTCGAGACGCCGAGCTGGGAGACCGCGAAGACGGTGACGCCGTCGCCGCACCATCCCCTGGGCGCGAAGGGCGTCGGCGAATCGGCGACGGTGGGCGCACCGCCCGCGATCGCGAACGCGGTCGTCGACGCGCTGCGGCACCTGGGCGTCACCCACATCGACATTCCGATCACGCCGGAAAAGGTCTGGCAGATCCTGCACGCCAAGGGGGTCGCGGAATAGCCGCGGTGCTCGCGCGCTCTTCGCCGCCTCGCTGATCCGTTCGCCGGTCGAAGGTACGCGGTGATCGACGTTGCACGCGCGGTGGTGACGGCGTTCGCGCTATTCGCCGCCGGCTGCGCGAGCCTCCCGTCGCTCGAGGGACGAAACAGGACGTCCGCGATCTCCGATACCGCCGCGACCACGCTGGGACGCTGCGTCGCAGCGGGACTGACGTCGAATCCCGGCAAGTCCGGCGTCTACCCGCTGCAGGTCGCGACGGACGCGTTCGCGGCGCGCGTGCTCCTCGCCGCCGCGGCCGAGAAGTCGCTCGACGTCCAGTACTACATCTGGCACTCCGACCAGACGGGCTGGCAGCTGTTCGAGGCGCTCTGGCGCGCCGCCGAGCGCGGCGTCCGCGTGCGCCTGCTGCTCGACGACGCGAACACCGGCGGCGAGGACGCGACGATCGCCGCGCTCGACGCGCACCCGAACATCGAGGTGCGTCTGTACAACCCTCTGCTACCGCGCAGTGCGCGCGCCCTCAATTTCCTCACCGACTTCGAGCGCGTAAACCGCCGCATGCACAACAAATCGTTCACCGCCGACAACCAGGTGAGCGTCGTCGGCGGCAGGAACGTGGGCAACGAATACTTCGGCGCAGGCGACGACGTCGAATTCTCCGACCTCGACGTCATGGTCGTCGGCCCGGTCGTGCGCGAAGTTTCGGAGGAGTTCGATCTCTACTGGAACAGCGCGTCCGCGTACCCCGCGGCGCGCATCGTGGGCGAAGCCGGGCCCGAGGCGGCCGCGAAAGTCGAGGCGAAGTTCGCGGAGGTCCGAGCCGATCCCGACTCCAGGGTCTATCTCGATGCGGTGCGCCAGACCGAGCTCGTGCAGGAGCTCCTCGCGCGGAAGCTGCCGCTGGAATGGGTCGATGCACGGGTGGTCAGCGACGATCCGGCCAAGACGCTCGACACGACGTCACGAAGGGACGTGCTGCTGCTGACCGAGCTCCTGCCGGTCATCGGCCGGCCGAGCACATCGTTCGATCTCGTGTCCCCGTATTTCGTGCCCGGCGACGAAGGCACGGCCGCGCTCGAGAAGCTCGCGCGGAGCGGCGTCAAGGTCAGGGTGCTCACCAATTCGCTCGCGGCCACCGACGTGTCGGCCGTCCACGCGGGCTACGCCAAGCGGCGCTGTGACCTCCTGCGAGCCGGTGTCCAGCTCTACGAGCTCAAGCCTTCCGCCCGCCCTTCGGGCAGGGAGTCGAAGCACGGCAGCTCGAGCGCATCGCTGCACGCGAAGACCTCGGCTCTCGATCGCCAGCGCATCTTCGTCGGCTCGTTCAACTTCGACCAGCGCTCGGCGCTTCTCAATACCGAAATGGGGATCGTCATCCAGAGCCCGGCGCTCGCCGGCCGCCTCTCCAGCGTGTTCGATGGCGACATACCCAAGCAGGCCTATGAAGCGCGCATCGCCGCCGACGGCCGCTGTCCGGAGTGGATCGAGCGCACGCCGACAGGCGAAGTCCGATACGACGTCGAGCCGGGAACCGGTGCCGGGCAGCGCGCCTGGATCGACTTCCTGGAGACTCTGCCGATCGAATGGCTGCTGTAGCCGCCGACCGCGCCCGCGCTGCTTCCGGACCGCGTCACGCATCGTGCATTTCGAGCTCGGCCGTTCTCGGCGCCGCGGTGACTCGCGCGGGCGGCCGGGTCGGATCGAAGTCGGCCCACTGACCCTGGCGCCAGTCGCCCTGCGCAGCTTCGACGTCGATGGCGCCCGAGGACCGCAGCGCGCGCACCGCCTCGTCGCGGCTGGTCGCCGTCGGCGTGTGAGCCGCCACCATGATGCCGCCGTGGCGCACCTCGGTCGCGTCCGCGCCGGTGCGCCGAGCGGTCTTGCGGTCCTGCAGGCGAGCGAGAGCGCCGGCGAGCACGCCCAGGTACGCGCCGGCGACCGCGCCCGCGATCGTCGAGACGAGCCCGAAAACGTGCGACGCCGCGAGGCCGAAGACCAAGCCAACGGCGCCGCCGATCACCCCGCCCGCTATCGCCGCGACGCCTGCGCCTCGCGCGCCCGGTGAAACGTTGCGATCCCCGCCGACGGGAAACCGCGCGTGCTGCCCGGGCGGATTGACGAAGAACGAGCTCACGTCGTCGCGCCGGAATCCATGCCGCAACAGGCGCTCGACCGCCGCCTGGGCATCGGTCTGCTGCTCGAATCGACCCGCTACGATATCGGTCATTTGCACCTCCTGTGTAGGAATGCGATGTCGAATCCGTTACCGCACCGACCCGATCGCGGCCTCACGTCCACGTGAGATTGACCCGGCATAGTTCGTGCAAGTTTCACGAAGAATCGATGGAGTCGGGTCGTTCGCCAGACGCGGACGGCCGCGGCTCATTGCAAAACTTACACGCGTTACACGCGCGAACCGCGCGATACGTATCCGAGGGCAAGGCGATGAGAAAGTCGAGGCACTCCTCCGTTGGCAACGATCGAACCTGCGCGCCCTCGGAGGAACGGACGCCGAGCTCCGGCCAGACCGCGGAGGAGGAGCGTTGCGCGCTGCTCCGCGCCCACCCGGTCGCGGCGCCGGTGCCGCCACCGCCTCACCCGGGCCTGCCTGAAGACCGCGAGGACGATGGCGGCTGAGTCGATCGCGCGTGTGCCTCCCGCGGACACGCCCCTCCTCGCCGCGAATCCCGGCGACCGAGAGCTCCCGGGGTAACCGCGCCGCGCGGCGGCAAGAAAAAAGGGGCTCGCGCCCCCTTGTTCCGCGGAGCTCCCCGACTCTACTTCTTCGCCTTTGCGTCCTTCATCTTCGGCTCGGAAGCGGCGTGAGCCGGCCCCGCTGCGGCTCCCGACGTGGGACCCATCTGCGGTGTGACCACCTTGCCCTTCGCTCTCTGCTCGGCGATGTAGCGGCTGGCCGCACGGTCCTCAGCCCTCGCCTGGGCCTGCTTGCCAGCCTCGGCCGCCACAGCGTCCTTGGCCTTCTTCTCTTCCGCTGCGGCCTTGGCCTTCTCGTCCATCGGCGGCGGCGGGGGCAGCTTCGCAACCGCCCAGCCGAATGCAAACACCACCAGCCCGGCGGCGATGAGCGCGCGCAACGTCGTCATGATCCCTCCTCCTTGTCCGCTCACGCCGGGCGCGTCCGCGCCGGAGGCGGCTCGGCCACCGTGCCGGGGAGCAGGGCTTCGGGCGGCACGACCTTCGGGTCGACGAACTTCTGCGGAACCGTGCCGTCGACGACCTGCCGATACCAGCGCTCGTGATGGTGCTTCGCCCAGCTCTCGTCGACGTAGCCGTAGCGCATCGCCCGGTAGGAACCCACCTGGCCGATCGTGCCGAGGTACATATGCACCAGCGCGAGCGCGATCGCGCCGTAGGCGCAGAGCAGGTGCACGACGTTCGCCCATTGCATCGTGGAGCGCGTCTGGTCGAAGTTCGGAAACACCAGCACGACGCCGCTGATCACCAGCAGCGTCGACAGGAGCACCAGCACCACCCAGAACACGAGCTTCTCGCCGGCGTTGAAGCGTTCCGACGGGTATTCGTGGCCGCGGAAGTAATCGAGGATGTGCAGGAACCACTTGACATCTTCGGCCCCGATGCCGTTGTAGCGGATGTATTGCACGATCATCCATGGAATCGCGACGATCAGGAGCGGACCGACGAAGTTGTGCAGGTTCTTCGCCAGGATCGCGAGCCACGAGAACAGCGTGTAGCCGATCAGCGGCAGCAGCAGCGACTTTCCGAGCGACAGGATGAGCCCGGTGATGCCCAGCGTCACCCACACGATCGCCAGGAACCAGTGCGCGTAGCGGTCCATCGGCGAAAAGCGCTCGATGATCTTCCCGCCGTGCTTTTCTCCGGGCGCCAGATCCATCGCTCCGATGACAAGATAGGTCACCGCGAGGCCCAGGAGCGAGAGCGCCACGAGCACGCCGCCGCCAAAGATGAGCGGGACGCGTGCGGCTCGCCAGGTCTGGCCCTGCGGCTGGATGAGCACATTGGTCTCGCGGCCGCGAACGGTCGTGACCGCGGGCTCGCCCGAGCGTACATCGCGCCAGACCGGCGCGTTGTTGAGCGGCTGCGTGACCTGCCGCTGCGCCTGGGCCGTCGGGGAAGCATTCTCCGGCGTGGCTGCCGGAGTCGGGACCTGCTGCGCGAAGGCGGCGCCGGCCGCGAGCAGCCAGAGCGCGGCGAGGAAGCCGCGCGCCATCGTCGATTGAGCCATGGCCGCCCCTGCGCCTATTGGTTGACGCGCTTGTATTCGTTCTGGGCCTGTGCGCGGGTGGCTACCGCCCGCTCCCACGCCGCCCGGTCGCCGTTGTAGGGCGCGCCCTGATACGGCGGGGTGTCGGGCTTGCCCTGATACGTTCCCTGCTTGTATTCCGCGACCTGCGACCGCTCGCTGCAGGCCGAGACGGCGAGCGCAAGCACGGCGCAGAGCGCGATGGCTCCGCTGCGAATCATGACTTGCCGCCCTGGCCGTACGCCGTATCCCAGCCCCACGGCGGGCCGCTGGTCGTGCCGCGCGCGGCGCGCATCGTCACGCGCTCGCGGTAGATATCCGAGATGACCTCGCCATCGCCGCCGAGCAGCGCCTTGGTGGAGCACATTTCGGCACACACGGGGAGCTTGCCTTCGGACAGCCGGTTGCGGCCGTATTTGCTGAACTCCGCTTCTGAGCCGTTGGGCTCCGGGCCGCCGGCGCAGAAGGTGCACTTGTCCATCTTGCCACGTACGCCGAACGCTCCCTGCTGCGGAAACTGCGGCGCGCCGAACGGGCAGGCGTAGAAGCAGTAGCCGCAGCCGATGCAGATATCCTTGTCGTGCAGCACCACGCCTTCCTCGGTGTGGTAGAAGCAGTTGACCGGGCAGACCGCCATGCACGGCGCGTCCGAGCAGTGCATGCAGGCGACCGAGATCGCTCGCTGGCCGGGCTTTCCGTCGTTCAGCGTGACCACGCGGCGCCGGTTCACGCCCCAGGGAATGTCGTGCTCCTGCTTGCACGCGGTCACGCAGCCGTTGCACTCGATGCAGCGCTCGGCGTCGCAGAGAAACTTCATTCGGGCCATGGTATGTCCTCCCTCGTCGCTTGGGTGCGATCAGGTCTTGGCGACCTGACAGAGCGTCGTCTTGCTCTCCTGCATCATCGTCACGGCGTCATAGCCGTAGGTCGTGGCGGTGTTGACCGCCTCGGCGCGCACGATCGGGTGCGCACCCTCGGGGTAGTACTCCAGCATGTCCTTGCCCATCCACCAGCCCGAGAAGTGGAACGGGATGAAGCTGGTGCCCGGACCGACGCGATCGGTGACAAGCGCCTTGACGTGAATCTGCGCCCCGGTCGCGGTCCGGACCCACACGTACTCCCCGTCCCTGACGCCGCGATCGTTGGCGTCCTTCGGGTTGATCTCCACGAAGTTCTCCTGGCGCAGCTCGGCGAGCCAAGGGTTGGACCGCGTCTCCTCGCCACCGCCCTCGTACTCCACGAGCCGTCCGCTGGTCAGGATCAGCGGGAATTTCTCGGAGACCTTGTCTTCGACATTCTTCTGCTGCAGCGTCTTGAACAGCGTGGGCAGCCGCCAGAAGGCCTTCTTGTCGTCGTAGGACGGATACTTCGCTACGAGATCCGGCCGCGGCGAGTACAGCGGCTCGCGGTGCTGCGGGATGCCGTCGGGGAAGTTCCACACGATCGCCCGCGCCTTGGCGTTGCCGAAGGGGTCGCAGCCGTGCTTCATCGCCACGCGCTGGATCCCGCCCGAGAGGTCGGTCTTCCAGTTCTTGCCTTCTGCGGCCTTCTTCTCCGCGTCGGTGAGCTCCTCCCACCAGCCCAGCTTCTTGAGCAGCACGTGGTCGAACTCCGGATAGCCGGTGGTGAGATCGCTGCCCTTCGGATACGACCCGTCCTCGGCGAGCAGGTTGACCCCGTCGCGCTCCACGCCGAAGTTGGCGCGGAAGCAGCCGCCCCCGTCCATGACGTGCCGGTCCTCTTCGTAGAGGTTCGGCGAGCCGGGATGCTTGAGCTCCGGCGTGCCGTAACAGGGCCAGGGCAGGCCATAGTAGTCGCCGTCGCAGGGGCCGCCCTTCGCCCGCAGCGTGTTCACGTCGAAGGTAGCCTGGTGCTTCATGTGGAGCTTCAGCCGCTCGGGCGATTGTCCCGTGTAGCCGATGGTCCAGGTCGCGCGGTTGATCTCCTTCAGGATCGATTCGGGCGTGGGTTCGTCGAACTTCGCCTCGCCGTCGGGCTTCCAGATCTCGTAGTTCTTGACGAGCTCCTTGTCGAAGCCGAACTTCTTCGCGAACTGGTACATGAGCGCATGGTCGGTCTGCGACTCGAACAGCGGCGTGATGACGCGCTCGCGCCACTGCAGCGAGCGGTTGGACGCCGTCACCGAGCCCGAGGTCTCGAACTGGGTGCACGCGGGCAGCAGATACATGCCGTCCTTGCGCACCATGGCTCCCATCGCCGCGGTCGCTGACGGATAGGGGTCGATGACCACCAGCAGGTCGAGCTTCTTCATCGCCTCGATCATTTCCTTGCCGCGCGTCTGGCTGTTGGGCGCGTGGCCCCAGTAGACGACCGCGCGCAGGTTCGGGTCCTGGTCGATGTTCTCGTTCTTCTCGAGCACGCCGTCGATCCAGCGCGAGACCGTGATCCCCGGCTTCTCCATCATCGCCTGCGAGGCGAAGCGTCCCTTGATCCAGTCGTAGTCGACGCCCCAGACCGCGGCGTAGTGCTTCCAGGCGCCGGCCGCGACGCCGTAATAGCCGGGGAGCGAGTCGGGATTCGGGCCGACGTCGGTCGCGCCCTGGACGTTGTCGTGGCCGCGGAAGATGTTCGCGCCACCACCCGACACGCCGATGTTGCCGAGTGCGAGCTGCACGATGCAGGTCGCCCGCACCATGGCATTGCCGGTCGTGTGCTGGGTCTGTCCCATGCACCACACCACCGTCGAGGGCCGGTTCTTGGCCATCATCTCCGCGACCCTGTGGACCTGGTCCTCGGGAACGCCGGTTACTTCCTGGACCTTGTCCGGCGTCCACTTCGACATCGCTTCTTCCCTGACCTTGTCCATGCCGTAGACGCGGTCGTGAATGTACTGCTTGTCTTCCCAGCCATTCTTGAAGATGTGGTAGAGCAGCCCGAACATGAATGCGATGTCGCTGCCGGAGCGAAGGCGCACGTAGTAGTCGGCTCGCGCCGCGGTGCGGGTGAAGCGCGGATCGACCACGATCATGCGTGCGCCGGTTTCCTTCGCATGCAGCATGTGCACCATCGACACCGGATGCGCCTCGGCCGCGTTGGAGCCGATGTAGAGCGCGCACTTCGTGTTCTGCATGTCGTTGTACGAATTGGTCATCGCGCCGTAGCCCCAGGTGTTGGCTACGCCGGCGACGGTGGTCGAGTGGCAGATGCGCGCCTGGTGGTCGCAGTTGTTGGTGCCCCAGAACGAGACGAACTTGCGGAGCAGGTAGCTCTGCTCGTTGCTGTGCTTGGAGCTGCCGACCCAGAACACGGCGTCCGGACCGCCCTTCTGCTTGTCGTTGCGGATGGCGAGGAGCTTGTCGCCGACTTCGTTGATCGCATCGCTCCACGACAGCTGCTGCCACTTGCCGTCGACCAGCTTCATCGGCGACTTGAGCCGGTGCGAGTGCTCGACCATGCCGTGCTCGCGCACCGAGGCGCCCTTGGCGCAGTGCGCACCAAGGTTGAGCGGGGAATCGAATACCGGCTCCTGGCGCACCCAGACGCCGTTCTGCACCACGGCGTCGACCGAGCAGCCGACCGAGCAGTGCGTGCAGACCGTGCGCTTCGTCTCGGTCTTGACGGCCGTCTCGTCCTTGGCGTCGGCCTTGCCGATCACGCCGTACGGCAGCTGGCTCGCGAACGCTCCCGCCCCGGCGGCCAGACCCGAGCGCTTCAGGAACGTGCGGCGATCCAGCGTCGAGGGCGCGGTCCCGCGCCGCTGACGCAGACGCGGACGCGCGGCCGGGACGCCTTCGCTTTCACCGGTGTCGATCTTGGTCAGCAGCATGATCCGTCCTCCTCCTTCAACATCGCTCGCCGAGCTACCGCGCACGCCTGCTGCATCGCTTCGTCGCCATCCCCCTGCCCAACTCCAGGGAACGACTTCCTTCCCCTGGCGACGGCCTCTGCGGGCTCAGATCTTGGTAGTCCGGTAATACCGGCGCACGTGGTCGGTAACCCGGTAACCCTTGCCCTGGTCGCTGTCGCCCGCCGTGTCGTCGCGCGGCGGGCTGCCGGCGAGCGCGGCGGCAGCGACCGCAGCGGAGGCCGCGCCGCCCGCGCCGATCGCGAGCAGAAAGCCGCGCCGACGGGGGTCGGGACGTGAGCGGGGAATCGAAGATGAGCTGCTGGGGGTATCACGCCGGTCCGAGCGCATACCTACCTCCGCGAAAAAACCTGCCCGTGACTTTGGCGGATCGACCCGAGGGCTGTCCCTGGATCCGTCACTCGATGGCGAACGAGTCACGTTCGATCGCCACGAAGCTTTTCACGAATTCTGCTACCCGGCGGTAGTAGTTGGCAATAGGAGATGCGATTATTGCATCGCAGCATCTGGCCGCCCAAGGTTCGACGTAGGCGGCGAAAAACCGCTGCTGCTCGGCAAGCGCGCGCGGCTCCACGCCAGGCGCGCCGCCGACGAGCAGCCGCATGGTTTCGAGCACGGCGCCCAAATGGTCCTCGTACAGGGGCGACGGCTCCGGCCGGCCCAGGCCGAGGCGCGCGAGCTCCGCGCGCAGCTCGGCGAGCACGCTGCCGCCGGCCGAGCGCAGGTAGGCCGCGGCGTGCAGGCTGACCTCACTCCGGCCGACGCCTACGAAAAGATCGACGTACTCCTGCGCCGCGGCCTGCGGATCCATCGCTTCGCTCGCCGCCCT
Organism: Casimicrobiaceae bacterium; assembly: GCA_035501595.1. GTDB lineage: Bacteria > Pseudomonadota > Gammaproteobacteria > Burkholderiales > Casimicrobiaceae > PALSA-1003. The sequence continues at coordinate 23,800 of DATJVX010000051.1, read as the reverse complement.
GAGCATCGCCCACGACCCGGAGAAGTCGTGCGCGACGCCGGTGCCGGTCTCGACCGCGAGCTCGCTCGCACGCGCGATCGCGTGCAGAAGCGCGGCGTCGGGCGCCGCGACGAAGAGCCGTGAGAGCAATGCGTAGAAATTCGCCCGCGCCTGGTCTTCGGCGGCGATCGGAGTGCGCACCGCCGCCACCGGAGTGCGCGGCCCGCTCACCCTTCTCCGCCGGGCGCCGGACGCCGGGCGCCCGGCAGCTCCTTCTCCATCATGTCGATGACGCGGCAGTCCGCGCACATCTTCAGGCGGTCGAGGGCGCCGGGAGCGGCGAACATCGAGTGCCCGGCGAGCTTGCCGAGCATGTTGTCGATCATCTTCCGGGTGCCGAGCGGCTTGCCGCAGCGCAGGCATTCGAACATCTCCGCCTCGTTCAACAGCCGCGGCTGGCGCGCCTCGGCATCGAGCGCGAGGCGCGGCTCGAGCGCGATCGCGTCTTCCGGACAGGTCTTGGCGCACAAGCCGCATTGCACGCACTTCGCCTCGACGAAGCGAAGCTGCGGGCGGTCGGCTTGCGGATTGTCGAGGATCGCGCCGACCGGACACGCGCCCACGCAGGCGAGGCACATCGTGCAGGTGTCGCGATTGACCACGATCCTTCCGAAGGGGGCGCCGGCGGCGAGCTCGATCAGGCTTCGCGGCGCGGGCGCGTGCGCAAGCAGATGCTCGACCGCGAGAGCGAGGGTCGCGCGCTTGTCGGCGGTCCAGTGAAACACCGCGGGGGCGCGAACCGCGAGCGCCGGCGGCTGCGCCCAGATCGCCGCTTCCAGCGCGGCGATGTCGGCCGCCCGCACCAGACGCATGTGCGTGCCCTGGTAGCCGAGCGCCTGGGCGATCGCGTCGGCGAAGCCCATTTGCCGGGCGAGCGCCTCGGCGTATTGCGGCGCCTCCGCGCCGCTCGCGAGCACGGCCACCTCGCTCGCTCCGTAGGCGAGCGCGCCCAGCCATGCGTCGATGCTGGCCGAGGCGATGTGATGGAGCTCCACCGGGATGACGCGCGCCGGCAGACCCCTGCCGCGTCGCCCCAGGCGCAGGATCAGCTCGCGTCCCGGCCGGTCGTGGAACAGCAGGCACGCATCGCGCCCTCCCGCCGCGCGGTACGCCGACAGGAGCGTTCGCACCCGCGCACCCAGGTCGGGCATCGAGGGATAGACGTAGGACATGGCGCCGGACGGGCAGACGGTGGCGCAGGCCCCGCAGCCCATGCACAGATGCGGCTCGACGAAGACGTGATCGCCGTCAGCGCGGATTGCCCCGGTCGAGCACACGTCGATGCACAGGTCGCAGCCGGGCTGCCCCGACCGGGAGTGCGCGCAGATCGACGCCTTGTAGGCGAAATAGCGCGGCTTCTCGAAGCTTCCGACGGCGGCCGCGATCTCGGTCACGGCCAGCGCCTGTGCCGCGACGTCGGCGCCGGGCCGCCAGTAGCCCTGCGGCGGCTGATGCATCCGGAAATGCGGCGTGCGGTCGAGGTCGAGCACGAGGTCGAAGCTGTCGCTGCGCGCGACGTCGCGCCGATCGAAATCGATCGCGCCGATGTCGGCGCAGGCCGCGACGCAACGCCGATGCGCGCGACAGCGCTCGAGATCGACCTGGAAGCTCCAGTCGATCGCATGCTCCGGGCAGGCCGTCACGCACGCCGTGCAGCGCGTACAGCGCTCGAGGTCGATCGGGTTCTCCTGCGTCCACTCCGCTTCGAAGGCGCCGAGCCAGCCCGCGAGCCGCGCAAGGCGCCCCGAGTAGACGGGAAATCTGTGCTCGAGCGGAAGCTCGCGCGCCGCGGCGCGTCCCGTCATCAGGACAGTAACCGCGAGCTTCTCCGCAAGCGCTTCGGCCCACGACAGCGCAGCGTCCCCGGGTCCGACGATCAGGAGCCGGCCCGCGGATTCGTAGGTCACGCGCGGCACCGGCTCCGGCTCGGGCAGCGCCGCCGCGGCGAGGAGTGCGGTGATCTTCGGCGTCGCCGCGCGCGCCTCTCTCGACCAGCCTGCGGTCTCGCGGATGTTCACGAACCTGAGCTCGTGCGTGCTTCCCGCCTGCTCGGCCGCATCGCGAAAGAGCTCGATCTCCTGCGTGCAGGCGACGAGCGCATCGCGCCCTCGCTCGCCGGTCAGGGCGGCGAGCTCCTTCCTGCAAAGCTCACGGTGGATGCCCAGCGGACCGGCGAGCTCGAGCGCGCGGGCGAGCGCCTCGCCGTCGAGCGGCATCGTTCCGTTGCAACTGCACAGATGCAGCGCGGTGTCTTTCGGGCTCATCGAGCCTCGTCGCGCGCGCGCCGGGTCTCGGCATGCGGCTCGTCCGCTCCGGGGACGGCCGCTTCGCGCGCCGGTACCAGCGGAACCGGCGCGGAGGCTGCCCCCGTTGGAAGATCGCCTTCGCCCGATGCCGCGATGCGCGTCGCGACCGCCTCGCTGGCGCGACCGGAGGTTTCCGGCGCGCGAGCCGCCGGTTCGTGCGCGACCGGCTCGTTGGGTGCGGGGGGCACGGCCGGCGCGGATGGCTCCACGTCGAAGCGCTCGAGCAGCTTCGCGAGCATGTCGGGAGGAATCGGATCGGCCTTGGTGTAGTCGTCGACGTAGACGTCGAGGCCGTCCATCACGTTGAAGCGCGGAGCGCGGAAGAGCTGCTTCAGCGCCGCGCGTTGCAGCTGCGGATCGACATTCGGGCGAAGGAAAGCCGTGAAATCGGAGTCGAAGCTGAGCGAGTCGACCAGCGGCAGCTCCGTCGAGGTGCCGGGCGTCGGCGCAACCGCAGGCGCGACCGCCGGCCCCGGTGCGGCATCGGCTGCCGACCCGGATTTATCGACCGTCTCAGCCAGCTTGCGCCGCGACCAGCGGGCGAACGAGAAGCGCTCCGATGCGACCGGCTTCCTCATCGGCGGCGCACCTCGCCCGTCGCCGCGTCGAGTCTTTCGTCGCCTTCGTACAGCTCGTTCCTCTTCGCCTTCCCGCGAGGCTCGGGCCGGTAGTGCTCGATGACGAACGGTTCCATCGCCGCGAGCAGTGCGGCCGGCATGGGCACGGCGTCGACCTGCTCTCCGGCGTCGAGAAAACGCGCGGCCTCGTTGTAGCTCACGGTGACGATCAGCGGCCGCGCGCGCGGCTGCACGTCGTCCCCGGGCTCCGCCATGCGCCACAGCACGAACACCGTGGGCGCACGCGCGGAAAGATTGAGGTAGTAGCCCTCCGCCTCGACCGGATGCAACTCGAGCTCGAGTCCCGGGCAGCGCCAGCGCGCAGCGGTCGCGTCGTCCTGCGGGATCGCCGATCCGGCCGCGCTAGGCTCGAGCTCGACGGCAACGGCTTCCCAGCGCTCGTCGGCCCACCGGTTGGCCAGCGGAACGCGTTGCATGACGACGGTGACCGGAAACCGCAAGGGCTGCATGGAATTGCGCCTGAAAATTCTTCGCGAGCACACCCGATGTTAGAGCCGATCGATCATACACCAGCGACTCGACTCTGCTAACATCTTCATTTCTCTGGATCGATTCGTCGCCATCAGCGATGCCTCGCAACACTCCAGCCGCCAGGATCATTCCGCTGGCCGACGCGAGCGCTCTTCGCCTTCAGGCCGCGCCGCGGGTCGCGCCGACCGGACGCGTGGCCGACGCGCGGGGCCGTGCGCTGCGCGACCTGCGCATCTCGGTGACCGATCGCTGCAATTTCCGCTGCGTCTACTGCATGCCGAAGGACGTGTTCGGCCGCGACTATCCCTTCCTGCCGCAGGCCGATCTACTTACTTTCGAGGAGATCGCGCGCCTCGCGCGGATCTTCAAGGCCCACGGGGTGGCGAAGCTCCGTCTCACTGGCGGCGAGCCGCTGCTGCGCAAGCGCATCGAGCGCCTGATCGAGATGCTCGCCGGCATCGGCGGCCTCGATCTCACGCTGACCACCAACGGCGCGCTCCTCGCCTCGAAGGCGCGCGAGCTCAAGGCTGCCGGTCTCGACCGCGTGACGGTCAGCCTCGACGCGCTCGACGACCGGACCTTCCGGGCGATGAACGACATGGACTTCCCCGTCGCGAAGGTGCTCGCCGGCATCGACGCCGCCGCCGACGCCGGGCTCGCGCCCGTGAAGATCAACATGGTCGTCAAGCGCGGCGTGAACGAGCGCGAGATCCTGCCGATGGCCCGCCGCTTCAGGGGCAGCGGACACATCCTGCGCTTCATCGAGTACATGGACGTCGGCCACACCAACGGCTGGCGCATGGACGAGGTCGTGCCGTCGAGCGAAGTGCTGCGTACGATAAGCGCGCAGCTCCCCCTTGAGCCTGCGGATCCGAACTATCGCGGCGAGGTCGCCGAGCGCTGGCGCTATGTCGACGGCGGCGGCGAGATCGGGGTCATCTCCTCGGTTACGCAGGCGTTCTGCCGCGACTGCACGCGCGCGCGGCTTTCCACGGAAGGCAAGCTCTACACCTGCCTCTTCGCCACGCAGGGCTTCGACCTGCGGGCGCTGGTGCGCGGCGACAGCGACGACGAGCGCATCTCCGACTACATCGCCGCCGTCTGGCTGCAGCGCGGCGACCGCTATTCGGAGATCCGCTCCGAGCACACGACGAAGCTGCCGAAGATCGAGATGAGCTACATCGGAGGCTAGGGGGCATGAACGCCCCCAACTCGCCCTACCGCCCCATTCTCACGGACGCGGCGCGGCCGGCGACCTTTGCCGTGCGCGCCGTCGACGAGAACGGCGAGCCGCGCGAGACCGCCATCGCGGGCGAGCACCCGCTCACGATCTACGTCGACAAGCGCGAGCTTCTCACCGTCATGACGCTCGGCGCAGCGCCCGAGGCGCTCGCGATCGGCTACCTGCGCAACCAACGGCTCCTGCAGCGCATCGAGGACGTCGTCTCGGTTCAGGTCGACTGGGACGTCAACGCGGCGGCCGTCACCACGCGCGCCGGCCTGAGCGACCTCGAGGCGAAGACGGCGAAGCGCACCAAGACGACCGGCTGCGGCCAGGGCACGGTCTTCGGCGACCTGATGGACGAGATCGACTCTGTGCGCCTGCCTGCGGGAGCGACGCTCTCGCGCGCGACGCTCTACGCGCTGCTCGAGCGCGTGCGCCAGCACGAGACGATCTACAAGCAGGCCGGAGCCGTGCACGGCTGCGCGCTCGCGAGCAACGATCCGCGGAGCGAGACGAGCGAGATCCTCTATTTCGTCGAAGACGTCGGCCGGCACAACGCGGTCGACGCGATCGCGGGCATGATGTGGCTCGACCGCGTCGAGGGTGGCGACAAGATCTTCTACACCACGGGTCGGCTCACCTCCGAGATGGTGATCAAGGCAGCGCAGATGGAGATTCCGTTCCTCGTCTCGCGCTCGGGGCTCACGCAGATGGGCTACGAGATCGCCGCCAGGGTCGGCATGACCATGATCGGCCGCGCCACCGGCAGGCACTATCTCCTTTTCACCGGCGCGGAGCGCTTCCGCGCCTGACGCCGCGCGCGCGAGCGACGCCATGCCCACCGACGATCGCGGTCAGGACGAGCGCGTCACCGGCCTCGTGCTCGCCGGCGGCCAGGGACGGCGCATGGGCAGCGTCGACAAGGGTCTCGCCCTGCTGCAGGGGCGGCCTCTCGTGCGCCACGCGATCGAGCGCTTCGCGCCGCAGGTCGACGAGTTGCTCATCAACGCCAACCGCAACATCGAGCGGTACGAGGCGCTCGGCTACCCGGTGGTGACCGACCGCATCGCCGGGTTCGCCGGGCCGCTCGCCGGCCTGCACGCGGGCCTCGCCCGCGCGGCGCACCCGCTGCTCGCCACGGTGCCCTGCGACTCCCCGTTCCTGCCGGCGGATCTCGTCGCGCGGCTCCGGCACGCGCTCGACGCGCAAGCCGCGGACCTCGCGGTCGCGCGCACGCACGATCAGCCGCACCCGGTCTTCGCGCTCGTGCGCCGCAACGTGCTGCCGCACCTCGAGCGCTTCCTCGCCGGCGGGGGCCGCAAGATCGACGCCTGGTACGCCTCGCTCGCGACGATCGAGGTCCGCTTCGACGATGAGTCGGAGGCGTTCCGCAACATCAACACGGCGGCCGAGCTCGAGGCCGCCGGCGGGTAGCGCGATGACGACGACGGCGGCGAAGAGCCTGCGCGAGGCGTCCTGCGCGGACGACTACGATCCGAACTCGATGCCGGTGGCGAAGGCGCGCGAGCTGATCGCGAGCTTTCTCTCGCCGGTGACGGCGGTCGAGCGCGTCCACGTACGCAGTGCGCTCGGCCGCGTCCTCGCGGCCGACATCGTCTCCCCGGTCGCCGTTCCCGCGCACGACAATTCGGCGATGGACGGCTACGCGGTCCGCTTCGCCGACCTGCGCCCCGACGCGGAGAGCGTGCTCGCGCGCCGCGGCGACTCGTTCGCCGGCAAGCCGTGGGAAGGTTCGATCGGCGCGGGCGAGTGCGTGCGCATCTTCACAGGGGGGGTGATGCCGCGAGGGGCCGACACGGTCGTCATGCAGGAGCGTGCCCGCGAGGACGAGCGCGGCGTGCACATCGCGGCGGGCGCGGTTGCGAAAGCGGGAACGAACCGGCGCTTCGCGGGCGAGGACCTCAAGCAGGGACAGCTCGTGTTCCGCGCGGGCCAGCGCGTCCGGCCGGCGGAGCTCGGCATGCTCGCGTCGCTGGGCTTCGGCGAAGTCGGCGTGTATCGCAAGCTTCGCGTCGCGTTCTTCTCCACCGGCGACGAGCTCAAGTCGATCGGCTCGCCTCTCGCCGCCGGGGAGGTCTACGACAGCAACCGCTACACCCTCTACGGCATGCTGACGCGCCTCAACTGCGAGGCGGTCGACCTGGGCGTCGTCCCGGATGCGCCGGACAGGCTCGAGCGCGCCTTCGGGATCGCCGCCGACGCGGCGGACGTCGTCATCACCTCGGGCGGCGTGTCGGTGGGCGAGGCGGACTACGTCAGGCGGATCCTGCAGAAGCTCGGAGAAGTCCTGTTCTGGAAGATCGCGATGAAGCCGGGACGGCCGCTCGCCTACGGCAGGATCGGCAGGGCGCACTTCTTCGGCCTGCCGGGCAACCCGGTCGCGGTGATGGTGACGTTCTACCAGTTCGTTCGCGACGCGCTGCTCACGCTGCAGGGCGAGCGCGAGATCCGGCCGCTTCCGACTTTCAAGGTCCGCCTGTCGGCGCCGGTGAAGAAGCTTCCGGGGCGCACAGAATTCCAGCGCGGCATCCTCTCTGCCGACGGCGCCGGAGCCTGGAGCGTCCGCCCCACCGGCGACCAGGGGTCCGGCATCCTCTCCTCGATGTCGCAGGCCGACTGCTTCATCGTGCTCGCGAGCGAGGCGGGCAACCTGCCGGCCGGCGAGCTCGTGGACGTGCAGCTCCTCGACGGCCTGATTTGATCGCGCCGGCGGGCGCTACCGCCGCACGGCGGAGAGCACCCCGGACACCTCGCGAGCCAGCGCGAGCGCGCGCTTCAACTCCTCCAGGTCTCGCACCTCCAGGGTGAACGCCATGTGCGCCTGGAGGTTGCGCGTGAGCGTGTTGACCGCGGTGACGTTGATCTTCTCGCGCGAGAACACTTCCGAGATGTCGCGCAGCAATCCCTGACGGTCCATCGCGTCGACGACGACGTCGACCGGAAAGACCTCGTCGCGCGGCGCGCCCCAGTCGGCCGTGATCAGCCGCTCGGGCTGGCGCTCGCGCATGCGGGCCACGTTGGGACAGCTCTGGCGATGAATCGAGATGCCCTTGCCGCGGGTGACGAAGCCGACGATGTCGTCGGGCGGCGCGGGCTTGCAGCAGCGGGCGAGCCCGGTCATGAGTCGATCGACGCCGACGATCAGGATGCCGCTGCCGGTGCCGGTGGACTTGCTCTGGCGGGCGACGACTGCCGCCTCCGGCGCCTCCGGCGTCGCGAGCTTGGCGACCGCGCGGATGGCGTTCTGCACCGCGCGCAGGTTGATCTCGGCGCGCGCCGCGGCGGCGAAGAACTCGTCGATCGCGGCGAATCCCGCCTGCGCCGCGAGCGCGTCGAGCTTGAGCGCCGTCATGCCCATCCGCGCGAGCTCGCGTTCGACGATCTCGCGCCCGTGCGCGATCGTCTCCTCGACGGCTTGCGCCTTGAACCACTGGCGCACCTTGGTACGCGCGCGGTGGCTCGCGACGTAGCCGAGATCTGCGTTGAGCCAGTCGCGCGAGGGGCCGCCCTGCTTCACCGTGATGATCTCGACGCGCTGACCGCTCGCGAGCACGTGGTTGAGCGGCACCATCGCGCCATCGACCTTCGCGCCGCGGCAGCGATGCCCCAGGCTGGTGTGAACGGCGTAGGCGAAATCCACCGGCGTCGCGCCGCGCGGCAGGTCGACGACCTTGCCCTGCGGCGTGAGCACGTAGATCGTGTCGGTGAACAGGCTCGATTTGAACTGCTGCAGCCACTCGCCGGCGTCGGCGACCGCGTCCTTCCAGTCGAGCACGTGCCGCAGCCACGCGATCTTCTCCTCGTAGCCGGGATCGCGTCGTCCGGCCGCCGGCCCCTCCTTGTAGCGCCAGTGCGCGGCGACCCCGTACTCGGATTGCCGGTGCATGTCGAAGGTGCGGATCTGCACCTCGAGCGGCTTGCCCTCGGGACCGACGACCGCCGTGTGCAGCGAGCGGTAGTCGTTCGGCTTGGGCTTGGCGATGTAGTCGTCGAACTCGCGCACGATCGGCGTCCAGAGGTTGTGCACGACGCCGAGCGCGGCGTAGCAATCCTTCACGGCCTCGACGATGATGCGCACCGCGCGGATGTCGTAGAGCGACTCGATGCCGGAGTCCTTGCGGCGCATCTTGTTCCAGATGCTGTAGATGTGCTTGGCGCGGCCGCTCACGTCCGCCCTGATCCCGGCGGCGGCGAGCTCGCGCTTGAGGGTCGACTGGACCTCCTCGATGTAGTGCTGGCGGTCGAGCCGCCGCTCGTCGAGGAGCTTCGCGATGCGCTGGTAGACCTCCGGCTCGAGCGCGCGCAGCGACGAGTCCTCGAGCTCCCACTTGAGCTGCCAGACGCCGAGCCGGTTGGCGAGCGGCGCGAAGAGGTCCAGCGTCTCGCGGGCCGCGTGCGCGCGATCGTCCGCCGTGGCTCCCTCGCCGCCGACGAGGTGGCGCAGCGCCTGCGTGCGCTCCGCGAGCTTCAGGAGCACGACGCGGATGTCCTCGACCATCGCGAGCAGCATCTTGCGCAGGTTCTCCGCCTGGAGGTCGCGCCCCTCCTTGCCGGCGCTGTCGGGCGCCGCGTGGATCGCGCCCATGCGGGTCGCGCCGACGACCATCTGCGCGACCTCGGTGCCGAACTGTGCAGCGAGCTCGGCGGCGTCGAAGCCGGCGACGGCGGGCATGCCGAGCAGGATCGCGGCGCGGACCGAATCGGCGTCGAGCCTGAGCCCCGCCACGATCGCCGCGGTGCCCAGCGCGCGATCGATCCAGGGCTCGCCGTCGCCGGTCGCGAGCGCGCGGTAGCGCTTGCGTGCCGCGTCGACCGCACCGCCGATCGCGCCCCGCTCCTCGGGCGAATACGCGGCGGCGATCCGCTCGAGCCACGCCGCGAATGCCTGGGAATCGGCGGCGGTGAACGACGAAGGCGGCGCGGCGTGGACGATGGCGACCATGCGATCGATTATACCGAGCGGAAATGGCGGCTAAATTGCGTGCGAGCCTAAGCTCATGCAAGCGAGCGTTACACGCAGAGTGGCGATTCGACAGGCACGCCACGCACCTGTGCCGCAACCATCGCTTCGACCGGCGCGCCGTGCGCGCGCCTACGCCGCTGCCTTCGCCACCGCGTCGGCGATCTCCCGCGCGACCGTGTCGGCGGTCTTCGCTTCGCGCGCCTCGACCATCACGCGCAGCACGGGCTCGGTGCCGGACGGGCGCAACAGCACTCGCCCGCCGCCGTCGAGAGCCGCGACCGCGTTGCGCTCGGCGCTGCGGATCGTCACGTCGCTCTTCCAGTCGAAGCCGCGGCGGATCGGAACGTTTATAAGCCGCTGCGGAAAGAGCGGCGCGTCCGCCGTCGCCGCCGCCAGGGTCGTGGCCTGCTCGCGCAGCGCGCGCAGGACGGCGAGCGCCGCGACGATCGCGTCCCCGGTGGTGTGCTTGTCGAGGCAGATGATGTGCCCCGAGTTCTCGCCGCCGAGGATCCAGCCCTTCTGCTGCATGCGCTCGAGGACGTAGCGATCGCCGACGGGGGCCCGCTCGAGCGGAATCCCGCGCCGGGAAAGCGCCTGCTCGAAGCCGAGGTTGCTCATCTGCGTGCCGACCACACCCCCCGCCATCGCGCCGCGCCGCCAGTAGTCGAGCGCGATCACGTACAGGAGCTGGTCGCCGTCGTAGGCGCGGCCACCGGCGTCGACCATGATCAGGCGATCGCCGTCTCCGTCCAACGCGAGGCCGATGTCCGCGCGGTGCTTCACCACCTCGGCCTGCAGGTGCGCGGGATGCGTCGCGCCGCAGCCGGCGTTGATGTTGACTCCGTCGGGTTCGCTGCCTACCGCGAAGACCTCGGCGCCGAGCTCGTGGAACACCGGCGGCGCCACGTGGTAGGCCGCGCCGTGTGCGCAGTCGACGACCACCTTGAGGCCCTTGAGATCGAGCTCGCCCGGGTAGGTGCTCTTGCAGAACTCGATGTAGCGGCCGCCGGCGTCGTTGACGCGGAACGCCTTGCCCAGCTCCTTCGACGACACGCAGGCGAGCGCCGCGTCCATGCCGGCCTCGATCGCCTGCTCGACGCTGTCGGGCAGCTTGGTGCCCGAGGCGGAGAAGAACTTGATCCCGTTGTCGTCGAAGGGATTGTGCGAGGCGCTGATCACGATGCCCGCCGAGAGCCGCAGCGCGCGCGTGAGGTAGGCCACCGCGGGCGTGGGCAGCGGACCGGTGAGATAGACGTCGACGCCGGCGGCGGAGAGCCCCGCCTCGAGGGCGGCTTCGAGCAGATAGCCCGAGATGCGCGTGTCCTTGCCGATGAGCACCGCCGGCGTGTCGCCTGACTTGCCCGCGGACTCGCGCACCAGCACCCGGCCCGCGGCGTAGCCCAGCTTGAGCACCAGCTCGGGCGTGATCGGCGCCTCTCCCATGCGGCCGCGCACGCCGTCGGTGCCGAAGTAGCGTTTCTGCGTCATGCTTCGTCGTTCCCTGTCGGTCCGCCGCTCGAGCGAGCGCTCAACGAGCCGCGCCTTCGACCGCGCGCCAGACCGCGAGCGCATCGACCGTCTCGCGCACGTCGTGCACGCGGACGATCGCGGCGCCGCGCTCCACGGCGACCAGCGCGGCGGCGATGCTGCCGGCGACGCGCTCGTGGACTTCGCGCCCGGTCAGAGCGCCGATCGTGGACTTTCGCGACAGGCCGACGGCCACCGGATAGCCCAGCGCGACGAGCTCCTCGAGCCAGCGCAGCAAGGCAAGATTATGGGCCACTGTCTTGCCGAAGCCAAAGCCCGGATCGACGACGATGCGGTTCCCCGCGATGCCCGCCCGCCGGCACGCCTGCGCCCGCTCGGCGAGAAAGGCTTTCACCTCCTCGACGACGTCCGTGTACACAACATGCTGTTGCATCGTCGCGGGCTCGCCCCGCATGTGCATCAGGCAGATGCCTACCGGCTCCGGCGCGCGCGCCACGGCTTCGAGTGCGCCCGGCACGCGCAGCGCACCGACGTCGTTCACCATCGTCGCGCCCGCGGCGATCGCGGCGCGCATCACCGCGGGCTTGCGCGTGTCGACGGAAAGCACGACGCCGCGCGCATCGCATTCTGCGCGCAGCGCCTCGAGGATCGGCACGACGCGCGCGATCTCTTCGGCCTCGGTCGCCGGCTCGGCACCGGGGCGAGTCGATTCTCCGCCGACGTCGACGATGTCCGCGCCGTCGGCGAGCATCCGGCGCGCATGCTCGAGGGCGGAGGCGGGATCCGCGAACCGGCCGCCGTCCGAGAAAGAATTCGGCGTGACGTTCAGAACGCCCATAACGCGCGGCCGGTCGAGCGTGAGGCGGATGCGTCCGCAGACCAGCGGGCCGGCAGTCGAAGAGTCGTCAGGGCTCATGCAAGCGGGCAGGCGCGCATCCGGGATTCGCCCTCGTCATCCGGCGAAGCCTGCCCATAAGCGCTCGAGTCCGGAAGCCGGGACCCAAGCGGCCGTCGAGCGGCGGACGGACCTGGACCCCGACCTTCGTCGGAGCGACAAGCTACGCGGGGTTGGCGGAGGGCGCGGCGTCGGGGCCGGTGCCCGGGCCGAAGCTCGCGTGCGCCGGCGTGGTCGTCGGCTTCGGCGGACGCGGCGGACGGCTCTTCATGACGTCCTCGATCTGGTCGCCGTCGAGCGTTTCCCATTCGAGGAGCGCCTTGGCCATCGTCTCGACCTTGTCGCGGTTGTCCTCGATCAGCTTGCGCGCCAAGCCGTACTGCTCGTCGATGATGCGCCGGATCTCCTGGTCGACCTTCTGCATGGTGGCTTCGGAGACGTTCTTCTGCGTGGTGATCGAGCGGCCGAGGAAGACCTCGCCCTCGTTCTCGGCGTAGACCATCGGCCCCAGCGAATCCGACATGCCGTAGCGCGTGACCATGTCGCGCGCCATCTGCGTCGCGCGCTCGAAGTCGTTGCCGGCGCCGGTGGTCATCTGGTGCATGAAGATCTCCTCGGCGATGCGCCCGCCGAAGAGCACCGCGATCCGCTGCAGCAGGTAGTCGCGGTCGTAGGAATAGCGGTCCTGCTCGGGAAGCTGCATGGTCACGCCCAGCGCGCGCCCGCGCGGGATGATCGTCACCTTGTGCACCGGATCGGACTTCGGCAGGAGCTTCGCCACCACCGTGTGGCCGGACTCGTGATAGGCCGTGTTCTTCTTCTCCTCCTCGGACATGACCATGGACTTGCGCTCGGCGCCCATCATGATCTTGTCCTTGGCGAGCTCGAAGTCCTCCATGTCCACGAGCCGCTTGCTCTTGCGCGCGGCGAAGAGCGCGGCCTCGTTGACGAGGTTGGCGAGATCGGCGCCGGAGAAGCCGGGCGTGCCGCGGGCGATGATCTCCGCCTTGACGTCGCCGGCGAGCGGAACCTTGCGCATGTGCACGAGGAGGATCTGCTCGCGGCCGCGGATGTCGGGCAGCGGCACGACCACTTGCCGGTCGAAGCGGCCAGGGCGCATCAGCGCCGGGTCCAGCACGTCGGGCCGGTTGGTCGCCGCGATGACGATCACGCCCGAGTTGCCCTCGAAGCCGTCCATCTCGACCAGGAGCTGGTTGAGCGTCTGCTCACGCTCGTCGTTGCCGCCGCCCAGGCCCGCGCCGCGCTGGCGGCCGACGGCGTCGATCTCGTCGATGAACACGATGCAGGGCGCGTTCTTCTTCGCCTGCTCGAACATGTCGCGCACGCGCGCCGCGCCGACGCCGACGAACATCTCGACGAAGTCGGAGCCGGAGATCGAGAAGAACGGGACCTTCGCCTCGCCGGCGATCGCCTTGGCGAGCAGCGTCTTGCCCGTGCCGGGGTTGCCGACCATCAGCACGCCGCGCGGGATCCGCCCGCCCAGCTTCTGGAACTTGGAGGGGTCGCGCAGGAACTCGACCAGCTCGGAGACCTCTTCCTTCGCCTCGTCGCAGCCGGCGACGTCGGCGAAAGTGACCGTGTTGTTCGACTCGTCGAGCATGCGCGCCTTGCTCTTGCCGAAGCTGAAGGCGCCCCCTCTCCCGCCGCCCTGCATCTGGCGCATGAAGAACACCCATACGCCGATAAGCAGGAGCATCGGGAACCAGGAGATGAACACCTGCGCGAGGAAGCTCTGCTCCTCTTCGGGCTTGGCCTGGACCTTGACGCCGTACTTGACGAGATCGCCGACCATCCACAGGTCGCCCGGACTGTAAGTGACGTTCGACTTCTTGTCGGTGCTCGTCCACTTGATGGTCCGGCCCTCGATCGTGGCCGATTCGACGTGCCCCTGCTTCGCCTGCTCCATGAATTCGGAGTATGGGATGGTGTCTTTCGCACCGGGCCGCGCGTCGAACTGCTTGACGACGGTGAGGACCACCAGGCCGACGACCAGCCAGATCAGCAGATTCTTGAGCAGGTTGTTCAACGTCTTTCCTTCGAGGAGCGGAATCGCATCCCTAGGTCGGCCATTCTAGCAGGATGCATACCAGGCACGCTCAGCCTCCCTCAGGCGTCGTCAAACGACGACGGACGGAAGCCTTTGGCCACCAGATAGACTTCCCGGCTCCGGTCCCGCGACGCCTTGGGCTTGCGCACGTACACCTTGTCGAAGCAGCTCTGGAGCTGCCGCTCGAGCTCGCCGAAGCCTGCGCCTTGAAAGCCTTTGACGACCAGATCGCCTCCGGGTTGCAGCGCGTCTCGCGCGAATTCCAGCGCCCTTTCGCCCAGATATACGCTGCGCGCCTGGTCGGCGGACGCGACACCGCTGATATTGGGCGCGAGGTCAGAAAGGACAAGGTCGGCCCGGGCCGAGCCGAGGGCCGCGATCACGGCCTGCAGCGTCTCGTCCTCCCGGAAGTCGCCCTGGACGAAGCTCACCCCCGCCAGCGCGTCCATGGGCAGGACGTCCACGGCCACGATCCGGCTTCCCGGCCCCAGGCGCTCCCGCAGGACCTGCGACCAGCTACCCGGGGCGGCGCCCAGGTCGACCACCGTCATTCCCCGGCGCAGGAGCCGATCCCGCTCGGAGAGCTCGAGGAGCTTGAACGCGGCGCGGGAGCGGTAGCCCTTGGCTTGCGCCTCGCGCACGTACGGGTCGGTGACGTGCTCCCGCATCCACGACTTGTTGAAGCGGTGCTTCTTGACCCGGCTGCCGGGCGGCGGGCTTCGGTTCACGGTGAAGGATGGCCGCGGTAGGCGGTCCCGGAACATAGCGCCGCCTGTCGCCTCCAGGCAAGAAGCCGGGACGGCGCCCCGCTTTCCGGCAGAATGTCGCCATGTCCCACGAGGCGCTGTCGGCGCTGTTCGCCTTTCTCCATCACGGCGCCGCCTTCACGCTGTTCGCTGCGCTCATGGTCGAGCGCGTGCTCACCCGTGACGAGCTGACGGTGGCCAACGCGCGCCGGATCGTGACGTCGGACCTGGTCTTCGGGATCACGGCGGCCGCCGTGCTGGTCGTCGGCTTCCTGCGCGTGGTCTATTTCGAGAAGGGCCCCGAGTACTACCTCCACAGCGCGCCGTTCATCGCCAAGCTCGCTTTCTTCGCAATCGTCGGCCTGCTGTCGATCTATCCGACGGTCGAGTTCCTCAAGTGGCGCAAGCCGCTGCGCGACGGCATGCTGCCGCTCGTGTCGGCGGAGAAGATGCAGACCATCCGCACGCTGATCCGCTTCGAGACCGGCGGCGTGATGCTCGTCATCCTGTGCGCGGCGCTGATGGCGCGGGGGATCGGGTACTTCGGCTGAAGCGCTCGCCGGGCGTCGCTTCGCTCAGCCCGGGCGACGACCGGGAGCACGAGCGCTCGGCGCGGACCGCGGCCGCGCGCGGGATCGACCAGGGCGCCGGGCCGGCGGGCGGCTACTTCGGCGTCGACTTGAGCTCGATCTCGACCGAGGCGTACCAGGCGGCGAGGTCGTCGATGTCGGCGTCCGAGAGCGCCTTGGCGACCACCGCCATCACCTCGCTCGGCCGCTTGCCGCTCCTGAACTGGCGGAGCTGGGCGGCGAGATAGATGGCGGGCTGCCCCGCGAGATTCGGCGCGTTGGGGAGCACGCTGATGCCCGCGTCGCCGTGACACGCCGCGCAGGCGTCGGCTTTCCTGCGTCCCGCCGAAGCGTCGGCCGCGCTTGCACCGTCGGCCACATTGGCTGCGGCGAGGCCGCCGAGCAGCGCGACGGCCGCCGCCATCGCGCCGCCGAGGGGCGAGCGCCCCGGCGGCGGTTTCGCGAGCCTGGTCACTCGCCCGCGTAGGAGATGCGATAGATCGCGCCGGCGAAATCGTCGGACACGAGGATCGAGCCGTCGGGCAGCTGGGCGACGTCGACCGGGCGTCCGCGATAGCGCTGGGTCTCCGGATCGAGCCAGCCTTCCGCGAACACCTCGGTCTTGTCGGCGGTGCCGTCGGGCTTGAGCGAGGTGAACATCACGCGCGCGCCGATCGGCGTCGTGCGATTCCAGGAGCCGTGCTGCGCCGAGAAGATGCCGCCGCGATACTTCGCCGGAAACTTGGTGCCGGTGTAGAACGTGAGACCGAGGTCGGCCGCGTGGGCGGGGAACTCGATCTGCGGATAGACGAGATTGGCCGGCAGGGGATCCTTGTCGTAGCCGTTCTCGGTGATCCGCACGTGACCACAGACCAGCGGGTAGCCGAAATCCTGTCCTGCGGCGGTCGCGCGGTTGAGCTCGCCGGGAGGCGTGTCGTCACCCATGCCGTCGGTCTGGTTGTCGGTGAACCACAGCGTGCCGTCCTTCGGGTTGAAATCGATGCCCACGGAATTGCGGATGCCGCGGGCGTAGACCTCGCGCTTGCTGCCGTCGAACGCGTTCATGCGCACGATGCCGCCGATGCCCCACTGGCGATAGAGCGCGAGCTTGTCGCGCGGCGGGACGTTGAAGGGCTGCCCGAGCGCGATGTAGAGCATGCCGTCCTTGCCGACGCGGCAGACCCGGGCACCGTGGTTGAAGGACTCCTCTTCCTCCGGGATCAGCTTGCCCTGCGGCACGACCTCGATCACCGCGACGTCGGGCCCTTCGGAGAAGAACTCGGCCGCGGGAAAGTTCAGGACGCGGTTGTGCTCGACGACGATGAGGAAGCCGTCCCGGGTCCAGCACACGCCGTTCGGCACCTTGAAATTGAGCGAGGGCGCGAACGCCTTGACCTCGTCGGCGACACCGTCGCCGTCGCGATCGGTCACCGCCCAGACCGTCGTCTTGCGCGTGCCCACGAAGAGCATGTTGGTCGACGGCGCGACCGCCATGTGGCGCGCGTCAGGGACAATCGCGTAGAGATCGATCCTGAACCCGGGCGGCAGCTTGATCCGCTTCAGGTTCTCCCGGATGGCGTCCGCGTTCTTGCCATTCTGGGGAACCGGCGGGATATGGAGGTCGGTGCTCGCAACCTTGAACTGCTTCAGCGTGGCGAGATTGTCGGGCTTGGCGGGCTGAGCGATCGCCAACGCAGTGGCGAGCACGGTCACGACACCCACAGCCAGGGCGAGGCGGGCGTTGCGCATAGGTTCCTCCTTGGTGAAGACGCCGGCGTCGGTTGGATCCCTTCGCGCCGTTGTCGTCTACACAGTGTCGACCGCTGATTACGGGGCGTCAAGTCGCGGCCTCCCTGCAGCGCCCGACGAGCGGGAGTGGGGAATTTTTCGCTTCCCCGCAAGCTGAGGGCTCGACCTGCGGCCGTAGCTAACGCCGAGCGCCGTGGTCCGGAATCTGCTCGTGCATCAACGCCTTGCTGAAATCCTGTGCTTTTTACCGGCAGGTGGGACCGGCGCCTACAGGCGTCGCGGGTCCCTTGTAGTTTTGACTTGGCCAGCTTGGGAAAGGAGTCGCCGTGAAGACCTACAACGTAACCGTCCCCGAGATCGGGATCGTGGCCGCGACGCGCGGCATGGCCGGCGCCGGCATCGGCCTGATCGCCTCCAACTACATGCGCCCGGAGACGCGTCGGGCCGTCGGCTGGACGCTGTTCACGGTGGGCGCGCTCACGACGATTCCCATCGTCATGGCCCTCCTCGGCAAGCGCGAGCCGGCGTAGGCGATTCCGCGCGAGCGAGCGCGGCTACTTCGAAAGGGAGCGCATGAGCGGCACAAAAATAGTGGGCATCATCCTGCTGGTCGCGGGCCTGATCGGGCTGTTCTACGGGCACTTCGACTACACCAAGGAGACGCACCAGGGGCAGTTCGGCCCGTTCACCTTCTCGGTCAAGGAAAAGGAGACCGCGATCATCCCCGGCTGGGCCAGCCTCGCCGTCCTGGTGGCGGGCGTCGTCGTGCTGGTGGCCGGGCGGAAATAGCCGTCTGCTCGCGCCTGCTCGCTCTGCGCAGGCTTCAGGCGCGGTCGAGCGGGCTCACGACCGCGCGTCCTCCGCGATTGAGGACGTGGGTATAGATCATCGTCGTGCCGACGTCCGAGTGGCCCAGCAGCTCCTGCACCGTGCGGATGTCGTAGCCCGACTCGAGCAGATGCGTGGCGAACGAGTGGCGCAGCGTGTGCGGCGTCGCCGGCTTCGCGACGCCGGCGTCGCGGACCGCCTGCCTCATCGCGCGCTGGAACGCCTGGTCGGAGAGGTGATGACGGCGGATGGCACCCGTGCGCGGATCGCGCGAGCGCTCTTCGGCGGGAAAGACGTATTGCCATCCCCAATCGCGTGCGGCGGACCGATGCTTGCGCGCGAGGGCGAACGGGAGCCAGACCTCGCCGCAGCCTGCCTTCAGGTCCCGCTCGTGCATGATACGCGCATCGTCGAGCTGGCAGCGCAGCCGCGGCACGATGGCGCGAGGGAGCACCGTGACCCGATGCTTGAAGCCCTTGCCGTCCCGCACCAGGATTTCGGCTCGGGCGAAGTCGACGTCCTTGACCCGCAGGCGCATGCCTTCCATCACGCGCATCCCGGTGCCATAGAGAAGCTGTCCGATCAGGGCGTGCATGCCGCGCAGGCAGCGAAGCACTGCCGATACCTCGTCGCGGCTCAGCACCACCGGCAGGCGATGCGGGGCGGTGGCGCTCTCGACCCGCTCGAGCCAAGGCAGCTCGATCTCCAGGACCTGCTTGTAGAGGAACAGCAGCGCGCTCTTCGCCTGATTCTGTGTCGGCGCGGCGACCTGGCGGGCTACGGCCAAGTGCGTGAGGAACGCCTCGACCTCAGCCGCGCCCAGCGTCTCCGGATGCCGCTTGCCGTGGAACAGGATGAAGCGTCTAATCCAGTCGACATACGCCTGCTCGGTGCGGATGCTGTAGTGCTTGAGCCGGATCTTGTCGCGTACGCGAGCGAGCAGGCGCGGGGATTCGGGGGAATCCATGGCGTCCATGGCGTCCATGGCGTATTGGTGCATCGGGCTCCAGGCCCCTCTATCGGGAGCGACCCCGCTGATTCTGGGGGTCTTTCGCGCACCCAAACTACAACTTCCGGATGAGCGACGGTTTTATTTGCGTCGCTTGTAGGATGGCTACTTTTTGTTAGGCCCCATGATGTGGCTCCTCGAGCATCGCGTTCGCGCAGTCAGTGTGCTGGCCTTGTGCGTCCTGGGCTGCACCGTTTACTTCATCGCGTTGCTGTACCTAGCTTCCATTCCTGCTGTTGAAGGCGTGCCGCGTCCGATCGGCATGTTCGTCTTCTGGGTCGCGCCTATAATTGGTTGCGGCTTTGCCTATTACTTCATCGCACACCGCTCTACTCGCCCAATTTCACGAAGCTGGTTTGTGGTCATTGCATCGGCCTTGCTCGGGCCATGGGTCGCTGGAGTGTTGGCGTTTTTCCTCTGGTTCTTAGTTCTTGGTGGCCGCATGTAACTATGGGGGCACGTCATGTGGCCTAACCTCTCGCTCAACCCGGACGCCTCGCCGGCGGCGCTCACGCGCCGTCCGCTCGGCGCCGGTTAGCTTCGTCCGTTAGGCAGCACGAAAGGTGCTCCGATGGGAGAGCGTCAGAAATGCGAACTCTGTGCTCCTCAATCCGTCTTGTCCGAGAATGACTTGGCCTATGTGCGTGCGGACAACCATTCTCTTAGCAAGGGCCATGTTCTCGTCGTCCCGAAACGCCATGTGGCCGACTTTTTTGAAATGACGCCTCAAGAACAAGTCGCGGTTGTTGAGCTTCTTCGTGAGGCGCAACGACTAATCCACGCCGAGCATTCCCCCGACGGATACAACATCGGCGTGAACGTCGGCGTGGCCGCGGGGCAGTCGCGAATGCACGTGCACGTTCACCTGATCCCACGCTATGTCGGCGATGTGCCAAATCCGCGGGGCGGCGTGCGTTGCGTATTACCGGGTCATCGTGCTGCCTAACCTCTCGCTCAAGCGGACCCGTGTCCGGCGGGCGTCCTGCGGCGGCCGCCGGCACGGGCCGCTTAGCTTGGTTCGTTAGCCGTCGGAATTGGACAATGGAAGCTTGGGAAACGATTCTTTTGGCATTCGGCGGGAATGCAGCGCTAATCGCTGTTTTGGCGGTAATCGCGAAATCTTTTCTAGAAAAGCTTATCGTTCGAGATACCAAGCGGTTCGAGGCCGAACTCAAGGCCAAGGCGGACGTCGCGATTGAGAACCTCAAGAGCGAACTGCAGCTTAAGGCCATCGAGCATCAGGTTCGGTTTTCGCGCCTTCACGAAAAGCCCGCGGTCGTCATCGCGGACCTATATGGCCATCTCGTCGAAGCGCTTTGGGAGGCTGAGAGCTTTCTATCCCCAATGGAGTGGGCTGGGGAACCAAACAAGAAGGAAAAGCACGCTACTGCGATGAATAAGCTCGTTGATCTTTACCGCTACTTCGATAAGAACAGGATATATCTTCCAGGTCCGATCTGTGATTCCTTGGAGAAACTGGGACAGGATGTCCGTATGCAAGTAATTAAGTTCGGTGTGTGGGTGCGCTTCGACGATCGCTCGTTGACGGGCGATTCGCAAAAGCAAAAAACGGAAGCTTGGGATTCGGGGTGGAACGCGATTAAGAACCAGATACCTCTTGCCCGCACGCGCCTTGAGGAGGAGTTTCGTTTGCTGCTAGGCGCGACGGCTAACCCGGGGCTCAACGCGGACGCCCACCGGCGGGCATTCAGCCCGCCGGCGGTCGCCCGTTAGCTAATTCGTTAGGCGGCACATTCGCATCGAGACCGGAAAGTGAACCCTCAATCTCCAAGCAGCCACCTCGACCGCGCGATGGTTTTTGTTGATGGCACGAATCTTCTAGTCTCCGTGTTTGAGGCGCTTGGTGTTAGCGTGCGCGCGGAAACAGCGTCCGACGAAGCCTATACGTTAGTAGCGCAGAATCTCACGCGCCCTCTTAGTTCTCTCGCATCACCCCACGCCACGACCCGACGGCGGATTATTCGCAGCTATTGGTTTGGCGCTGTGCAGGGCAGTCCTGAGGTTATCGATTCGCGCCGAATATTGCTTCGTCGGATGGGCTTTGAGGCGATTCTCTTCCCTCAAAGAAAAGGTGGGAAGGGCGAAAAAGGCGTCGACCTTGCTGTTGCCCGAGAAATGCTTGTGCATGGCTTCAACAGGAACTATGACACGGCGATTCTGGTAGCTGGCGATGACGACTATGTTGGATTGATCCAAGATATCAAGCGTATGGGAATGACCACAGTTGGTATGTTCCTGGAAAGTGCAGCTCTGTCCCCCGTCCTCCGGGTTGAAGTCGATGACTTCTGGCCGATTCAAGTTCCACATCCAGCCGACGCCGAATTGATCGAAGCACTTCGAGTTGCATCAAGTGCTGCCTAACTTCTCGCTCAACCGGACCGCTCGCCAGCGGCGCTTGCGCGCCGTCCGCTCGCGACGGGTTAGCTTGGTCCGTTAGGCCGCATGGACGCTTCGCATGTCATGAAATCGTCTAAGGTCATCTGGGCCGCCGCACTTCTCTCTTACTCGCTAAGCGGAGCTGTTACGGCTCAGTCAATGAGCGTGTCACCGCCAGCGCCAAACTCAGTAGACAGACCGATGATCGTCGTAACGGTGCCCGGTGGCGCCTTTCCCGAGGACAACTCAAGCTTGACCAAGTCGATCCAAGGCAACCGCATTCAGCTAGGCCTGTGCCAGAACGGGCTGGACTTCGGACCTAATCCGCCTTTTAACGTTTCCTACATCCTTGGTGCGCTGGCACCGGGGCAGTACACCATTCAATTCGTGTCGCGGTGCTCGCCCGACGATCCGCCCGCCTTTACTGCAGCTTCGGCATTCCTAGTAGTCGATGCGGCCCAAACACCGCTGAGATCTGCGATTGAATACTACTGGAACGGCGTGGACCATTACTTCATGACTGACGATCCCGACGAGATCGACGCGCTCGACGGCGGCGTGTTCCCGGGATGGTTGCGAACCGGCAGGACGATAGCCGTGTACCTGCCGTCGACTCCACTCACCGGCGATCTGTCGGCGGTTTGCCGGCTTTATGGGAGACCCGCGGCAGGCTTGGACTCTCATTTCTTCTCTGCCTCGCCCGCAGAGTGTCAAGCGGTGATCGACAGGTTCTCCGCTGCGTGGGTTTTGGAGTCGAACGACGTTTTTGTCGTTGGATTGCCCGATGAGGACGATGGTAGTTGCCCGGAGGGATTTGTCCCGGTGTACCGCGTGTACAACAATCGCCCGGATGCAAACCACCGCTACATGACGTCGCTCGTTGATCGCAATCTCATGTTATCCGTGGGATGGCTGGCGGAAGGTTACGGACCGGACGCAGTCGCGATGTGCTCGCCCACGCACTAACGCACCGCCATGCGGCCCAACCACTCGCTCAACCGGACCGCTCGCCGGCGGCGCTGGCGCCGTCCGCTCGCGGCCGGTTAGCTTGGTTCGTTAGGGCCCAAAGGTCCGTCAATTGGAACCTCGCGCTTTCGTTGCAACTAAGAAACGGGGGCTGATCGTATGGTGCTTGATCTTGTTTGGCCTTGGCGAATTCCTTAACTCGCTATGGGAACTCGCATTCGCGCGCCACGTTCCGCGCAGTGCGTCACCAACCCTGGCTCGCGCGCTGACCGAAAGCCCCGCCTGGCTCTGGGTTCCCGAAACGTTGGTTGGCGGTACGCTTGGCCTACTCATGGCGTGGCAATTCTTCAACATGAGCACGAAAGTTCTTTGGGTACTCTATGCGACGCTATGTTGGTGCGTTGTCGTAATGGCCGCGGACCTTTTGGTGAACCCCGCCGCCCGCGCGGCCATCGCATCATTCGGCCTATTGCCTCTGCTGCTAGCAATCGGCATCAATATCGCGCTACTCGTCTATGCTCATCATCTGCACCAAACCGGTCGCCTTGGGCCCTAACCACTCGCTCAACCGGACCGCTCGCCGGCGGCGCTTACGCGCCGTCCGCTCGCGGCCGGTTAGCTTGGTTCGTTAGGCGTCATTCTTGTGTCTGAGTCGGCGATCATCGTTCCGACGCCAGAAGCCGAAGCTCTGGTCGGCCGGTTTCGTGAACAATTTGATCCGTCGGCGAAGGTGGGACTTGCTGCGCACATCACCTTGCTGTACCCGTTTGTTCAACCGCATCAAATTACTGAGGCGGTTATCACGCAGGTGCGCGATTTTGCGGAGGTACATCCTCGCTTCACGTACCGGCTCAACTCAACGGGCCGATTTAGGGACACGCTCTATCTCGCTCCCCATCCCGCTAAGCCGTTCGTTGATCTGGTCAAAGCACTCGTCGAGCAGTTTCCAGCCAATCCACCTTATGGTGGCCGGTTTAATTCGATCGTTCCTCATCTCACGGTCGCACACGGAGAAGGGTTGCCCCTCGACGAATTGGAAGGCGAGCTTTCCGGGCACGCGCGTCTCCGCGAGGGGATTAGCGCCTCCTGCGAAACGCTGGTCTTGATTGAGAACACTTCCGGCCTGTGGCGCGCGCGTGAGCGCTTTGCCCTGTGTGGAGCATAAGATGACGGCTAACCACTCGCTCAACCGGACGCGTGTCCGGCGGGCGTCCTTCGGCGCCCGCCAGCACGTGCCGGCTAGCTTGGTTCGTTAGGGAGCACGTTATGCCTACTCCTACCTGCTCGTTCTGCGCGCGTCCCGAGTCAGCGTTTCGCAGGTTTGTCGCGGGACCGGGAGTGTTCATTTGCAGCGATTGCGTGCGTACCGCTGCTCAGTCGCTCGCCGAAGGTACGGACGCAGCAACAACTGTTGTGTGTGCT
>DATJVX010000050.1:0-36476 GCA_035501595.1 Casimicrobiaceae bacterium | reverse complement strand
CAGGTGCTCCGTGGCGTCACCATGACAGGCCTGGCACATGCTCCCCTGGGCGTCGTTCTTCGCCCCGTGCGCCGTCATCACGATCGAAGCGTGCTTGTCCTCGTGACAGCCCGCGCACACCGGCGTCTTGTCCTCGGGCTTAGGCGACTGCGGTGACTGCGCGCACACGGGCGCGACGGCGAACAGCGCGAGCAGGGCGATGAGCCCGTACCTCGCCACGGAGATCTCGACTCGCATGACCTTCCCCTTGCCTCGCACCGCGCCGCGATGAACGCCGTCGGTCACGAACTGCACACATTGGGCACAACGGCTCCCCAACATAGTCTCCGACTGCGGCAGCCTCCCGTGCATGACCTAGGTCAAGGCTTTCGCAGGAGCGCCGCGCTGTTGCGTAAAAGAGACAGGGACGATCACCGTGCCGGCAATGGCACGACGGTGAGCGTCCGGATGCCCTGCGCGCCGTGAATCAGAACGCCTTCGATGTCGGCGGTGGCCGAAGGGCCGGTCAAGAAGGCGCCGTAGCCGGCGTCGAATCGTGCGCGGTCCCGATAGGCGTGATGCATGTTGGGAACGATGCGCGCGGGATCGAGAAAAACGAGCAGGTGCTGCGCGAGAAACCCGAGCGAGCTCACCTTGAACTCGCGCTCGCTCAACCAGACCGAGCCGGTCTCGGCCACGCCGAACGCCGCGCGAACGACGCCGAGATCGACGTCGGCGAGCGCGGCGGGACGCCGAACGCCCTGGAGCGCACGATTGCCGCGGACCTCCGGCGCGGCCGAGCAAACGACCTTGGCGTCGGGAAAGAGCCGGCGAACCAGTCCTTCGAGATCGCCGTCCGCGGGCGCTTCGGCAAGCCTGCCGCCCATGCGCAGCAGCGCGGCCTTGAAGGCGTCGAGCGGCGGGTCCCCGGCGCGCTCGAATGTGGGCACGGAGGGCAGCGCGACCGGCGCGGGCTGGTTCCTGCGGATCGCCGCCAGGATTTCCGCCCGGCTCGTCATCGCTTCGCCTTCTTCTTCGCCCGGTTCCCGAGATACCACTGCCGGAAAGTCGAAGCGGGCGCGCCGGGAACCTCGCGCTGCCTCCCCCAGGGGTTCAGCCGGCTGTACATCATGAAGCGCGGCAGGTGCTCGATCCCGGCGCCGGCGGCCTCCACCGCTGCGCGGTAGAGCTTCGGATTGGCGAGCAGCTTGCCGGCGATCTGCATCGCCTCCTGCTTCACGAACGGCAGCTGATGGCGCTCGGCGATGATCTCGCGCCACTTGTAGATCTGTTCGTGGATGTTGATCTTGACGGGACAGACGTTGGTGCAGCTGCCGTTGAGCGTCGACGCGAAGGGCAGCGAGCTGTACTTGCGCAGGTCGAACGTGGGATCGATGATCACGCCGATCGGCCCGGAGTAGGTCGCGCCATAGGACAGCCCGCCGCTGCGCCGATAGACGGGGCAGGTGTTCATGCAGGCTCCGCAGCGGATGCACTTCAGCGAGTACCAGAAATCCGCCATTCCGAGACGCTCGGACCGCCCGTTGTCCACGAGGATGATGTGCATGGCCGCGCCGCGGCGCGGCGAGCGGAAGTGCGAGGTGATCTGCGTGATCGGCGAGCCCAACGCGCTGCGCGAGAGCAGGCGCACGAACACGCCGAGATGCTCGATGCGCGGAACGATCTTCTCGATCCCGACCGAGGCGATGTGGAGGCTTGGCAGGTGCACGCTCAGGTCGGCGTTGCCCTCGTTGGTGCAGACCACGATCGTCCCGGTCTCGGCGACCGCGAAATTGGCCCCCGTCATGCCGGCCTCGGCCCTGAGGAAATACGGCCGCGTATGCTGGCGCTGGCTTTCGGCCAAGTAGTGCACGTCGCTGTTCTTCGGATCGGTGCCGATGGTCGACCCGAACACGCGCGCCACGTCGCCGCGCAGCTTGTGAACGGCGGGCACGACGATGTGGCTCGGGGGCTCGTTGTCGAGCTGCTGAATGCGCTCGCCCAGGTCGGTCTCGATCACCACGATGCCCCGCCTCTCGAGGAACGGCCGCATGTCGCACTCGTCGGTCAGCATCGACTTGGACTTGACCAGCGTGCGCGCGCCGTGCGCGGTCAGCAGGTCCAACACGATCTGGTTGTGCTCGACTGCGTCCTTCGCCCAGTGGACGCGGGCCCCATTGGCGGTCGCGTTGCGCTCGAACTCCTCGAGGTACTCGGCGAGGTGCGAGAGCGTGTGCTCCTTGATCGCCGAGGCCAGCGAGCGCAGCTCCTGCCACTCCGGCAGATGCTCGCTCTCGCGGTCGCGCTTGCTGCGCAGGTCCCACAGCCGCTGGTCGTGGAAATCGAGGTGGTCCTTCGTCCGGATGAACTTCGACGAGGCTTCCGCGTGGTCGATGCGCTTCATGACCGCGCTCCGTTGAGCACCTGGGCGATATGGATGAACTTGAGCGGCAGGCCGAGCCGCTCCGCGCATCCCTTCTGATGCATGAGGCAGGACATGTCGCCGGAGACGATGTACTCGGCACCGGCCCGGAGATGGTCGGACACCTTGTCGTAGCCCATCTTCGCGGAGACGGGCTCCTCGAACACCGAGAAGGTGCCGCCGAAACCGCAGCATTCGTCCGGCCTTTGAGGCTGCACGAACCGTATGCCCTTGACCTGGGACAGGAGGTCCATCGGCTTGGAGAAGCGCGGCCCGTCGATCTCGGACATCTTCGCCTGGCCCAGAGCCCGCAGCGTCGCGCAGCCGTTGTGCAACCCGACCTTGTGGCGGAATTCCGCCCATGGAAACGCCTTGACCCGGAGCACATCGGACAGGAACTCGACGAGCTCGAAGCTGCGCTCGCGCACTTTCTTCACCTGCGCGCTCTGCGGAATCGCCGTCAGGTGCTCTCGCACGTGGTGCACGCAGCTCCCCGACGGCGCGACGATGTAGTCGAAGCCGGAGAAGTTCCTCACGAACAGCGCCTCGGTCGCGGCGGCGTCGCGGTGGCAGCCGCTGTTGGCCATGGGCTGCCCGCAGCAGGTCTGGTCCAGGGGGTAGGTGACGTCGACCTCGAAGCGCTCGAGCAGCTCGAGGGTCGCGATGCCGACCTCGGGGAAGAACGCGTCGACGTAGCAAGGGATGAATAGGCCGACTCTCATCGCCGATCCCGTGGTCGCGGTGCCGGCGTCAGCCGCCGGCCCGCGCCTCGGCTCCCCGGGGATCGCGCGCCCGGGTGCACGCGTCGACGAGACGGAAGATCGAGCGATACGCGATGGCTGCGTGCTCGGAGAGGCCGATCTCGCAGGTCCTCGACGAAGAGTAGCCGGCGCTGCAGGCGGAAGGCAGCGCGTCCTTGAGGCGGCGCAGCGCGTGATCGTTGAGCTCCGGCCGGTTGAATCCCTTGTCGCCGGCGAAGCCGCAGCAGAGCACGTCGTCGACGGTGACGACGTGCTCGCAGCAGCGCGCCGCCAGCGCGGAGAGCTTCTCCGCCTCGCCCATCTTGCGCACGCTGCAAACCGGGTGGACCGTGATCGTGTCGTCCCTGGGCTCGATCGCCACGCGCGGCAGGACCTCGTCGTGCAGGAACTCGATCCCCTCGCGCACCGCGAGCCGGCCGGCGAGGAAGCGTCGCATCCGGTACGCGCAGGGGCTCGTGTCGAACACGATCGGGCGGCTCCTTCCCTGCAGCGCGTCGCGCAGCGCCGCTTCGAGCTCCGCCGACTTCCGGTCGGCGGCGGCGAAGAAGCCCTTGCTTTCGAACGGCTGGCCGCAGCATAGCCCGGAGAGGCCGCGCGGATAGACGGCCTCGAATCCGGCCTTGCCCAGCAGCCGCTCGACCACCGACGGCAGGGGCTCGTTCTCGACGTCGCCGCGCTGCGCGCCCATCGTGCGCACGGCGCAGCTCGGGAAATAGACGACGCCGCGCCCATCCGCGACCGACCGCGGCCGCTCGGGCCGGAAGCGAGCCGGGCGCGGCATGACCGGCGACCACCGTGGCATCCGGTCTCCCGAAGCGCGCCGCAGGAGGCCGAGCGAACGGCCCATGCCCCGCGTCCCGAGCAGACCGTGCAGGAGGTCCGCCGTCGCGAGCCCCCCGCGCACCGCCGAAGTGACCGCCCCGAAATGATTGGCCACCGTCGCCGCCGCAGCCCGCTCCCAGGAGGTCGTCCGGCGGGCGCGCAGAGCTTTGATCAGCTGGCCCGTCTCGATCCCCACCGGACAGGCCGTCGCGCAAAGCCCGCAGCCTGCGCAAGTGTCGATGCCGTGGTAGTCGTAGAGGTCGCGGAGCGCCGCGGCCCGCGGCGCATCCTGCCCGCCGCGGTCGACGCGGGCGATCTCCCGCCAGCCGGCGATGCGCTGACGCGGCGAGAGGGTGAGGCCGCGGGACGGGCACTTCGGCTCGCAGAATCCGCATTCGATGCACTGATCGACGATCGGGTCGCAGGAGGGCAGCGGCTTGAGATGCTTGAGGTGGGCGTCGCGATCCTCGTTGAGCACGACGCCGGGATTGAGCAGGTCCCGCGGATCGAGCAACTCCTTGATGCGGCACATCAGCTCGTAGGCCTGCGCGCCCCATTCCAGCTCGACGAAGGGCGCGATGTTGCGGCCGGTGCCGTGCTCCGCCTTGAGCGAGCCATCGTACTTCTCGACCACCATCGGACACAGCGCCGCCATGAAACCGCGGTAGCGCTCGACCTCGGAGGGCAGGTTGAAGTCCTGCGTGAACACGAAGTGGAGGTTGCCGTCGAGGGCGTGACCGAAGATGATCGCGTCGGGATAGCCGTGCGTCGCGAGCAGCTGCTGGAGCTCGAGCGTCGCCTCGGCGAGCCTCGGGACGGGAAACGCGACGTCCTCGATGATGACGGTGGTGCCCGTCCTGCGCATGGCGCCCACGGAAGGGAACATCCCCTTGCGCACGTTCCACAGGCGCGCGCATTCGTCGGCATCGGTCGAGAAGCGAAACCCGCAGGCGGTCGGAATCCCGGCGAGCGCGGACTCGACCGCTTCGACCTGGCCGGCGAGCTCCTTCGCGCAGGCCGCGCGCGTCTCGACGAGGAGCGCCGCCCCGCGCGGGCCTAGTTCGCCGATCGATGCGGGCAGGCCCGGCTTGCCTTGCACCGAGCGCAGCGCTGCGCGATCGGCGAGCTCGACGGCGGCGACCGGTGTGCTCTTGAGCGCGCTCACCGCCCTGCAGGCCGTCTCGAGCTCGTCGAACAGGATCAGCGCGGTCGCTTTGTCGGCGTATTCCGGCACGGTGCGATACGTGATCTCGCTGATGAACCCGAGCGTGCCCTCGGAGCCGATCATGAGGTGCGCGAGGATGTCGATCGGGTCCTCGAAATCGACCAGCGCGTTCAGGCTGTAGCCGGTCGTGTTCTTGAGCCGAAACTTGTGGCGGATGCGCGCGGCGAGCGCCGAGTCAGCCCGCGTGCGCCGGGCGAGCGCATCGAGCTCGCGCACGAGGTCGGCCTTTCGCTCGCGGAACGACGCACGGCTCGCCGGCTGGCGGGTGTCGAGGACGGTTCCGTCCGCCAGCACGACGCGCAGGCCCTCGAGCGTGTGGTAGCTGTTCTGGGCGATGCCGCAGCACATGCCGCTCGCGTTGTTGGCGGCGATTCCGCCGATCATCGCCGCATCGATCGACGCGGGATCGGGCCCGATCTTGCGTCCGAAGCCAGCGAGGCGGCGATTGGCCGCGGCCCCGATCACGCCCGGCTGCAGGGAGACGGTCGCCGCATCCGCGCTGACGCGGCAGCCACGCCAGCCGTCGCCGAGGAGGACCAGCACCGAGTCGGTGATCGCCTGACCGGACAGGCTCGTGCCGGCGGCGCGAAACGTGACCGGGGTCGCCCAGCGCTCGCAAGCCGCGAGGAGCGTGACGAGTTCGTCCTCGGTTTCGACGACCACGGCGAGCGCCGGCACCAGACGGTAGAAGCTCGCGTCGCCGCCCCAGGTGAGCAGTCGGAGCGGATCGGTGATCAGGCGCTCGGCGGGGATGAACCCGCAGGCGTCGCGCCACAGCGCGTCGTAAGGCGGACGCGGCGCCGGGTGAACTGCGGCTCGAAGCGTGGCCTGCACGATCGTGCGCGCTGCCGCGCCGCCTTTAGTGCACGACCAGCGCGCTGAAAGGCCAGACGTAGGCTTGCGCCATCACCAGCAGCCCCATCAGCGCGGCCAGAGCGAGGCTGTGGAAGAACACGTAGCGCAGGATGTCTCCCTCGTGCCCGTACCACTGGGTGGCCGTCGATGCGACGACGATGCTCTGGGCATCGATCATCTTGCCCATCACGCCGCCCGAGCTGTTGGCCGCGCCCATGAGCACGGGCGACAGGCCGAGCTGCTCGGCGGAGACTTTCTGCAAGCCTCCGAAGAGCACGTTGGACGAGGTGTCCGAGCCGGTGAGCGCGACGCCCAGCCAGCCGAGCATGGTGCCGAAGAACGGGTAGAACCAGCCGGCATGGGCGAAGGCGAGGCCGAGGGTGGAGTCGAGGCCTGCTCCCTTGGTCGTGTAGCCGAGGGCGAGCATCGCGGCGATGGTGAGCAGCGAGTAGCGGACGCGGTGGAGCGTGCGGCCATAGGTGCGCATGAGTGTCGGGATCCCGAGGCCCATCACCGCGCCGGCGATGATCGCCGCGACCAGAATGCCCGTCCCGGTCGCCGAGAGCCAGGTAAGGACGTACACCGCCCCTTCGGGCGTCGGCTTCGGGACGACCGGCGGCATGCGGATCACCATCTTGTCCAGGCCCTCGATCGGAAACTTCGGGGCCGACAGCGCGTTGAGCCAGTCCTTGACCTGCGGCAATCCCCAGATGAAGACCAGCACGCTCAGGATGATCCACGGGGTCCAGGCCTTGGCGACCTGGGCACCGGTGAAGCCGTGGCGGACCTTGATCGCCTCCGCCTGGGCGTAGGAAATCGTCACGCCTTCGCGCGAGGCGCTGGTCCACACCTGCTTCGGCCGCCAGAACTTGAGAAAGATCGCGAGCGCGGCCATCGACGACATCGCTGCGACCACGTCGACCAGCCACGGGCCATGGTAGTTCGAGACGAGGTATTGCGGGACGGCGAAGGCCACGCCGGCCACGAGGATCGCCGGCCAGATCTCCAGCATGCGGCGGAATCCGACGAAGGCCCAGATGAGCCAGAAAGGCACGAGCACGGAGAAGAACGGCAGTTGCCGCCCGATCATGGCGCTCAGCGACTGGAGGTCGAGACCCGTCACCGCGGCGAGAACGACGACCGGAGTGCCAAGGGCGCCGAAGGCGACCGGCGCGGTGTTGGCGATGAGCGACAGGCCGGCCGACGCGAGCGGCGCGAAGCCGAGACCCATCAGGATCGCGGCCGTCACCGCCACGGGCGTGCCGAAGCCGGCCGCCCCCTCGAAGAACGCGCCGAAGGAGAACGCGACCAGCAGGAGCTGAAGGCGGCGGTCGGTCGTGATGCCGGTGATGCTCTTCTGCAGCACCTCGAAGAGGCCCGCTTCGTTCGTGAGCTGATACAGGAAGATCACGTTGAGCACGATCCAGCCGATCGGGAGTAGACCGAAGAGCGCGCCGTAGGCGGCGGTCTTGCCGGCCATCGCGGCGGGCATGCCGAAGGCGAACACCGCGACCAGCAGCGCGACGATCAGGCCGAGGATCGCGGCCCAGTGTGCCTTGACGTGGAAGAACGCGAGGCTGCCGAGCAGGACGAAGATCGGCAACGCGGCGACGAGCGTCGACAGAAGCGCATTCCCGAGCGGATCGTAGACTTGTGACCAGGTCACTGGCTGCCTCCCGAGTCTGCGGCGGGAGCGCCCCGGCTCCGCCCAGGCGGAAACTTAACCGCGGGGCCGGCGGCCAGGCTTGATCTATGTCATGCAAAGCCCCCTGACTCGAGCGGGAAGCGACGAGCGGCGTTCCCGCATTTCCGCTTGATTTAGGTCAAACGACGGTCGCTGGGTCGCGCTTACTGTAGCCACCAGGAAGGATCGACCGATGAACCCGTACGTGGTCTTCCTGCTGTACCTGCTGGCCATTCTGGGGTTCGTCTTCATCACGCTCGTGATGAACCGCTACCTTGGCCCCCGGCCGCGGGCTTCGGCGCTGAAGCTCGAGCCCTTCGAGTGCGGCGCGACGCCGGTCGACACGCGTAATGCCAGGGCGGTGCCGATCAAGTACTACGCAGTCGCCATCGCGTTCATGCTCTTCGATCTCGAGACGGTGTTCCTCTTCATCTGGGCGCTCGGAGCCCAGCCGCTCACCGGGTTCATGCTGTTCACGTTCTTCCTCTTCGTCTTCCTGCTGGTCCTGATCCTGCTCTACGTCTATCGGGCGCGGCTGCTCGACACGGTGCTCGAGTAGGCGCGATGAAGCGACCGGTGATCCCCCTTCGGGCGGCCGTCGCGAGAAATCCGGCGTTCGACTACCTGTCGACTAAGAAAGACGAATTCGTCGGCTGGGCCCGCAAGTTCTCGCTGTTTCCCTATCCGTTCGTCACCGCGTGCTGCGCGATGGAATTCATGGCGGTGAGCTCGACGCCTTACGACACCGACCGGTTCGGCGCCGCGCTCCCCCGGTTCTCCCCGAGACAATCCGATCTGTTGATGGTGGTGGGCACCGTCACGCACAAGCAGGCGCCCATCCTGAAGAAGGTCTACGAGCAGATGTGCGAGCCGAAATGGGTGATGGCGTTCGGCGCCTGCGCCACCAGCGGCGGCTTCTACCAGAACTACGCCGCCGTCGCGGGCATCGACAAGATCATCCCCGTCGATGTGTACGTTCCGGGCTGCCCGCCGCGGCCGGAGACCGTGATCGACGCGATCATGAAGCTGCAGGACCGCATCGCGCGGTCGCACCATCCGATCCTCACGGAGCGCTTCTGAGCATGGCCGGTGGGCTCGGAGACCTGCTGGCGGCGGCGCTCGTCTCGGAGGGGGTCGAGGTGACGCAGGCGCGCGACATGCCGGTGGTCGCGGTCGGTCCGGCGGCGGTGCTCGCGACCGCTCGCAAGCTCGCCCTGGAGTGCGCTTTCGACCTGCTGCTCGACGTGACCGCCGTCGACTGGCCTTCCCGCGAGCCGCGCTTCGACGTTGTGTATCACTTCTACTCGACCGTCCACCTTGCGCGCGTCCGGTTGAAGACGCGCGTGCCGGAGGCGGATCCGTCGGTCGATTCGCTCGTCTCCCTGTACGGATCGGCGCGCTTCATGGAGCGGGAGTGCCGCGACATGTACGGCATCGTCTTTCGCGGCAACCCGGATCCGCGGCCGGTCCTGCTCTACGAAGGCTTCGTCGGGCACCCCCTGCGCAAGGACTACCCCAAGACCCGCGAGCAGCCGCTCGTCTCGTATCGCGACTGACGGTGGACACTCGAGCCCGCGCCGCCCTGCCGAACCCGATCCGCCCTGCGTTCGAGCACGGCGAGCGAGACGGCTCGGTCGTGATCAGCATCGGCCCTTCCCATCCGGCCACCCACGGGACGGTCCAGGTGATCGCCGCCCTCGACGGCGAGAAGGTCGAGCGCGTCGACGTGCACTGCGGCTACCTCCATCGCGGGTTCGAGAAGGAGTGCGAAGACCACACCTGGCACAACCTCATCCCCTACGTCGACCGGCTCAACTACTGCTCCGGGCTGATCAACGACTTCGCGTACTGCGATGCCGTCGAGAAGCTGATGGGCATCGAGATCACGCCGCGCTGCCGCTACCTGCGGACGCTGCTTTCGGAGTATTCGCGCATCGCCGACCACCTCACCTGCGTCGCGGCCTCGCTGATGGAGCTCGGCGCGATGACGGCGTTTCTGTATCTCGTGATGATCCGCGACTACGTCTACGAGCATCTCGCGGACCTGACCGGCGCGCGCGTGACCTACAGCTACGGCCGCATCGGCGGGCTCGCCCGCGACCTGACTCCGGGTTGGCTCGAGCGGCTCGATTGGATCCTCACCCGCTACGAGGACTTCGTCGGCCGCATCCACGGCCTGATGGACCGGAACCGCATCTTCATCGACCGCACCCGCGACGTCGGCGTCATCTCGCCGGCCGAGGCGATCCACTGGGGCTTCACCGGCCCGATCCTGCGCTCCACCGGCGCGGCGCGCGACCTGCGCAAGGACGCGCCCTACCTCGCCTACGCGGAGCTCGACTTCGAAGTCCCGGTCGGCATCAAGGGCGACAACTACGACCGCTATTACGTGCGCATGCGCGAGATGGACGAATCGGTGCACATGATCCGGCAGCTCGTCGAGCTGCTGCCGGACGGCCCGATCAACGTCGACGATCGCCGCTGCACGTTTCCCGACAAGCGGCTCGTGTATACCGAGATCGAGTCGCTGATCAACCATTTCAAGCTGGTCATGGACGGGCCCGACGTCCCGGCCGGAGAGGTCTACGCCGCGCACGAGGCACCCAATGGCGAGCTCGGCTTCTACCTGGTGAGCACGGGCGGCGGAACCCCGTACAAGGTCCACGTGCGAAGCCCGAGCTTCGTCCACATGGGCGGGCTGCACCGCCTGCTGGAAGGCTATCAGCTTGCCGACGTCATTCCGACCTTCGGCTCCGTGAACATGATCGGCGGCGAGTGCGATCGATGAGCGAGCGGCGGCGATGAAGGCCCTGATCCCGGAATTCGAGGCGCTGCGCGCGCGCTATCCGAGCGGCTTCGAGTCCTCGCTCGTGCTGCCGTGCCTGCGCCGCGTCCAGGAGGAGCGCGGCTTCGTGGCCGACGAGGACATCGACGAGCTGGCGAGCTACCTCGCGGTCCCCCGCATCCAGATCGAGGAGGTCCTGAGCTTCTACGGCCAGTTCCGGCGCGAGCCCGTCGGCCGCTGCCACATCCAGGCGTGCCGCAACCTGTCGTGCTCGCTGCTGGGCGCCGAGCGCCTTATCGAGCACCTCGGCCGGCGCCTCGGCATCGTGCCGGGCGAGACGACCGTAGACGGGCGCTTCACGCTTTCCACCGTGGAATGCCTTGCGGCCTGCGGGTCCGCCCCGGTGATCATGGTCGACGAGACCTGCTGCGAGCATATGACGCCCGAGAAGATCGACGCATTGCTCGCAGAGCGGAGCCGGTCATGACCGGCACGAAAGTCCTGATGAATTTTCCGGTCACCGAGAGCTCACACGGGCTTGCCGACTATCGCGCGCGCGGCGGCTATGGTGCGCTCGCCTGGGCGCTTCGCGACATGCGGCCCGAGGACGTCACGCGCGAGATCACCGCCTCCGGGATCCAGGGACGAGGCGGCGCCGCCTTCCCCATGGGCCGCAAATGGGCGGTCGTGCACCTGAACGACGGTCAGCCGCACTACCTGTGCGCCAACGCCGACGAGGGCGAGCCCGGGACCTTCAAGGATCGCTGGATCCTCGAATACGCGCCGCACCTGCTGCTCGAATCGATGCTGATCGCGGCTTACGCGCTCCAGGTGCGCCATGCCTTCGTCTACATCCGCGGCGAGTTCGACCGCCCGTATCACCGTCTCGCGGGGGCGCTCGAGGAGGCGTACGCCGCAGGCTATTTCGGCGAGCGGATCCTCGGTTCCGATTTCGCCTGCGACCTGGTGATCCACCGCGGGGCGGGCTCGTACGTCTGCGGCGAAGCCTCCGCGCTCATCACGTCGATCGAAGGCAAGCGCGGCTACCCGCGCAACCGCCCGCCAAGGCTGACCGTGCGCGGCCTCTACCAGCGCCCGACCGTGGTCAACAACGTCGAGACCCTGTCCAACATCGCCTGGATCATCGCGAACGGCGGCGAGGCCTTCAGGAAGATCGGCGTGGAGAAGGATCCGGGAACGCGGCTGATCTCGATTTCCGGCCACATCCGGCGGCCGGGAGTCTACGAGATCGAAACCGGCTATCCGTGGCGCCAGTTCATCTACGAGGACTGCGGAGGCGTCCTTGGCGGCCGCGCGCTCAAGGGCGTGATCCCGGGCGGAATCTCGACGAAGATCCTGACGGGCACAGAGATCGAGACCCTCGGCCTCGACAATCCCGCGCTTCAGGCCGCGGGCTCCTCGATGGGCTCCGGCGGAATGGTCGTCATCGCCGAGGGCACGTGCATGGTGCGGCTGCTGCAGGTCCTGCTGCGCTTCTACCATCACGAGTCCTGCGGCCAGTGCACGCCCTGTCGCGAAGGCATGGGCTGGCTGCATCGCATCATCGATCGCATCGTCGCTGGCGAAGGCCGTCCAGAGGACATCGAGCGTCTCTACCAGATCTCGGCTTGGAACGACGGCACGACGATCTGTGGCATGGGCGACGCGGCCGGATACGCGACGAGCGGGATCCTCAACAAGTTCCGCGACGAGTTCGAGTACTTCATCGAGCACAAGCGCTCGCGGTGCGACGGAACGCTGGAATGCCCGAGATCTTCATAGACGGACGTCCGGTCCAGGCCGAGCGCAGCCAGACGGTGCTGGAGGCCGCGCTCGCCAACGGCTTCGACATCCCCTACTTCTGCTGGCACCCCGCACTGTCGGTCGCGGGCAACTGCCGCATCTGCGCCGTCCAGATCGAGGGCCGGAGCTGGGCGGAGATCGCCTGCAACATGCCGGCGTCCGAGGGGCTGCGCGTGCTCACGGACTCGGAGGTCGTGCGGGAGTATCGCAAGTCGATCATGCAGCTCCTCACGCTGAACCATCCGGTCGACTGCGGGATCTGCGACAAGGCGGGCGAGTGCAAGCTCCAGGACTACCACTATCGCTACAACGGCGAACCGTCGCTGTCCGCCGACGCCAAGGTCCGCGCGACGAAGTTCCACGCTCTCTCCGAGCGCATCGTGCTCGACAACGAGCGCTGCATCCTGTGCTCGCGCTGCGTGCGGTTCACGCGCGAGATCTCGAAGTCGAATGCGCTGGGCATCGTCCGGCGCGGCGACCAGTCACTGGTGCGCGCCGCCGAGGATCGGCCGCTCGATGCGGACCCCTACTCGGACAACGTCGTCGACCTCTGCCCGGTCGGGGCGCTGCTCTCGCGCTCGTTCCTCTACAAGGCGCGCGTCTGGTACCTCGAGGCCACGCGTTCGGTCTGCCCGGGCTGCGCGCGCGGCTGCAACGTGCAGATCTGGCACCGCAAGGCGGAATGGAAGCTCAATGCCCTCGATCCGCGGCTCAACGCGCGCATCGAGCGCGTGACTCCGCTCGAGAACCGCGAAGTCAACGGCTCCTGGATCTGCAACAAGGGACGCGACCTTGCGGCGATCTTCGAGCGTCCGCGCGCCCTGCAGGCGACGAGGAACGGCCAGCCGGTCGACCTCGAGACGGCCGTTGACTCGGCCCGCGGACTGCTCGCCGTCGCGCGGCACCCGGTGGCGCTGGTGTCGAGCTGGGGCTCGAACGAGGAGCTCGAGTCGTTCAGCCGCACGCTGGGATCGCGCGTCGCCGCGGTGGTCAAGCAGGATTGGACCCCGGTCCCTGGCGAGCGCCTGGATGACGATCTCCTCATACGGGCCGACAAGAACCCGAACGGCGCCGCGGCCCGCGCCCTCTTCCCGCGCGCCGACGACCCAAGCCAGCCGCTGGCTCCGAACACCGATCTCGTGCTCGTCTGGGGCGAAGGCTTCGACTTCGGCCGCGTCCCGCAGGGCGCGAAGACCGTTGTTCTCGACGCGTACCTGCATCCGGAGAGCGCCCGGGCGGACGTCTTCATCCCGATCAGCATCCAGACCGAGCGCCGCGGCCACTACACCAATTTCGAGGGCGTCGTCAGCGCCTTCGAGCCCTGCTGCGACAAGCCGGCGACGGTCGCCGATGCCGAGGCCCTGTTCGCCGCGCTCGCGATGGCCGAGGAGGTTCGCGCGTGATACAGGACCTCGTCGTCAACCTAGCGTTCATCGGCTACGCGGTGGCGGTGCTCCTGCTCTTCGGGACCGTGCTCACGTGGGTGGAGCGCAAGCAGGCGGCGGTGATGTCTGACCGGATCGGCGCGAACCGCGCTTACGTCCGGATTCCGTTCACCCGGATCAAGCTTGTCTGGTGGGGGCTCTTCCACGGCCTCGCCGACGGCCTGAAGATGATGCTCAAGGAGGATTTCCGTCCCGACGCCCACGACCGGTTCGCCTACGCCATCGCGCCGTGGATCGTGTTCACGCCGGTGCTGCTCGTCTTCTCAGTGATTCCCTTCGGCGGCACGCTCGTTCCGGCGAAGCTGCTGCCGGGGCTCGCCGGCTGGTTCGGCGAGCGCAGCTACCCGATGCAGATCGCGCGGGTGGACGCCGGGCTGCTGGTCGTGCTCGCCTTCGGCGGCCTCACGATCATCGGGGCGATGCTCGCCGGCTGGTCCTCGTCGAACAAGTTCTCGCTTCTCGGCGCGTTGCGCGCGGGCTCGCAGATGATCTCCTACGAGCTGATCATGGGGCTCACGGTGCTCGGCCTCGTGCTCATCTACGGCACGGTCGACCTCGACGCGATCGCCCGGCGCCAGTCGGGCACGCTGCTCGGCTGGCTCCCCGCCTGGGGCGTCTTCCTCCAGCCCTTCGCCGCGATCCTTTTCCTGACCGCCGCGATCGCGGAGAACAAGCGCATCCCCTTCGACCTGCCGGAGGCGGAGTCCGAGCTGATCGCAGGCTACTTCACCGAGTACAGCGCGATGAAGATGGGGTTGTTCATGTTCGCCGAGTTCATCGAGATCGCCATCATCGCCGCGCTGTTCACGACGCTGTTCCTCGGCGGCTACAACCTGCCCTTCATGACCGACGAGGGATTCGCGCTGCCCGGGAACCGCTTCCTGCCGCTCGGCCACGGCGTGGTCGTCGCGCTCCAGCTCGTCGTGTTCCTGGCGAAGGTGCTGATCATGTCGAGCTTCCAGATACTGGTCCGCTGGACGCTGCCGCGCTTCCGCTGGGACCAGCTGCTGCGCTTCGCCTGGAAGTTCATGCTTCCGCTCGCGCTCGCCAATCTCGTGATCACGGCCATCGCAGTCTGGGCGCTGCAGGGCTCGGGGACCCCGTCGTGAAGCCCTACCGGCGCCGGCAATACTGGAACAGCCCGACGATGTCGTGGTGGGAGAAGGCGTACCTGCCCGAGATCCTGCGCGGGCTGGGGATCACCAGCGGCGTCTTTCTCAGGAACATGGGCCGGTGGATCACTCTGCGCAAGGGCGCGCTCACGACCTACTACCCCGAGGAGACGAGATCCGACTACGCGCAGCACAACCGCGGCAAGCACGTGCTCACGCGCCGGCCCGACGGCCGACCGCAGTGCATCGCCTGCAACATGTGCGCGACGGTGTGCCCGGCCAAGGTGATCGAGATCGAGGCGGCCTTCGACCCGGACGACCCTGCGCATCCGAAGTATCCCGCCCGCTTCGAGATCGACTACTCGCGCTGCATCTTCTGCGGCCTGTGCGTCGAGGCCTGCCCCGAGGACGCGATCCGCATGGTCAAGGAGGTCCCCGATCTGCCGTCGCACGACCGCTCGCGCATGTGGCTCTCGCTCGACGAGCTGCTCGGCTGGAATCCGCAGAGCGACGTCGCCAAGCCCTATCCGCCGAAGGGCGCGAGCGCGAGGCGGGACGCACCGTGATCGAGACCTGGCTCCTCTGGCTCTTCGCCGCGACGGCACTTGTCGGCGCCGCGCTGATGCTCGTGCTGCGCCACCCGATGCGCGTCGCGCTGGCGCTCACCGCGACGATGCTCTCCCTCGCAGGCGTCTACGCCCTCCTCGGCGTGCACGCGATCGCGATCTTCCAGGTGCTCATCTACGTCGGCGCGGTCATGGTATTCATGGTCTACGCCATCATGCTCCTCGACGTTCGCGACCGCTCTTACGTCCGGCGCTTCTCGCGGCTGCTGCTCCCGGGATTCGTCGCCGCAGTCGCCTTCCTCGGGATCCTCGTGCACGCGCTGTGGCGCTCGCTACCGGCGGATGTCGCCGCGGGGGGCGGCACAACGCGCTTCGCCCTGCAGCATTTTTCGGCCGCGTTCCTGGGCGAATACTGGCTGCACTTCGAGCTCGTCTCCGTGCTGCTGGTGGCCGCGGTCGTGGCGGCCGTCGCCGTGCTCGAGACCGGACGGCGCAATCGTGACTAGCCTGCAGATGCTCCTCGCGACGTCCCTCGCGCTCTTCGCGCTGGGACTTCTCGGCGTCATCGTGCGCCGCAACGTGCTGGTGATGCTCATGTGCATGGAGCTCATGCTCAACGGAGTGAACCTGAGCCTGGTCACCTTCGCGCAGCGCACGGGGTCGGCCGCGGGCGCGGTGCTCGTGTTCCTCGTCTTCGTCGTCGCGGCCGCGGAGATCGCCATCGCCATCCCGATCGTGCTGCTTCTCGTGCGCCGCAGGAAGCTCCTGGACCTCGACGCCTACGCGGACCTCAAAGGCTAGCCTGCGATGAGCCATCCGCTCGCACCGATCGTCCTGTTGCCCCTGCTGGGCTTCCTGCTGAACGGGCTCCTCGGCAACCGCCTCGGCAAGCGCTTCGTCTCCGCGGTCGGCTGCGGGCTGCCCATCCTCGCCTTCCTCGCTTCGGTCCGCGCTTTCATGCTCCTCGGAGCGGGCGGCGGCGCGCCGCTGCTCGACCCTGCTTACACCTGGGCCCTCATCGGCGGCAGCTCGTTCGACGTGTCGTTCTACCTCGACACGCTGAGCGCGGTGATGATCCTGATCGTGACCGGCGTGGGCTCGCTCATCCACGTCTACTCCATCGGCTACATGAAGGACGACGCGAGCTACGCGCGGTACTTCGCGTACCTGAACCTGTTCCTGTTCTTCATGCTCCTGCTGGTGCTCGGGCGCTCGCTGCTCGTCCTCTTCGCCGGCTGGGAAGGCGTGGGCCTCGCGTCCTACCTGCTGATCGGCTTCTGGTTCGAGGATCCGGAGAAGGCGCGCGCCGGCAAGAAAGCGTTCATCACCAACCGAATCGGCGATGCCGGATTCCTCCTCGGCATGTTCCTTCTCTTCCAGGCGCTCGGGACCCTGGACGCCGACCGCGTCAACGCGGCGTTCATGGCGGCCACCCCACCCGCGGTCCCGGCGAGCCTCGTGGGCATCCTCCTGTTCATCGGCGCCTCCGGCAAGTCGGCGCAGATTCCCCTGCACGTGTGGTTGCCCGACGCGATGGCGGGCCCCACGCCGGTGTCGGCGCTGATCCACGCCGCGACGATGGTGACGGCGGGCGTGTACATGGTCTCGCGCCTGTCGGGGATCTATACGCACGCGCCCGAGGCGAGCGCGCTGATCGCCACGATCGGCGTGGCGACCGCCTTCTTCGCGGCGACCGTCGCGGTCGTGCAGACCGACATCAAGAAGGTGTTGGCGTACTCGACGATCTCTCAGCTCGGCTTCATGTTCGTGGCCGCCGGCGTCGGAGCCTACGGGGTCGCGGTCTTCCATCTCTACACCCACGCGTTCTTCAAGGCCTGTCTCTTCCTCGGCGCGGGCAGCGTGATCCACGCGCTCGGCGGCGAGCAGGACATCCGCAGGATGGGCGGGCTCGCGCGCCGGATCCCGGTAACCTTCGCGACCTTCGCCATCGCGACGGCGGCCATCGCGGGCATTCCCCCGCTGGCAGGGTTCTTCTCCAAGGACGAAATCCTCTGGTACGCGCTCGCCAGCACGGCGGGCGGTTCGCCGCTGCTCTTCGCGGTCGCAGCGGCCACGGCGCTCCTGACCGCGTTCTACATGTTCCGCCTGCTCTGGCTGGCCTTTCTCGGACGCTCGCGCATGAGCGCCGAGGTCGAGCACCACGTGCACGAGTCGCCGCTCTCGATGACCGGCGTGCTGGTCGTGCTTGCGGCGCTGTCGGCGGCCGGAGGTTTCGTGGCGCTGCCGAACTTCCTCGGGCCGCTGCTTCCCCTGCCCGGGGTCGCGGCTTCGCTGGAGCCCCTGGAGACCCCGCTCCTCGTCCTTTCGATCGCGATCGCCGTCGCGGGCCTCGGCGCCGCGGCGTTCGTCTACGCCGGCGAAGGGGTCCGCGCCGAGCGGCTGCGACAGCTTCTCGCGCCCCTGCACCGGCTGCTTGCCTCCAGGTATTTCGTCGACGAGGCCTACGACGCCGTGGTGACGCGTCCGCTGCTCTGGATTTCCGATCGCGTCTTCCTGCGCCTCGGCGACCGGACGATTCTCGACGGGACGCTGCACGGCCTCGCCGCGCTGGGCCGTCGGGCGGCCAGCGGGCTGAGCGGGGTGCAAAGCGGCAGCCTCCATCGCTATGCGCTCCTGCTGCTGATCGGGATCATCGCCTCGGTTGCGTGGATGCTCCGCCATGGCTGATGCCGCGCTGAACATCCTGCTGTATCTCCCGGTCGCCGCGATCGCCGCGATCGCGGTGCTGCCGCCTCGCCGCGAGGACCTCGTGCGTGGCGCGACGCTGGCGGCGATGCTGGCGCAGCTGGCCCTCGCCGCGTGGCTGTATGCGCGCTTCGACCCGGCGGCAGCCGGCCTGCAATTCGAGACGCGGCTCCCGTGGATCGCGGCCTGGGGCGTGTACTACCGGATCGGCCTCGACGGCTACAACGTCCTGCTGGTGCTTCTCACCGCGTTCCTCGGTCCGTTGGTCGTTGCCGGAGCCTTCACCGCGATCCGCAAGGACGTGAAGCTTTTCTACGCGATGCTCTGCGCCCTGCAGTTCGCGATGCTCGGCACGTTCCTCGCCCAGGACCTGTTCCTGTTCTACCTCTTCTGGGAGACGATGCTGATCCCGCTGTTCTTCATCATCGGCATCTGGGGCGGAGAGCGGCGCATCTACGCGACGCTCAAGTTCGTCCTGTACACCGCCTTCGGCAGCATCCTGATGCTCGCGGCCGTGATCTACTTCGTCTATTCGCTGCAGGCGACGAGCGGCATCGTCTCCTTCGCCTTCGAGGATCTCTACCGCTCCCGGCTACCGATCGACGTGCAGACGATCCTGCTCGCCGCCTTCGGGCTGTCCTTCGCGATCAAGGTGCCGATGGTGCCGCTGCATACCTGGCTGCCCGACGCGCACGTCGAAGCGCCCACCGCGGGCTCGGTGGTCCTCGCCGGCGTCCTGCTGAAGATGGGGACCTACGGATTCATGAAGCTCGCCTTCCCGCTGTTTCCCGACGCCGCCCGCATGCTCGCGCCGGTCTTCGGGACGCTGGCCGTCGTGAGCATCGTCTACGGCGCATGCCTGGCGCTGGTGCAGACCGACATCAAGAAGATCATCGCGTACTCGTCGATCAGCCACCTGGGCTACGTCATGCTCGGGCTCGTGAGCCTGGACCTGATCGGCATCCAGGGCGCCGTGATGCAGATGGTCAGCCACGGCCTCGTCGCCGGCGGACTGTTCCTGATGGTGGGCATGATCTACGAGCGCTGCCACAGCCGCGAGCTTGACGCTTACGGCGGGCTCGCCAGGATCCTGCCGCTCTATTCGGTGTTCTTCGCGCTACTCACGCTCGCCGCGATCGGCCTGCCGACGACCAGCGGCTTCACC
The DNA here is from genome assembly GCA_035501595.1 of Casimicrobiaceae bacterium. Classification (GTDB taxonomy): domain Bacteria; phylum Pseudomonadota; class Gammaproteobacteria; order Burkholderiales; family Casimicrobiaceae; genus PALSA-1003. Next base: position 17,146 of record DATJVX010000050.1, on the reverse strand, counting down.
GGCGAATTCCTGGTGCTGCTGGGGGCGTTCCGCTCGGCGTGGCCGCAGTACCTGCTGGGCAGCGCCTATCCCCTCGTCGTGAGCGCGAGCGCCGTAGCGGGGGTCGTCCTGGGTGCCTGGTACATGCTCTGGTTCGCGGAGCGCTTCCTCTTCGGCGCGGCGAAGGCGCCGCAGCTTCCGCTCGTCGACTTGAGCCTGCGCGAGAAGGCGATTCTCGCGTCGATCGTAGTCGCGATCTTCGCGCTGGGGCTCTTCCCCGAGGAGCCGCTGCACAAGACCGAGCTCGCCGCGCGGCAGTACCAGGAGCTCGTCGCCGGCTCGGGCAGCGCCCGCGTCGCGCTCCGGCGCGCGCCCGAGCCCGACGGCCGCCCCTCCCTCGCCGGCACGTCGGCAATGCACGCTGCGGAGAGTCAGCGATGAGCTGGATCGACAGCGCGATCGCGCTGCTCCCCGAGCACTGCCTGCTGGCCGGGATCGTGGTCGCGATCGCGATCGAGACTGCCGGCACGGCGCGCAGGACTGTCCCGCTCCTCGTCGCGGTCATCGCGGTCGGTTTCGCCGCGGCCGCCGCGGCGTTCCTGGCGGCGAGCGGCTACGCCTTCGCCGCGTTCCCCGGTCACTATTCGGCGGATCCGCCGGCGCTGCTCGCCAAAGCCGTCGTCCTCGCGCTTGCCCTGCCCGTGCTCGTCATCTCGCGCAACGAAGCGCAGGAGCGGGCGTTCCCGGCGCTGTTCCTGTCGTCGCTCTACGGCCTGTGCCTCCTGCTGTCGGCCGACAGCTTCGTGACGCTGTTCCTGGGCCTGGAGCTCATGTCGCTGCCCGTCTATGCGCTGATCCTCGTCGCGTTCCGCCGCTCCGAGAGCGCGGAAGGAGCGCTCAAGTACCTGGTGCTGGGCGGCGCGGCGACGGCGACGCTCCTTATGGGCGTGTCGCTCCTCTATGGCTGGAGCGCATCGATGTCGCTGTCGACGTTCCGCGCGGCGCTCCGGTCGCCGGACGCGATCGCCACCACCGGCGCGGTTCTCATCGTGATCGCGTTCTTCGTCAAGGCCGCCGTCGTGCCGTTCCACACCTGGGCGCCGGACGCCTACGAGAGCGCGACGCCGCCGGTGACCGCCTTCATGGCGACGATCGTCAAGGCCGGCGTGCTCCTCGCCGCCGCCCGCGCGATCGGCGACGCGACTCTCTCGCGGCCGATGTCCGACGTCATCGCCCTGCTCTCGCTCGCCTCGATCGTCTGGGGCAATCTCGCGGCGATGCGCCAGCCGAGCTTCCGCCGGATGATCGCCTACTCGTCGATCGCCCACGCGGGCTACCTGTTCTACGCCTTCCTGGGCGACGGGCCGAGCCGCTTGCAGGCGGTCGTTTTCTACGTCCTGGCCTACGGGCTCACGAACCTGCTCGCCTTCGCATCGCTTCCGCGCGGGCCCGACGATGCGCCCGAGGATCGGCTGGACAACCTGCGAGGGCTGTTCCGCCGCCAGCCCTACTGCGCCATCGCGATCGCCGTGGCGATGCTGTCCCTGGCGGGGATTCCGCCCTTCCCCGGGTTCATCGCCAAGTTCCTCATCTTCAAGAACGTGATCGCCGCCGGCTTCACCGCGTACGCCGTGCTCGGTCTCCTGGGCAGCTACCTGGGGATCTACTTCTATCTTCGCGTGATCCAGCTTCTGTTCATGAGCGCCGAGGACGCGCCGGTCGCGGAGCGCGCGCCGGCTTCGTCTGCGCGCGGCGCGAGCGTGCTCTGCCTGTCGCTCGCGATCGCGGTCTCGGTGTTTCCCGGCTGGGTAATCGATCGGCTGCGCGGCTACGACGACGTCTCGTCGAGGAGCGCGGCGGCGACCAGCTCGGCGATGTCGCGCGTGACGACGCCGGACTCGCGTTCGAGGATCTTCAGCCCGTCATTCATCATCGTCGCGCAGTAGGGACAGGCCGTCGCGATCACGCCGGGACGCTCCGTCAGCGCCTGCTCGACGCGGGTGACGTTGATCCGGCGCCCGATCTTCTCGTCGATCCACATCCGCGCGCCGCCGGCCCCGCAGCACATCGCCTTCTCGCGCCGGAGCGCGAACTCGAGCGGCGCATCGCGGCAGAGCGCCGCGATCACCTTGCGTGGAGCCTCGTACTCGCCGTTGTGCCTCGCGAGGTAGCACGGCTCGTGGTAGATCACGCGCTCGAGCGAGCGGTCGACTCGGATGCGGTGCTGCGCGATCAGCTCGGCGATCAGCTGGGTGTGGTGGACGACCTCGTAGCGGCCGCCGAACTCCGGATATTCGTTCCTCAAGCTGTTGAAGGCGTGAGGATCGCAGGTCACGATCCGCCTAATCCCCAGACCGTTTAGGGTTTCGATCAGCGTTCGGGCGAGCTGCTGGAAGAGCATTTCGTTGCCGGCACGGCGCACGCATTCCCCGGTCGAGGTCTCCCGCGAGCCGAGGATGCCGAAGCGGACACCGGCGTGGCGCAGGATCTTCACGAACGCCACCGCGATCTTCTGCGCTCCCGGATCGAAGGACTCGGCCGAGCCGACGTAGAAGAGGTAGTCCAGCGCGGCGGCGTCGGCGGGGGTCTGCACGACAACCACGCCCAGCCCCTCCGTCCAGTCTGCGCGTGATTCGGCGGGAAGGCCCCAGGGGTTGCTCTGCACCTCGTAGGCGTCGAACACTGCCTTGAGCTCCCGCGGAAACGCGCCTTCCATGAGCACTTCGTGCTGGCGCAGACGGTAGAACCGCGGCAGGTGCTCGAGCTCAATGGGGCACGCGGCCTCGCAATAGCCGCAGGTGGTGCAGGCCCAGAGGGTTTCCGGCGCAATCACCTCGCCAACGAGCTTGGGAAGGGCCTCAGCGTCGCCGGCGCGGATCGCGTTCCTTTGCTCGAGCAGGTGCCGCTTGAGGGCGTCGAACACCCATTTGAGCGCCAAGGGCTTGCCGGTCAGGAACGTCGGGCAGGCGTCCTTGCAGCGTCCGCACTCGGTGCAGGTGAACGCGTCCAGCCCGTCCTTCCAGCTGAGGTCCGCTGCGCTGCGCACGCCTATCCTGAACTCGGTCGCCTCGCCCTCGCCCATGATCGCTTCGAGGTCCAGGCTCGGCACGCGGTTGGCGGGCGCGCCGCGCCGAAAAAAGAGCGTCGGTAGCGCCGTCACGATGTGAAAATGCTCGCCGGCCGGCAGGATCACGAGGAAGCTCAGGACCGTGAGCATCTGGATCCAGTACGAGCCGTGGTAGCCCAGCGCGAGCAGCTCCGGCGGCAGGCCCGAGAAGGCGCCGGCGATCGCGCGGCCCGCGAAAGCGAACGATCGCTCGTGGGCGATGCCGGGATCCCAGCGAGCCATGACCGCGAAGCGGAAGCCGTCGAAGGCGAAATCGGTGATCATGATCGCCGCGATCAGCGACAGAATCAGCAGCGCCTCGCGATTGCGCTCGAGGCGCCGCGGCTTGAGCACGAAGCGCCGCCAGAACGCGTAGGCGACGGCGCAGAGCACCGCCAGCTCGACGCCGTCCTTGAGGCTCGCGAACACGCCGCCCGCGACGCCCGGATAGACGAAGCTCTCGTCGTAGCCGATCGCCAGGAGCTGGAGCTTGCGCACCAGCAGCGTCATGAAGCCCAGGAAGATCACCGCATGCATCAGGCCCGGCCGCCATTCCCGCGCGACCATGCGGGACTGGAGCAGGCCGTTGACGAGCACCGAGCGCAGGCGCGCGAGGGGGCGGTCCCAGCGCACCTCGGGTCCGAGCTTCACGACGATCGCGAGCTTGCGCCACGCGAGCGCGGCGAAGCCGGCCAGCGCGAGCACCAGCAGGATGCTGATCGCGATCGGGCTCACGAGCGCGTCGGACGCGCCGGGCTTCGCCGCTCGGCGGCGGCCCGGCGTGCTAGGCCCCGGCCCGCGCGGCGATCGGCGAGTACATGTCCAGGAGCTGCACGCGGGTGGCTTGCAGGCGCTCGGCGACGACCGCCAGCAGGCGCTGCATGAGCATGAAGCCGAACAGCGTGTCTTCGCGGCACGCGGCCAGCAGCTCGGTCCCCTCGAAGGCCAGCGCGTCGACACGCTCGAGCGTCCGGGCCTGGAAATTCTTGCCGCGGCCCATGAGGAGCGCCGACCAGCCCAGCTCGTCGCCCGCGAACAGAGTCTGCACGCGGAAGGTATGTCCCGGCGCGACAATCTCCAGCGCGACCAGCCCGGTGACGATCAGATAGAACTCCGAGCAGTCGTCGCCCTCGCGGAACACGACCTGGTCCCGCTCGAACCGGATCTGCCGCGCGAGCCCCGCCAGCTTCTCGACGTGGCGCGGCTCGAACTCCGCGACGAACGGATGGTGCAGAAGCATCGCGAGCGCGGTTTCCCTCATGGCGTCGGTGCCCTCTCCTTGCGTTTCCGGGCGTCGGTGCGCGGCTGCATGCCTTAGCGCGCGGCGTAGTCGGCGTAGCGCGGCTCGTACACCCGCGACTTGACGTGAGCGAGCAGATCCGCGGGTGCCGGCTCGCGCGCGAGGCCTCTCCGGTACGCCACCGCCGCCACCGCCGCCGCGATGTGCGCCGAGACGTCGCGGATGCTCTTGAGCGGCGGATACAGGCTGCCCTGCTCGAGGTCGGCTTCCGTCACCTGCTCGGCGAGCGCCTTCGCAGCGGTCATGAACATCTCGTCGGTCACGCGGCTCGCGCGGGAGACGATGACTCCAAGGCCGACGCCGGGAAAGATGTACGAATTGTTCCCCTGCCGCGGCACGAAGGTCCTGCCGTTCCAGGCGACGGCATCGAACGGCGAGCCGCACGCGAAAAGCGCGCGGCCCTCCGACCATTGGTACGCCTGGGCCGCGGTGCACTCCGATTTCGAGGTCGGGTTCGAGAGCGCGAATATGATCGGCCGGCGGTTGAGCCCGGACATCGCCTGCACGACCTCCTCGGTGAACGCGCCGCCGACCGCGGCGACGCCGACGATCGCGGTCGGGCGCAGCGCCTTCACCGCCTCGGCCAGGCTGCCGACGGGGGCGTGGTCGTGGGCGTAGGGGCGCTTGTGCTCGGCCAGGTCCGCCCGGCCCTTGACGACGAGGCCGCGGGAGTCGAAGAGCCAGCAGTGCTTTCGCGCCTCCGACTTGTCCGCGCCGGCGGCCGCCATCGCTTCGACGAGGAGGTCGGCGATGCCCGTGGCGGCCTCGCCCGCGCCCTGGAACAGGACGACCTGATCGCGAAGCGCGCCGCCCGTGACGCGCAGCGCGGAGAGCAGCCCGGCGAGCGTGACCGCCGCGGTGCCCTGGATGTCGTCGTTGAAGGTCGGGATACGGTCGCGGTACCTGCGCAGCAGGCGGAACGCGTTGTGGGTCGCGAAGTCCTCGAACTGGATCACGACTCCGGGAAACAGCGCGTTCGCCGCGGTCACGAACTCGTCGACGAGCTCGTCGTAGGCTTCGCCGCGCAGGCGCGGCCGGTGCAGACCGATGTACAACGGGTCGTCCAGAAGCTCCGAATTGCTGGTGCCGACGTCGAGCAGCACCGGCAGGCAGGCACCGGGAGGCACGCCCGCGCAGGCCGTGTACAGCGCGAGCTTGCCCACGGGGATCCCCATGCCGTTGGCCCCGAGATCGCCCAGCCCCAGGATCCGCTCGCCGTCGCTCACCACGATGATCGCCACGTCCCGGTGCGGCCAGTTCGCGAGCACTGCCTCGACGCGCCCGCGATCGGCGGCGCTCACGAACACGCCGTGGGGGCGCTGGAAGATGTGCGTGTAGCGCTGGCACGCGAGCCCCACCGTCGGGGTGTAGACGATGGGGGTCGTCTCGTCGGGGTTCTCGATCAGCAAGCGGAAGAACAGCGTCTCGTTGCGATCGTGGAGCGCGCGCAGGTTGACGTATTTCTCCAGGTCGGACGACTTGCGCCTGAAGTTGTCGAGCACGCGCCCGAGCTGCTGCTCCTGCGAGGACACGTGCGCGGGAAGCAGCCCGCGCAGCCCCAGCGCGTCGCGCTCGGCTTCGGTGAACGCGGTCCCCTTGTTGCGCGCCGGGTCCTGCAGCAGCGCGAGGCCTTTCGGCGGCGAATGCGCGGGAATCGATGCCGGGCCTCCATCGTGCTTCTGCAACATGGCGTTCTCCCAGGATGAGCTTCGAGGCTTCACGTCCGCCGCGCCGCGCGTCGTGACGCGTCGGGTCAGATCGTCTCCGGAACCATCTTGATCGCTCCGCAGGGGCACTCGGACACGCACAGCCCGCAGCCCTTGCAGAAGTCGTAGTTGAACTCGAACCGCTTGCCGGGGCCGAGCTTGATCACGGCGTTGTCGGGGCAGACGCCGTAGCAGTTGTCGCACTCGAAGCAGTTGCCGCAGGACAGGCAGCGGCGCGCCTCGAACAGGGCATTGGTCTCGTCGAGGCCGCTGACGACCTCCTCGAAGGTCGACGTGCGCCGGACGAGGGCGAGCGTCGGGCGCACGGTCTTGGCCGCGTCCGCGTAGTACCAGGGGTTGAGCTGCTCGTACGCGGCGGGCTCGTGCTTGGGCGCCGGCGCGTACACGGTCCCGCGCAGCCACGCGTCGATGCAGCGCGCGGCTTTCTTGCCGTGACCGACCGCGACGGTGACGGTGCGCTCAGAGGGCACCATGTCGCCGCCCGCGAAGATCCCGGCGTGCCCCGTCATCATGTTGGGGCTGACCTTCACCACGCCGGCCTCGATCTCCAGCCCCGGCACGTCGTTCAGCAGCGAGAGGTCCGCGTCCTGCCCGAGCGCCAGGACGAGTGAATCGGCCTCGAGCGTCTCGAACTCGCCCGTGGGCTGCGGAAAGCCCTTCTCGTCGAGCTGCATCTTCTCGACGACCAGCGTGCCCTCGTCGGCCATGTTCTTGATGGTCGACAGCCACTTGATCAGGATGCCTTCCTGCAGCGCCTCCTCGACCTCGAAGTCATGCGCGGGCATCTTCTCGCGCGTGCGCCGATAGACGATGATCGACTCGGTGGCGCCCAGGCGCTTCGCGGTCCGGGCGACGTCGAGCGCCGTGTTGCCTCCGCCGTAGACGACGACCCGCCGCCCCAGCATCGGCTTGTCCTCGCCTTCCATGCCGCGGAGCACCGAGACCGCGTCCAGCATGCGCGCAGCGGAGCCGGCTGGAATATAGGCCCGCTTCGCGAGATGGGCGCCGACGGCGAGGAACGCGGCATCGGCGCGGCTCTCGCGCATCGCATCGAGGATGCTGCCGACCTTGCGGTTGAGCTCGAGCTCGACGCCCAGATCGAGGATGCGCCGGAGCTCCGCGTCGAGGACGCCGCGGGGCAGGCGGTACTTCGGGATGCCGAAGCGCATCATGCCGCCGGCGAGCGGGCCGGCCTCGACGATCTTGACGCGATGCCCGAGGCGGCGCAGATGATACGCGGCCGACAGCCCGGAAGGGCCGGCGCCGACGATGAGGACGCGCTTGCCCGACTCCGCCGGCGGCGGATCGAACTTCCAGCCGCGCTTGAGCGCTTCGTCGCCGAGAAAGCGCTCGACCGAATTGATGCCGACCGCCTCGTCGAGCTGGCCGCGATTGCACGCCGTCTCGCAGGGGTGATAGCAGACGCGGCCCATCACCGCCGGCAGCGGATTGTCGACGACGAGCGCGCGCCAGGCCGACTCGTAATCGCCGCTCTCGGCGTGGTAGAGCCAGCCCTGGATGTTCTCGCCCGCCGGACAGGCGTGGTTGCACGGCGGCAGCCGGTCGAGGTAGACCGGGCGCAGGGTTCGCCAGGACCCCGTCTTGTTGGCGAGGCTGGACCCGACGTCGAGCGTGATGGCAAACGGCTTGGTCATGACCGGTCTCTAGCCAAGCAGGCCGAAGCGCTCGACGTTCCGGTCGGCGATCGCCTGGATCATCTCGATGCGCGCAGTATCGCGCGGCTTGCCGAACAGGTGCGCGAAGCGCTTCTGCAACGAGAGATACTCCTCGACGGGCAGCTTGCGCCGGATCCTGGTGCTGCCGGTGACCTCGCCGTGCTCCGCCTCGAACAGCGGAAACAGGCCGGACTCGACGGCCAGCCGCGCAACCTTGATCGTGTCCGCCGGCGCGGAGCCCCAGCCGAGCGGGCAGGGGACATGGATATGGATGTAGCGCGCCCCGCGAATCCCCATGGCCTTGGTGACCTTCGCTTCCAGGTCGCGCAGGTTCGCGACGCTCGCGGTCGCGACGTAGGGAATGCCGTGCGCCATGGCGATGAGCGGCACGTTCTTGCCGGTGCCGAAGACGTTGCCCGGCGCGGAGCCGACGGCTGCGGTCGTGGCAGTGCGCGCCGCCGGCGGCGTGGCGCTGGAGCGCTGCACGCCCGTGTTCATGTACGCCTCGTTGTCGTAGCAGATGTACAGTACGTCGTCGTTGCGCTCGAACATGCCCGACAGGCATCCGAACCCGATGTCCGTGGTGCCTCCGTCGCCGCCCTGAGCGATCACCCGAACGTCGGCGCGCCCCTTCACCCGCATCGCCGCGGCCATGCCCGCGGCGACCGCGGCGGCGTTCCCGAACAGCGAGTGTATCCACGGGATCTGCCACGAGGTCTCGGGGTACGGCGTCGAGAACACCTCGAGACAGCCGGTGGCGTTGACCGCGGCCAGCCTCGAGTCGCAGGCGCGCATCGCGGCGTCGATCGCGTAGCGCGCTCCGAGCGCCTCGCCGCAGCCCTGGCACGCGCGATGGCCGGAGTTAAGGGAGTTCGTGCGCCGCATGTTCGCCTGAACCGAGCGCTCGTCCTCGCCGAGCAGCCGGTTGCCGACGGTGAACGTCGCCGTCTGATAGAACTTGATCGGTTGCATCTCCATGGGAGCACGGACCTCAGTTGATCTGCGAAGCCACGGTGCCGATCCGGCGCAGGATCGCCTCCGCGGTCGGGCCGCTTTCGCGGGCCTGCGCCTCCCGCTCGAGCTCGTGTGCGACGAGGTCGGCGTTGAGATCGAGGAAGGTCACCTGGTCGAGCTCGTCGGCTTCGGCGTCCTTGAACAGCTGGCGCAGCGATTGGCGCGTGATGGCGCGCCCGCCGAGGCCCGCGATCACCGTGTAGCCGTTGAGCACGATGCCGGAAAGCGACTTGCGAACGCCGTCGGAGAGGTGCCCGCCGAGGCCGACCGCCAGCGACTTCTCGATGACCACGACGCGCTTCGCCTGCTCCAGCGCCTGGCGAAGCGCGGCGAGCGGAAACGGCCGGAACGCGCATATCGAGACCGACCCGATCCGCGATCCGGCCGTGCGCATTTCGTCGACGACCTCCTGGATCGTGCCGTTGACCGATCCGAGCGCAACGACGATCGTCTCGGCGTCCTCGGTGCGATACGTTCGCAGCAGCCCGCCCGAGCCTCGGCCGAAGTGGCGCCGGAATTCCTCCGAGAGCCTCGGGATCAGGCGCAGCGCGCGGAGCTGCTTGTGGTGCGCGAGGTAGCGCACTTCCATGAACGCTTCCGGGCCGACCATCGCCCCGATGCTGACCGGCTGCGCCGGATCGAGGATCTGCCTCGGACGAAACGGCGGGAGGTAGGCGTCGACCCGATCCTGGGCCGGGACGTCAACGCGGTCGTAGGCGTGGGTGAGGATGAAGCCGTCGACGCAGACCATCACCGGGCAGGACAGCTCCTCGGCGAGCCGGAAGGCCTGGATGTGCAGGTCGAGGGCTTCCTGGTTGGTCTCGGCATAGAGCTGGATCCATCCGGCGTCGCGCATCGACATGCTGTCGGAGTGGTCGTTCCAGATGTTGATCGGCGCGCCGATCGCCCGGTTGCCGATGGTCATCACGATGGGCAGACCGAGCCCGGCCGCGTTGTAGACGGCCTCGGCCATGAACAGCAGGCCCTGGCTCGCGGTCGCGGTGTAGGTGCGCGCGCCCGCGGCGCAGGCGCCGATCGCGACCGACATGGCCGCGAACTCGGACTCGACGTTGATGAACTCGCAGTTCTGCAGCTCGCCCGTCTTCACCCTCTCGCCGAGGCCCTCGACGATGTGGGTCTGAGGCGTGATCGGGTAGGCGCAGATCACCTCGGGGCGGCAGCGCGAGATCGCTTCCGCCATCGCCTGCGAGCCTTCAATCTGCTTGAGCATGGCTCGACTCCGTCTTGCGTTGCGAGGTCGCGTAGGCTTCCGTCGCCGCGGCGACATTCCTGTCGGCGACCGCCGGCGGAAACTTCTCCCGGATCGCGGCGATCACCGAATCGAGCTTCACTTCGCGCGTGATCGCGGCGAAGCCCGCGAGGAGGGGAACGTTGGGAACCGCGCGCCCGACGTGCTTCAGTGCGAGCTCGGTTGCAGCGATCGCGCACAGATGCGACGGGCGGAAGCCGCGGACGAACTCCTGCATTCCCAGCTCGTCGAAGCCGCGCGTCGAGTTGATGAGGATGTAGCCGGTCCTGCGCAGGCCTTTGAACAGATCGACCTGGTGCAGCAGAGTCGGGTCCTGAACGATCAGCGCGTCCGGATCGAGCACCGGCTCGCGCAGGCGTATCTCCTTGTCGTCGATGCGGCAGAATGCCATGACCGGCGCCCCCATGCGCTCGGAGCCGAAGCTGGGGAACGCTTGCGCGAACCGGCCCTCGAGAAAAGCGGCCACCGAGAGCATCTCGGCTGCGGAGACCACACCTTGTCCGCCGCGGCCGTGAATGCGGATCTGGAACATTCCGCTCCTTCCAACGTTGGGCACCCGCCGACGTTCGTCAGACCGGCAGGCGAGTGAAGAATTGTCGACAGCACCGAGCAGGCGGCGCAAGCGATGCCTAAGAATCTCTTGACTCAAGTCAATAGTCCCGCCTTGCTCGGGGAATACGCTTTGTCCGGCCCGACCGCCTAGCGCCGCCGATACATGCGCGCCCGGGGCGCAGGTCGCCCGGAAAGCGTGGGCCGCGCGAGAGGAGGCGCGAGCGAGGCCGGACTCCGATGGATTCGAGCACCCAGATTATCGCCGGCGCAGGCCTGACCGACCGCGCGCGCAAGAGCCGATGGCCGGCGCGGCTTGACCTTTGGCAGAGCGCGACGGGGCTGCTGCTGGTCGTGTTCATGTGGGCCCACATGTTCTTCGTCTCGTCGATCCTGATCTCGCGGGACGCGATGTGGACCGTGACCAGGCTCTTCGAGGGCTATTTCGTCTTCGGCAGATCCTATCCAGCGATCGTGTCGACGGCGGTCGCGATCGTGATAGGGCTCTTCGTCGCCCACGCCCTCCTCGCGATGCGCAAGTTCCCGATCAGCTACCGCCAGCTCGGGACCTTCCGCGGCCACATGCGCGTCATGCACCACGAGGACACGACGCTGTGGTTCTGGCAGGTCTTCACCGGCTTCGCGATGTTCTTTCTCGCCTCCGTGCACCTCTACCTCATGCTCACGCGACCGGACCGCATCGGACCCTTCGAATCCGCCGACCGGGTCTGGAGCGACCATCTGTGGCCGCTGTACCTGCTGCTCCTCCTCGCCGTGGAGCTCCACGGCGGGATCGGCCTGTACCGCCTCGCGCTCAAGTGGGGCTGGCTCGGCAGCGTCGACGCGAGCGTCCTGCGCCGCCGCCTGAAGGCGCTCAAGTGGTCGCTGACCGTCTTCTTCCTCGTCCTGGGGCTCACCACCCTCGTCGCCTACATCAGGATCGGGATCGAGCACCAGGCCCGGTACGGCGAGCGCTACGTGCCCTCCGGGCTCCCGGCTCCGCGGTGAGGATCCTCTACACCGACGTGCTGGTGATCGGCGGAGGGCTCGCCGGCCTGCGCCTCGGGATCGGCGCCAGGCGCCGCGGGCACGACGTGATCATTCTGTCGCTCGTGCCGCCGAAGCGTTCGCACTCCGCAGCCGCTCAGGGAGGCATGCAAGCCTCGCTCGGCAACATGATCAAGGGCAGCGGCGACAACGAAGACGTGCATTTCGAGGACACGGTGCGCGGCAGCGACTGGGGCGCGGACCAGCGCGTCGTGCGCATGTTCGTCGACACGGCACCCAAGGCGGTCCGCGAGCTCGCCGCCTGGGGCGTGCCCTGGAGCCGCGTCAGGAAGGGCGATCGCGAAGTCATCATCAACGGCAAGAAGGTCACGATCACCGAACGCGACGAAGCGCACGGCCTGGTCGCGCAGCGCGACTTCGGCGGCACCAAGAAGTGGCGCGCCTGCTACGTCTCGGACGGGACGGGGCACGCGATGCTGTTCGCGATGAGCGACCAGGCGATCGCCAGCTCGATCCCGGTGCACGAGCGCACGGAGGCTGTCGCCCTGATCCACGACGGCGGGCGCTGCTACGGAGCGATCGTCCGCAACCTGATCACCGGCGGCCTCTCGGCGTACGTGGCGAAGGCGACGGTGATCGCGAGCGGCGGAGCCGGCAGGCTGTATCGCGTGACGACGAACGCGGTCATCTGCGAAGGCATCGGCACCGCCATCACCCTGGAAACCGGCGTGGCCGCGCTCGGGAACATGGAGGCCGTGCAGTTCCATCCGACCGGAATCTTCCCGGCGGGCATTCTCGTCACCGAAGGCTGCCGCGGCGACGGCGGGCTGCTCCTCGACGGCGACGGGCATCGCTTCATGCCCGACTACGAGCCGGAGAAGAAGGAGCTCGCGTCGCGGGACGTCGTCTCTCGGCGGATGGAGGAGCACATCCGCAAGGGCAAGGGCGCCAAGTCGCGCTTCGGCGATCACCTCTGGCTCGATATCACCCTCCTCGGCCGCAAGCACATCGAAGGCAACCTGAGGGAAGTGAAGGAGATCTGCAGCTACTTCCTCGGCCTCGATCCGGTCGTCGACCGGATTCCGGTCCGGCCCGCGCAGCACTACACGATGGGTGGCGTGCGCACCGACCACACCGGCCAGAGCCGCACGCTCAAGGGCCTGTTCGCCGTCGGCGAGGCCGCCTGCTGGGACCTGCACGGATTCAATCGCCTCGGCGGCAACTCGGTGGCCGAGACCGTCGTCGCCGGCATGCTGGTCGGCGAATTCGTGAGCGACTTCTGCGAGGACCCCGCGAGCGAGCTCAAGGTGTCGACGGGACTCGTCCAGGAGTTTCTGCAGCGGGAGCAGGCGAAGCTCGATCGGCTGCTCAGCGGCGCCGGCAGCGAGAGCGCCACGGCGCTGCGCGCAGCGATGCAGGAGATCATGACGGCCAAGGTCGGCATCTTCCGGACCGGCGCGGATCTCGAGCAGGCGGTCGACGCGCTGCAGAAGCTGCTCGTGCGCAGCCGCAATGTCGCCGTGAGGTACAGGGCGCGCGGCGCCAATCCCGAGCTCGTGACCGCCTACCGGGTCCCGAAGATGCTCAAGCTCGCGCTGTGCGTCGCCTGCGGCGCGCTCGCCCGCACCGAGAGCCGGGGCGCGCATTTCCGCGAGGATTATCCCCGCCGCGACGATGCGGCATGGCTCAGGCGCACGCTCGCCTCGTGGAAGGACGAGAACTCGACCGTGCCGGCGCTCGACTACGAGCCGCTCGACGTCACGCAGATGGAGCTCCCGCCTGGTTGGCGCGGCTACGGCGCCCGAGACCACATCGAGCATCCCGACACGCAGCCGCGCACCGCAGAGGTCGCCGCGATCAGGCAGGGGCCCGACGGCGCCGATCGCTTCGCGGCGCAGGAGCGCCTGATGCCGTACCGCCAGCTTCTGCCGCAGCGCTTCCGCGGCAGGAACGAGCGGCTCGACGAGCCGCTCGAGAGGACGGCGTAGTGTCCACCGTCAAACGCATCGAGTTCTCGCCGAAGCGAGCCCGCGCCGAGGAGCTCTCCGGAGCAGGCGCCAGCGAGTCCTCGGCGCCTCGACCGCATCGGCTGCTTCGGATCGGCGTGCTGCGCTACAACCCGCAGGAGCCCGGCATCGCGCCTCGCGTGCAGGTCTACGAGCTCGAGGAGGCGGACGGGATGACGCTATTCATCGCGCTCAACGAGATCCGGGAGAAGCAGGATCCGTCGCTCCAGTTCGACTTCGTCTGCCGCGCGGGGATCTGCGGCAGCTGCGCCATGGTGATCGACGGACGGCCGGGGTTGGCGTGCCGGACGCTCACCGCAAAGCTCGGGACATCGATCACGCTCGCGCCGCTGCCGGTGTTCGAGCTGATCGCCGATCTGTCGGTGAACACCGGGAAGTGGATGCGCGCGATGAGCGAGCGCCTGCGGACCTGGGTTCACCTGAAGCAGGAGGAAGTCGACCTGTCGCGCCTCGAGGAGCGGATGGAGCCGGAGCTCGCGCAGCGCATCTACGAGCTCGACCGGTGCATCGAGTGCGGCTGCTGCGTGGCCGCGTGCGGCACCGCCCGCATGCGCGAGGATTTCGTCGGCGCCGTCGGGCTCAACAAGATCGCGCGCTTCCGCCTCGACCCGCGCGACGTCCGCACCGATGCCGACTATTACGAGCTCGTCGGCGACGACGACGGCGTGTTCGGCTGCATGTCGCTTCTGGCCTGCCACGACGTGTGCCCGAAGTCGCTACCGCTCGCGACCCAGATCGCTTTCATCCGGCGCAAGATGCTGCGCGAAGGTCTGGCCTGACGCTCCGGACGTCGCTCGAGTCTTCGCCACTGTCCACGAAGGCTCGGGAGGCCTGATCGACCGGATGCGGGAATCGGATCACATCTGTCGGAAGCGATGCGCGAAGGCGCGGCTCACGGCGAGCGTCTCCGGGCGCGCCTTGAGACGAAGCTGCGTGCGGCCGGTAAGGTCGCGCGTCGTCGACGCGACCGCGGCCAGGTTCACGATCGTCCGGCGATGGATCTGCGAGAACTGCCCCGGATCGAGCCGCTCGGCGAGCTCTTTCAGGGGCGTACGGATGAGCGCTTCGCCTTCCGCCGTGAACACGCTCGTGTACTTGTCGTTCGCCTGGAAGTAGCAGACCTCCTCCACGGCGATCAGCCGGACCTGATTGCCGACCGATGCCCGGATCCAGGCCAGGCGATCGGTCTGATCCCGGGAGAGCCCCGGGAAAATGCGCGACAGCGCATCGAGCGCGTTCCTCGCGTCGTCGCCGGCCGCAGGCGCGCGCAGCCGGTCGCGCAGGCGACGAACGGTCTCGGACAGGCGCTCGTCCGTGACCGGTTTCAGGACATAGTCGACAGCCTCCCGTTCGAACGCCTCGACAGCGTACTGGTCGAACGCCGTCACGAAGACGATGTGCACGCCTTCGGACGCGCGGCGCGCGACATCGAGGCCGGTCAGCCCCGGCATCCGGACGTCGAGAAAAAGAATGTCCGGATCCTGCTGCTCCATCGCGCGCAGCGCGTCGGGGCCGTTGGTCGCTACGCCGACGATCTCCAGCTCCGGCCAGACGACGGCCAGGCGGTCGCGCAGGTATTGCGCGAGGTGAGGCTCGTCCTCTGCGATGAGAGCCCGCGGCGCGACCAAGACGTCGCTCATCGGGACACCGCGGGCAGCGTGACGGTCGCCCTCGTGCCGGGTCGACGATCCTCGAGCTTCAACGCGGCGAGCGGACCATACAGGGTCGCCAATCGCTCACGCAGGTTGGCGAGTCCCAGGCCCGTCGAATCTCCGGAGCGCGTCGAGCTCACGCCGACACCGTTGTCGGCCACCGTGAGCACCAATCGCTCGCCGGTCAGGCGCGCGCTGACGACGACCTCGCCGGCGTAGGTTGCGGGTTCGATGCCGTGCTTGACGGCATTCTCGGCCAGCGGCTGCAGCAGCATCGGCGGCAGCGCAAGGGACGCCAGCTCCGAGGGAACGTCGATCGTGTAGCGCAGTCTCGGCCCCACTCGCAGGCCGATGAGATCGAGATAGGCGCGCAGCAGCTCGACCTGGCCACCGAGCGTCGACTCGGCGCCGGTGGTTGCAGCGGCGGCGCGTCGCAAATAGTCGATGAACCGCTCCACCAGGCGCTTCGCCTTGCCGGGATCGGCATCGATGAGGCTGACGACGTTGGCGAGGGTGTTGTACAGGAAGTGCGGTTCGACCTGCGCTTGAAGCAGCTTCAGCTCCGCAACCTTGATCTGGCGCTCGGCAGCAGCGACCCGGGCGCGTTCGCTGTGAAAGACGGCTTCGGCCCTGGCTTGCCGTTCGCGCGCGTAGAACAAGGATGCCAGGATGCCCGAGATGGTCAGACTCAAGAGCAGCACGGCGATCGCGCCCTGCGCCGAAAACACCCACCTTCGCTGTGCGTCCCACGAGAGCAGCGTGAAGCCGAGCCAATATCCGCCGAACACGCCGGCGATCGAGACGATCGAATAGTAGATCGACCTTGCGACGACCGAGAGGTCGCGCAGCGAATCGCCGAGAAGCCGGTGGCTCAGGCTGAAACCGAGATGAATGAGGAATCCGACGCAGTTGGCGACGACGAAATTGATCCAGAAGGCTCGCGCCAGCCGGGCGTCGGGATCGAACAGCAACGCCAGAACCGTGAAGGCGACGGCGAATCCCACGTTCCAGATGAACGTGTAGAGCAGATCCCGTCCGGCGGACGGCTTGAAACGCCGGAAAAAGGCGATGCTTTCGAGCGGGTGGCCCGAGCCGTGGCAGGGCGTCGATGCCGTCCCGATGGCCGAGGGAGCGGGAGGGTCGAAGGCGGTCGGTTCGTTCATAACTTGCATCCGCGTACGAGACTGTTCGGACATTGTCGCGACGAGTCGCGGCGCAGGAAAGGCGACGGGAGCCGAACCGTCGATTCTAGGCGCCGAACGGGCGTCCGGCGGCGCGAATGGCCCGGACCGGCCCCGCGGCGGCGACCGCCGGCGGCAAACGCCGCGAGCTCCGGGCGGGTACAGGCAGTCGGCACGCTTCCGCCACGCCTCTCCATCGCGCCGGCGCCGACGCCCGGTCGGCCATTCTCCTACGACGAAATAGCCGTGCGCTGATTCCCGCGCCTCGCGACCGGGCCTAGATTGTGGACTCCTCCTCATCACGAACGAGGGTGCCCGATGGTCTCGATCTCGTGGTTGCCGTGGGTGTTCCTGTTGGGCGGCTTGGCCGGGATGCTGATGCTCGCCCTTGCGAGCATGGCCGCCAGACAAGAAGAGGGCGCCGACCGCGCGGAAGCCGCGGTCCGATCGGCGGGCAGGCAGTTAGCCCGCGACTGGCGATCGGACGTCTGAGCGTCGTCGGCTGACTTCGCACGGCAATTGATCGCGAAGCCAGCCGACTTCGCTCGCTCACTGCGTCGTCGCGAAGGTCCAGTCCCCGGTCTGGACATCGGTTCCGGCGACCGGCTTCAGGCTGCCGGTGAACCCGCCGGAGATCGCCGCCCCTTTGAGGTTCAT
>DATJVX010000049.1:0-107767 GCA_035501595.1 Casimicrobiaceae bacterium | reverse complement strand
CCCCAGTCGTCGACCGCGGCGCGCACGTCGGCGAGGACGCGCTCGATCCCGGCCGCGAGCTCGGCGCGCGCGCCGGCATCGACGATGCGATCGATCTCGAGGTGCATCATCGACTCGAGCTGGCCGCCGCCCTGCTGCGCGCGCGGCCGCAGCGCGACCAGCGTGCCGCCGCCGTCGCGCTCGACCGCGAGCACAGGGTGGATCACCAGGTGCAGCCCGAGCCCCTGCCGGTTGACCGCCATCGACACCGAGTCGACCAGGAACGGCATGTCGTCGTTGACGATCTCGACGATCGTGTGGGTCGATTGCCAGCCGTGCTCCTCGAGGGTCGGGTTGAACACGCGCACGCGGGCTTGACCCGGCTCGCGCTTGCGCGCGAAGTTCCAGTGGGAGAGCGCCGCGCCGTAGAGATCGGCGGGCTGCCGTTCGGCCAGATCTTCCGGGTCGACGTCCTGGAAATATCGGACGACGAAATCCTCGACCAACGGGCGCTGCGCGGCAGCGACCTTCGCGCGCACGAGCCGCAGCACTTCGTCCAGGCGGCCCGCGCGTTCGACATCGCCATTGGCGCTCATCGTCCCTCCTCGATTGACGTCGCGTACCGGATTCGCACTCGCGCGGACGGCTTGCGCCGGCGCGGCGCGCTTCCGATCGCGCGCTGCGGTTGAACGGGAATTATCCTACATCCGCAGGGGGGCGTCCCGGCCCTGCCGCAGCCCGAGGCACTCGCTCGGCGAAGCGGTGCAGGCGACGTCCGCGCCGGGCCTACAGGCAAATCAGAATCCGGCCGATTGCATCGAGGCGCGCCGGGGCGCAGGTTCGAGGTTGGATGAGCGCGAGACAACGACAGGCGACCCTTCCATGGCCCCATCGAAGCAACCGCGTCGACGCTCTGCCCGGAGTCGCAGATGGTCGAGCGCGGTGACGAAGCACAGCAACGCGCTGGATCTTCGCACCGGCGTATTTCGTAAAGATGACCCCGGGGCGATCGCGCGCTCGCTCAAGCGCTCGGCCGATCGCAGCACCAGGCGCAAATCGGGCTCGTTGCGCTCGGCCCTGTCGATGCTGACGTTCTACGTCAATCGCGCGGGGAACAACCTGAGCCTCGCGCACCGGCGGATCCTCGAGTCTGCGAAGGATCGGCTGCGGGCGTTGTATGGGAAGCGAGCGGCAACGAAGAAAGGACAGGTAAGCGGCAGATGAGGAGCCGCGGCGCGCCGAGCTTCCCGCCGCTCCATCTAGCCGCTCACCGCGCGCGAACGCCTGCGAGAGACCGGCTTCTCGCCCTCCTTGCCCGCCTCGTAGGCCCGCTCGGCGCTGCGTCGCGTCTGCTCCGAGGTGGTTCCTTTCTTCGGCGGCGGCAGGTCGACGCCCGCTCGCCTCGCTTTCGAAAGGCCGATGGCGATCGCCTGCTTCGCCGAGCGGGCACCGTGCTTGCCTTCCCGGATGTGCTCGAATTCCTCGCGCACGAATTCTCCCGCCTGCGTCGTGGACGCCTTGCCGCTGCGTCGATCGCGGCGGGCGCGCTGCAGGGTTTTGCGTTCGGGCATGGCGATCTTCCTCGTGAATCGGGAAGGCACCACTATGAACCGGCCCGGTCAGCGTGGATGTCGGCGCCGTTCCGATTCTCGCGTAGGGCGGCGAGCAGGCGGTTCGCGCCAGGGCGACCGGAACCTTCGTGGCAGCGCGCGAATCCATGAGTTACGGCTCGTTCGCCCCACGACGAATGGCCCCGGCAGCGACCACCATGCGGATTCTCATCACCAACGACGACGGCATCTACAGCCCCGGGCTCGCGGCGCTGGCGGCGATCGCGGCGAGCCTGGGAGAGATCCGCATCGTCGCGCCACACGTGGAGATGTCGGCCGCCGCTCACTCGATCACCTCGGCGCGGCCGCTCACCTGCAAGCGCACGCCGCTGAACGGCCGGGAAGCCTACCGCGTCAACGGCACTCCGGCGGACTGCGTCGCCCTCGGACTGCATCAGTGGAAGGACGCCGAGGTGGTGCTCTCGGGGCTCAATCTGGGCAGCAACCTCGGCAATTCGCTCTGGCCCTCCGGCACGCTCGCCGCTGCCCGGCAGGCCGCGTTGATGGGCGTGCGCGGCATCGCGCTCAGCACGCCCGCCAGCGGCGAGGAGGCCGACTTCGCCACGCTCCGACCCGCGGTGCTGCGGGCGCTCGAGTTCCTGCTGCCGCTCGATAAGGTCCCGCTCGTCAACGTCAACTTCCCGTCGCAGCCGCCGCGAGGCATGCGCTGGACCCGGCAGTCGGTGCGCCACTACGACGGCAGGATCGTGCCCGGCCAGGATCCGATGGGGCGCGAGCACTTCTGGTTCACCGTCACGCCGGCCGAAGACGTCGAGGAAGGGACGGATCGCTGGGCGATCGAGAACGGGTACGTCTCGCTCACCCCGATCCGCCTCGATCTGACCGACGAGAGCGCGCTGGTCCTCCTGCAGGCCAAGCCCACCGAGACGACGTGAGCTCGAAGCGGCGAGGGTTGCGACCGCGCGGCTCGAGCGCCTCGCGCCACCGCGCATCGCGCGCGAAGGATTCCTCCGCGGCCTCCGAGGCCGGCAGGCGGAACCGGATCGAGCTTTCCAGCGTCGCTTCGAGCGGCGCCGGCTCGCTCCGCGCAGGCTGCGCCGCCCAGACCTTGTCGTCCACGTGGACGCCGAACCGCCCATGGTCGATCCGAAAGCGGCGCCCGCGGAGCGCGGGCAGCGCTCGCGGGACGTCGGCGCCGCGCTCGCGCGCGGCCAGCCATTCCACGAGCGCATCGCGATCGTCCTCGCGCGCGAAGACGACGTCGAACTGGCCGTCGGCCGGGTCGGTATCGGCCAGGTTGAGCCTCGGTCCCACCCATCCGATGTTCATCGCCTCGAGCAGGAGGTAGCGCCCCGAAAGGTCGCGTCCGTCGAGCGAGGCTCTCACCTCGATCGCAGGCAGCCTTTGCGCGGCCTTGCGCGCCCGCGCGACCGCGAGCGCAACGCGGGCTTCCGCCGTCGGAGCGTGCCCCGGCACGACTTTCCGTGCGGTCATCAGCTGAGGCAGCAGGCCGACGCCGACGGATTCGAGAAAGCTCCGCATTCCGCGCGGCCCGCGAACGACGCCGAGATCCATCGCGATCGTCCTGCCCCGCGACCAGCCGCGAATCAGCGTCTCGAGCTCCGCGTCCGCGAGACCCAGCGCGGTCGCGATATTGTTGGCGGTGCCGAGCGGCAGCGCCGCGATGGCGAGATCCCTGCCGCGCAAGCGCCGCGCGACCTTGGCGATCGTTCCGTCGCCTCCGGCGATCACCACCAGATCGACCGACCCGGTCAGCGCCGAGGTCATGTGCGGATCCTTCGACGAGCGGCAGCGCACTTCGTGTCCCGCGGCATGGATCCGGTCGATGAGCGCGCGCCGCTGTCCGTCGACGCCGTCTCCAGCCGTGGGGTTGTAGATCAGCAGGACGCGCATCGCAGGCGGGATTCGAGCGGCGGGCGGATGGACGCCCCGGGGCACGGGTCAGCGCCAGACGGCCTTGTCGTGGTTCCCGAGGAACTCGCCGACGCCGACGAGAGGCTCGACGCGGTCGCAGATCGACTTGAGCGCGACCATGATCGGCATCGCCAGCAGGAGCCCCCAGGGTCCCCACAGCGTGCCCCAGAAGAGCAGTGCGATGAACACGACCGTGGCATTCATGCTGGCGGCGCGCCCCAGCAGCGCAGCCTGGAGCAGGACTCCGATCAATACGGAGGCGAGCAGCGGGACGGCCGCTGCGGCGAGCACCATCTGCGCGGTGCCGAATTGCAGATACGCGGTCAACGCCACCGCGGCGGCGATCATCGCCGCGCCGAGGTAGGGGATGAAGTGCAGCACGGCGATCGCCACGCCCCAGATCGCCGCGTGCTGCAGACCGACCAGCGCGAGTCCGGCCGCGGTGGCCACGCCCACGCCGACGTTGGTCAGCGCGACGACCGCCAAGTAGCGCTGGTTCAGATCGTGGATGTGATCGAGCACTTCCAGCGTCGCCTTCTGCCGCGCGATCGGCGGCCCGACCAGACGGACAAGCTTGCGGCGGAAGACGTTGCCGGCGGCGAGCAGGAAGTACGTGAGGAAGATGATCGAAAAGAGCTGGACGACGAAGGCGACGATGCTGCTCGTGCCCATGAGCAGCAGCGAGCGCGCGTCGAAGGCCACGGTCGGCGGTGGCGCGGCAGCCGGCGCAGCGCTCGGCAGCTCGGCACCGGCGAGCTTCTGCAGCTCGTTCGCGGTACGCTGCACGTGCGTGAGCGTGTCAGGGATGTCGCTGTGCGATACCGCGATCGCGAGACGCAGCTTCTCGACGGCCGCCGGCAGCTGCCCGAGAAGCGCCTCCGCGCCGTTCCACATCTGGTTGACCGCGACACCTCCGCCGACGATCAGCAGGAGCACGACGACGGCCGCGCCGATCGGCCGGGGAATGCGCCAGCGGTGCAGGCGATCGACGATCGGCGAGAGCGCGTAGCAGACCACGAGGCTGACTACCAGCGGAATCAGGAATGCTGCCGCGATGTGGATCGCGAAGCAGACGACCACCGCGGCAATGAGCACCAGCGCCGTCGTGCGGATCCCCGAGCGCCATTGCCGCGCGGGCTGCCAGGCGCCGGGCGTCGCCTGCACCGGACTCGCCTGGCCGCGATCCTCGTCACGGACCGCAGAAGCCGCTCTTCTCATCGTACGGTCCGCCCGACAGAGGCCGGCGTCGCGAGCGCGTGCGCCTACGGTCCGCCCCGGCGGAACAGCCCGACGATCAGCGAGACCACGAACAGGATGACGAAGATGAAGAACAGGACCTTGGCGATCTCGGCGGCGCCAGCGGCGATGCCGCCGAAGCCGAAGAGCGCCGCGATCAGGGCGATGACGAAGAATACGAGCGCGTAGTGCAGCATGTCGGCGACCCCTTTTCCAGCCCGCGGTGAGTTGTCGATTCGGGTGCGCCCGCTCCAATCCGGACACCCCCGCAGGTTACTGCCGAGCGCGGGCTGACGCGACGGATCGTCCCGCAAAGGACCGCCTGTCGCTATCGGCGCGCGTCCCTTTCTGCTGTAGGCGCCGCGGAGGTGCTCGTCGGGCTGCGATAACCTCCAGCGACCTCCGCCCTTAGGACGCCGTCCGACACCGGCTCGGCGGCGGCCTACGCGCGGAACAGAGCCGACCCGATAGCGGGAAGCGTCTCGCTTTGCGACGATGGAGCGCTACTCGACATCCGCGCGGAGGAATCGATGATCCGAAAGCTCAAGTCCGGCCAGTACCGTCTGTTCTCCCGCAAGAAGGACGCCAAGACAGGGCGGCGCCGAAACCTCGGCACGTTCGACACGCTGGAGGCCGCTCAGCGGCACGAGCGCGAAGTGCAGTACTTCAAGCGGCATCGCTAGAGGCGATCCCATGCCAGGCGCGCTGTGGAAGGGCGCGATCACGTTCGGGCTGGTCGGCATCCCGGTCGAGCTGCACGCCGCCGAGGAGAAGCGCGAGTTCAAGCTCGCGATGATCGACAGGCGCGACTTCTCGCCGGTCGGATACAAGCGCTACAGCAAGCGCACCGGGAAGGAAGTCCCGTGGGACGACATAGTCAAGGCCTTCGAGTACGAGAAGGGCGAGTATGTCGTGCTCTCCGACGAGGATTTCCGCCGCGCGAACGTGAAGGCGTCGCAGGCGATCGAGGTCCAGGCCTTCGTTCCCGCGGAGGAGATTCCGGTCGAGTACTTCGAGACGCCGTACTATCTCGTACCCGGCCGAGCGGGACAGAAGGTCTATGCGCTCCTGCGGGAGACCCTGCGCGCCTCGCGCCGGGTCGCCATCGGAGAGGTTGTGATTCGCACCGTGCAGCACCTCGTGGCCGTCGTCCCTGCCGGGCGAGCGCTGATGCTCAACACCATGCGCTACCACGATCAGCTGCGCAGCGCGAAGGATCTCGACCTGCCCGCGGAAGACCTCAAGAGCGTCCGCGTCACGGCGAAGGAAGCGGAGCTCGCCAAGCGGCTGGTGAGCGACATGGCCGAGCATTGGAAGCCCGAGGCATTCAAAGACAGCTTTCACCAGGACCTCATGCGGCGCATCCGCGAGAAGATCAAGGCTGGGCAGACTAAGGAGATCACCGAACGGGAGCGCGAAGCCGCTCCCCGCTCCGCGAAGGTGATCGATCTCGCCGCGCTGCTGCAGCGCAGCCTCGAGGAAGCTCAGCGCGCGGGCCGCAAGGGAGCGCAGGGGCGGGCCGCGCCCGCGCGGGCTTCGAAGCCGGCGCAGCGCTCGCGCAATGGTGTCGCGGTGTCGCGCACCGCAAGCCTGCGTGAAGCGCGACGTCGCTCGCCCATGCGCTAGCCGTTCGACGACTGCCGTCCTACAACCGAATCGGACAAGCTCCGATTGTCTGGGCCATTGCCCTCGAAGAAAATCGTTTCGCGTGCGTCAGAGATGAATCGTTGGCGGCGTGTTCACCCCGGCACCGGACGGCACCGTTCGTGTCTCGGATCTCGAGGATTGCAAAGGAGCAGACGATGAACTGGAATCGCGTGGAAGGTAACTGGAAGCAATTCACCGGCAAGGTGAAGGCCCAATGGGGCAAGCTCACCGACGATCAGATCACGCAGATCAATGGTCACCGCGACCAGCTCGTGGGCAAGATCCAGGAAGCCTACGGCGTCCAGCAGGACGAGGCCGAGCGGCAGGTCCGCGACTGGGAAAAGATGAACTAGAGGCATTCAAGCCCGCGGCGGGTCTTCCGCCGCGGGTGATGGGTGAGAAGAGTTCCTCGAGGTGCATCATGCACCTCGACGGTTGCCGCAGGCGCGTGGCATCCGCGTAGAATCCTGCCCGCATGGGCAGAGCCGATTGGATCGCGGTCCTCGTCGCGGGGCTCGTCGCCGGCACGCTCGACATCGGCGCTGCGGCGCTCATCAATTTCGCGAGCCCCGTTCTCATACTGCAGTTCATCGCCGGCGGTCTCCTCGGGCGCGCCGCGCTGTCGGGCGGTGCGTGGGCGGCGTTGCTCGGGCTCGTCCTGCAATGGGCGATGTCCCTCGTCATCGCCGCGGTCTACGTGGCCGCGTCGACCCGAACGGCGGTGCTGCGGCGCCACTGGGTCGTCGGCGGCCTCGCTTACGGAGTCGTCGTCTTCTTCGTGATGAACTATGCCGTCGTGCCGCTCTCGGCGTGGGCACGATGGCCAAGCTTCACGCCGGCGAAATTCGCGGCAAACCTGCTCGCCATGCTGCTCTTCGGGCTGGTCGTCGCGTTCTGCGCCAGGCAGGCTCCTTCGCGCGCCATGGCTGCCGGCAGGCTGACCGGCGTCGCGGACCGCGGCGTCCCGTAGGCGGATCGTCGCCGGCTGGCCCGGCGTTCGCGCTTCACCTCAAGGCGCGCCTTGTGCGCACCGCGTTGAAAGGCCTCGCATGCTGCAATCCCTGACTGCGGATCGAAACGATGCTATCCCCATCACTGCGGTGACGGCGGCTACGCTCCCGGCGTGGCTCGAGCGACATCCCGAAGCGCGGGCATGGGTCTCCGGCGTCGGCTTCCGCGCCGATCCCGGGACCTTCGCGTTCCTGCCCCGCGACGATGGGCGGCCTGCCGTCATCGCCGCGCCGATCCAGGACTCGCCGGTCTACGCGTTCGCCGCTCTGCCCACCGCGCTGCCGGAGGGCAAGTACGCGCTCGAGCTCGAGGGGCATGGCGGCTCATCTACCGACGCCGCGCTCGGCTGGGCGCTCGGCTCGTACGCGTTCAGCACCTACAAGAAGCCCCGTCGCGCTGCGGCGACGCTCGCATGGCCCGAGAACGCGGACCGTGCCGAAGTGGAGCGCCTCGCGAGCGCCGTCTTCCTCGCGCGCGACATGATCAACACGCCCGCCGAGGACATGGGCCCCGAGCAGCTCGCCCAAGCCGCCGGAAGCGTCGCGCAAAGCCACGGCGCGAAGCTGGAGGTCATCGTCGGAGAGGAGCTTCTGGCGCAGAACTATCCAACGATCCACGCCGTGGGACGGGCGAGCGATCGTCCGCCCCGCCTGATCGATCTGCGCTGGGGCGACGAGCAGGCGCCGAAGGTGACGCTTGTCGGCAAGGGCGTGTGCTTCGACACCGGCGGGCTCGATCTCAAGTCGCGGGAAAACATGCTGGAGATGAAGAAGGACATGGGCGGCGCGGCGATCGTCCTCGCCCTGGGCGGCGCGCTCATGTCGGCGCGCACGCCGATCCGGTTGCGCGTGCTGATTCCGGCGGTCGAGAATTCGGTCAGCGGCAATGCCCTGCGGCCGCGCGACATCGTCCGCACGCGCAGCGGCAAGACGGTCGAGATCGGCAACACCGACGCCGAAGGACGCCTCATCCTGTGCGACGCGCTGGCGGAAGCCGACAGCCAGCGGCCCGACCTGCTGATCGACTGCGCCACGCTCACCGGCGCGGCGCGCGTCGCCCTCGGCCCGCAGCTCCAGGCGCTCTACTGCGACGATGATGCGGTCGCCGGCGGGCTCCTCGAGGCGGGTGCCGACACCGGCGATCCGCTGTGGCGCATGCCGCTGTGGCGCCCTTATCGCAAGGAGATCGAGAGCAGCTGCGCGGACTTGAACAACGTCGCCAGGAACAGCTTCGCCGGATCGATCATCGCGGCGCTCTATCTGGCGGAGTTCGTCTCCGCGAGCCCGCGATGGGCGCATCTCGATCTGTACGCCTCGAACCCCTCATCGCGACCCGGCCGGCCCGAAGGCGGCGAAGCGACCGGGCTGCGGGCGCTGTATGCTTACATCCGGCGGCGGTACGGTCAGAGCGAATCCAGGCCCTGATTAGCCCGGCGGCGCTTCGCTCGACGCAAGAGCCGTGGAAGGGGACGCCGTTCGGGCCGAGTCGAATATCCAACGCACCGGAGGTCCCGGCTTCATGCGCAGGCCTCCGCGCTGTTGCCGTCGCTCCCACATGCGCTGCCGTTTGAACCCGGACCTCGTCGGCGCAACAAAGGTCGGAAAGCTCACCTGACGCTCAAGCTGTGAGCTCCCCTCAGCCTCGCGGATTTCGTCAGCATATCGTCAGCGATGATCCTTACAATGGTTGCAAGCTTGAAGACAGGTCGGACGGGCAGGCTTTCGTGCGACCGAGAGATTCAAGCCTGCTGGTCGCGGGTAGGCACGCTAGCGCTCCACTCGGTTCGCCAGCGTTCTTCGCCTTGCTCGCGGCAACAGGTGCCAGGCCGCGGCAAGAACCGCGAGCGCCCGGCGGGAGACGGGCGCGCCGGTCGGGGGGACAAAATGAGTGCTTGGAGGTGGAGACTGTCGCCGATCTTCTCGGCGACGCTGCTGGCGCTCGCGCTGGTCTCGTACGCGCGAGCAACTACCTATGCGCTATCAGGGGCCACCTATGATCCCGCCTCTCTGTTCGGCGTGTACACGAATGCCACCGGGATCAGCGGCTCCTTCACCACCGCGGTGCCGTTGCCAAGAAACCTGGTCAATGCCCCGATTGCCGGCGGCGCGGGCGGCCTTCGCTACGTCAAAAGCTGGTCGTTCGACGACGGCGTATTCACCTATACCAAAGCAAACTCCGCCCTTTGGAACGGAGCAAATGACCCTGCGAGCAGCTTTGTCGTGAGCACCGATTCGGCGGGCAACATTACGGATTTTTTCATCGTCTTGACCATGCCCAGCACCGGTGCCGCCGTCGGGCAGCCTACCGAGTTCCTATTCCTCGGATTCGACGGACCGGGTAGTTTTGGCGCTGACAGATCAATCTGTACCGTGGTGGCGCCCGACGGTTCGTGCAACTACTATCAGGTTACAACCGATTCAGCCTCTTCACCCCCGGCCGCAAACGCCACGTTCTCATCATCCTGTAGGCTCAACAAGAAAGGCAAGTGCCGAAGCCCTATTCATCTTCCTCATTCTTGAGGCCGGATAGCGGCGGCTGACCTCGGCCCGCGTCCAGGGTCGGCCCCGGAGCTCGCCGGTGCGCACGAAGGTGACCAGCAGGAGCCGCAGCGCCAGGCGCGTGGTCGGCGCGCCGTCGTAGCCGCGGATCTTCTCGAACAACGCCGGCAACCCCTTGCCGGTGATCGCGGCGCTGCGGGTCACACGCGGCGGGGTAGCGCCGCGTAGATCCGCGGATCGCGCTGCGAGCGCGTGGTCACGACGACAACAGCACCGGCGGGCTCTATCGAAGCGCTCCAGGGAATAGGTGGTGCCGGGAGAGGGAATCGAACCCTCACTCTGTCGCCAGAACTGGATTTTGAGTCCAGCGCGTCTACCAATTCCGCCATCCCGGCTTTGACGCGCGGGCGCCGCGCCGAATCCTCACGTTGCCCGCGCGAGATGGACTCGGCATTATCGCGTAAATCCGGCGCGACCGGACACGCTGCGCGGCGGCAAGCCTCTTCCCATGTCCGATCGACCGAGCTATCGGCTGTCCGATTTCGATTACGAGCTGCCAGCGGAACTGATCGCGCAGCAGCCCGCGGCCGATCGCGCGGGAAGCCGCCTGATGCACGTTGCCGGCCCGAGGATCGACGATGGACGGTTCACCGGCCTGCCGGAGCTGCTGGCGCCCGGCGACGTGATCGTCTTCAACGACACGCGCGTGATCCGCTCGCGCCTGCACGGCCGGCGGGAGACGGGCGGCAAGGTGGAGCTCCTGCTCGAGCGCATCGTCGCAGCCGACGAGGCGTGGATGCAGCTCTCGGCGAGCCACCCGCCCAAGGCCGGAGGACGCCTCGGGCTGCCGGGCGACGCCACCGCGGTCGTGCTCGAGCGCGACGGTCGCTTCGTGCGCCTTCGTTTCGGCATCGAAGGCTCGCTCGAGGGCTACCTGGAGCGCTTCGGCGAAGTGCCGCTGCCGCCGTACATCACCCGCGACGCGACGGATGCGGACAGCGAGCGCTACCAGACCGTCTACGCGCGCCACTGCGGCGCGGTCGCCGCGCCGACCGCGGGCCTGCATTTCGACGAGACGCTCCTCGAGCGGCTGCGCTCGGGCGGCGTCGTCTTCGCGTTCGTCACGCTGCACGTCGGCGCCGGAACGTTTCAGCCGGTCGACAGCGAGGACCTCTCGCAGCATCGCATGCACAGCGAGCGCTTCTCGATTCCGCCGGCCACGGTGGCCGCGATCCATCGCGCGCGCGCGTCGGGGAGGTCGGTCGTCGCGGTGGGAACCACCACGCTGCGCGCGCTCGAGTCGGCCGCGAGCGGCGACGGCCTCTGCCCGGGCGACGCGGAAACGACGCTGTTCGTCACGCCAGGCTACCGCTTCAGCGTCGTCGATCGGTTGCTCACCAATTTCCACCTGCCTCGCTCGACGCTGCTCATGCTCGTGTCCGCATTCGCGGGCTTCGCCCACATTCGCCGGGCCTACGCCCACGCGATCCAGGAGCGCTACCGCTTCTTCAGCTACGGCGACGCGATGCTGCTCGAGCGCGATCCCGCGGCCGCCGGATCGTGACCCGGCTCCGGGCTGCGCGGCCGAAGGAGACGCGAGTGCGCTGCTAGAATCCGGCGAGCCGGGCATCGCTCCGCGCGAGCCCGGACTACGGGAGCCGGAACTCCGGTCAAAGGAGAAATGCCGATGCACTTCGAGGTGCTGGCGCGCTCGGGAGCCGCGCGCCGCGGCCGGCTCACGCTCGCGCACGGCAGCGTCGAGACGCCGGTGTTCATGCCCGTGGGCACCTACGGCACCGTCAAGGCGATGGCGCCGAACGAGCTCGACGCGCTCGGCGCCCGGATCGTGCTCGGCAACACCTTTCACCTGTGGCTGCGCCCCGGCATCGAAGTCGTCGCGGCGCACGGCGGCCTGCACCGCTTCATGGGCTGGCCGCGCCCGATCCTCACCGATTCCGGCGGCTTCCAGGTGTTCAGCCTGGGGCCGTTGCGCAAGGTGCGCGAGGACGGCGTCGCCTTCGCCTCGCCCGTCGACGGCGACCGGCTGTTCCTCACCCCGGAGCTCTCGATCGAGATCCAGCGCGCCTTCGATTCCGACGTGGCGATGGTCTTCGACGAGTGCACGCCGTATCCCGCCTCGCGAGAAGTGGCGGCGCGATCCATGGAGCTGTCGCTGCGCTGGGCGGCGAGGTGCAAGCGCGCGCACGAGGGGAGCGCGAACGCGCTCTTCGGCATCGTGCAGGGCGGGATGTTCGAGGACCTGCGCGAAGCCTCGCTCGCCGGCCTGGTCTCGCTGGGCTTCCACGGCTACGCGGTCGGCGGGCTCTCCGTGGGTGAACCGAAGGAGGAGATGCGGCGCGTCGAGGCGTTCATCGCAGCGCGGCTGCCCGACGACCGGCCCCGCTACCTCATGGGCGTGGGCACGCCCGAAGACATCGTCGAGGCGGTCGCGAACGGCGTCGACATGTTCGATTGCGTGCTCCCGACGCGCAACGCCCGTAACGGCTTCCTCTTCACGCGCTACGGCGACCTCAAGATCCGCAATGCGCGCCATCGGACCGACACGGCTCCGCTGGATTCGGATTGCCCGTGCTATACCTGCCGCCATTTCAGCCGCGCCTACCTGCACCACCTGCAGCGCGCCAACGAGATCCTCGGTGCCCGGCTCGCCACCATCCACAACCTGTACTACTACTTGGCCCTGATGGCGGAGCTGCGCGAGGCCATCGAGGGGGGAACGCTGGCGGTCCGCATCGCCGCGTTCAAGGCGGACCGGGCTCGCATGGTAGAATCATAGGTTGCGCAAGCGTCCTTCAGGAGGAGACCGCCGTGCTTATCAGCCCCGCCTACGCCCAGGCCGCCGGCGGCTCGCCAGGCAGCGACATCATGGCGTTCCTGCCCATGGTCGCAATCATCGTCGTGTTCTACTTTCTCTTGATCCGCCCGCAGCAGAAGCGGGCCAAGGAGAGCAAGGCCATGCTATCGGCGCTGCAGAAGGGCGACGAGGTCGTGACGGCGGGCGGCGTCGTCGGCAAGATCGCGAAGCTGTCGGAGTCCTACGCCGACATCGAGGTGGCGCCCAACGTGGCGATCACCGTCCAGCGCAGCGCGATCTCGCTGCTCCTTCCCAAGGGTACGATCAAGACTCTGTGACGCGAGGCGCCCGGCGCGCCTGAAGCGCCGCGCTCGCGCCGTCCGCTTTCGCCCCAACCGCACCGCATGAACCGCTATTCGCTCTGGAAGTACATCGTCATCGCCGTCGCGCTCGTGATCGGCGTCGTCTACACGCTTCCGAACTTCTTCCCGGAAGCGCCGGCGGTGCAGGTCTCGACCAGCAAGTCGGACGTCAAGATCGACACCTCGACGCTGCAGACGGTGGAGGACACGCTGAAGGCCGCCAACATCCCCTACACCGGCGCGACGGTCGACGCGACCGGCGTCAAGGTGCGTTTCGCCGACCCCGATACCCAGCTCAAGGCGCGCGACGCGCTGCAGGCGAAGCTCGATCCCGACGCCGGCAATCCTAGCTACATCGTCGCGCTGAACCTGGAGTCGACCTCGCCGCGGCTGCTCGCCAGGATCGGCGCGCTGCCGATGTTCCTCGGGCTCGACCTGCGCGGCGGCGTGCACTTCCTCGAGCAGGTGGACATGAAGGCGGCGCTGGACAAGGCAGCCGACCGCTACCTCGCCGACACGCGCTCGCTGCTGCGCGAGAAGAGGATCATCTACTCCGGCATCTCCCGGGACGGCGCGACCGTCGTGGTGCGCTTCCGCGATCCCGCGGAGCGCGCCCGCGCCTACCAGGAGATCGCCAACTCCTTCCCCGATCTCGACATCAAGGTGCTCGAGAGCTCGGGCGAGTCGCGGCTGCTCCTCGGCCTCAAGGCGGAGGCGCAAAAGCGCATCCAGGAAGGCGCGGTGCAGCAGAACATCACGATCCTGCGCAACCGCGTCAACGAGCTGGGCGTCGCGGAGCCGATCATCCAGCAGCAGGGAGCCGACCGCGTCGTCGTCGAGCTGCCGGGCGTGCAGGACACCGCGCGCGCCAAGGACATCATCGGCCGCCAGGCGACGCTCGAGATCCGCATGGTCGACGAGGACCCGACTGCGCAGCAGCAGGCCGCGGGAGGCGTGGTGCCGCTCGGCGACGAGCTGTTGCGCGAGCGCTCCGGCGCTCCGGTGCTGGTCAAGCGCGAAGTCGTTCTGACCGGCGATCGCATCAACGACGCCCAGTCGGGCTTCGACAACCGCAACAACGAGCCCGCCGTGCACGTGAACCTCGATCCGAGCGGTGCGCGCATCTTCAAGGAGGTCACGCGCGACAACGTCGGCAAGCGCATGGCGATCGTGCTGGTCGAGAAGGGCAAGAAGGAGGTCATCACCGCGCCGGTGATCCGGGAGGAGATCGGCGGAGGCCGGGTGCAGATCAGCGGGCGGATGAACCCCCGCGAAGCCAACGACATCGCGCTCCTGATGCGGGCCGGGGCTCTTGCGGCCCCGATGGAGATCATCGAGGAGCGCACCGTCGGCCCGTCGCTCGGCAAGGAGAACATCGACAAGGGCTTCGACTCGGTCAAGTACGGCTTCATCGTCCTCGCCGTGTTCATCTGCGCGTACTACCTGCTGATGGGCGTAATCTCGACCATCTCGCTGGCGGTGAACCTGCTGCTGCTGATCGCGATCCTGTCGATGCTGCAGGCCACGCTCACGTTGCCCGGCATCGCCGCGGTCGCGCTGACGCTGGGCATGGCGATCGACGCGAACGTCCTGATCAACGAGCGCATCCGCGAAGAGCTGCGCTGGGGCGACACGCCGCACGCGGCGATCCAGGCCGGCTACGAGCGCGCCTGGAACACGATTCTCGACTCGAACGTCACGACTCTCATTGCCGGGATCGCGCTGCTCATCTTCGGCACCGGGCCGGTGCGCGGCTTCGCGGTCGTGCACTGCCTCGGCATTCTCACGTCGATGTTCTCCGCGGTATTCGTATCGCGCGGCCTGGTGGCGATCGTCTACGGAGGACGCAAGAAGCTCGACAAGATATCGATCGGACAGGTATGGAAACCCACGCCGGCCGCGTAGCGTCGGCGTCGTCCCCGCGGACGGGAACGAAGCGGCCTTGAAACTTGACGACAGCGATTGACGACACTGGATTCCCGCTTCCGCGGGAGTGACGAGCGAGCGAAAGCCTTTATGGAATTCTTCCGCATCAAGCGCGACATCCCGTTCATGCGGCACGCGCTGGTGTTCAACGTGATCTCGGCGGTGACGTTCGTCCTCGCGGTGTTCTTTCTCGCCACGCGCGGCCTCAACCTCGGCATCGACTTCAAGGGCGGCACGCTGGTCGAGATCGCCTACCCCCACGCCGCCGACCTCTCCAAGGTGCGCGACGTCGTCGACAAGATGAACCTGGGCGAGTTCGCAGTCCAGAGCTTCGGCAGCGCCAACAGCGCGCTCATCCGGCTGCCGCTCAAGGAGGGCGTGTCGACCGCCCAGCTTTCCGACCGCGTGATGACCGCGCTCAAGGCGGACGATCCCGGCGTGACCCAGCAGCGCGTCGAGTTCGTGGGCCCGCAGGTCGGCAAGGAGCTCTACGAGAACGGCGCGCTCGCGCTGCTGCTCGTCTCCATCGGCATCGTCGCCTATCTGGCGCTGCGCTTCGAATGGCGCTTCGCCGTCTCGGCGATCATCGCCAACCTGCACGACGTCGTCATCATCCTGGGCTTCTTCGCGCTGTTCCAGTGGGAGTTCTCGCTGCCGGTGCTGGCCGCCGTGCTGGCGGTGCTCGGCTATTCGGTCAACGAGTCGGTGGTCATCGCCGACCGGATCCGCGAGAACTTCCGCAAGATGCGCAAGGGGACCGTACCCGAGATCATCAACAACGCGATCACCAGCACGCTGTCGCGGACCATCATCACCCATGGCTGCACGCTGATGATGGTGCTGTCGATCCTGTTCTTCGGCGGCGAGACGCTGCACTACTTCGCGCTCGCGCTCGCGATCGGCATCTGCTTCGGGATCTACTCTTCGGCGCTGGTCATGGCGTCACTCGTCATGTGGCTGGGCGTGTCGCGCGCGGACCTGGTCAAACCGGAGAGGAAGACCGGCCCCGGCGGCGCCGAGAAGATCCTGCCCTAGCGGACCCAGGCGATCGGCGCCGCACCGCCGCCGGCGCTGCCCACCTCTCCGACCGACCGTCGACCCCGAGCGTCGGCCATGGTCACGACGCTGCTCTACTCGCTCCTGGCGCTGGACCAGACCCTGTCCAGCCTGGCGGCCGAGCACGGCGTCATCCTCTTCGTCGCGCTCTTCCTCGTCGTCTTCGCCGAGACCGGCCTGGTGGTGTTTCCGCTGCTGCCCGGCGATTCACTGCTCTTTCTCTCGGGCACCGTCGTCGCCGCGGCGGGGCTCGACATCCACCTGCTCGTCCTGACGCTGTTCGCCGCCGCGGTTCTCGGCGACTCGGTGAACTACGCCGTGGGCCACTGCATCGGGCCGATGGCGTTCCAGCGCCCGCAGGACACGATCCTCGGGCGCTTCCTCAAGCCGGAGTACCTCGAGCGCACCCACCGCTTCTACGAAAAATACGGCGGCTTCACGATCATCATCGGACGGTTCGTGCCCGTCGTGCGGACGTTCGCGCCGTTCTTCGCCGGCGTCGGCGCGATGACCTACCGCCAGTTCCTCGTCTACAACATCATCGGCGCCGCGGCCTGGGTCTCGTCGCTCACCTACGCCGGCTATCTGTTCGGGAACATCCCCTGGGTGAAGGAGAACCTGACGTGGATCGTCCTCGGCATCGTCGCCGTCACGCTGGTACCGATGGCGATCCAGTTCGTGCGCGAGCGGCGCGCGCGCGGCGCAACTCCTCCCGCCGATCCTCCGCGCTAGGCGTCAGACCCGCTTCGCGAGCTCCGCGGCATCGCCGGTGTAAGTCGCGGGGGTGAGGGCCTTGAGTCGCTTGCGCGCGTCGTCGGGAATCGCGAGACCGTCGATGAACGCGTGCAGCGACTCGCGAGTGATACCGTGCTTGCCGCGCGTCAAGGCCTTCAACTGCTCGTAGGGCTCGGGCACGCCGTGGCGCCGCAGAACGGTCTGGACGGCTTCGGCGAGGACTTCCCAATTCCCGTCGAGATCGGCGGCGAGCCGCGCGGGATCGGCGGCGAGCTTCGCGAGCCCCTGCCGGCACGAGAGGTAGCCGAGCAGCGAGTGGCCGAGCGCGACGCCGACGTTGCGCAGCACGGTGGAGTCGGTCAGGTCGCGCTGCCACCGCGATACCGGGAGCTTGTCGGCGAGATGGCGCAGGAGCGCGTTGGCGAGGCCCAGGTTGCCTTCGGAGTTCTCGAAGTCGATCGGGTTGACCTTGTGCGGCATCGTGCTCGAGCCGATCTCGCCCTCCCTGGCGCTCTGCCGGAAGTAGCCGAGCGAGACGTAGCCCCAGACGTCGCGGTCGAGGTCGATCACGATCGTATTCAGGCGGGCGAGCGCGTCGAACAGCGCCGCGAGATCGTCGTGCGGCTCGATCTGGGTGGTGTAGGCGTTGAACTCGAGGCCGAGCGCCGTCACCACGCGGCGCGCGAGCGACTGCCAGTCGACCTCGGGATAGGCGGCCCGATGCGCGTTGTAGTTGCCGACCGCGCCGTTCATCTTGCCGGGGAGCCGCGCGTCGGCGAACGCCGGCAGCGCGCGCTCGAGCCGCGCGACCACGTTGGCCATCTCCTTGCCAAGCGTGGTCGGCGTCGCCGGCTGGCCGTGGGTGCGCGCGAGCATCGGGAGTCCGGCGTGGGCATGGGCGAGCGCGCGCAGGTCCGCCGCCAGGCCGCGTATCTGCGGCAGCAGCACCGCGTTCCTCGCCTCCGAGAGCATCAGCCCGTAGGCGAGGTTGTTGATGTCCTCCGAGGTGCACGCGAAGTGGATGAACTCGGCGGCGCGAGCCACCT
The DNA here is from genome assembly GCA_035501595.1 of Casimicrobiaceae bacterium. Classification (GTDB taxonomy): domain Bacteria; phylum Pseudomonadota; class Gammaproteobacteria; order Burkholderiales; family Casimicrobiaceae; genus PALSA-1003. The sequence goes on along the minus strand of DATJVX010000049.1, from coordinate 89,950 downwards.
CGGGCTCGGAGGCGAAGCGCTGCTTGAGCCAGTACTCGACCGCCTTGACGTCGTGGTTGGTCGTGCGCTCGATCGTCTTGACGCGCTCGGCGTCGGCCGCGCCGAAGTCGTCGGCGGCCGCTTGCAGCAGCGCGCGCGTCGGCGCCGAGAACGGCGGCACCTCGGCGATTCCCGTCTCGTCGGCGAGCGCACGCAGCCAGGCGAGCTCGACCTTGACCCGGTTGCGGATGAGTCCGTATTCGCTGAAGTGCTCGGCGAGAGCGGCGACCTTCTCGCGGTAGCGTCCGTCCAGCGGGCTTAGCGCTGTGAGCGCGGAGAGCGCGGCGGCGTTGGGCATGATTCGCGCGAAGCGAGGCCCATTTTAGCACACGAGGCGCGCGCGATTCGCGGCGCGCGACCGCGATCGCCGCGACCGCCCGCCCGGCGAGCGCAGCGAACGCCCCGGTCGCGCTGGTCGCAGCGCGCGCCCGAGGTTCGCGCTCGCCGTCGGGCTGCTTCGGCAGCGCCCCCGGCGTCTACAGCGCCTGCTTGAGCTGCTCGAGTATCGCTGGATTTTCGAGCGTCGAGACGTCCTGGGTGATCGCCTCGCCTTTCGCGATCGAGCGCAGGAGCCTGCGCATGATCTTGCCCGAGCGCGTCTTCGGCAGGTTGTCGCCGAAGCGGATGTCCTTGGGCTTGGCGATCGGGCCGATTTCCTTGCCGACCCAGTCGCGCAGCTGCTTCGCCACCTTCTCCGCGTCGGCGCCGCTCGGCCGCGCCTGCTTGAGCACGACGAAGGCGCAGATCGCCTCGCCGGTGAGATCGTCAGGGCGCCCGACGACCGCGGCTTCAGCGACCAGCGGGTTCGCCACCAGCGCCGATTCGACTTCCATCGTCCCGAGACGGTGTCCGGAGACGTTGAGCACGTCGTCGATCCGGCCCATGATCGTGAAGTAGCCGGTCTGCTTGTCGCGCACCGAGCCGTCGCCCGCGAGGTAGAGCGTGCCGCCCAGCTCCTCCGGGTAGTAGGACTTCTTGTAGCGCTCGGGATCGTTCCAGATGGTGCGGATCATCGACGGCCAGGGGCGCTTGATCACGAGAATGCCGCCGTGCCCGTTCTCGACGTCGCGACCGGTCTCGTCGACGATCGCCGCCATGATCCCCGGCAGCGCCGCGGTGCAGGAGCCCGGCACCAGCGCCGTGACTCCGGGGATCGGGGTGATCATGTGGCCGCCCGTCTCCGTCTGCCACCAGGTGTCGACGATCGGGCAGCGTTCTCCGCCAACGTTGGTGTGGTACCACATCCAGGCTTCCGGGGTGATCGGCTCCCCGACCGACCCCAGAAGCCGCAGGCTCGAGAGGTCGAAGCTGCGCGGATGCGCTTTCGGGTCGCCTTCCGACACCTTGATGAGCGCCCGGATCGCCGTGGGCGCGGTGTAGAAGACGCTCACCTTGTGCTTCTGGATCATCTCCCAGAACCTGCCGCCGTGCGGATAGGTCGGCACACCCTCGAACACGACTTCGGTCGCGCCCACCGCGAGCGGCCCGTAGGCGATGTAGGTGTGGCCCGTCACCCAGCCGATGTCGGCGGTGCACCAGAAGAGATCCTCGGGCTTGATGTCGAACACCCAGCGCATCGTCAGGATCGCCCACAGCAGGTATCCGGCGGTCGAGTGCTGCACGCCCTTCGGCTTGCCGGTCGAGCCGGAGGTGTAGAGGATGAACAGCGGATGCTCGGCGCCGACCCACACCGGCTCGCAGGTTTCGGGCTGCCTGGCGACGAGCTCGTGCAGCCAGATGTCGCGTCCCGACTGCATCTGGACCGGGTTGCCGGTGCGCTGGTAGACGACGATCGTCTTGACCGCGTCGCAGCCGCCCATCCCCATCGCCTCGTCGACGATCGCCTTGATCGGCAGCGGCTTCCCGCCGCGCATCTGCTCGTCGGCGGTGATGACGGCGACCGCGCCCGCGTCGATGATGCGCTCGTGCAGCGACTTGGCGGAGAAGCCTCCGAACACGACCGAATGCGTCGCGCCGATGCGGGCGCAGGCCTGCATCGCGACGACGCCCTCGATCGACATGGGGATGTAGATGACGACCCGGTCGCCTTTCTTGATGCCTCGCGACTTCAGTCCGTTGGCGAGCTTGCACACCCGGGTGTAGAGCTCGCGGTAGGTGACCCGCGTGATCTTGCCGTCGTCGGCCTCGAACAGGATCGCCGTCTTCTCCGCGTTGCCGTTCTCGAGGTTGCGATCGAGGCAGTTGTACGAGGCGTTGAGCTCTCCGTCCTCGAACCACTTGTAGAAGGGAGCCTTGGACTCGTCCAGCGTGCGCCTGAAGGGCTTGTGCCAGAGCAGCTCCTCCCGGGCGAGCCGGGCCCAGAAGGCGGGATAGTCGGCCGCGGCCGCGGCATTGAGCCGATCGAACTCGGCCTTGCCGACGTTGGCCTTCGAGACGAACGCCGGCGACGGCGAGAAGACGCGGCTTTCGTGGGCAACGGATTCGATGCTTGGCATGGAAGCTGCCTCCTGGAGGGACACTCGGACCGGCGTGATGGACCGCCGTTGGTTTTACCAGTCTAACGACTCTCCCGCGACCGACGCAACACGGCCCGCGCCGCTCTTTCGAACCGCCGGGGGTGGGCCGGGCGGCGTCGGTCGCCGTCGCCCTGGTGGTAGAATTCAGCGCTTCGCTTCGCCCGCCGTTACAGGCTCGCCAGGGCCGGCGCCGGTCGCGGGCCGCACGGGAATCCATCATGACCGCGATCAGCCAGGAAGACTTCGTCCAGAGCGTTGCCGACGCGCTGCAGTACATCTCCTACTACCACCCGTCCGACTACATCGCGGCGCTCGCGCGGGCCTACGCGGCCGAGGAGTCGCCCGCCGCGAAGGACGCGATGGCGCAGATTCTCACGAACTCGCGGCTGTGCGCCGAAGGGCATCGCCCGATGTGCCAGGACACCGGCATCGTCGTTGCATTCGTGAAGATCGGGATGAACGTACGCTGGACCGACGCGACGATGAGCGTCACCGACATGGTCAACGAAGGCGTGCGGCGCGCCTATCTCGATCCGGAGAACAAGCTGCGGGCGTCGATCCTCGCCGATCCGGCCGGCAAGCGGACCAACACGCGCGACAACACGCCGGCGGTCGTGCACTACGATCTCGTTCCGGGCGACATGGTCGAGGTCAGGATCGCCGCCAAGGGCGGCGGCTCGGAGAACAAGGCGAAGTTCACGATGCTCAATCCCTCCGACTCCATCGTCGACTGGGTCGTGCAGACGGTGCCGACGATGGGCGCGGGCTGGTGCCCGCCTGGGATGCTCGGCATCGGCATCGGCGGCAGCGCGGAAAAGGCCATGGTGCTCGCCAAGGAAGCGCTGATGGCGCCGATCGACATGCACGATCTCGCCGCGCGCGCGGCGGCCGGCGCGAAGCTCTCGCGCATCGAGGAGCTGCGCCTCGAGCTCTACGACAAGGTGAACGCGCTCGGCATCGGCGCGCAGGGCCTGGGCGGCCTCGCGACGGTGCTCGACGTCAAAATCCTCGACTATCCGACGCACGCCGCGAGCCTGCCGGTGGCGATCATCCCGAACTGCGCCGCGACGCGGCACGCGCACTTCACGCTCGACGGCTCCGGCGCAGCGAAGCTCGAGCCGCCCGACCTCTCGAAATGGCCGGATGTCCGGTGGGCCCCGTCGCCAGAGGCTCGTCGCGTCGAGTTGAACACGCTCACTCCGGCGGAAGTGGCCTCGTGGCAGGCGGGCGAGCGGCTGCTGCTCAACGGGCGGCTGCTCACAGGACGCGACGCCGCGCACAAGCGCATCCAGGACATGCTCGCGAAGGGCGAGAGCCTGCCGGTCTCGTTCGCGAATCGAGTCATCTACTACGTCGGCCCGGTCGACCCGGTGCGCGACGAGGTCGTCGGCCCTGCTGGCCCGACTACGGCGACCCGCATGGACAAGTTCACCGAGATGATGCTCGCCCGCACCGGGCTGATCGCGATGATCGGCAAGGCCGAGCGCGGGCCCGCGGCAATCGAGGCGATCCGCAGGCACCAGGCTGCCTACCTGATGGCGGTCGGCGGCGCAGCCTATCTGGTGGCCAAGGCGATCCGCGGCGCGAAGCTCGTCGCCTTCGGCGACCTGGGCATGGAGGCGATCTACGAGTTCGACGTGAAGGACATGCCAGTCACCGTCGCGGTCGACGCCCGCGGCTCGTCGGTGCACCAGAGCGGTCCCCGGCAGTGGCAGCAGCGGATCGGGAAGATCCCGGTCGCGACGGTCTAGCGCCCCGGCAACAACGATGCCCAAACGTCAGACGCCGCTCGGCGCCGATACCGTTTCGCCGCTGAATGCGCCGGCGGTCCGCGTGGGCCTGCTCGCCAAGATCAACCTGCTGGTCATCCTGCTCATCGTCATCACGGCGGTCGCCGTCGCGGCGTTCCTGGTCGTCCAGCAGCTTCGCGACGAGCAGGGCAGGCTGCGGACCCAGGGGCTCGCCGTCGCGGCGATGCTGGCGGAGGTCGCCGGCGACGCGATCGTCTCCGATGACATGGGCAACGTGGTCCCCGTCCTCGACGGGCTCACCTCCGACCGCGACATCGCCTACGCGGGCGTCGCCGACGCCGGGCAGCGCCCGCTGATCGCGCGCGGCTACGCGGGCGCGTCGCAGCCCTCGACGCCGATGGAGCTGCCGGCCGCCGGCAAGGTGAGCGCCATCGAGCGCGACACCGCTGAAGGACGCTATGTCGACGTGGTCGTCCCGGTGTACAGCCCGCCGCGCACCGACGCCCGCCAGAGCGCAGAGAGCCGCGAGATCATCGGCTACGTGCGACTGGGCATGAGCCTCGACCGCGCCTGGGCGCGCCTGCGGCTCAACCTGATCGGCGCCTTCAGCGTCGTCGCGCTGGTCGTGATCGTCGCCATCGTCGTGACGCTGGTCCTGACGCGCCGGCTGGTCGCGCCGATCCGCCAGCTCATGCGCGCGGCGCGCGCGGTTGGAGCGGGAAAGCTCGACGTGTACATCCCCGCGAAGTCGAGCGACGAGCTGGGGCTGCTCACGCACACCTTCAACCACATGACCCAGCGGCTCGCGGAGTCGCAGGGCGAGGTCGCGACCTACCAGCGCACGCTCGAGGAGAAGGTCGCGCAGCGGACCAAGGAGCTCGAGGTCGCCACCGCGCAGGCCTACAAGCTCGCGCAGCACGACATTCTCACCGGGCTGCCCAACCGATCGCTGCTCAACCAGCGCTTGAAGCAGATCGTCGCCCAGGCATCCCGCGACGGCAACCAGGTCGCCTGCCTCTTCCTCGACTTCGACCACTTCAAGCGCATCAACGACACGCTCGGCCACGACGCGGGCGATCAGCTCCTGCAGGCGGTCGCGCAGCGGCTCACGAGCGCGGTGCGCGAAACGGACACGGTCGCGCGCCTCGGCGGCGACGAGTTCGTGCTGATCCTGCCGGGGCTCGATCCGTCCAATTCGGCCTTCGAGGTGATGAGCGTGCTCACGCGGGTACGCGAGTCGTTCCTCGCGCCGTTCCGGCTGGTCGACCAGACGCCCACGCTGACCTGCTCGATCGGCGTATCCGTCTACCCGGTCGACGCGACCGATCCGAACGGTCTCATCAAGCAGGCCGACACGGCGATGTATGCGGCCAAGGAAGCCGGGCGCAACGCCTATCGCTTCTACACCGCGGACATGAACGCGCGGGTGCAGGCCCGGCTGCAGCTCGAGACCGACATGCGCCGCGGCCTGATGGACGACGAATTCTTCCTCGTCTATCAGCCCCAGGTCGACATCGCGAGCGGCCGCGCGATCGGCGTCGAGGCGCTGCTGCGCTGGCGCGATCCGGAGCGCGGCGTGATCGGCCCGGCCGAGTTCATCCCCATCGCCGAGGAGTCGGGGATGATCCAGGCGCTCGGCGCGCGCGTGCTGCGCGACGCCTGCCGGCAGCTCATGCTGTGGCAGCGGCAGAACATGTTCATGCGCCTGTCGGTCAATCTCTCCGTGCAGCAGCTGGAGCACGACAACTGGCTCTCCGTCGTCGACGAAGCGCTGCGGGCGAGCGGGCTGCCAGCGCACTACCTCGACCTCGAGATCACCGAGAGCGTCATCATCACCCACCCTGAGCGGGCGGTCGCGACGCTGGTCAAGCTCAAGCAGATGGGCGTGTCGATCACCATCGACGACTTCGGGACGGGCTACTCCAGCCTGTCGTACCTCACGCGGCTGCCGATCCAGGGCGTGAAGATCGACCAGCGCTTCGTGCACGGCCTCGAGCAGAACCGGAGCGACGAGGCGATCGCGCAGGCGATCATCGCGCTCTCCGACAGCATGGGCCTGCGCTGCATCGCCGAAGGCGTGGAGACGATCGCCCAGTTCGAATTCCTCAAGAACCACCGCTGCGAAGAGGCGCAGGGTTACCTGATCTCGCGGCCGCTCGAGGAGCCGGAGCTGCGCTCGTGGTGGAAGATGCAGGAAGAGGAAAACCGCATCGTCGGCCGCCAGCCCGACATGTGGCGCGCCCAGGCCAAATGACCGTCATCCCGGAGAAGGCCGGGATTCAAGTTTTTCGCGTCGGATCGACGACGAAAATTGGGCCCCGGCCTGCGCCCGGGCGGCGCTATCTCGCGAGATCCTCGGGCTTGTCGACATCGCACACGACGCCGGGGTCACCGGCGTCGACGAGCGCCACGATCTCGCGCGCGAGGATCGCTCGGGCGCCTTCGTCGCCGGTGAGCGCCGCCAGCTGGGAGTAGAACGCGGCGGCGAACGCGACCGGATGACCGCGCGCGTCGCGCCACTTCGGCGCCGCGATCGGCGCGCCGCCCCGCGCGGCCTCGACCACGCGCGCGATGCTCTCAGGCCGGATCCACGGCATGTCCGCCAGCACGACGACCCACGCCGCGGCGAGCGGCGCCGCCCGCACGCCCCACGCGAGACTCGCGCCCATCCCGTCGCCGGCGCGCGGGCACGCGGTGACTCGAGCGCCTTCTGCGCCGAGCGCGGCGGCGAGCCGCTCGTCTCCGGGACGCACGACCGCGACGACCGCCTCGACGGCGGGCGCGAGATGACGCAAGGCGGCGACGCCGACCGGCGTCCCGCCGGGCAGCGCCGCGAGAAGCTTCTCGCCGCCGAACCGGGTCGCGCTGCCGGCGGCGAGGAGCACGCCGACGATCGGAGCGCAGCGCTTCGCGCTCATTCGGGCAACAGTCGGAACCTGCCGTCCTTCACGGTCACGAGAACCCGCGCGCGCTCGTCCATGCCGTTGTGATTGGTGGGCCTCATGTTGAAGACACCCTGGCAGCCGACGACGTCCCGCTCCTGCTCGATCGCGTCGCGCAGCGCGCTGCGGAACGCCTCGGTTCCCGGCTTGGCCCGCTTGAGCGCCGCCGGAATCGCGCGCTGCAGGATGAGCCCTGCGTCGTAGGTGTTCGCGCCGAATGTCGCGGGCTTCTGGCCGAAGCGTTTCTCGTAGGCGGCGATGTAGCCCTGCGCGACCTGCTTGATCGGGTCGCTCCCGGCAACGTCGTCGAGGACGAGCATCGACCCCGCGGCGAGGACGGTCCCCTCGACCTTCTCCCTTCCGAGCCGGATGAACTCTTCGGTCGCCACCGCGTGCGTCTGGTAGATGCGCCCCTTGTAGCCCTGATCGTAAAGCGTCGCCTGGGGCAGCACGGCCGGTCCCCCGACCGCGGCGATCAGGATCGCGTCCGGCCGCGCGGCGATCAGCTTGAGCGTCTGGCCGGTGACGCTCTGGTCGGCTCGCGCGTAGCGCTCGCTCGCCACGATGCGGATGCCCGCCTTCTCGGCAAGCGCGCCGAAGACCTTGTACCAGTTCTCGCCGTAGGGATCGTTGAAACCGATGAAGCCCACGGTCCGCACGCCGCTTTTCGTCATGTGCCCGATCAGCGCCGCCGCGATCAGGTCGTCGTTCTGCGTCGTCTTGAATACCCAGCGCTTCTTCGCGTCCACCGGCTCCGCCACCGACTGCGTCCCCACCGTCGCGAGCAGCGGCACCTTTGCCTCGGCGATGAGGTCGAGAATCGCGAAGGCGTTCGGAGTCGTCGACGGACCGATGAGCGCATCGACGTTGTCCTCGCCGATGAGCTTCTTCGCGTTCTGGACCGCGCGGGTCGTGTCGCCGCCATCCTCGAGCTGGATGTACTCGACCGACGCGTCGCCGACGCGCGTGGGGAGCAGCGCCGCCGTGTTCTTCTGCGGAATGCCGATCGCCGAGGTCGGGCCGGTCGCCGACACCATGAGTCCCACCTTGACCTGCGCCGACGCCGCCGTGCATTGCAGCGCGCACGCGATACCGACCATAGCCATGCGCTTCAGCACGATGCTCTCCCGCGAAGCCGTTCGCCGACGAAAGACGCGCATGCTAAGCCGAAGCCCCTGCGGCTACAAGCCGCCCGGCGGGCGATACTCCTCGGCGCGGCCGGCTTGCGGGGACTCGGGCGGCGGCATAGAGTAGCCGCACGGCCGGCGCTGGCAGCGAGAAGGGTTGCAGCCGATCGATTCGGCGCACGCCTCGTGTCGCACCGGCGATCGGATGGAAGGCGCTTATGCGACGGCGAATGTACTACGTGGCACCCGATCTTCCGAGCGCGCGCAGGCTCATGGACGACCTTCTGCTCGCGCGCATCGAAGCGCGGCACATCCACTGCCTCGCTCGACGCGGGACGCCGATGGAGGGGCTGCACGAAGCGAACGTGCTGCAGACGACGGACCTCGTCCACGGCGCCCAGATCGGGCTGCTGATCGGCGCACTGCTCGGCTGCATCGTCGGCGGGGCGGTCGTGTGGTACTTCCCCGTCGCCGGCATCTGGCAGACGGTGACCGTCCTAGGCGCCTCGATCGTCGGCGCGCTGTTCGGGGTGTGGGTGTCGAGCATGGTCGGCTCGTCGATCCCCAACTCCCGGCTCGCGCGATTCCAGCCGGTGATCGACGACGGGAACATCCTGATGATGGTCGACGTCCCCGAACACCGGACCGAGGAGATCAAGTCGCTCCTCGGGGAGCGCCACCCGGAAGCGTCGAGCCGCGGCCTCGAGCCGCACATCCCGGCGTTTCCGTAGCCCGGGGCGAGCGCGGAGCGCGCTGCCCGGGTCCCGTGCGCCCGCGTTGCCCCGCGCTACGGCGCGAAGAACTCGCGCACGCGGTCGTACCAGTTCTTGGCGCGGGGATTGTGCGCACCGGGGTTGGCCGCGCTGATCGTCTCGAACTCGCGCAGGATCTCCTTCTGGCGCGGCGTGAGCTTCACCGGAGTCTCGATCGAGATGTGGCAGTAGAGGTCGCCGTGGACGCTGCTGCGCACGCCCTTGATGCCCTTGTTGCGCAGGCGGAAGATTTGCCCGGTCTGCGTCTCGGCGGGAATCTTGAGCTTGGCCTGACCGTCGAGGGTCGGGATCTCGATCTCCCCGCCCAGCGCGGCGACCGCGAACGAGACCGGCATCTCGCAATGCAGGTCGCTGTTTTCCCGCTGGAACACCGGATGCGGCTTGAGAGCAACCACGACGTAGAGGTCGCCCGCGGGCCCCCCGTTCATGCCCGCCTCACCCTCGCCCGCCAGGCGAATGCGATCGTCCTGATCGACGCCGGCGGGAATCTTCACCGAGAGCGTCTTGTGGCGCTTGATGCGACCCGCGCCATCGCAGGCCGCACAGGCCTCGGGAATGATCTTCCCCGTCCCGTGGCATTGCGGGCACGTCTGCTGGATCGAGAAGAAGCCCTGCGACACGCGCACCTGGCCCTGACCGTGGCAGGCCGGACAGGTCTTGGGCTGCGTGCCCGGCTTGGCACCGCTGCCGTGGCAGGTCGCGCATTGCTCGAGCGCCGGGATGCGGATCTTGGCCTCGGTGCCGCGGGCCGCCTCCTCCAGCGAAAGCTCGAGGTTGTAGCGCAGGTCCGCGCCGCGATAGACGCCGTTGCCGCGGGCGCGGCCACCGCCGGGCCCGCCGCCGAAGATCTCTCCGAAGATGTCGCCGAACGCGTCGGCGAAGCCGCCGAAGCCCTCCGGGCCGCCGGCGCCGAAGCCGCGCGCGCCGGCCGCGCCGAATCCCGCCGCCGGATCGACACCGGCGTGCCCGAACTGATCGTAGGCCGCTCGCTTCTTGGGCTCGGTCAGGATCTCGTAGGCCTCCTTGGCTTCCTTGAATTTCTCCTCGGCGCCCTTGTCGTTCGGATTGCGGTCCGGGTGATGCTTCATCGCGAGCTTGCGATACGCCTTCTTGATGTCCTCCTCGGAGGCATCGCGATTGACGCCCAGCACCGTGTAGTAGTCGCGCTTCGCCATTCGTCGCCGTCGAGCCTATCTCAAGCCGTTCAACTTCAGTTCGCACGTCCGCACAACGACGAACGGCCGAATCGAGCGGCGTGTTTTCGGCGCCGCTCCAATTCGGCCAGATATTCCGTCGGCGGCAATCACCGGCTTGCCAGCGGCGCGATGCTACGCCGCCGCTGACGGAATATCACTTCTTGTCCTTGACTTCCGTGAACTCCGCGTCCACGACCTTCTCGTCGTTCTCCCTGCCCGCTGGCTCGCTCGAAGCTCCCGGCTGAGCCGCCCCTTCCGAGCCCTGCGTCTTGGCGTACATCGCCTCGCCGAGCTTCTGCGACGCCGTCATCAACGCCTGTGCCTTCGCTTCCAGCGCGTCCTTGGAGGCATCCTTCTGCTTGAGCAGCTCGTCGGCCTCTTTCAGCGCGGACTCGATCCTGCCCTTCTCGTCGGCGCCGACCTTGTCGCCGTACTCGCCGAGGGACTTCCTCACGGTGTGCACGAGCGCGTCCAGGTGGTTGCGCGCCTGCACGACCTCGAGCAGCTTCTTGTCCTCTTCGGCGTGCGATTCGGCGTCCTTGACCATGCACTCGATCTCGGACTCGGACAGACCCGAGCTCGCCTTGATCGTGATCTTGTTCTCCTTGCCGGTCGCCTTGTCCTTGGCGTTCACGTGCAGGATGCCGTTCGCGTCGATGTCGAACGTGACCTCGATCTGCGGCATGCCCCGCGGCGCGGGCGGAATGCCTTCGAGGTTGAACTGGCCGAGGCTCTTGTTGCCCGCCGCCATGTCACGCTCGCCCTGCAGCACGTGGATCGTCACCGCGCCCTGGTTGTCGTCCGCGGTCGAGAACACCTGCTGCGCCTTGGTCGGAATGGTCGTGTTCTTCTGGATGAGCTTCGTCATCACGCCGCCGAGCGTCTCGATGCCGAGCGAGAGCGGCGTCACGTCGAGCAGCAGCACGTCCTTGACGTCGCCCTTGAGCACGCCGCCCTGAATGGCCGCGCCGACCGCGACCGCCTCGTCCGGATTGACGTCCTTGCGCGGCTCCTTGCCGAAGAATTCCTTCACCGTCTCCTGCACCTTGGGCATGCGCGTCATGCCGCCGACGAGGATCACGTCGTTGATGTCGGAGAGCTTCACTCCCGCGTCCTTGATCGCGATGCGGCAAGGCTCGACCGTCTTCTCGATCAGGTCCTCGACCAGCGACTCGAACTTCGCCCGCGTGATCTTCATCGACAGGTGCTTCGGCCCGCTCTGGTCGGCCGTGATGTAGGGCAGGTTGATCTCGGTCTGCTGCGAGCTCGAGAGCTCGATCTTCGCCTTCTCGGCGGCTTCCTTCAGCCGCTGCAGTGCGAGCACGTCGTTCTTGAGGTCGACGCCCTGGTCCTTCTTGAACTCGGTGACGATGTAGTCGATGACGCGCTGGTCGAAGTCCTCGCCGCCGAGGAACGTGTCGCCGTTGGTCGAGAGCACCTCGAACTGGTGCTCGCCTTCGACCGCGGCGATCTCGATGATCGAGATGTCGAACGTACCGCCGCCGAGGTCGTAGACCGCGATCTTGCGGTCGCCTTCCTTCTTGTCGAGCCCGAACGCGAGCGCCGCCGCGGTCGGTTCGTTGATGATCCGCTTGACTTCGAGGCCGGCGATCCGGCCCGCGTCCTTGGTCGCCTGGCGCTGTGAGTCGTTGAAGTACGCCGGCACGGTGATCACCGCTTCGGTGACTTCCTCGCCGAGATAATCCTCGGCCGTCTTCTTCATCTTGCGCAGGACTTCGGCCGAGACCTGGGGCGGCGCGATCTTCTTGCCGCGGATCTCCACCCAGGCGTCGCCGTTGTCGGCGCGCACGATCCTGTAGGGCATGAGCCCGATGTCCTTCTGCACTTCCTTCTCGTCGAAGCGGCGGCCGATCAGCCGCTTGACCGCGAAGAGCGTGTTCTTGGCGTTCGTGACCGCCTGCCGCTTCGCCGGCGCGCCAACGAGGATCTCGCCGTCTTCCTGGTAGGCGACGATCGACGGCGTCGTGCGGGCGCCCTCCGAGTTCTCGATGACCTTCGGCTGGCCGGCTTCCATGATGGCCACGCAGCTGTTGGTCGTCCCGAGATCGATGCCGATGATTTTGGCCATGTTCCTTACCTTTCCGTTTTGCCTGGATTCACTACGCCGTAGTTGGGGTTTTTCGCGATCCTCTTCAAGCGCTTGAGAGAGCTACTGCAACCTGCCGTCGCGCGCCGCGGAAGGCGTCTCCGGCGCCTTGGCCACGGCGACCAGCGCCGGACGCAGCACCCGGTCGTGGAGCAGATAGCCCTTCTGGAACACCTGCACGACCGTCCCGGCCGGCTGCTCGGATTCGATCATCGTCATCGCCTGGTGGCGATGCGCGTCGTATTTCTCGCCCAGGGGATTGATTTCGACGATGCGTTCGCGCTCGAAGGCCGCGCTCAGGTTCTTGAGCGTAAGCTCCACGCCGTCCTTCAGCGCCTCGGTCGTGGCGTTGGGGGTCGCAAGCGTCAGCTCGAGCGCGTCGCGAACGTTGAGCAGCTCCTGCGCAAACTTCTCGATCGCGTACTTGTGGGCCTTGGCGACGTCGTTCTGCGCCTGCTTGCGGACGTTGTCGGTCTCGGCCCGGGCGCGTAGCCATGCGTCCTTGAGCTGCGCGGCCTCGTCCTCGGCTTCCTTGAGCAGCGTCGCGAGATGCGCCGCCGGCTCGCCGGCGCCGCGAGCCTCCGCGGTCGCAGGATGCTCGGTCTCCGGAGGCACCGAAACCTGAGTGTTTTGATCGGAATTGTTCCCCATTCCCGCTCCTTCCACGCCTCTTTCCACGAATCAAGCTCACAATGGGGTCGCCTGCACAGGTTTTCAACCGAGAAACGCCGGCTTTGCAGCCGCGGGATCGCTCGCCGGGCGGCGGTCAGCCAGGCGCGCCGCGCGCCTTGGCCCGGGCCCGCGTCGCTTCTCGCGCCGCGGCGTCGGGCGGGGCATCGAGCCAGCCGCCGAGGTGCTTGAGCGCCAGCGACGCGAGCGCCGAGATCCAGGCCGGGTGCTCGTTCAGGCAGGGGATCGCATGAAATTCGGCCCCGCCGGCCTTGAGAAACGCCGCCTGGCCCTCCAGGCCGATTTCCTCGAGCGTTTCCAGGCAGTCGCTGACGAATCCCGGACCCACGACGTCGACCCGCCTGATCCCTTCGCGCGCCAGCGCGACGAGCGTCGACGCGGTGTCGGGTTCGAGCCACTTGCCGCGCCCGAAGCGCGATTGAAAGGCGACCACGCACTGCTCGGGGCGCAGGCCCAGCTCCGTGGTCACCAGCCGAGCGGTCTTGAGGCAGTGACAGTGATAGGGGTCGCCCAGGGCAAGCGTGCGGCGCGGGACGCCGTGAAAGGAGAGCACGAGCTTGTTGGGGCGGCCGTTGCGGGTCCAGTAGTCGTTGATGTTCTGCACCAGCGCGCCGATGTAGCCGGGATCGTCGTGGTAGGCGTCGATTACGCGCAGAGCGGGCACTCGCCGCGCCCGGGTTGCGGCGGCGAAGACCGCGTCCAGCGCGGAGCCCGTCGTGCTGGCCGCGTACTGGGGATAGAGCGGGATCACGAGGATGCGCTCGCAGTTGCCCTGCCGCAGCCGATCCAGGGCGCCGGCGATCGCCGGCTCGCCGTAGCGCATGCCCAGCTCGACCAGGCAGTGGTCGGCGGGAAGCCCGAGCGTCTTTAGACGTGCGCCCAGATAGCCCGCGAGCAGCGTCTTCTGCCGCTGGCTGTGCACGAGCAGCGGAGAGCCGTCGCGGGTCCAGATGCGCCCGTAGCGCTCGGCGGATCGCGCTGGCCGGGTGCGGAGCACGACGCCGTGCAGCAGCGGGCGCCACAGGAGCGGCGGGATCTCGACAACCCGCGGATCGGCCAGAAACTCCGCCAGGTACCGTCGCACCGCGTCGGCCGTCGGCGCCTCGGGCGTTCCCAGATTGACGAGAAGAACCCCGATGCGCGCCGGGCGATCGTGTGCGAACTGAGCCTCGGCCCGGTCGTCCGCCATGGCCTAGGCGGCCCGAGCGAGGCGGGTTCCGCGCTCCGCGGGCCTCACGGGTCGGCCGTCCCGCGCTCCGCCGCCGCGCTGGCGCATGCGGGGCTCAAGCCTCGTTGAGCTGCTGCGTAAGCGCGTTGGAGAGCAGCTTCGCCGTCACGTCGACGATCGGGATCACGCGCTCGTACGCCATGCGCGTCGGCCCGATGACGCCGAGCGTGCCGATCACTCGCCCATCGACCTCGTACGAAGCAGTGATGACGCTGCACTCGTCGAGCGGCGCGAGTCCCGATTCTCCGCCGATGAACAGGTGCACCCCTTGCGCCCGGTGCGTCACGTCGAGGAGATGCAGCAGCGAAGTCTTCTGCTCGAAGACCGCGAACAGCCGGCGCAGCCGGTCCATGTTCGAGGCGAGATCCTCGGCGTGGAGGAGATTCGTCCCGCCCGACACGACCAGCGTCTCGCCGGGATCGGACAGCGCTTCGTTGCCCGCGTCGACCGCAGCGGTCATCAGCGCCACGACGTCCTCGCGCAGCTGACGGAGCTCGTCGGCGAGGAGCGTGCGCACGGTCTGCAGCGGCTGGCCGGCGTAGTGCTCGTTCAGGAAGTTGGAGGCCTCCAGCAGCTGCTGCGGCGAGTACGGCCGGTCGGTATGCAGGATGCAATTCTGCACGTCGCCTTCCGGCGTGACGATGATGAGCAGCACGCGGCGATCCGAAAGGCGCATGAACTCCACGTGCCGAAACGAGGCATCGCGCCGCCGCGACGTGCTGACCACACCGGCGAAGTGCGTGAGCTGGGAGAGCATCTGCGCGGCCGCGCTCATCAGCAGCTGCGGCCGGTCCGCCTGGAGCTGCCCCTGCAGCTCGCTGATCTCGGCTTCCTCGAGGGGCTTGACCGTGAGCAGCGTGTCGACGAAGAAGCGATAGCCCTTCGGCGTCGGAACGCGCCCCGCGGAAGTGTGCGGGCTCGCGATGAAACCCATCTCCTCGAGATCGGCCATGACGTTGCGGATCGTCGCCGGAGAGAGCTCGAGGCCGGACTGGCGCGAGAGAATGCGCGAGCCGACGGGCTGACCTTCCACGATGTAGCGCTCGATCAGCGTCTTGAGCAGGCGTTGCGCGCGCGGGTCAAGCATGGCGCATATTTTATGCTTTAATCGCCCCATGAGCGCTGCCGCCGACCGCTTCTCGACGATCGCTCTCGTCGGCCGCTACGAGAGTCCGGGAATCGCCGAGCCGCTGCGCGCCCTGGCCGCTTTTCTCGGCCGCCGCGGGCACAAGGTCCTGCTCGACGCGGAGACCGCGCAGTCGACACCGCTCCCGGGCTATCCCGGAGCGCCGCTCTCCCAGCTCGGGCGCGAGGCCGACCTCGCGATCGTGATCGGCGGCGACGGCACGATGCTCTCGATTGCGCGCCGGCTCGCGCCGTACGGCGTGCCGCTCATCGGCGTCAACCAGGGGCGCCTGGGCTTTCTCACCGACATCGCGCTCGCCGAGATGGAGAGCGCGCTCTCGGCGATGCTCTCGGGAGCCTACGTCGAGGAGACCCGCACGCTGCTGGAAGCGGAGCTCGCACGCGTCGACGGCGGCAGCGAGCATGCGCTCGCGTTCAACGACGTCGTGGTCAACCGCGGCTCGCACGGCAGCATGATCGACTGCGCGGTCGCGATCGACGGACGCTTCGTCTACGCGATGCGCGGCGACGGCCTGATCGTCGCGACGCCCACGGGCTCGACCGCCTACGCGCTCTCCGCGCAGGGACCGATCGTCGATCCGCAGGTCGCGGCGATTCTGCTGGTGCCCGTCGCCCCGCATGCGTTCACCAACCGTCCGATCGCGGTGCGCGACTCGGTCGTGATCGAGATCCAGCTGCTGCGCGGCAAGGATGCGGGCCTGCACTGCGACGCCCAGGCCGACTTCTCGCTGGGCGAAGGCGACCGGGTGGTGATCCGGCGCTCGGGCCACCGGGTTCGGCTGCTGCACCCGAAGGACCACGATCACTTCGCGATGCTGCGCCAGAAGCTCCACTGGAGCGAGACGCCCGAGCGCCTGCGGCCGCCCGACGGCCGCTAGCGCTTCGGTCTGATTTCCAGCGCGGGTCGCCATGCGCGACAATTCCGGCTCCCTGCAGCCCTAGGGTTTCCATGCTGCGCTTGCTGTCGATCCGCAACTTCGCGGTCGTCGAGGCTCTGGACGTCGAATTCGAGGCGGGCTTCACGGTATTGACCGGCGAGACCGGGGCGGGAAAGTCGATTCTCCTCGATGCGCTGTCGCTGCTTCTCGGCAGCCGGTTCGAAGCGCGGCAGCTGCGCCCCGGCGCGGAGCGCGCCGAGCTCGCCGCGGAATTCGATCTCTCCGACGCCGACGGCGCGCGGGCGTGGCTGCTCGACCAGGACCTGGCGGACAGCGGTCCGCTGCTCCTGCGCCGCACGCTCGATGCCCAGGGCAGGAGTCGCGCCTGGATCAACGGGCGCCCGGCGACGCTCGCGCAGCTCGCGGCGGCGGGCGCGCTGCTGGTCGACCTGCACGGACAGCACGACCACGAATCGCTCGCGCGCCCCGAGACGCAGCGCGCCCTGGTCGACGCCTTCGGCGGGTTCACGGCGCTCGCACGCGAAGTCGCTTCGTCGTGGCGCGAGTGGCGCGATGCCGTCGAGCGGCACCTCGCGAGCGAGCGCGACGCGACGAGCCTTCGCGCCGAGCGGGACGCGCTTCTCGCCTGCCAGGCCGATCTCGCCGCGCTGGGTGCGACGGAAAGCGAATGGCGCGAACTCAACACCGCGCAGTCCCGGCTCGCGCACGCCGAGCGGCTCGTCGAGTCCGCGGCGAGCGGCGAAGCGGAGCTCACCGAGGGCGGGGACGCGCTGGATTCGCGGCTGGCCGCACTCGTCCAGCGCCTGAAGCAATCGCTCGTGCACGACGCCTCGCTCGCCGGCATCGTCGCGCTGCTGGACGAAGCGCTGATCCGCATCGACGAGGCAGGCCGCGCGCTGCGCGCCTATCGCGAGCGCCTCGATCTCGATCCGGCCGAGCTCGAGCGCATCGACGAGCGCCTGGCCGCGATCCATGCCGTGGCGCGCAGGCATCGCGTCGCGCCCGAAGCGCTGGCTGCGCTGGCCGAAGAGACCGCGGCGCGTCTCGCGTTGCTCGCCGAAAGCGGCGACCCCGACGCGCTGGCGAGGAGCGAAGCGAAGGCGCTCGCCGCGTACCGGACGCTCGCTGGACAGCTCGGCGCCAAGCGCCGCCTCGCGGCGCTGGAGCTCTCCCATCGGGTGACCGCGGCCATGAGGGAGCTCGCGATGACCGGCGGGCGGTTCGAAGTCGCGCTCGCTGCGCTGACCGAGCCGGCGAGCTTCGGCGCGGAAACGGTCGAATTCCAGGTCGCCACGCATCCCCGGCAGCCGCTCGGCGCGCTCGCGAGCGTGGCCTCCGGAGGCGAGCTCTCGCGGCTTGCGCTGGCGGTGCAGGTGGTCCTGGCCGACGTGGGAGCGGTGCCGACGCTGGTCTTCGACGAAGTCGACGTTGGGATCGGCGGCGCCGTCGCCGCGACCGTCGGGCGGCTCCTGCGGCAGATCGGCGGAAGGCGTCAGGTGTTGTGCGTCACGCACCTGCCGCAGGTGGCGGCATGCGCCGACGGGCACTACCGGGTCGTCAAGCGCGGGCGGGCCGACAGCGTCGCGACCTCGCTCGTCCGTCTCGATCTCGCCGCGAAGGTGGAAGAGCTGGCGCGAATGCTTGGCGGACACGAGATCACCTCGAAGACTCGGGCGCACGCTCGCGAGCTCCTCGCGCAGCAGCAGCGGCCGGGGGCGCGTCCCGGGTAGGGAAGTCGCCGACCGGCGGGAATCGGGTCAGGCGCGGCTGCGGGACTTGCTCGTGGAGCGCACCGACGAAGCCGGGGGCAGCGTCCCCTTCACGCGGGTGGCCCTGGCCGGACGCGCGGCCGGGAGCGACTGGCCGGTCTCCAGCCAGTGCTTCACCCGATTCGCGTCGCCGATGCGAGTGAGGCGGCCGTAGGAATCGAGCAGGACGATCACGACCTCGCGGCTCGCGATGTTGGCGAGCATGACGAGACACTTGCCGGCCTCGCGGATGAAGCCGGTCTTGCTGAGCACGATGTCCCACTGGCCGCCGCGCACCAGCGAGTTGGTGTTGTTGTAGCCGAGGATGCGGCCGGTCGGCTGGACCTCCACGTAGCTGCTCGCGGTCGTCGTCGCCTCCCTGATCAGCGGATACGTCGCCGCCGCGCGGACCATCCGCGAAAGATCGTCGGCCGTCGACACGTTCTCGCTGGAGAGCCCCGTGGGATCGGAAAAGTGCGTGTGGGTCATGCCCAGCCTGCGCGCCTTGCGATTCATCGCCTCGACGGCGGCCTCCATCCCGCCGGGGTAGTGCCGCGCAAGACTCGAGGCGGCGCGATTCTCCGAGGCCATGAGGGCGACCTTGAGCATCTCGCCGCGCGAGAGCTCGCTGCCGAGATTGAGGCGCGAGTGGCTGCCCTTGAGGAGGTCGAGGTCGCCGATGCTGACGGTGAGTCGCTCGTCGAGCGGCTGGCCCGCGTCGAGCACGACCATCGCCGTCATGAGCTTGGTCACCGATGCGATCGGCGTGACGGTGTCGGCGCTCTTGGAATAGATCAGCTCGCCGGCCTTGGCGTCGTAGATCAGCACGTTCGCCGACGCGAGCTTGAGCTTGCTCGCGTCGAGCGGCGCTCGCGGCGGGGTCGCGAGCTCGCTGGCCCAGCTCGCGGAGCCGACCATTAAGCAAGCGAAAACAATGCCTAGGCGGATATTCATCAACCGTATGCTCAAGAAGGCCGGAATTTATACCACGGCTCCGCCCCTCTTGCCAAACACCTCAACGGATCAAAGGCTTAGATGCCAACCCCGCGCCGACGAACGGCGCGTGAAGGCGATCAGGCGGTCAGCTCGCCCTGCAGCTCGGCCCGCTCATGCTGCTGAAGCGCCCACATGCGCGCATAGGCGCCACCGCGCGCCAGCAGCTCCGCGTGAGTCCCGCGCTCGACGATGCGCCCGTGCTCGAGCACCAGGATCTGGTCCGCGCCGACGATCGTCGACAGTCGATGGGCGATCGTGAGCGTCGTCCGATCGATCGAGATCTGCTCGAGCTCCTCCTGGATCAGCTTCTCCGACTTGGAATCGAGCGCGGAGGTCGCCTCGTCGAAGATCAGCAGCCGCGGCGCCTTCAGGATCGCGCGCGCTATCGCGACCCGCTGCTTCTCGCCACCGGAGAGCTTCAGCCCCCGCTCGCCGACCGGCGTGCGATACCCCTCCGGCAGGCTCGCGACGAAATCGTGGATCTGCGCGAGCCGCGCCGCGGCGACCACCTGCTCGTGCGTCGCGCCGGGGCGCCCGTAGGCGATGTTGTACTCGATCGAGTCGTTGAACAGCACCGTGTCCTGCGGGACGATGCCGATCGCGCGCCGCAGGGTCGACTGCTGCACGGCGCGCAGGTCCTGGCCGTCGATCAGGATGCGCCCCGCCGAGACGTCGTAGAAGCGGTACAGCAGGCGTGCGAGCGTGGACTTGCCCGAGCCGCTCGGGCCCACCACGGCGACCGTCCGGCCGGCGGGAATCGTGAACGACACGTCGAAGAGGATCTGCCGGTTCGGCTCGTAGGAGAAGTCGACATGCTCGAAGCGCACTTCCGCGGCGGTGACCTCGAGCGGCCGGGCGCCGGGCGCATCGCGGATTTCCGCATGCTGCTCGATCAAGCCGAACATGCGCTCCATGTCGGCCAGCGCCTGCTTGATCTCCCGGTAGATGACCCCGAGGAAGTTGAGCGGGACATAGAGCTGGATCATGAAGGCGTTGACCAGCACCAGGTCGCCGATCGTCATCGTGTGATTCACGACGCCGAGAGTCGCCCGCCAGACGATCAGCGTCACGGTGACGGCGATGATCGCGCTCTGACCGATGTTGAGCAGCGACAGCGACGTCTGGCTCTTGACCGCGGCGGCTTCCCAGCGCTGCATGCTCTCGTCGTAGCGCTGGGCCTCGTATTCCTCGTTGTTGAAGTACTTGACGGTCTCGTAGTTGAGCAGGCTGTCGATCGCCCTGGTGTTGGCCTTCGAGTCGAGCTCGTTCATCGTCCTGCGGAAGCCGGTGCGCCACTCGGTGACGCTCACCGTGTAGACGATGTACACGGCCAGCGCGCCGAGCGTGATGCCGATGAACCACGGGTCGTAGCGGACGATCAGGATCGCCGAGACCAGGCCGATTTCAACGAGCGTCGGCAGGATCGAGAACAGCGCGTAGCTCACGAGCGTCGAGATCCCGCGGGTCCCGCGCTCGACGTCGCGCGTAAGCCCGCCCGTCTGGCGCGCGAGATGAAAGCGCAGCGAAAGCGCGTGCAGGTGCCGGAACACCTTGAGCGTGATCGTGCGCACCGCGCGCTGGGTGACCTTGGCGAAGAGGAACTCGCGCAACTCGGTGAAGGCGGTGGTCGACAGGCGCATCGCGCCGTAGGCGGCGAGCAGCCCGAGCGGCAGGACCACGGTCGCCGGAGCGGTCAGTCGGTCGACGATCTCCTTGAGGACGAGCGGCACGCCGACGTTGGCGAGCTTGGCGGCGACGAGGCAGCAGAGCGCGAGAACGACCCGCCCTCGATAGGCGAAGAGGTACGGCAGCAGCGTGCCGATGGCGCGCCAATCGCCGCGGTGCAGGCGGTCGGGTGGCGCGGGCAACGGGGCGGAGGAGGCGCGACGCATCGATCGCAATTGTAGACCGCGGGGGCGCGGCAATCCGCCGCAGGGGCTACGCGCCCGCGCTCACCCCGGGTTGCGGCGCGCGCGCGAGCGCTTGGGAAACCATTCCTCGCCCCCGTAGCCCAGCAGGCCCATCCCGACGCGGACGATCCCGTAGCAGATCCAGATCATCGCTTTGTACAGCCGCGATCGGTTCTGCCAGTCCTGGTGCACGACGCGCCGGGAGCCGGTCGCGATCATAACGTCGAACTCCTGCTTGAGCTCGGCCGCGAAGCCGCGGTCGCGAACGACGACGTTCGCTTCGCGCGCAACGAGCAGGCTGTACGGGTCGATGTTCGAGGAGCCGACGGTCGCCCAGCGGTCGTCGATGACCGCGACCTTCGCGTGCAGCATGCTCTTGTGGTACTCCTGGATCACGACACCGGCCTGCAGGAGCTGTCCGTACATCGCGCGGCTCGCGAAGTGCAGCAGTACGTACTCGACCTTCGCCTGCAGGATCAGCGTCACCGCCACTCCGCGGCCCGCCGCGTCGGCCAGCTCTCGGCGGAACGTGATGCCCGGGAAGAAATACGAGTTCGCGACGACGATCTCGCGCCTGGCGGCACGGATCGCCGCCAGATAGGCCTGCTCGATGTCGCGGCGATGGCGCAGGTTGTCGCGGATGATGAACTTCGCCGTCTGCGTCCCGACGTGCTCGGCGCGGCGCCGTTCCGGGAACAGCGTCAGCTGGCTGGTCCCGAACTGCACGAGCTGCACGAGCGCCCACACGCGCTGCATCGTCTGCGCCACCGCCGGAACCAGCGGCCCCTCGACGCTGACCGCGAAGTCGAGCCGCGGGGGTGTGTGTCCCGGCGTGTTGAAGTCGTCGATCACGTTGATGCCGCCGACGAACGCGATCCGGTGGTCGACGTGACAGAGCTTGCGGTGCAGCCGCCGCAGACGGTGCGAGCGGAACTGCCAGGCGGACACCTCGGGGCGGTACTTGAGCAGCTCGATGCCGGACTTGCGCATCGCGCGCTCGAGCGCGGTCGTGAGATAGAACTTCGCGCCCCAGCCGTCGACCATCACGCGGACCTTGACGCCCCGAAGCGCGGCGCGGGAGAGTGCGTCGGCGAGCTGCCGGCCGGTCGCGTCGTCGGCGAAGATGTAGGTCTCCAGCCAGATCTCGATCGTCGCGGAATCAATCGCTCGCTCGAGCGCCGGGAAGTACTCCGCGCCGCTGCGCAGAAGGACGATGCGGTTGCCGGCGACGAAGCGGTCCACGGCGTGGCCTTCGCGCTAACGCCCCGCCGCTCGCCCGTGCCGCTCGAGGTCGAAGGTCGCGGCCAGCGCCGCGTGATCGGACATGCGATGCAGCGGGTACGCGTAGTGGACCGCGGTGCCGACGATCGCGAGGCCTCGCGAGTAGATGCGGTCGAGCCGGAAAACGGGGAGCACCGCCGGGAAGGTGCGCGCGGGACGGCCGCGCGCAACCTCGAAGACTTCCGTCAGCGCGAGCTCCTCCTGCAGCATGCGATCGGCGCGCCGGCGCCAGTCGTTGAAGTCGCCGGCGACGATCAGCGGCGCGCCTCTCGGCACGGCTTCCCGGATGCGCTCGCACAGGGCGTGCACCTGCCAGCGCCTGCCGCGCTCGAACAGCCCGAGATGGACGTTGATGCAGTGCAGAGGCGGCAGGCCGCGCTTGAGCTGGAGCACGCAGTGCAGCAGGCCGCGGCTTTCGAAGGCGTGCGCGGAGATGTCGAGGTTCGCCTGCGCGATGATCGGGTAGTGCGAGAGCACGGCGTTGCCGTGGTGGCCGTGCTGGTAGACCGCGTTGCGGCCGTACGCCACCTCGTGCCATACGGCGTCGGCGATGAACTCGTGCTGCGGCTTGCCGGGCCAGTTGCGGTACCTCCGCGCGTGGCGGCGATTGACGCCCTGGACCTCCTGGAGGAACAGCACGTCGGCCGAGAGCCCGTGAAGCCGCTCCTTGAGCTCGTGGATGACGACCTTGCGGGTAAGGTGGGAGAACCCCTTGTGGATGTTGTACGTCGCGATGGTGAAGCGCATGTCGCGGGAGCGGGCATTGACCGGTCGCCCAATCTTAGCGGTATTGCCCGCCGGGCAGCCATCGACCCAGGCCGGGTCGCGACTTGCCCGCGCCGCGATACCCAATGTAAGGTGGCGCTGCGGCTTCCGACCAAGACGCCGGAGGGGGATTCCCTCCCTTCGCCTCTTCAACCTTCGTAGGAGACGTTCATGAAGCATCAAGCCACGATCCAGGCCGCCGTCGCCGGACTGTTCGCTCTCGGTCTGGCCGCGTCGGCGACGGCTGCGGGCATGGATTCGCCGGGAGCGAGCAAGGACAAGTGCTACGGCATCGCCAAGGCCGGGCAGGCCGACTGCGCGACCGCAAAGCACGCCTGCGCCGGCCAAGGCAAGGTCGACAACGACCCTCTGGACTGGAAGTACGTCGCCAAGGGCAGCTGCGAGAAGATGGGCGGCAAGCTGACGGCTCCGAAGTCCTGACGCCGAACGGGCCGTTCCCGGCGCGTCCACGCCGCGGGCCCTGATGGAACCGCAGCCGATGCCCGCGGCCTCGCAGCTCCCGCCGACCGCCGGCGTCGGCCTGCGCTCGCCGCACGTTGCCCGCATCCGTGCGGAACGTCCGGCGATCGGCTGGCTCGAGGCCCACAGCGAAAACTATTTCGTCGACGGCGGACCTGCTCTCGAAGCCCTCGAGGCGATCCGCGTCGACTACCCCGTCGCGCTGCACGGCGTGGGGCTGTCGCTGGGCTCGGCCGACGCGCTCGATGCCGCGCACCTGGAGCGGCTCAAGCGCCTCGCGGACCGGATCGAGCCCGCGGCCGTTTCGGAGCACCTCTGCTGGGGGCGCATCGACGGGCGGCATCTCAACGATCTCCTCCCGCTGCCTCTCACCGAAGAAGCGCTCGAGCTCGTCGCGGATCGCGTCGACGCAGCGCAGACCGCGCTCGGGCGCGCGCTCCTGGTCGAGAACGTGTCGGCGTACCTGCGCTTCGCCTCCGACGCGATGGCCGAGTGGGAGTTCGTCGCCGGAGTCGCACGGCGCGCGGGCTGCCGGATCCTGCTCGACCTCAACAACGTCTACGTCAACGCGGTCAACCACGGCTTCGATCCGCTCGACTATCTCGAGGCGATCCCCGGCGACGCCGTGGGCGAGATCCATCTCGCGGGCTTCGAGGATATCGGCGCCTGCCTGATCGACACGCACGGCGCCCGCGTTGCGCCCGCGGTCTGGGACCTCTACCGGGCCGCGATCGAGCGCTTCGGCGCGAAGCCGACTCTGGTCGAGTGGGATACCGATCTGCCCTCGCTCGAGGTCCTGCTGGACGAGGCGTCGACGGCGCAGTCGATCCTGGAGCGGGCCGATGGCGTCGCTGTCTGAGCTGCAGCGCGGATTCGCCGCCGCGGTCCTGCTCGGCGATCGCCCGGCGCTCTCGAGGCTGGGCGTGGTCGGCGGCCGCCTGGACGCGGACGCGAGGATCGCCATCTATCGCAACAATGTGCTGGCCAACTATCGCAAGGCGCTCGCCGCGACGTTTCCGGTCGTGCGCGCGCTCGTCGGGCCGGCGTTTTTCGGGGCGGCCGTCGACGCGTTCGTGCGCGCGCGGCCATCGACGCGTGGCGACGTGAACCGTTACGGTAGCGAGCTCCCGCAGTTTCTCGCCGGCTATCCGCCCGCACGCGACCTGCCCTACCTGCCTGATGTGGCCAGGCTCGAGTGGGCGGTCGACCAGGCGGGCATCGCGGCCGACGCGGGCCCCCTCGACTTGGCCTCGCTCGCCGCCGTGCCGCCGGAGCGGCTCGGCTCGCTGCGCTTGCGCCTCCATCCCTCCGTGCAATTCGTGTCGTCGGCGTTCCCGCTGCTGCGCATCTGGCAGGCCAACCAGCCCGGCCACGAAGACGAGCGCGTCGACTTGGGAGAAGGCGGTGAAGCGCTGCTCGTGCTGCGCGCAGAGGACGGCGTCGCGATCCACCGCCTCGCGCCCGGCGCGGATGCCTTCCTGCGCGCGCTCGGCCGCGACCGGGCGCTGAACGACGCGCTGGAACTGGCCCTGGCCGAGGACGCGTCTTTCGAGCTGGGCGAAGCGCTCCGAGCCCACGTCGCGCTGCGCAGCATCGTCGCGTTCAGCGCTCCACCCGCTTCTTCCACCTGGGAGCGAACCGCTTGAACAACGCACCATCGTCCTCGCGCGGCGCGGCGCTCGCAGCCGCGTACTGCACCGTCTCGGCCTGGCTGGCGAAGCTCGAGCCGCTGATGCTCCTGGGCTTCCGCCTGTACGTCGCGCGGGTATTTCTCCTGTCGGGGCTCACCAAGACGCACGACTGGAGCGCGACGGTCGCGCTGTTTACCGACGAGTACCACGTGCCGCTGCTCTCGCCGCCCGTGGCCGCGGCCTTCGGCGCGGCGACCGAGCTGTCGATGCCCATCCTGCTCGTGCTCGGCCTCGCGTCGCGGTTCGCCTCGGGCGTGCTGTTCGTCTTCAACATCGTGGCCGTCATGTCGTACTACGAGACGCTCGCGCAGACCGGCGGCATCAAGGACCACGTCCTCTGGGGCACGATGCTGCTGGTGCTCACGATCTGCGGGCCCGGCCGGATCGCGCTGGATACCTGGCTCGAGCGGCGCCGGCGGCGCGACGCGTGAGCCGCGCGCGGGCCTCCCCGTCTTCGCCGTGACCGCACCCAAGCCCGCCGAAACGCAGCTCCGGGGGCTCGTCGGCCTGGCCACCCTGCCCCGGCTCGCGATCGAGATGGGCGTCGCGGCGCTGGTCGCGCTCGCGGCGCGGCTGGCATTCCCGATCGGCGTCTCGCTGCTCGCAGGCTGGGACGCCTTCGCGCTTTCCTACCTGGTGATGGGCTGGGTGCTGATCGCGCGCACCGACGCCGTCCAGACCCGGCTGCGCGCGCAGCGCTACGATCCCGGCGGGTACCTGATCTTCCTGCTGATCGTCATCGCCGCGAGCGCGAGCTTCGTGGCCATCGGCTTCCTGGTCGGCGACATCAAGGAGCTGTCCTTCTGGGCCCGCGCCGAGCGACTCACGCTCTCGATCGCCGCGCTGCTTCTATCCTGGCTGATGATCCACACGCTGTTCGCGTTCCACTACGCGCGGCTGTACTACTATCTGCCGGCGGGAAGCAAGCGGCACCACCAGGGGCTCAGGTTTCCCGATGACGACGAGCCGGACTATCTGGATTTCGCCTACTACGCGTTCGTCGTCGGCATGACGTCGCAGGTGTCGGACGTCGCCGTGCTGTCGCGCCCGATGCGCCGCCTGACGCTGGTGCACGGCGTGCTGTCGTTCGTCTACAACATCGCGATCCTGGCGATGAGCATCAACATCATCGGCGGAGTCATCTAGCGCCGCGCGCGGGATCCGTCGGCGCCACGACGTCGGCCGCGGCGTCGATGTCGGAAAGCGCTTCGTTGAGCATCGACAGCGCGACCGAGGCGTGGCCCGCGGCGAGCTGGTCGCGCGCCTCCGCGATGATCTGCCGCAGCCGCTGCTCGTAGGCTTCGGCTTGCTCGAGCTCGGCGACCAGCGCGGCGAGCTCCGGTGAAGCGGGTTCCGTCGAGTCCGTCATCACGTTCTCCGCCGCCCGCGAAGACTCTCGCCCGCGGGCGTTCGGCGGTGTGCCGCACAAGTGTATGCGAGAACGCCCGCTCGAGGGACGGCGCGCTACGGATTCCGCACCGCGACGACTCGCAGCACGCGGAAGGTCTCGATCGGGCCGAGGTGGACCGCCCAGGGAAGCTGGCTGAAGGCACTGGTCGCGTAGAAGCCGGCGTACGGCGCCGCAAACGCCCGCACCCAGTTCGTCGGGCGGATCGGCACCTCGCGCAGGATTTCGGTCGTGATGTCCTCCGGGAGAGGCTGCCGATGCACGTGCTCGGGGTAGACGATGAAGTCGCCGACCGCGACCCGGCTTTCGCCCGGGACGATCTGCACCATGCCATTCTCCGCGGCGTACCATTGCCAGCCCCAGTGCCCCGCCGTCCATACGCGCGCCGAGGCGGGAAGCGACGCGCGCAGGCGTGCGGCCTGCTCGCGATAGATGCCGGCGTACCATCGGTCGGCGGATGCCACCACGCAGGTCACCGCGAACACCGTGACGACCGCCGCGGCGCGCCAGCCTGCGGCCGCGCCTCCGGGGACGGCGGCCAGCGCGAGCAGCACGAGCGGAGGCAGGGCCACGAGGACGTGGCGCATCGCGACGAAGGGAGCGAGGAGCACGATGAACGCAGCAGCGGCCGCGGCCCAGTAGGCGAGCATCCACCGCGCGACGACCGTCGGTTGCAACGGGTCACGAAACCGCGGCAACGCGCCCAGCGCGACGGCGATCGCCAGCGCCCCGCTCAGCAGAAAGAACGTGGCGAAAACGACGTCCGAGGCGGCGGTATCGATCATTCCGCCGAGGCTGGCCGCGACGGCCGGCAGCATGGCGGCGACGAGGACGACCAGCGCGACGCCGGCACCGCGGGCGAGCGGGCGCGACTGCCGCTCGAGCCACGCGCCGGCCAGCGCGAAGGCGAACGGCGCGGCCGCGCCGAGGCACAGCAGCCATTTCAGCGGGTCGAGCACGTTGCGGAATCCCCGCGCATCCATCCGCGTGAGCATGTGAACGCCGCCGTAGTCCCAGTAGTTGAAGCCGCACCAGAGGAGCACGATGCCCATGGCCACGGCGACGCCGTACCAAGCCGCGCGGCGGCGCCTGAGCAGCCCGTCGAGCACGAGCGCCGGAATCAGCACGAGGCCTGTGTACTTCACGAGGATCGCCGCGCCGCAGACCGCGCCCGCGGCGACGTAGCGCCGCGTCGCGCGCTCGCCGCCCGCCTCGCCGAGCAGCAGCGTGAAGAACCAGAGCCAGAGCGCGAGCGCCGGCACGTCGACCATCGTGTTCTGTCCGACCACGAACGCCGGGCTGGCCACGACCAGGGTCGTCGCGAGCGCCGGCCGACCGGGCAGCACGATGCGCGACAGCCGGTGCATCATCGCGATGGCCGCGAGCGCGAACAGCGCCAGCAGGCCATGCATCGAGACCTCGCTCCAGCCGAAGAGGCGTCCCCAGGCGGCCATCGCGTAGAGGTAGAGGTGCGGCTGATTGACGCTGTCGATGGTGGTGAATCCCTCGTCGCCCCAGAACACCCTGCCGCGCATGGGATGCAGCGGGTGGCCGGCGATCCACTGGGCAATCTCGATGTACGCCGTGTCGTCGATGTGGTAGGCCTTGGTGAGATTCCAGGCGGTGGCGAACGCGAGGAGGGCCAGCACCAGGGCCCGCGAAGCGAGCGGCTCGCCGAGCCCCCGCCATCGAGCCTCGCCGACGGGCGAGGGTACCGGTGCGCTCGCGGCGGGCGTCATTGCCCTCCAGCTCTTAGAATGCCTAGCCGATGAAGGTCGTCATCGTCGTCCCGACCTACAACGAGCGCGGCAACATCGGGCCGCTGCTCGAGGCGCTGCTCGCCCAGGCGGCGCGCTCGCCGCACGACCTGCACGTCCTCGTGTGCGACGACGCCTCTCCAGACGGGACGGCGGAGCTCGTTCTCGCGGCGCGGCGGGACCATCCCCGGATCCACCTGAGTCCCGGCCGCAGGCTCGGGCTCGGCGCGGCCTACCTGCGCGGTATGCGCTGCGCGATGGACGAGCTCGGCGCCGACGCGGTCCTGCAGATGGACGCCGACTTCTCGCACGACCCGGCCGACGTTCCGCGCCTCCTCGCGGCGCTCGAGCAGGACGCCGATCTCGTGATCGGCAGCCGCTACGTCCCCGGCGGCCGGATTCCGCCCGACTGGAGCGCGCTGCGGCGAGCCAACTCGCGCTGGGGCAACCGCGTCGCGCGCTACCTCGTCGGGCTTCACCCCATCCGCGACTGCACGTCGGGCTTTCGCGCCATCCGCAGCTCGCTCCTCGAAGGCATGTCGCTCGATCGCATCCGGGTGCAGGGCTACGCGTTCCTGGTGGCGTTCCTGTACGAAGCGAAGCTGCACGGCGCGAGGATAGCCGAAATCCCCATCGTCTTCTCCGACCGCGAGCGCGGCGCGTCGAAGCTCGGCCTGCGCGACATCCGCGAGTTCATCGTCAACGCCCTGTGGCTGCGCTTCCGCAGCCTGGCGACGTTCGCGCGGTTCCTCCTGGTCGGGATGTCCGGCGTCGCGGTGAACCTCGGAGCGTTCCTCCTGCTGACCGCGGCGGGTATCGACAGGTACGCCGCGTCGCCGTTGTCGACGCTCCTGTCCATGCTCTCGAATTTCGCGCTGCACCGCTTGTGGACGTTCCGGCCACGCCGCGCGGCCGGGGCCGGGGTGATCAGCGTCAGCCGGCTGGGGCTCGCGTCGCTCGGGGCGCTGCTCGCGAGCTACGGAGTGTTCGCCACGGTGTGCTTCCTCTGGCCGCGGCTTCCTGCCGCGCTGGCGCAGCTCGCGAGCATCGTCCCCGCAACGCTCATCAACTATTTCTACAACGCCTACTGGACGGCGCGGCGTCAGGCCGGGGCGGCGAAGGCTGCTGCTGCGGCCGATCGCGGCTCGCGTGCCCGCGAGACGGGGCCCGAAGTGGAGTGAGCCCGCCGACGCGTCGATCAGCGGAACAGGCGATTGAGGTCGATCGCCGGCAATCCACCCGACGCGAGGCCAGCGAACGAACCTTGCTCGGCGATCTGCCGCGCGGCATGCGTCCATCCTTTCCAAGCCGCGCGCGCCAGTGCACCGCCCACGCTGATGCGCCGGACTCCCAGCTCCGCCGCGCGGGCGAACGCGATCCAGTCGCCGGCGACCAGCAGATTCACCGGCTTCGGCGCGACGGCGCGCACGACCGCTGCGATATCTGCGTCGGTGCGAATGCCGGGCGCATAGAGGCAGTCGGCGCCCGCCGCGGCGTAGGCTTCGAGCCGCCCGATGGTCTCCTTGATGTCGGGTCGGCCGACGAAGAAGCCCTCCGAGCGGCCGGTTAGCAAAACGCCGGTCCCCGATGCGTCGATCGCCGCGCGGGCGGCCTCGATCCGCTCGCGGGCCAACGCCACGTCGAACAGGGGCGCGCGCTCGTCACCGGTCGAGTCTTCGATCGACAGTCCCGCGATCCCGGTGGCGACCGCGCGCGCGACGTTCGCCCGGACGCCGTTCGGCTCGCGCGCAAAGCCGCCTTCGAAATCGGCGTTGACCGGCACAGAAACCGCGCTGGAGATCTCTTTCAAGTGCGCCAGCACCTGGTCGACGGTCACGCCGTTGTCGGGGCGACCCACCGACCACGCAAACCCCGCGCTCGTCGTGGCAAGCGCACGGAACCCCAGGCTCTGCAGGTAGATGGCGCTGCCGCGATCCCAGGGATTGGGGATGACGAAGCAGCCTGATTGATGCAGGCGGTGAAACGCGGCGATCGTGGAAGGCATTGCGCGGGCCGGGGCCGTCGCCCGAGGCTATCCGGCGAAGGCCTAGCGGCGGCGTTCGGGTACGCCGCAGGCTCGGATAGCGCCGAGAAGCGCCGGGTTCAGAGGCGCTCCACGCGAACGTTGGCGATCGCCGCGCCGGCGTTGCAGGGTCCGCCAAAGCCCGAGACGTCGCTCACGAAGCTGATGGTGGTCCTGCTCCCCGAAGCCCGGAAGGCGGCCTGCACCGGGCGCCAACCCATGTTGGATGCATCCTTTCCGCCCGTGTCGAACATCAAGGGGTGCGGTTTGCCATCGACCGTGACCGTGAGCGGCTTGATGGCCGGCGGGTTTCCGCCAGGATTGCCCGCCAGCTCGAAGGAGAGCACGTACAAACTACCGGGATTCGTATCGATCGTCTGCTCGATGCCGCCGATGCAGAGCTGCCCGACGAGATCGACGGAATACTGCTGTCCCGGGGGCCCGACCCAGCCGCAGGGGGGAGGACCTTCCCAGTCGATCGACCCCACCGATACGGTCCAGCCCGTAAGGATGTTGCTGCCGGGTAGCAGGTCGTAGACGTTGCAGGTGTTGGCGACGCTTCCGCTCGCGAAGTTCCCGTTGATGATCAGGTTCCTCCCGCCCCAGGCAGCGGTGGCGAAAACGAGCAGGATCACGCACGCGACGGACCGAGCCATCGATACCCCCTTCTCGATGCTTGCGCAGGCGAGCCCGAATGGCTCGCGTCACGATTGGCGAAGGCCGCCGGTTGCCGGAAGCACCGGCAACGCAACGCGGCCTCGCTCCTCGCGTGCGAGTCTATGTGGCGTTTGTCAGGTTCGTCAACCGGACGAGAGGCAACGGTCGTCGCCGGTGCGGGATGGGCAACCACTGTTCGCTTGGCGCACGCCGCGGCCCGGCGCGCGCTGGGACCGGCGATCTCGACAACCATTGCCGCTGGAAAATGGGGTGGCGGATGGGATTCGAACCCACGACGACCGGAATCACAATCCGGGACTCTGCCAGCTGAGCTACCGCCACCATCGACATCCGCCGGGCCCTTGGCGCGCCCGACAGGACTCGAACCTGTTACCGCCGGCTTAGAAGGCCGGTGCTCTATCCCAATGAGCTACGGGCGCCCGTAACAGCGACAAGCCGCGACCTTCGAGCCGATTCGTTCTGGTCGGGGTGGAGAGATTTGAACTCCCGACATCTTGCTCCCAAAGCAAGCGCGCTACCGGGCTGCGCTACACCCCGAGAGGGGCGATTATGCCACCGCGCCGGCGCACCGGGCAAACCGGAGGCACCCCGCCGGCTGTCCCTATAATGCCCGCAGCGCCGAAGCGAGCCCAGGCGCTTCACGAACATCGAGAGGAGCCTCATGAGCAATCCCCGCGACGTCGCCGTCATCGTCGGCAGTCTCCGCAAGGAATCGTTCAGTCGCAAGACCGCAAGAGCACTGAGCGCGCTCGCGCCCCCGACGCTCACGCTGGAGATCGTCGAGATCGGAGCGCTGCCCATGTACAACCAGGACGACGAAGCCAATGCGCCGGCTCCCTGGCTCGCATTCAGGACCCGGTTGCGCAGGGCCGACGCGGTGCTGTTCGTGACGCCCGAATATAACCGCTCCGTCCCGGGCTGCATGAAGAACGCCATCGATGTCGGCTCGCGGCCCTACGGCCAGAGCTCGTGGAACGCGAAGCCCGGAGGCGTGGTCAGCGTGTCGCCGGGGGCGCAGGGCGCTTTCGGCGCCAATCAGCACCTGCGCCAGTCGCTCGTCTTCCTCAACATCCCGGTGCTCCAGCAGCCGGAAGCCTACGTCGGCAACGCGGCCAAGCTGTTCGACGAGGGCGGCGCGCTCATCGACGACGCCGGACGCGACTTCCTCAAGAAGTTCATCGAGGCCTACGCGCAGTGGGTCGAGCGGATTCTCATGCACTAGGCGCTCCAGTGCCGGCCGCCGCCGTCAGAGGCGCAGCCTCCCGGTCAGGAGCTGGCCGAACATGACCCAGTCGCCCAGCAGGCTATAGAGCGGATGGGTGAAGGTGGCGGGGCGGTTCTTCTCGAAGAAGAAGTGACCGGCCCAGGCGAAGCCGTACCCGGCGAGCGGCGCCGCAGCGAGCCACCACGCGTTGCGGGTGACGATCGCAGCGGCGATCGCGGCGAGCGCGAGCAGCGATCCCGCGAAATGCAGCCGCCGGCACACCGGATTGCGATGCTCCGAGAGGTAGAACGGGTAGAACTCGCGGAATGTCCGGTAGCGCTCGGTCATGGCTGCCTGGGCTCGCCGCGGTCCCGGGGGCCCCTCGCCTCGCCCCGGGGTTTTGTTTCTAGGCCTCGGGCTTGAGTTGCGGGAAGAGGATCACGTCGCGAATCGACGGGCTGTCGGTGAGCAGCATAACCAGGCGGTCGATGCCGATCCCCTCGCC
The DNA here is from genome assembly GCA_035501595.1 of Casimicrobiaceae bacterium. Classification (GTDB taxonomy): domain Bacteria; phylum Pseudomonadota; class Gammaproteobacteria; order Burkholderiales; family Casimicrobiaceae; genus PALSA-1003. The sequence continues at coordinate 57,129 of DATJVX010000049.1, read as the reverse complement.
TGCCGCGGGCGGCATTCCGTATTCGAGCGCGCGCACGTAGTCGGCGTCATAGTGCATCGCCTCGGCGTCGCCGGCGTCCTTGGCCTTCGCCTGCGCCATGAAGCGGGCCGCCTGGTCCTCGGGGTCGTTGAGCTCGGAGAAGCCGTTGGCGATCTCGCGTCCGGTGACGAACAGCTCGAAGCGATCGGTCACCGACGGATCGGCCTCGCTGGCCCGGGCGAGCGGCGAGACGTCCGCGGGATAAGCGACGATGAAGGTGGGCTGCACGAGCTTGTGCTCGGTCGTGGCCTCGAAGAGCTTGAGCTGCAGCACGCCCAGGCCGTCGGTGGGTAGGACCTCGACGGCGAGTGCTTTCAGCGCCGCGGTCAGGTAGTCCCGCGCCGCAAGCTGCGACGCCGTGTGCTGCGGGTTGTGCTTCGCGATCGCCTCGGCCATGGTCAGGCGATCGAATTTTCCGCCGAGGTCGATGCGCTGGCCCTGGTAGGGGACGACCGTCGTGCCGCAGACTCTCTGCGCCACGCTGCGCAGGAGCTCCTCGGTGAGGTCCATCAAGTAGCGATAGTCCCGGTACGCCTCGTAGAACTCGAGCATCGTGAACTCGGGATTGTGTCGCGTGGAGATGCCCTCGTTGCGGAAGTTGCGGTTGATCTCGAACACCTTCTCGAGCCCGCCCACCACCAGGCGCTTCAGGTAGAGCTCCGGCGCGATGCGCAGGTACAGCTCGGTGTCGAGCGCGTTGTGATGGGTCACGAAGGGCCGGGCCGTCGCGCCGCCCGGGATGGGGTGCATCATCGGCGTCTCGACCTCGAGATAACCTCTCGCGACGAAGAACTCGCGGATCGCCTGGACGATCTGCGAGCGAGCGACGAACACGCGCCGCGATTCCGCGCTCGTGATGAGATCGACGTAGCGCTGCCGGTACTTCTGCTCCTGGTCGGTGAGCCCGTGGAACTTCTCCGGGAGCGGCCTGAGCGCCTTGGCGAGGAGCCTGAGCTCGGTTACGCGCACGGAGAGCTCGCCCGTTCGCGTCCTGAACAGGCTGCCTCGCGCCCCGACGATGTCGCCCAGGTCCCAGCGCTTGAAGGCATCGTGAGCGTCGGCGCCGACCGTGTCGTTGGCGATGTAGAGCTGGATCCGCCCGCTCATGTCCTGCAGCGTCGCGAAGCTCGCCTTGCCCATGACGCGCTTGAGCACCATCCGTCCGGCAACCGCGACCTCGATCCGCTGCGCTTCGAGCGCCTCGGTCGCCGCCGCGTCGTGCACGGCGTGCAGATCGGCCGCGAGCGCGTCGCGCCGGAAGTCGTTCGGGTACGCCTGCCCGCCGGCGCGAAGCGCGTCGAGCTTCGCGCGCCGCTCGGCCACGATCCGATTCTCGTCGTCGGGCGGCAGCTCCCGCGGCTCGCTCACGCTACACCCCCTGCTTCAGGCTGGCTGCGATGAAGTCGTCGAGATCGCCGTCGAGCACCGACTGCGTGTCGCCTCTCTCGACGTTGGTGCGCAGGTCCTTGATCCGGGACTGATCGAGCACGTACGAGCGGATCTGGTGCCCCCAGCCGATGTCGGTCTTCGCCTCCTCGAGCTTCTGCTGCTCGGCCTGGCGCTTGCGCAGCTCCAGCTCGTAGAGCCGCGACTTGAGCATCGCCATCGCCTCGGCGCGGTTGCGGTGCTGCGAGCGATCGTTCTGGCACTGGACCACGATGCCGCTCGGCGCGTGGGTGATGCGCACCGCGGAGTCGGTCTTGTTGATGTGCTGGCCGCCGGCGCCGGATGCCCGGAACGTGTCGATGCGGATGTCGGCGGGGTTGATCTCGACCTCGATCGTCTCGTCGACCTCGGGATAGACGAAGACGCTCGCGAACGAGGTGTGCCGCCGCGCGTTGGCGTCGAAGGGGCTCTTGCGCACCAGGCGGTGCACCCCCGTTTCCGTGCGTAGGTGCCCGTAGGCGTAGTCGCCGGTGACCTTCACGCTCGCGCTCTTGATGCCGGCGACTTCGCCCTCGGACTGCTCCAGGATCTCGGTCCGGTAGCCCTTGCGCTCGCAGTAGCGCAGGTACATCCGCAGCAGCATCGCCGCCCAGTCCTGCGCCTCGGTTCCGCCGCTCCCGGCCTGGATGTCGATGAAGCAGGGGTTGGGGTCCATCGGATTGTGAAACATCCGGCGGAACTCCATGTCGCCGACGGCGTGCTCGAGCGCGTCGACGTCCTTCGCCACCGCGACCAGCATCGCATCGTCGGCCTCGCCGCGCGCCAGCTCGAAGAGCTCGCCGCTGTCCTTCAGGCGCGCATCGAGGTCGTTCAGCGTCCCGACGACGGACTCGAGCTGCTTGCGTTCCTTGCCGAGCTCCTGGGCCCGCTTGGGATCGTTCCAGACCCCGGGATCCTCCAAGGCGCGCGTCACCGCGCCAAGGCGCTCGGCCTTGACCTCGAAGTCAAAGATACCTCCGTAGATCGGCAGCCCGTTGCTGCAATCCGGACAGGGTCCCGGCGATCTGGTTGATGCGTTCGGCTTCCATGGTCTCGCAGTCGATTGTTGTAGCTGGACATTATACCCTGTGCGCCACAGCGCCCCGGGGTGGTCCGAGAGTTGCTATCGCGTTTGCACACCGACGGGAATCGCCTATGATAGGTCCGGCGAACCGGGGCGGCGGGAGACGCAGGACGAGGAGAAATCGATGGTCAACGCATGGAGATGGCTGGGCGGGATTCTGCTCGCGGCTGTCGCGTCCGCAGCGGCCGGGGACCCGGGAGTCACGTCCAACAGCATTCTGATCGGGCAGTCCGCGGCGTTCAGCGGGCCCGCTTCCGAGCTGGGCACCGAGATGCGGGCCGGGGCGATGGCGTATTTCCAGGCGATCAACGCCTCCGGCGGCGTCAACGGCCGCAAGATCGAACTCAGGTCGCTCGACGACGGCTACGAAGCCGATCGCGCGGCCGCCAACACCAAGAAGCTCATCGACGACGGCGTGTTCCTGCTCTTCGGCTACGTCGGAACGCCGACGTCGAACGCCGCGAAGCCGATCTTCACCGCGGCGAAGGTCCCGTTCGTCGGCCCGTTCACCGGGGCCGAGTCGCTGCGCAACCCGGTCAACCGCTACGTGTTCAACATCCGCGCCAGCTACTTCGACGAGACGGACAAGCTGGTCGGCCAGCTCGTCGGCCAGACGCTCGACCGGATCGCGGTGTTCTACCAGAACGACGACTACGGCAAGGCCGGCCTCACGGGCGTCGAGCGCGCGATGCAGAAGCGCAACATGCAGATCATCGCTACTGGCACCGTGGAACGAAACACGGTGGACGTCGGCGCGGCCGTCAAGTCGATCTGCAAGGTCGACCCGCAGGGCGTGGTGATGATCTCGGCCTACAAGTCCTGCGCGGCGTTCATCAAGGCGATGCGCAACGCCGGGTGCAATCCGCAATTCATGAACGTCTCGTTCGTCGGCAGCAAGGCGCTGGCGCACGAGGCGGGAGCGTCGGGGCGCGGCGTCGGCGTGTCCCAGGTGGTGCCGTTTCCCTGGAACCTTTCCGCCCGCATCGTGAAGGATTACCAGCAGATGATCGAGGCGTCGACCGGCAAGCAGAATTATTCGTTCACGAGCCTCGAAGGCTTCATCGCCGCCAAGGTGCTCGTCGAGGGGCTGCGGCGCACTGGCAACGACCTCACCCGCGAAAGGTTCATCAACGCGATGGAGCAGATCCGCGATTTCGACGTCGGCGGCTTCACCGTCAGCTTCTCGCCGACCGACCACAGCGGATCGAAGTTCGTCGAGCTCACCGTCATCGGCAAAGACGAGCGCTTCCTGCGATAGCGGCGCAGCGCGCTCCCGCGTCTCTCGTGCGGATGAACACCCCCGCCGGCTTCGAGCCGGCGTTTGCCACTCCGGTCGATCCCGGCGCGGACGCCGTGTGCTTCGTCTGGCGCGACGACAGGATTCTCGCGCGGGCCGGCGACCCGCCGGCGCTGCCGACCCTGCGCGACGTCGCCGATCTCGGCATCGCGGGGCCGCGGCACTACCTCGGCCGTCTCGAAGGCGTCAACTGCATCGCCATCCGAGCGCCCTCCTCCGCCTCCGTGGGCGCCCCTTGGGAATGGCGTGGCCTGCGCAGCCTCTTCCTGCAGCTTCCGGACGCGTGGCTGGCCGTCGCGGGCCGCGCCTCGCAGATCGTCGAATGGGACCGCAGCCACCAGTTCTGCGGCCGCTGCGGCACCGCGACGCGCGACAAGGCGGGCGAGCGCGCGAAGCTGTGCCCGGCCTGCGGGCACGTCGTGTGGCCGCGAGTGTCCCCCGCGATGATGGTCCTCGTCACGCGCGGCGACGAGCTCCTGCTCGCGCGCTCGCGGCGCTTTCCCCAGGCGGTCTATAGCGCGCTGGCCGGCTTCGTCGAGGCGGGAGAGTCGATCGAGGACTGCATCCATCGCGAGGTGCGCGAGGAGGTCGGCATCGAGGTGACCGGCCTGCGTTACGTCGCGAGCCAGTCCTGGCCGTTCCCGCATTCACTGATGATCGCCTACAACGCGGAGTACGCCTCGGGGGAAGCGCGTCCCTGCGACGAGGAGATCGTCGACGCGCGCTGGTTCACCATCGACGCCCTGCCGCAGCTGCCCAACCCGGTCAGCATCGCGCGCGCGCTGATCGACTCGACCATCGAGCGCCTCCGACGGGGCTGATAGAATACGCGACGCGGCCGCCCGACCCGGGCGTGCCGACATCGCACCGATGACTTCCCGTTCCGCTCGCCGCGCCGTCGCGTGGCTGTTCGCGGCGCTTGCCGCCCCGGCGGTCGCGCAGCAGGCGCCGCCTCCGCCGCCGACCTCGGCGACGCTCCAGCCGCAGCGCACTCCCGGGCTTTCGCCCGACCTTGCGGAAGCCGCCGGGATGATCCGCGAAGGACAGTACGTCAGCGCGCTCGAGAAGATCGACGCGGTGCTCGCGGGCGATGCGAAGAATCCGCAGGCGCGCTTCCTCAAGGGCGTCGTGCAGTCCGATCAGCACGAAACCGAAGCGGCGATCGTGACCTTCCAGCAGCTCACCGAGGACTACCCCGAGCTGCCCGAGCCGTACAACAACCTGGCGGTGATCTGGGCGGAGCAGGGACAATACGAGAAGGCGCGCAGGGCGCTCGAGACGGCGCTGCTGACGCGTCCCGATTACGGCATCGCTCACGAGAACCTAGGCGACATCTACGCCCGGCTCGCCGGCCTGGAATACGACCGCGCGGTCGCGCTCGACAAGGGCAACAAGAGCGCCCAGACCAAGCTCACGCTGGTGCGCGAGCTCTACGCGGTCGCACCTTCCAGCACGGCGCCCAAGCCGGCCGTGCCGGTGCCCAAACCGGCCGCCAAGCCGAAGAAGTAGCTCGCAGGCCCATTCAACCTTCGACCGTCAAGGAGACCCGACGATGCTGCGTCGCTTTTCAACCCTGATTCTTATCGCCCTCGGCTGCGCCGGCTTCGCGCTGTCCGCGGCCGCCGCCAACCCGCAGGTCGAGTTCGACACGAGCGCGGGCAAGTTCCGCGTCGAGCTCTATCCCGATGCAGCGCCGAAGACGGTGGAGAACTTCCTTGCCTACGTCAAGGCGAAGCAGTACGACGGCACGCAGTTTCACCGCGTGATCGCGGGCTTCATGATCCAGGGCGGCGGCTACGGGACCGACTTCCGCGAGAAGCCGACCCGACCTCCGGTGGTCAACGAGGCCGAGAAGAGCAGCAAGGCGGGCCTGCTCAATGCGCTGGGGACGATCGCGATGGCGCGGACCGCCGACCCGAACTCCGCGACCGCGCAGTTCTTCATCAACGTCGGCGACAACAAGTTCCTGAACTACCGCGATCCTTCCGTCGCGGGCGTCGGCTACACGGTCTTCGGCAAGGTGGTCGAGGGCATGGAAGTGGTCGAGAAGATCGCCAAGACGCCGACGGCGGCAGGAGGCCCTTTTGCGAAGGACGTGCCGATCGAGCGCGTCGTGATCAAGAGCGCCACGGTCGTCGGCGCATCCTAGGCGCGAGGCATCCATGGTCGTCCTCCACACGAATCACGGCGACGTCACGCTCGAGCTCGACGCGACGCGCGCGCCTAAGACGGTCGCCAACTTCCTTGAATACGTGCGCTCGGGTCACTTCGACAACACGCTCTTTCACCGCGTCATCGACGGATTCATGATCCAGGGGGGCGGGTTCACGCCGGCGTTCCAGCAGAAGGCGACCCGCACGCCGGTGCAGAACGAGGCCGGCAACGGGCTGAGGAACTCCCGCTATAGCGTCGCGATGGCGCGCACCAGCGACCCCCATTCGGCGACGGCGCAGTTCTTCATCAACGTCGCCGACAACGACTTCCTCAACCACAAGTCGCCGGACGCGAAGGGCTGGGGCTATTGCGTCTTCGGGCGCGTGGTCAAGGGCACCGACGTCGTCGACCGCATCAAGGCGGTGTCGACCGGAGGCCGCGGGATGCATCAGAACGTGCCCCGCGACGATGTCGTGATCGAGCGCGCCGAGATCATCGAATAGGCGTCGCGAGGCGCTTTAAGTGGCCACGGCGCCGACGCTGTTCGTCTCGGACCTGCATCTTTCCCGGGAGCGGCCGCAGCTGGTGGCAGCCCTCCACGCGTTCCTCGGCGGCCCGGCGCGGGGCGCAGCCGCGCTTTACGTTCCCGGCGACATCTTCGACGCGTGGCTCGGCGACGACCAGCTGCGCGAGCCGCTCGCCGCCGGCGTGGCGCGGGGGTTCGCCAACCTGGCTGCGTCGGGCACGCCGGTCTACCTCCAGCGCGGCAATCGCGACTTCCTGCTGGGCGAGCGCTTCGCGCGCGCCGCCGGCGCGACGCTGCTCGGCGATGCGGTCGTGCACGACATCCAGGGCACGCGCACGCTCGTCATGCACGGCGATGCGCTGTGCACCGACGACGTCGACTACCAGCGCTTCCGCGCGTACTGGCAGGACCCCGTGCATCGCCGGCGCCTGCTCGCGCTCCCCTACCTCTTCCGGCGCGGGATCGCGGCGTTCTTCCGCGCGACCAGCAAGCGTGCGACCGCGAACAAGCCGGAATCGATCATGGACGTGAACGCCTCCGCGGTCGCCGAGGCGCTGCGCGCGCACAACGTCACGCGCCTGATCCACGGTCACACGCACCGGCCCGCACGCCACGAGCTGACGGTCGACGGCCGCGCCTGCGAGCGCTACGTGCTGGCCGACTGGTACTCGCGCGCAAGCTATCTGCGCGTGGAGCCCGGCGGCGTCACGGCGTGCGAGCTGTAGAGCCGCAGCGCGGGCTGCGCGCGAGCGAACGCCGCCTGTCGACGCCTTGCGCTTCGACCGGCGCTACGACAGCGCCTGCTCGAAGTCACCGATCAAGTCGTCCTGGTCCTCGATGCCGACCGAGACGCGAATCAGCGAATCGGCGATGCCCATGCTCTTCCTGCGCTCGGGCCCCATCTCCCAGTAGATCGTGTGCGCGACCGGGATCGCGAGCGTGCGGTTGTCGCCGAGGTTCGACGACAGCACGACATTCCTGAGCCGGTTCAGGAGATCGAAGCAGTCGATCGCCGGGTCGAGCTCGAAAGAGAGGAGCGCCCCGAAACCGGAGAAGAGCTCGCGCGCGAGCGCGTGCTGCGGATGAGCCGGCAGCCCAGGGTAGTAGACCGCGCGAACCCCGCGATGGCGGGCGAGGAATCCCGCCAGGTCGCCGGCGTTCGCGCAGGCGCGCTCCATGCGCAGCGCGAGCGTTTCCGCGCCGACCGCGAGATGGTGTGCCTGCTCCGGCGCGAGCGTGCCGCCCCAATCGCGCAGCCCCTTCTTGCGGATCTGCGTGATGCCCCACAGCTCGGGCCTCGCGCCCCGGTAGCTGTCGTAGATGTTGGCGAAGCGCGTCCAGTCGAAGCGGCCGGTGTCGGTCACCGCACCCCCCAGCGCATTGCCGTGCCCGCCGATGTACTTGGTGAGCGCGTTCACCACGAGACCCGCGCCGACTGCGGCGGGCCGAAAGAGATACGGCGAGGTCATCGTGTTGTCGACGACGTACAGGAGCCCGCGCTGCGCGCACAGCTCGCCGATGCGCTTCAGGTCGGCGACCTGGGTGCGCGGGTTGGCGATCGTTTCCACGAACACAAGCCGGGTCGCCGGCGTAAGCGCGGCTTCCACCTCGCGCACGTCGGTCGCGTCGACGAACGAGACGCGAATGCCCTGGGTGGCGAGCGTGGCGAACATGCTGTTGGTGTTGCCGAACAGGAACGAGCTCGAGACGAGGTGATCGCCCTCGCGGAGCAGCGAGACCATGATCGCGCCGATCGCCGCCATGCCGGTGGAGAAGCAGGCGCTCGCGATCCCGCCCTCCATCCGGTTCATCTTCTGCTCCAGCGCGGCGGTCGTCGGGTTGCCCTGGCGGCCGTAGGCGAAGCCCTGCTCGCGCCCCTGGAAGACGGCCGCCAGATCCCGCGCGTCCCGGTAGCCGTAGGCGACCGAAAGATGCAGGGGCTTGTGCAGCGAGCCGTGCTCGATGGCGGCGTCCCGATCGGAATGCAGAATCGCGGTGGTGAACCCGCGGCGCGGCAATGAGTCGTTCATCTCGATTTTGCGTCCTGCAAAACAGAAAACCCGTCTGGCCTCCGCCAAACGGGTTTTGTGTGCCCCGCCTGGTATCTCCAGGCTGGAGCTTTACCTCGCTTTAGCGGAATTTGTTACGCGCCCGCAAGCTGAAGCTCAAATCGGCGCGACTCGAACTATACCCGTCCGGGCGGCTGCAGTCAAAGGCTATCCCGCGGCTCGCGACTCGAGCGCGAGATCGGCGTCCGCTTCGCCGCGCGCTTCGTTGCGCTCGTTCGCGAGATGCGAAAGATAGTCCGCCGTGACGTCGCCGGTGACGTAGTAGCCGTCGAAGCACGACGCCTCGAACTCCCTGATGCGGGGATTGGCGGCGCGAACCGCGGACTTGAGCGCGATCAGGTCCTGGTAGATCAGCAGGTCCGACCCGATCTCGTGCGCGACCTCGGCCTCCGAGCGCCCGGTGGCGATCAGCTCGCGCTGGTTGGGCATGTCGATGCCGTACACGTTCGGGTAGCGCACCGGCGGGCTCGCGGAGGCGAAGTACACCTTGCGCGCGCCGGCCTCGCGCGCCATCGACACGATCTCGCGGCTGGTCGTTCCGCGCACGATCGAATCGTCGACGAGCAGCACGACCTTGTCCTTGAACTCGACGCCCATGGGATTGAGCTTCTGACGCACGCTCTTCTTGCGGATCGCCTGTCCCGGCATGATGAAGGTGCGGCCGACGTAGCGGTTCTTGACGAAGCCCTCCCGGTATTTGAGCCCAAGCGTGTTGGCGAGCTCGAGCGCATAGGGCCGGCTCGAGTCCGGGATCGGGATCACGACGTCGATGTCCTGCGCCGCAGGCATCGCGGAGATCTTGCGCGCGAGCTCGCCGCCCATCCGCAGCCGCGCCTCGTACACCGATGCGCCGTCGATCACCGAGTCCGGGCGCGCCAGGTAGACGAACTCGAAGATGCACGGCGAGAGCCGTGGATCCTCGGCGCACTGCCGGGCATGGAAGCGCCCCGACTGGTCGACGAAGATCGCCTCGCCCGGTGCCACGTCGCGCAGCACCGAGAAGCCGAGCGCCTCGAGCGCGACCGATTCGCTCGCCACGACGTACTCCGTTCCGCCCATCGCCTCGTTCACGCCGATGATGAGAGGGCGGATCCCGAACGGATCGCGAAACGCGAGCATGCCGTAGCCCGCGATCATCGCGACGATGGCGTAGGCACCGCGGCAGCGGCGATGCACGCCGGCTACCGCAGTGAAGATCGCGTTCGCGTCGAGGCGCGAATGATGCGCGGCGCGCTCGAGCTCGAGAGCGAGCACGTTCAAGAGCACTTCCGAGTCGGAGTTGGTGTTGACGTGCCGGAAGTCGAGCTGGAAGAGCTCGCGCTTGAGCGCCTGGCTGTTGGTAAGGTTGCCGTTGTGCGCGAGCGTGATCCCGAATGGGGAATTGACGTAGAACGGCTGCGATTCCAGATCCGACCAGGCCGAGCCCGCGGTGGGATAGCGGCAGTGGCCGATGCCCGCGTTGCCGGAGAGCTCGCGCATGTTGCGCGTCCGGAACACGTCGCGCACGTAGCCGGCGCCCTTGTACATGTGGAAGACCGGCCCCTCGCTCGTGACGATGCCGGCTGCGTCCTGGCCCCGGTGCTGCAGCAGCAGCAGGCCGTCGTAGAGGAGCTGGTTGACCGGCGTATGGCCGACCGCGCCGATGATGCCGCACATATTGTCTCGATCCCCGCTTTTGCTTATATGGAGGCCGTTACGACCGATTTCGAGGGCCGCCGTTCCCGTCCGTAGTCGAGCCGATCCGCCCAGGCCTTGGGAAGCCAGGGCCGCAGGCTCAGCGCCGCGGCGACGAGCGCGGGACTCGACATCGCATTCTGCCACCAATCGCTGCTCGGCAGCGTGGTAAGCCCCGCGAAGAGCACCAGGATCACCGCGATCAGCACGCCGCGCACGATGCCGGCGATCGCGCCCAGCACGCGATCGAGGAAGCGCAGGCCGACCGCCTTCGCGAGCCGCGACAGCGCGAAGCCCAGCATCGCGCCGACGATCAGCACCACGACCAGGATGAGGGCGAAGGCGATCACGTAGCGGATCGCGGCCGATTCGCCGAAATCCGGGAGCAGCGTTCCCAGGATGTCGGAGAAGCGCACGGCGGCGAGCAAGCCCACGACCAGCGCGCCGAGCGAGACCATCATCCGGATGAAGCCCTGCCAGAAAGCGAGCAGCGCGGAAAGACCGACGAGCGCGACGACGACGAGGTCGAACGCGGTCATCCGCTGCGCGCGACCACGCCAGCGAATCCTGCGGCCTTGAGCTTCGCGCGTGCCAGGTCGGCGACTTCCCGCGACGCGTACGGCCCCACGCGAACGCGATGCAGCGTGCCCTTGTCGGTCGTCACGGTCTCGGTGAATCCGGGAAAGCCGCTCTTCTTGAGCTTGGCGACCAGCGAACGGGCGCCGTAGCGGTCGGAGAATGCCGCGACCTGGACGACGAAGGCTCCTCCCGCCGCGGGCGCGTCGGCCTTCGTCTCTCCCGTCACCGGCTTCGGCTCGGAGGGCGCGGGTGCCATCGCCTTCGTTTCCGGCACGGCCGACGCGGCGTCGCTCGGTTGCGGCTGCGGCGACGGAGCTTTCGCCTCCGGCGCGGGCGCGGAGGCATCCGCCTTCGGCGGCTCGATCCTGCGCGCCGCGTTCGCCGCCGGTGGCGGCAAGGCCGGCGCCTTGTCGCCCTTGGCCTTGTTTTCCGGCGCCCCCGGCGAGAGCGGATTGACGAACTTGCCGCTGTCGACCGGCGGAATCTGGATCGACACGTCCTCGCCGAGCGGCCTGGGCTCGTTCTCGAGAAGCAGCGGCAGGGCAACGGCGGCGGCAAGCGCCAGCACGATGGCGCCCACGAGTCTGCGTCGCGCTTTGCGCCGAAGCTCGTCGACGGCGGGCTCGGGAGTGTCGGAGCGTGGGGCCATCTCGGGGCTGGGGTCTCAGCCGGTCGTGCGCACGGAAGCGAGCGCCGCCGCAACGGTGAGAAACGATCCAAAGACTATGATTCTATCAGCTTCATCCGCGATCTCTTGCGCCGCCGCGAAAGCTTCGCCCGCGCTGTCGAACGCGCGGATCGCCTCGGCGGCAACGCCGGCACTCGACAGGCGCTCCGCCAGGAACGATGCGGCGGCGCCCCGCGGCGGCGGCAGCGTCGCGACCAGCCACAGGTCGACGCGCTTCGCGACCGCGGCGATGACGGCGTCGACGTCCTTGTCGGACATGATGCCGAACACGGCGAGGGTTCGCGGGTGGAAGCCCATCGAGGCGAGGCTGTCGCTGAATGCGCGCGCCGCCTGCGGGTTGTGAGCGACGTCGAGGACCGTGACCGGTCTGCCCGGCAGCACCTGGAAGCGTCCGGGCAGCTCGATGCCGACGAGCGCCTCGCGCACGGCGCCCATCGCCACCGGCAGGCGGTCCCGCAGCGCATCGAGCGCGGTCAGCGCCGCGGCGGCGTTCGCGAGCTGGTAGCCGCCGCGCAGCGCAGGATGCGGCAGCCCGTAGCGCGAGCCGCCGGGTCCGTAGTAGCGCCACTGCGCGCCCTCCGCGGCGTAGCCGAAATCGGCGCCGATTGCGAGCAGGCGCGCGCCGATGCTTCTCGCATGCGCGGGCAGCGACTGCGGCGGATCGGGGTCCGCGCAGATGGCGGGACGACCCGCGCGGAAGATTCCCGCCTTTTCGCGACCGATGTCCTCGCGCGTCGGTCCCAGGTACTCCGTGTGATCGATCGCCACGGTGGTGACCACCGCGACGTCGGCATCGATCACGTTGACCGCGTCCAGCCGGCCGCCAAGACCGACCTCGAGCACCCAGGCATCGAGGCCTGCGCGCTCGAAGAGCCAGAACGCGGCCAGTGTGCCGAATTCGAAATAGGTGAGCGGGGTATCCCCGCGGGCCGATTCGACCGCGTCGAATGCGGCGCAAAGCTCCGCGTCGGTCGCGAGCGCCCCGGAGACGCGCACGCGCTCGTTGTAGGCGAGCAGGTGCGGCGAGGTGTAGAGCCCGGCGCGATAGCCGCCCGCGCCGAGCATGCGCTCGAGGAAGGTCGCGGTCGAGCCCTTGCCGTTGGTGCCGCCCACGATCACGGTCGGGCAACCCGGCCTGACCGCGAGCCGCGAGTAGACCTCGGTCACGCGCTCGAGGCCGAGCGCGATCGCCTTCGGATGCAGCGTCTCCAGGTACGCCAGCCAGCCGGGCAGCGAGGCAGGTCGACTCATCACGGAGGCGATCCGCGCCGACGCGAGGGCAGCTCGATCGACGAGTGACGAGTGGAACCGGCCGGGGTCAGGCGACCGGCAAGGGTTCCCGCTGGAGCAGGGTCAACAGCCGCGGCAGCTCGTCGCGCAGCTGGCGTCGATCGACGATCATGTCGATGGCGCCCTTCTCCAGCAGGAATTCGGCGCGCTGGAATCGCTCGGGCAGCTTTTCCCGCACGGTCTGTTCGATGACGCGTGGACCGGCAAAGCCGATGAGCGCTCCGGGTTCGGCAACGACGACGTCGCCCAGCATCGCGAAGCTCGCCGAGACGCCGCCCATCGTCGGGTCCGTCAGCAGCGATATGAACGGCAGCCGCGCCTTGGAAAGCTCCTGGAGCACGGCCGTCGTCTTGGCCATCTGGAACAGCGACTGCACGCCCTCCTGCATGCGCGCGCCGCCGCTCGCCGTGATGCATACGAAGCCGATGCGATTCTCGTACGCCACTCGCACGCCGCGAACGAATCGTTCGCCCACGACCGAGCCCATCGAGCCGCCGAGAAAATCGAATTCGAAAACCGCCGCCACGACGGCCACCGACTTGATGCTGCCCTGCATGACGACGATCGCGTCGGTTTCGCCCGTCTGCTCCAGCGCCGCCGACAGCCGCTCGGGGTATTTCTTGGTGTCCCTGAACTTGAGGCTGTCGATGGGAACGACTTCGGAGCCGATCTCGTAGCGTCCCTCGGGATCGAGCAGCTGCTCGATGCGCTCGCGCGCGCTGACCCGGCCATGGTGACCGCACTTGGGGCAGACGTTCAGGTTCTTGTCGAGGTCGGTGCGATAGAGCACCGCTTCGCATGCGGGGCACTTGACCCAGAGCCCCTCGGGCATCGACTTCTTGCTGACTCCCGGCGTCGACTTGATGCGCGGCGGAAGAAGCTTCTGCAGCCAGGTCATGGTCCCTCTCCCCCTCTGCGTCCGGTCACGCGGCGCGCTTCGCGACCTGGTCGACCGCGGCGCGAATGCCGGCGAGCCACGCACCGGCGCGCTGCGGCGCGTTCTCCGGCGGCCCCGCCTCGATCTCCTGGATGATCCGGCTGCCGATCACGACCGCGTCGGCGTGCGCCGCGATAGCCTGCGCGCTCGCCGCGTCGCGGATGCCGAAGCCCACGCCGATGGGCAGCGCCACGCGCTTGCGGATCTCGGCGAGCTTGGCCGCCACCTCCGCGGTGTCGAGATGCCCCGCGCCGGTCACGCCCTTGAGCGAGACATAGTACGCGTAGCCGCGGCCGATGCGCCCGACCGCGCTCATCCGCGCCTCGGGCGTCGTCGGCGAAAGCAGGAAGATCGGAGCGATGCCGCGTTCGTCGAGCAGGCCCGCGAACTCGCGTGCCTCCTCGGGCGGATAGTCGACGACGATCACGCCGTCGACGCCCGCGGTCCGGGCGCGGTCGGCGAAGGCGGTCGTGCCCATCGCCTCGATCGGATTGGCATAGCCCATCAGCACGATCGGCGCCGTGGCGTTGCCGGCCCGGAACTCCGTCACCATCGCCAGCACGTCGGCGAGCCCGACGCCCTGGGCGAGCGCCCGCTCGGAGGCCCGCTGGATCACGGGGCCGTCCGCCATCGGGTCGGAGAACGGGACACCGAGCTCGATCGCGTCGGCCCCGGCGGCGACCAGCGCGCGCAGGAGGTCGACCGTCGACTTCGGCGATGGATCGCCCGCGGTCACGTAAGGGATCAGCGCTGTGCGGCCCGCGGCGCGCAGGCGCGCGAAGGTCGCGTCGATGCGGTTCGCCCCGCCCGTCATCGCCGCGACGGGTCGCACTCGGGACGGCAATAGAACTTCAGTCCTGTCCGATCGGCGACGGTCGCCATGTCCTTGTCGCCACGCCCCGAGAGATTCACCAGCAGGATCTTGTCGCGAGGCAGGGTGGCGGCGAGCTTCGCCGCGTGCGCGAGCGCGTGGCTCGACTCGAGCGCGGGGATGATGCCTTCGGTGCGGCAGCATTGGTTGAACGCGGCTACCGCCTCTTCGTCGGTGATCGCGACATAGCTGGCGCGGCCGCTGTCCTTGAGCCAGGCGTGCTCCGGTCCGACACCGGGATAGTCGAGCCCCGCGGACACCGAATGCGTCTCGACGATCTGGCCGTCGGCGTTCTGCAGCAGATAGGTGCGATTGCCGTGAAGCACGCCGGGACGCCCGCCGAGCAGCGACGCCGCATGGCGACCGGTCGCGAGTCCTTCGCCCGCGGCCTCGACGCCGACCAGCTTCACCGCCGCGTGCGAGAGGTACGGATAGAAGATGCCCATCGCGTTCGAGCCGCCGCCGACGCAGGCGATCACGACGTCGGGATCGCGGCCGGCGAGCTCCGGCACCTGCGTCAGGCATTCCTTGCCGATCACGCTCTGAAAATCGCGCACCATCATCGGATAGGGATGCGGCCCGGCGACGCTGCCGATGATGTAGAAGGTCGACTCGACGTTCGTGACCCAGTCGCGCATCGCCTCGTTGAGCGCGTCCTTGAGCGTCTTCGAGCCCGACTCGACGGGAACGAGCTCGGCGCCGAGGAGCTTCATCCGGAAGACGTTCTGCGCCTGGCGCCGCACGTCCTCGGAGCCCATGTACACGACGCATTCCATGCCGAAGCGCGCCGCGACGGTGGCCGCCGCCACGCCGTGCTGACCCGCGCCCGTCTCGGCGATCACCCGCGGCTTCCCGAGGCGTCGCGCAAGCAGCGCCTGGCCGATGCAGTTGTTGATCTTGTGCGCGCCGGTGTGATTCAAGTCCTCGCGCTTTAGATAGATCTGCGCGCCGCCGATTTTCTCCGACCAGCGGCGGGCGTGGTAGACCGGGCTGGGGCGTCCCACGTAGTGCTTGAGCTCGCGCTCGAACTCGGCCACGAACTCGGGGTCCGCGCGATAGCGCAGGTAGCCCTCGCGGAGCTCGTCGAGCGCGTGGATCAGCGTCTCGGCGACGAACACGCCGCCGTAGGGCCCGAAGTGTCCGCGCTCGTCGGGGAGCGAATACGTGAGATCACCCATCTGCATGGCGCACTTCCCGAATGAAAGCGGCGATCCTGGCCGCGCTCTTGATTCCGCGCCGCGGCGCGCCCTCGGCATCGGTCTCCTCCACCCCGCTCGACACGTCGACCGCCCAGGGTCGCACGGCGCGGACGGCGGCCGCGACGTTCTGCGGCGTGAGCCCCCCGGATAGGATCAGTCGTCGCGGCATGGAATCCGTCAACTGCTGCGGCAGGCGCGTCCAGTCGAATGTCGTCCCGGTGCCGCCCGGCATCCCGCCGGGCTGAAAAGCATCGAACAGCAGTCCGAGCGCTTCCGGATAGCGCGCCGAGTATTGTAGCAAATCGACCCCGGGCCGCACCGGCACGGCCTTCACGTAACCGCGCCCGAAGCTCGCGCACAAGGCCGGGGGCTCGTCGCCGTGAAATTGCAGCGTGTCGAGCGGTACCGCAGCCAGCACGGAGTGCACGAGCTCCGGCGCGGGATCGACGAAAAGTCCGACGATGTTCACGAAAGCAGGGAGCGCGGCCGCGATCGAGCGCGCCTGCTCGAGCTCGACGCAGCGCGGAGTGCCCCGCCAGAACACGAGGCCGATCGCATCGGCGCCGGCTTCGACGGCCGCGATGCCGTCGCCCGGGCGGGTGATCCCGCAGATCTTCACTCGCGTGCGCATCGCGATGCCCGGCTAGAGCGGAACGCGAACCGCGACCAGCGTCGGCGGCAGATTCCAGCGTGCCGGGTAGTCGATGCCGGTGAGGTACAGGCCCGCCGCGGCGAAGGTCGGCGCGCCGCGCGTGCGGTCGCGGCTTTCCAGCAGCTCGGCGAGCCACCGCGCCGGCCGCCTCCCGTCGCCGACGCAGACGAGCGCACCGACGATATTGCGCACCATGTGCTGCAGGAACGCGTCGGCGTGGAACTCGAAGCGGATCATGTCGTCGTCGCGCGTCACCGAGATGCTCTCCAGCTTCTTGACCGGCGATTTCGCCTGGCACTCCGCGGCGCGGAACGCGGAGAAATCGTGGCTGCCCAGAAGCATCTCGGCGGCCGAGCGCATCGCCTCCACGGCCAGGGGTCGATGGTACCAGCCGACGCGACCGGCGCAGAGCGCGGGCCGAACCGGCCGATCGAGCAGGAGATAGGTGTACTTTCGCCCGGTCGCGCTGAACCGGGCGTGAAACGGCTCGGCGATCGGCTGTGCCCAGCGCACCGCGACCGACTCCGGCAGCAGCGTGTTGACTCCGCGCACCCACGCCGTGTCGGGCCGCAGCGCATCGGTGTCGAAGTGGACGACCTGGACGGTCGCGTGCACGCCCGCGTCCGTGCGCCCCGCGGCGACGCTGCGCACGGGCGTCCCTGCGATGCCCGCGAGCGAGCGCTCGAGCGCGTCCTGCACCCCGGTTCCGTCGGGCTGGGATTGCCAGCCGTGGAACGGGCCGCCGTCGTATTCGAGGCCGAGAACGATGCGCATGCTGAACTCACCCGCAAAGATAGCGGCGACGGCGCGGCAAAACAAACGGCGGCCCCGGAGGGCCGCCGCTGCAGGCTCGAAGCGCTCGCTTAAGCGAGCTTGGAGAGGAGCGCCTGGGCCTCGGCCTTCTGCTGGTCGTCGCCTTCGTGCAGGACTTCCTGGAGGATTTCCCGCGCGCCCTCGACGTCTCCCATCTCCTGGTAGGCCTTGGCCAGATCGAGCTTGGTCGCCGCGTCGTGCCACTGTCCGTCGAGCACCGACGGCGTCGGATCCTCGAACGTGGAGCGCTGCGGGTCGAAGGAGAGATCGAGCTTGTCGAGCTCGATGGCGGCCGCGGGCCGGGCGAGCTGCGGGGCCGGCGCGGTCGCACCGACCGCGGCCAGCACGGGCTCGGCTTCCTTGGGCACGCTCGGCTTCGACGGCGTGATCGGCTTGAGCGTCGGCCCAGGGCGCGAGTCCTCGAGGTTGAAGTCGAGATCGAATTTCGGAACCGACTCCTGCTCGAAAGATATGCCGGGACCGGGCAGCGTCATCGATTCGTCTGCGGCCACGGGCGCGGACTTGACGATCGAATCCGGCCCGCGCGTGGACTTCGCGAGCTCGTGCGCGGCGCCGGCGAGGATCGCGGCCGGCGTCTTCATCTCCGAGATCGGCCCGGAGCTCGGCGACAGTGAGATGTCGTCGTCGAGGCTGAAGTCGAGCTCCTTCGGCGGCTTGGCTTCCGCCTTGGGCTCCGAGGGCATCGAGAGGAGCTGCGCGGGCGCCGGTGCGGGCTCGGGCTTCGCCGAGGCGATGGCGTCCTCGGTCCCGGTCGCGACCGCGACGGCCGGCGTGCTGCCCGCTTCCGCGAACAACGGGTTGCCCGGATCAAGCTGGCGCCCCAGCGCCATCGCCTTCTGCCAGACTTCGCCCTGCCCTCCGGAGACCGAGTAGAGCTCCGTCGCGACGGTCTCGAAAGCCGAAGGCTTGTTGTGCTGGGCGTGGATCTCGAGCAGCTTGAGATAGATCTCCTGGCGCTGCGCATCCTTCTTTAGCGCTTCCTTGAGGATCTCCTCGGCCTGCGCGTCGCGGCCGTAGGCAAGATAGACCTCGGCTTCGGCGATCGGATCGACCTCGTCGGTATCGATGTTTCCGAGGCCTTCGCGGCTGAAATCGCTGGAGAGCGAGTTGTCTCCGGTGTTCACGACGCCGCCGCCGGTCGAGCCGAAGACGGTGTTGGTCTTGATGTCGGTGCCCGAGATGATGCTGTCCTCGAACTTCGTCGTCGTGCGCCGGCGAGCCGCGAACAGCCCCGCGATCAGCGCGATGATGCCGAGCACGGCCGCGCCGATGGCCCAGGTGGGCGTGCTGCCGAGCAGATCCTCGAAGAAGGACGGCTCCGCCTTCGGCGCCGCGGCCTTCGCTTTCGGCGGCGAAGCCTTCGCGGGCTCCGCAGCCTTGGGCGCCACGGCGACCGGCTCCGCGGGCTTGGTTTCCGTCTTGGCCTCGGCCGGCTTCGACTCCGGAGCCTTCGCCTCCGGTGCCTTGACCTCCGGCGCCTTGGCCTCCGGCGCCTTGGTGACCACAGGCGGCGGCGCGACCGCAGCCGGCGGCGTGACCGCGGGCGGCGGCGCCACGGCGGGCGCGCTCGGTGCAGCCTGCGTCGCCTGCGCGATCTGCTTCGGCGGCTCGGCGGCTTTCACCTTGGCGCCTTCGGCCTGCTTCTGCAGATCCGCCATCGCCTGATTCTTGAGCTCGACCGCCCGCTGCATGTCCTTCAGCGTTTTTTCGAGCTCGGCGATGCGCGAGTTCGCATCGCGCAGCGCCTTTTCGTTGGCGGTCGATTGCTCGGCCTGCGCAACCGCCGCGCCTCCGGCAGCCTTGCCGGCTTCGCGAGAGACGCGCAGCTGATCCTTGCCTGCCTGCGTGGGCGCGGCCTTGTCCTCGACGGCCGTGGTGATCTTGCCTCCTGCCGCCTGGCGGCTCGGCGCGCCTTCCGTCGCCGGTGCATTGGCGGCGACGCGATCGCGATACGCGCGCCAATCGGCGGCCTGCACCTTGACGACCTGCATCGCGTCCTTGGGCGCGACGCTCGCCGCCTGATCGGCGGGCGGGATTGTCAGGATCTGGCCGCTGCGCAGACGGTTCATGTTCCTGCCGTCGAACGCGCTTTCGTTGCTGCGGAACAGCGCCACGAGCATCTGCTCGAGATTGACGTTCTCGGGCTTGTATTCCTTGGCGATCTTCGACAGCGTGTCGCCGCGACGAACGGTGTAGGTGTCGCCGCTCGCCCTGGGAGCTGGCGCCGCCGCAGGAGCCGCTCTCGGCGCGGGCTCGGACCGCGCGGGACGAGGTGCCGCCTCCGCACGGACCACCGCCGGGGGCGCGACGGCTTGCGCCTGAAGGGTGCCGGGCGGATCGAGCAGGAATGTGTAGTTGCGGACGACGCGTCCCGTCGCCCAGTTCACTTCGACGATGAGATCGAGATACGGCTCGTTGACTGCCTGCGACGTCGTCACCTTGAGCTGCGGCGGACCGTTGGGGTTCTGCTCGACGACGACGCGGGCGCGGGAGAGCACGCCGGGGTACTGCACGTTGTTGTCGCGATATACGGAGGGGTCGGCGACTTTGGCCGAGAGCGAATCGAGCTCGTCCTTTTGCGCAGCAGTGAGCTCCACGTGTGCGGAAAGTGGCTGACCGAGACTCGAGTCCACCGTGAGCTTGCCGAGTCCAAGCGCAAGCGTCGTCGCGGGAAGCGTGAACACGCCGCCCAACAAGCCCCACAGGACTAAGGGTTTGGCTCGCATGCCGACCTCGAAAAGCGAATGAGCTAAGCTAACTTAACATCATGGAGTTAGCGGTGCAAGCTAAACCTCGGTATTAGCTTGTTTTTTTATCGCAAAGCCGCACTTCCCGGGACTCCCGCCGCGCCCGAGCGCCTGCGGGGTTTGGCCCCATCCGTGGCCCTTGCCCCGGTATCGTTCACTAGATGTTGTGGCTCCGCGCCGCCGGCGCTGAAGCGCCCGACGTGTTGTAACGGCGTCGCTTGGGGCCCCGCGCAGCCGATCCGGCCCATAAAGCCAACTGAAGGTGGTTAGCGCTCGAGCAGGATGCGCAGCATTCGACGCAGCGGCTCGGCCGCTCCCCACAGGAGCTGGTCGCCCACCGTGAATGCGCCGAGGTACTGAGGACCCATCGCAAGCTTGCGCAGGCGGCCGATCGGCACCTCGAGTGAGCCCGTCACTGCCGCGGGCGTGAGTTGCTCGACGCTGGCCGCACGCGTATTGGGCACGACCCGAACCCAGGAATTGCCGGCGGCGAGCATGCGCTCGATGTCGGGGAGGGCGACGTCGCGCCGCAGCTTGATCGTGAGCGCCTGGCTGTGGCAGCGCATCGCGCCGATCCGCACGCACAGCGACTCCACGGGAAGCGCAGCGGAGGCGCCGCGGCCGAGGATCTTGTTCGTCTCCGCGCCGCCTTTCCATTCCTCCAGGCTCATCCCGTTGCCCATATCCTTGTCGATCCAGGGAATCAGGCTGCCCGCGAGCGGCACGCCGGTGTGCTCGGTGGGGAAGCGCTCGTCGCGAAGGATGCCGGCGACCTCGCGATCGATATCGAGGATCGCCGAGCCCGGATCGTCGAGCAGCGTCTTGGCGGCGAGGTGCGCTTCGCCCATCTGCTGCAGCAGCTCGCGCATTGTCTGCGCCCCCGCTCCGGACGCCGCCTGGTAGGTCATGCAGGTCATCCACTCGACGAGGTCGTGCCGGAACAGCCCGGCGAGCGCCATCATCATGAGGCTCACCGTGCAGTTCCCGCCGATATAGTTCTTCACGCCGCGCTCGAGAGCCGAGTCGATCACCGCGCGGTTGACCGGGTCGAGAATGATGACCGCGTCGTCCTGCATGCGCAGGGTCTTGGCCGCGTCGATCCAGTAGCCGTCCCAGCCGCTCGATCGCAGCTTCGGGTAGACCTCGGTCGTGTAGTCGCCGCCCTGGCAGGTCAGGATCACGTCGTTGGCTTCGAGCGCCGCGATGTCGTGCCCGTCCTCGAGCGCGGCGGCGCGACCGGCGATGGTCGGGCCCGTGCCGCCGATGTTGGAAGTGGTGAAGAAGGCCGGCTCGATCAGGGCGAAGTCGTCCTCGGCCAGCATGCGCTGCATCAGCACCGAGCCGACCATCCCGCGCCAGCCGACGATCCCGACGCGCAAGACCCGCTTCGGCCGCCGTGCGGGGGCCGACACTTCGGGTTGCATCGTGACTTGATCGCTCATCGCTCACCGCCTCGTTCGAGCTGCGCCGCGGGGTTGAGCCGCGCCAGCTGGTAGGCATCGACGTACCTGCCGTCGCGAAACGCGTACGCTCGGCACGTCCCCTCGATCACAAAACCGAACTTGCGATACACATGCAGCGCGCCGGCGTTGTCCGTGTACACCAGGAGCTCGAGGCGCTGGTAGTTGATCCAGCCGTCGGCCAGCCCGATCGCCGCGCCGAGCAGCGCGGTGCCCACCCCGCGCCCCTGCTGGTCGTCGCGCACCGTCATGCCGACCGCACCGGCATGCCTGCGGCGAGGCGACTTGCCCGCCGCGTGCAATCCCGCGTTCCCGACCACCTCGCCGGCAATCGTCGCCACCAGAAGATAATCGTCCGGGGCGGCGTCGGCGAGGCGCTTGCGCCACATCTCCACCGAAGGATACGGCAATTGCAGCGTTCCCGCGATGGCCTTGGGGCCGAGGAACGTCTCGTGGATCGCTTCGGCATCGCCCGGTTCGGCGCGCCGGACGACGATCGGATGACCGGCGCTCACCGGCGCTCCGCAAGCGCAGCCGCCACCGCGTCGCCCATCTCCCGCGTCCCGATCATGCGCTCGCCCGGCGCGGCGATGTCGGCGGTGCGAAGGCCCTGCGCGAGGACCGCGCGGACCGCCCCCTCGATGCGCTCGGCGATCTCGCCCCGGGCGAAGCTGTAGCGGAACATCATCGCGAGCGAAAGGATCGTCGCCAGCGGATTCGCCGCGTTCCTCCCGGCGAGGTCGGGCGCGGAGCCGTGGATTGGCTCGTAGAGTCCCTTGCCGCGCTCGTCCAGGGACGCCGAGGGCAGCATGCCGATCGAGCCGGCGAGCATCGACGCCTCGTCGGAGAGGATGTCGCCGAAGAGGTTCCCCGTCACGATGACGTCGAACTGCCTGGGCGCACGCACGAGCTGCATAGCCGCGTTGTCGACGTACATGTGCGACAGCGCGACGTCGGGATACTCGCGGGCGACCGTGCTGACGACTTCGCGCCACAGGATGGAGGTGTCGAGCACGTTCGCCTTGTCGACCGAGCAGAGCATGCGCCGGCGCCGGCGGGCCGCCTCGAAGCCGACGCGGGCGATGCGGCGGATCTCCGATTCGGCGTAGAGCATCGTGTCGAAGCCCTCGGCTTCGCCCGCGTCGTTCGTCCGCCGGCCGCGCGGCGAGCCGAAGTAGACGTCCCCCGTGAGCTCGCGGACGATCATCAGGTCGAGTCCCGCGACGACTTCGGGCTTGAGCGTGGACGCGCCGGCAAGCTCGGGAAAGAGCAGCGCCGGCCGCAGGTTGGCGAAGAGTCCCAGCGCCTTGCGGATGGCGAGGATGCCTTGCTCGGGCCGGACTGCGCGCGGCAGCGCGTCGTACTGCGGCCCGCCGACGGCCCCCAGCAGCACCGCGTCCGCCGCGCGCGCGAGCTCGAGCGTGGCGTCGGGCAGCGGCTTGCCGGCCGCCTCGTAGCCCGCGCCGCCGATCGGGGCGGACTGCGTTTCGATCGGCACGCCCTCGCGGCGCAGCCCCTCGAGCAGCTTCACCGCTTCGGCGACGATCTCGCGACCGATGCCGTCGCCGGGAAGGAGCGCAATCTTCACTGCAGGTCTTCGGCGCCCGACAGACGCGCAAGCCTCGCGGACTCTCGGCCGCGCGCCGCCGTGCGCCGGGCTTGCATCAGACGAGCCACGGCTGCTCGGCGAGATGCCTGGCTTCGAAGGCACGGATCTCGTCCGCGTGCTGCAGCGTCAGGCCGATCTCGTCCAGCCCGTTAAGGAGGCAGTGCTTACGGAAGGCGTCGATGTCGAAGGCGAACAGCTGCGAGCCGTCGGCGGTGGCGACCGTCTGCCGCTCGAGATCGACGGTCAGCGAAAAGCCGGGCGTCGCCACGCAGGCGTGGAACAGGCGGTCGACCTCGGCTTCGGTCAGCACGATCGGCAGCAGGCCGTTCTTGAGCGAGTTGCTGGCCAGGATGTCGCCGAAGGACGGCGCGATCAGCGCGCGAAAGCCGTAGTCGAGGAGCGCCCAGGGCGCGTGTTCGCGCGAGCTGCCGCAGCCGAAATTGCGGCGCGCGAGCAGGATCTGCGCCCCGCGGTAGCGCGCCTGGTTCAGCACGAAGTCCGGGTTCTCGCGCCGCGTCGCTGGATCGACGCCAGGCTCGCCGCGGTCGAGATAGCGCCAGCCGTCGAACAGGTTCGGGCCGAAGCCCGAGCGATTGATCGACTTGAGGAACTGCTTCGGAATGATCACGTCGGTATCGACGTTGGCGCGGTCGAGCGGCGCGACCACTCCGGTGAGCAGGCGGAAGGGCTGCATCAGTCGCCGATCCTTTTCCGGGTCATGGTCCGAAGGCCTCTCTTATCCGAGCCGGCGCACGTCGACGAAGTGTCCTTCGATCGCTGCGGCCGCGGCCATGGCGGGGCTCACCAGGTGCGTGCGCCCGCCGGTGCCTTGCCGGCCCTCGAAATTGCGATTCGACGTCGAGGCGCAGCGCTCGCCCGGATCGAGCCGGTCGTCGTTCATCCCGAGGCACATCGAGCATCCCGGCTCGCGCCACTCGAATCCTGCCGAGGTGAAGATCCGATCGAGGCCTTCGCGCTCGGCCTGCGCCTTCACCAGCCCCGAGCCCGGGACGACCAGCACCTGCTTCACGCCGGCGGCCTTGCGCCGGCCCTTGACCACCGAAGCGACGACGCGCAGGTCCTCGATGCGCGAGTTCGTGCACGAGCCGATGAACACCTTGTCGACACGGATGTCGGAGATCGCGGTGTTCGGCCGCAGTCCCATGTAGGCGAGCGCACGCTCGATGCCCTCGCGCACCAGCGGATCGCGCTCACGGTCGGGATCGGGCACGCGACCCTCGATGGTCGTCACCATCTCGGGCGATGTGCCCCAGGTCACCTGCGGGGCGATGCTGGCCGCGTCGAGCGCGACGGTGCGATCGAAGGGCGCGTCGGGGTCCGAGACGAGCGTGCGCCAGTAGGCGACCGCGCGCGGCCAGCGCTCGCCCTTCGGCGCGAACGCACGCCCCTCGAGGTACGCGATGGTCTTGTCATCCACGGCGACCATCCCCGCCCGCGCTCCGGCCTCGATCGACATGTTGCATACCGTCATGCGGCCTTCCATCGACAAGCCGCGGATGGTCGAGCCCGCGTACTCGATCGCGTGGCCGGTGCCCCCGCCGATGCCGATCCTGCCGATCACCGCCAGCACGACGTCCTTGGCGAGGCAGCCGAACGGAAGCGTGCCTTCGACGCTCACCCGCATCGACTTCGACTTCTTGCTGACGAGGCACTGCGTCGCCAGCACATGCTCAACCTCGGAGGTGCCGATCCCGAACGCGAGACAGCCGAACGCTCCATGCGTGCTCGTGTGCGAGTCGCCGCATACCACCGTCATGCCGGGCAGCGTCGCGCCGTTCTCGGGTCCGATCACGTGCACGATCCCCTGGCGCTGGTCGCGAAAGGGAAAGTAGGCCTTCGCGGGATACTGGCGCATGTTGCGATCGAGCGCGTCGACCTGGACACGAGACGTCGGATCCTCGATGCCTCGGTCCCAGTGCTGTGTGGGCGTGTTGTGATCCGCGGTGGCGATGACCGAGTCCATGCGCCAGGGCTTGCGACCCGCCAGCTTCAACCCCTCGAAGGCCTGCGGGCTGGTCACCTCGTGCACGAGGTGGCGGTCGATGTACAGCAGCGTCGTGCCGTCGGGCTCGGCGCGCACCACGTGGGAATTCCAGAGCTTGTCGTAGAGCGTAAGGCGCGGCATGGGTCGCGAAGATTCGTCTGCCGAACCGCAGAACTTAGCGTTAATCGGTCCGCGCCGCAATAGGCGCGCCGGCTCGCAGATCGGCGCGCGGCCTCTTCAGCGCGGCCGCCGCGCGCGTCCCGCGCGATCGAGCGCCCGGGACGCCTTCGCGGCCGCCGCGTCGAAAGCGTCCTCGGTGTAGGGGTCGATGCGCTCGGCCTGCGTCGCGCGCAGCCACGTGAACTGCCGCTTGGCGAGCTGGCGCGTCGCGGCGATGCCGCGCTCGCGCAGCGCCGTCGCGTCGATCTCGCCTTCGAGGAAAGCCCAGGCCTGGCGATAGCCGATGCAGCGCATGGCCGGCAGCCCGGCCTCCAGCCGATAGCGGCGGCGGAGCCCGCGCAGCTCGTCGACCAGCCCCGCGGCGAGCATCGCGTCGAACCGGCGCGCGATCGCGGCGTGGAGCAGCGCCCGGTCACCGGGGAGGAGCGCGATGCGCAGCGTGGGCCCGAGCGCGTCACCCCGTCTCCGACGCCCCTGCAGCGAGGACAGCGCGACACCGGCGAGATGCCAGACCTCGAGTGCGCGCTGGATGCGCTGCGCGTCGTTCGGCTCGAGCCGCGACGCGAGCGCGGGATCGACGCGCGCGAGCTCGGCGTGCAGCGCCGGCCAGCCTTCGCGCGCCGCGCGGCGATCGAGCTCCGTGCGCAGCGCCGGATCGGCGCCCGGCAGCTCGGAGAGCCCCTCGGATAGCGCCTTGAAATAGAGCATCGTGCCGCCGCAGAGGATCGGCACGCGGTTCCGGGCGCGGATCGCGGCCACTGCGGCGAGCGCGTCGCGCGCGAAGCGCGCGGCCGAATACGACTCGCTCGGATCGATCAGATCGACGAGATGATGCGGGACCCGCGCTCGCGTCGCCGCGTCGGGCTTGGCGCTGCCGATGTCCAGCCCGCGGTAGACCTGCGCCGAATCCACCGTGACGATCTCGCCACCGAAGCGCTCCGCCAGGGCGAGCGCGAGCGCGCTCTTGCCCGTGGCCGTCGGCCCCATCAGGAGAACGGCCGGGAGCGTCACCTGCCGCGCAGGAACAGCCGATCGAGGTCAGCGAGCGTGAGCATGTACCACGTCGGCCGCCCGTGATTGCACTGGCCAGAGCGCTCGGTGGCTTCCATCTCGCGCAAGAGCGCGTTCATCTCGGGCACGGTGAGAAGGCGCCGCGCGCGGACCGCGCCGTGGCAGGCCATCGTCGAGAGCAGCTCGTCGCGCTCCCCGGTCAGCACCCGGCTCGCGCCGTACTCGTGCACCTCGGTGAGGACGGCGCGCGCGAGGGTCACGGCGTCGGCGTCGCGCAGCAGCGCCGGGATGGCGCGCACTGCGAGCGTCGCGGGACCGAGCACGGTCAGCGCAAAGCCGAGGGACTCGAGCGCCTGCGCATGCTCCTCGGCGGTGGCGACCTCCAGGGATTCTGCGGCGAAGCTGACCGGTACCAGCAGCGGCTGCATCGGCAGCGAACGGTCCTGGGCCGCTTTCAGCCGCTCGTAGAGGATGCGCTCGTGCGCGGCGTGCATGTCGACCAGCACGAGCCCATCGCGGTTCTGGGCCAGCACGTAGATCCCGTGCAGCTGCGCCAGCGCGAAGCCCAGCGGATGCTCGTCGTCGTTCGGCAGATCGGGACCGTCGCGCGCCGCCGCCGGCCGTTCGCCGAAGAGCCGGGCGTAGAAGGCTCCAGGCTCGCGGCTCGCGAGCGCCATCGCGCCCTGCGCGAAGCCCGAATGCGCTCCCTGCGGCACGAGCGGCGGCGTCATCGCAGCGGCGACGCCCAGGCGCTCGGCGGCGGACACCGCGGGCTGCTCGGCGGCGGTCGCGGCGAGCGCCTTCTCCACCGCGAAGCGCACGAACTGGTGCACGGCGCCGCTTTCGCGGAAACGCACCTCGATCTTGGTGGGATGCACGTTGACGTCCACCTGCCGCGGATCGACGTCGAGCCACAGCGCGTACGCAGGCTGCCGCTCGTTGTGCAGCACGTCGCGATACGCCTCGCGCAGCGCGTGGGCCAGAACGCGGTCGCGCACGAAGCGGCCGTTGACGAACAGGCACTGCACTTCGCGCCCCGGCGCTCCCGCCGTGGCGTACGCGGGGCGTACCGCCCATCCGGCGAGCGCGAGCCCGGGCGCCGCGGCGTCCACCACCGCTGCATGAGCCGCGAAAGCGTCGCCGAAGAGCGCGTCGAGGCGCGAGCGGCGGCCGCCGCCCACCAGCCGGTGGCGGACGCTGCCGTTGTGGCTCAGCGTGAAGGCGACGTCGGGGTGCGAGAGCGCGATGCGGCGGAAGGTCTCCTCGCAATGACCGTACTCGGTGGCCTCCGTGCGTAGGAACTTGCGGCGCGCGGGTGTATTGAAGTACAGCTCCTGCACGGTCGCGGTGGTGCCGGCGGCGAGCGCCGCCGGCTGCGGCACGCCGACCTCGCCTCCGTCGACCTCGAGGCGCCAGGCGTGCGCCTTGCCGCGCGAGCGCGAGGTGATCGCGAGCCGCGACACCGCGGCAAGCGACGCGAGCGCTTCGCCGCGGAAGCCGAGCGTCGCGATCGCCGCGAGATCGGACGGCGTGGCGATCTTCGATGTTGCGTGCCTCGCCACGGCCAGCACGAGCTCCTCGCGTTCGATCCCGTCTCCGTCGTCGGCCACGCGGATGAGCCGGGTCCCGCCGCCCGCGAGCTCGACGTCGATCGCTTTCGCGCCGGCGTCGAGGCTGTTCTCCATCAGCTCCTTGAGCGCCGCCGCCGGCCGATCGACGACTTCGCCCGCGGCGATCTGGTTGATCAGGTGATCGGGGAGGGCGCGAATGTGCGAGGTCATGCCGCGAGCCCCTGCGTCCAGCGCGCGTAGACATCGTCGGCCACGCGCGACAGCGTCGCGAGCCGGTGGTCGAGATCGGCGAACATGTCAGCCTTGCTCTGCTTCGCGCCCTGGCTGCGCTCGGGGAGCTCGGACGCTCCCGTGCGGCACCAGGTCTCCACCATCGGCCGCGTCATCTCGACATGGCACTGGAAGCCGACGTGCTTGCCGAGGACATAGCCTTGATTCGGATTCCAGCCGTTGGTCAGCACCCGCGTCGCGCCAGGAGGCAGCGCGAAGACGTCGTAATGCCACTGAAACGTCGTGAAGGCGTCGCGGCCGCCGAACCACGAGCCCGCGCGCCCCCCGTCGACGACCTGCACCTCTCCCCAGCCGATCTCCGGCGCGGGCGTGCGCGTGACGCGCGCGCCGAGCGCCCGCGCCAGGAGCTGGCCGCCGAGACAGTGACCCAGCATCGGAACGTCGGCCTGCAGCGCGTCGCGCAGGAGCGCGAGCAGCGGCGCGCTCCAGGGCAGATCGTCGTTGGCGCTCATCGGGCCGCCCATCATGGCGATGCCGGAGAAGGCTCGCACATCGGCGGGCACGCCCTCGCCCTCGTCGAGCGCGATCAGGCGTTGCGGCAGCCCGCGCTCCGCGAGCCACTCGCCGAGGCGGCCGGGTCCCTCGGTGGGCGAGAAGCGGAAGATGGCGACGGGTCGCATCGATACCGTCGGCGATTGTACCGCGACGGCTTCGGCGAGAGCGGCGCGAGGCGTCTAGCGATTCACAGCTGCGTCAGCGGCGATCGCCACGACGCCGTCGGCCGCAAGCGCGTCGATCTCCGGGTCGGCATAGCCGCACTCACGCAGGACTTCCCGCGTGTGCTCGCCCAGCCGCGGCGCGGGACGATCCACGCGGGCCCGCGTCGCGGAGAAATGCAGCGGACAGCCGAGCGCGCGCGTCGCCCCGGCCTCGGGGTGCGCCTGCTCGATGACCATGCCCCGGGCGATCGTCTGGGGGTGACTGAGCGCCTCGCCGACGCTGTGTACGGGACCCGCGGGCACGCCCGCAGCGTCGAAGCGCGCGAGCCATTCGGCGCTGCCGCGCGTCGCCAGCACGGTCTCCATCTGCGCGGCGAGCGCCTCCACGTGCTGCATCCGCGCCGAGTTGGTCGCGAAGCGAGCGTCGGTGCACCATTCGCGGTGGCCGAGCACGTCGGCGATGCGCTCCCAGTTCGCCTGGTTCGCACCGCCGATGTTGATCCAGCCGTCGCGCGTCCGAAAGGCCTGATAGGGTGCGGTGAGGACGTGCGCCGAGCCGGTGGGGCCGGGCGAGACGCCTGTCGCGAAGAAGATCGCCGCCTGCCAGTACGTCTGCTGCAGCGCCGCTTCCATGAGCGACGTGTCGACCCTCTGCCCCTCGCCGGTCTTGAGCTTGTGCACGTACGCGGCGAGGATCCCGCCGAACGCGAGGATGCCGGCGTTGATATCGGCGACCGAGTTTCCCGTCTTCACCGGCGCCCGGCCGGGCTCGCCGGTGATCGACATCAGTCCCGCGAAGCCCTGCGCGATCAGGTCGAAGCCGCCCTTGTCGCTTAACGGTCCGTCGCGACCGTAGCCCGAGACCGCGCAGTAGATGAGGCCGGGGTTCGTCCCGGCGAGAACATCGTAGCCGAGGCCGAGCTTCTCGAGCGTGTCGCGGCGGTAGTTCTCGGTGAGCACATCGGCCGTCTCGGCGAGCCGCAGCAGCACGTCTCGCCCGCGCGGCTGTTTCAGATCGAGAGCGAGCCCGCGCTTGTTGCGGTTCATGATGAGAAACGGGGCCGACACGCCGTTGACTCGCGGCTCGCGGTAGTCGCGGGCATCGTCTCCGCCCGGCAGCTTCTCGACCTTGACGACGTCGGCGCCGAGATCGGCGAGCATCATCCCGCAGGTCGGGCCCGCCATGATCTGCGCGAGCTCGAGCACGCGCATGCCTGCGAGCGGCCCGGGGTGCGGCGCGGGCGACGCTTTCATGCCTAGCTTCCGAAGAACGACGGTTTTTTCTTGGCGAGGAACGCCGCCGCACCGATGCGGAAGTCTTCGGTATCGAAGCAGTCGAAGCACTCGTCGGCCTCGGCGGGGCTGATCGGCCGCGGATCGGCGAGACGGCGGGCAAATTTCTTGTGCCAGCGGGCGCAAAGCGGCGCGCCTTCGGCGATGCGCTCGGCGGCAGCCCGGGTCTCGGCCGCGACCTCCGCGTCGGGCACGACCCGGGTGACGAGCCCTTTCTGCAACGCCTCGGCCGCGTCGAAGATGCGACCCTCGAGCAGGATTTCCAGCGCCACCGGGCTTCCGACCAGGCGCACGAGCGGCGCCATTTCCGCGTAGGCCATCGTGAGGCCGAGGCTCTTGATCGGCGCACCGAAGCGGCTCGACGCGCCGCAGATCCGCAGGTCGGCGAGCGCGGCAATCTCCAGGCCACCGCCGACGCAGACGCCGTGGATCTGCGCGACGACCGGATGCCGGCAGTTCTCGAGTGCCTGGAGCGTCGCGTGCATGAGCCGTCCGTATTCGACCGCCTGGGCCTTGTTCGACCGCTCTGTCGCGAACTCGCCGATGT
The DNA here is from genome assembly GCA_035501595.1 of Casimicrobiaceae bacterium. Taxonomy (GTDB): domain Bacteria; phylum Pseudomonadota; class Gammaproteobacteria; order Burkholderiales; family Casimicrobiaceae; genus PALSA-1003. The sequence continues at coordinate 26,438 of DATJVX010000049.1, read as the reverse complement.
CGTTGCCCGGCGAGAACGCCTTCTCGCCGGCGCCGCGCAGGATCAGGCAGCGCAGCGAATCGTCGCCGGAGAGCTCGCTCACCGCGACGCCGAGATCGCGCCACATGGCTTTGGTCAGGGCGTTGAGCTTCGCGGGCCGGTTGAGCACCACGGTGGCGATGAGGCCTTCGCGCGCGACGTCGACGAGTGCGGACATGGCTGGATTCCTAACGATAGAACAGGTCGACCAGGCCCATGCCGGTCACGGGGACGTAGGTGACCATGAGGAGCACGGCGAGCAGCACGGCGATGAACCAGACGTTGACACGCGTGACGTTCCAGATCGACTCCTTGGCGATCGCGCTCGCGACCATCAGGACGCTAGCCACCGGCGGCGTCTGCTGGCCGATTCCGAGGTTGACCGTCACCACCAGGCCGAAATGCACCGGATCGATCCCTGCCGCTTTCACCAGCGGCATCACGACCGGCACCACCAGGATGATCGCGGCCGCCGAATGCAGGAACATGCCGAGCAGGAGGAAGAGCAGGTTGAGCAGCGCCAGGACGACCCACTTGTTCTGGGTGAGCTGCGAGACCGTCTGGGCGAGCTTCTGCGGCGCCTGAACCTCGGTGAGGTAGGTGCCGAGCAACGCGCTGGTGGCGACGAGCAGCATGACCACCGCCGTCTGCACGGCGCCGTCGATCACGGCCTGGCGGAGCTGCGCGAGGTTGAGCTCGCGATAGATAAGGAAGCCTACGGCCATCGCCGCGATCACCGCCAGGGCCGCGCCTTCGGTCGCGGTGACGATGCCCCCGAAGATGCCGCCCAGGATGATGACCGGCAGCAGGAAGGCCCACATCGCCTCGCGCGCCGCGCGGCCGACCCGGCGCAGCGAGAAAGCCTCTTCGCGCGGAAGGTCGTAGCGCCGTGCGAACCAGTACGCCATCGCCATGAGCCCGAATCCGCCGATGATGCCGGGCACGATCCCGGCAACGAAGAGCTGCACGACCGACGTCTCGGCCATGACCGCGTACAGGATCATCGGGATCGAAGGCGGAATGATGACCGCGAGCGTCGCCGCGGACGACATGACCGAGGCCGCGAGCGCGGGCGGATAGCCCTTCGCTTTCATGCCGGGGATGAGTATCGATCCCAGCGCGGCGATGTCGGCGACGGCAGAGCCGGAGATCTCGGCGAAGAACATCGACGCGCCGATGGATACATGGGCGAGCCCGCCGCGCGCCCAGCCGAAGAGCGACGAGGCGAACGCGATCAGACGGCGCGAGATGCCGGAGGCGTTCATGATCGCGCCGGCCAGGATGAACAGGGGAATCGCGAGCAGCGGGAAGCTGGTCGCGCCGTTGTACGTCACGACCGGCAGGTTGGGCAGGACCGCCGCGCCGTGCGTCGCCACCATCGCCACGACCGCCACGATGCCGAGCGAGACCGCGATCGGCACGTTGAGCACCACCAGCGCGAGGACGGCGCCGAACAGCAGCAGCATCAGGCTCATGGCCGCGGTCGGTCCGCGATCACTGCGCGCTCTCCGACAGCGGCATCGTCGCGGCGCGCTCCGGCTCGCTCGCCGAGAAGAGGTCCACGAGATGCGTCACTTCGGCGACGATGATCAGCGCGGCGCTGATCGGTATCACGGACTGCACCCAGTTCATCGCCACCCAGGGCAGGCTCACCAGGCTGTCGGTGGCCAGCACCGGCAGGATCCGGGCGCCCACCACGCCCAGGAGTGCGAAGAAGGCGATAACCAGAAGCTGCGCGACGATGGCCGCCATGCGCCGGGCCTGCCAGGGGAGCTTCTCGACGAGCTCCGGGCAGCCGATGTGCGCCCGCTTGACCGAGGCCAGCGCCGCGCCGTAGAAAGTGAGCCACGCGAGCAACACCGACGCCACCTCGTCGTACCAGGCGAGCGCACTGCCCGCGAAACGGAAAGCCACGCCGAGCGTGACTTCGATGGCGAGCACCGTCATCAGGGCGATGACGACCCATTCGAGCAGCCGCCCGTAGGCGGCGCGGAAGCGCCTCACTTGCCCAGAGCAACGGCGCGATCGATCAGCTCCTTCGCACCGGCCACTTCCCTGCCGAACTCTTCGTAGATCGGCTTGCTTGCCGCGATGAAGGCGTTCTTGTCGACGTCGTTCACCTGCATGCCGGCCGCCTTGAGCTTGCCCAGCAGCTCCTCGTCGTCCTTCGCGGCGGTCTCGTAGACATAGGCCTGGGTCTCCCGGGCGGTGTCCTCCAGGACCTTGCGCACGTCGGCCGGGAGCGCGTTCCACTGCGCCGTACCGGCCGTGAGGTACGCCGGCGTATAGACGTGCCCGGACAGCGACAGGTACTTCTGCACCTCCTGCAGCTTGGCGGAATAGATCTGGGTGAACGGGTTCTCCTCGCCGTCCATCACGCCGGTCTGCAGCGCCGTGAACAGCTCCGAGAACTTCATCGGGCTGGGATTCGCGCCGTAGGCCTGGAACATCCTCACCCGCCACTTGCCGCCCGGCACGCGCAGCTTGATGCCCGCGAGGTCCGCGGGCACGCGGATCGGACGCTTGCTGTTGGTGATCTGGCGAAAGCCGTTCTCCCACACCGCGATCACCTTGAGGCCTTTCTTCTCGACCTCGGGCTCGAGCCTGGACCAGAAGAGCTCCTTCTCGATGCGCTGCATGTGGGCGCGGTCCTTCACGAGATAGGGCATCTCGAACACGCCGAAGAGATCCACCTGAGAGCTCATGACCGTGGAGGGCAGCGCGAGATCCAGGGTGCCCAGCTTCAGCTTCTGGATCATCTCCTCGTCGCTCCCGAGCTGGCTCGAACCGTACGTGATCACCCTGGCCTTGCCGGCCAGCTTGGCATTCGCACGGCGGGCGAACTCGTCGGCGCTCTTCTGGAACAGCGAACCCGGCTCGCCGACGTGGCCGAGCTTGATCTCCAGCTGGGCGAGAGCCGGTGCGGCGAAGAGCCCGAGCACGAGCGCAATCGACGAAAGCGAAGCGAGCTTCCACTGCCGGGCAACCGATCGGCGCGTCCTCATCGCTTGTATCCCTCCAGTAACTGTTGGTGTTGTGAGACGCCTTCGTCCGCCATCGACTTCAGGCCGCGCGCGCCAGTCCCTCGGCGGTCGAGCGAGCCAGAAAGTCCATTGCGGCTTGCGCGCCGCCTTTTCGGAAAGGCACGCCGGCCAGCTCGAGGCCCATCTCCACGCCCGCGAGCGTGCCGCAAAGCATGAGGTCGTTGAACGAGCCGAGGTGGCCGATGCGGAAGATCTTGCCGGACAGCTTGCCCAGGCCCTGGCCCAGCGACATGTCGAAGCGCTCGAGGACGAGCTTGCGCAGCGCATCCGCGTTGTGACCCGACGGCATGAGCACGGCGGTGAGCGACGAGCTGTAGTCGGCCGGATCGGCGCAGAGCAGCTCGAGGCCCCAGGCGCGCACGGCCCGGCGCGTCGCTTCCCCGAGCCGCGTATGCCTCGCGAACACGCGCTCGAGGCCCTCCGCGTACAGCATGTCGAGCGCCTCGTGCAAGCCGTAGAGCAGGTTCGTCGCGGGCGTGTACGGGAAGAAGCCGGAAGCGTTGGGCCCGAGCATCTCGCTCCAGTCCCAATACGAGCGCGCGAGCTTGGCGCCCTTCGACGCGGCGAGGGCCTTGGCGCCGATCGCGTTGAACGAGAGCCCCGGCGGCAGCATCAGCCCCTTCTGCGAGCCGCCCACGGTCACGTCGACGCGCCACTCGTCGTGGCGGTAGTCGATCGAGGCGAGCGAGGAGATGGTGTCGACCATGAACAGCGCTGGATGCCCGGCGCGATCGATCGCGGCGCGCACGTCGGCGACGCGGCTCGTCACGCCGGTCGAGGTTTCGTTGTGCACGATGCACAGCGCCTTGATGGCGCGCTCGGCATCGGCGGCGAGCGCTGCTTCGACCGCCGTCGCGGACACCCCGTGTCGCCAGTCGCCCGGGAGCAGCGTCACGACCAGTCCCAGCCGCTCGGCCATGCGCTTCCAGAGCGTCGCGAAGTGGCCGGTCTCCGCCATGAGCACCCGGTCGCCGGGGGAGAGCGTGTTCACGAGCGCCGCTTCCCAGGCCCCGGTCCCGGAGGCCGGGTAGATCACGACGTCGCCTTCGGTCCGGAACAGCTTCTTCATGCCGGAGAGCACTGCGCGGCCCAGGGCCGCGAACTCCGGACCGCGATGATCGATGGTCGGATGATCGATCGCGCGCAGCACCCGGTCTGGCACGTTGGTCGGACCCGGAATCTGCAGAAAGTGGCGACCCGAAGGATGGCTGTCGAGAGGAATCATGGGGCGCGAGGCGCCGGTCGAAGGACGGCGCAGCGGCAAAGGAGCATCGTACCAGAGCTTTGTCGCGCGCTCGCAAGCGCCGGGCGCGGCCAGCGCGAAGGGTATGATTCCGGCATGCCGACGGTCGCGAGGCGCACGGCAAGGCGCGTGGACCTGGGCCTGACGCGAGGCGAATGGGCTACGTTGCGCCGGCTCGCCACGCCGCAGAAGATCCAGGCGTTCCTGAACGCCATCCCGATCAATCACGAGCTCGACGGCGAGACGATCCTCTCGGTGCGCGAGGTGCTGCGCCAGCGCCGCGCGCACTGCATCGAGGGAGCGCTGCTCGCGGCCTGCGCGCTCTGGGCGCATGGCGAGCCGCCGCTGGTCATGCACCTCGACTGCGATCCCTGCGACCATCCGCACGTGATCTCCCTGTTCCGCCGGCAGGGCGGCTGGGGCGCGCTGTCCAAGACCAACGGCGCCTGCCTTCGCTACCGCGATCCGGTCTATCGCTCGCTGCGCGAGCTGGCGATGACCTACTTCCACGAGTACTTCGACAAGCGCGGCCGCAAGACGCTGCGCAGCTACTCCGGAGCGTTCGACCTCCGCCGGATCGATCCGGCGCTGTGGGTCACCAACGCCAGGGCCTGCGTCGAGGCTCACGCCCGGCTCGCGGGCCTGCGCCACTACGCGCTCATCTCCCGCCGCCAGGAACGCCTGCTCGCCCGGCGGGATCCGTTCGAGCGCAGGGCGGCGAAGCTGGTCGAGTATCCGCGACCGCCTGCCAAGAAGGGCCGCAGCGCGTTCTAGGCGCTCGGGGCCATCAGTAGGTCCTCCCCGCGATCCAGCCTGCGAGCTCCTCGAGCCTGCGCGCCGATGGGCCGAGAGGCGAAAGCGCCGCGCGGGCTTCGCGTCGCAGCGCCTCGATGCGCGCCCGGGCAGCGGCCAGGCCGAGCAGCGTCACGTACGTCGACTTGCGCTGCACCGCGTCCTTGCCCGCGGTCTTGCCCAGACTCTGCGCTGTGCCTTCGACGTCGAGAACGTCGTCGACGACCTGGAAGGCCAGCCCGATGGCCGAGGCGTAACGGGAAAGTGCATCGTTCCCATCGGCATCCACCGGCCGGCCGCAATCCGCGCCGAGGCGAACCGCCGCCCGGATGAGCGCTCCTGTTTTGAGTCGGTGCATGCGCTCGAGTTCAGGCAGATCGAGCTCGGCATCGACGCACGCGAGGTCGATGGCTTGTCCGCCCGCCATGCCGCGCGAGCCCGCGGCTCGCGCGAGCAGCAGCACGGCCCGCGCGGCGTCGGACAGCGGCGCCGATGCGAGCGCCTCGTACGCGAAGCTCTGCAGGGCGTCGCCGGCGAGAAGCGCCGTCGCCTCGCCGAAAGCGATGTGGCAAGCCGGCTTGCCGCGGCGCAGCTCGTCGTCGTCCATGCACGGCAGGTCGTCATGGACCAGCGAATACGCGTGCAGCAGCTCGACCGCGGCGGCGGCGTGATCGACGAGCGCCGGGTCCGCGCCGGTCAGCTCGCCCGCCGCGTACGCGAGCAGCGCACGAATGCGCTTGCCGCCTCCGAGGACCGCGTAGCGCATCGCCTCGTGAAGCGATCGAGGCGGCTCGGCGGCGGCAGGCAGCAGGCGGTCGATGACGCTTTCGACGCGACGGGCGCGTTCGCCCGACCAGACCGGGAAAGCGACGTCAGGATGCATCGCTCCGATCCGAGCCGCCGCGCGACGGGTCCGCGGAACTCGCTTCCGCATCGGCGGGCGCGAATGACTTGAGCACGCCTCGCTCCAGGATCTGGACCTGCTGCTCGGCGTCCTTGAGCGCGGACTGGCAGTACTGCAGCAGCTCGGCTCCGCGCTGGTGGGCGGCCAGCGCGTCGGCGAGCGCCAACTGCCCGCTCTCCATCGTGGCGACGATGGTCTCGAGCTCCGCAAGTGCGGCTTCGAAGGTTTTGGGAGGAGGGTTGGCCATCGGCCGGAACCGCTGCGATCGCACCGCCCTGCCGGATGAGCGCGGGCTATCGGCTTATTCTAGCGGAGCGCAGCCGGTTTTAGCTCCGTTCGCGGGAACTCCGGCGTGGACCGGGGGTCGATTCACGGGCTATAATTCAGGCCTCTTTTGACGACGCAGCCTCGATACGAACTTTTCGTAGCGGGCTGACTTAGCAAAGCGGTTGGGCGGCACGTCCGCGGCAGACAGCCCCCATATTGTTTGTTGGGTTGGCGGTTTACGGAGAGGAAGGCTGATGTCCAATCTCGCGACTGGGGATCGGCTGCGACGGGCTACATCGCAGCTTCCCGTTTCCTGGTACTGCGATCCGGCGCTCCCGGCAGTCGAACAGGACGTGCTGTTCGCGCCCGGACCGGGCTATGTCGGCCACGAGCTGATGGTGCCCAATGTGGGCGATTACTACGCGCTGCCGTGGCGCGACAACGCCCAGGCGCTGGTGCGCAACCCCTCCGGCGTGGAGCTCCTGTCGAACGTGTGCCGGCACCGGCAGGCGATCATGCTCAAGGGTCGCGGGAACGCCGCTAACATCGTCTGCCCGGTCCATCGCTGGACCTACGACCTGCGCGGCAACCTGCTCGGCGCGCCGCACTTCGCCGAGCAGCCCTGCGTGAAGCTCGCGAGCGCCCCGCTGCAGAGCTGGAACGGGCTGCTGTTCGACGGTCCGCGCGACATCGCGCGAGACCTCGCGGCCCTGAGCGTATCCCCGGACTTCGATTTCTCCGGCTACGTGCTCGACCGCGTCGAGCTGAAGGAGTGCCACTACAACTGGAAGACCTTCGTCGAGGTCTACCTCGAGGACTACCACGTCGCGCCGTTTCACCCGGGGCTGGGCCAGTTCGTCACGACCGACAACCTCCGGTGGCAGTTCTCCGAGCGCTATTCGGTCCAGACCGTCGGGGTCAACAGCGCGCTCGCCAAGCCCGGCACGCGCACCTACGAGCGCTGGCACAAGGCCGTGCTCGACTACTACCGCGGCGAGGTGCCGAAGCACGGCGCGATCTGGGTGACGATCTACCCCAACATCATGCTGGAATGGTATGCGCACGTCCTGATCGTGAGCACGCTCATTCCCCGGAGCGCGGACCGCACGACCAATGTGGTCGAGTTCTACTATCCCGAGGAGATCGCGCTCTTCGAGCGCGAGTTCGTCGAAGCCGAGCAGGCGGCGTACTTCGAGACGGCAGCCGAGGACGACGAGATCGCCGAGCGCATGGACGAGGGACGCCGCGCGCTCTACAACCGCGGGCGCAACGAGACCGGACCCTACCAGTCGCCGATGGAAGACGGCATGCAGCACTTCCACGAGTTCCTGCGCGCCCGGCTCGAGCCGCGTGCCGGCGCTGGCTCCCTCGCGGCGGCTGCGTCCTAGCCAAAGCCCGCTCAACGCGTCCGGATGAATCCCGGTCCGTCGCGACGATGTACTGCGCGCTGATCTCGACCGCGACGCTCGCCGGGCACCTCGACGATCCGGCGTTCGTCGTCGTCGACTGCCGGCACGATCTCGCGGATCCGCACGCCGGGGAGCGCGCCTATCGCGCCGGGCACCTTCCCGGCGCCGTCTTCCTCCACCTCGATCGAGACTTGTCGGGGCGCAAGACCGGGCGCAATGGACGGCATCCCTTGCCGGAGGTCGACGCGCTGGCGGCGACCTTCGGACGCGCGGGCATCGATGCGAGCCGCCAGGTCGTCGCCTACGACCAGAACAACGGCGTGTGGGCGTCTCGCCTGTGGTGGCTGCTGCACTGGCTGGGCCACGATGCCGCAGCAGTGATCGACGGAGGACTCGACCGCTGGCGGGCCGAGGGGCGCCCCGTCACCGGCGTCGGAGCCGCGCCGCGCTCGACGGTGTTCGCGCCGAAGCCCCCGGCGGCGATCGCGTCGGCCGACGAGATCCGGACCCATCTCGGCAGCGAGGCGCTGCTCGTCGTCGACGCACGCGCACCCGAGCGCTATCGCGGCGATGTCGAGCCGCTCGATCCCGTCGGAGGACACATCCCGGGATCGCGCAATCGTCCTTACACCGAGAACCTGGCGTCCGACGGCAGGTTCAAGACCCCGCAGGCTCTGCGCACCGAATTCGAGGCGCTCCTGCGCGACGCTCCTCCGGCGCGCGTCGTGCATCAATGCGGCTCGGGCGTCACCGCCTGCCACAACCTGCTGGCCATGACGATCGCCGGGCTCCCGGGATCGCGGCTCTATCCCGGATCGTGGAGCGAGTGGGTCGCCGACCCCACGCGCCCCGTCGCCCGCGGCTCCTAGAACGGCCGCGCCGGCGCTCCAGCAGCGCCAACCGGCTCGAATCGCCGCGGAACGCCCGCGGTTTCGCGCCCTTCCACGGCATTTCATCCCGCGCGGTCCCGGCTTCGTCGCATGCATCTTGAGGGGCTTGCGGCGCGTTCGTAACCTTCGTCGCGTCACCTGCACGAATCCAGTCCGGCCTCCCGGCGCATCCAACTGCCAGGAGACGCCAGCGAAGGAGAATCGCCATGCAAGCGCTGCCACACAACAGGGTCATAGGAATGCTCGGAACCGCGACCGGCGTTGCCGGCGCGCTGCTCCTGGTCGCGATCGTGCTGTCCGCCGATCCGCTCGGCCGCTCGATCGGAGCGCTGCTCGGAGCGAGCATCGCCGTGGGCCTTCTCGGCACCTTGCTTCGAGCGCGCGCTCGCCGCGGCGGCGAGATCCGCCGCGGACCGCGCCCGAACCCGCTGCCGCAAGGCTACCCGGCAGGTCCCAGCGCGATCGCGGCGCTGCCGAAGATCGATCCGACCGTCTGGGCCTTCGATGAAGAGTCCCCGGACTTCGCGCCGATCGTCTCGCTCACCGAGGCGCGCGTGCAGAGACGCCGCCAGTCCGAGCCCGAACCCTGCGAAGCCGCGCAGGCCTGACCGCGCGCTCGAACGAAGCTCTCTTCCCCTGGAGTTGCCGCGGCGCCCGCCGCGTTTTTTTTTCGCGCGCCCTCAGAACGACACCAGCGGCCACTGGGCCACCGTGCGGTAAACCGGCTGCGCGCCCGTGGTATCCGAAGCGACCAGGCTGAAGCCGCTGACGCGCCAGCCGATCGACTCGGGGAGCCGCCGTTCGACCGCGACCGTGGCTCGGCGCGCGAGCGTCAGGTGCGGCGTGTAGGGGCGCGCATCGACCGGAAAGCCGCGCGAGCGCAGCGCGTCGGCGAGATCGCGCTGCAGCGCGTTCAATTCCTGCTGCAGCGACGACGCACCGAGCCAGGCGATGCCCGTCTTCTCGAATACGCCGACCTTGTCCAGCGAGATCATGAAGCTCTGCCCGCGCACCAGGCCCGCCAGGCGGCGCAGCGAGTCGACGCGAAGCGACGGCTGCGGGCCGACGAAGGCGAGCGTCAGGTGAGCGAGATCGGGCGGCGTCGGCCGGCCGCAACTCTCGAGCGCGACCTCGCGCGCAAGACGCCCGATCGCGGCGCGAGCGGGCGGGTCGGGCCAGAGCGCGAAAAAGAACCGCCGGGACTTCTCGCCAACGCCGTCTTCCATGGCCACAACTATAAGGCAAACGCGGCGCGACGCCCGAGAGGACGACGCGCCGCGCGCAATGCCGGTCCGGTCGGTCAGGCGTTGGCGACCGACAGCTCCGCCTTGGGCTTGTCGAAGAACTGCTCGTCCTCCGTCGAGCCCTTGAGCGCGGTCGTCGAGCTCTGCGCCCCCTGGATCGTCTGAGTGACGGCGTCGAAGTAGCCGGTTCCGACTTCGCGCTGGTGCTTCACGGCCGTGAAGCCCTTCTTGGCCGCGGCGAACTCCGCCTCCTGCAGCTCGACGAAGGCGCTCATCTGGCTTTGCGCGTAGCCGTGCGCGAGGTTGAACATCGAGTAGTTGAGGCTATGGAAGCCGGCCAGCGTGATGAACTGGAACTTGTATCCCATCGCGGCCAGCTCGCTCTGGAATCTCGCGATCGTCTGCTCGTCGAGATTCTTCTTCCAGTTGAACGACGGTGAGCAGTTGTAGGCGAGCATCTTGCCGGGATACCTGGCGCGGATCGCGTCGGCGAAGGCGCGGGCGAAGCCGAGATCCGGCTTGCCGGTCTCGCACCAGAGCAGATCGGCATAGGGCGCGTAGGCGAGTCCGCGCGAAATCGCCTGGTCGAGGCCGTTGCGCGTGCGGTAGAAGCCTTCCACCGTGCGCTCGCCGGTGCAGAAAGCCTTGTCGTTGTCGTCGATGTCCGAGGTGACGAGGTCGGCGGCTTCCGCATCGGTCCGCGCGAGGATCAGCGTCGGGACGCCCATCACGTCGGCGGCGAGCCTCGCCGCGACCAGCTTCTCGACGGCTTCGCGCGTCGGAACGAGGACCTTGCCGCCCATGTGGCCGCACTTCTTCACCGAGGCGAGCTGGTCCTCGAAATGCGCGCCGGCCGCGCCGGCTTCGATCATCGCCTTCATGAGCTCGAACGCATTGAGCACGCCGCCGAATCCGGCTTCGGCGTCGGCGACGATCGGCGCGAAGAAATCCGTGCCGCCGTTGCCTTCCATGTGCTGGATCTGATCGGCGCGCACGAAGGTGTTGTTGATGCGCTTCACGACCGAAGGCACCGAGTTCACCGGGTAGAGCGACTGATCTGGATACATCTCGCCGGCGATGTTGGCGTCGGCCGCGACCTGCCAGCCGGAGAGGTAGATCGCCTTGAGGCCGGCCTTGACCTGCTGGAGCGCCTGGTTGCCGCTCATCGCACCCAGCGTGCTCACGTAGGGCTCGTCGTTGACGAGCCGCCAGAGCTTTTCGGCACCGCGCCGCGCGAGCGTGTGTTCGATATGTACGGACCCGCGGAGCCGGACCACGTCCTCGGCGCTGTACGCCCGGCGTATGCCCTTCCAGCGCGGATTCTCAGCCCAGTCCTTCTTAAGCCTTGCCGCTTCCAGATCGTAGTTCATCGCATCTCCGCTCCAAGGTCGATTCGGACTCCTCGCGACTCCTATTTGAACGGTAACAAAGTCGGCCGCCGGTCGCAAGCGCTTTTGCCGCTTTGCAATGTAAAAAAATAGCTAATAATCATCAGCTTAAAAATCATTTCCGAATGGTGGAAACTCCACAGGCACCGTCGCACTGGATTGCTGTTGCTTTGCGGTAGGCGATCGTCCGACGCCATGGCCGATCGACACTCAACAGGTTGAATTAATGAAAGATAATTAATCCGACTCCGAGCTCGGCGGAGCCACATCGATTACCGCATCGTGGAAGAGATTTCTAGCTAGGCGCGCCTCGGGGGTGGCGCGCTCGCGAAGCCGGGCTCAGCCGAGCGCGTCGGCCCAGATGTTCCGGGCCCAGGCTTCGGCGTACGCCGCTTCCTGTTCGTTCGCGGCCGCCGAAGAACCCGCGCTGCCGGCGACCACCGTCATCGTTTTCGCGGCAGCGTCGTAACGGTGCACCGATGCGACGTGCGCGACGCTGCGATCGGAAAGATAGCTGTAGCAGGTGTTGGTCACGATCGGCTGCGGGTTCACCTCTGCGCCCGAGAGCAGAGCGACGACGGCGGAGGCGCACACTTTCGCCTGCTGGTTGGCCATGTGACCGGAGCGCGGCATGAGCGAGGCCGGCTGGATCGCATCGCCCAGCACGTGGACGTTGCGCTGCGCGGTCGATTCATAGGTGAGGAAGTCGACCTGGCAGAAGCGGTCGTTGGCATTGGCCATCCCGGCGCCGCGGGCGATCGATCCGGCGCGCTGCGGCGGAATGACGTTGAGCACGTCGGCCTTCACGTCCTCGAAGTCGAGCTTCGCCGTCAGGCTCGCTGCGTCGACGTCGACGAGCCCGCTGTTCGGCCGGTAGTCGACGTAGCCTCGGTAAGGGCCGTTCCAGGCGGCGAGGAAGAGCGCCCTTTCCGCCTGCACGTCCTCGTTGGCGTCGAGCACGATCACCTTCGAGCGCTTCTTCTGCGCGGAGAAGTACTGAGCGACGAGGCAGGCACGCTCGTACGGCGCCGGCGGACAGCGATACGGGGCGAGCGGAACGTGCATCGCGAACACCCCGCCGTCGGGCATCGCCTCGAGCTGGCGGCGCAGCGCGACCGTCTGCGGCCCCGCCTTCCAGGCGTGAAGGACCCGCTCGCGCGCCGCTGGGGTCGCCAGCCCCGGAATCGCCTCCCAGTCGAAGTCCATTCCCGGCGAGAGGATGAGGCGATCGTAGGCGAGCGTCGCGCCGTCCTCGAGCGTGAGCCTGCGCGCGCCCGGATCGATCGCGCGCGCTTCCGCGGCGATGCGGCGCACGCCCCAGCGCTCGAGCCCGTCGTAGGGCACGCTGAGATCGTCGATGGTTCTGGCGCCGCTCAGCACCAGATTCGACAACGGGCAGGAAACGAAGGCGCGTTCGCGCTCCACGAGGGTCACGCGCACCGCGCCGCCGCTCCATTTCCGGATGTACTTGGCGGCCGTGGCGCCGCCGAATCCGCCGCCCGCGACGACCACGTGCGCGCCGTCCGCGGCGCGCGCCGCACGAAGGAGCGCCGTCGCGGCCATCGCCGAGGCCGCGCGGAGGAAATCGCGCCGGCGCCTCACGGCGCCTTCCGGGCCGCGAAGTACGCCGCCGCCGCTTCGATCTCGCTGTCGGAGTAGCCCTTGGCGAGCTGCTGCATGATCGTCGATGCACGGCGGCCGTCGCGAAAGTCCCGCATCGCCCGCACGAGCTCGTCCTTGTCGCGGCCCGCGAGCGCCGGGACGCCCCCGCGGCTGCGGCCGTCGGTCCCGTGGCAGGCGGCGCAGGTCGCCGCGACGTCGCGGCCCGCCTCGGCGCCCTGGCCGTCGGGCGCCGCGACCGTCATCGCGAGGACTACGCTCGCCGCGGAGCAGGCAAGCCGGCGGTTCATGTTCAGCATCTCCGGTGCAGCGCCAACGCGCGCCGTCGATTGTGGCCCAAAAAAACAGGCGGGGGCCCGAAGCCCCCGCCGCTCGCTGCCGTATCGCCGGACGCTAGGCGACGGGCTCCGCTTCCTTCGTCTCCTCGAACTCCAGCCGGATCGTGTCGCCGTCGTCGACGTCGATGGTCACCTTTCCGCCGCCCACGAGGCGGCCGAAGAGGAGCTCGTCGGCGAGCGCCTTGCGGATCGTGTCCTGGATCAGCCGCGCCATCGGCCGCGCGCCCATCTGCGGATCGAAGCCCTTGCGCGCCAGGAACTCCTTGAGCGCCGGCGTGAACGAAGGCTCGACCTTCTTCTCGTGCAGCTGGTTCTCCAGCTCGAGCAGGAACTTGTCGACCACGCGCAGGATGACCTCGTGGTCGAGCGCCGCGAACGATATCGTCGCGTCGAGCCGGTTGCGGAACTCCGGCGTGAACATGCGCTTGATCGACTCCATCTCGTCGCCGGCCTGCTTGTTGTCGGTGAAGCCGATGGAGCTCTTCGCGAGCGTCTCCGCCCCCGCGTTCGTAGTCATGATCAGGATCACGTTGCGGAAGTCGGCCTTGCGGCCGTTGTTGTCCGTGAGCGTGCCGTGGTCCATCACCTGGAGCAGGATGCTGAAGATGTCGGGATGCGCCTTCTCGATCTCGTCCAGCAGCAGCACGCTGTAGGGGTGCTTGGTGATCGCCTCGGTCAGCTGGCCACCCTGGTCGAAGCCGATGTACCCCGGCGGCGCGCCGATCAGCCGCGACACGGCGTGGCGCTCCATGTACTCGGACATGTCGAAGCGGATGAGTTCCACGCCCAGGCAGTAGGCGAGCTGGCGCGCGACCTCGGTCTTGCCAACGCCGGTCGGGCCGCTGAACAGGAAGTTGCCGATCGGCTTGCGCGGGTTGCCGAGCCCGGATCGCGCCATGCGGATCGCGGCCACCAGCGCGTCGATCGCCTGGTTCTGCCCGAATACGACGTTCTTCAGGTCGCGGTCCAGCGTCTTGAGCGCGTTGCGATCGTCGGAGGTGACGCTCTTGGCCGGGATCCTTGCGATCTTGGCCACGATCTCCTCGATCTCCGACTTGCTGATGACCTTCTTCTGCCGCGACTTCGGCAGGATCTTCTGCGCCGCGCCAGCCTCGTCGATGACGTCGATCGCCTTGTCGGGCAGGTGGCGGTCGTTGATGAAGCGCGCGGAGAGCTCCGCGGCCGTGGTCAGCGCGGCAGGCGTGTACTTCACGCCGTGGTGCTGCTCGAAGCGCGTCTTGAGGCCCTTGAGGATCTCGACCGTCTCCTGGATCGACGGCTCGGGGACGTCGATCTTCTGGAAGCGCCGCGAGAGCGCGTGATCCTTCTCGAAGATCACGCGGTATTCGTTGTAGGTCGTGGCGCCGATGCACTTGAGCGCGCCGGTGTTGAGCGCCGGCTTGAGCAGGTTCGAGGCGTCGAGCGTGCCGCCCGACGCGGCGCCCGCGCCGATGATCGTGTGGATCTCGTCGATGAACAGGATCGACTTCGGGTTGTCGGTGAGCTGCTTAAGCACCGCCTTCAGACGCTGCTCGAAGTCGCCGCGGTACTTGGTGCCGGCGAGCAGCGCGCCCATGTCGAGGGAGTAGACGGTGAAGTCGCGCAGCATCTCCGGCACGCTGCCGTCGTTGACGCGGCGCGCGAGCCCTTCGGCGATCGCCGTCTTGCCCACGCCGGCCTCGCCGACGAGCAGCGGATTGTTCTTGCGGCGGCGGCACAGCACCTGGATCACGCGCTCGAGCTCCAGCTCGCGGCCGATCAGCGGGTCGATCTTGCCGGTCCGGGCCAGATGGTTGAGGTTGACCGTGTAGGCGTCGAGCGCCCCGGCAGGCGGCTGCTCGCCGTCGTTCTCTTCCTTGGCCGATTCGGCCTTTTCGTCCTTCTTGGGCGAAGTCTTGGTAATGCCGTGCGCGATGTAGTTGACAACGTCGAGCCGGGTCACGCCGCGCTGGTTGAGGAAATAGACCGCGTGCGATTCCTTCTCGCCGAAGATCGCCACGAGGACGTTGGCGCCGGTGACCTCCTTCTTGCCGGAGGACTGCACGTGCAGGATCGCGCGCTGGATCACACGCTGGAAGCCCTGCGTAGGCTGGGTGTCGGCATCCGAGTGCGGCGAGAGCCGCGGCGTATGCTCGTTGATGAAGTCGGTGAGCACGCCGCGCAGCTCTTCCAGATCGACGCCGCAGGCCTTCAGGACCTCGGCGGCGGACGGGTTGTCGAGCATCGCGAGCAGCAGGTGCTCGACCGTGATGAACTCGTGCTGCTTCTGCCGGGCCTCGACAAAAGCCATGTGAAGAGAGACTTCCAGTTCCTGCGCAATCATGATCGTCCGACCTTCTTCAGCGCTAACCCGCTGCCACCTCTAACGTCTACGTCTCCTCCATGGTGCACTGGAGTGGGTGCTGGTGCTTCCGCGCGATATTGAGCACCTGATCGACCTTCGCCGCAGCGACTTCGCGCGTATACGTGCCGCAAACTCCCATCCCCTCCCGGTGAACTTGCAGCATCACCCGGGTCGCCTTTTCGCGGCTCATGGCGAATACAGTCTGCAACACCACGACCACAAAGTCCATCGGCGTGTAGTCGTCGTTGAGCAGGATCACCTTGTACAGCGGCGGAGGCTTGAGACGGGTCTTCTCGACCTCGAGAACGCTCCCGTCCTGGTGCTGAATCGCCATGCCCGTCCCGGATGCCCGCGCTCCGATGCCTCAATGTTTGATGATTGCAACAGTTTTTTCAAGAGGAACGCGCATTTTGCCGTCGGGGCTTGACTTTGCCGCCGCAAAGCGCGTACAAAACTTAGCGTTTGGCCTTCGAGTCTTTGCTGTCCCGGTACGTCGCCGCGCCGAGTATGGTTGCGCTTGCCGTAGATAGTACTTGCTCCCCAAACACCAAACCCCTCATAAACACGGAAGGAAGTCAGGTCTATGGCAACAGGGACGGTCAAGTGGTTCAATGACGCGAAGGGCTACGGTTTCATCACGCCGGACGACGGCGGCGAAGACCTGTTCGCGCATTTTTCCGCGATTCAGATGAACGGTTTCAAGACGCTGAAGGAAGGTCAGAAGGTGAGCTTCGAAGTCACCCAGGGACCCAAGGGAAAGCAGGCGTCGAATATTCAATCAGCCTGAATTCGTCTGCGTCGGCCGTCTTCTCAGGGAGGCGTGCCCACAGAAAAACCCGCCGGAACGGCGGGTTTTTTGTTGGTTCGCTGACTTCGATCCGGCCTTCGCCGGGACGACGCATCCGCTTGCGACCGCGCCAGCAGATCGCCGGCGCGGCGCTCTCGGCGGGATGCGTCACATCCTCTCGATCATGGCTTTGCCGAATCCCGAGCAGGACACCTGCGTGGCTCCGGACATGAGGCGGGCGAAGTCGTAGGTCACAACTTTGTCGCCTATCGCCTTCTCCAGGCTCCTGACGATGAGCGCGGCGGCCTCCTTCCAGCCCATGTGCACGAGCATCATCTCCGCCGACAGGATCTCGGAGCCCGGATTGACATAGTCCTTGCCCGCGTATTTCGGCGCGGTCCCGTGCGTGGCCTCGAACATCGCCACCGAATCCGAAAGGTTGGCGCCGGGCGCGATGCCGATGCCGCCGACCTCCGCCGCGAGCGCGTCGGAGACGTAGTCGCCGTTCAGATTCAGCGTGGCGATCACGCTGTATTCGTCGGGACGAAGCAGGATCTGCTGCAGGAACGCATCCGCGATCATGTCCTTGACGGTGATGTCCTTGCCGCTCTTCGGGTTGCGGAACTTGCACCACGGTCCGCCGTCGATGGGCGTCGCGCCGAATTCCTTCTGCGCGAGCGCATAGCCCCAGTCGCGGAAGGCGCCCTCGGTGAACTTCATGATGTTGCCCTTGTGGACCAGCGTTACCGAAGGCTTGTCGTTGTCGATCGCATACTGGATCGCCTTGCGCACGAGCCGCTCCGTGCCCTCGCGCGAGACGGGCTTGATGCCGATCCCTGAGGTCGCGGGGAAGCGGATCTTGCGCACGCCCATCTCTTTGGTGAGGAAGTCGACGAGCTTCTTCGCGGCGTCGCTTTCCGCGGCCCATTCGATGCCCGCGTAGATGTCTTCCGAGTTCTCGCGGAAGATCACCATGTCGACCTTCTCCGGCGCCTTGAGAGGGCTGGGTACGCCGTTGAAGTAGCGGACCGGCCGCAGGCACACGTAGAGGTCGAGTTGCTGCCTCAGCGCGACGTTGAGGCTGCGGATCCCGCCGCCCACCGGGGTCGTGAGCGGGCCCTTGATCGAGACGACGTAGTCCTTGACCAGCGCCAGGGTTTCCTCCGGCAGCCAGACGTCCGAGCCGTAGACCTTGGTCGATTTTTCGCCGGCGTAGATCTCCATCCAGTGGATCTTGCGCTTGCCCCCGTAGGCCTTCGCCACCGCGGCATCGACGACCTTGATCATCACCGGGGTGATGTCCACGCCCGTGCCGTCGCCCTCGATGTAGGGAATGATCGGCTGTTCGGGCACGTTCAGGCTGAAATCCTTGTTGACGGTGATCTTCTGGCCCCCGGCGGGGACGCTCACGTGCTGATACGCGGGCATGAGGACTCCTTCGGAGCGGCAAATCGCGGAAAAACGAGGGATTATCCGCGATTTCTCCCCCTGCTGCCATGCGAGCGTTCGCGAGCCGCGATGCCGCGGCGCGAACCCTGTGAAGGCCTCTCGCCATGCTATGATCCGCCACAGCTTCGCTTCCCGGCTGCCGACTCGGCGGCGGCCCGCCCGCCCGGCACACCGAACGCTCGCCTTGCGTGCGTCGGCGCTCTACCGAAAACTCTTGAGCAAGCGTCGCCTCGCGACCTTCTGAGAACTTGATTCGCCGCTTTCTCGCGCGCCTGATCCCGGGCAGACCCTTCCCCTCGCCGCGCGTCTTCGGCCCCGAGCTCCATCGCGTGCGCCGCAGCCAGATCTCGCGCGGCGCGCTCGACGTGACCCGCAAGCTGCAGCAGGCGGGCTTCAAGGCATTCGTCGTCGGCGGAGCGGTGCGCGACCTGCTGCTCGGATTTCAGCCGAAGGACTTCGACATCGCGACCGACGCGACGCCCGAGCAGGTGAAGCCGCTCTTCCGCCGCGCGTTCATCATCGGGCGTCGCTTCCGGCTCGTGCACGTGCTCGCGGGGCCGGAGACGATCGAGGTTTCGACCTTTCGCGGCCGCCAGGAGGGCGAGGACGCCGCGGACGAGCATGGACGGCTTCTCTCCGACAACGTCTTCGGCAACCAGGCCGAGGATGCCGTTCGCCGCGATTTCACGATCAACGCGCTGTATTTCGACCCGGCGACCGAGAGCGTCTGGGACTACATCGGCGGCGTGGCCGACATCAAGGCGAAGCGACTGCGCCTGATCGGCGAGCCTGTGACGCGCTACCGCGAAGATCCGGTCCGGATGCTCCGCGCCGTCCGCCTCGCCGCGAAGCTCGGCCTGCGCATCGAGAAGAAGACCGCGGCCCCGATCCCGGCGCTCGCGTCGCTGATCCAGAACGTGCCGCCGGCGCGGCTCTTCGACGAGATGGAGAAGCTGCTGCTCTCCGGGCACGCGCTCGACTCGCTCAGGAGCCTGCGGCAGCACGGACTGCATCACGGCTTGCTGCCGCTCCTCGACGTGATCCTCGAGCAGCCGCTCGGACAGCGCTTCATCGATCTCGCGCTCGCCAACACCGACGAGCGGGTCCGTCTCGGCAAGTCCGTGACGCCGGCTTTCCTCTTCGCGACGCTGCTTTGGCACGAGGTGCTCGCAACCTGGAACGCGGCCAAGACCAAGGGCGAGCGGCCCATCCCCGCGCTGTTCGCGGCGATGGACGGCGTCCTCGAGCAGCAGGCGGCACGGCTCGCGATTCCGCGGCGTTTCGAGGCGGTGATCAAGGAGACCTGGGCGATGCAGCCGCGCTTCGAGCAGCGCGCCGGGCAGCGGCCGTTTCGGCTTCTGGAGCACCCGCGCTTCCGCGCGGGCTACGATTTCCTGTGGCTGCGCGGGCACAGCGGCGAGATACCGGTCGAGATCGTGGACTGGTGGGAGCGCTTCCAGCACGCCGAGGCCGCCGAGCGCGAAGGCATGCTGCGGCCCGATGAAGGACCGAAGAAGAAGCGGCGCCGCTCGCGCAGCCGCGGGCGCAAGCGGGCCTCGGAGCCGGCGGCCTCCGGGGCCCCGTCCTCGTCAGAGCCCTGAAGACCTTGGCGAGCCGCGCCTACATCGGCATCGGGAGCAATCTCGGCCACCCCCGGCGGCGCGTTGCGCGCGCCTTCGCCGCACTCGCCCGGCTGCCCCGCACGCGGCTCACGGCAGCATCGGGCAACTATGCGAGCGCCCCGCTCGGAGCCTCCGGGCCGCAGCCCGACTACGTCAACGCGGTCGCGGTGCTCTGCACGGCGCTCGAGCCGCGTGCGCTGCTGCGCGAGCTGCGCTCGATCGAAAGGCGTCTCGGACGCGACCGGCCGCAGGGCGAGCCCCGGAACGCGCCGCGTACGCTCGACCTCGACCTGCTGCTCTACGGGCGCCGCCGCATCTCGAGGCCCGGGCTCGCCGTTCCTCACCCGCGCATGCACGAGCGCGCCTTCGTGCTCCGCCCGCTGCTCGACGTGACCGCGTCGGCCTCGATCCCGGGGCGCGGGGTCGCGCGGCGCTGGCTGAGGTGCAGCCGCGGTCAACGCATCGAGCGCACGCGCAGCCATTTTTGGCGCTAAGCTTCGGCCTCCTTCCCCATGGAGCTCGCCAAGTGCCGCTACCTCGTCGTCGAGGGCCCCATCGGAGCCGGCAAGACCAGCCTCGCCCGCGCGCTGGCGCGGCGCCTGGACGCCGAAGCGCTGCTCGAGGCGCCCGAGGACAATCCCTTCCTCGCGCGCTTCTACGCCGACATGCCGCGCTACGCGCTGCCCACGCAGCTAAACTTCCTGTTCCAGCGGGTCGACCAGCTGCGCGGGCTCGCCCAGCTGGACCTCTTCGCCCGTCCCACGGTCGCGGATTTCCTCCTCGACAAGGACCCGCTGTTCGCGCAGCTCAACCTGAGCGAGGACGAGTTCGCGCTCTACGAGAAGATCTACTCGCACCTGAAACCGCAGACGCCCACGCCCGACCTGGTCGTGTATCTGCAGGCGCCGGTGGCCACGCTCGTCGCGAGGGTTCACAAGCGCGGCGTCGACTACGAGCGCTCGATTCCCGAGGTCTACCTCGCTCGCCTCGCCGATGCCTACAGCCGGTACTTCTACCAGTACGACGAAGCTCCGCTGCTGATCGTGAACAGCGAGCGGCTCAATTTCGTCGACGACACCGAGCATTTCGAGCTGCTCGTCTCGCGCATCGCGGGCATGCGCGGCCGGCGCGAGTTCTTCAATCTCTCCAGCTAGGCGACCGATGACCGCAGCGACTCAACCGCGCAGCGTCCCCGGCCTGGCGGCGATGGCGCGCGAAGGCGAGAAGATCGCGATGCTCACCTGCTACGACGCGAGCTTCGCCGCGCTTCTCGACCTTGCCGGCGTCGACGTGCAGCTGGTCGGTGATTCCCTGGGGATGGTCATCGGCGGTCACGCCTCGACCTTGCCGGTCACGCTGGACGAGATGGTCTATCACACGCGCTGCGTCGCGGCGGGCGCACGCTCGTCGCTGGTCGTCGCCGATCTGTCCTTCGGCAGCTATCAGGCCAGCCCCGAGCAGGCCTACCGCAACGGGGCGCGGTTGATGGCCGCGGGCGCGAAAATGGTCAAGCTGGAAGGCGGGACCTGGCTCGCGCCGACGGTGTCGTTTCTCGTCGCCCGCGGCATTCCGGTCTGCGGGCACCTCGGGCTGCAGCCGCAGTCGGTGCATCGAGTCGGCGGATACAAGGCCCAGGGCCGGACGGAAGCCTCCGCGCGGGCGCTGCATGAAGACGCCCGGGCGCTCGCTGACGCGGGCATCGAGCTGCTCGTGCTGGAGATGGTGCCGGCGCGTCTCGCGGGCGAGGTCACGGCCGCGCTCTCCGTGCCCACCATCGGCATCGGCGCGGGTCCTGGCTGCAGCGGGCAGGTGCTGGTTCTGTACGACATGCTCGGGATCTATCCGGGCAAGCCGGCGCGGTTCGTGCGCAACTTCATGACCGGAAGCGCAGACGTCGAAGCCGCGGTCGCCGCCTACGTGCGGGCGGTGAAGGACGGGACCTTCCCCGCAGTCGAACACTGCTACTAGCGCCGCGGCCGTGGGGCGCGGGGCGCACTCTCTTCAAGCCATGGACACCGTCACCACCGCTGCGGAACTGCATGCCCGGCTCGGCGGACGCGGATCGGTCGCGTTCGTCCCCACGATGGGCAACCTGCACGACGGGCATCTGCAGCTCATGCGGATCGGCCGCGATCACGCCGACGCCGTTGTCGCCAGCATCTTCGTGAACCGGCTGCAGTTCGGTCCGAACGAGGACTTCGACCGCTACCCGCGCACGTTCGAGGCCGACTGCGGTGCGCTCGAGCGGCTCGGCGTCGACGTGCTGTTCGCGCCGCAGGAACAGGAGATGTACCCGACGCCCCAGGTCTACCGCGTCATTCCCCCTCCGCTCGCCGAGGAGCTGGAAGGCGCGTTCCGCCCCGGCTTCTTCCACGGCGTGTGCACGGTGGTGCTCAAGCTCTTCAACCTGGTCCGCCCGGACGTGGCGGTGTTCGGGAAGAAGGACCGCCAGCAGCTCAAGATCGTCCGCGGCATGGTGCAGCAGTTCAATCTGCCGATCCGCATCGTGCCGGCGGAAACGGTGCGCGCCGCCGACGGCCTCGCACTCGCTTCGCGCAACAACTATCTCTCGCCCGCGGAGCGCGCGGAAGCACCGCGGCTGTTTCGAACGCTGATCTGGGTCGCCGATCAGATCCTCGGCGGCCGCCACGACTACGCCAACCTCGAGGCCGCCGCGCGAGCGGAGCTCGCGAAGCACGGCTGGAAGGTCGACTACATCGCGATCCGGCACGGGCTCGCGCTGCGCATTCCCCATCCGGAAGGCTACGATCATCCGAACCTGCTCATCGTGCTCGGCGCCGCGATTCTCGGTACGACCCGCCTGATCGACAACGTCGACGTCGTGCAGGGCGCGCACGACGACTGACGATTCCTCGCCGCCGATGGCGGCGCAGCCTGACCCGCGCATCCAGGCGAAGCGACTTCGAAGCAGCTCGCCTTCCCGCCCCTTTCCTTGCGCGTCGAGGGAAGCTCGCGTCGGAACGCGTCTGTCAGATCGCGCCGAGCGCGCGAAATTCGCGCCTCCGAACCGGAGGCTCAGCACCAATGCGACTAAACCATCGGTGCGGCGGGCGCGTCAAAAAGAGTAGCCGGCCAAGTTCGGCCGGCAACCTTGCGTGGAGAAATGTCTATGCGTCCCGAAATCAACTTCCGATGTCGTGCTCTCGTCGGCGCCGCGCTCGCGGCGCTGGCGTCGAGCGCCCTGGCCGGCGAGATCACCCTTTACCAGGATCGCGATCTCAACGGCGATACGCTGACGTTGCGCCGCGCCGCACCCGATCTCGGGCGGACCGGCTTCAACGACAGCGCCGCGTCCGTGGTCGTGCGCGAAGGCATATGGGAAGCCTGCACCGAGCCTGGCTACCGCGGCAGCTGCCGCCAGCTGCGGCCCGGTGAATACGACCGACTCGACGGCGCGTTGAAAGACCGCATCGCCTCCGTTCGCGAAATCGTCGGCGTATCGGTCGCACCGGCGCCGGCCCCGATCGTGACCGCGTCACCTCCGGCCGCCCCGCCGCCCGTCGTCGCCGCGGCGACGCCGCGCATCGTCCTGTACGAGCAGCCCGGATTCTCCGGCTCGGGCGTCGAGATCACCGAGACCCACGGTAATCTCGACCTCATCCCCAACTATGCCGGTGCGGCTGCCGTGATCGTCTACGGCGGCACGTGGCGGCTGTGCACGCATGAATACTATCGCGGGCAATGCGCTGATTTCACACCGGGCCGCTACGACAGCCTCGGCGGCCTCAACGGCCAGATCGCTTCGGCGCAGCTCATCTCCGCGGCACCGGCGCCGGTCGGCGTCGTCGTGCCCACGCCGTCGGCCGCGTCGCGAGTCGTGCTCTACGAATTTCCCGATTTCGGGGGACAGTCGCTGGTCGTCGAGCGCAGCGAGATGCCCAATCTCGACTGGATGAATTTCATGGATCGCGCGGCCTCGATGCGCGTCGAAGGCGGCTACTGGATGGTCTGCACCGACGTGCGCTTCCGCGGGAGCTGCACGACCTTCGGCCCCGGCGAATATCCGCGACTCGGTCCCGACGTCGATCGCCGCATCGCGTCGATCCGACGCGTGAACGACGTCTACGGCGCGCTCGCCGTGCACTAGGAGCTTCGGAGTCGCTCGCGAGATCGGGCGCGGGCGCGACTCCCGAGGCGACGGCGCCGGTGCGCGCGAGCGCGGGCGCTCGTCCGCCAACCGCGACCCGCGAGATCAAGGGGCGCGCGAAACCCGGTCTCGCATCAGCACGAGCGCGTTGCCCGCGATGCACAGCGCGGCGCCGGCAAGCGCGGTAACGGTCCACTCGTAGCGCTCGAAGATCGTCGACAAGGCGAGCGCGACGAGCGGAACGGCGACGCCGACGTAGCCCGCCCGCGCCGGGCCGATCTTGCCGAGCAGCGTGATATAGGCTCCGAACGCGATCACCGATCCGAACACCGCGAGATAGACGAGCGACCCCACGTACCGGGGGCTCGTCTCGAAGCTCCACGGCGTTCCTTCGACCGCGGCGACCAGCGCGATCACCAGCGCGCCGTAGCCCATACCCCACGCCACGCTCGGCAGCACCGGCAGACCGTGCCGCTGGTTGCGCAGCGCCATCAGGTTGCCAGCCGAAGCGAAGACGGTCGCGCCGAGCGCGTAGCCGATGCCCAGCGAAGCCCTGCCGGCGCTTCCCGACAACTCGGGCCCGAACATGACGGCTACTCCGAGCACGCCGAGCGCGGCTGCCGCCAGAGTCCGCCGGCTCGTCGGCGCCGCGAAGAACAGCCGCGCGCCGATCAGGTTGAAGAAGACGATCAGCGAGAAGAGCACGGCCGCCAGTCCTGAAGCGATGCGCTGCTCCGCCCAATACACGCCCAGATAATTGAGGCCGAAGAGCAGCGTGCCCTGCAGCGCGAGCCAGGCGTGCTGCGCGGGCGAGAAGCGCAGCGAGCGTCCCGTCGCGGCGCACCATGCAGCGAGCAGCACGGCGGCGAGTGCGAAGCGATAGACCACCGAGGCTTCGGGCGCGACCGAGCCAAGCTGGAAGGTGATCGCGAGCCAGGTCGATCCCCAGATCAGGCTGGCCGTCGCGAACAGCGCGGTCGATCCCATCGTCGAGAAGCGTTCGTCGAGAAGCGTCGATTATCGTCGAAGTGGAATGGGACCTCGCGGAGGGTTCGCCCGGCGGCATGGAGCTTGCTTCGAGGCCGTTGAATCGACTTTGGAAATGACCGGAAACACCGCGGAGAAGATCGAAAGGTGTCCCTCTACGCGCCGCTCCGTACCGTGATCATCGCCGCCGGGTTGCTGGTGTCGGCGATCATCGCGTCTTCGTCCGCCCACGCGCTGCTGCTGGGCGACGCGGTCGTTCGCTCGGCGCCGGGCGCGCCCCTGCGTGCGGTCATCCCGCTCAAGCCGTCGCCGGACGAGCCGCTGGAAACCTCCTGCTTCAGGCTCCTGCCGGCCGGCGGAAGCGACGCCATGGTGACGGCGAGGGTCAGTCTTGAACGCGCAGCGGCGACTCCCCGGCTGGTGGTCACGACCGCAGCCGCGATTGCGGACCCGGTGATACGATTCACGATCGAGGCCCGCTGCGACGGCAGCATCCGGCGCAACTATGCCCTCGTCCTCGACCCAAGCGGCGCGGTTGCGGCCGGGATGAGGACGACGAACGGCGCGCGCGAACCCGGACAGGAAGCGCTCGAGCCCGCGCCCGCGGCGGCGGATTCCGCCGCCGGCCAGACGGCGCTCGACGCGCCGAGCGCCACGCAGCACGAGGACGCGAAGGATGCGGTCGCCGCTCCGGTCGGCAAGGGCGACCACAGGAAATCCGTCGCGGCAAGCGCGGTCGCTCGCAGCGCACCCGCGCCCTCCGAAGCGCAGGGTGCACGCCACGTCGCCGCGGCGACCGTCGACTCCGGCGATTTCTCCTGGTACCTCGGCGCGCCGCTCGGCATGGGCGCGCTTGCGCTCGCATTCCTCTTCGTGACCCGGCGCCGCAGCGGACCCGGCGTGCCCGATTGGACGCACGGCGGCGAGCACTCGGGCCCGCGATCGCGCACCGACATGTCGGCACAGCCCGTGACGCTGTCGCACCGCAACGATTTCACGCCGATGCCGACGCTCTCGACGCGGCAGCGGCCGGATGGCGCATCGCTCGGCATCATGCGGAGCGGCATCGCGGCGAATACGCTGCGCCGCAAGTCTGCGGACGACGTGTCGACCCTCGACACGCTGATCAACGACGTTTCCGAGGCCGATCTTAAGGAGGAGCGCGCCGTCAGGGAAGCGTGGGCCGCGGCGCGCAACGCGGTCGAAAGACAGGAAGACAACGAGATCCTGCGCGCCATCGATCAAGCGGAGCGCGAGCTGCTATTCGTGCCTCCGTCGCACGCCGAGGCAGCGAAGGATCGCTCGCTCGAGGACGATCTGCTGTCGCTGCCGGGCCGCTCGGACAAGGCGGCGGCCTAGCTCTGGCTCGCCTTCGCCGACCGACTCGCGGCTAGGCGAGGAAGGGCTCGATCGCGGCCGCGACCGCCTCGGGCCGATCCAGGTGCAGCATGTGGCCGGCTTCCTCGACCGTGACGAGCCTCCCCTGCGGGACCTGGGCCAGGCGGGCGCGCACTCCGGCGAGACTGTCGGTCGCCGCCTCGCCCTCGGGGTGGGCCCCGAGCCAGCGGGGAATGAACGATTCGCTGGCGGCAACCCACAGCACCGGCGCGAAGATCCTCTTCCAGATCGCGAGCACCTCCTCCATCCGGTATACGATCGGGAAGGGCAGCTTGTGGCGCGGATCGGAGCCAAGCCGCGCGCTGCCGTCCGGCTGCGCTTCGGCCCAGTGCGCGGCGAGAAATTCGGCCCGCTCGCGCGCAAGCCGCGGATTGTTCTTCTGGAGTCGATCGGCGACGGCCGCAAGGCTCGCATAGGTCCGGAACGCGGGCGGATCCTTGAGCGCGTCGAGCCAGCGCACGTACTTGGCCGGCGCGGCTTCGGGCGCTTCCGCGGGAATGCCGAAGCCTTCGAGCGATACCACGCGCGCCACTCGCCGCGGCCGCACCCCGGCGTATAGCATCACGACGTTGCCGCCGAGGCTGTG
>DATJVX010000048.1:0-32252 GCA_035501595.1 Casimicrobiaceae bacterium | reverse complement strand
GGCCGACTGCCGTACAGCGCCGCCGACCCGATGGAGTGGGTCCACTGTCACATCGCGCGAAGACCGGCGGCGCCGGCGGAGCGGCTGCCGAGCCTCCCGGCCGTCGTCTCCGAGATCGTGATGAAGCTCATCGCCAAGACTGCCGAGGAGCGCTACCAGACCGTCGGCGGCGTCGAGCACGATCTCCGGCGCTGCCTGCTCGAGTGGGAGCGCCACGGCCGCATCGAGCCCTTCGCGCTGGGCGAACGCGATACGCCCGATCGGCTGCGCATCCCGGAGAAGCTGTACGGGAGGGAGCGCGAGGTCGAGGCGCTGCTCGCCGCGTTCGAGCGCGTGGCCACGAACGGAAGCCCGGAGTTGGTCCTGGTCTCCGGCCACTCCGGCATCGGCAAATCCTCGGTCGTCAACGAGCTGCACAAGGCGTTGGTTCCCCCGCACGGGCTCTTCGCGTCAGGCAAGTTCGACCAGCACAAACGCGACGTCCCTTACTCGACGCTGGTGCAGGCGTTTCAGAGCCTCGTGCGATCACTGCTCAGCAAGAGCAACGCCGAGCTGTCCCATTGGCGCGAGGCTCTGCTGGAGGCGCTCGGCCCCAACGGCGGGCTCATGATCGACCTCATCCCGGAGTTGAAGCTCATCATCGGAGACCAGCCACCGGTTGCCGAGCTCGATCCGCAGCAAGCGCAGGGACGGTTCCAGCTGCTGTTGCGGCGCTTCGTCGGCGTCTTCGCTCGTCCGGAACATCCGCTGGCGCTTTTCCTCGACGACCTCCAGTGGCTCGACGCCGCGACGCTAGACCTGATCGAGCATCTGTTGGCCCGGTCTGATCTGCAGCATCTGCTGCTGATCGGCGCCTACCGGGCCAACGAGGTCGATCGGAATCACTCGCTGATGCGCAAGCTCGAGGCCCTGAGGAACAGGGGCGCACGGATCGAAGAGATCACGCTTGCGCCGCTCACCCGCGAGCACGTCGAGCAGTGGACCGCGGAAGCGCTCCGCTGCGAACCGGGACATGCCATTCCGCTGGCGCAGCTCGTCCATGAGAAGACGGGTGGCAACCCGTTCTTTCTGATTCAGTTCCTCCACGCGCTGGCGGCAGAAGATCTGCTCAGCTTCGATCATGACGCTGCGCGATGGCGCTGGGATCTCAACCGGATTCACGCCAAGGGTTACACCGACAATGAGGTGGACCTCATGATCGGGAAGTTGAACCGGCTGCCCCTCGAGACTCAGTCGGCATTGCAGCAGCTCGCCTGTATCGGAAATGTCGCCGAGTTCAAGATGCTCTCGATCGTTCTCGAGACGCCCGAGGCGGGACTACACGCGGATCTGTGGGAGGCCCGCCGCCAGGAGTTGATCGAGCGCGTTCAAGACTCCTATCGATTCGTTCACGACCGGGTGCAGGAAGCTGCCTATTCGCTGATCCCCGAATCATCGCGTGCCGACGCGCATCTCCGCATCGGAAGACGGCTCGCGGGGCAGACCCCGCGAGAGGAGCGCGAGGAACGGATCTTCGAAATCGTGGGGCAGCTCAATCGCGGCGCGGCGCTGATCACCTCACCCGAGGAGCGCGAGCAGCTCGCCGAGCTCAACTTGATCGCGGGGGTGCGCGCCAAGGTCTCGACTGCCTACGCCTCGGCGCAGACCTACTTCATCGCCGGAGCAGGCCTGCTCCCCAGCGACTGCCCGGAGCGCCTCCGTGAGCTCGCCTTCGCTCTCGAGCTGAACCGCGCCGAATGCGAATTCCTGATGGGAGCGCTGGTCGTCGCGGAGGAGCGCTTCACGGAGTTGTCGAGGCGCGCTGTGAGTACGCTGGAACGCGCCAAGGTCGCCTGTCTGCGCTTGGACCTCTATGTCACTCTCGGTCAGAGCAGTCGTGCCATTGAGGTCGGGCTCGACCACTTGCGGCACATCGGCATCGACTGGTCGCCGCATCCGAGCGACGAGGACGTGCGAGGGGAATACGAGCGGATCTGGTCCCAGCTCGGGAGCCGCACCGTCGAGGATCTGGTCGATTTGCCCCTGATGACCGATCCGGCGTCCCTCGCGACGATGGACGTGTTGGCCAAGATCGGGCCGCCAGCATGGTTTTCTACCGAAGCCAACCTCTACGCACTGGCCGTTGGCCGGGCGGTGAATCTCAGTCTCGAGCGGGGGAACAGTGACGGTTCTTGTGACGCCTTCGTGAGACTTGGTTTGCTTCTCGGTGAACGATTCGGCGACTACCAGGCCGGCTTCCGCTTCGGGGAGGTCGCTCGCGCGCTGGTCGAGCGGCGAGGACTGAGGCGCTTCCAGGCTAGGACCTACATGTTGCTGGGAGCTCACCTCTATCCATGCACGAGACATGTCCGCGCTGGAATCGAGCTGGTGCGACGTGCCTTCGAGATCGCGAGCGGGGACGGCGATCTCAGCTTTGCTGCGTACTGCTGCTTCAACCTGAACGAGATCCTCTTGGCGGCCGGTGAGCCGCTCATTGAGGTGCAACGCGAAGCAGAGCATGGCTTCGAGTTCTCCCAGAGGACCCAGTTTGGAGATGCCGCTGACTACATTTCATCGGACCTCGGACTCGTCCGCACCTTGCGCGGATCCACGCCGAGGTTCGGCTCCTTCGACGACTTGCACTTCGATGAACGACGGTTCGAGGATCATCTCGCCCCGAACGTGGATGCGGTCGGGTTCCGGTATTGGATCCGAAAACTGCAGGCGCGTTTTCATGCCGGCGACCATGCCGTCGCCGTCGATGCCGCAATCCGAGCCGAGGGCCGGCATGCGAGTTCGGTATTGCTCTTCGACGCCGCCGACTATCACTTCTACGGCGCGCTGTCCCGAGCCGCCTGCGCGTCCCCGGGAGGTGCCGACCGGCAAGAGCACCTGGATGCTCTTGCTGCGCACCACGAGAGTCTCGAATCCTGGGCAATGAACTGCCCGGAAAATTTCGAAAGCCGCGTCGCCCTGGTCGCCGCGGAGCGGGCGCGGGTCGAGAGTCGCGAGCTCGATGCGATGCGACTCTACGAACAGGCCATCGAGTCAGCCCGCGCCAACAATTTTGCCCATGTCGAGGCGATCGCAAACGAGCTCGCCGGGCAGTTCTACGCAGCGCGTGGCTTCGAGAAGATTGCCCGCGTGTATCTGAGGGATGCCCGCCACGCCTATCTTCGCTGGGGCGCCGATGGCAAGGTGTGGCAACTCGATCGATTGCATCCCCATCTCCGGGAGGATGAGTCAGCTCCCGATCCAACGAGCACGATCGGCGCACCGATCGAACAGCTCGACCTCGCGACCGTGGTCAAGGTGCTGCAGGCCGCCTCGAGCGAGATCGTGCTGGCAAACCTGCTCGAGGCGATCATGCGAATGGCCATTGAACAGGCCGGCGCTGAGCGCGGCGTGTTGATCCTCTCACGCGAGGGTGAGCTGCGGATCGCGGCGGAAGCCAGGACGGCCGGCGATGCGATCGTTGTCGATCTGCTCGACGACGCCATGAGTGCAGCGGCGCTGCCGGAGTCGGTTCTCCGCTACGTCACGCGCGCCCAGGAGGATGTGATCCTGGACGACGCCATGACGCAGTCGCCTTTTGCCGGGGACGCCTACGTCCTCGAGCGCCGTGCCCGCTCGATTCTCTGTCTCCCGTTGCTCAACAAAAACAAGCTCACTGGCGTGCTCTATCTCGAGAACAATTTGGCCGCAAAGGCCTTCGCTCCGACCCGGATCGCGGTGCTGAAGCTGCTCGCCTCGCAGGCCGCGATCTCGCTGGAGAAAACGCATCTCTACCGCGATCTGGCAGAACGCGAAGCAAAGATTCGCCGCCTGGTCGAAGCGGACATCGTCGGAATCGTCACCTGGGAATTCGCTGACCCCATTCTTGAGGCCAACGACGCCTTTCTCCGCATGTTCGGATACGACCGCGAGGATCTCGTGTCCGGTCGCATCGGATGGTCGAACCTGCGGCCGCCGGAAGTACGCGACCCACGGCGCATCGTGGAGTTGAGGACTACCGGAAAGATGACGCCGTTCGAAACTGCGTTGCGCCGGAAGGACGGCAGCCGAGTGCCCGTTCTGATGGGGGCGGCAAGCTTCGAACACGGTGGGAACCAAGGGATCGCCTTCGTGTTGGACTTGACCGAGCGCAGGGCGGCTGAGGAGGCGCTTCGCGACAGCGAGGAGCAGTGGAAGGCGGTCTTCGAGAACAACCCGACCATGTACTTCATGCTGGATCCGAGGGGCACGATCCTGTCCGTGAATCTCTTCGGCGCCCGGGCGCTTGGCTATACGACAGACGAGCTGATCGGCCAGTCTGTAGGGGTCCTCTCTCAAGAAGTCGACGGTGAGACCGTGGCCAGGAATCTCGCCCTCTGCCTCGAACGCCTCGGCCAGACCATGACTTGGGAGCTGCGCAAACTCCGCAAGGATGGCGAGGTCCTGTGGGTTCGTGAGACGGCCAGAGCCATGTTGATCAAGCGGCAACCTGTCGTGTTGATCGCCTGCGAGGATGTCACCGAGCGCAGACGTACCGCCGAGGCCTTGTATGAAGTGCAGATCGAGCTGACCTACGCCAACCGCGTCGCAACGATGGGCCAGCTGACGGCATCGATCGCGCATGAAGTGAATCAGCCAATCGGTGCGACGGTCGCCAACGCCGAGGCTGCGCTGCGCTGGCTGGGAGGCGCGGCACCGGATCTGGAGGAGGCGCGCCGGGCGCTCGCTCGTATCGTCCGGGACGGCCATCGGGCGGGCGAAATCATCGGCAGAATCCGCGGTCTGGTCAAGAGAGCGCCGCCACAGAGCGGTCAGCTAGACATCCATGAAGCAATTCGCGAGGTGGTCGAGCTCACCCGTAGCGAGGCCGCGAAGAACGGCGTCTCGATGCTGACGGACCTCGGCGACGGATCCGCGTTCATTCACGGAGACCGGGTCCAGCTGCAGCAGGTGATCCTGAACTTGATCATCAACGCGGTCGAAGCGATGAGCGGGACCAGCGAGGGGCCGCGAGAGCTGCGAATCAGCACTCAGAAGGACGAGTTGGGGGGCGTAGTGGTCGCGGTGCGGGACTCTGGTCCAGGACTCGAGGCAGCGACGCTCGAGCGCCTCTTCGAGCCCTTCTACACGACCAAGCCAGGCGGCTTGGGGATGGGCCTGTCGATCTGCCGTTCGATCGTCGAAGCCCAGGGCGGACGTTTGTGGGCGACCGCGAACACCCCGCGAGGTGCCATCTTCCAATTTGCCCTGTCTTCGCATCCCGAGGGCCGCTGAAGCGCTCACCGGCCTCACCGGGAAGCCCGTTGATCAACATCGTGCGGACGCCGTTCCGCCGAGGCTTCTTTCTCCTCGGTCGGCTACGGCGAGCCGCTGGCGACCTGCCAGCCGCCGCCGAGCGCCTTGTAGAGCGCGATCAGCTCGACCAGCACCGTCAAGAAGTCGGTGAGCCCCTGCGCGTAGAGGTTGCGCGCGAGCTCGCTGGCTCGCTTGTTCGCGGTCACCGCGTCGGCGAGCCGATCGCGCGCGGCCTGCTGCCGCGAGAACGCGACCAACGCGTCTTCTGCGTCCTGGAACGTTACGAGCACCGCCTCACGCGCAAGCCCGGCCTCGCCGAAAGTCGCCGGCTCGCCGTCTCGGGGCTCACGTGTTCGATCACCGCTGCGCTCATTCGGTGGGCGCTCTCGGTCTTGGGTCGATCTCCACGGTTGCCGTCATTCCTGCGACGAGCACGATCTCAGGCGGAACCTCGTCGATCTCTATGCGCACGGGAATGCGCTGGGCCAGCCGCACCCAGGTGAAGATCGGGTTGACCGTCGCGACCCCTTGGGGGTTGGGCTCCGCGTTTGCGACGTTGATCGCGCGTGCGAGGCTGCCAACCCGACCCCGGATGATCTCTGGATGTCCCATCAGCTTGATCCGGGCGAGGTCGCCTTCGCGGATTCCGCGGAGCTTCGTCTCCTCGAAGTACGCATCGACCCAGAATGAATCTGAGTCGACGACTGCGATGACGGAGCGCCCGACGTTCGCGTAGTCGCCAAGGCGAACCTGGAGGTTGGTCACCCAGCCGTTCACCGGCGAGCGAATTCGGGTGCGCTCGAGGTTGACGCGCGCCTGATCGAGGCTGGCGAGCGATTGCTGATGCCGCGCGTGCGCGGCGATCGCCCTGGTGTCGTATACCTGCTGCTGCTCCACGCTGATCGCCGATCCGGCCAGCGGCCGCCGGCGCCTCGCCTCGTGCTCGGCGTTTTGCCAGTCGATCTGCGTTTGCGCCACCGCCGCCTCGGCGAGGGAGACGGCGATCCGGTAGTCGGTCGGGTCGATCTCGAGCAGCGGATCGCCCCGACGCACGAGCTGGTTGTCCACGACCGGGAGCGCGACCACCCGTCCGGCGATCTCGGGGGCGATCGTCACGACGTAGACGCGGACGGTCCCGTCGCGCGTCCAGGGGGCGTCGAAGTAGGTCCGCCACATCGCCCAACCCAGCGCCGCTGCAACGGCCACGATCGCCGATGTAACGAGGATGGGGACGATGCGAAGGGTCGGGCTCGCCTCGGACTGGTGTTCCGGCTCCGAGAGAGGCGGGGTAGGATCGACCTCCGGCTCGTGGTGCTTTGTTCTGTGCTTCTGCATCACTGGCCTTGCGCCCAGCCCGCGGCGATGAGCGTCATCGACGCGAGGACGATCACGTACACGGCGAAGACGACGAGCGCCGGATGCCAGACGTGCCGCAGCCAGCCGAGCTGGACGGCCGCGCGGCGGAGCACGGTGGTCACGAGCCAGGCCGCGACGAGGAGGAGCGAGATCGGAGCCACGAAGACTCCGAAGAGATCGACCTCCGAGAATCTCATGCGGTCGCTCCTCCGCAGAAGTAGCTGGCGTGCTGAGCGAGTGCCTCGCTGACGGCGAGCAGGCTGCTGCGCGCCCGGAGAGCGGCCGAGGACCCGAGCTCGCTGCCGTGCGCAGCGGCCAGCCGGTCGCCGAGCGAGTCGAGTCGCGCCACTGCGGTAGCGCTGCTCCCCTCCACAAGCGCTTCGAGTGCGCTGCCGAGCTCGCGGCCGACGCCCAGCCGGGCGCCGGAGCGGCGCAGGCGGGCGACCTCGGTCCCCACCGACAAGGCCGCGAGCAGGCGGGCGCGCTGCAGCGGCTCCGCCTCGTCCGGCAACGCCCAGAGCCGGGCGTACATCCTCTGCTCCACGTCGTCGGGGGTCTCGTCCATCGGGCCGGTCGCGACCGCGTGGACATCGCGCAACGCCAGGGCAAGCAGCCGGCGAGTCCGGAACGCGGGCGACAGTGGAGGGATCAGGCTGATCGCGAGGGCCGCGGCTCCGTTGCCTGCGAGGATCGCGAGCGCGGTGTTGTAGAACTGCTGGGTGTCGTAGCTCATCAGGTTCTTGGGGCCGAGGAGCGGCACCAGGTTCCCTGCCATCGCGGCGAACATCGGCGCCTGTCTCGATTGGGCAAAGACCGACTGGGCGAGGAACGCACCGACGGGAACGAGATACAAACCGATGGCGATCGCGAAGCCGGGAAAGCTCGAGAGGCCCGGCAGCACAGCGAATGCGAGGACCGCGGCGGAGACTGCGGCGAGCGCGTTTCCCACCATGAAACCCAAGGTGGCACTGTACGCCTGACCCGCCCGGGGCGCGAAGAGAATCACGGGGATCGCCGCCCAGGTCATCGCCAGAGCGCCGCCCGGCCAGGCCGTCGCGATCCAGCAGCACGCAACCGCAGCGATCGTGACGAACGCGCGCACCGCGTTGACGAGGGAGGGCAGCCAGTCCGCAACGACCGGCCGCAGGCGGCGACGGCGGTCCGACAGCGGTCGAACCGGGTCGTCGACGAGCAGCGCCAGCCCGTCGAGGACGCGGGAGAAGCCGCTGAGGACCTCGGCCGTTTGGTCGGCCAGCAGCCGCAGAGAAGGCGTTTGAGCTGGGAGCGAGAACAGCGTTTGCGCCCCGATCTCGCACAGCCGGCGCAAGCGGACCGGGTTGCGCAACCAACGAGTCGACTGCCGGAGCCCTGAGGCCACGCGCAGCTCCACCGGAACGACCTGGAGGACGGTGCCGACCTCGTGTTGGGACCCCTGTTCGAGAAGCCCCTCGAGATGCGCCGACGCAGTCCGCCAGGAGGCGAGAGCGCCGAACAGACCGTCGAGCGCGCTCTGCAAGACCGAGGAACGAGTGCGCACCTCCACGGACTCTCCGATTGCTTCCTCGATGACCGGGTCGAGCGCGATCACCCGCTTGACGAGCGCGCGCCGAACCGCTTGTACCTCTCGCTGCTTGCTGCCCACGAGCGCCAGGCTGTCGGTGAAGCTGCCGGCGATCTCCGCTGACACCGCCGCGAGTGACTCGGCCAGCCGGTGCTTGGCATCGCCGAGATCGGTCCCGGCGAGGACCAGGCCCGCGGCGATGATGCCGATGCAGATCTCCGTACCGCGCGTGATCGCAAGCATGAACGCGTCGCCGTTCGGGCCGCCGGTGACGCCGAGCTGGTCGTACGCGATGATCGCAGCGGTGTAGCCGGCCAGCGCCGCCGCGTACCCTGCGAAGTTGCGCAGCAGCGTAGCGGCGGCGGCGCACGCCGCGCCCCACAGCGCAAGCCCCACGAGGAAGGGTACGCGCTGCTGTGGGAAGCACGCCGTCAGCGCCACGATTGCGACGGCGCCGACGAGGGTGCCTATCATCCGGAACCACCCCTTGCGCAGCGAAGCGCCCAGCCGCGGCTGACACACGATCGCGGCCGACGTCCCGGCCCAGAAGGCGTTGTCGAGCTGGAGCCAGAAGGCGACGAAGAGAGCGAGACTGACCGACGCCCAGAGCCGGAACCCGAAGAGCAGCGGCGGCCCTGCGACTCTCGCGGCAGCTCCCGCACGCGCCGCCCAGCCCGAGGGTCGCTTCCCCTGGAGCCATTTCGGCTTGCCGGCGTGCGCATCCGACATCGGGTCGGTCGCCCTCCGACCTAGCGGAACAAGTTGATCTTCGCGAGATCGACGAGCTCGCTGCCGCGCCCGCTCAGCACCGCCCTGAGCATGAACAGGCTGAAGCCTTTCACCTGCTCGGCGGTGATCGTCGGGGGCATGGAGAGCTCCTGCCGGCTCACGACGACCTCGACCAGCGCAGGGCCGTCGTACGCGAGGGCCTGGGCGATCATCGGGCGCACCTGCGCCGGCATCTCGGCTCTGAGTCCCAGCATGCCGGCAGCCTCGGCCATCTTGGAGAAGTCGGGATTCTCGAGATCGGTTCCGAAGTCGAGAACTCCGGCGGCCTTCATCTCGAGCTCGACGAACGCCAGCGAATCGTTCCTGAACACGATCAGCTTCACCGGAGCACGGAGCTGGCGGAGCGAGAGCAGCTCGCCCATCAGCATCGCCAGGCCGCCGTCGCCCGAGAGTGACACGACCTGGCGGCCCGGATGGCTTACCTGCGCCCCGATGGCCTGGGGAAGGGCGTTCGCCATCGAGCCGTGGTTGAACGAGCCGATGAGGCGCCGCCGGCCGTTCATGCTGAGGTAGCGCGCGGCCCAGATCGTTGGCGTGCCGACGTCGCAGGTGAAGACGGCGTCCGGTGCGGCGAGCCCGTCGAGGACGCGCACGACGTACTGGGGATGGATCGGTCTCTTGTCCAATCCTTCCCTGGCCAGCTCGTCGAGCTCCAGGCGCGCCTTCCGGTAGTGCGCGAGGGAGGCGCTGAGGTGCGCGTCGTCCTGCGTCTGCTCCAGATTCGGCAAGAGGGCGCGCAGCGTCGTCTTCGCATCTCCCACGAAGCCGTGGTCGAGCTTCGCGCGGCGCCCCAGCTGCTCGCCCCGGACGTCGATCTGGACGATCGTGGCGTCCTTCGGGAAGAACTGCTGGTACGGGAAGTCGGTCCCGATCATCAGCAAGAGATCGGCGTTCATCATCGCGTGATAACCGGAGGAGAAGCCGAGCAGCCCGGTCATTCCCACGTCGAACGGGTTGTCGTACTCGACGAACTCCTTCCCGCGCATCGCGTGCACGATCGGCGCCTTCAGCATATTCGCCAGCTCCATCAGCTCCGCGTGCGCGCCCGCACAGCCGGCTCCGCAAAGGAGCGTGATCTTGCGCGCCTCGTTGAGGAGTCGCGCGAGGGTCGCGATCTCCTCGTCGGAAGGGCACACGTTCGGCTGAGCCTGCGGGTAGTGAACGCGTGGTCCGCGTTCGACGGCTTCGCGCAGCGCGACGTCGCCGGGGAGGGCGATCACCGAGACGCCGCGTCGAAAGAGCGCGCTCTGGATCGCGATCTCCAGCACCCGGGGCATCTGCTCCGTCTGCGAGATCAGCTCGCAGTAGTGGCTGCACTGCGCGAAGAGCTGCTCGGGGTGGGTCTCCTGGAAGTACCCGCTGCCGATCTCGTTGCTGGGAATCTGCGCGGCAATCGCGAGCACCGGAACGCGGCTGCGGTGGCAATCGTAGAGCCCGTTGATCAGATGCAGATTGCCGGGACCGCAGCTCCCCGCGCAGACCGCCAGTTTCCCGGTGAGGTGCGCTTCCGCGCCGGCCGCGAACGCCGCCGCCTCTTCGTTGCGCATGTGAATCCAGCGGAGGCGCGTCTGTCGGCGGATCGAGTCTGTGATCCCGTTGAGCGAGTCCCCCGAGACACCGTAGATCCGCTCGACGCCAGCTGCCTCAAGAGTCTCGACCAGAAGATCCGCCACGCTCTTCGTCAGCACATCGCTGCCCTTCTTCGTCGCTTGGTGTGGTCTTGGACCGCAGATGATTGCACCGGGCGTGCCCGCAAATCCGGTGGTGTCGGGCGCGCTCCTGCGGCGCACCGCCGACTTCGAGGAGCGGCTGCCGGTAGTTCGGCGGACGCGCCGCAATCTCGGCAGCGGCTCGCCGTTTCCGGGCTTCCTGGGGCCGCTCCCGGGAGGCACGGCGATTCCCAAGCACCCCGAGGGGTCTCGTCCCAGCCGCTGCGGTACGCGGATTGCCCGAGACACGGCAGGAGGTTCTCACGATGAGCGTCCCGTGATCGCTGCTCTCAGACATCAAGGAGATCCGCCGCCGGGCCCGCGAGCACCTGGTCGACGGCGCCGTCACCCGGAACTACGGGGCTCGAGAGGTAGGCCGGCGCCGCGGAGCGACCTCGACACTGGATGCCGTAAGCTTCGCGCCCGGGAGACCCGATGCTGGAAGGGATCGTCTTCGTCGTGGACGACGACGACTCGGTGCGCGCGGCGCTGCGCAGCCTGATCCAGTCGGCAGGGCTGGAGGTGGAGACGTTCGCCTCGGCCCGGGAATTCCTGGCGCGGCCGCCCGCGGAGCGGGCGAGCTGCCTCGTGCTCGACGTGCGCATGCCGGGCGTGTCTGGGCTGGAACTCCAAGAGCAGATGGCGGCGAGTGGCGTCGAAATGCCGATCATCTTCATTACGGGCCATGGCGACGTCCCGACGAGCGTGCGCGCGATGAAGGCGGGCGCAACCGAGTTCCTGACCAAGCCCTTCTCCGATCTCGAGCTGTTGCAGGCAGTCGAATCGGCACTCAGGAGGGACCGCTCACTGCGAAAGCACCGGGGGGAAGTCGCGAAGCTGCGCGAGCGCTACGAGACCCTGACTCCGCGTGAGCGCGAGGTGATGGCTCACGTGGTCGCGGGATTGGCGAACAAGCAGGTCGCCTCCGAGCTGGGGACGAGTGAGATCACGGTGAAGGTCCACCGCGGCCATGTCATGCGGAAGATGAAGGCGGGCTCATTGGCCGAGCTGGTGCGCATGGCGGAGCGGCTCGCGGCGCGCGTTCCAAGAGGCGCGAGCTAGCCTCGCGCTGCCGCTTCGATCCGATACGAACGTATAATGGTAGTGGCGCCGTCCGCGGCGCACTCTCCCGGTCATGGCGCGCATCCCGCTGATCTCGGTCGTCGACGACGACGATTCGTTTCGCGAGTCCCTCCTGGGGTACTTCCGATCCGTGGGCTTCGCGGCCCGGGGATTCGCCTCCGCGGCGGCGTTCCTGGATTCGGGCGAGCTCGAGCTGGCCGACTGCGTCACCCTCGACGTCCGCATGCCCGGAATGAGCGGACCGGCGCTCCAGTCGCAGCTGCGCAGACTGCGTCCGGACCTGCCGATCGTCTTCATCACCGCCCACGGCGACGAGACGACTCGCGCGCGAGTCCTACAGGAGGGCGCGATCGCGTGCCTTCCCAAGCCGTTCGACGGCAGGGAGTTGCTGACTGCCATCCACACAGCTGTGGGAGAACGCGATGATTGACAGTGCCGTACCGGTCTACGTCGTCGACGACGATCCCTCGATGCGAGAAGCGTTGGAGAGTCTACTGCGCTCCGCCGGCGCGCGAGTGTGCACGTTCGCGACGGCGCACGAGTTTCTCGAGACCCCGCGTCCCGACGAGCCGAGCTGTCTGATTCTGGACGTAGAGCTCCCGGGTCTCTCCGGGCTGGACCTGCAGCGCGAGCTCGTGAAGTCGAACTGCGCCCTCCCGATCGTCTTCCTGTCGGGTCACGCCGACATCCCGATTTCGGTACAGGCCATGAAGGCGGGCGCGGTCGAGTTCCTCACCAAGCCGTTCCGCGGCGTGGAGCTCCTCGACGCGGTGCAGCAGGCGGTCCAGCGCTATCGCCCCGGAAGCGGTCGCTCACCAGGCTCCGGGTCGATCATCGGCGCGGACAGCTCGCTCATGCACGTGCTCGAGCTGGTGAAGTCGGTCGCGCCGACCGGCTCGACGGTTCTCCTGCGCGGCGAGACGGGCACCGGCAAGGAAGTGATCGCGCGCGCGATCCACGAGGGGAGCACGCGCAGCCGGCGCGACTTCGTCAAGGTGAACTGCGCCGCGATCCCCACGGGGCTCCTGGAGAGCGAGCTCTTCGGCCACGAGCGCGGCGCCTTCACGGGAGCGGTCGCGCAGCGCATCGGCCGCTTCGAGCGAGCCAGCGGCGGGACGCTCTTCCTCGACGAGATCGGCGACATTCCGCGCGAGCTCCAGCCGAAGCTTCTGCGAGTGCTGCAGGAGCAAGAGTTCGAGCGGCTGGGCGCCACGCGCACGATCCAAGCGGATGTGCGGCTGGTCGCGGCCACGAACTGCGACCTCGAGGCCATGGTCGCGGACGGGGGATTCCGCAGAGATCTGTACTACCGGCTGAACGTCTTCCCGATCACCCTCCCGCCGCTGCGCGAGCGGCGCCGCGACATCCCCGCGCTCGCCTGGCACTTCACGGAGCGGATCGCGCGCTCGATGCAGAAGCGCATCGACACGATCCCCGAGAGCACCATGGACGCGCTCTGCGCCCACGATTGGCCCGGGAACGTGCGAGAGCTGGAGAACACGATCGAGCGCGCGGTGATCCTTTCGTCCGGGCCGGCGCTGGAGGTCGCGCCGGCCGAGCTCGCGCCGAAGAGCGCGGTTCGGCCGCAGGCCCCGGCGACCCTCGTAGAGGCCGAGCGCGAAGCCATCCGCCGGGCCCTCGACGAAACGCACTGGAGGATCGGCGGCATGAACGGTGCCGCCGACCGGCTGGGCATGAAGCGCACCACGCTGCAGTCACGTATCCGCAAGCTCGGGCTCGAGCGCCCGAGCGCCTGAGGTCGAGGGTCCCCGATCTTCGCCATCGCGAACTCGCGGGCAGCGACCATCCGGGGGATCGAACGCTCGGCACCTTCAATCCGCTCTTCCTCAACGGCGATTTCTTCACGCTCGGCGGCTACACGGGCTACACCAATCTCATTCACCTGAAGCCGCCTTGACTCTGAAGCCGATCGCCAGCTCTCCTCGCCGGCGCGGGACTGCTCTGGCGCGAGACCGTCGCCGACACCGTCTACGTACAGCCGAACATTCCCGTCGCCACGCGATCCAGCGCGCCGGCGGCCACGATTCGGACTATCTCAACGTCGAGCTCAAGCTCGGCTTCCAAATCCGCATGCCGGTGCGGCATGAGCTTCGTGCCGCGCTCGAAGGAGTCGAGCCTCCAATCATCAAGGTGTCCACGGAACCCGGTCAGACCAGACCCGAGCGACATCGGCGATGGGCACCACGACGCGACCTGTTCGCGAGACGACTATCGTGGGACGATCAAAGGATGCGGGTCGATCGCAAAGAAGATCGGGGTCTCGCCGTCCTCCGGGTACCGTGTGATGAATCCTCGAGCCTCGGCGATACTTCGGCGCAAGAATGCCTCACTAGTCTCGCCCGCGTTTTGATCGCAGTACCACGCATCCCGAGTGGAACGCATGCGGCCGCCGACTTCAGCGAATACAGCGCCGCCGGAGACTGCTATGTGCTCCGCATCGAGCTCTGCGAGAGCTACTAGAGCCTCGGACCTGGTCAACGCCCAGTTCCTAACTCCTTCTGACCCGAGAAAACGCCCTACGCCCAGGATGCTGTCAATCCGGGTCGAAAATGCTCGCATTGTGCTGCCTGCTTCATCGTGTGCTTCATCTGACTCGCTGCAAGTCTGGCCTTCCCGCGATCTGTTACATCGGTGTAGAAGACCTGCGCCGTCGTGACGGCTTGTCTCCACAGGCTTGAGTGTGTCGCACGAGATCTTCGGCGCGAGCCGCGACCTGGTCGAAGACGTGCGCGAGATCGGCACTCGCTCCGCGACAGCGCGCAACGACGGCGCGGCTCCAATCCAGATATTCGAGGCGGCGCTTGCGGCTCCAATCCTCCGGCGGTGAGTCCGCGACGTCGCGGACATTGCAGATCCTGTCACCGAGCTTGATGAGCTTTGCGCCATGCGAGAGTGTCCCCGCATGCAGGACCTGCAGGCGCTTGCGCTCGGCCTTCGGCAGCGTCTTGTCGTCGCTGACCTCGGCGACGAGGCTCGCGACCCTCAGGCCGAATCTCGATGCGAGCTCGAGGCGCGTGG
Organism: Casimicrobiaceae bacterium; assembly: GCA_035501595.1. Classification (GTDB taxonomy): domain Bacteria; phylum Pseudomonadota; class Gammaproteobacteria; order Burkholderiales; family Casimicrobiaceae; genus PALSA-1003. The sequence goes on along the minus strand of DATJVX010000048.1, from coordinate 17,447 downwards.
TGGCCGTGTCCTCGATGGTGTCGTGGAGAATGGCCGCGAGCAGCACCTCGCGATCCGTGACGCCGACGCGCGCGAGAGTCCCCGCGACCTCGATCGGGTGGTTGACGTACGGAGATGCGTCGGCGTCCTTTCGCCTCTGAAGGCGATGCTTCTCCGCCGCGAACTGGACCGCGGCGAGCAGCTCCCGAGACTCAGCTCTGGCCGACACGATGCGATGGTACCGGGCACCGTGGAGCCACGCTCAAGACTCGCGACGCATCGCTTCGACCGCCGCTCTCCTCGCGAGAGGTTTCATCACCAGCGGCAAGGCATTCCGGCGGCGCAGTGGAGGCCGGAGCTGAAGAGCACTGGACATGCGCCGAAGATCGGATCAGGGTGCATGGACCCTTCCTCCTCGACCAACGTCAAGAGGGGATGGGGCGCCGTCGGGACCTGACACCGGCGGCGTTACGCAGGACCCTCGCGAAGCACTTCGCAAGCGGCCAAGCACTTCGGGTCGTCCTTGGCTGAGCCCAACCCGTGGGTGTTGGCTGACATGAGTGCGCCGTGCCGCGCAGCGCACCGCCGAGACGTACAGCTCCCGCCAATCGCTTGCAAGAAGTCGCATAGGTGAGGTTGTTGGCCGTGAACGCGAACTCGTCCACGGTCAGCAGCACCTCCTTGGTAGCGAGTGGAGTGTCGTCGGCGACGGCGTCCCGAATGCACTTGTGCTCGCCAAGCCGGCCGCGGCGCAAGAGAAAGTCGAGCGAGCGACTCACGATCGATCCTCCACCCTGCTCCGATGCCGGGTATGCGGCGCGCTGGCGGCGAGGCGGTGGCGGACGGGTGACGAGTCGATCCCTGCGCGCGAAGGCGCGAGATACTCCATTTGCAGGATTCTCATGCCGGGGCGCGTTGGTATCGTGGCGGCCAGCGGAGGTTCGAAGATGAGGAAGCTGCTGGATCGCGCTGGGGTCGGAACTGGGATCGGGTCGGGCTTGCCGGTCGCGCTCTGCGCAGCGCTGCTCCTCGTCGCGAGCCGCGGCGACGCCTCGACCCTCACTCTGGGCGCGGAATTCGGCCCGGACCAGTTCAGCAACGCGATGACCAGCGCGTTCTCGGTCACCGAAGGGCCGGACACGATGAATTTCGCCGAGGCCACCGGCGACCCGCTGGCGGGCACTGTCGGGGTCACGATCGTGGACCAGGCGACCTTCAACGAGACTTTGAATGCCCGGGCCCTTCTCGAGGAGCAGTGGCAGGCGATCTGCCTGACCACCTGCGGGACGACGTTGCCGCCGCCGACGGTGGCGGCAAATCTACTGGTTCACCTGCACGGCGCGCTGAGCCCGAACTGGAACGACGCCAACAACCCGGACACTACCGGCGGTGTCTCCGAGGAGATCGACGTCGGTGCCGACCGCTTCATCTTCTCGATCTTCCCGGGCGCGGGCGCGCAGGTCTTCGTCCGAGCCTGCACCCCCGGACCCTGCGTCGATTTTGCGCCCGGCTCGGCGGGGCCGATCAACCCCGATGGATCGATTACGGTCGACTTCACCCAGACCTTCCCCGTCGTGGTGGGACCCCAGTTCCTCACCAAGATGGCGCTGAGCGTGGGCTGGGAGGCGGGCGTGACGAGCCCGACCTTCGCGAACATGCTCGACACCGCCACGTTCACGATCACGTCGGCGGATCCCAACTTTTCGTTCTCGAGCGACGGCCGGGCCGTCCCGGAGCCGGCGGCGCTGGGATCGCTCGCGCTCGGCCTGGCGAGCTTCGGACTCGCGCGCGCCGCAGCGCGTCCGCGTCCGTAGCCCGGATCGGCCGAGCTACGCGCGCATCCCTCCCGCCTTCGCGATCGGGTGCAGGCTCGCTTCCGCGCTCGGGCGCTTGCCGACGCGCTCGAACCAGGCGGCGACGTTCTTGAGCGACGGGTCGCGCGGCTGGCCGACGCCCGCGAGGAAGTCGAGCCCGCAGTAGAGGAACACGTCGGCGAGCGTGAAGCGGTTCCCGCAGACGAACTGCTTCGAGCCGAGGAGCTGGTCGAACTTCTTCAAGTAGTACTGCGACATCGCCTTCAGGCCGGGCGCGGCCTCGGGCACGGTGTGCAGGCGGTCCTTGAACATGGCGAGGCCTTCGGCGAAGCGGAAGCCGTTCGCGCCGGGCTCGGTGATGCCGAGCTCCAGGCGGCGCAGCCACATGCGCGTCTCGGCGCGCTCTTCCGGTGTCGCGCCGATCAGCGCCGGCTTCGGGTTCTTCTCTTCGAGGTACTCGCAGATCGCGATCGTCTCGCCGAGCACGGAGCCGTTGTCGAGCTCGAGCGCCGGCATCTGGCCGGCGGGATTCTTGTCGGTGTACGGCGGCTTGCGGTTCGCGCCGGCCATGATGTCGACCTGCTCGGTCGGAAGGGTGATCCCCTTCTCGAGCATGAACATGCGGACCAGACGGGGATTCGGACCGAGCGAGTCGTAGAGCTTCACGGATTCCTCCTAGCGCCGACGTGATCGGGCGGCAGCGCGCCCTATCATACGCGGGCGGAGCGGCGCGCGTCGGCGTGGCATACTCGCTCCGGGAGGCCCGGCATGAAACGCTTCCTTCCGCCCCAGGAGCTCGCGCGCGATTCGCGGTTCAAGCGCGCCGGCACGCGCAACCAGCTCGTGCCGTCGCTGCCCGACGACGTGGACGAGATCGTGGCCGTGCTCGAGGCGATCGGGCCGAAGCTCCGCGAGCGCGTCGCCGGCACGGCGCTCGAGCAGATGTACGACGAGCTCGGGCCCGGCTTCTCGTTCCTCTTGAACGCGGTGCAGCCGAAGCCCGGCTCGCCCGACGCCGAGCGCCAGCTGCGGCTGCGCCTGCACGGGATCTTCGTCGGCGAGCTGCAGGCGCTCGAGGCCGCGGGGCGGACGCTCTGGGACTTCCCCGAGGCGCCGTGGGAGTTCAAGCTGAACATGGCGCGCCAGTGCTGGGACGAGACGCGGCACGTGCAGATCTACGAGAAGCTGCTCGACCGCGCGGGCGGTGCGATCGGCGAGTACCCCGAGAACACCTTCCTGTACGAGGCGTCGTGTCACGACGACCCGGTGCTGCGCGTGACCGGCGTGAACCGCTGCCTCGAAGGTCTCGCGTGCGACGTGTTCCGCCAGCTCATCGACTTCGGCAAGACGACGGGCGACGAGGTGCTCGCACAGGCCGTCGACTTCGTGCTCGCGGACGAGCTCACGCACGTGCGCTTCGGCAGTGATTGGGTGCGCGAGTGGACGCGCGGCGATCCAGAGCGCGCGCGGCGCGCGCACGACTTCCAGCGCGAGGTCGACCAGCGCTTCACGTTCGGCGGCGCGCGCAACATCGCGCGCGAGGAGCGGCTCGAAGCGGGCTTCACCGAGGCCGAGCTCGAAGAGCTGCAGTCGATGAAGGGCGGCGGGCCCAAACGCGAGACGCTGATCCGCGCCGCCGAGATCGCGCGCGAACGGCACCTCGCGAAGCGGGCGGCCGAAGCCTGAGCCCGCGCGCGCTGCGCTGCCTCGCCGCGCTCGCGGTGGCGCTCGCGGCCTGCGCGGGTCCGTCTCCGGGAGGCGGCGGCGGCCGCAAGGTCGTGCTCGACACGGCCGCCGACGACGCGGAGGTCGGCGCCCAGGCGAGCCGCGCCGTCGAGGCGCAGGACGGCGTGGTGCGCGACCCGGCGCTGTCGGCCTATCTGCAGCAGCTCGGGGAGAAGCTGGTGCGCTACGCGCCCGCCACGCCGTTTCGGTACCAGTTCCAGATCGTCGACCAGTGGAGCCCGAACGCGTTCGCGCTGCCGGGCGGGCACATCTTCGTGTCGCGCGGGCTGCTCGTGCTGACGAACACCGAGGACGAGCTCGCGTGCGTGCTCGGGCACGAGATCATCCACGCGGCGGAGCGCCACGCCGCGAGCCGCCAAGCCTACACAGAAGCGTTGTCAGCATTCTCCCTCGGCCTGCCGCGGCAGATCCAGATGGCCGCGTACGCCCGCGACCAGGAGCGCATGGCCGACACCGGCGGACAGCGCATCTGCTCGGCGGCGGGCTACGACCCGCGCGGGCTCGGCGTGTTCCTGGGCTCGCTCGACGCGATCCTGCGCCTGCAGATGGGCAGCTCGCGCATCCCCACGTTCAGGGACACGCACCCGGGCGCGAGCGAACGCATCGGCTCGTCGTCGCTCTTCGCGGCGACCTTGCCGCCGCCGCCGCCGCGCGACCCCGTCGCGTGGCGCGAGAGCTACCTGCAGCGCTTCGAGGGGCTCGTGCTCGGCAGCGACCCGCGCGAAGGGGTGATCCAGGGCACGCGCTTCCTGCACGCCGACATGGGCTTCGCGATCGCGTTCCCGCAGGGCTGGCACGTGGTCAACACGCCGTCGGCCGTGCTCGCGATTTCGCCGAAGCACGACGCGCGCTTCGCGCTCGAAGACGCCGGTCGCGGCGACGACCCGAAGGCCGTCGCGGAGGCGGACATCGCGAAGCGGCTGAAGCAGGTCCGCGCGACCATCGACTTCCAGGGCGAGCAGAAGACGCGCTGCTGCAAGGCGTACGTGGTGCGCGGCTCGATCGAGTCGGCGAAGGGCACGATCGCCGGACAGCTCGCGTGGGTCGCGCTGGGCGGCCGCGTGTTCGAGCTGTCGTCGGCGTACGTGCCGATCGCCCGCGAGAAGTATGCCGACCGCGCGCGCCAGTTCGTGCGCAGCTTCCATCCGCTCAGCGACGAGGAGCGCGCGCAGGTCCAGATCGACAAGCTGCACGTGGTGCGCGCGCAGGGCGGCGAGACCTGGGCCGCGCTCAACGCACGCACCGGGAACGTCTACCCCGTCCATACGACGGCGCTCGTGAACGGCCTCGACGTCGGCGCGGTCCTCTCCGAGGGCGAGCTCTTGAAGATCGGCGTGCGCAGCGTCTACGTGCCGGAGCAGTGAGCGCCGCTAGCCGTGCCGCGATTCGCGTGCGAGCGCGACGAACACGTCGCGTGCCTCGCGGGCGTCGACGTCGCGGCCGAAGGGGACGTAGTGGAGCGCCGCGGGCGATTCGGTGCGCAAGAGGAAGCCCGCGGTCTCGACCGCGGTGATGCGCGCGCGCTCCGGGCGCGCGCCGGTGCGCCCGGCCACGATGTCGCGCAGCGCGGCCTCGTGGTCGTCGTTCATGTGCTCGATCACGCGCGGCGCGCCTTCGCGCCAGCCACGCCCGCCGGGGTCACACAGAATGGCGTCGGGCGGCAGCCAGCGAATGGCGCCGAAGCCCCCGATCGCGCGCACTTTCAGCGGCGCCAGCGACCAGAACGCGAAGTCGTGCGCGCTGCCGTAGCCGGGCGCGTCGGGCACGCGCGCGGCGTAGCGCGCGTGGAGCTCTTCGAGTGCTTCGCCCGCTGCGTCGAGCCGCTCCGCGCGCGCCACCACCGTGACGCGCCACGTCGCCTGCGCGTCGCCGCCCGCTTCGGCGGCCGGATCGCGCACGAACAGCGAGCAGCGCGGGTCGCGCAACAGGTTCCGCGTGTGCTGCGCGATCGCGGAGATCAGCACGAATGGCGTGCCGTCGGCGCGCAGCGCGAACGGCGTGAGCGAGCCGAACGGGAATCCCTCGATCTCGCGCTCGGCCGCGAGCGTACACAGAGTTGCGTTGGTCGCCGAGAGCAACCACTGGCGCGGGTCGCTCATGCGAGCCCCAGCCGTGCGAGCTGGTCGCCCGGCGCCTCGACGGCGAGCAGCGCCTCGCGCAGCAACTCCTCGGCGCGCTTCTCCGCGGGCGTGCCGGCCAGGTTCCGCGCCTCGCCGGGGTCCTCGCGCAGGTCGTACAGGTGGTTGCCGCGGAACGGGCCGAGCGCCCAGAAGGGCAGGCGGTCGCCGGGACCGAACGGCTGGCGGAGCACGGGCACGGTCGAGCCGGGCATGCGGTCGAGCCACGCGCGGGCGTCCGGCTTCGGCAGGCGCAGGTCGGGCAGCCGGTGCACCGGCATCGTCGACCAGCGGTTCGAGAACACCGACAGCGGCGCGTTCGCGCCCGCGGGCGCGCGCGCGTACTTCGTGCGCCCGTCGACCACGTGCACCTCGCGGCCCCAGTAGCCGCACAGCGCCCATTCGCGGATCGCGCGCGCCTCGCCGCGCAGGAGCGGCGCGAGCGAACGCCCGTGCGTGCGGTGCTCGGCGCGCGCGCCGAACAGCTCGAGCAGGGTCGCGTGCACGTCGACGTTGGTGGTGAGCGAGTCGCAAGCGCCCGCCGCCGCGCCCGGCCAGGCGACGAGCAGAGGAATGTGCCCCATGGGCTCGAACACCGGCAGCGCGGGCTTGCCGAACGCGTCGCGCTCGCCCAGGTAGTGGCCGTGGTCGGTGCACACGAACACCGCGGTGGAGTCCCACAAACCGCCCCGGTCGAGCGCGTCGAGCACTCGGCCCAGCCAGCGGTCGATCATGGTCAGCTTGCCCCCATAGCAGGCGCGCAGCTGGCGGGCCTGGCGCTCGCTGAGCACGCCGCTTCCGACACCAGACGGTGTATAAGGCGGCCAGATCAGGTGCGGGCCTTCCCACTCCGGATCGTACATCGCTGCGTACGGCTCGGGCGTGTCGAAGGGCTCGTGCGGGTCGAACTCGTCCACGAACAGCAGGAACCGCTCGTGCGCGGGCGCTTCCTCTTCGAGCCAGCGCGCCGCCTTCGCCAGCGTGCGCGGGCCGGGGAAATCCTCCTCGCCGCGGAACCAGCCGCGCGAGTCGTCGTAGGGCGTGTGCCCGCGCCCGAACGACGGCGCGCCGATCCAGCTCGGGTCGGGCCGCGTGCGCCACGGATCGCTCTCGTGTCCGCGCTGGTAGTCCCACGCCGTGAAGTCGCAGTGGTAGTTCTCGCCGCCCACTTCGAAGAGGTGCGGGTGATCGGACACGAGCATGGTCACGACGCCAACACGGCGCAGCGCTACAGTCAACGGCTCTTCCCATAGCTCGATCGAGCCCCACGGCTTCCACAGGAAGTCGAGCGCGCCGCAGAGAAGGTCGTGGCGCGCGGGCATGCACGGCAGGGAGCCGGCGAAATGCGCGTCGAATCGCACGGCGCGGCGCGCGAATCGGTCGAGGTTCGGCGTCGCGAACTCGCGCGCTCCATACGGGCCGACGAGATGCCGATTCAAGCTGTCCAGGAGCACGACGACGGCATTGCGCGGCCCGAGCGGCGTCGAACTCATCGCCGTCATTCTACGTGACCGGAGGCAGAAGCATGAAGCGAACCTCGATCTCCGCGGCGGCGCTGGCCGCGCTGCTGGCCTTCCCGTACGCGCCCGCGCGCGCCGACGTCTCGCCCGGCGACGTGATCACCGCCGCGAACAAGGAGAAGGTCCGCGGGCTCGTGCCCGACGAGTTCTACACGTATGCGATCGAGAACTTCCCCGACCTGGAGATGAAGATCGTCGCGAGCGCGGACTACCCGGTCCACCCGAAGTACGTGGAGGCGACCCAGCAGTTCGCGTGTCAGGCGTCGATCGACGCAAGCGGGCGGCTCGTGAACTACACGGCGGGCCAGCCGTTCCCGTTCTCGGAGTGGGCGAAGACGGCGACGGGCCACAAGTGCGACCTCACGCCCGACGACCCGCAGTTCGCGCTGAAGCTGGCCTGGGACGTGAACTACCGCTGGCAAGGCGGCTCGGGCTTCAACCTGCCGCACTGGGGCTTCGCGAACATGCGCAACATGGGCCACGAGGAGTGGCGCCTGTCTCAGGGCGAGTACCGGCGCACGTATTTCAGCGCGCGCGCGGATCTCCTGCCCGACACGACGGAACTCGAGAAGGGCACGAACGTGGAGTGGGCGGAGTACTTCGACGTGAAGTCGCCGTTCGATCTGCGCGGCACCATGTTCCTCCTGTACCGCTACCGCGACAACAAGGAGGACGACACCTGGGCGTACATCCCGGCGCTGCGCCGCGTGCGCCGCATCGCAGCTACACAGAAGAGTGACTCATTGCTCGGCACGGAGTTCACGCTCGAGGACTTCTACCTGTTCTCCGGCTACGTGTGGAACCACTCGTGGGAGTTCAAGGGCGAGAAGACGTTCCTCTCGGTGCCCGACAGCGGGCGCACGTGCTTTCCGAAGGCGTCGGGGGCGACGAACGCGCGCAGCATGGTGCGGCTCGGCACGGACGAGGAGTGGCGCGCGTGCCGCTTCGACCCGTACGGCGCGCTGCCCATGGTCGGTGAGAGCTGGCAGAAGCGCACCTCGTTCGAGCTCGACGACATCCCGAAGCAGGAAGGCCACCCGTACAGCCGCAAGAAGATCTGGTACGACAAGGAGACCATGTCACCGGGCCTCGCGGTGGCGTACGACCGCGGCGGTAAGCCGTTCAAGCTGATCGGCGGCGTCGGCCGCTGGAGCGAGACGAGCGGCATCACCGAGAACAAGGGCCATTTCGTGCTGCTGGGCTCGTCGGTCATGATCGTGAACCTGCAGAGCGGGAACTCGAATCTGGGCCAGTTCGACGGCATGAACGCGATGGAGTTCTCCATCGCCGAGAGCCGCAAGTACTACGACACGACGAAGCTGAAGACCGAGGGTCACTAGCTCGCGCCCATCGCGGCGCTCGTCTCGGGTAGACTCGGGCCATGGAAATTCGCACGAGCCAGGCCCAGGTGAAGACGCCCGATGGAAGCATGCCCGTGTACGTCGCGGAGCCGACGGCCGCGGGGCGACACCCCGCGGTGATCGTCGTGATGGAGGCGTTCGGACTGAACGGCCACATCCAGGACGTGGCGAAGCGCATCGCCGCCGAAGGCTACGTGGCGCTCGCCCCCGACGTGTACTGGCGCATGCTGCCCGACAACAAGGTCGGCTACGCGGAGCTGCCGAAGGCGATCGGGCTCATGCAGAAGGTGAAGGACGCGGAGGTCGTCGCCGACTTCCGCGCGGCGCTCGACTTCCTGGCCGCGAAGCCGAACGTGAACGGCGCGAAGATCGGCATCACCGGCTTCTGCATGGGCGGGCGCCTGGCGTTCCTCGTCGCAGAAGAGCTGCCCGACCGGATCGCCGCCGCGGCGCCGTTCTACGGCGGCGGCATCGCGGGCCTGCTCGGGAAGGCGGACCGGATCAAGGCTCCGCTCTTGCTCTTCTTCGGCGACAAGGACGCGTTCATCCCGCAGGACCAGGTGAAGGCGATCGACGCGAAGCTCCGGGAGCTGAAGAAGAGCTACCAGCTCGAGAACTACGCGGGCGCCGACCACGGCTTCTTCTGCAACGATCGGCCGTCGTATCACGAGAAGGCCGCCGGCGACGCGTGGACGAAGCTCAAGGCTTTCTTCAAGCAACACCTTTCAGCGTAGGGGGAAGCGATGTCGCGCCCGTTCCCGAAGGACGACCCGTTCCTCGCCGGCAACTTCGCGCCGCTCGGCTTCGAGGCCGACGCGCACGACCTGGTGATCCGTGGCGAGCTGCCGCGCGGCCTCGAGGGCGCGCTGTACCGCAACGGCGCCAACCCGCAGTTCGCTCCGCGCGGCCGCTATCACTGGTTCGACGGCGACGGCATGATCCACGGCTTCTTCTTCGAGAACGGCCGCGTGTCGTACCGCAACCGCTGGGTGCGCACCGAGAAGTGGCAGCGCGAGCGCGTCGCGGGCGAGTCGCTCTTCGGCGGGCTTTCGGACATGACGGCGACACACGAAAGTGTCAGCGGCGTATCGGGCAACACGGCGAACACGAACATCGTGTGGCACGCCGGCCGGCTCCTCGCGCTGTGGGAGGGCGGCCTGCCCACCGAGCTCGATCCCGTGACGCTCGAGACGCGCGGCACGTGGGACTTCGCCGGCCGCTTCGGCCGCCGCAACCACGAGACCGGCATCATGACCGCGCACCCGAAGCTCGACCCACAGACGGGCGAGATGCTGATGTTCGGCTACAGCGCGATCGACCCGTTCCTCGTCTACAACGTGGTCGACGCGAACGGCGCGCTCGTGAAGAGCGTCGAGATCGAAGTGCCCTGGGCGAGCATGATGCACGACTTCATCACGACCTCGGAGCACGTGATCTTCCCGGTGTTCCCGGTGGTGTTCGACCTGGCTGCGATCGCGAACGGCGGCTCGGTGCTGTCGTGGCAGCCCGAGCGCGGCACGAAGCTCGGCGTCATGCCGCGCCACGGGACATCGCGCGACGTGCGCTGGTTCGACACCGAGCCGTGTTTCGTCTTCCACGCCATGAACGCGCACACCGACGGTGCGCGCGTCATCTGCGACGTCGCGCAGACCGACGTCGTGCCGCTCTTCGCGGAGGGCGGCGGGCCGCCGAACCTCACGCGCTGGACGATCGACCTGGCGCGCGGCGACGTCCGGCAGGAGCGGCTCGACGACGTGCCCATCGAGTTCCCGCGGCTCGACGAGCGCTACACGGGACTGCGTTACGCGCACGGCTATGCCGGCGGCGTGACGCGCGAGCGCAAGGGCGCGGTGATGTTCGACTCGATCCTCCACTACAACGTGCAGACCGGCAGCCGCAGCGCCCACGTGCTGCCCGAGCACACCTACACCGGCGAGCCGGTGTTCGTGCCGCTGCGCGCGAATGCGCCGGAAGGCGAGGGCGTGCTGCTCGCCACGATCTACCGCGAGCCCGAGCGCACGAGCGCGCTCCTCGTGCTGGACGCCGAGAACGTGGAGAAGGAGCCGCTCGCCACCATCGAGCTCGACACGCGCGTGCCGTTCGGCTTCCACGGCAACTGGCGCTCCGCGCGCTCCTAGGGACGCGCCGCCAGCACCTGCTTCGCGGTCTCGAGCGGGTCGAGCCAGGCCTGCGCGATCGCGTCGGGCGCGACGTCGATCGTGCGGTCCGGCTTCGCGGCATCGAGCTGCTCCTTGCGGATGGTGATCACCACGCCGTCGTCGTGCACGAACACGTTCTGCGCGCCCGCGCTGGCGAGGAGCCGCGACAGGAACGCGTCGCCCGTCACCACCCGCAGCGGGCTGCGCGACACCACCAGCGCCACACTCTGCTTGGCACCCGGCTTGGCCAGCGCCTCGAGCGCGCGAGTCACCTTCTCGATGAACGCGGCCGCCGCGCGCGGCTTCCCGAGCACGGTCGCGATCTCGGTGTAGGCCGTGAGGGCGTCGTTCGTCGAAGTCGGCGAGAACACGCGCACGGGGATGCCGCGCGACGAGAACGCCGCGCGGATCGACGCCGTCGCTGGGCTCGCGTCCGAGATCACCAGGTTCGCGCGGCTGGTCAGCGCGTGCTCGAGCGCCTTGGGGTCCGCCGGATCGAACATCTGGATGCGGTCGCCGAGCCCCATCGCGCGCGCCACGTGCGTGGTCGCTTCCGACACCGACGCCACGCGCCGAGGCGGCTGCCCGAAGCACGCGAACGCCAGCGCGCACGCGCACACCGCGGCCAGCGATTTCCGGATTCCCCCCACGCGCGGGAGAGTACCCTCGCGCTCCCGGGTACACTAGACGGGTGAAGCAGGCGACCCTCCGCACCGACCTCTCCGGCGGCGTCTTCACGATCACGCTGACGCGCGCGAAGCAGTACAACACGATCACGCCGCAGCTCCGCGACGAGCTCGCGGCGGCGATCGACGAAGGCGACGCGGAGCGCGGCGCGCACGTGATCCTGTTGCGCGCGGAAGGGCCGGCGTTCTGCGCGGGCTACGAGCTCGAGCAGTCGACCGCCAATCAGGCGCGCGAGAGCGCCAAGGCGGAGCAGGAACGAGTCTGGGACTCCGTCGCCGACCTGCGCATGATGTCGCGCTACGTCGCGACGTACATGAAGCTCTGGTATTCGGCGAAGCCGACGCTCGCGGCGGTGCAGGGCTGGTGCATCGGCGGCGGCACCGACATGGTGCTCTGCGCGGATCTCATCGTCGCGGGCGAGAGCGCGCGCTTCGGCTATCCACCGTCGCGTGTCTGGGGCACGCCGACGACGGCGATGTGGGTCTACCGCATGGGCCTCGAGCGCGCGAAGCGATACATGCTGACGGGCGACGAGATTCCCGCGAAGAAAGCGGCGGAGATCGGGCTCATCCTCGAGGCCGTGCCCGACGCCGAGCTCGACGCGCACGCGCGGGCGCTCGCCGAGCGCATGGCTCGCGTGCCGACCACGCAGCTCGTCATGCTGAAGCTGCTCGCCAACCAGACGGCCGAGCACATGGGCTTCTCGGCGAGCCGCACGCTCGGCACGCTGTTCGACGGCATCGCGCGGCACACGCAGGAAGGGCTCGACTTCGTGGCGCGCGCGCGCGACGTCGGCTTCCGCCAGGCCGTGCGCGAGCGCGACGATCCCTTCGGCGACTACGGCAGCCGCAAGCGCGAGGAGAAGAAGACGTGAGCACCGTTCGCTACGAGACCGATGGCCCGATCGCGATCGTCTCCATCGACCGACCCGCCGTGCGGAACTGCGTCGACGGGCCGACCGCCGCGGAGCTCGCCGCTGCGTTCCGCAAGTTCGACGCGGACGAGTCACTCGCGGTGGCCATCCTCACCGGCGTGGGTGGCTATTTCTGCGCGGGGGCGGACTTGAAGGGCGTGTCGCAGGGGCGGGGCAACCAGGTGCGGCTCGACGGCGACGGCCCGATGGGGCCGTCGCGCATGCTCTTGTCGAAGCCGGTCATCGCGGCGGTCGAAGGCTTCGCCGTCGCCGGCGGGCTCGAGCTCTCACTCTGGTGCGACATGCGCGTGGCGGCTGAAGACGCCGTCTTCGGCGTGTTCTGCCGCCGCTGGGGCGTGCCGCTCATCGACGGCGGCACGATTCGACTCACTCGCCTCATCGGCCACTCGCACGCGCTCGACCTGATCCTCACCGGCCGCGGCGTGTCGGGCGACGAGGCGCGGCAGATGGGCCTCGCGAACCGGCTCGTGCCCAAGGGCAAGGCGCTCGAAGAGGCCCTCGTGCTCGCCAAGCAGATTGCCGCGTTCCCGCAGCGCTGCCTGCGCGGCGACCGGCTGTCTTCGTACAAGCAGTGGGAGCTCTCGCTGGAAGACGCGCTGCGGCTCGAGACCAAGATCGGAGTCGACGTGATCCGCTCGGGCGAGACACTCGAAGGCGCCACGCGTTTTGCGAAGGGCGCAGGCCGCCACGGCTCGTTCGAGCGCTAGACGGACGGCGTGCTCCGGGCCTGGAACGTCGAGCAAGGCAGGCGACGAGCGTATCGGCTGCGGGTATGTGTCTCGGGTTTGCACCTCAGCGCGGGCACGGCGGGGAGCGGCGGGCCGTGAGTCAGTCTGCCGACTCGAGCTGCTTCAACAATTCGATCTTCGTCGCCACACCGAGCTTGGTGTACACCATCCGGAGCTGGCTCCGCACCGTCGCGGGCGACGTACCGAGCAAGGCCGCGATGGCCTTGTGACTCTTCCCCGCGGAGAACTCGCGGCCGACCTCGAGCTCGCGGGGCGCAAGGGCGTCGACGGCAGCGCGCGGGCGCACGCAGATCAAGAACGTGCGGTCGTCGAGCGCGCGCATGAGCGAAGCGACGATCGCCTTCCCCGTCCAGGTCGCCGCGCCGCCTGTCGTGAGCGCGAGGACCTCGGACGGAACCGAGGGCCCCCGCCAACACGGAAACTCCGAACGCAGGAGCGCGGGGAGCTCCGCCTCGGCGTTGTGGACCACGCCGTGCCCGTCGATGAGTGCCCGGGCGCGCAGGTGCGCGCCAGCGGGGGCCGCGGTCGAGTCCAGGAAGTGGAGCGCGTTCATGTGCCACGCCGCGACGAGGTGCGGCATGGCGGCTTGGACGAAGCGGCGCTGTGACTCGGAAAACGGCTGGTCGCGGTTCTCGCGGTAGAGCGAGAGCAGCGTGAAGAGCTCGAGCGCCGACTCGTGCACCGTCGTCGCGAGGGTGTGCTCCATGCCCCAACGACGTGCGTGCGCGAGCATCGCCGGGTGCACGCGCTTCCCGGTGCGCGTGAGCGAGATGTTCACGGTGCGCCCGGGCTTCGCCACGACGTCGCGGTTGAGCGTGTCGTGGTGCTTGATGGGCTCGTACTCCTCGAGCATCTGCGGGTCCACGCGGTGCAGGCGACCCTGGTGCAGGATCGGACCTGCCGCGCCGCGCGCGAACGTGCCCCAGATCGCGGAATCGAACGGCACGTGCCCCTTCAGGTGCTCCAGCGCTGCGTCGCAGAAGTCCGCACGAGCCGTAGCAGCGAACAGCCGGTACAGGCCGATCAAGAACTCGTCGCGATCGAGCGGCACGGTCACATCCAGACCCGCACGCAGTGTAGCTCGAACGAAAAGTGCGCGACGTGCCCGCTGCCCTGCACGGCGGGAACCGCCGCGAGCTGCACGGGGCACTAACGCGCTGCCTCCATCTGCCGCAGCAGCTCGACCTTCGTGCTCACGCCCAGCTTCGCGTACACCGCGCGCAGCTGGCTGCGCACCGTCGTGGGCGAGGTGCCGCACAGCGCCGCGATCTCCTTGTGACTCTTGCCGGACGCGAATTCGCGCGCGACCTCGAGCTCGCGCGCGGACAGCTCGTCGAGCGCATTGCGGCGGCGCACGCCGATCACCGCAGAGCCGTCGTCGAGCCGGCGCACGAGCGACGCCACGATCGCCGTGCCTCGAAACACTTCGGTGTTGCCGCGCGCGAGCGGAAGCAGGGCGTCGGGGAGCTGCGGGCCGCGCCAGCCTCGCACCTCTTCTCGCATGAGCTCCACGAGCTCGGGGTCCGCGACCGAGAGCTCCCCCTGCGGCGCGACGAGCGCGCGAATGCCAAGGCGGCGCGCGGTCTGCGCGGGCCCGTCCACGAACTGGATCGTGTTGATGCGCCAGGCGGCGACGAGATGCGGGGTGATGCCCTGTTTGTAGCGGCGCTCGCGCTCGCTGAACGGATGGCGCGACTCATTGCGGTGCAGGGTGAGGATGGTGAACAGGTTGAGCGCGGGCTCCTCGATCACCGTGGCCAACGCGTGGAGCAGGCCCAACCGCCTTCCGACCGCGATCGCTGCGGGAGCTACGGAATGCTGCACGCGCTCGAGCGAGGTGTTCGTGGTGCGCCCCGGATTCGCCGCGGTTCGCTCGTAGACGACGTTGTAGGGCTGGATCGAGATGAGCTCTGCGAGCATCTCCATCGCCAGTCCGAACAGGTGCACCGTGTGCTGGTGCGGACCTTCCGGCGTCAGCGCGAAGCGGCCCCAGAGCGCGCTGTCGAAGGGAAGATGAGACGCGACTAATCGCAGTGCCGCGTCGCTGAAGTCCGCGGGCGGCACGCCGCGAGAGAGTCGATACAAGTCGATCAAGAGCGCGTCACGCGCGAACGGCACTGGACCCGACCCGAGTGATCCGGGAGTGAGTCTAGCGCGTTCGCATCCTCCATTTGAACGATTTCAAGCGCGCGCCCGGGCTACACCATGGGGCCATTGAGGAGGCCCGGAGTGTCCCAGGCGCGGCGACCGAGGTCCCTGGCTCGCGAAATCGTCCTCACCGGCGGTCGGCTATTGCTGAGCGCGGGGATCGCCGCAGCGGCGCAGGCGGGTCCGGTGAATTCGTCTCACGGCTTCGCGCCGACGGAGGACGGTGCGCTCCGAGCTTGGAGCGCCGAGCAGGGGATCGAAGCGGAGATCTCCCCCGGAAGGGTTCGGCTGAACGCGTGTCGTGGGACGCCCGGGTCGGCCGTGGAGCTCCGATTCGCCGGGGTCCGTCGGGCGGGGGCCTCGCGCCCGCCTGGCGCCGGCGCGCTGCGTGGGAGCGGGGCACGGGCCGAGATCCGCTACGACTCACTCGCAGTCACGGAGTGGTACGAGAACGGCGCGCGCGGGGTGGAGCAGGGCTTCACGCTCGACCGCCGACCCTCGGGAGGTGCGGCGCCGCTCGAGCTCACGCTCGCGCTGGGTCAGGGCAGCTCGGTCGCACGTGGGGCAGGCCTTCTTCTGTCGGCGGCGGGCTGTGCCCAGCGCATCGCGTTCGGCGAGCTCGCCGCATGGGACGCGCGCGGCACGACGCTCCCGAGCCGCTTCGAGATCTCCGGCGACCGCGTCGCCCTCGTCGTCGACGACCGAGACGCGACCTATCCGATCACCGTCGATCCGCTCGCATCCGCGCCGAGCGAGACGACGGCGGCCTCTGCAACCCCCTTTTCGACGATGAGCACGGCAGGGGACCTGAACGGTGACGGCTACAGTGACCTCGTCGTTGCGGAGCCGAATGCCGTGCAGGTCTTTCTCGGCTCCGCCTCGGGAACCCACACCTCGCCCGATTGGCAGATCACCGGAGCACTGGGCGGGCCGGTGGTCTCCACCGCCGGAGATCTGAACGGGGACGGCATCGACGACCTGGTCATCGGGGTTGCCGGCATTCCGGTTGGTGGTGGAAGCGTGTTCGTCTACTTCGGAGGCACCAACCTCGCCTCGCGGCCGACGGGGACGCTCGCGACCGCAGACTGGCTGGCCTCGTCTTCGACCGGCTTCTTCGGGAGCTCCGTCGCGACAGCCGGGGACCTGAACGGGGACGGCATCGACGACCTGGTCGTCGGAGATGTCTCGGACGGCACGGCGAGTGGTGTCTACGTGTGGCTCGGCGCGACGAACCTCGCCTCGACCGCGCATGGAGCCAAGGGCAATCAGGCGTGGTTCGCGAATCTCACGGGTGGCGGAGTGTCGCTTCCCGTCTCGACGGCGGGAGACGTGAACGGCGACGGCTTCGCCGATCTGTTGGTCGGCAACCCGTTCGTCGGCGCCTCGGGGCAGGGGGACGTCGTGGTGTTCTACGGCTCCGCGACGTTCTCGGGCGTAGGCACGATCGCGGATCAGATCTTCGTGGGGGACCCCAACCAAGCGCTCGGCTCCAGCGTCGGCGTGGCCGGTGACGTGAACGGCGACGGCTACTCCGACGTGATCGCGGCGGGCGCGGACGGGACCGTCAAGATCTTCGCCGGCGCCGCGTCGGGGACGATGCCGATGATCTGGACCGTGAACAGCGGGACGACCGGGGAGGGGAAGACGCTTGCCGCGACTGCCGGCGACGTGAATGGAGACGGGATCGCCGATGTGATGGTCGCCACGCCGACGAGCGCCAGCATCTACTTCGGAAGGCGCGGCAGCCCGCCGAGTACGACTGCGGACGAGGTCCGGGCGATCGACGCGTCGGGGCTCGGACCCTTCCCGTTCGCGTACGCACGTTGGGCCACGACCGTGGGCGACGTGAACGGCGACGGCTTCTCCGACGTTGCGTTTCCCGCGTCCACGACCACGGTCGCGGTGTACCACGGCGGCGGCTACCCGCCGAACCCTGCGGCCGTGAGCCTCCTGAAGATTCCGACCAAGCTTCAGGCCGGCTCGAATTACGGCACCGGCTTGTCGGCAGCCGGAGACATCAACGGAGACGGCTACTCCGACTACGTCGTCGGCCAGCCCTACTACTACGGCGGTCAGACCAACGAGGGCCGCTTCGAGCCCGTGTACGGCGGCTCGTGCGGGCCGCCGTGCGGGCCGTCGATCCCGACGTCGCCCGCCGATCTGTGGGAGAGCAATCAAGCCGGCGCGAACGAAGGCTGGAGCGTCGGCGGGGGCGGCGACGTGAACGGCGACG
>DATJVX010000047.1:0-59526 GCA_035501595.1 Casimicrobiaceae bacterium | reverse complement strand
GTTTCGGCCGGAATGCCGAAGCCCTCGAGCGAGACGAGGCGCGCGACGCGCTGCGGCCGGACGCCCGCGTAGAGCATCGCGACGTTGCCGCCGAGGCTGTGACCGACCAGGCGCACCGGCTCGTCCGGCGCGAGACGGTCGAGCAGCGCGTCGAGGTCGGCGAGATAGTCGGCGAACAGTAGCCTTCGGCCGACCACGCCGAGCGTCCGAAGCCGCGCCAATCGGGCGCGATGACGCGCCAATCGCCCCGCAGCGCGTCGACCAAGAACTGGAACGACGCGCCGACGTCCATCCAGCCGTGCAGCATGAAGAGCTTCGGCGCCGCGCGATCGCCCCAGGCGCGCACGTGATAGTCGAGCCCGCGAACTGCGACCGTCGTCGATTCCGACGGCTTCATCGGAAGCCTCAGCGCTTCCTGCACAGCGCGTTGCCGTCGACCCAGCCGTCGCGATACTGGCCGTCGCTCTTGAACCGCCCCGCGTCCTTGCGCTCGGTCCCCGAGACGCTGGCGCAGCCGTCGGCGTAGCCCTGGCGGTACGCGAGCGGAAAGCCCTGCAGGTTGACGTTCGCGGGAGGATTCGGATTGCCCTGGGGCTGCGCCGGCGTCGGCGTTCCGTAGGGCGCGGCCGGCGCGGGACCGACAGGAGTGTTCGTCGCGCAGGCGCACGCGAGCAGCAGCAACGACAGGCCGAAGCATCGGCGCAGGAGCGTGCGGGCCACGCGGAGATCGGTTCCTGAAGGGGAGGTCAGCGGGCGGAAGCGTGGAGCAAAGCGAGTAAAATTGTACCCCATGAGCGCGCTCGATTCCCGGTCCGCTTCCGTCCTCGCGGAGGAGCGGACCGACGCGGCGCCGCTTTCGCTCGTGCGGCCGCTGCGCCCGGCCGAGGCGCCCGGAGAGCGCGCCCGCTTCGTCCACCTGCGCCTGCACAGCGAGTACTCGATCGTCGACGGCACAGTGCGCATCGACGACGCGGTGGCCGCGGCCGTGGCGGACAGGATGCCGGCGCTCGCGCTCACGGACCTCGCGAACGTCTTCGGGCTGGTCAAGTTCTACACCGCGGCGCGCAAGGCCGGCGTGAAGCCGATCGTCGGCTGCGATGCGTGGATCACTCACGACGCCGAGCGCGACGCTCCCTACCGGATGCTGCTGCTCTGCCAGTCGCGCGACGGCTATCTCAGACTCGCCGAGTGGCTCACCCGCGCCTACCGGACCAACCAGCATCGCGGCCGGCCGGAGATCCGGCGCGAATGGCTCGCCGAAGGCACGGCGGGCCTCATCGCGCTGTCCGGCTTTCGCGAGGGCGAGGTCGGCAACGCCCTGCTCCAGGGCAACGAGGCCGGCGCGGCGGGCGCCGCTCGCGCCCACGCCAGGCTTTTCCCGGAGCGCTACTACCTCGAAGTGCAGCGCGCCGGGCATGCGGACGACGATTCGCTCACGGCCGCCACCGTGCGGCTCGCCGCCGAGCTCGACCTGCCGGTCGTCGCGACGCATCCCGTCCAGTTCCTCTCGCGCGGAGAGTTCCGTGCGCACGAGGCGCGCGTGTGCATCGCCGAGGGCTACACGCTGGCCGATCCCCGCCGGCCGAAGCGCTTCACGCCGGAGCAGCACTTCACCACCCAGGAAGCGATGCTGAAGCGCTTCGCCGATCTTCCGGGCGCGCTCGCCAACTCCGTCGCTATCGCCCAGCGCTGCAACCTGACGATCCCGCTCGGCAAGAACTACCTGCCGGACTTTCCGCTCCCGCCTGGGGTGACGATCGAGCAGCACCTGCGCAACGAAGCGGCCTCCGGGCTCGAGCGCCGGCTCGAGGTTCTCTATCCGGACGGCGCGCAGCGCGACGCGCGGCGCGCGGAGTACCTCGCCCGCCTCGAGTTCGAGGCGAAGACCATCATCCAGATGGGCTACGCCGGCTACTTCCTGATCGTCGCCGATTTCATCAACTGGGCGAAGGGGAACGGCGTGCCGGTCGGCCCCGGACGCGGCTCGGGCGCGGGCTCGCTGGTGGCCTACGCGCTCGGCATCACCGACCTCGATCCGCTGCGCTACGGGCTGCTCTTCGAGCGCTTCCTCAATCCGGAGCGCGTGTCGATGCCCGACTTCGACATCGATTTCTGCCAGGACGGGCGCGACCGGGTGATCGAGTACGTCAAGCGGAAGTACGGCGCCGAATCGGTGTCGCAGATCGCCACGTTCGGAACCCTGCAGGCGCGAGCGGTGGTCCGCGACGTCGGACGCGTGCTCGATCTGCCCTACAGCTTCTGCGACGGCATCGCCAAGCTGATCCCGTTCCAGCCCGGGCGCACGGTGACGCTCAGGCGGCGTGCTCAGGGCGAAGCGGCGGCGAACGTCATCTATGCGCGCGAGGTCGAGCCGCAGTTGAACGAGCGCGAGGCCGCGGAGGAGGAAGTCCGCGAGCTGCTCTCGCTCGCCGAGCAGCTCGAGGGGCTGCCGCGCAACGTCGGCATGCACGCGGGCGGCGTGCTGATCGCCCCGGGGAAGCTCACCGACTTCTGCCCGCTCTACACCCAGGCCGGGACCGACGCGCCGGTGTCGCAGTTCGACAAGGACGACGTCGAGCACGTGGGCCTGGTGAAGTTCGATTTCCTCGGCCTCACGACGCTGACCATCCTCGACTGGACCGTGCGCTACGTGCAGGCGCTCGACCCCGGATCGACGGTGACGGTCGAAAGCATCCCGCTCGACGATCCGGCGGCGTACGAGGTGTTCCGGAAGGGCAGCACGGTCGGCGTGTTCCAGTTCGAATCGCGCGGCATGCGTGAGCTGCTGCTGCAGGCGCCGGCGAAGCGCTTCGACGACATCGTGGCGCTGGTCGCGCTGTTCCGACCGGGACCCATGGAGCTCATCCCGGACTACATCCGCCGCAAGCAGGGCAGCGAGCGCGTCGACTACCTGGACGGGCGGCTCGAACCCATCCTCGCCACGACCTACGGCGTGATGGTGTACCAGGAACAGGTGATGCAGATCGCGCAGGTGATCGGCGGCTACACGCTGGGCGGCGCCGACCTGCTGCGGCGCGCGATGGGCAAGAAGCTGCCCGAGGAGATGGCGAAGCACCGCTTCGTGTTCATCGACGGCGCCGAGAAGAACGGACTCACCAAGGCCAAGGCGACGCAGCTCTTCGATCTCATGGAGAAGTTCGCCGGCTACGGTTTCAACAAGTCGCACGCCGCCGCCTACGCGCTCATCGCCTACCAGACCGCGTATTTCAAGGCGCACCACGCGGCGGCGTTCATCGCCGCCAACCTCTCCGCGGTGATGGACGACACCGACAAGCTGCGCCACTTCCACGACGAGGCCGAGGCGCTGGGCCTCGCGGTCCTGCCGCCCGACGTGAACTCGGGCCGTTACCGCTTCGAGCCCGTGGACGCCGGGCAGATCCGCTACGGCCTCGGCGGAATCAAGGGCACCGGCCAGGCGGCGATCGAGGCGATCGTGGAAGCGCGCCAGCGCGGCGCTTTCGTCGACCTGTTCGATTTCTGCCGGCGCGTCGACAAGCGTGCCGTCAACCGGCGGGCGATCGAGGCGCTGATCCGCGCCGGCGCGTTCGACGCGATCGACACACGGCGCGCGAGCCTCTTCGCCTCCGTCGGCGCCGCCCTCGACGTCGCCGAGAAGGCGGAGCGCTCCGCGTCGCAGGTGTCGCTGTTCGGCGGAGACGGCGACGAGCACGGGGCGACGCCCAAGCTCCTGGAGGCTCGCTCCTGGACCGACAACGAGCGGTTGACCAACGAGAAGGCGAGCCTGGGCTTCTATCTCTCCGGTCATCCGTACAACGAGCATGCCTCGGAGCTCGATTCGCTGATCCAGGTGCGGCTCGGCGCGATCAAGCCGACGACCGCGTCGGTGCGCATCGCGGGCGTGGTCACGACCTTCCGCGCGCAGACCTCGCGCCGCGGCAAGATGGGCTTCGTCACGGTGGACGACGGGAAGGACGCCGTCGAGGTGGTCGTCTACAACGAGACCTTCGATGCCTACCGGCACCTGCTGCGCGAGGACGTGCTGCTGGTCGCGGAGGTGCGCGTGCAGCAGCGCATGAACGAGGAAGGGCAGCTGCAGGGCCTGCGCATCATCGCCGACGCGCTGTACGATCTCCCCGCGGCACGTCGGAAATTCGCGAGGGGCTTGCGGCTGTGCTGCAACGGCTCCGCATCTTCGGGGGAGCGCCTGGTCGAGCTCCTCGGACCCTACCGCAGCGGTCCCTGCCCGATCGTGATCGACTACCGCAACCGCGAGGCGGGCGGCGAGATCGAGCTCCCCGATGCGTGGCGCGTGAATCTCGACGACACGCTGCTTTCGCAACTCCGGCAATGGCTCGCGCCGGAGAACGTGCGCGTCGTGTACTAAAGATTCGCGGGCGAGCCTAGGTGCCCCTGAAGCCCCTCCACGATCCGGGCGCGATCGACTGCGCCGCACCCCCGGCCGCCGCGTCGGCCGTCGACGCCGACGCGCCGCCCGGCACCGAGCCCGGTCCCGAAGCGCACGGACCGATGCCCGTGCTGGTCGGCTGCCCGCGTTCGGGCACGACGCTGCTCGCGGTGATGCTCGACAGCCATCCGCTGCTGGCGATGCCTCCGGAAACTGCGTTCCTGCCGGAGCTGCGACGCTTCGACGGTCGGGATGATGAAGCGTTGCGGCGCGAGTTCTTCGCCCTCGTGACGACCGATCGCTGGGGGGTGTCGAACTGGGACGACGTCGGCGTCGACCGCGATGAGTACTGGCGCCGCCTCTGCGCACTGCGAAGCTTCTCGATCACCTCCGGGCTGCGGATCCTCTACGGCATGTACGCCGAGCGCCTCGGCAAGCCCCTGTTCGGCGAGAAGACGCCCGCCGACACGCATTGCATGCCGGAGATCGAGGCCTGGCTCCCGGAAGCTCGCTTCGTCCACATCGTTCGCGATCCGCGCGATGTCGTGCTGTCCCTGCGCAGGACCAGTGCCGGGCGAGGCATCAGGCGGACCGCTCGCATCTGGGTCGACATGGTCTCGCTCGCGCGAAGCTCCGCAGCGCAGGTGGGCCGCTACCACGAGCTGCGCTACGAGGACCTGGTCCTTGAGCCGGAGGCCGAGCTGCGCAAGCTCTGCGACTTCCTGGAACTCGAGTACAGCAGCCGGATGCTGGACTACCGAATCAGCGCCGAGCGGCACCTCGGCCACCTCGGCGACCGTCCTCTCGCGAACGGACGGGGAAACGTTCCGCACGCGCTGCGCGCGCGCCTGCACGAGAACATCGTCCAGCCGCTGCGTGCGGACCGCGTACGCGGCTGGCGCCGGCAGATGAGCCCCCAAGACTGCGCGAAGGTCGAAGCGATCGCGGGCTCCCTGATGCGAGAGCTCGGCTACGGCGGCGAGCCCGGTTGAACGCTCGCCGGATCGCGAAAGCGCGGCCGTCAGCCGGTGGACTCGCGTGCCATCGCCGCCGGCTCGGAAAGCATGCCCTTCATGCCGCCTCCGCCCATCGAGGCGCAACTCGGAAGCATGCAGGCGAGGCAGGTCAGGGCCGCGGCGAGGATCGACGTCGCTCCGGCGAGGAGCTGGCGCATGCAGGGTTTCCTTCCCTTCGATGATGCTGCGAACAGCGCGCAAGGGAGCGCCATTCCCGGCCGGCCCGCTCCGCGTTGAGGTAGAGTTCGGCAGCGATGCCGCGCATCGCCCGCGCGATGGATCGCCGCCGAGCCCGTCGTCGATCGGCGCAGGAGACGCGACCATCGCGATGCTTCGAAAGAGCCCGGCATGCGGACCTTGATCGTCGAGCCCCACGCCGACGACGCCTTCCTGTCCCTCGGCCACACCCTCTGCACGCGAGCGCCGTCCGAGGAGGTCGCTGTCCTCACGCTCTACGTCCAGGACGCGCGGCGAATCGACGAAGGCGGCGCGTACGCCAAGTCGATCGGCGCGAAGGGCTACTTCTACGCGCCTTCGCCCGAGCGCATCGCGGAGGCCCTGGAATCCACCCTGCGCCAATTCGCTCCCGACCTGGTCCTCTCGCCGTTCGGCATCCAGCACCCCGATCATCTCGCGGCACGGGCGTGCGTCGACGCGCGGGGCTTCCCGCGCGTGCGCTACTACCTGGACGTGCCCTACTACGTGCGGCCGAAGAACGCCGCGGCCATCCAGGCCGCGCTCGCGCAGTGCGCGTATCGCGTCGTCTCCATCGGCTCGCCGCAACCGGAAAAGTGGAAGGCGCTGCCGATCTTCCAGTCGCAGGCCAAGTTCTTCCGCCTGAATCCGCCCGAAACCCTACGAGCGCCGGAGATCGTCCTCGAGCGAACGCCGTGATTCGCGCGCCAGGCGGCCGGTCGCGATGCGGCGCTAGAACGCGAGCGACAGCGTCGCGACAGCGGTGTTGCGCCGGTCACGGCCGGAGATCGGATAACCGGTGCTCGCGGAGCTCACGCCCACCCAGCTCGCCTGGACCGTGAAGCGATCGACGTCGACCGCGACGCCGAGGCGTCCGTCGATCACTTCCCGGTCGGTCGGACCGTAGGGCGACTCGCCGCCGAGATTGCGGAGAACGCCGATGTGCGCAAGCAGGCGGATCCGGTCGGCGAGCGGCTGCGCGGCGTTCGCCTCCGCGTAGATCGCGCCCGCGTCGCGTCCGAAGTAGCGCCGGGCGTAGTAGAGTCGCGCACTCAGGCGATCGTTGGCGACGCCGGCGTAGAGCTCCGCGTAGTCGTAGCTTCCCGGGCCGGTGAAAGCGGCGTAGTCGACGCCGATCTCTCCGCTCACCCCGGAGGCGAAGCGCCGCACGTAGCCCGCGTAGGGAACGAGCTCGAGCTCGCGATGCGGCGAAATGGCGAACTGAACGTTCGAGCCAAACAGGCCCGCGTAGAGCCCCGACACATCGTCGTAGGCGAGGCTCGCCTGGGCCGCAGGGTCGCCGCGCGAGAGCGATACGCCGCGATAGCGATAATCAGACGTGACGCTGACCGTGCCGGAGAGCTGGGCGATCGCGTCGGCGGCTAGGAGGAGCAGTCCGAGCGACGCGTGCCGCAGGCCCGCGCCCCTAGCGGGGCGGCGTTGGACCGAAGTCGCGGGCCACCGCGCAGGCGCAGGCACAGGTTCCCGCGGTCGCCGCGACCGCAGCGCAGGCATCGACGACCGGTGCCCGGACGGTGGTCCCGTCCGGAACCAGAATCTGGCGGAGCTGCCCGGGCCCCAGGCTCGGGTCGAGCTCATGCAGGAGCGCGACGAGCCCGGTCACGTGCGCCGCCGCGAACGACGAGCCGGTAACAAAGCCCCACTTGTGCGCCGGAGTCGTGGTCGGGATATCGCGCCCGGGTGCGAGCAGAGCGCCCGCAGGCGCATCGTGCACGTCATCGGCGGCAACGGCAAGCACTCCGGCGTGCGCGGCCGGGAAGCCGCCGCTTGCGTGCGCATCGACCGCGCCGACGACCGTGACGCCGCGGCTCATCGCCACGTCGAGGAGCCGCTCGAGGAGCGCGTCTCGCGGCCCTCCGAGGCTCAGGTTGATGACCTCGGCCCTGCGGTCGAGGGCGAATTGCAGCGCCTTGGCGAGCGTGAAGCTCGTGCACACCGCGGCCTCGCGCTCCGATCGTTCCCAGCACGCCCGCAGCGCGAAGAGATCCGCATCCGGGGCCACGCCGGCGATGCCGATCGCGTTGTCGGCCTGCGCGGCGATGATTCCCGCGACTGCGGTGCCGTGCATCTCGGCGACCTCCGGCCGGCCGTCGACGAAGTTCTGGTGCACCGTCACCCGGCCGGCGAGATCCGGATGATCCAGCTCGACCCCGGTGTCGACCTCCGCGACGCGCACGTGGCGTCCCGTGGCCAGTCGATGCAGCTCGGCGAGATGCCAGGCGTCGCCCGCAGGCTGCAGCGGATAGAGCGGATCGTTGTGAGCGAGCACGTGGAAGATCTGCATCGGCTGCACCCACTCCACGCGCGGATCGCGCGCAAGCGCGTCCTCGAGACGAGCGAGCGGCGCGTCGCCGGAGGCTTCCATCACGAAGCAATCGACGCCGAGCGCCGGCATCGGCCAGTCGTCGATCACTCTCAGTCCGTAGCTGCCCGCGAGCGCCTCGGCAACGCGGCGGCGGGCGTCGCCGCCGGCGTGAGCGTCGTAGCCGCCGCTGTAGCTCGCGTCGGGGCGGAAGTGCGGCGGCGCGAGATGCAGCATCACCAGAAGCTGGCGCGGCGCCGCCGCGTCGTCGAGCGCCGTCGGCGCACGCGCCGGACCGGCGCACGCGGCGAGCGCGGCGCAGAGCAGCAGCGCCGGCAGCGTGCGCCACGAGGCGATCACCGCGGCCCCGGCGAATCGAGCGCTTCGACCAGCGTCACGGCACGCTCCGAGCGCAGCACCCGCAGGGCGTGGTCGCGGCCCTCGGGCGTTACCGCGAGCAGGTAGGCGCTGGTCCGGGTCGGGCCGTCTACGACGCGCGCGTCGGCTTCGCGCAGCACGCGCCGCAGCTCGGCTTCCGGCGCGGAGGGGTCGAAGACGACCACCAGCGATCCGGCGGTCCGCGAAGCGGCACCCGGCGCGCCCAGCGTGCGATAGCGGGCGGCGGACTCGTCATCGCGCAGCCACAGCGCGCCGAGCCCGAGGATCAGCGCGAGCTGCGCGCCGATCACCCAGTGCGTCCAGGGTCGAGCGCGCTGCGGCAGGCGAAACCGGCGCGCTGGCGGCGGCGCCTCGAGCCTCTGACGCAGCTTGCGCAAGGCACCCGCGGCCTCCGGCGAACCCTCGCCGGCGATGCATGCGGCATAGAGCTTGCGAAGCCACTCGACCTCGTCCTTGCACAGCCTGCACTCGGCCACGTGCCGCTCGACGAAGGCCAGCTCGTCGGCGTCGAGCGTGCCGTTCACGAACCATGGCAGCAGGGCGTCCGCGACCTTGTGCGCCGCCGGGTCGAGCTTGAGCACGCGCCCCGTCACGGCGTCCCGGCCTCTGGCTCGAATGGCGCGAGGTCCGCGAGGCCGCCGCGGCGGACCGCGAGGCCGATCCACGTCGCGTTGGCTCGCGCCGACGGGATGGTCGGCTCCTGTCGGGTCGGTGCCCGCGGCCTGCGGGCAGGCGGCATCCGCATCGTCCCCCTCTTCTCTTCGCTTCGCGCCTGAGTGTAAACCGGTCCATCGCGCCGATCATTCCCGGCAGCCGTGCGGGGCTTCGGGGACGGAGCACGGCGGTCCGCTGCTCGGCGCCCGGCAGGTCAGTCGATCGCGAAGCAATAGAGGAGCCCCCCGCTGCCTGTGGTCTTCAGGAGATCGTCGCTGCAGCCGCGCGAGGGATGCGACGAGTTCCACGAGTGCGCCGGCGGGTCGTCGCTCAGCCCCTGCCGATCGTGGTGCCCGAGCATCGCCGCACCGGCGCCGCTCTTGGTCCAGTTCCCGCAGGTCATGTCCTCCGGACCGGTGAACGCCGTCCCGTCGGTCTTGGACCCGGTCAGGATGTCGTGCTTGTTGGGCGTATCGCCGCGACCGTTCACGACGTCGCCCTTCTCGGTGAGCGCGGTCTGCTTGTTGAGGTTGTTGTTGCCGTGCAGCTCCGCGACGTCGTTCGCGACCACGACACCCTTGGCGTTGCGCCAGGGACCCTGGCCGATGCGGTCGCGGGCGTTGACCGCGGGCGAATCCGCCGTCGGGCTGGAGCTCAAATAGGCATGCCAGGTGCGGTTCCCGGCGCCGGTCGCGGTCGCGAGCGCCTGGCAGTGCTTGTCGGCGCCCGCGAGGCCGCCGTAATCCGCGCCCTTGCCCGATCCGGTGCTGCTTATGAAGAAGGTCATGGTCGACGGCTGGGCCGCGGCGACGCCCGTCCCCAATGCGAACAGTGCGATCGTTGCGAATCCCGTTCGGCGGCTATTCATCTCGTGTCTCCCTGGTTAACGGACGTCGGATGCGCGCAGCCATGCTGGGTGGACGGCGGTCGATGGTCAAGCGAGGCGCATCGCCCTCTCCCTCTCGCGCACGGTACACTGCCTGCGCCGTTCGCGGTATCGGCGAGAGCATGCGGATGGGGTCCCGGGAAGCGCCCAAAGGAAGGACGGTCGAAGCCAATGATGAGTGAACACCCTGCGCTCACCTGCGCATTCCTGCTCACGGGTTCCAACCTCTTCATGACCTTCGCCTGGTACGGTCACCTGAAGAACCTTCACGACAAGCCGTGGTGGATCGCGGCAATCGTTTCCTGGCTCATCGCGTTCGCCGAATACCTGCTGCAGGTCCCGGCGAATCGAATCGGTTTCACTGCGCTCTCGCTGGGCCAGCTCAAGATCATGCAGGAGATCATCACGCTGACGGTCTTCGTCCCCTTCGCCGTTCTGTACATGGGCCAGCCTCTCAAGCTGGACTACCTCTGGGCAGGGCTCTGCCTGATGGGTGCGGTCTACTTCATCTTCCGCACATGAACGGCTCCGCTGCTCATGTTCCTTTCGCCGGGCGCATACTCCCGGGGGTGGCCGGGAGCAAGGCGCCGAACGACCCGAGCCGCGCCGAAATCCATTCCCCGCATGCAGCGTTTCGTCCAGCACTACGCCGCGTTCTTCCGCCAGCCCGACGTCGCCCGCCTGCTCACGGTCGCGTTCTTCGCGCGCATGCCGGTCGGGATGATGTCGCTGTCGATGCTGATGTACCTGCGCGAGCTCTCCGGCTCCTTCGCCTTCGGCGGCGGCATGGTCGGCACCTATATGATCGCGATGGCCTGCACGGCTCCGATCCAGGGGCGGCTGGCCGATCGCTACGGGCCGCGCGGGGTTCTTGCAGTCACCGGCGTCGTCCACCCCGCCGCGCTCGGCGTGCTGCTCTTCGCCGCGCCGCTACACCTGCCGCTTGCCGCGATCGCGCCGCTCGCCATGCTGGCCGGTGCCTTCCTGCCGCCCATCTCGGTGCTCACGCGAACGCTCTGGCGGCATCGGTTCGATGATCCGGTCGAGCGGCGCACCGCGTTCGCCATCGACACGGTCCTGATCGAGATCAACTTCACCATCGGTCCGGCGCTGATCGGGCTGGCGCTGCTCCTCGGCACGCCGGCGGACGCGTTCGCGATCACTTGGTTCACCGCGGCGAGCGCCGCGCCACTGTTCGTCTTTTCAGGGACACCGCGGTTCTGGAAGCGCGCTGCCGACGGAGATCGTCATCTGCTGGGGCCCTTGACCAATCGCCGGCTCCTGGTGGTTTATGCGACCAGCGGCGCGCTGACCTTCGCCTTCGGTATGATCGAGGTCGGCTACCCCGGCTTCGCCGCGCGCGCAGGAATGATCGCACTCGGCGGCGCCCTGCTCGCCGTGTGCTCGATCGGCAGTGCCGCAGGAGGACTGGTCTACGGCGGGTCGCACCTCCAGCTTCCGCTCGAGCGCCAGCTGCCGAGGCTCCTTCTCGCCTTCGCGGTCCTGCTGGGTGCCCATGCCTTCGCCAGCTCGCCGTGGCTGCTCGGCGTGCTCGCCTTCGGCGTGGGGCTGACGATCGCGCCTGCGCTGACGGTCCTGTCGCTGCTCGTCACGCAGCACGCGCCGGCCCGCTACGCGACCGAGGCGTTCACGTGGATGTCGACCTGCATCGTCGTCGGCATCGGCGCCGGAATGGCCGTCGGCGGCCAGCTCGTCGAAGCGCTCGGCCCTTGGGCCGCGTTCGGATCCGGGGGCGCCGCGAGCCTCGTCGCCGCGCTCATCGCCGCTCCTTTGCATCCGCGGAAGTAGCGAGGCGCTCGCGCAGCGCGGTCTTGAGCACCTTGCCGGTGCTGTTTCTCGGGAGCCCGTCGAGGAACACGTAGGCCTTCGGCCGCTTGAAGCGCGCGATGTGGGCGAGGCAGAGCCGATCGAGCTCCCGCTCGACCACCGCGGCATCGGCGCCGGCGCGCGCGACCACGCAGGCCACCACCTCCTCGCCCCAATCGGGATGCCGCCGGCCGATCACCGCGGCTTCGACCACCGCCGGATGCCGCTGCAGCACCTCCTCCACCTCGCGCGGGTAGATGTTGCTGCCGCCACTGATGACGAGGTCCTTGGATCGATCCTTGAGCGTGAGAAAGCCGTCGCGGTCGAGGCTGCCGACGTCGCCCGTGTGCAGCCAGCCGTCCGCCAGAGCCGCCGCGGTCGCCTTGGGATCTTTCCAGTAGCCTTTCATCACGGTCGGGCCGCGAACGAGCACCTCGCCCGCTTCGCCGCCGCCGAGGGCCGTCCCCGCATCGTCCGCGATGCGGATCTCGATGCCGCGCTGGGCGACGCCAACCGAGCCCAGGCGCGCATCGTCGCCGGCCGCGATCGCCGCCGCGAGCATCGCCCGCGGCATTGCGGTGATGGTCATCGGCGACTCGCCCTGGCCGTAGATCTGCGCGAGCCGCGGACCCAGCGCCGCGCAGGCGGCCTTGCAGTCCTCGACATACATCGGCGCGCCGCCGCAGACGATCGCGGCGAGATTGGCAAGGTGCGGCGCGTCGAGTGTTCGCTGCTCGACCAGCCGCTTGACCATGGTCGGCGCGGCGAACATGCGCACGCCCCGCCAGTGCACGAGCAGTTCTGCGATCTCCGCCGGGTCGAATCCGCCCGACTCCGGAACGACGCTCGCCGCCGCGCGCTGAACGTGCGGCACGACGTACAACCCGGAGCCGTGCGACATCGGCGCGGCGTGCAGGATCGCGTCCCCCGCCGCGACGGCCTCGACGTCGGCGAGAAAGCACTCGCTCATCGCCCGGAGGTTCGCGTGCGAAAGGATCGCGCCCTTCGGTCGCCCGGTCGTGCCGCTCGTATAGAAGAGCCACGCGGGATCGGCGGCGGCGACCGGCGCGGGCTCGACCGGCTCTCCGGCGAACAGCCGCTCGTACTCGCGGGAGCCGAACGCGACGATGTGCTGCAGTGCGCGCGCCTCGCCTGCGCTCTCGATCTCCGCGTGCCAGTCGGCGTCGACGAACGCCCAGCGCGCGCCGGAGTGCGCGAGCACGTAGCCCAGCTCGGCGGGATGCAGCTTGGCGTTGACCGGGACAGCGCTCAGCCCCGCGTGCCAGCAGGCGAAAAGCGCCTCGACGTATTCGGGCGCGTTGCGAGCGATCAGCGCGACGCGGTCCGACGCGGCGAGGCCCGAGCGGTGCAGCGCAGCTGCGAGCCGAGCCACGCGCGCGGCGAGCGCGCCGTAGTCGTGACGCACGGTTGCGCCGACCGCGACGGCCGGGAGCGCGGGATGGGCTCGCGCGCTGGCGGCGAGGAGCGCGGCAAGGTTCGTTTCGGAGGATGTCGAGCCGGGCACGGGACGCGAATCGCTGCGCGCAGAGCCCGAAACTTAGCGCATTTTGCGTGCGTCCGGGTCCGGCTTCCGCGGTGAAGGCCGGCAAACCCCGCCGAAGCTGCTCGACCGGCCGAGGCCACGTCGCCTCGCCGGACGATCAACAGGTCGTGGCCTCGATCTTCCGCGCCCTCGCCGAGGCGAGAGCCGGCGAGTCGCGGCTCTACTGGCAGACCGTCGGCGAGCCGCTGAACACCTGGTGGGTGATCGCCTTCGCCTGCGCGACCCCGTTCACCGTGTAGCTGAACATGCCGGTGTTGCCGTCGGTGAACGTCAGCGTCGCCGTCCCGACTATCGTGAGCACCACGCTCGCCGGATTGAACGGCACCGCGTTGAACGCCGGCCCGGTCGTGCGGTAGAGCGTCCCGGTATAGGTCCCCGGTGCGGTCTTGCCGGCGGTCGCGACCAGCCACATCGGCGTCCCGTCGGTGTCGTAGGTGAACCAGGTAGCGAAGATCGTATCGCCTTCGTGGGCGAAGTTGACCCCCCAGCCCGACTCCGTGCCCGCCGGCGCCGCCCACCACAGCCCGGTGTAGTTGCTCGCCGCGGCCAGGTTGACGCCCGCACCCGAGGTGCACGTCGGCAGCGGCCCGAACACCTGGCGCGTCACATTCTTCGCCTGTGTGACGCCGTTCACCGTGTAGGAGAACGTCCCGTCGTTCGCGTCGCTGAAGGTCAGCGTCCCCGTGCCGACCTGCGTCGGCGTGACCAGCGCCGGGTTGAAGGGCACGGCGTTGAACGCCGGACCGGTAGTGGTGAAGATCGACCCCGAATAGGTGCTCGGAGCGGTCTTGTTCGAGCTCAGCACCAGCCACCAGCCCTTGCCGTGCAGGTCGTAGGTGAACCAGGTCGCGAAGATCGTGTCGCCCTGATGCTCGAAGTTGATCCCCCAGCCCGACTCCGAGTTCGCCGGCGCCGCCCACCACATGCCCTCGTAGTTCGGCGCGACGGCGGCGGCGACGGACGCGGACATGCCGGCGTAGTTGGTCGCCAGGTTTTGAATGGTCGCTCCGCTGCGGTTGACCGCCGTGACGCCGTCGGTAGGAAGCGCGGTGTAGGTCACCTGATCGACGCCCGCGTAGTTGACCGTCCCGTTCGCAAGCGGCAGGAACCCGTTCGGAACGATGAAGTCCGGCGTAACGATATTGAGATCGGCGAATCCCCGGGTCGCGACCAGCACGCGCGTGAACGCGGTCGGAGCCGACATGCCGCCGTAGGGACCTTGCGAGCCCCCCGGCAGGTTCGCCATGAAGGTGTAGGTCTGCGTCGTGTTGCCGCTGGTGCTCTGGAGCGTGTGGCCGGCCCACAGATTCTGGCCGTCCGCGCCCGCGGCCTCGTGCAACACGACATACTGCACGGTGCCGTCGGCATTCGAGAAGATCTCGTCGATCTGGTAGGTGTGGAAGGTCGCCCACGCCGCGGGTGCAGCCAGCACCGCGAGCAGCGATAGCAGCGAGCTCAGAGCACGTCGCACGGCAGCCTCCTCTCGCGAGCGTCGCCGGGCCGCAGAGAATCGCTGCAGGAGAATCTCGCGCGAATTTCCCGGCGAGTCGTAAACAGGCCGGCCGCGGCGCATATTCCTGCCGCGAGAGGCCTCAGTAGGTCGCTCTGCCTCCGGAGAGATCGAATACCGCGCCCGTGGAGAACGAGCACTCTTCCGTGCACAGCCAGGCGACGAGCGAAGCGATCTCCTCGACCTCCCCGAACCGCGCCATCGGAATCTTCGACAGCATGAACTCGATGTGCGCCTGGGTCATCTGCTCGAAGATCGCGGTCTTCACCGCCGCCGGCGTGACGCAGTTCACCCGGATGCCGGTGCGCGCGAGCTCCTTACCGAGCGACTTGGTGAGGCCGATGACGGCCGCTTTCGATGCGCTGTACGCGCTCGCGTTCGGATTGCCCTCCTTGCCGGCGACCGACGCGATGTTCACGATGCGGCCGTATTCCTGGCGCAACATGGCGGGCACCACGGCGCGATTGCACAGGAAGACCCCGTTCAGGTTCACCGCCATCACCTCTTGCCAGGCGTCGAAGGGGTAGTCCCAGGTCGCGGTATTCGGCCCGGTGATCCCGGCGGAGCAGACGAGCGCGTCGATTCGCTCCAGCGCGGCGAGCGTGGCGGAAGCCGCGGCGGCGACGCTTTGGGCATCCTCGACTTCCACGACGCGCACCTCGGGCGCCTCGCCAAGCGCCGAGCGCGCCTGCGCAAGGGCTTTCTCGTCGCGGTCCCAGAGGCTCACGCGGCCACCGCTTTCGACGACGCGTCGCGCGACCGCCAGGCCGATGCCCGCGGCGCCACCGGTGACGACGGCGACGCGGCCGCTGAAGTCGAGGCGATTCATTGGGAGGGCGGGACGGCCGTGCAGGAGCGGACGGGCGCCGATCCTATCACGGCTCGCGCGCCGCGGCCCGCGCGAGCCGGACTCCCCACTCGGGCGGGCGAGCTTCGCCGGGCGGGAAACGCGCGATCAGTGCCGGGGGACACCCGGCCCGTCGCCGCCGAGCGTGGCCACGAGCTGCCTGATCGATGCCGATGCGGAGTCCAGCGCTTCGCAGGCGTCGCGCGCCTTCTCGGCGGACAAGACCAGCATCTCGCCGGGAAGGTGCGGATCGCAGCTCAGATCGATCCGCAGCGCCGCTAGCGCGTCCATGACATTTTAGAGCTCCTTGCCGATGCTCGCATCCATCTATCGTGCTCCCTTCATGTGGAGCGGGCGATCCACCCGTCTTCAGTCGCGTGTCTGGTCCTGCGGCGCGGAGCGCGCAGCGGCCGCCGGCAGATCGAAGCGGCGCAGCTTCTCATGGGCCAGCGCATTGATCAGCGCAATGACCTGCGCGGTCTCCGTGCTCTTGTCGAAAAAGCCGTTGGCCCCCAGGCGCAGGCTCATGCGCCGATACTCCGCGTTCGCGTGGTTCGTGAGCACGACCTTGATGGGCGAGGGCTTGCGATCGAGCTTCTGCAGGGCCTCGAGGACGTCGAAACCGGTGCCCGACTTGAGCCCGATGTCGATCACGACCAGGTCGGGGCGCATGACGGAGAGATCCGCGATGGCGGAGGGCGCATCGGCGCTCTGACCGGCCAGCTCTGCGCCCGCGGCCTCGATCGTGGAGGCGAGCAGGCGGCGAATGATCGTGGAGTCCTCCACGACGTACACCCGGAGGGGTTCCTGAGGTTCGCGCATCGTCCGAGCCCAAGCCACAGATCGAACGCAAGATCGGTGCCGGCCAACGGACTCGCGTGCTGCCCGTAGGACGGCGGAGCTGCCCGCGATGCCTTGTAATTCTTACCGCCGCCTCTGCACCGTTCAGTGGAAGAACAGGTACACTACGACGAGCACGATCGCCGGGACCCCCAGCAGCCATGCAAGCACGTATTTGCCCATCGTTCACCTCCGGAATCACGCGAGCCCGTACGATGCACCGCGCGGCTGCGTCCCGCTATCGGCTGAATGCCGATTCGGTCGTAGGAGTCGCTGGGGAAGAGGACGGACGACCGCCGAGCCTCGCTGGGGCGCGATCCCACGGCGCAGGACGGGCTTCCCGGTCGGCAGGCCGGGGGCGGCGCCTTTGCGCCTGGGATATCGTGCCGGCCAGCTCCGTCCCCAGCCGGCACGCGCGCTTAGGTTTGCGTCGGCTCCGACACGCTTCGTCTAGAAGGTTCGCCGCATCGCGAACGTGCAGGCCGAGCTGATGATGCCGATCGCCAACATGTACGCGGCGATCCACCAGGGCTGGCCGTTGCCCCAGTGCAGCAGCGTCGCGGCGATGAGCGGCGTGATCGAGCTCGAGACGATGCCCGACACCTGGTAGACCACGGAGATGCCCGTGTAGCGTACGCGGGTGTCGAAGAGCTCGCAGAAGAGCGCCGACTCGGGGCCGTAGACCGGTGCGTAGATGATGCCCAGGCCGAGGACGATCGCGAGCCCGGCCAGGAACATGCTGCCGCTCGAGTGCATCATCCAGAACAGCGGGAACGCGGCGAGGCCCGAGAGCAGCGCGAACGTTCCGTAAGCGACGCGGCGACCCACGCGGTCGGACCAGGCCGAGGCGATCGGGATCGCGAAGATCAGGATGAACGCCGCGGTCGAGATCGAGGTCAGCACATTCGTCTTGTCGAGCTTGACCGTGCCCGTGAGGTAGGCGATGGTGAACACGGCGTAGATGTTGAACACGACGCCGTCGATCCAGCGCGCGCCCCAGCCGAGAAGGACGTTCTTCTTGTAGTCGCGGATGACCTCGCCGACCGGGACATGGGCGATCTTCTGCGCATCCTTGATCTTGGAGAACTCGGGCGTCTCCAGGATCTTGAGCCGGACGAAGAGCCCGACGCCCACCAGCACGATGGAGCCCAGGAACGCGACCCGCCAGCCCCACGACAGGAAAGCCTCCTCGGACAGCGACTTGGTCAGGATGGCGACGACCGCCGTGGCGAGCGAGAGCCCGACCGCCAGGCCGACCTGCGGGAAGCAGGTGTAGAAGCCGCGCTTCTCCTTCGGCGCGTACTCGAACGACATCAGCACGGCGCCGCCCCATTCGCCGCCGAGCCCGATGCCCTGCAGCAGCCGCAGCAGCAGCAGGAGCAGCGGCGCCGCGGCGCCGATCTGCGCGTAGGTCGGAATGAGCCCGATCAGGAACGTCGCGATCCCCATGATGAGGAGCGTGAGGACCAGCAGCGGCTTGCGGCCTATCTTGTCGCCGAAATGGCCGAACAGGATGCCGCCGACCGGGCGCGTAACGAAGCCCACCGCGTAGACGGTGTACGCGAGCGCCGTCGAGACGAACTCGTTATCCGCCGGGAAGAAAAGCTTGTTGAAAACGAGCCCGGTGATCGTGCCGTAGAGAAAGAAGTCGTACCACTCCACGGTGGTCCCGATCAGGCTCGCGATCGTGACCAGCCTGCGACTGCGCTGCTGGAAAGCGACGCTTCCCGCTGAACCCGCCATCGCTGCGTCCATCGTTCCTCCTTAGGTTGTCGGGCTTGCGCCCGTATCGTGATGCCTTCCGCACCGGCCGCGTTCAGGCGCCGATGAAATTCCTCCCGCGCGGACCCTCGAGCGCATCCGCGATCATTCGCGCCGACTCGTCCGCCGCCACGCCGTAGGTCTCGAATCGCGGGCTGACGCCGAGCGATTCCAGGAACGCGCGCAGCCAATCTCCCGCCTCGTCGAGCGGACAGGGGAACACCTGCGCAAGCACGGCGTCGCGGGCCGCGTCGCGGCCGCGCGCGCGCTCGAGCACGAGCGGCAGCGTGAACGAGCAGGCAATGCCGTGCGGCAGCCCATGGCTCAGCGTCATCTCGTAGGAAAGCGAG
Source organism: Casimicrobiaceae bacterium (assembly GCA_035501595.1). Taxonomy (GTDB): domain Bacteria; phylum Pseudomonadota; class Gammaproteobacteria; order Burkholderiales; family Casimicrobiaceae; genus PALSA-1003. The sequence continues at coordinate 40,967 of DATJVX010000047.1, read as the reverse complement.
TGGGCGAGCGCGGTCTTGGTGTTGGAGAACGCGAGCCCCGCCTGCAACGCCGCCTGCGACGCTCGCGCGCGCAGCTCGGCGCTGCGAGGCTCGCGCATCAGGGCGGGGAGCGCGGCCATCATCGACTTCGCCGCCGCGACGGCGAGCGCGTCGGAGACCGGGTTGGCGTTGACGTTCCAGATGGACTCGAGCGCGTGCGACAGCGCGTCGAGGCCGCTATGCAGCGTAACCGACGCGGGCAGCGTCATCGTGAGCTCGGGATCGACGAATGCGGCTTCCGGCCACGTCGCGTCGAGCTGCAGCGAATACTTGCGATGCGCGCCGCGGTCCCAGACGGTGGCCCAGGGCGTGACCTCGCTGCCCGTGCCTGCCGTCGTCGGCACGGTGATGAGCGCCTTGGTACCGTGCGGTACGAACGATCGTCCGCCGGCGAGCGATGCCTCGAGATCGCCGAACGCCCCGTCGGCGGTACCCGCGAGCAGCACCTTCGCCGCGTCGAGCGCGCTGCCGCCGCCCACGGCGACGATCGCCTGGCAGTCTCCGTAGTCGCGCCAGAATCGCCCGTACAGCCCGCGAAGCTCGGCGACATCCGGGTTGGGTGCGATATCGGAAACGAACCCGCGCAGCCGCTCGCCGAGGATCTGCTCCAGGCGGGCGTGCAGACCGAGGGCTTCGGCTTCGGCAAACGTCACCACGACCGCCCCGCGCCGGCCGAGGCGATCGGGCAGCTGCGCGAGGCAGCCGCTGCCGAAGGCGACCGCGACCGGGTTGTGGAACTTCCAGCGAGGGGCCGGCGCCGCCACGAAGGCCTTTCTGCGGCGTCGGGCCGCGCGATCGACGATGCGTCGCGCGGAGTATCGGCGCGGGGGCGTCATTGAGCCAATACATTTTTCTAGGCGTAACATAGACCCCGTCTATGAGGCTCGCCCAGCTTCGCTCGTTCTACGCCACGGCGCGCTACGGTGGCTTCACTGCAGGCGCGCGCCAGCTCCACGTGAGCCAGCCGACCGTCACGAGCCAGGTGCGCGCGCTCGAGGAGAGCTACGGGGTCGAGCTGCTGCACCGGCACGGTCACCGCCTCGAGCTGACCGACGCGGGTCGTGAGCTGTTCTCGATCGCGCTGCGCATCTTCGGGCTGGAGGAGGACGCGGTGCACCTGCTCACGGACAGCGGCGCGCTGCGCACGGGGAAGCTGCGCATCGGCGCGGTCGGTCCTTACCACGTGATGGAGATGATCGCCGCATTCCGCGCCCGCTATCCCGGCATCGAGGTCACGATCACGGTCGGGAATTCCGAGGAGACGGTGAAGAGCCTCAAGGATTACGAGTCCGACGTCGCCGTGCTCGCGCAGTATGCGCCCGACCCGCTGCTGCACTTCGTTCCGTACCGCTCGCATCCGGTGGTGATCTTCGTGCCGCGCGGCCACCGCTTCGACGATCGCGCCAGCCTGCGCCTCGAGGAGCTCGCGGGCGAGCCGCTCGTCATGCGCGAGAAGGGCTCGACCACGCGCAAGGCGCTCGAAGACGCGCTGCGCAAGCGGCGCATCGTGCCGACCATCTCGCTCGAAGTGGGCAGCCGCGAAGCCGTGCGCGAAGCCGTGATCCGCGGGCTCGGCATAGCCGCGGTCTCGGAGTTCGAGTTCGTGCCCGATCCGCGGCTGCGCGCACTCGCCATCGCCCACGCCGACGTGCGCACCTCGACGCACGTGGTCACGCTGAAGGAGCGGCGTCATGCGCGCGTGGTCGCCGGCTTCCTCGCGATCGTCGACGAGCTTCTGCGCAGCGCCAGGCAGCGAAGACCGGCAGCCTGAGACTGCGACGCCGGCAGCTGCCGAGGCGCCCATGGCTGTCGATGTCCGTCCTACTGAACGACGCGATCGGCGCGCGCCAGCATCGCCGGTCCAACGACGACTCCCAAGGCGCGCGCAGTTTTCGCGTTGATGACCAGCTCGAACGTAGTCGCCTGTTCGATTGGCAGGTCGCCGGGGTTGGCACCCTTGAGAATCTTGTCGACATACACGGCCGCGTGCCGAGCCAGGTCCGGGTAGGATGGTCCGTAGGAAAGCAGACCGCCAGCCTCGACGTATTCGGCTGCGCCGTAGATCGCCGGAATCCTGTATTTCGCGGCCAGGCCGATGATCCTGTTGCGCTCGTAATACATGAGCGGGCCGCTGACTACGATGAGGCAATCGATGCGCTCGCGCCTCATGGCCTCGAACGCTTCGCCCACCTCGTCGCCGCTCCTAACGCCGAAGCTCTGGAAGGCCAATCGGAATCGATCGGTGGAGGCTTCGAGGTCTCGCACCGATGTCATCGAGGGGCTGTTGTCGGCGTGCCAGAGCGCGCCTACTCGGCCAGCCCTCGGAACGAGCTCGCGCATGAGGTCCAGCCGCTTCGCCGTCAGCTCGGAATTGATCGAGGACACACCGGTGACGTTCGCGCCTGGATGCGCCAGAGTGGCGGCAAGGCCCAGGCTCACCTGGTCGGTACCGGTCGCCATGACGATCGGAATCCTGCGCGTCACCCGCTGGGCTGCGACGGCAGCGGCCGCGCCGCTCGTGACGATCACATCGACCTTGAGCTGAACGAGCTCCTTGGCGGACGCTGCAAGTCGATCCGCGCTGCCTTTCGCGTAGCGCGGTTCGAACTTAACGTCGCGGCCTTCGACGTAGCCGAGGTCGCGGAGCTGCTGGCGAAAGGCGGCCCATTCGGGCAGACGCTCACCGGCGTCGAGCAGGCCGACCACGTAGGTCGTCGATCCGGATTGGGCATCGGCGCCCGGGAGGCACGCGAGCGAAGCGAGCACAACGAGCCCGCGCAGCGCATGCCTACGTTTCATCGCGTCCCCCTCGCGAAAGGAGGCAGTGTAGCCGCATTCAGCCGACAATAACACCGAGCCGGGCGCGTCGCGACAGTCCACGCGTCGCCTCGAGCTTCGGCGAGCTCGCGGTGGGGCGAGCAGCTGCGGGCAGGTTGGTGAAGTCCGCCTGCACCGATTAGTCGTTGCCGCCCGCGCCGCCTTCGATCAGGAGAACACCGGCAGGAACGTCGGACCGTTGCTGCGCGGCGAAAGCCAGTACGGCATTCCCGTTACGGCCGTGAAGCTCGGGAACGTCGTGGTGAACCGATAGACCGTCACGGCGATGGGCAGATCGCCGCGGTTCGTCACTCGCCCAGCAACGCCTGGACGTCCTGGAGCAATTCCTTGGGCTTGAAGCCTGCCCCGAGGTAGCGTACGCGCAGATTCCCCTGGCGGTCGATCAACGACGTTACGAACAGGTGCTCGACCCTGCCGCTGCGGCCGTGCGGCTTTCCCCGTGCGCCATAGGCGCGCTCGACCTCCTCGACCACGGGCGGCGAGCCTGTAAGGAAGCTCCAGCCCGGCACGTTGACCCCGTGAGCCTTGGCGTACTCCCGGAGCACCGCGGGCGTATCGAACTGCGGATCGACGCTGATCGAGACGAAGTGCACGCGCGAGTCGAAATCGGCACCAAGCGGCGCGCGCAGCGACGCCATTCTTTCGGTGACCAGCGGGCAATCCTGGTTGCACCTCGTGTAGATGAAGGTCACGACCACGACCTTGCCGCGCAAGGATGCCAGTGCCAGCGGGGAACCGTCCTGGTCCGAGAGCGCGAATTCGGGCGCCGGGCCGGCGGCCGACAGGCGAACGTTCTGGCTCGAGGCATGCGCCGATGCCGTCCCTGGCGCGAGAAGGAGCAGCAAAACCGGCATCATGCGAGAAGCGACCGAAAGGCGTGTCACGGCAGTTCCTCGGGTCCGTCCCGGCTGGAAGAAGCTTTGGCGTGGTGCCGGATGTCCGACTCGAACGGACGACCTACCGCTTACAAGGCGGTTGCTCTACCACCTGAGCTAATCCGGCTCGCCCGCGCCCGATCGGCTGGGTAACGGTCCGGCGGAAGAATAGCACCTTCCGGCTCTTTGCCTTCGATCCGGGCCGACGGCGTGCGCCGCTCCGATGCGAGCTCCTGGCGTTCTCGCGCGCGGCTACTTCACGACCTGGAGGTGCTTGCCCCGGCCTCGAGGCTTCCCGTCCGAAGGCTTGGGCGACGGGAGCGGGGACGTCGCAGCGTCTAGCGATGCGACCGGATCCGAGCCCACCGTGAACGCGAACCCGTAGCCGGTTTCCTTGGCGAAGATGCCCGAAACCGCGGTCACCGGCACCGAAACCTCCTGCGACACGCCGTTGAAGCGAGCCGTGAACTGCACGCGCTCGTTATCGACCGTGAGTCGCCGCGTCGCACCCAAGCTGATGTTGAGGACGATCTCGCCGTTCTTCACGTACGCCGGCGGCACGCGGGTCGCGCCGTTCACCTTGACCGCGAGGTAAGGCGTGAGGCTGTTGTCAGCGCACCATTCGCAGATGGCGCGGATCAGGTACGGCTTCGCGGACTGCTCGGACATGAGGCTAGGATAGTACCACCGGAGGCGGCTGACCGAAGCCGCCGACCGGTCGACCCGCGCTATCCCGCGCGCATCGCGCCGAAGCGCCCACGCTACTTGCGCATCCCCCGCTCGGCGGAGGTGAGCGCCTCGATGAACGCCGGTCGCGAGAACAGGCGCTCGGCGTACTTCATCAGCGGCGCAGCCGGCTTCGGGAGCTGGATGCCGTAGTAGTCGAGCCGCCACAGGAGCGGGGTGATGGCGACGTCGAGCATCGAGAAATCCTCCCCCAGCATGTACTTGTGCTTCGCGAACACAGGCGCGATCTGGAGCAAGCTGTCGCGCACAAGTCCCCTCGCCTTGTCGAGCTGCTTCTGGTTGTTGCCTTCGAGCGTGTCGATGTGCGAGAAGAGCTCCTTCTCGAAGCGGTGCAGGAACAGGCGCGCCCGCGCCCGCATCAGCGGATCCGCTGGCATGAGCTGCGGGTGCGGAAAGCGCTCGTCGATGTACTCGTTGATGATGTTCGACTCGTGCAGCACGAGATCGCGCTCGACGAGCACCGGCACCTGGTTGTAGGGATTCATCACCGCGAGGTCCTCGGGTTTGTGATCGAGGTCGACGTCGATGATCTGGAAATCCATCCCCTTTTCGTGCAGCACGATGCGGCAGCGCTGGCTGAACGGGTCGGTGGTCCCGGAGTAGAGGGTCATCATGGCTGCGATTCTCTCCAGCGACGCAATGTTGGGGCGCCGCGCTTCGAATGCAATGGCCCGGCGGGCGCCCGCCGTCACGCTTCAGTGCAGATCGTTCCAGTAACTCCGCTTGAGCGCGTAGACCAGCGTGAAGAGCACGCCGAGGAAGATCAGCACGACGATGCCGAGGTTGATGCGCTCGTGCTTCGCCGGCTCGCCGATGTAGTCGAGGTAGTCGACCAGGTCGCCGACGAAGCCCTTGTACTCGGCAGGAGAAAGCGTGCCCGGGGTGTCCTCGGCGAGCGTCTTGACGATGAACTTGCCGCCAGGCGCGGGCTCGATCAGCGCAAGCCCCTTGGCCGCGATCGCGGCCGCTTCCGCCTTCTCGCCGTCCTCGTACTCGGTTTCGACGAGCTTCTGCGTGCCCTGCAGGCTCCACAGCACGTGCGGCATCGCTACGCTCGGGAACACGAGATTGTTCCAGCCGGTCGGCGCCGTGTCGTCGCGGTAGAAGGCGAGCAGATAGCTGTAGAGCCAGTCCTTACCGCGCACGCGCGCCTCGACCGACAGATCCGGCGGAGCGGTACCGAACCAGCCCGCAGCGTCGCTCCGGCTCATCGCGACCGTCATCGGGTTGCCGATCTTGTCGGTGGCGAACATCAGGTTGTCCCTGATCTGGTCTTCGGACAGCCCGAGGTCGGTCAACCGGTTGTAGCGCATGTACTGCGCCGAGTGGCAATTGAGGCAGTAGTTCGTGAAGTCCCGCGCACCGCGCTGCAGCGCCGCCTCGCGCTCGAACTTGCTGCCCTCGGGAGCGGTGAGCAGCCTGGGTCCGCCTTCCGCGAGCGCGGCGCCCGCCGCGGCGAACAGCACGATGCCGGCGAAAAGTCGGGCGCGTCGCATCAGGTTACCCGCTCCGGCACCGGCTTGGTCTTGTCGCGCGCGGTGTACCACGGCATCAGCAGGAAGAAGAGGAAGTAGATGAACGTCAGCACGCGGGCCACCCACGTCGCGCGATCCTTGGTGTCTAGGGCATCGGCCCAGCCGCCCGTGAACTGGCCCCAGACGGTGATCGGCACCGTCCCCAGGTAGCCCAGGATGAGGAAGCAGACCACGAATACTGCGAGCCAGGTCTTGTACAGCGAGCCGCGATAGCGGATCGACTTGACGGCCCCCTTGTCGAGCCAGGGGAGAAAGACGAAGACCACCACGGCGGCCCCCATCACCAGCACGCCCCAGAACTGCGAGGCGAAGAACGAAGGCACGGCGCGCAGCATCGCGTAGTACGGCGTGAAGTACCAGACCGGCGCGATGTGCTCGGGAGTCTTCAGCGGGTCGGCAGGAATGAAATTGTTCGCTTCCAGAAAGTAGCCGCCGCCGTCCGGCAGGAAGAACATCACGATCGCGAAGACGATGAGGAAGAACACCACTCCAACGATGTCCTTGATCGTGTAGTACGGATGCGAGTAGATGCCGTCGAGATAGATCCCGGTCTTCGGATCCTTGGGCTGCTTCTTGATCTCGATACCGTCCGGATTGTTCGAGCCGACTTCGTGCAGCGCCATCAGGTGCACCGCCACCAGGATCAGCAGCAGCAGCGGCACGGCGACCACGTGGAATGCGAAGAACCGGTTGAGCGTGACGTCGGAGATCGTGTAATCGCCGCGGATCCAGGTCCCGAGCGTGTCGCCGATGTACGGGACCGTCGAGAACAGGTTGACGATTACCTGCGCGCCCCAGTACGACATCTGCCCCCAGGGCAGCAGATAGCCGAAGAACGCCTCGGCCATCAGCGCGAAATAGATGACGCAGCCGATGATCCAGAGGAGCTCGCGAGGCCGCCGGTAGCTGCCGTAGAGGAGCCCCCGGAACATGTGCAGATACACCACGATGAAGAACGCGGAGGCCCCCGTCGAATGCATGTAGCGGATGATCCACCCGCCGGAGACGTCGCGCATGATGTACTCGATCGAGTCGAAGGCCTTCGTCGCGTCGGGCTTGTAGCTCATCGCGAGGAAGATGCCCGTGGCGATCTGCAGCACCAGCACGAAGGCGGCGAGCGAACCGAAGTAGTACCAGAAGTTGAAGTTCTTCGGCGCGACGTACTTGCCCCACTGCTCCTCCCAGAGCTTGGTGAGGGGAAAGCGGTCGTCGATCCAGGCGATGAATCTGGACATGGTGGAGGACTATCCCGGAGTCTTGGTTGTGCCGCTCTTACTGTCCTCGCCGATCGTGATCTTCGTGTCGGAGACGAATTGGTACGGCGGGATGTACAGATTGGTCGGGGCCGGGACGCCCTTGAACACGCGACCGGCGAGATCGAACTTCGACTGATGGCAGGGGCAGAAGAACCCGCCGAGCCAGTCGGGACCCAGATCCGCCGGCGCGACCTCGGGCCGGTACGTCGGCGAGCAGCCTAGATGCGTGCAGATGCCGATCGCGACGAAGATCTCGGGCTTGATCGAGCGATCCTCGTTCTTGCAGTACTTCGGCTGATGGTCGACGTCCGACTTCGGGTCCACGACCCTCGAGTCGAGCTTCGGCAGGTCGGCCAGCATCTCCTTGGTGCGATTGATGACCCACACCGGCTTGCTGCGCCACAGGACCGTGATCTTCTGCCCCGGCTCGAGCTTGGAGATGTCGACCTCGACGGGCGCGCCCGCCGCCTTCGCCCGCTCGCTCGGCCAGAGGCTCATCACGAACGGGACCGCGGTCGCGATCACCCCGATCGAGCCCACCGCGGATGTCGCGCCGAGAAGAAACCGCCGCTTGTTGCTGTTTATGCTTTCGTCGGTTGCCATTCGGGAGCGACCCCGGCCGCAAAGCCGTGAATTATAAATGATTCGGCGCGTCGACCCAAAGCCTGAGCCCGGGCCCACGGCAAAAACCGACCCGAAACAGGGAATTACGATCAATGCCGCGCGGTCCGCACCGGGTCGCGCATACGACCAATGCTGCACTGCGGCATGGGTTTATAATGTTCGGCTCTGTAGGCCACGATCGTCATGAAGCGGAACTTGCACTACTTCTGGCTGTTATTCGCGCAGGTCGCCACCGTGTGCCTGGGTGCGCTGTTCGTCGTCGCGACGCTGCGACCCGATCTTCTCGCTCGCGTGTCCGGGCGCAACAACGTGGTGCTCGTGCAGGAGTCCTCGCCGACCGTCGAAGCGACGCCGGTCGAGGGGCTCGCCGTGGCCGCGAAGAAGGCGATGCCCTCGGTGGTGAACGTCTACACGAGCAAAGAGGTGCGCGCGCGCAATGCGCTCCTCGACGATCCGCTTCTGCGCCGATTCTTTCCCGGCCTGGAGGGCGGCGAAGCGCGGCGCGCCACGAGCCTGGGCTCGGGCGTGATCGTGAGCAGCGAAGGCTATGTGCTCACCAACAACCACGTGATCGAAGGTGCCGACGACATCCAGCTCGTGCTCTCGGACGGACGGAGGCTGCGCGCGACGGTGCGCGGCAACGATCCCGAATCGGACCTCGCCGTGCTCAAGGCCGAAGGCAGCGAGCTGCCCGCGATCACCTTCGGGTCGCTCGACCACGTGCAGGTCGGCGACGCCGTGCTCGCGCTCGGCAACCCGTTCGGCTTCGGCAACACGGTCACGCACGGCATCGTGAGCGCGCTGGGCCGCAACCATCTCGGCATCAATCGCTTCGAGGACTTCATCCAGACCGACGCCGCGGTCAACCCCGGCAACTCGGGCGGGGCGCTGATCGACGCGAGCGGCAACCTGATCGGGATCAACAGCGCGATCTACTCCGAGAACGGCGGCTCGCAGGGGATCGGCTTCGCGATCCCGGTGTCGCTCGCCCGCACCGTGCTCGAGCAGATCATCCGCGACGGCGAAGTGACCCGCGGCTGGCTCGGGATCGAGCCCCAGGAGATCACTCCCGAGATCGCCGCCGCGTTCTCGCTGCAGAGCGTCGACGGCCTGCTCATCCGCAGCGTGGTCAAGAACAGCCCGGCCGACCGCGCCGGACTGCAGGTGCGCGACGTCGTCCTCGAGATCGATGGCAAGCCCACCCGCGACAGCGACGCGCTACTCTCGCAGATCGCCTCGCTCACGCCGGGTCGTCAGGCGACGCTCAAGGTCTTGCGCGACCGCAAGCCCATCCAGGTCGCGGTGATCGTCGGCCGCCGCCCGAAGCCGACCGGCTGATCTCGCCGGCGCACCCCGGCCCCGCCCGGTTGGCAAATGAGCCGGGGTTCGGATCGGATCCAGGCCTGACGGGAAGACATCAGGCAGCGGCCGGCGTCAGGACGCCGACTCGCTCTGCCCGGCGGCATCCTCCTCCTTCGCGACCGCGACGAAGCGACCGACGATCAGGCCGAGCTCGTAGAGCAGCCACAGCGGCACGGCCAGCATGCACTGCGACAGCACGTCGGGCGGCGTGAATATCGCGCCGACGACGAACGCGCCCACGATGACGTAGCCGCGGATCGACTTGAGCTTGTCGACGCTCACGACGCCCAGCCGGACCAGCACGACGACGACGACCGGGACTTCGAAGGTGATGCCGAAGGCGATGAACATCGTCAGCACGAACGAGAGGTACTTGTCGATGTCGGTCATCATCTGCACGCCCGCCGGCGCATAGCCCGCGAAGAAGCCGAAGGCGACCGGGAAGACGACGAAATAGGCGAAGGCCATCCCGATCGCGAAGAACAGCACGCTCGAGACGATCACCGGCAGTGCGAGGCGTTTTTCATGCTGGTAGAGGCCCGGCGCGACGAAGGCCCACACCTGGTAGAGCACATACGGCAGCGCGACCAGGAAGGCCGCCATCAACGTGACCTTCAGCGGCACGAGGAACGTTCCGGTGACGTCAGTGGCGATCATCGTGCTTCCCCGCGGCAGCGCGTGCAGCAGCGGCCGCGCCAGCAGCGCGTAGATGTCCTTGGCCCAGGGAAAGAGCAGCGCCAGCACCACGACGACCGCCACGATCGAGCGCAGGAGGCGGCTCCGCAGCTCGATCAGATGCGAGATGAAGCTTTCCTGGGTGTTGTCGGGCGTGGCGGACGGCTGGGTCATGACGGCGGTCGCGGCGACGCGCGACGGTCATTGTACTGCGTGGACTTCCGGGCTAGATGCGCTCGATGCCCGGCAGCGTCGCCTGCCGCGACGTCTCGCCCGAGTCCTGCTTCTTCTCGGGCGGGGGTGCCGCATCGGCGGCTGCGGAAGCATGGCCCGACGGCGCGGCGTCGGCGCCCGCCGCCTGGTTCAGCTCCGATTCGACGGAGCGCACGCCGCTTTCGAAGCTCTGCGCCGCGTGCGTCACCGACTGCTCGATCTCGCGCGCGGCGCTCTGCACCTGCGACTGGAGCTTGCGCAGCTCGTCGAGCTCCATCTCGCGGCTGATGTCGGCCTTGACCTCGTTCACGTAGCGCTGCAGGCGGCCGAACATGTGGCCCAGCGTGCGCGCGACCTTCGGCAGCCGCTCGGGACCGATGACGATCAGCGCCACGACGCCGATGACGACGATTTCGGAAAAGCCGATATCGAACACGGATGACGATGGACCGCCGCCGGCGATTCTAGCCTCGAGCGGTCCCCTGCCCGAGCCGGCGCGGAAGGTCCGCCTCTCGCCGCAGGCCTGACCTCAGGACGTTTTTTCCTTCTTGACCTCGCCCTCGATCGTATTGCCCGGGATCTGCTGCTGCGGCTGATCGGACGCGCCCGCGGCCTCGGAGTCGCCGGTCTTCATCCCTTCCTTGAAGCCGCGCACCGCACCGCCGAGATCCTGGCCGATGTTGCGCAGCTTCTTCGTGCCGAAGATCAGCACGACGACCAGCAGAACGATCAGCCAATGCCAGATGCTGAGTCCACCCATGGGTTTCTCCTAATGTGCCCTCGGCAGCATCGGGCCGAGGACGTTCGGGCCGCCGATCACGTGCACGTGCAGGTGCATCACTTCCTGCCGGCCGATGCGGCCGGTGTTGACGATGGTCCGGAATCCGTCCGGGGAGCCGTTCTCGCGCGCGAGCCGTCCGGAAAGCGCGAACAGCCGCCCGAGCATGCCGGCGTCGTCGGCGGCGACGTGAGCGAGCGAATCGATGTGCTTCTTCGGTATCAACATGAAATGCACCGGAGCCTGCGGGCGAATGTCGTGGAAGGCGAGGACCTCCGCGTCCTCGTAGACCTTCTTCGCCGGCACCTCGCCGCGCACGATCTTGCAGAAAATGCAGTCGTCCATGAGTTAGGCTGCCTGCCCATCCGGTCTGCCCGGCGCGCCGGACCGCCTAGAGGCGCGATGCCTTCTCCTGCAGGCCGGAGACGCCCTCGCGGCGCGCCAGCTCGGCAAGGACCGCGTCCGGCCCCAGTCCGTAGCTCTCCAGGACGACCAGGCAGTGAAACCAGAGGTCGGCTATCTCGTTCGTCAACCGAATCTTATCACCGTCCTTGGCGGCCATGACCGCCTCGGTCGCCTCCTCGCCCAGCTTCTTGATCATCGCGTCGCGGCCCTTGACGAACAGCGTGGCCACGTAGGAAGTGGCGGGGTCCGCCCCGCGGCGGGATGCGATCGTGGCGGCCAGCCGCTGCAGCACCTCGCCGCCGTCCGTTGCTGCGCCCGCGGAAGAATGAGTCATGTCGTTCGTCCGAATCAGCTCGGAGGCTTCACGCCTGCGATGTCCGCGTCCCGGCGGCCGTACACCGACGCCGGATCCTTGAGCACCGGCTCGACCGCGCGCCACGCCCCGTCCTCCAGGCGCTGAAAGAAACAGCGGTGCCGCCCGGTATGACAGGCGATTCCGCCGCTTTGTTCGACCACCAGCAGAACGGCGTCGTTGTCGCAGTCGAGCCGGATCTCGTGGACCCGCTGCGTGTGGCCCGACTGCTCGCCCTTGCGCCAGAGGCGCCCGCGCGAGCGCGACCAGTAGTGCGCCTCACGGCTCTCCGCGGTGCGCTCGAGCGCTTCACGATTCATCCACGCCAGGGTGAGCACGGCGCCGGTGGCCGCTTCCTGCGCGATCGCGGGCACGAGGCCTTCGGAATTCCAGCGGACTTGATCGAGCCATTCCATACGATGTGCGCATCGCGCACGATGCGACGCGCCCATTCTACGCCCAAGGCCGCGCTCAACGGACTTCGATGCCTGCCGCCGCGAGCGCCCGCTTCGCCTGCCCCACCGTGAATTCGCCATAGTGGAAGATCGACGCCGCCAGCACGGCGTCCGCGCCGCCGAGAGTGATGCCGTCGACCAGGTCCCGGAGCGAGCCCACGCCCCCCGACGCGATCACCGGAACGTCGACCGCATCGACCACGGCGCGCGTGAGCGCGAGATCGAAGCCGGTGCGCGCGCCGTCGCGGTCCATGCTCGTGAGCAGAATCTCGCCTGCGCCCAGCGCGGTCACGCGGCGCGCCCAGTCGACCGCGTCCAGCCCGGTCGGCGTACGTCCGCCGTGCGTGTAGACCTCCCAGCGGCCCGGGGCCGCCTGGCGCGCGTCGATGGCCGCGACGATGCACTGCGCGCCGTAGCGGCTCGCCGCCTCGCCGACGAGCGAAGGATCCTGCACCGCCGCGGTATTGACGCTTACCTTGTCGGCTCCCGCGTTGAGCAGCGCGCGGATGTCGTCGACCCGAGACACTCCGCCGCCGACGGTGAGCGGAATGAACACCTGATCGGCCACTGCCTCGATCATGCCGTAGAGCAGCCCGCGGGTTTCGATGCTCGCCTTGATGTCGAGGAAGGCGAGCTCGTCGGCGCCCTCGCTGTCGTAGCGACGCGCGACCTCGACCGGATCCCCGGCGTCGCGCAGGTTGACGAAGTTCACGCCCTTGACGACGCGTCCGTCGGCAACGTCGAGGCAGGGAATAATGCGCTTGGCGAGACCCATGAAGTTGTGCGTTGGCGGGGCGGCCGCTCGCGGACGCCCGGTCCGCCCACGCGCGTCGGCGGGCCCCTCCTCGGCGCCCGGGGCTACTTGCCGCCCTTCGCCGCCTTGAGCGCCGCCTTGAAGTCGAGCGTGCCGTCGTAGAGAGCGCGGCCGGCGATCGCGCCGCTGATGCCTTCGCTCTCGTAGCCGGCCAGCTCCTTGATGTCCTTCAGGCTGTTGATGCCGCCGCTCGCGATCACCGGGATCTTGAGCTCGCGCGCGAGCTTCACGGTCGCCTCGATGTTGACCCCCGTGAGCATGCCGTCGCGGCCGATGTCGGTGTAGATCAGCGCCTCGACGCCGTAATCCTCGAACTTCTTCGCGAGGTCGACGACGTCGTGGCCCGTGAGCTTGGACCAGCCGTCGGTGGCGACCTTGCCCTCGCGCGCGTCCAGCCCGACGATTATGTGCCCGGGAAAGGCGTAGCAGGCGTCGTGGAGAAAGCCGGGGTTCTTCACCGCCGCCGTGCCGATGATCACGAAGCTGATGCCGTCGTCGAGATAGCGCTCGATCGTGTCGAGATCGCGGATGCCGCCGCCGAGCTGGACGGGAATCTCCTCGCCGATCACGCTCACGACCTCGCGGATCGCGAGCTCGTTCTTCGGCCGGCCGGCGAAGGCGCCGTTCAGGTCCACGAGATGCAGCCGCTGGGCGCCCTGCTCGAGCCAGTGCTGCGCCATCGCCGCCGGATCCTCGGAGAAGACGGTCGCCGACTGCATCTCGCCCTGCTTGAGCCGCACGCAGTGCCCGTCCTTGATATCGATCGCGGGAATGATGTGCATGGCGGCGGGTGGCGACTCGGGGTCGCTGCCGTGGCGACGTGCGGTGGATGGAAGGTAGCTCGCGCGGGCAGCCGCGAAAGCTATCGTTCAGACGCGCCCGTTCCAGGCGACGAAATTCGAGAGCAGCTGAAGACCTGCGCGGTGGCTTTTCTCTGGGTGGAACTGCACGGCGAAGATATTAGCGCGGGCAATCGCGCAAGTAAACGCCGTCGGATACGCAACGCTCGCGGCCGTCACATGCGAATCGTCGGGCACGGGGTAATAGCTGTGCGCGAAGTAGAACCGCGCGCCGTCGTCGATGCCTCGCCACAGCGGATGGTCGCGCGTGCGCCGGACGGGGCTCCAGCCCATGTGGGGGACCTTGAGCCGGCCGCCGTCCGCCCCGATCATGCTCGCGTCGCGGAAACGCACGACGCGGCCGGCGATCACGCTCAATCCGGGAGTGGGTCCTTCCTCGCTGTCGTCGAAGAGCATCTGCAGCCCCAGGCAGATGCCGAGGAACGGGCGGTCAGCGCAGCTCTCGAGGACCACCTCCGCCAGCCCGCTCTCGCGGAGGCAGCGCATGCAGTCGGGCATGGCGCTCTGCCCGGGCAGGACGACGCGCGCCGCAGCGCGGATCGTCGCGGGATCGGAGCTCACCACAATGGTGCGTTCGGGGGCGACATGCCGCAACGCCTTGGCCACCGAGCGCAGGTTGCCCATGCCGTAATCGACGACCGCGATGTCGATCAGAGCGTTCCCTTGGTCGAGGGGATCCCGCTCGCTCGCGGATCCGCGGCGACGGCCATGCGCAAAGCCCGGGCGAAGGCCTTGAACAGCGTCTCGGCCTGATGGTGCGCGTTGTCGCCGCGCAGGTTGTCCAGGTGCAGCGTCGCCAGCGCATGGTTCACGAAGCCCTGGAAGAACTCGTGCACGAGGTCGACGTCGAAAGCGCCGATCATCGCCCGCGTGAACGCCACGTGGTAGCTGAGTCCGGGACGGCCGGAGAGATCGATCACGGCGCGGGAGAGCGCCTCGTCGAGCGGCACGTAGGCGTGGCCGTAGCGCGCGACGCCGGCCTTGTCGCCCAGGGCCCTGGCGAGGGCCTGGCCGAAGGTGATGCCGATGTCCTCGACCGTGTGATGGGCGTCGATGTGCAGGTCGCCCTTCGCCTGCACGGTCAGGTCGAGCATGCCGTGCCGCGCCACCTGGTCGAGCATGTGGTCGAGAAAGGGGACGCCCGTCGCGAGCTCGCCCCGGCCCGTGCCGTCGAGGTTCACGTCCACCGCGATGGTCGTCTCCTTGGTGCGCCGCTCGATGCGCGCGCGGCGCGGGGCCGCATTCGGGGATTTCGTATCGTTCATCGGCAAAGCTCGCGACATGCAGCGAGCAGCAAGTCGTTCTCCTCCGGCGTTCCGACGGTTATCCGCAGGCACCCGGCGAGCAGCGGATGCCATCCGTGCAGGTTCTTCACCAGGATCCGCCTGGCGCGAAGCCCTTCGAAAACCGCGCCCGCGTCGGCGACGCGCAGCAGCACGAAATTCGTCTGCGTCGGGAACACCGTGACCCCGGCGAGGCACCGGAGCGCCGCCTCGAGGCGCGCGCGCTCGGACCGGGTCGCCTTCGACTGCTCCGCAATCCAGGCGGTATCGTCCAGGAGCACGACCGCCGCCGCCTGCGTCAGCGCGTTCACATTATACGGCGGGCGCAGCTTGTCGAGCTCCGCGATCCATTCCGGGGCCGCGACCGCATATCCCAGGCGCAGGCCGGCCATCCCGACCTTGGAGACAGTGCGTAAAAGCAGCGCATTGGGATAGCGCGCGATGTCAGGCAGGAAGCTCGCGTCGGAGAACGCGTAGTACGCCTCGTCGATCACCACCAGCCCCGGCGCGGCGCGCAGCACCGCGTCCACGTCGCGGGCGGCGAACAGGTTCCCCGTCGGGTTGTTCGGATAGGCGATGAAGACGAGCGCGGGCCGTTCCCGTTCGATCGCACGCAGCATGGCGGGAAGGTCGAGGCCGAAGCCGCTCGCGAGCGGAACGCCCACGAAGCGCATCCCCGCCCAAAGCGCGCTGCGGCGGTACATCACGAACGACGGCTCCGGGGCGAGCATCGTCGCGCCCTCGCCGGCGAGCATCGACGCGATGAGCTGGATCAGCTCGTCGGAGCCGTTGCCGAGCAGCAGCTCGTGTCCGGGCGGAATCGTGAGCGCGCGCCGCAGCGCGTCCCTGGCGGCATCAGCGGCCGCGTCGGGATAGCGGTTGATCGGCACTCTCGCCAGCGCCGCGTCGAGCCGCATCCGCACCGAGGCCGGCAGCGGATACGGGTTCTCCATGGCGTCGAGCTTGACCATCCCCTCGGCCTTGGGCACGGCGTACGCCGACTGGGCGCGGACCTCGGGCCGGACGACGCGAGCCACGAAGTCCGCCGCGCCTGCGCTGCGCTCGCCGCGCTCTCGCTGCGAAGGCAGGCCGCTTATCGTCGGGGGCGGCGCGAGGGGCGAGGGCTTCATCGTTGCAGCCTGTACTCCGCGCTGCGGGCGTGCGCGGAGAGCCCTTCGCCGCGCGCCAGCGCGATCGCCGTGCGTCCCAGCGTCCGCGCGCCCGCGGCCGAGACGGCGATCACGCTGCTGCGCTTCTGGAAGTCGTATACGCCCAGCGGAGAGGAGAACCGGGCGCTGCGCGAAGTCGGCAGCACGTGGTTCGGTCCGGCGCAGTAGTCGCCGAGCGCTTCCGAGCTGTTGTGCCCGAGGAAGATCGCGCCCGCGTGGCGGATCCGCGGCAGCAGCGCCTCGGGCTCGGCGACCGCGAGCTCCAGGTGCTCCGGCGCGATCCCGTCTGCGATCGCGCAGGCTTGGTCCAAGTCGCGCACGCGCACGAGCGCGCCGCGGCGCGCGAGCGAGGCCGCGATGATGTCCCTGCGCTCCATCGTCGGCAGCTGGCGGTCGATGCTGGCGGCAACGGCATCGATCAGCGCCGCATCGGGCGTGAGCAGGATGGCCTGAGCGTCCTCGTCGTGCTCGGCCTGGGCGAAGAGGTCCATCGCCACCCAGTCGGGATGGGCGCTCGCATCGGCGATGACGAGGATCTCCGACGGGCCGGCGATCAGGTCGATGCCGACCCGACCGAAGACCCGGCGCTTCGCCGCAGCGACGTAGGCGTTGCCCGGGCCGACGATCTTGTCGACCGGTGCGATGGTATCCGTGCCGTAGGCGAGCGCACCGATCGCCTGCGCGCCGCCGATCGCGAACGCGCGCGTCACGCCCGCAAGCTGCGCGGCGGCAAGCACCAGCGGATTCCGGATCCCGTCCGGAGCAGGCGAGACCATGACGATCTCCGCGACGCCGGCCACGGCCGCAGGCAGCGCATTCATCAGCACCGTGGAGGGATAGGCGGCGCGCCCGCCGGGCACGTACACGCCCACCCGGTCGAGCGCGGTGACCCTCTGCCCGAGGCGCGTGCCGTCGTCCTCCGCCACGAGCCACGATTCGCCGCGCTGGCGCTCGTGAAAGCGGCGGATCCGCGCCGCGGCGCTCGACAACGCCTCGCGCTCCGCCGCCGGGAGCCCGGCCAGCGCGTCGCGACGCTGCGCCTCGGGGATCTCGAGCTCCGCGACGCTTCCGGCGCGCAGCCGGTCGAAGCGCGCGGTGTACTCGAGGACGGCGGCATCTCCGCGCGCGCGCACGTCCGCGAGGATCGCGTCGACGGTGGCGCCGAGTGCGGCGTCTTCCTTGGCCTCGAAGGCCGTGAGCTCCGCGAGCGCGGCGGCAAAGCCCGGCGCGGCGGCATCGAGCCTCCTCACGGCGGCGCCGCGCTCAGGCATCGGCCTTCTCCTCGGCCGCCGCGGCGATCGAGTCGAGCAGCGGCTGCATCGCCGCGCGCTTGAGCTTGAGCGCGGCGGGATTGACGATCAGCCTGGCGCTGATCGCGAGGATGTGCTCGACGGCGACGAGATCGTTCGCCCGGAGCGTATTGCCGGTACTCACGAGGTCGACGATCGCGTCGGCGAGGCCCACGAGCGGGGCGAGCTCCATCGACCCGTACAGCCGGATCAGATCGACGTGCATCCCCTTGCCGGCGAAGTGCTCGCGAGCGACGGTCACGTACTTACTCGCGACGCGCAGCCGGGCCCCGCGCTTCACGGCACCCGCATAGTCGAATGCGCGCGGAGCCGCCACCACCATGGCACAGCGGCCAATCCCGAGGTCGATCGGCTGGTAGAGCCCCTCGCCTCCGTGCTCGAGCAGCACGTCCTTGCCTGCGACGCCGAGGTCGGCGGCGCCGTACTCGACGTAGGTCGGCACGTCGGTCGGGCGGACGACGACGAACCGCACGTCGGCCCGTCCGCTGCCGATGATCAGGCGGCGCGAGGCCTGCGGGTCCTCGGCGGGCTCGACCCCGGCGCGGGCGAGAAGCGGCAGCGTCTCTTCCAGGATGCGGCCCTTGGGTAGGGCGATGGTGAGCGTTGCCATGATGGATGCGAGCGCGCGCGAGCCATGATTCTACCGGACGCCGGCAGTGCGCCGCCCGCCGCGACGCTTCACTCGGCTCCGCTCGTGCCGACGCGGCGAATCCTCGCACCCAGCGCCGCGAGCTTGGTCTCGATCCTCTCGTAGCCACGATCGAGGTGGTAGATGCGATCGATCGTCGTCTCGCCTTCCGCCATCAGCCCGGCGATTACGAGGCCGGCGGAGGCGCGCAGGTCGGTCGCCATCACGGTCGCGCCGGTCAGCGCGGGCACGCCCTTGACGATGGCGGTGCTGCTCTCGACCTCGATGTCCGCGCCCAGCCGCTTGAGCTCCTGAACGTGCATCATCCGATTCTCGAAGATCGTCTCGGTGATCACGGCCGTGTCGTCGGCCAGCGTCATGAGCGCCATGAGCTGGGCCTGCATATCGGTCGGAAACGCGGGGTACGGGGCCGTCCGGAGGCTTACGGACCTGAGCCGCTCGCGGCGGGCGAGGCGGATCGTGCTGTCGTCGACCGCGATCTTCGCGCCCGCCTCGGAGAGCTTCTCGAGCACCGCTTCGAGCGTCTCGGCGCGCACGCCGGTGAGCGTCACGTCGCCGCCGGCGGCCGCCGCGGCGGCGAGGAAGGTTCCCGTCTCGATGCGGTCGGGCATGATCGAATGCGCCGCCCCGTGCAGACGCTCCACCCCTTCGATCACGATGCGATCGGTCCCGGCGCCCGCGATCCGCGCCCCCATCGCGTTCAGGCACAGCGCGAGATCGACCACCTCGGGCTCGCGCGCGACGTTCTCCAGGATGCTCACGCCGTCGGCCAGCGTCGCCGCCATCATCAGGTTCTCGGTGCCCGTCACGGTCGCCACGTCGAAGACGAAGCGGGTGCCCAGGAGCCGCTTCGCCTTCGCGTCGATGTAGCCGTGATCGAGATCGATCTCCGCCCCCATCGCCTGCAGCCCCTTCACGTGCTGGTCGACGGGCCGGAGTCCGATCGCGCAGCCACCGGGAAGGGAAACGCGGGCCT
Source organism: Casimicrobiaceae bacterium (assembly GCA_035501595.1). Classification (GTDB taxonomy): domain Bacteria; phylum Pseudomonadota; class Gammaproteobacteria; order Burkholderiales; family Casimicrobiaceae; genus PALSA-1003. The sequence continues at coordinate 21,752 of DATJVX010000047.1, read as the reverse complement.
CGCCGCAGCGCGCGAGCAGCGGCCCCAGCGCGAGGATCGACGCGCGCATGGTCTTCACCAGCTCGTAGGGCGCGAGCGGCCACTCCACGCTCTCGGCCGCGACGGTGAGCGTGCCGTCGTCGCGCTCCGCCTTGACGCCCATCTGGCCGAGCAGCGCCTGCATGGTGCGCACGTCGTTGAGCCGGGGCACGTTGGCGAGCTCGAGCGGCTCGCGCGTCAGCAGCGCCGCGGCGAGGATCGGCAGGGCGGCGTTCTTCGCCCCGGAGACCCGGACCGAACCCTCCAGGCGCACGCCACCCTCGATCAGCAGCCGGTCCACGTCAGCGCGCCCGGCTTCGTTCCGCCCACTCTGCGGGCGTGAGCGTGGTCATCGACAGCGCGTGGACTTCCTCGCGCATACGCTCTCCGAGGGCGCCGTAGACGAGCTGGTGGCGGCGCACCTTGGAAAGGGCCTCGAACGCGGGGCTCACGATCAGCGCCTCGAAATGCCGTCCGTCGCCGCGAACCTCGACTCGCTCGCAGACGAGCTGGGCCTCGATGGCGCTCTTGATCGACTCAGGGGTGGTCATGGAGTGCTCGCCGGCGTGCCGTTGGCGATTCGAGCAAAGGAACGGGGCGGGGGCCAGCTCTCTTCGGGGCGAAGCGACGATGGAATCGGGCGCGGCGATGGCTCGGGATGCTAGTGCCTCAGCTTGTACCCGCGCTTGAGGATCGCGAGCGTGAGCGCGGTCAAGGCGAGGCAGAAGCCCGCCACGACGGCGAGGCTCGTGACCGGAGCGATATCCGACAGTCCGAAGAAGCCGTAGCGGAAGCCGTCGATCATATAGAAGAACGGGTTGAAATGCGACAGCGCCTGCCAGAACGGCGGCAGGCTGTGGATCGAATAGAACACGCCGGAGAGGAAGGTGAGCGGCATGATCAGGAAATTCTGGAACGCCGCGAGCTGGTCGAACTTGTCCGCCCATATGCCGGCGAGAAGGCCCAGGATGCCGAGGATCGCGCTGCCGAGGAGCGCGAAGCCGAATGCCCAGAGCGGATGCTGCAGCGAGGGTGCGGCGAACCAGGCCGTGACCAGGAAGACTCCGGCGCCCACGACGATGCCCCGCACCATCGCGCCCAGCACGTAGGCGGCGAACATGTCGAGCGGCGACAGCGGCGTCACCAGCACGAAGATGAGGTTGCCGGTGATCTTCGACTGGATGAGCGAAGAGGAGCTGTTCGCGAAGGCGTTCTGCAGCACCGACATCATCACCAGGCCCGGGATCAGGAACGAGGTGTAGCCGACGCGGCCGTCGAACACCGACACCCGCGACTCGAGGACGTGCGAAAAGATCAGGAGGTAGAGCAGCGCCGTGAGCACCGGCGCAAGGATGGTCTGGAAGGCGACCTTCCAGAAGCGCAACAGCTCCTTGTACAGGAGCGCGAGCCAGCCGCTGCCGAAGGCGGGAATCATCCCGGAGGCCTCAATGATCCCGCGCCATGATGCGCAGGAACACCTGCTCGAGGTCCGCTTCCTGGAGGGCGAGCTCGCGCACGCCCGTGCCGGCTTGGCGCAGCGCGGCGAGCAGCCTCTCGAGCTCGGCATAGTCGGCGAGCGACAGCAGGTACATCCCGTCGGCGCTGCGTACGACGCGGGGCTCCCATTCGGTCGGCAGCCTGTCCACGCCCACCCGCACGGTGAGCCCGGCGAAGCTCGAGAGCAGGTTCTGCTTGGTGTCCAGCGCGACGATCCTGCCGGACTTGAGCATGGCGATGCGCCCGCACAGGGCTTCGGCCTCTTCGAGATAGTGCGTGGTGAGGATGATCGTATGGCCGTCGCGATTGAGCTGGCGGATGAACGCCCAAAGGCTCTGCCGCAGCTCGACGTCGACGCCGGCCGTGGGCTCGTCGAGGACGATCACGGGAGGCTTGTGGACCAGCGCCTGGCCCACGAGCACGCGGCGCTTCATGCCGCCGGAGAGCGCGCGCATGTTGGTGTCGGCGCGCGAGGAGAGATCGAGATGGTGCAGGATCTCGTCGATCCAGGCGTCGTTGTCGCGGATCCCGAAATAGCCAGACTGGATCTTGAGCGTCTCGCGCACGGTGAAGAACGGGTCGAAAACCAGCTCCTGCGGCACGACCCCGAGGAGCCGCCGCGCGTTGCCGTAGTCGTCGACGACATCGTGGCCGAGCACGCGCGCCCGGCCGGCGTCGGCGCGCGTCAATCCCGCGAGGATCGAGATGAGCGTGGTCTTGCCGGCGCCGTTCGGTCCGAGGAGGCCGAAGAACTCTCCCGCGTCGACGCTCAAATCGACGCCCGCGAGCGCCTGCACGGGGCCGAAGCGGCGCGCGACCTGGACGATCTCGACGGCGGGCGGCATGTCGGCCGGCGGCCGAGGCTTCGCGGACTGACGCCTTACTGCGTCAGCAGATCCTCGACGCTGTAGAGCTCCGCGAGGGCCCGCAGCGCCGGCGGCACGTCGGTGAAGGCGAGCGTCCTGCCCTCGGCCATCGCGCGGCGCCGCCAGGAGAGCATCACGGCGACCCCCGCGGAATCGACCGCGCGCAGCCCGGACATGGATACGATGCCCGTCTCGGGAAGGGCGGCGGTCTCGCTAGCCGCGAGCACGCTGGCGGCGCTGTCGACCGTCAGCGCGCCGGAGACGTTCCAGCTTCGATCAGTCGCGAAGGAAGCGCCGCCCTGAGCGTCGGCGCCCACGGACTCGGCGTTCATTTCGGGGCCGGGCTCCCGTTTTTCGCGGCAAGCGCCTTGATGAGACCGTCGATGCCCGAGCTGCGGACCGTGTCGTTGAACTCGTCGCGATAGTTGGTGACGAGACTCACGCCCGCCACGACCACGTCGTAGCACTTCCAGCCCTCGGGCGTCTTCTCCATGCTGTAGTCGATGGGCACCGGCGCCTGCCCCGGGCGGGTCACCTCCGTGCGCACGACGACATCGGTGTCGCCGGGATTCGCCCGCAGCGGCTTGTAGCTCATCGTGTTGTCGCGATAGTTCGTGAGCGCATTCGAGTAGGTGCGGATCAGCAGCGTCTTGAACTGCTCGATGAGCGCCTTCTGTTGCTCGGGGCTGGCCGCGCGCCAGTTGCGGCCCATCGCGAGCGCAGTCATGCGCGCCGTGTCGAAGTTTGGCACGAGCTTGGACTCGATAAGCGCCTTGACCTTGCTGGGATTGCCCGCCTGCAGCTCCTTGTCGGCGCGGATGGTCGCGAGCGTTTCCTCGGCGATGCGCTTGACCAGCGCATCGGGGGCTTCTTGCGCGAAAGCCGGAGCGGCGAAGGCGAGCAGCAGCAGGATTCGAGTGATGCGCAGCATCGTCGGCCTCATTTCGTGGCTGGGGCGGTCGCGGGCGGGGGGGCCGGGTCCTCGTCGTCTTCGGGGGGCGGCTTGCCGTCGTAGACCTGGTATTGCCGATTCTTCAGATAGGCGTTGCGCAGGAACCGGTACTTGTCCAGCGCGGCGGTGTCGAGCACCGATTCAGCCGACAGCGCCTGCGCCCGCAGATTCAGGTAGCCGATGCCATAGAGCGTGTTGCGCACCGGTACGTCGCGGATGAAGCCGACGGGGCCGGTGAAATAGCGCACCAGCGTGCCCGTTCCGTCGCGCACCGTCGTGGGGCCAAAGAGCGGCACGAAGAAATAGGGCCCCTGCGGGAAACCCCATTTGCCGAAGGTGATCCCGAAGTCCTTGGCGTCCTTGGGGATGCCCATCATCGAGGCGAGGTCGAAGAGGCCGCCCAGGCCCATGGTGGTGTTGAGCAGCACGCGCCCGAAGTCGTCGCCAGCCTCGTTGCCGCGCCCTTCCAGCACGTTGTTGATGCCGCTGAACAGATCGTCGATGTTGCCGAAGAAGTTGGCCACGCCGGTGCGGATCACCTCCGGCATGTACGCGACATAGGCCTGCGCGATCGGCTTGACGATGGCGCCGTCCACGGCCTCGTGAACCTCGTACATCGCTCGATTCCAGGGCTCGAAGGGGTCGGCCTTGTTCGGCGCCGCCGCACAGGCGCCGAGCAGCGCCCCGGCGAGCACGACCATGCCGCAACGGCCCAGCGACCGGAGGTGGCTCATTTTTTTGCTCCCTGAGCGGCCTTGGCCGGGGCCGGTGCCGGCGGCGCGCCCGGCGCGGCCTGATCCTTGCCGCCGGGGCTCTCCGAGGCCTTGTCGAACAGGAACTGGCTGATGAGCTTCTCGATCACGACCGCCGATTGCGTCTTGGTGACGCGATCGCCGTCCTTGAGCATCTGCGTGTCGCCGCCGGCATCGAGCCCGATGTAGACCTCGCCCAGCAGGCCCGAGGTGTTGATGGCGGCGATCGTGTCCTTGCTGAACTGGTATTCGTTGTCCATGCGCATGGTCACGATGGCCTCGTAGGTCTTGGGGTCGAGCCGGACCCGCTCGACGCGTCCGACCACGACGCCCGCAGCCTTCACCGCGGCGCGCAGCTTGAGCCCTCCGATGTTCTCGAAGCTCGCCTCCAGCCGATACCCCGGCGAGCGGTCGAGCGTCAGCAGGTTCCCGACCTTGAGGGCGAGAAACAGGATCGCCCCGAAGCCGATCGCCACGAAGATGCCGACCCAGAGGTCGATCGTGGAACGGTTCATACGCCGGTCGCTCCGCGGAACATGAAGACGGTCATGACGAAATCGAGCGCGAGGATGGCGAGCGACGACATGACCACGGTCCGCGTGGTCGCGCTCGCCACGCCCTCCGCCGTCGGCTTGGCGCCGAAGCCCTCGAAGACCGCGATCAGCGATATGGCGATGCCGAACACGATGCTCTTGATGATGCCGTTGGTCACGTCGGGCCAGAAGTCGACGCCCGCGTGCATCTGTCCCCAGAATGCGCCCGCATCGATGCCGATGAGCCGCACGCCCACGAGGTAGGCGCCGAAGATGCCGAGCGCGGAGAAGAGCGCGGCCAAGAGCGGCATGGAGATCACGCCGCCCCAGAAGCGCGGTGCCACCACGCGCGCCACCGGGTTCACCGCCATCATCTCCATCGCCGCGAGCTGCTCGGTGGTCTTCATGAGCCCGATCTCCGCGGTGATCGCCGACCCGGCGCGGCTCGCGAACAGCAGGCCGGCGATCACGGGCCCGAGCTCGCGCACCAGCGCCAGCGCCACCAGGATCCCGAGCTGCTCGTCGGCGCCGTAGCGCTTGAGCGACTCGTAGCCCTGGAGCGAGAGCACCATCCCGACGAAGAGCCCCGACATCAGGATGATCACCAGCGACAGCACGCCGGCGAAGTAGATCTCGCGCAGGGTGAGCTGGATGCGGCGGAACGCCGCCGGCGTGTACCAGAGGATCGCGAGCAGGAAGCGGCTCGCGTAGCCCAGGTTGGCGATGCCACCCGTGACGCCGCCGCCCAGGCGGCGCAGCCAGTAGGCGATGCCCCCGGTCGCGGTCTCAGCCGACATCGGCGAAGAGCTCGTCGCGGTACGACGGCGCGGGATAGTGGAACGGCACCGGGCCGTCGGGCTCGCCGTCGACGAACTGGCGCACGAACGGGTCGGACGACGCGCGGACCTCCTCGGGCGTGCCGGCGGCGACGATGCGGCCCTCGGAGACGAAGTAGAGGTAGTCGACGATCTTCAGCGACTCGTAGACGTCGTGCGTCACGAGGACCGAGGTGATCGACAGCGCGTCGTTCAGGCGGCGGATGAGCTGGCCGACGACGCCGAGCGAGATGGGATCGAGACCCGCGAAGGGCTCGTCGTACATCACGAGCATCGGATCGAGCGCGATGGCGCGCGCCAGCGCGACCCGCCGCGCCATGCCGCCGGAGAGCTCGGCGGGCATCAGGTGCGCGGCGCCGCGCAGTCCGACCGCCTGGAGCTTCATCAGGACCAGGTCGCGGATCAGCTCCTCGGGTAGCTCGGTGTGCTCGCGCATCGGAAAGGCGATGTTCTCGAACACGCTCATGTCGGTGAACAGCGCGCCGAACTGAAATAGCATCCCGTACTTGCGCCTCAGGTCGTAGAGCGCGTCGGCGTCCAGGTCGGGCACCGAGAGCCCGCCGACGCGGATCGTTCCCGAGCGGGGCCGGAGCTGGCCTCCGATCAGGCGCAGGATCGTGGTCTTGCCACAGCCGCTGCCGCCCATGATCGCCACGATCTTGCCGCGCGGGATCGTCATGGTGATGCCCTTGAGCACGGTGCGCGAGTCGTAGCCGAAGGTCACGTCGGCCAGCTCGACCGCCGCCGCTCCGGGCTCGACGCGCCAGGTGGCGATCCCGGCGGGTGCGCGGGACGCCGACGGCTTCGCGGTGGGGGACATGCAAGTCGGGAGGAAAACGGAACGGCGATTGTAGCCGGTTGACTGGGGCGCCACAATCGACGCCGCGGACGATGCCGAGGCGCGCTCGGCTTATCGCCGAATCAGCCGCGCATCAGTCGCCGTTCGGCGACAGCGAGGTTCCCGGGGCGCCCCAGCAGCACCACCACGTCGCCGGGCTCGAAGCGGAAGTCCGGCTCGGGAACGGACGAGCGTTCTCCGCGGCGGCGCACGCCGGTCACTTCGACGAGCCCGTCGAAATCGAAATCGGCGAGCATGCGGCCGACGGCGGCGGAGCGCTCGGTCAGCATCACCGATTGCAGCCGCGGCTGCAGATTGTCGGCCGCGTCTGCGGCGTCGGTCACGCCGTGATAGAAGCCGCGGAACAGGCTGTAGCGCTCCTCGCGGACTTCGCGAATGCGCGCGAGCACCCGGTTGACGGGGACGCCGAGCAGCAGCAGCGAATGCGACGCGAGCGTGAGGCTGCCCTCGAGCACCTCCGGGACGACCTCGGCCGCGCCGGCCTTGGCGAGCCGCTCGAGGTCGGTGTCGTCGAGCGTGCGCACGATCACCGGAACCTCGGGCCGCGCCCGCTGGACGTGGTGCACGATCTTGAGCGCGGTGGCCGTGTCGGCGAACGTGACCGCGACGGCGCGAGCCTTCGGCAGCCCGGCCGCCATCAACGACTCCCGCCTGCCGGCGTCGCCGTAGACGACGCTCACGCCCTCGGCAGCCGACTGGCGCACCCGCTCGGGATCGGCGTCGAGCGCCATGAACGCGATGTCTTCCTGCTCGAGGAGGCGCGCGAGGTTCTGCCCGCTGCGCCCGAAGCCGCAGATGATCACGTGCTCCTTGCGCGCCATCGTGCGCGCGGCGATCTGCGTGACCAGCGCCGCGCGCGCCAGCCAGTCGTTGGCGGTGAGGCGGCGCACCAGCGGCTCCGCGAACTGGATGACCACCGGCGCGGCGAGCATCGACAGCACCATGGCGGCGAAGGCGAGCTGCACCAGCGTCGGATCGAGCACCTGCAGGTTGCTCGCGAGCGCGAGCATGACCAGCGCGAACTCCCCCGCCTGGGCGAGATAGAAGCCGGTGCGCAGCGCCTCGCCCAGGGGCGAACCGAAGACTCTGGCGAGGATGACGATGATCACCAGCTTCGCGATGACCCCGCCGACGAGCACGAGCGCGATCCAGCCGACGTTGGCGCCGACCACCCTCAGGTCGAGGTACATGCCCACCGTGACGAAGAACAACCCCAGCAGCACGTCGCGGAACGGCTTGATGTCCTCCTCGACCTCGTAGCGGAATTCCGTCTCGGCGATCAGCATTCCGGCGAGAAACGCCCCCAACGCGAAGGAGAGCCCGGCGAGCTCCGTGAGCGAGGCGAGGCCCAGCGTCACCAGCAGCACGTTCAGCATGAACAGCTCCGGCGAGCGCAGGCGGGCGACCAGCTGGAACCACACGCGCATGGGCACCTGCCCGAAAAGCAGGATGACGCCCAGCGCGATCGCCGCCTTCCCCGCGGCGACGGCGAGCGGTCGCCACAGATCGGCGCCGCCCGCGGCCAGCGTCGGCACCGCGACCAGGAATGCGATGACCGAGAGGTCCTGGAACAGCAGCACGCCCATCACGTCGCGGCCGTGCTCGGAATTGAGCTCCCCCCGCTCGGCGAGAAGCTTGGACACGATCGCGGTCGAGCTCATCGCGAGCGCGCCGCCGACGGTGAATCCGGCGAGCCAGCCGAAGCCGAGCAGGCGAAGCACGCCCATGACGACCGCGGTGGTGATCGCGACCTGGGCGAGACCGAGCCCGAACACCGAGCCGCCGATCGCCTTGAGCTGCGGCAGGCTGAATTCCAGTCCCACCGAGAACATGAGGAAAACGATGCCGAACTCGGCGAGATCGCGCACGCCGGCGTTGTCGGGGACGAGCGCCATCGCATGGGGCCCGACGGCGATGCCCACGGCGAGGTAGCCGAGGATGGGAGGCAGCCGCGCGAGCCGGCAGATGACCACCGCGACCACGCCGGCCGCGAGCAGCAGCAGGATCAGCTCGAGCGGATGCGACATGAGGCGAATCTAGCATAGCGACGCGCGGGCGCACGATCGGATCGGCGTGCCGGACGAGGCCGCGACGCGAGGGACGGCCTCGGGGCTTCCGGTATACTTTCCCGCATGTCCGACACGATCGCGGCGGCCCCTCCGAAAACGCGCGGCGTCGAGCGCGCGCGTGCGCTCGCGCTGGGGCGGGACGTGCTCGCCACGGAGGCGGCAGCGATCCGCGCGCTGTCCGACCGCCTCGGCTCGGCGTTTCTCGCGGCTGCCCGGGCGCTGCTCGACTGCCGCGGCCGCGTCGTCGTCACGGGCATCGGCAAGTCAGGTCACATCGCGCGCAAGATCGCCGCGACGCTCGCCTCGACCGGGACGCCGGCGTTCTTCGTCCACGCGGCGGAGGCGAGCCATGGCGATCTCGGCATGATCACGGCCGAGGACGTCGTGCTGCTGCTGTCGAACTCCGGGGAGACCGACGAGCTCGTCTCGCTGCTGCCGCACCTGAAGCGCCAGGGCGCGCGGCTGATCGCGCTGACCGGCAACGAGCAGTCGTCGCTCGCCACCGCCGCCGACGTGCACCTCGATGCGAGCGTCGACGTCGAAGCCTGTCCGCTGGGCCTCGCGCCCACCGCGAGCACGACCGCCGCGCTCGCGCTGGGCGACGCGCTCGCGCTCACGCTGCTCGATGCGCGCGGCTTCTCGGTCGAGGACTTCGCGCGCTCGCACCCGGGCGGCTCGCTCGGCCGGCGACTGCTCACGCAGGTCGCCGACGTCATGCGGCGCGGCGCCGACGTGCCCGCGGTGGCGCTCGGCGCGACGCTCGCCGACGCCGTGGTCGAGATGAGCGGCAAGGGGATGGGCATGACCGCGATCGTCGACGGCGAAGGGCGTGCCGAGGGCATCTTCACTGACGGCGACCTGCGCCGCTGCCTCACGCGCGTGCGCGATCTCAACTCGGAGCCGGTCGCCGCGCTGATGACGCGCAAGCCGCGCAGCATCGCCCCCGACCGGCTCGCCATCGACTGCGTCGAGCTCATGGAGACGGTGCCGAAGATCAGCGCGCTCCTGGTGGTCGACGGCGAGCACAGGCTCGTCGGCGCGCTGCACCTGCACGATCTCTTCCGCGCCCGGGTGGTCTGAATGCCGTCCCAGGACCTGGCCGCCCGCGCGCGACGCGTGCGACTGCTCAGCTGCGACGTCGACGGCGTGCTGACCGACGGCAGCATCTACGTCGCGGAGGACGGCAGCGAGCTCAAGGCCTACTCCTGCCTCGACGGCCTCGGCCTGAAGTGGCTCGCGCGCTCCGGAGTCGAGGTCGCATGGATCACCGGCAGCGACGCCGCCACGGTCGCACAGCGCGCCGCGATGCTGGGCGTGGCGCGCGTCTACCGCGGCGCGGAGGACAAGCTCGAGGTGTGGGAGCGGCTCCGCGCCGAGCTCGCGCTCGCGCCCGAGCAGTGCGCTCACATCGGCGACGATTTCCCCGACCTCGCGCTCATCGCCCGCTGCGGTCTCGGCGTCACCGTGCCGCACGCCCCCGACGCGCTCAAGCGTCGCGCGCACTACGTGACCCGGCGCGACGGCGGCAAGGGTGCGGTGCGCGAGCTCTGCGAGCTTATCCTCTCGGCGCAGGGCCGCCTGGAGCGGATTCACGCCGGATACGCCGACGAGGCCGACCCCGCCGACGCAGCCGCGGGGACGACGCGGCTGTGACCTCGCGCGCCCAAGCCTGGCTGGACCGCCTCGTCGCCTGGTCGCCCGTTCTGCTGCTCGGCGGTCTCGCGGCACTCACCTACTGGCTGAACGCGCAGATCCGCGTCGGCGAGCCGGCGTTCGACGGCTCGAGCCGGCACGACCCCGACGTCTTCGTCGAGGACCTGAAGGCCGTCAACACGGACAAGAACGGCCGCATCACCGAGTCGCTCGACGCCCGGCGCGCCGACCACTTCCCGGATGACGACAACACCACGCTCGTGGCGCCGAAGATCGGATTCACCGAACCGGGCAAGCCGCGCCTCGACGTGTCGTCCGAGCGCGCCACGGTGACGGGCAACCGCGAGCACGCCTACTTCGAAGGCCACGTTAAGGCGGTGCGCGAGGCCACTACCGATCCCGACGGCAAGACCGAGGGGCCGGTCACCTTCGAGAGCGAGTTTCTGCACGTTATCCCGAAGGAGGACCGGATCGTCACCGACCGCGCGGTCAGGATCTCCGAGCCGCGCGGAACGCTCAACGCGACCGGTCTCGAGTACGACAACAAGTCGAAGGAGCTCAAACTGAGATCGCACGTGAGCGGGCAGTTGCAACCGCAGAGCGGCCCGCAATGAGCCGGCCATGCCACCGCGGCACGCTGCTCGCGCCGGTGCTCGCGGGGCTGGCGGCTGCGGCGCTCGCCGCAGGCGCCTTCGCCGAGAAAGCCGACCGCGACAAGCCGATCAACTATCAGGCCGACACCGGCGACGTCAACGTTCAGACGAAGGTGGGCACGCTCAACGGCAACGTGATCCTCACTCAGGGCACGCTCACCATCCACGCCGACAAGATCGTGTTCCGCCAGAATCCCGACAACTCGGTGTCGGCGACCGCCTGGGGTAACCCGATCACGTTCCGCGAGAAGCGCGACGGGGTCGACGAATACTACGAGGGCGTCGCGCAGCGCGCGCAGTACGACGGAACGAAGCGCTTCCTCGAGCTCTTCGACCGGGCGCTGCTGCGCAAGGGCAGCGACGAGATCCGCAGCAATTACATCTCGTACAACGCCGACACCGAAGTCTTCAAGGCGGAGGGCCGCCCGGATACGCACGCCGGGGCCGCGGGCGAGCAGCCCCTCGGCGCGCGCGTGCGCGGCGTATTCCAGCCGGAGCAGAAGGAAGGCAAGGCGGGCGAAAAGGATGCCGCGGCCGCGAAGGACGGAAAGGCTGCCGCGGCGCCCGCGAAGGCCGGTTCGCCGCCGGCGGCGAAGGCCAATCCGCCTGCGCCACTCAAGCCAGACTCGAGCTTGTCGCCCGCAGCCGACAAGTGAGCGCCGCAGCGACGCGATGAGCACGCTGTCGGTCGCCGCGCTGAACAAGCGCTACAAGTCTCGGACCGTGGTTCACGATGTATCGCTCGCCGTCGACAGCGGCGAGGTCGTCGGGCTGCTCGGCCCCAACGGCGCAGGAAAGACGACGTGCTTCTACATGATCGTCGGCCTGGTCGCGGCCGACGGCGGCACTATCGAGCTCGACGGCGAGGATCTCACCCGCATGCCCATCCACGCGCGCGCGCGGCTCGGTCTTTCGTACCTGCCGCAGGAAGCGTCGATCTTCCGCAAGCTCAGCGTGGCGCAGAACGTGCAGGCCATACTGGAGCTGCAGGGCATCGACGCCGACGAGATCGCGAACCGTCTCGACGCGCTGCTCGAGGATCTTTCGATCTCGCACCTGCGCGACGCGCCGTCGCTGTCGCTCTCGGGCGGCGAGAGGCGCCGAGTCGAGATCGCCCGCGCTCTCGCCACGCGCCCGCGCTTCATCCTCCTCGACGAGCCGTTCGCGGGGATCGATCCGCTCGCCGTGCTCGACATCCAGAAGATCATCGGCTTCCTCAAGGAGCGCGGGATCGGCGTTATGATCACCGACCACAACGTCCGCGAAACGCTGGGAATCTGCGATCGCGCCTACATCATCAGCGAGGGCCGCGTGCTCGCCTCGGGGACGCCGGACGAAATTGTTTATAATGAAAGCGTCAGGAAGGTCTACCTAGGGGAGCATTTCCGCCTCTGACGCGGCTTGGCACATGAAGCCCACGCTACAACTCAAGCTGAGCCAGCACCTTACGCTGACTCCGCAGTTGCAGCAGTCGATTCGTCTGCTACAACTTTCGACGCTCGAGCTCAACGCCGAGGTCGAGCGCCTGTTGCAGGAGAACCCTCTGCTCGAGAAGGCCGACGACGAGGAGTCGGGCGGCCCGCCGCGCGAATTCCTCGCCACGGTCACGCCGGTCGCGAGCGACGGAGGCGCGGACGGCGTGGAAGAGCGCCCGCCCGACGCCGCCGATCTGATTGTCGGCGGCGACAGCGACTGGGGCTCGCCCGCCGGACCGGGCGATGACGACGACGACACGTTCCTGCCGCAGCAGGTCGCCACGAGCTCGCTGCGCGATCACTTGAACGCCCAGCTCGCGCTTCTCAACCTGCCGCTGCGCGACCGGCAGATCGTCGCGGCGCTGATCGACGCGCTGGACGAGGACGGCTACTTGCAGACCACGCTCGAGGAGCTGCTCGAGCTCTTCCCCGAGGAGCTCGAGATCGACGCCGACGAGCTCTCGATCGCGCTCAAGCACCTCCAGAACATGGAGCCCGCGGGCGTCGGGGCGCGCGACGCCGCCGAGTGCCTCTCCCTGCAGCTCAAAGGGCTGCCCGAATCGACGCCCTTCCGCGGCGAGGCGCTCAAGCTCGTGCAACACCATCTGCCGCTCCTCGCGGCGCGCGACTTCGGGAAGCTAAAGCGCCTGCTGCACGCCGACGATACCTGCCTGCGCGGCGTGCGCACGCTGATCACGAGCTTGAACCCTCGGCCCGGCGCGGGATTCTCGAAGACCGAGGCGAACTACGTAATTCCGGACGTCGTCGTGCGCAAGCTCCGCGGGCGCTGGATGGCGGCCCTCAACGAAGCGGCGATGCCCAAGCTGAGGCTCAACCGCATCTACGCCGACATCCTCACCCGGAATCGCGAAGCGTCGAACCAGCAGCTCGCGGCGCAGCTACAGGAGGCAAAGTGGCTGATCCGCAACGTGCAGCAGCGCTTCGAGACGATCCTGCGCGTCTCGCAGGCGATCGTCGACCGCCAGCGCCATTTCTTCGAGCACGGCGAAGTCGCGATGCGCCCGATGGTGCTGCGCGAGATCGCCGAGATCCTCGGCCTGCACGAATCGACGATCTCGCGGGTGACCACGCAGAAGTACATGCTGACGTCGCGGGGAACCTACGAGCTCAAGTATTTCTTCGGCAGCCACGTCGCGACCGACACGGGCGGTGCGGCGTCGGCGACGGCGATCCGGGCGCTGATCAAGCAGCTGATCGGCGCCGAGGACCCCAAGGCGCCGCTGACCGACAGCCGCATCGCCGATCTTCTGGGCGACCAGGGCATCCTGGTCGCGCGCCGCACGATCGCCAAGTACCGGGAAGCTCTGCAGATTCCTCCCGTCAACGTGCGCAAGGCGATGTAGCGAGCGTCCCCGGACGGCGATCCGCCCGGGAGGTGCAAGGAGGTTTCGGATGAATCTCAATCTGAGCGGCCATCATCTCGAGATCACCCCGGCGATCCGCGAGTACGTCGTGAGCAAGCTCGGGCGCGTGACCCGGCACTTCGATCACGTCATCGACGTCACCGTGATGCTCTCGGTCGACAAGCTGCGCCAGCAGGTGACCGCGAACCTGCATATCCGCGGCAAAGACATTCACGCCGAGTGCGTCGAGCCGGACATGTACGCGGCGATCGACGCGCTCGCCGACAAGCTCGACCGGCAGGTCGTGAAGTACAAGGAAAAGCGCAACGGCCACCGGCATCCGCCGCGCGCCGCCGGGTCCGCGGCCACGCCCCTGCGACGCCGAGGCAAGCCCGGGACCGGCGTATAATCCCCGCGCCCATCCGGTCGACGGGCGCCGGCGACGATCCGGCCGCCCGCGGCTCGCACGATGACCGCCCCCGCGTGAACCAGATCGCGCAACTCCTCCCCGAGTCGAACATCCTGCTCGACATCGAGGCGACGAGCAAGAAGCGGCTGTTCGAGCAGGTCGGCCAGCTGTTCGAGGATCGCGCGCAGATCGCCCGGGCGACGGTGTTCGACAGCCTCTTCGCCCGGGAGAAGCTCGGCTCGACGGGCCTGGGCCAGGGCATCGCCATCCCTCATGGGCGCATCAAGGGCCTCGACCGCACGCTCGCCGCGTTCGTGCGGCCGCGCCAGCCGATTCCCTTCGACGCGCCGGACGGCAAGCCGGTCGGGCAGGTGTTCGTGCTGCTCGTGCCGGAACAGGCGACCGAAGAGCACCTGCAACTCCTCTCGGAGCTCGCCGGGATGTTCACCGAGCGCGCCTTCCGCGACCAGCTCGCCGCGGCTACCGACCCCGCGAGCCTGCATCGCGTGTTCTCGAGCTGGGAGATTCCGTCATCGTGAACGACGGCATCCCCGTCCGCCAGGTCAGCATCGAGAAGCTCTACGCCGAGAACGAGACGCGGCTGGGCCTCGACTGGCTCGCCGGACGCCAGGGCGGCAACCGCGTGCTGACCGGCGAGATGGAGCTCAAGCCCACCATCGGCCAGGTCGGGCACATGAACTTCATCCACCCGTTCCGGGTGCAGATCATCGGGGCGGCGGAGGCCGCCTACCTCCGCGGACTGCCGGCAGCGGCGCTGCGCGAGCAGATCGAGAGGCTGTTCACACGCGAGCTCGCCGCGATCATCGTGGCCAACGGCGAGGAGGTGCCGGCGCACCTCACCGAGGAGTGCAATCGCCATCATATGGCGCTGATGACCTCGCAGCAGCCCAGCCCCCACATCGTCGACGTCATCCGGCTGTACCTCTCGCGCGTGCTCGCGGAATCGACGACGCTCCACGGAGTGTTCCTCGACGTGCTGGAGATGGGCGTGCTCATCACCGGCGCCTCGGCGATCGGCAAGAGCGAGCTCGCGCTGGAGCTCATCTCGCGGGGCAACGGGCTGGTGGCGGACGACATCGTCGAGCTCTACCGCATCTCGCCGGACACGCTCGAGGGGCGCTGCCCGACCGTGCTCAAGGACTTCCTCGAGGTCCGCGGCATCGGCGTGCTCAACATCCGCACGATCTTCGGCGAAACGGCGGTGCGCCCGCGCAAGCTCCTGAAGCTGATGGTCAACCTGGAGGACCACAGCAACGAGCAGTTCTCCGACCTCGACCGGCTGCAGGTCGACGCGACCTACCAGGAAATCCTCGGAGTCAAGATCCGCAAGGTGACCATTCCCGTCGCCGCGGGACGCAACCTCGCCGTGCTGGTCGAGGCGGCGGTGCGCAACTTCGTGCTCAACCAGCGCGGCATCGACAGCACCAAGGAGTTCATCGAGCGCCAGCAGAAGCTGATGGAGGACGGGAGCTAGCGGGCGACCCCGAGCGTCGCGAACCATGGACCTGTTGCTCATCGGCGGCGTCTCGGGCTCGGGCAAGAGCGTCGCGCTAACGGCGCTCGAGGACACCGGCTATTACACGGTGTCGCACCTGCCGCCCGAGCAGCTCCACGGGCTGCTCACGCACCTCAAGGCCGCGACCGTCGACCGGGTCGCGGTCGTGCTCGATTTCAAGACCGGACGGGTCGCCGACGTCGCCCCGGCGATCGAGCGCGCCCGGGCCGAAGGCTGGAAGGCGAGCTTCCTCTATCTCGACGCGCGGACCGAGGCGTTGGTAAAGCGCTTCGCGGAGACCCGCCGCCGACACCCGTTCTCGAGCGACCGGCGCACGCTCACCGAGGCGATCGAGTACGAGCGCACGCTGTTCGAGGACCTGCGCTCGCTCGGCTACAGCATCGACACGAGCGACCTGCCCGCGGCCGCGCTGCGCGCCTGGGTAAAGGATTTCGTGAGCGTCGATCCGTCGCGGCTGACGCTGCAGTTCCAGTCGTTCGGCTACAAGCACGGCGTACCCCTCGACGCCGATCTCGTGTTCGACGTGCGCTGTCTGCCGAATCCGCACTACGAGCCGCAGCTCGCGCGGCTGACCGGGCTGGACCCGGAAGTGGTCGCCTACCTCGAGCAGCATCCGGAGGTCGAGCGCATGTACGGCGACATCTACACCTTCGTCGCGAGCTGGCTGCCCGACTACGCCCGCGACAATCGCAGCTACCTCACCGTGGCGATCGGCTGCACGGGCGGTCAGCACCGCTCGGTCTATCTCGCCGAGCGCCTGGCCCGCGCTTTCGGCGCGCGCTATCAGGTGCTCACGCGCCACCGGCAGTTGCCGTAGAGAGCCTGCTCGCGGGCCCGCCCCCAGGGCCCTCTCTTGCGCGACCGCGCGCGTCTTCCCGCGACCGGGGCCGGTACAATGCCCGGATGAGCTCGCCGCGAACGATCAGCCTCGCCTTCACCGGCGCATCCGGGCTTCCCTACGGCTTGCGCCTGCTCGAGTGCCTGCTCGCGGCGCAGGCGCGCGTCTACCTGCTCTATTCGCCCGCGGCGCAGGTCGTCGCGCGCCAGGAGCTCGACTTGACGCTGCCGACGCAGCCGCACGCCGCGGCGAGCTTCTTCGCGGAGCGCTATGGCGCACGCCCCGGCCAGCTCACGGTCTTCGGCCGCGAAGACTGGCTCGCGCCGATCGCGTCGGGCTCGAACCCGGCCGACGCGATGGCGATCTGCCCCTGCAGCATGGGGACGGTCGGCGCTCTCGCCGCGGGACTCGCCGACAACCTGATCGAGCGGGCGGCGGACGTGATGCTCAAGGAGCGCCGCCCGCTGGTGATCGTCCCGCGCGAAACGCCGCTCTCGACGATCCATCTCGAGAACCTCGCGCGGCTGTCCCACGCGGGCGCCGTCATCCTGCCTCCGTCCCCGGGCTTCTACGGCCATCCGGAAAAGATCGGCGATCTCGTCGACTTCGTCGTCGCCCGCATCCTCGATCAGCTGCGCGTCGAGCATCCGCTCGGGCCGCGCTGGGGCGACGCGCGCGTCGCGCCGCCCAGCATCGAGCGGGCGTAGCTCGGCGCATGTTCGGATTCACCTCGGGGGCGGCGTCACGAGAAGCGGCCGCGCTCCCCTTGTTTCCCTTGAAGACGGTGCTCTTCCCCGGGGGCCTGCTGCCGCTCAAGGTGTTCGAGCAGCGCTACGTCACGATGACCAAGGCCTGCCTCAAGGACGAGACCCCCTTCGGCGTGTGCCTGCTCACCCAGGGCGAGGAGGTCGCGCATGCCGCGACCGGCCCGCTGTCGTTCGCGTCGGTCGGCACCCGCGCCCGCATCGTTGCCTGGGACATGCCGCAGCTCGGCATCCTGCACATCCGCACGCAGGGGCTCGCGCGCTTCCAGGTGCGCTCGCACGCGGTCGCCGCCGACGGCCTGGTCGTCGGTCAGGTCACCGACATTCCGCCCGAGCCGACGACCGCTCTCCCGGAAGAGTTCACGCCGCTCGCCAAGCTGCTCGCGGTGTTGATCGAGCGGGTGGGGAAGGAGAATTTTCCCTCCGACCTCCTGCTCGACGACGCGTCGTGGGTCGGCTACCGTCTCGCCGAGATCCTGCCCCTGCCCCTGTCGATCAAGCAGAGCATGCTGGAGATCAACGACTCCGAGGTGCGACTCACGACGCTCAAGCGGTTTCTCAAGCAGCAGGAGCTGCTCTAAGGCGGCGCGCGGCGTCGCTCCACGCCGCGCGCCGCGACGGCCGCCCGGACCCGGGCGCGTATAATTTCCGCGTTGTCACGCTCGAGAAACGCCACATGGCCGGGCACAGCAAGTGGGCGAACATCAAGCACCGCAAGGCGGCAAGCGACGCCAAGCGCGGCAAGATCTTCTCCCGCCTGATCCGCGAGATCACCGTCGCGGCCAAGCTCGGCGGCAGCGACCCGGGGGTCAACCCGCGGCTGCGGCTCGCCGTCGACAAGGCGACGGACAACAACATCCCCAAGGACACGATCGAGCGCGCGGCGAAGCGCGGCGCGGGCGAGACCGAGGGGGTCAACTACGAGCAGATGCGCTACGAGGGCTACGGCGTGCGCGGCGCGGCGGTGATCGTCGACTGCCTGTCCGACAATCGCACGCGGACCGTCGCCGACGTCCGCCACGCCTTCGCGAAGCACGGCGGGAATCTCGGCACGGACGGCTCGGTGTCGTTCCTGTTCCGCCACTGCGGCCAGCTCGTCTTCGCGCCCGGCACCGACGAGAACAAGCTGATGGACGTCTCCCTGGATGCGGGCGCCGAGGACATCGTCGACAACGACGACGGATCGATCGAGGTGATCACCGCCCCCAACGATTTCGTCGCTGTCCGCGAAGCGCTCGCCAAGTCGGGGCTCAAGCCCGACTTCGCCGAGCTGACCATGAAGCCTTCGACGGAAGTGGTCCTCGAGGGCGAGGACGGCGCTCGGATGCAGAAGCTCCTCGACGATCTCGAATCGCTCGACGACGTCCAGGACGTGTACACCAACGCGGTGATCGCCGGGTGAAGCCCTCCGCCGGCGCGCGCCGGATCCTTGGAATCGACCCGGGCCTCCGGGTCACCGGGTTCGGACTGATCGTCGCGATCGGCGGAAAGCTGCAGTACGTCGCCAGCGGCTGTGTGCGCAACACCGGCGGGGAACTGCCGGATCGGCTGCACATCATCCTGCGCGATCTCGGCAATCTGATCGTCGAGCATCGTCCGACCGAAGTCGCCGTCGAGAAGGTGTTCGTCAACGCCAACCCGCAGTCCACGCTGCTGCTCGGCCAGGCTCGCGGCGCCGCGATCTCCGCCGCGGTGCTCGCCGATCTGCCCGTGGCCGAGTACACGGCGCTGCAGATCAAGCAGGCCGTCGTCGGCCACGGGAAGGCCGCGAAGGAGCAGGTGCAGGAGATGGTGCGGCGCCTGCTCGCGCTCTCCGCCACGCCTTCCGCGGACGCCGCCGACGCGCTCGCCTGCGCGATCTGCCATGCGCACGGCGCGGAAGGCCTGCTGGGCGTGAGAGCCAGAGGCTATCGCGTTCGCGGCGGCAGAATCCTCTAAGCCGCTCGAGAGCCGCGTGCGATAATGCGGCCGGTCGCCGCCCGCTTCAGCCCATGATCGGCCGCCTTTCCGGAACGCTCGTCGAGAAGAATCCGCCGCAGATCCTGCTCGACGTGCAGGGCGTGGCCTACGAGGTCGACGTTCCGATGAGCACGTTCTACAACCTGCCCAATCTCGGCGAGGGGCTCACCCTCTTCACCCACCTCGTCGTGCGCGAGGATGCGCATCTGCTTTTCGGCTTCGGCTCGGAAAGCGAGCGCCGTGCCTTCCGTCAGCTGATCAAAATCAGCGGCATCGGCGCGCGCACCGCGCTGTCGGTGCTCTCGGGGCTCTCGGTGGCGGAGCTGGCGCAGGCGGTCACCATGCAGGACGCCGGCCGCCTCACCAAGATTCCCGGGATCGGGAAGAAGACCGCGGAGCGGCTGCTCCTGGAGCTCAAGGACAAGCTGGGCGCCGACGTCGCGACGGCGGTCGGCGTGCATCGCGCCGCTCCCGCGACCGCGGATGTCCTCAACGCCCTCGTCGCGCTCGGCTACAGCGACAAGGAGGCGGTGCACGCGGTGAAGCAGCTTCCCGAAGGCGTCGCCGTCGCCGACGGAATCAAGCAGGCGCTGAAGCTCCTCGCCAAGGCATGAGCGCCGGATCGAAAGAAGCATGATCGAGACCGAACGCCTGATCGCCGCAGCGCCGGCGAGCCCGCAGGAAGAGGCGATCGAGCGGACCCTGCGTCCGCGCGCCCTCGACGAATACGTCGGCCAGGAGAAGATCCGGGCCCAGCTCGCGATCTTCATCGAGGCGGCGGTCAAGCGCAAGGAGGCGCTCGATCACGTGCTGCTCTTCGGACCGCCGGGCCTGGGCAAAACCACGCTCTCGCACATCATCGCGCACGAGCTGGGCGTGAACCTCCGCCAGACCTCCGGGCCGGTGCTCGAGCGCGCGGGCGACCTCGCGGCGCTGCTCACCAACCTCGAGCCGCACGACGTGCTGTTCATCGACGAGATCCACCGCCTCTCGCCGGTGGTCGAGGAGATCCTCTACCCCGCGCTCGAGGAGTTCCGCATCGACATCATGATCGGCGAGGGGCCGGCCGCGCGCTCGGTGAAGCTCGATCTCCCGCCTTTCACCCTGGTCGGCGCGACGACCCGCGCGGGCATGCTCACCAATCCCCTGCGCGATCGCTTCGGCATCGTCGCCCGGCTCGAGTTCTACAGCGCCCAGGAGCTCACCCGGATCGTCGCCCGCTCCGCGAAGCTGCTCGACATCGCGATCGAAGCCGACGGCGCGCTGGAGATCGCCAGGCGCTCGCGCGGCACGCCGCGGGTGGCGAACCGGCTGCTGCGGCGCGTGCGCGACTACGCCGAAGTGCGCGCGGCGGGCCGGATCACGCGCGAGGTCGCCGACGCCGCGCTGTCGATGCTCGACGTCGACGCCTCGGGGCTCGACGTGATGGACCGGAAGCTCCTCCGCTGCGTCATCGACAAGTTCTCCGGCGGCCCCGTGGGTGTGGACAATCTCTCGGCGGCGATCGGCGAGGAGCGGGACACCATCGAGGACGTGCTCGAGCCGTTCCTGATCCAGCAGGGCTTCCTCCAGCGCACCAGCCGCGGGCGCGTCGCGACGGTGCTGTCGTACCGACACTTCGGTCTCGTTCCGCCTGCGTCCGCGGGCGAGCTCTTCTCGGGCGAATGAGCTTTCGCTGGCCCGTCCGCGTCTACTACGAAGATACCGATGCCGCCGGAGTCGTCTACTATGCGAACTATCTCCGGTTCCTGGAACGGGCGCGCACCGAATGGCTGGCGTCGCTCGGCATCAGCCTGACCGGCCTCGAGGATGAACACGGCGTCGTATTCGTGGTCCATCGACTCGAGATCGAATACCGGCGGCCCGCAAGGCTCTACGACCCGCTCGAGGTGACCGTTCAGCCGATCGAAATCGGGAAGACCCGGCTCGTCGCAGCTCAGGACGTGCTCAAGGCCGGGGCGACCATGGTGCGGGCCAGAGTCACGCTCGCCTGTCTCACGCGCGACGGCTGGCGTCCGTCGCGGATTCCCGCGTCCGTCGTCGAGCGCATGGAGGCCCAAGCTTGAACCTGCATCCCGATCTCTCGTTCGTTTCGATGATGGTGCATGCCTCCGTCGTCGTGCAGGGCGTCATGGCGCTGCTGCTGCTCGCCTCGCTGTGGTCCTGGTGGCAGATCTTCCTCAAGCTCTTCGCGCTGCGGCGCGCCGCGCGCGAGACCGATCGCTTCGAGGACGACTTCTGGAAGGGCGGCGACCTGAACGAGCTGTTCCAGCGCGCGACCCAGAATCGCGGCGGAGCGCTCGAGCGCGTGTTCTCCTCCGGCTTCCGCGAGTACGCCAAGCACCGGCGCCAGGGCACGTCGATGGGTGCCACCATGGACAGCGCCCGACGGGCGATGCGCGCGTCGTATCAGCGCGAGATCGACGCGCTTGAGGCGAACCTCTCCGGCCTCGCGACGGTGGGCTCGGTGTCGCCCTACGTGGGCCTCTTCGGCACGGTGTGGGGCATCATGAACGCCTTCCGCGGGCTGCAAAACGTGAGCCAGGCGACGCTGGCCCAGGTCGCGCCGGGCATCGCCGAGGCGCTCATCGCCACCGCGATCGGGCTGTTCGCCGCGATCCCGGCGGTCGTCGCGTACAACCGCTACACCCATGACGTGGACCGGCTCGCGACGCGCTTCGAGACCTTCATCGAGGAGTTCACCAACATCCTGCAGCG
>DATJVX010000046.1:0-2982 GCA_035501595.1 Casimicrobiaceae bacterium | reverse complement strand
CTCGATGAACGCGGCCTCCATCCCGGGCAGGACGTTGTCGACCGAGCCCTTGTAGATGTTGCCGGCGATCGAGCGGCGCTCGGGGCGCTCGAGGTAGGCCTCGGCGACCCGGCCGTCCTCGAGGACGGCGACGCGCTGCTCGCTGACGTCGACGGAGATGAGGAGCTCGCGCTTCGCGGGCGGCAGCGGCGGGCGGCGCTCCGGGGCCCGGCGCCTGGGCGCACGCTGCTTGCGGGCGGCGGGACGCCGGTCGGGGCGCGCGCCGTCCTTCTTCTGGGCCTGCCCGGCCGGCTTGGCTTCGGCCGTCGCGCCTGCGTCCGTGGCGGGCTTCTTGCGGCCGCGCCCGCCGCGGCTACCGCGCCGGCGGCGCTTGCGTGCTGGTGTCTCTTCGGTCGCGCCCGCCTCGGCGGGCTTCGGGCTTACGGTCTCGTCAGGGGTAGTCGGCGCGCTCGCAGCCGCGGCGCGCTCGTCGATGGTCGGCTTGCGCCGACGGAACAATCGCAACAAGTGAAAACTCCTTGGTTGGTCGCGCGCGCGCTGTCATCGCTCGAGTCAGGGCGGAGCGCGCGCTGCAGCAATAGGTCAAAACTCATTGGTTACAGGCTAGCAGCGCGGTCTGTTGTCGCAGCTAGGCCGCAGCCGCGGGACGGAGCTTCGCGCGCTTCGCACGGACGGCGCGCAGCCGTTGACTGAGGCGCGCCCACGCCCACGGTTCGACCTCCTTGTACCGGACCGCGGACTGCGCCCGCGTCGCCTCGAGGTACTCGAACCAGGCGTCGGCTTCCTCGATCATCAGCAGCTCTTCGGCTTCTGGTCTGGCGGTCATGGGCGAGATCGTAGGACCCCGCCCGGACGGAGCGGTTTCGCGGGCGCTCAACCGGACGTGGGCGCCGCCTGAGTGCCACCGCAGACCTTGAATCCGTAGATGTTGAAGAACTTCCTGCTCACCGCGTCCGGGCCGGACGGCTTCGCGGCCGGGGAGGACGGGAGACCCTCCGCCAAGCGTCGGCTTGCTCTGGCGAAAGCTTGCAACTCCTCAGCCTCGACCCTCAGTTGTGCGAGCGCATGGCGCCAACGCAGAGCGGCATCCGGCGGTGCTTTGAGCATCGCGAGATCGCGCGTCTCGCGTCGCAGCAGATGTGCAAGCTGTGCGCCCTCCTCCGCCTCAAGGGAGTAGAGCTCTTTCGACGACTTGACGGTCTCGACGCGTTTCTGAAGGCGACTGAGAATTCGCTCGCCGCGAACGCCGTAGCTCTTGCAGATCGTGTCCGCTTGGCTGATGAAGTCGGCGCGATTGGCGGTCGGGCTCGATCCGCAGCCCAGGCTCGCCACAAGGAGCAGAGCGCCACCGGTCGCAAGAGCCAGTCGGACCCACCAGATCACGCTCCCAGCCTAAGCCCACTCGCAAGCGCAAGAACCCGGGAAATTCCCGAACCGGCTACCGGAGCAGGCGCCTGCGGGCGCCGGTTCCGCGCACGTGGATTGCCGGCAGGACACCAACCGCCAGCAGGTTCGCGATCATCGCCGAGCCGTAAGAAGCGGTAGGCGACAAGCGCCAGCAGAGCGGCGGGCAGCGCGAGCCCGATCACGTCGCGTTCTCGCGACGCCGACGTCTCTCGACGAACGGCCCGAAGATGGCGCCGAGCATGACCAGCCCCAGGAGTACGACTCCGGTCACGAGAAGAATCGAGTTCGCCCAGTCCATCCAGCCGGGCTCGTTCTCGTGATCCAACGAGTAGCCAAACGAGAGCAGAAACGCCGTCACGTCGATCAGCAGGAGCCAGATGGCCACGGACACAAAGCGCCCCGAGCGCGAGCCGAACACCGGGTCGAAGGGCCGTTCGTCCTTGGGAAGGCGCCGATAGCGGCGGTAGCGGTTGACAAATGATCCGACGCACACCACCCAGAGCAGGGCGATGAAGAAGACCATCCTCCCACTCTATGCCCGCTCTTGTGACCGGCATCCGGGAATCACCCGACTGGCCCACGGCTAATTACGAGGGCTCGGACTAACGCAGCAGGCGCCTACGAGACCCGGTTCCGCGGGCGTGGATGGCCTCCAGGACGCCGATCGCGAGGAGGTTCGCGATCATCGCCGAGCCGCCTGCGCTGACGAACGGGAGCGGGATCCCGGTCACCGGCGCGATGCCGATCGCCATGCCGACGTTGACGAAGATCTGGAACAGGAACGCGACCACGATCCCGCCCGCGGCGATCGCCGAGAACGCGTCCCGCGCGACGGCGACGATCTTCAGCCCGCGCCAGACGACAAGCAGGTAGAGCAGGAGCAGGATCGAGACGCCGACGAAGCCGCGCTGCTCGGCGAGCGAGGCAAAGGCGAAATCGGTCGCGTGCTCGGGCAGGAAGTGGTAGTTCGTTTGCGTCGAGCCGGCCACGCCGCGGCCGCGGAAGCCGCCGGCGCCGACCGCGTTGATCGACTGCGCGACGTTGTAGGTCGCGCCGGAGGGATCCTGGGAGGGGTGGGTGAAATGGGTGAGACGCGCCTGCTGGTAGGGCTTGAGCACGTGCACGCCGGCCGAGGGCAGCAACCAGAGGACGATCAGCGCGAACCCGACCGCGCCCGCGGCGAGCACGGCGAGATGCACCCAGCGCACCCCGGCGATGAACAGCACCCCCGCCAGGGCGACGGTGTAGACCATGGCCGTGCCGACGTCGGGCTGGACGAACACGAGCAGGATCGGCACCGAGGCGTAGCCGATCGCCTCCAGAACGGTGCGGCTGTCGCCGAGCCGCCTGGCCCGGTCGGCGAGGAAGCCGGCCAGGAACAGGACGAAGAGCAGCTTCCCGAACTCAGACGGCTGGAAGCGGAAGAAGCCCAGGTCGAGCCAGCGCTTCGAGTGGCGCGAGACCGTGCCGCCGAGCAGCACCAGGAGCATGATCCCGGTCATCCCGATGTAGATCGCGCGCTTGTAGCGCCGGTAGTAGTCGGGGTCGACCAGGACGAGCACGGCGAGCCCAACG
>DATJVX010000045.1:0-81762 GCA_035501595.1 Casimicrobiaceae bacterium | reverse complement strand
GGGAATCACCTATGCGGTGAGCGGCTGGAACTTCGGCGCGTACTACACCGACACCGACGCCAACAGCGCCGTCTACACCCTCGCCGGCAGGGACATCAGCAAGGCGACGGGAACGGTGTTCGTGCAGAAGACCTTCTAGGCTTTCGCGCGTATCGACTGAGCGTAGTCCGCTTTAAATCACCGAGGGGCGAAACATGAAATTGGTAACCGCCATCATCAAGCCGTTCAAGCTCGACGAGGTGCGAGAGGCCTTGTCGGCGATCGGCGTCCAGGGGATCACCGTCACGGAGGTCAAGGGCTTCGGCAGGCAGAAAGGACACACCGAGCTGTACCGGGGAGCCGAATACGTCGTCGATTTTCTGCCGAAGGTCAAGATCGAGGCGGCGATCAAGAGCGATCTGCTCGATCGCGTGATCGAGGCCATCGAGAAAGCTGCCAATACCGGGAAGATCGGCGACGGCAAGATCTTCGTCTTCGACCTCGAGCAGGTCGTGCGCATCCGCACCGGCGAGACCGGCGCGGATGCCCTCTAAGGGGAACACCATGAAGCGAATGCTAGCGTTGATCGCGCTGATCGGCCTGTTCGGTGTGGCCGGCGGGGCCGTCGCGCAGGAAAAGGCCGCCGACCAGAAAGCACCCGCGGCGACCGCACCTGCGGCTCCCGCGGCTGCGCCCGCCGCCGAAGCGCCGAAGGCCGAGGCCGCTGCACCGGCGGCGGCACCGGCCGCCGCCCCTGCGCCGGACACGCCCCAGATCATCGGCGTCGACAAGATCAACAGCGGGGACACCGCGTGGATGCTCACGTCGACGGCGCTCGTGCTCATGATGACGATTCCGGGCCTCGCGCTGTTCTACGGCGGGATGGTGCGCAAGAAGAACGTGCTCGCCACGCTGATGCAGAGCTTCGCGATCACCTGCCTCGTCACCGTCCTCTGGGTGATCGTCGGATACAGCATCGCGTTCACGAAGGGCGGTCCGATCTTCGGCAGCTTCGACCGCTTCTTCCTGAACGGCATGGTGTTCATGAACGAGGCGGGGAAGGTCTCGGTGTCGCACCTGGGGCTCACCGTCCCCGAGTCGGTGTACATGACCTTCCAGATGACCTTCGCGATCATCACGCCAGCGCTCATCTGCGGCGCGTTCGCCGACCGGATGAAGTTCTCGGCGATGCTCTGGTTCATGGGCCTGTGGTCGGTGCTGATCTACTCGCCCATCGCGCACATGATGTGGGAGCCCTCCGGCTACTGGGCGGGCAAAGGCGTGCTGGACTTCGCCGGCGGTACCGTCGTGCACATCAACGCTGGGATCGCGGGCCTCGTCTGCGCGCTCGTCCTCGGAAAGCGCGTGGGCTACGGCAAGGAAGTCATGATGCCGCACAACCTCACCCTGACCCTGACCGGCGCTTCGCTTCTCTGGGTGGGCTGGTTCGGCTTCAACGCGGGCTCCGCGGTCGCTGCGGACGGCCGGGCGGGGATGGCGATGTTCGTCACCCAGTTCGCCACCGCCGTCGCGGCGCTGTCGTGGATGTTCACCGAGTGGATCGTCAAGGGCAAGCCGTCAGTCCTCGGCATCGCCTCCGGCGCGGTTGCGGGTCTGGTCGCCATCACGCCGGCGTCGGGCTTCGTCGGCGCCACGGGCGCGCTCGTCATCGGCATCGCCGCCGGAGTGCTGTGCTTCTTTGCCGCGACGACCGTCAAGCGCGCGTTCGGATACGATGACTCCCTGGATGCCTTCGGCGTGCACTGCATCGGCGGGATCGTCGGGGCGATCCTGACGGGGGTGTTCAACGTCAAGGACATCAGCAAATCCGACGCGGATGTCGTCGTCCAGCTCGGCGCGGTGGCGACCACGCTCGTGGTCAGCGGCGTCGGCAGCTTCATCCTGCTCAAGATCATCGACATGGTCATCGGACTGCGCGTCTCCGAGGAAGAGGAGCGCGAAGGTCTGGATGTGAGTCTCCACGGCGAACGGGTGGAGTAGAGCGGCAGGCACGTTCGGTCTCGTTTCTCCTCAGTGGCTGTTTGGGGGCGCGCGAAATCGCGCCCCCTTTTTCTCGCCTGCGGCGCAGGCGAATCCGCGGCAGTCGAGCCGTCTACTTCGGCTTGCCGTCGGTGCGCGCCTTCTTCGCCCGGGCGCGGGGGTGCGCCGCGTCGTAGGCCTTCGCGAGATGCTGGAAATCGAGGTGCGTGTACACCTGCGTGCTGGCGATGCTCGCGTGGCCGAGCATCTCCTGCACGGCGCGAAGGTCCCCCGAGGATTGCAGGACGTGCGAGGCAAAGGAGTGGCGCAGCATGTGGGGATGGACGTGCCGCGGCGCGCCCCGCTTGACCGCCCATCCGGCGAGCCGCGCTTCGATCGCGCGGGGCGAAATCCGCCGCCCGGAACGGCCGACAAACAGCGCCTGCCCGCCGGGCGCCGGCAGGCGCTCGCGCACCGCGAACCACGCGCGTATCGCCGACCGGGCCGCGGCGCCGACGGGTACGATGCGCTCCTTCGAGCCCTTGCCCCAGACCCGGACCTCGCCGGAGGTCAAATCGATCGCACCTACATCCAGTGCGGCCAGCTCGGAGAGCCGAAGCCCGGAGGAATACGCGAGCTCGAAGAGCGCGCGGTCGCGAACGGCCAGGGCGTCCGCGCCCTCGATCGCAACCAGATGCGCCGCCTCGTCCGGCGACAGGGCCGCAGGGAGCCGCCGGATCGTCTTCGGAGCCTTGAGGCCGGCGCAGGGGTTGTCCTTCAACCGCGGATCCTGCTCGAGCACGAAGCGGTAGAAGGCGCGCCAGCCGGACAGGATGCGCGCGAGACTGCGCCCGGAGAGCCCTCGCGCGTGCAGCGTTGCGAGATGCCGGCGCAGAGTCGCCGGGGCGAGGCGCGCGAGCGCGGCTTCGCCGGCGAGCGCCTTGAGCAGGCCGACGTCGCGAAGATAGGCCTCGCGCGTGCGTGCGGGCCGGGTTGCGAGGTGCTTCGCGTAGGCCGCCAGCAGCGCTGCATCGCTCCCCGCCGCGCTCATCGCGACGTCAGGGCTGAGGCAGGAACCGCGCCGTGGCGACGCTCGCGAGCTCGGAAAGCCTCGTGAGGTACATCGTCCCCATGCCCGCGTAGAAGCGCCCCGGCGTGTCGCTCGCGAGGCCGAGCAGCCCGAAGGTGTGCGCGGTGCGCAGCGGCAGGAATGCGAACGAGCGAAGCGTGGCGTGCGCGTCGAACCAGTCGCGCGATTCGAACGGCGCCTGTGTTCCGCAGTACGGCTCTCCGAGGGCTGCGGCGTATTCGCGCAGCTCCTGGCTGGTCGCGGCGAGTTCGGGCAGATAAGACTGCTCGGGGACCTTGCCCCACAGGCGCAGCGCCACCTGCGGGACGCGGAAGTCGTCCTGAAGGCTGTGATAGAGCACGCCGAGGGTAGTCTCCAGGTCGGGCGCCGCGAACAGAGCCAGCGTCGAGCGGTGGAGCTTCTCGCTGATGGCGTCGTTTTCGGTGCCGAACTGGACGAGCTCCTGCAGCTTGGTCTCGAGCTGGCTGTTCTTCTCGCGCAGCGTCACGATCTGGCGCTCGGCGATCGGGATCGCCCGTCCCCCGTGCGGGTGAGGGACGAAGATCTCCGCCAGCAGGTCGGCGTACTGCTCGAAGAACGCCGGGTGCTCCTTGAGATACTCGGCGACCGCGCCGGCATCCATCGACTCATCACCGTCCATCGTGTTCTCGCTCCGGGACGCTCCACTCCCCCTCGAAGACCGTCTGCGCGGGCCCGGTCATCATCACCGGCGCGCCGTTTCCTCGCCACGCGACTCGCAGCACGCCGCCCCGAGTCGCCACGCGCAGGGGCGAGTCGACCAGGCCGCGGCGAATCCCCGCGACCGCGGCAGCGCAGGCCCCCGTGCCGCAGGACAGCGTTTCTCCGGCACCGCGCTCCCACACGCGCAACCGAATGTTAGCGCGATCGATCAGCTGCATGTAGCCGGCGTTGACGCGCTTCGGGAAGCGGGCATCGGTCTCGATCCTGGGACCCTGGCTCGTCACGGGCGCCGCGTCGAGATCGTCGACGAGCTGCACCGCATGCGGGTTGCCCAGCGAGAGCACCGAGACCATGATGGTCTGGCCGTCGAGGACGAGCGGCTCGACCGGCGCACCGGATCCGCCCAGATAGGGAACCGCGGCGGGATCGAACACTGGCTTCCCCATGTCGACCGTGACCTCCCCGTCGTCGGCAAGGCGCGGCTCGATGACTCCCCCCGCGGTCTCGACCCGGATCGCGCGCTTCGCCGTGAGGCCCCGCGCGCGCACGAACTGAACGAAGCAGCGCGCACCGTTGCCGCATTGCTCGACCTCGCCCCCATCGGCGTTGAAGATGCGATAGCGGAAATCGACGTCGGTCCGCGTCGGCCTTTCCACTACGAGGACCTGGTCGCAGCCCACGCCGAAATGGCGGTCGGCCAGCCGGCGAACGCCCGCAGCGTCGAGATCGAAGGGCTCGCGCGTCGCGTCGACGACGACGAAATCGTTGCCGAGCCCCTGCATCTTCGTGAAGGGCAGCCGGCGAGCGATCACGGCCGCGCTCCCACGGCGCCATCGAAGCGCTGAACGGGAATCTCCCCGTTGCGCGAAAACGCGAGCGCCGTGCCGTTCCTCAGCGTGAGCGTGCCGCTGA
Organism: Casimicrobiaceae bacterium; assembly: GCA_035501595.1. Classification (GTDB taxonomy): domain Bacteria; phylum Pseudomonadota; class Gammaproteobacteria; order Burkholderiales; family Casimicrobiaceae; genus PALSA-1003. The sequence goes on along the minus strand of DATJVX010000045.1, from coordinate 77,120 downwards.
CCGAGTAAGGCACGGGAAGCTGCGAGCCGAGGGTCATCAGCGCCGTGGCGACCGCGGCGACGTCGACCCTGCCCGCGAGGTCCACCTTCGCTTCGCCGCCGGGCGGCAGCGGATCGACGTGCACGCTTCGGCCGCTGACCGCAGGACGGCCGTCCAGTGCCACGTCGAAGTCGATGCGGTCGATCGGCAGCTCGAAGCTGTTGTGGTTCGCGAGGGTGAGCTTGAGCGAGACGTCCGCCTTCGCTTCGGCGATCCGCCCGACGCGTACGGCATCGAGCGTGATCGCGGGCGGCTCGATCTTCGGCCGGCTCGACGTGCAGGCGGCTGCGAGCAGCGCCGCGCCGGCGGCGAGGAATCGTCTGCGCGGGAATGAACTCAAGATCCTCAGGCTTCGCCGAGAGGCGCCGCGACTTCAGACGTTGAAGCGGAAATGCATGACGTCACCGTCTCTCACCACGTATTCGCGGCCCTCGAGACGCATCTTACCGGCTTCCTTCGCGCCATGCTCCCCCTTGCACGCGACGTAATCGGCGAAGGCGATCACCTCGGCGCGGATGAAGCCCTTCGCGAAGTCGGTGTGGATGACGCCGGCGGCTTGCAGGGCACTGCTGCCCCTGCGCACCGTCCACGCGCGAACTTCCGTCGGACCGGCGGTGAAAAACGTCTCCAGTCCCAGGAGGCTGTAGCCCGCGTGGATCAGCCGGTCGAGGCCCGCTTCGGAGTGTCCCATGTCGGCGAGGAAGACCTGCTTGTCGGCGGGATCGAGATCCGCGATCTGCGCTTCCAGCGCGGCGCAGATCGGAACGACGGGCGCGGCTTCGCGCGCGGCGTACTCCTCGACGGCGCGAAGCAGCGGATTGTTCGCGAAGCCGTGCTCGGCGAGGTTGGCCACGTACATCGCGGGCTTCATCGTGAGCAGGAACAGCGGCGCGAGCAGCGCGCGCTCCTCCGCGGACAACGAGACCGACCGCGCGGGCTTCGCCTCATTGAGCGCCGGCGCGACTTTCTCCAGAACGGCGACGAGGCGCTGTGCCTCCTTGTCGCCGCCGGCGCGCGCGAGCTTGACGTGCTTGGCGAGCTGCTTGTCGACGCCCGCCAGATCCGCGAGCGCGAGCTCGGTGTTGATCGTCTCGATGTCCGAGACCGGATCGATCTTGCCGGCGACGTGCACGACGTTAGCGTCGGCGAAGCAACGCACGACGTGGGCGACGGCATCGGTCTCGCGGATGTTCGCGAGGAACTGGTTGCCCAGGCCCTCGCCTTTCGACGCGCCGGCGACGAGCCCCGCGATGTCGACGAATTCGACCGTCGCCGGCACGACTCGGGCCGGCCGGGCGATCGCCGCGAGCTCGTCGAGCCGCGGGTCGGGGACGGCGACGACTCCGACATTCGGCTCGATCGTGCAGAACGGATAGTTCTCGGCCGCAATCCCCGCCTTGGTGAGCGCGTTGAACAGCGTCGATTTCCCGACATTGGGCAGCCCGACGATGCCGCAGCGCAGGCTCATGTGGCGGCCGTGCCTTCGCCCGCGGCGGGGCTGCGCGGCCGCGTGTGCAGCATGAGCATCGCGCGTTCGATCTCGCCGCTCGAGAGCTCCGACCAGACCGCGAGCGCCCGATCGATCGCGTTGTCGATCGCCTGCTGCTCCTCGACGCGAGGCGGATGGAGGACGTAGTCGACGACCTCGGCCGCGGCTTCCGTGTCGCGTGGATGACCGATGCCGAAGCGCAGGCGCCAGAAGTCGGTGCTCCCGAGCTGCTCGACGATGTCCTTGAGACCGTTGTGTCCGGCGCTGCCTCCGCCGAGCTTGAGCTTGACGCTGCCGGGCTTCAGGTCGAGCTCGTCGTAGGCCACCAGCATCTCCGCGGGCGGGATCCGGTAGTAGCGCGCGAGCGCAGCCACGGGCTGGCCACTCTCGTTCATGTAGCTCTGCGGCAGTGCCAGGCGAAAGTCCGCCCCGTCGCCCGCGCGGCCTCGCCCCACCAGACTGTGGAAGCGCGCTTCGGAGCGAAGCTCGAGCGACAAGGCGCTCGCAAGCCTCTGGACGAACCAGGCTCCGGCGTTGTGCCTCGTGGCGGCGTAGCGGCGACCCGGGTTGCCCAGCCCGACGAACAGCCGCAAGGGAGATGCCATAGCGTTGCGCTCTGACTTTCGCCTCGAACAAAAAGCCCGCCGGATTCGACGCCGGCGGGCTTCCTTGCGCGACGCGATCGACCTTACTTCTTGTCGTCTTTCTTCTTGCCGCGCTCGGCACCCCTGTCGGCGCCTTTCTCCGGCGCCTTCTCCTCGGCGCCCTTCTCGCCCGGCTTCTCGCCGGCAGCGCCCGCGGCTTGAGCCGCCTCGCCCTCGGCTGGTACGGCTTCGCCTTCCGCGGCTTCGGCCGGCGTCTCCGCGACCTCCTCGACGATCATCTTGGGGATGATGGCCGTGGCGACCACGGGGTCCATCCCGGCGTGCGCGACCGCGGTCACTCCCGCGGGCAGCTTCAAGTTGCCCACATGGATCGACTGATTGAGCGCGAGCTCGGAGAGGTCCACCTCGATGAAGCTCGGCAGATCCTTGGGCAGGCAGGAGACGTCGAGCTCCGTGATCACGTGGCTGATGATCGCGCCCGAGAGCTTCACTGCCGGGGAATTCTCGCCGTTGACGAAGTGCAGCGGCACCTTCATGTGGATACGGCGGTTCGCGTCGACGCGCTGGAAGTCGACGTGCAGGATCTCGCGGCGGAACGGATGCATCTGGACGTCGCGCAGGAGCACCTGCTGCGACTGGCCGTCGAGCTTCATCGTTAGGATCGAGGAATGGAATGCCTCGTTCCTGAGCGCATGCACCAGCGCGTTGTGGTCGAGCTCGATCGGCTGCGGGGCGGCGCTCCCGCCGTAGATGACACCGGGCGCGCGCCCGGAACGACGCAGGCGGCGGCTCGCCCCCCGACCTTCGGTGGCGCGCGGAAACGCGGTGAATTCGTGGGCCATACGGGCACTCCTTTGTCTGCGGCCTCCCTGCCGGGCTTCGGCCTTTGGTCGTCCGCGGTGGCGACAACCCGGCCCGGGCATCGAGAAACGTCCGCCGGGCCGAGAAAAAGCATTGAATTATATGCGAAAACGATCGCGCGCCGCAAGCCGTTCGCGGGCGCCTATTCGGTGAACAGCGAGCTCACGGATTCCTCGTTGGAGATGCGCGTCATGGTTTCGGCGAGGAGCTGCGCGCAGGAGAGCGCGCGTATGCGCTTGCAGGCCCGCGCCTCCTCCGAAAGCGGAATCGTGTCGGTGACCACGATCTCGTCGAGCGCCGATTCCGCGATCCGCGCCACCGCGCCGCCCGAGAGCACCGGGTGCGTACAGTAGGCGAGGACCTTCATCGCACCGTTCTCCTTAAGCGCGGAAGCCGCCTTGACCAGCGTGTTCGCCGTGTCGACGATGTCGTCCATGATCACGCAGGTGCGGCCGTCCACGTCGCCGATGATGTTCATCACTTCCGCGACATTCGCCTTCGGCCGGCGCTTGTCGATGATCGCCAGATCGGAGTCGAGCCGCTTGGCGATCGCGCGGGCGCGCACCACGCCGCCCACGTCGGGCGAGACGACGAGCAGGTTGTCGTAGTTCTGCTTCCAGAGGTCGCCGAGCAGCACCGGGGTGGCGTAGATGTTGTCGACGGGGATGTTGAAGAAGCCCTGGATCTGGTCGGCGTGCAGGTCCATCGTCATCACGCGGTTTACGCCGACCGAGCTGAGCATGTCGGCCACCACCTTGGCCGTGATCGGAACGCGCGCCGAGCGCGGACGGCGATCCTGGCGCGCGTAGCCGAAGTAGGGAATCGCGGCGGTGATCCGTCCGGCCGACGCGCGCTTGAGCGCATCGACCATCACCAGTATCTCCATCAGGTTGTCGTTGGTCGGCACGCAGGTCGACTGGAGGACGAAGACGTCGCGGCCGCGCACGTTCTCGAGGAGCTCGACCATGACTTCGCCGTCGGAGAATCGCCCGACGATGCAGCGTCCGAGGCTGATGTTGAGGTGGCGCACGACCGCTTCGGCGAGCTTCGGGTTCGCGGTGCCGGTGAAGACCCGCATGCGCTCAAAAGCCATGGCGCGGTCCTGGCGCGAATCCGGGCCCGCCGGCGGGCCGCTCGCGCACGACCCGCCGGCGGCTGTCGCTGGCTGGGGAGGTAGGGATCGAACCTACGAATGCCGGAATCAAAATCCGGTGCCTTACCACTTGGCGACTCCCCAAGGGAACCGTCGCGCCCGCGCCGTCAAGACGCGGCAAACTGATGCAATGGGTGCCGGTTGAGCGCTCGGGCAACGAATCCTTCGATCTCACCCGCGCGAGTCGCGCGCGATAGCGACTCCACGGCCGCCTCCTCCTCGGCAAAGGCGGCGAACACGCTCGCTCCCGATCCCGACATCGCCACTCGAATGCCCTGCGGCGCCGCACGGGAAAGCGCCGCAAGCTGGTCTGCAATGCCCGGGAACCGCGAGACCGCGACCGCCTGCAGGTCGTTGCCGCCGTACGCTTCGGAGAAGGCCGGTATTTTCGCGGACGGGGTCTGACGTGTCAATTCGGGAGCCGCGAAAATGCGCGCGGTCGAAGCCTGCGCGCGCGGGGCGAGGATCACGAACCATGTCGCGGGAAGACTGAAGCTTTCGAGCCGCTCGCCGATGCCGTGCGCGAACGCGGGCGCGCCGAATACGAAGAAAGGCACGTCGACGCCGAGCTCCAGCGCGAAAGACATGAGCGCGCGGCGATCGAGCCCGAGCCCCCAGAGCCGATTCAAGCCGAGCAGCACCGTTGCCGCATCCGAGCTGCCCCCGCCGAGTCCGCCGCCGATCGGAATGCGTTTTTCGAGCTCGATGTCGACGCCATGCTCGACGCCGCAGCGGCGCTGCAGGAGCCGCGCCGCCCGCACCGCGAGATCGTCGTCGACGGGCACCGCCGCCGGACCGCGGCTGCGCGTGATCTCGCGGGCCGGACGCAGGCTGAGCGTGATCCAGTCGCAGTAGTCGAGCGGCACCAGCAGCGTCTCGACGCTGTGGTAGCCGTCGCTGCGCCGGCCGGTCACGTGCAGGAAGAGGTTGATCTTGGCCGGGGCAGGGAGCTTGAGCGGAGCCGTCGCGCTCACCGCCATCGATCGATGGCGAGGCGCAGCTCCACCTCGGGATACGTCGCCGTCATCCGCGTGGGTCTCCAGGCGTCATCGGCCCTCTGCACATACCCCTGGTAGGCGATCGTCCAGCCGTCCTGCCGCAGCACGGCGACCCGGCCGTCGGCATCGGGCTCGGCGGCGAAGCTCGCCCCCGGACGCGGCACGCCCTGGATCCAGTATTCGAGTCCGTCGACCGGGAGCGGCCATCCGAGCCCCTCCCGGGTGAGCTCCGTCCAGCTGGGCGCGCCGAGCACCCGACCCTGCGAGGTTCGCATCCGCGCCCCCCCACCGTCGCCGGTGAGCATCGCGATGGTCTGGCCGAGCGGAGAAGAAAGCTCGAGCTCGTCTCCCTCGCCTGCATGGCGCCATTGGAAGTTGGCGGCCAGCGCGTCGGCGCCGTGGCGCGCGCTCAGTCGGCCCGATGCCTCGAAGACCGCCTGGGCGGCCGGCAGTCGCGCCGTCGCGCTCGTTCGCTGCAGGCCGCCCGGTGCGCAGGCGCCCAGCAGCGCGGCCGCAAGCACTGCGGCGCCGATCGGCCTCAGCGAGCGCCGCGGCAGAAAACTTCCCCACATCGACGGGATGGCGCCGCTCTTTACGGCGCGTGACGCTTGACGGTGTTCAGCAGCACCGGATTGTCGGGCGTTTCCTTGAGCTGCGATTGCCACACTTCCTGTGCGCTGCCGCGCTCGCCCTTCGCCCACAGCACCTCGCCCAGGTGCGCCGCTATCTCGGGATCCGGGCGCTCGGCGAGGGCGCGCCGGAGATACTTCTCCGATTCGTCCAGGTTGCCCATCCGGAAGTGCCCCCAGCCCATGCTGTCCAGAATGAAGGGGTCCTCGGGCGAGAGCGCATGAGCCTTCTCGATCAGCTTCATGCCTTCGGCGGTCCGCGGCGTGCGATCGACGAGGGTATAGCCGAGCGCGTTCAAGGCCTGCGCATTGTCCGGCTTCAGCTCGATGACGCGCTTGAGGCGCGACTCGACTTCGTCGAGCCGGTCGAGCTTCTCGGCGGCCATCGCGACGTCGTAGAGAAGCTCGGTGGAATCCGGATCGGTCGCGAGCTCGGCGGTGAGAAGGTTGTAGGCGCCCTGGTAATCGTGGGCATCCTGCAAAAGCTGCGCTTCGGCCTGCTTCGCCTGGACTTCTTCGTCGCGTCCGTCGGGCTCCAGCGAAGCAAGATAGCGCCGCGCTTCGTCCATCTTGCCCTGCTTGCCCATCACCGCGGCAATGCGCAGCTTGGCCGCCCACGCCCTTTCGCCGTCGGTGACTTCGCGATAGTGCGCGATCGCTTCGTCGTAGCGATGGGTCTCCTCGCAGATCTCCGCGAGATAGAACGAGACCACTCCCGGCTCGCCGAAGCCGGCGGTCTTGAGCTCGGTGAACAGGCGCTCGGCGGTCGGATAATCCTTCATCTGCACCGACAGCGCCGCGACCGCGTACTGCAGCTCGTGGTCCGACGGGTCGGCATCGAGCAGCCGCTGGAAAACCGCGCGCGCCTCGGCGTAGCGCTTCTGCTCGACGTAGAGCTGGGCGAGCGCGCTGCCGGCCGCGCGCGAGGCCGGCGCCTCCGCGACGAAGCTCGCGAGATACTGGATCGCGTTGTCGGGGGAAGTCTTGGCGAGGATGTCGGCCTTCACGAGCGCGCCCCGCTCCCACCCGGGCCGGAGCTCGAGGGCGCGGTCGATCTCGCGCGTGGAGTCGGCCAGGATCGACAGGTCGTTCAATCCCGTGTTGTAGCCCGCGAGGGCCACCGCGAAGTGGGCCTCGGCGACGCCGGGATAAGGCTTGGCGAGCTCCGTGATCAGCTTGTAGACGGCCGTCTTGTCGGGCTGGCTGGAGAGCGCCCGATTGAGCTGCATGAACGCATCGCCCAGGGTCTTGCCGTTGGCGGCGGCGTCGGCGAGCACGCGCTCGAGATCGCTCTTCAGATCACCGCTCGTTCCGGCCTGACCCAGCATCGTGACCATCTGCCGGGCGCGTTCGGAAGACGGATCGAGCTTCTGCCAGAGCTGCGCCGCGTCGGCCGCGAGCGCTCGCTGCCGCGCGAAGAGCGCGATCTCGGTGGCGCGTTGGGCGAGCGCGGGATCCTGTGCGTCGCGCGCCGCCTCGTAGTAGGCGCGCGCCGCAAGCGCCGGCTCGCCACGCTGCAGCGCGATCTCGCCCACCAGGATCCGGTAGACGGTCTCGGCGCTCAGCTCCGCGGAAGGATCCGCCGCGGCCGCGTCCGGCGCGCTCTGCTGCGCACCGGGCGTCTGGGCCACAGCGAGCGGGGTGATACCGGTGAGCGCCAGAGCGAGGACGATGCCTCGGAGACCTGCAACCGCGCTGGGGACAGCCACGCTACCAATCGCTTTCTGGCGGACGGACAGGGCCGGGCCGCCGGGAGACCCAACATCTTAGGGTATAGTCGGTCAGGCCACAATCTGCTGCACCGCCGCAAACCGTTCCATGCCCGAGCTGCCCGAGGTTGAAACGACGCGGCGCGGCGTGGCTCCGCACGTGGAACGGCAGAAAGTGACCGCTGTGCGGATCTACGACCGCCGCCTGCGCTGGCCGGTTCCGCGCGATCTGCCCCGCCGGCTTGTCGGCCGCAGGATCGATCGGGTGGATCGCCGCAGCAAGTACCTGCTGTTCCGCCTCGGCGAGGACACCCTGCTCGTGCACATGGGGATGACGGGCAGCCTCCGGGTGTTCACCCGGCTCCCGCCCAGGCAGACCCACGATCACATCGATCTCGAGTTCGCCAACGGCGTCGTCCTTCGCTACCGCGACCCGAGGCGCTTCGGTGCGGTGCTCTGGTCGCCGGGAGGACAGCCCGAGCACCCGCTGCTCGCGCGTCTTGGCGTCGAGCCCTTCAGCCCCGGGTTCGACGGCGAGTACCTCCACCACGCGGCGCGCGGACGCCGGGTGGCGATCAAGCTGCTGCTGATGGATAGCCACATCGTCGTAGGTGTAGGCAACATCTACGCCAACGAGTCGCTGTTCCGGGCTGGCATTCGTCCCGATCGCCCAGCCAACCGGATCGCGCCGCTGCGGCTCGCCCGCCTCGCCGACGCGGTCCGCGAGACGCTCACCGAGGCGATCGCCAAGGGGGGGAGCAGCCTGCGCGACTACGTCGACAGCCGGGGCGAACCAGGTTATTTCCAGCTCGACTACTACGTCTACGGCCGCGCCGGCGAGCCCTGCCGGGTCTGCGGCGCCCCGATCCGGATGCGCCGCCTTGGGGGCCGGGCGACCTACTATTGCGTGAGCTGTCAGCGCTAGCGTCTTGTTTTGGCGCGATTCGTGCTTGGGCTGTGTTACATTTCCCGATCCGGGGAAGGATCGGGACCAGGGACGAGCTCATGACCCACGGAAGAGAGCTGGCTGCGCGCTTCGAAGCCTACAGCGATTGGCGCCGACGCCTCTCGGCGGGTATTTCAGCCCTGCACGAGTGGCTCGCGCAGCAGGAGCTTGCCGATGCCCAGGTGGATCTCAAGATCCAGCACCTGCTCGAGCGCTTGCACCAGGACAAGCTGGTCATCGCCTTCGTGGCCGAGTTCTCGCGCGGCAAGTCGGAGCTCATCAACGCGATCTTCTTCGCCGATTTCGGGCAGCGCCTCCTTCCCTCGTCCGCCGGGCGAACCACGATGTGCCCGACGGAGCTGCTCTACGATCCGACCCGTCCGCCGTCGATCCGCCTGCTTCCGATCGAGACGCGCGCCCGCGACGGGTCGGTGGCGGAATTCAAGAATTACGCCGACGAGTGGGTCACGCTGCCGCTTGACCTGTCCTCGGCGGACAAGATGGGACAGGCGCTGTCGCAAGTGTCGCAGACCAAGCGCGTTCCGGCGGCGCTCGCCCGCAAGTACGGGCTCTATCCGGAAGGCGACGTGCTCGCTCCGCTGACCGCGGCCGACGACGCGGCCATCGACATTCCGTGCTGGCGCCACGCGGTCATCAACTTTCCCCACCCGCTGCTGCAGCAGGGGCTGGTGATCCTGGATACCCCCGGCCTCAACGCGATCGGCACCGAGCCCGAGCTCACGCTCAACCTCCTGCCCAACGCGCACGCGATCCTGTTCATCCTCGCTGCCGACGCCGGCGTGACGCGCACCGATATCGACGTGTGGCAGAACCATCTGGTCGGCTCCGATCCCGCGACCAAGGAAGGCCGCCTCGTCGTGCTCAACAAGATTGACGGATTGTGGGACGAGCTCAAGAGCGCCGAGGAAGTCGACGCGGAGATCGCGCGGCAGATGCGCAGCTCCGCGCAGGTCCTCGGCATCCCGCCGGCGCAGGTCTTCGCCGTCTCCGCGCAGAAGGCGCTGCTCGCCAAGGTGAACGGCGACGATACCCTGCTCGCCAAGAGCCGCATGCCTCACCTCGAGCAGGCGCTGTCGAAGGAGCTGATCCCGGCGAAGCGCGAAATCGTGGGCTCGGCGACCCGGAGCGAGGTGCGAGCGCTGTCCGCGACGGTCCGTCCCATCCTCGATGCGCGCGTCGCCGGCATCCAGGAGCAGCTCGCCGAGCTCCGCGGCCTGCGCGGCAAGAATCAGGACGTGGTCGAGCACATGATGGAGCGGATCAGGGAGGAGAAGGAACTGTTCGAACGCGGCATGCAGCGCTACACCGCGCTGCGTACGGTCTTCACTCAGCAGACGACCGCTCTCTACGAATCGATCGGGCTCGAAACGCTGCGCGAAACCGCGGGCATCACGCGGCGGCGCATCGAGGACAGTCCGTTCACCAAGGGTGTGCGCAACGCGATGAGCGATTTCTTCGCGGGAATTCGCGGCAGCATCGACAGGGCCGCTCTGCGGACCCAGGAAATCCACGAGATGATGACGGCGATGTACGGGCGCTTCGCCCGGGAGCACGGGCTCGAGCCGTTCACGCCGCCCGCGTTCTCGATGCTGAAGTACCAGAAGGAGATCGACCGGCTCGAGCGGGCGTACAACGCGCACCTGAACACGCTGTGGAACATGGTGAGCAAGGCGAAGTTCGCCCTGATGAAGCGCTTCTTCGAGACCATCGCGATCCGCGTGAAGCACGTCTACGACATCGCCAATCGCGATCTGGAGAGCTGGCTCAAGGCGCTCATGGCTCCGCTCGAGACGCAGGTGCGCGAGCACCACATCCAGCTGCGGCGGCGGCTCGAGAGCGTCAAGCGCATCCATCGGGCGAGCGATGAGCTCGAGGAGCGGCTCGCCGAGCTCGAGCAGGCGGAAGCCGGGATTCGCGCACAGGTCGCTGCGTTGGAGCGCGAGGTGGCGGCGATCGACGCCGTCATCGACCAGCCGGAGATGTTGCCGCTCGCTGCGAACGCGTAGCGGCAAGCTCGCGCCGAGCGCCCCGGCGCCGGCGGTCCTCAGCCTCCGGAACGCTCGCCGGCCGTCGCCGGCGCCTTCGCCATCAGCGCTTCGTACTTGGCGCGGAGCTCTGCGCGGCTTTCCGTGTGCTCGGGATCGACGGGGATGCAGTCCACCGGACAGACCTCGACGCATTGCGGGCTGTCGAAGTGACCGACGCACTCGGTGCACTTGGCCGGGTCGATGACGTAGATCTCGACGCCTTGCGAGATCGCGCCGTTCGGGCACTCGGGCTCGCAGACATCGCAGTTGATGCACTCGTCGGTGATGAGCAGCGCCATGCGCCTATCCCGCTCGGCGCCGGCGGGCGCCGGCGCGCTTCGCAAACTTTGCCGCGAGCCGAGTCTCCACCGCGGGGCTGACGAAGCTGCTGACGTCCCCGCCGAGGCTCGCGATCTCGCGCACGATCGTGGACGACATGAAGAGGTACTGCTCGGCCGGAGTAAGGAACAGCGTTTCGACCTCCGGGTAGAGGTTGCGGTTCATCCCCGCCATCTGGAACTCGTATTCGAAATCCGAGACCGCCCGCAGGCCGCGCAGGATCACCGTGGCGTCGATCGAGTGCACGAAATCCATGAGCAGGCCGGAAAAGCCCATGACGGTCACGTTCGGATACACCGACAGGGCTTCGCGCGCCATCGCGACGCGCTCCGCCGCGGTGAACAGGGGGCCCTTGCGCTCGCTGTCGGCGACGCCCACGATCACCGTCTGGAACATGCGCGATGCGCGGCGCACGAGGTCCTCGTGGCCTCTCGTGAAGGGATCGAAGGTGCCGGGATAGACGACTTTGAGCATTTCCGATCACGCCTGTGCGCGGGCGAGCAGATGATAATGCACCCGCCCCGCCTTGTCGCTTCGCAGCAGCGTCAATCCCGGGGGCGCATCGACCGGGCGTCGAGCCTCGACGTACAGCCGCCCGTCCGCCGCGAGGCGCGCGCTCGCGGCGGGCAGCAGTCGCAGCCAGTCGTCGGCAGCGAAAGGCGGGTCGAGGAATACGACGTCGTAGCGGCGCTGGTCGCGCGCGAGAAACGCCCACGCGTCGCCACAATGGGTCTCGAGCGCCCGCGCGCCCAGCGTCGTGGCGGTGGTCTGGAGCGCGCGCACGAGCGAAGGATCGCGCTCGACCGCGACTGCGAGCGATGCGCCGCGGGAAAGCGCCTCGAGCGAGAGCGCGCCGCTGCCTGCGAAAGCGTCGAGCGTCGTGCGGCCCGTCAGGTCCTGTCCGAGCCAGTTGAACAGCGTCTCGCGAACGCGGTCGGGCGTCGGGCGAAGCTCGGGCGTCCGGGGAAAGTGCAGCCTGCGGCCGCGCCAGCGACCGCCGATGATGCGAAGCGCGTTGGCGGGCATAGAGCGCGCGTGGAGGGCGAGCGCGCAGACGGTAGAATTATATCGTCCACCTGTCGAGCCCTCCCGATGTTCGATCTGTTCAAGCGCGGCGGCGACGAAGAGCGCGCCTCCTGGAGCGAGCGGCTGCGCGCGGGCCTCGACGCGACGCGACGGCGCTTCGCCCGGCCGCTCGCGACGCTTGTCGGGCGCAAGGCCCTGTCCGAGGAGGCGCTGAGCGAGCTGGAGACTGCGCTGCTCACGGCCGATGTCGGCGTGACCGCGACCGAGCGCCTCCTCGCCGACCTGCGCGCCCGGTGGAAGCGCGCCGGCGACGACGTCGATCCGTCCGCGCTGCTCGCCGACGCGCTCACCGCGCTTCTGGAGCCGCTCGAGAAGCCGCTGGTGATCGGTCCGGAGCGGCCGTTCGTGATCATGCTCGCCGGGGTCAACGGCGCCGGGAAGACGACCTCGATCGGCAAGATCGCCCGCTGGCTTCAGGGCCAAGGGCTCACGGTCCTGCTGGCGGCGGGCGATACGTTCAGGGCGGCCGCCCGGGAGCAGCTCCAGGCCTGGGGCGAGCGCAATCGCGTGCAGGTCATCGCTCAGCACGGCAGCGGCGATCCGGCCGCGGTGATGTTCGATGCGATCGCCGCGGCGCGCGCCCGGGGGGTCGACGTCGTCCTGGCCGACACCGCCGGTCGTCTTCCGACGCAGGCGCACCTGATGGAGGAGCTGAAGAAGATCCGGCGAGTCATCGGCAAGGCGCAGCCCGGCGCCCCGCACGAGACGCTGCTGGTTCTCGACGCGAACACCGGGCAGAACGCGCTGGCTCAGGTGGCGGCATTCGACGCGGCTCTGCGCCTGACGGGACTCGTTCTGACCAAGCTCGACGGGACCGCGAAGGGCGGCGTGGTTGCCGCCATCGCCGGAACCCACCCCGTGGCGCTCCGCTTCATCGGCGTTGGTGAAGGGATCGACGACCTCCGTCCCTTCGTCGCCTCGGAATTCGCCCAGGCGCTGGTCGGCTAGCGTTCGGTCCAGCGAGCGCCCACTTTCGTGCAACGCTCCTCCCAGCGTGGGCATCGCCGATCGCGTCCAATCTATTTGCCTAGGCCGGGAACTCTCTCGGCGCTTAGCACTCTGAGTCTCCGAGTGCTAAAATTCAACCTGGGCCTCAAGGAGAGAGATTCGATGGCGACGGCCACCCTGGCTTTTCCGACCCCCGCTTCGCTGGGGAGCATTGATCATTACATCCAGGCGGTAAACCGCTTCTCGTTGCTGACTGCCGAGCAGGAGGTCGAGCTCGGTCGGCGCCTGCGCGATCAGAACGATCTGGACGCCGCCCGCCAAATGGTGCTGTCGCACTTGCGGCTGGTCGTGGCGGTGAGCCGCAATTACCTCGGCTACGGCCTGCCCCAGGCAGACCTGATCCAGGAGGGCAACATCGGCCTCATGAAGGCGGTGCGCCGCTTCGATCCGGAGCGCGGGGTACGGCTCGTCTCCTTCGCGCTGCACTGGATCCGGGCCGAGATCCACGAATACATCCTGCGCAACTGGCGCCTGGTGAAGATCGCGACGACCAAGGCTCAGCGCAAGCTGTTCTTCAACCTGCGCGGCCTCAAGGCCGGGCCCGGCGCGCTCACGCGCAAGGAGGCCTCGGGCATCGCCAGGGACCTCGGCGTGAAGACCGAGGAGGTTTTCGAGATGGAGACACGCCTCTCCGGGCAGGACATCGCCCTCGAACCACCGCCCGGCGAGGAAGGCGAGATGCTCGCGCCGATCGGCTACCTGACCGACGCCGACGCCGAGCCGGCGCAGATCCTGGAGCGCAAGGAGACCGCGTACCGGCGCAGCGACGGGCTTCGCCAGGCGCTCACGAAGCTCGATCCGCGCAGCCGCGAAGTCATCGAGGCGCGGTGGCTGCGCGAGGACGACAAGGCGACGCTGCAGGATCTCGCCGATCAATACGGGGTGTCGGCGGAGCGCATCCGCCAGATCGAGAGCAAGGCGCTCAAGACCATGCGCGGTCAGATGAGCGCGCTCGAGTAAGCCGCTCCCTCGGACCCACGGAACGCCGGCGCAAGCCGGCGTTTTTCTTTGGCGCCGGACCCCGCGCGGCTTGTGCGCTTGTCGCGGCGCGATGCGCAGCGCGCCGGCGGCTAGAGCTCGACCTGCGTGCCCAGCTCCACGACCCGGTTGGTCGGGATGCGGAAATACTCCGTCGCCTTGGTCGCGTTCTTGGACATCGACACGAAGAGCTTCTCGCGCCACAGCGCCATCCCCGGCGCGACGCTCGGGATCAGCGTCTCGCGCGAGGCGAAGAACGAGGTATCCATCATGTCGAAGGGGATCCCGCGGTGCTCGCATTCCTCGAGCAGCTCGGGAATGTCCTGATCCTCCATGAAACCGTAGAAGGCCTCCATCTGGTGGAAGTTGCAGCCGAGGTCGCGCAGCTTCAATCGGTCCGCGCGCGACACCCGCGGTATGTCGCGCGTCTTGAGCGTGAGCAGGATGACGCGGTCGTGCAGAACCTTGTTGTGCTTCAGATTGTGCAGAAGGGCGTGGGGAACGCGCCCTTCGGTGCTGGTCAGGAACACGGCGGTGCCCGGAACGCGCAGCGGCGGGTTCTCCGCGATGCTGGTGACGAAGAGGTCGACCGGCATCGTCTCCTGCAGGAGGCGCTGGAGCAGGATCGACCGGCCGCGCTTCCAGGTCGTAAGCAGGGTGAACGCGGCCAGGCCGATAGCGATCGGGAACCAGCCGCCCTGGGGAATCTTGAGCGCGTTCGACGCGAGGAACAGGCAGTCGATCACGAGCAGCGGAACGACGATGGCGAGCGCACCGATGCGGTTCCACTTCCACAACCGCGTCAGCACGACGTAGATCAGCAGCGAATCGATCGTCAGCGCCATCGTCACCGCGATGCCGTAGGCCGCAGCCAAGTTGCTGGAGCTCTGGAAGCCGACGACCAGCAGCATTACCGCGCCGAGCAGCGTCCAGTTGATGAACGGGATGTAGATCTGGCCGATGTGGCCCTCGGAGGTGTGGGTGATCGTGAGCCGCGGGCAATATCCCATCTGGATCGCCTGGCGGGTGAGAGAGAACGCGCCCGAGATCACCGCCTGCGAAGCGATCACGGTCGCGCAGGTCGCGAGCACCACGAGCGGCAGGAGACCCCAGCCCGGCGCGAGGAGGTAGAAGGGATTCTTGATCGTCGCCGGCTCGTGGATGACGAGCGCCCCCTGGCCGAAGTAGTTGAGCACGAGCGACGGCAGGACGAAGAACAGCCAAGCCCGCCGGATCGGCGTCGCTCCGAAATGCCCCATGTCGGCGTAGAGCGCTTCGGTTCCGGTGACCGCGAGCACCACCGCCCCGAGCGCGAGGAAGGCCGGCAACGGGTTGTTCCAGAGGAAGCCGAAGGCATAGGCCGGATTGAGCGCCCGAAGCACCTCCGGATCGCGGGCGATCTCGAGCGCTCCGAGGAACGCCAGCACCGCGAACCAGACGCACACGATCGGGCCGAACATTACGCCGACGCTCGCCGTCCCATGGCGCTGGATGGAGAACAGCCCCACCAGGATCACCAGCGTGAGCGGAACGACGTAGGGCTTGAGCGCAGGAGTCATCACGTCGAGGCCCTCGACCGCCGAGAGCACCGAGATCGCCGGCGTGATCATTCCGTCGCCGTAGAACATCGCGGCGCCGAAGATCCCGAGGCCCACGAGCCACCATCGCGCTCGCCGCTCGCTCAGTCCGCGCGAGACGAGCGCGGTGAGCGCCATGATCCCGCCTTCGCCCCGGTTGTCCGCGCGCATGATGAGCGTCACGTACTTGAGCGTCACGATGATCATGAGCGCCCAGAAGATCACCGACAGGATGCCGTAGACGTTCGCTTCGGTCAGCGGCAGGCCGTGAGGGCCCGTGAAGCACTCCCGCAGCGTGTAGAGCGGGCTCGTACCAATGTCGCCGAAGACGACGCCGATCGCCCCGATGACAAGTGGCGCGAGCCGTTTGCGATCGGGGCGTAGCGAGTCGCTTTCGACGCTGGCGGATCGCGCCATCGGGTCGCGACTAGCAGGCTCCCTCGTCGGATCGACGCGAGAAGCGGATGTTGAGCTGCTTGAGCTTGCGGTACAGGTGGGTCCGCTCGAGCCCTGCCCTCTCGGCGACCCGGCTCATGTTGCTCTGCTCCTTGCCGAGGAGCTGCTCGAAGTAGACCCTCTCGAAAGCCTCGCGGGCCTCCCGCAGGGGAAGCTCGAAGAAGCGGGCCGTGAGCTCGGGGGCGACGGTGGCGGGGGAAACCAGTGCCGCGTCGCCTAGGAGGCGGCGCACGTGCTCTCCGGTGATCTCGCTGTTGACGGTGAGCGCGAGATTGGCGATCACGCTGTGTAGCTGGTCGAGGTTGGCCGGCCAGTACCCGGCCGCGAGCGCGGCGACCGCGCTGCTCGCGAGCGTGGCCTGCGTGCGCTGGCTGGCCGTGATCTCGCGCCAGAAGCGCTCGACGATCGCCGGGATGTCCTCCCGCCGCTCGCGCAGCGGCGGCAGCATGACGGCGCCGGCCGAGAGCGCGGCCAGCAGCGCCGGGTCGAAGCGGCCGTCGGCGGCGAGATTGCCCAGCTGCTCGCTGCTGCTGCACACGAGCAGGGTGTTGTGACGCTCCAGCTTGGCCAGTAGGAAAGCGAGCCCCTTTTGCTCGGCACGCGAATAGGCCCCGATCTCGCCGCAGTAGAGCACGCCGTCGCGCGCCTCCTCGAGCACCTGCAGGGGATTCGCCACCAGCCGCGCGCCGCCCTGTAGCGCGATGAACGGAGTCTCGGGCACGTGCACGGCGCGCGCCCCGACATCGTGCCCGGTGCCGGGCTCGCCGATGATCAGGATCGGCCGCGCAGCGCGGACGAGCTGTTCGATGGCCCGCTCCGCCTCGATCACGCTCGTGCTCGTCCCCAGCGCGGAGAGCGAGATGTGGCGGGGCGCGTGGCCCGCGCCGGTCTTGAGCGCCCGCGTCACGGCCGCGAGAAGCTTCTGCAGCCCTACCGGCTTCTCGAGGAAGTCGAAGGCGCCGATCTTGGTCGCCTCCACCGCGGTTTCGATGGTGCCGTGCCCCGACATCATCACCACCGGCATCGTGAGCTGCCCGCCCGCCGCCCATTCGCGCAGCAGCGTCACGCCGTCGGTATCGGGCATCCAGATATCGAGGAGCACGAGCGCCGGCTCGTAGCGCGCGCGATAGCTGCGCGCCTGGCCCGCGTTTTCGGCGAGGCTCACGCGATAGCCCTCGTCCTGCAGAATCTCGGAGAGAAGCTCCCTGATGCCGACCTCGTCGTCGACGATCAGGATCTCCTTCGGTGGCGCCATCACGACTGGGTCCTCTCCCTTGGGAAGTGCAGGGTCACGCGCGCGCCGCGAGGCGCCCGGTTCTCGATCGTGACCCTGCCTGCGTGCTCGTCGACGATCTTCTTGACGATCGCGAGCCCGAGCCCGGTGCCCTTGGCCTTGGTCGTCACGTACGGCTCGAAGGCGTGTCGCATCATGTCCTCGGGAAAGCCCGAGCCTGCATCCGTGAAAGACAACACGACCTCGTCACCGCTGGCATCGATCGCGAACTCGTAGGCTGGGTCGGCGATGTCGGTCTGCGCGTCCAACGCATTCTGGATGAGATTATGGAACACCTGCCGCAGGCGCGTCGGCTCGCCCTGGATGAGGGCTTCCTGCTCGGCGAGCTTGAGACTCACGTGGGGCCGCAGATTTTCGTACAAGGCGAGCACATCAAGCAAGAGGATATTCAAGTCGACCCGCTGCATCGCGCCCGGCCTCGGCTGCCGGGCGTAGATCGCGAAATCGTCCACCATGTGCTTCATCGCCGTCACCTGCGCGACGATGGTCTGCGTGCCGCGCACCAGCGATTCCCGGTCGCCGCCCTCGAGCTTGCCGGCGAGCTTGATTGCGAGCCGCTCGGCGGAGAGCTGGATCGGCGTCAGAGGGTTCTTGATCTCGTGCGCGAGGCGGCGCGCAACCTCGGCCCACGCGGCGTCCCGCTGCGCCTGGACGAGCTCCGAGACGTCGTCGAACACCACGACGCAACCCGGAGCGGGCTCGCCGGGGAGTCCCGACCCGCGCATCAGCAGCGCGCGGGTATGATTGCTCACCGAGAGCGCGGCCTGCCGCTGCCAGTGGCCGTCGCGGCTGCTGCGGAAGCCGTCGGCCACCAGCTCGGCGAACGGGCCGAGCGCCGGGATCCGGCGTTCCCAGTCCGCGAGCGGGACGCCGACGAGCTCGACCAGAGGCTGCTGCAGGATGACCGCTGCGCCCGGGTTCGCCGTGCGAAGGCGAAACGCGTCATCGAAGGCGAGAACGCCGGCAGAAAGGTTCGCGAGCACGCTCTCGAGGTACGCGCGGGTCGTCTCGATCGCCTGCCTGCTCTGCTCCTCCTTGTGCTGCGCCTCGGCGAGTTGCGCGGTCATCGTGTTGAACGATTCGGTGAGCACGCCCAGCTCGTCGCGGCTCTGCACCGGGTGTCGGCGGCTGAAGTCGCCCTGTGCGACGGCGCGCGTGCCTTCCGCGAGAAGGCCCAGTGGTCGGCTGAAATGCTCGGAGAGCACGACCGCAAGCCCCAGCGCGGAGAACAGCGCCAGCAGCAGCGTGAGCGTCAGCGTCAGGGCGTACAGACGCTTGAGGGCCGTGCGCGAGAACGAGATCTCCTGGTAGTCGCGATAGCCGGATTGAACCTTCTCGGCGTCCTGCTGCAGCTGCTTGGGCACCGGTTCGACGACCTGCAGCACGCGCAAGGGCTCCGTCGGGTCGGCGCTGTTGACCGGGACGACGACCCGGAGCATGAGGCCCTGGTCGCCCATCTGGTCGATCGCGGAGTAGGGCTGCTGCAGCCGCGCCCGGCGCAACGCCTGCGCGGGCGGCGGCTCCGGCGTGAGCGTCGATCCCGAGACGCCCGCCACTCCTAGCACGCTCCCCGAAGCCGAAAAAAGGGCTGCCTCGTAGATCCCCGCCTGCTCGCTCGCGCGATTGAGGCGCATGACCATGCCGCCCGGCTCGGCCTCCTGCAGCGTGAGCGCGAGCTGCGTGGCCTTGTTGGTCGTCTCCTTGAGCAGGTAGTCGAGCGCGCTGCGCCCGAGGTTGAGACCCCCTTCGAGCGCGCGATCGACGCGCACGTCGAACCACGATTCGATGCTCTTGCCCAGGAACTGCACCGAGACCCCGTAGAGCAGCGCACCGGGCAGCACGGCGACCAGGGCAAAAAGCAGCACGAGACGAGCGGCGAGGCGCGAGCCGAAGACGCCGGCCTTGAGGTTGCGTCTCAGCCTCAGGAGCTGATAGATGACGAGCCCCATGAGGAGCACGACCATCGCCCCGTTGAGGACGAGCAGCAGATCGTAGCCGCGCGCGAACAGTGCGGTGTTGGCGCTCGCCGTGGCCAGCAGGAACAGGAAAATCACGCCGAGGCAGGCGAGCGCCAGCAGCACGTAGCGGATCGTACGCGGAGCGCGGAGGCCGTTCACGGCGTGAAGCTCCAGCGGTACCACTCGGACTGCAGCGACCACTCGCGAGAGGCGAGCGCATTCACCTGGAAAGGCTTCGGAAGCTGCGTGATGTCCAGCCGAAGCCGGACCTGGGCCTCGTAGCGGGCGCCCTTCGTCAGCGCATCGGCCGCAATCACCGGCCGGGAAACGACACGGGAGAGCAGATGCTCGACTTCATCCAGAGAAGCGAGTTGCTGCGACAGCAGCCCACTCGTGACGCGGTATTGCTGCGTCAGCGGCGAGTAGCCGATGCGATACTGGATCGACTGGCTGGCGACCTTCTCGTCGAACCAGTACGCCCGCGGGCGCGACAGCTCGAATTCCAGCACGAAATACAGCGATACGCCCTTCTGCAGCGCCTCCTCGAGGGTCGGATTGAACGCGACGTCGAACTGCGCGTCGAGGACGTAGCTCTCATCTTCGGCTTTGAGCTCTGCGGACTTGACCGGTATCGTGTCCGCCCGGGCGGGAGTCCATGCCGCCCACAGGCCCAGCGACGCGGCCATGCATAACGCGCCGAGGAAGCGGTTCGTTGGCGACATGCCACGGTGTGGCGGCTAAGCCGCGCGATCCGGTGGGTCTTTAGCTTTTCTCTAGCAGGGCGTAAAAAAACCCGTCGTGATTGTGCTCTGCGTCGCCCTCGACTGGCAAGAGTTGACCGTCGAGAGCCTGCCACGGCTCCGGCAGATCGAGACGCACCCGCGTCGCGTCGCGCGCTCGCGCGACGAACGCATCGACCTGATCGCAGTTCTCCGCGCGAAACACCGAGCAGGTGGAATAGAGCATGCGGCCGCCCGGCGCGAGCAGCCGCCACAATCCGTCGAGCAGGCGCCTTTGCTGCGCGGCGAAGCCCGCGATGTCGCTCTCGCGGCGCAGCCATTTCGCGTCGGGATGGCGGCGAATGACGCCCGAGGCGGTGCACGGGACGTCGGCGAGAATGCGATCGAACGGCCGGCCATCCCACCACGACGCGCAATCGCCGGCGTCTCCCGCGACGATCCGCGCCGAGACGCCGAGTCGCGCCATGTTCTCGGATAGCCGCTCCAGGCGCGCAGGGTCGATGTCGAGCGCCGTGAGGTCGACTTGGGCGAGCTCCGCGAGATGCGTCGCTTTTCCGCCCGGCGCCGAGCACGCGTCGAGCACGCGCATCCCGGCGCGCGCTCCGAGGAGCGGCGCCGCCAGTTGCGCGGCGGCATCCTGGACCGAGAAGTGCCCCTCCGCGTAGCCCGGCAGCGACGCCACCGGCCTCGGCCGGTCGAGCAGTACGCCGGCGGCACCCACGCGCCGGGTGCCCACGCCCTGCTGTTCGAGAGCGGCGGCGAAAGCCTCCGGCGTGGTCCTGCGCAGATTGACGCGCAGCGCGAGCGGCGGCCTGGCATTGCCCGCATCGAGGATCTGCACGAAGCGCTCGGGATATTCCGCGCGCACCCGTTCGATCCACCAGCGGGGATAGGAGAAGCGCGCCTCGGCTTCGCAAGCGATCTGCGACAGGAGCGAAGCCCGCCGGCGGAGGAAACCGCGCAGGACCGCGTTCACCAGGCCCTTGGCTGCCGGCTTTCTGGCTCGCGCGGTCGCCCGCACCGCGGAATCGACGACGGTGTGCGGCGGCGCCAGCGTGTGGACGAGCTGATACAGGGCGACCCACAGCAGCGATTCGACGCTCGCGTCGGCCGGTGGACGATGCGCGAGCGCGGCGACGATCGCGCGGAGCTCGCCGAGAAAGCGCAGCGTGCCGTACGCGAGCTCCTGAACCAGCGGCCGATCGCTGCCGGCCTGCTCGCCTTCGAGCGCCATGGCGAGCGTTGCCCCGCGCAGGACCTGCGTCACCGCCCGGGCCGCGAGGTGCTGTGCGCGCTCCATCGCGGCCCTTCTTCGGCACTCGCGCTAGGCGGCCAGCGCCAGGAGTCGGCGGATGCGTTCCTCGGTCGGCGGATGCGTCGCGAACAGCCTCGAGAGCCCGCCGCCGGACAGCGGATTGATGATCATCATCTGCGCCGTGGCCGGATGGGTCTCGGCCGCCTCGAGCGGCAGACCCTTGGCGTAGCGCTGGATCTTGGCCAGCGCGTCGGCGAGCGCCCGCGGATCGCGGGAGATTTGCGCGCCACCGCGGTCTGCTTCGAACTCGCGGGCGCGCGAGATTGCAAGCTGGATGAGCATCGCGGCGACCGGCGCGAGGATCAGCACCAGAAGCGCGAGCACGGGGTTGCGGTTGTCGTCGTCGCGCCCACCGACGAACATCCCGAATTGCGCAAGCGTGGAGATCGCACCCGCGACCGAGGCGGTGATCGTCGAGGTCAGGGTGTCGCGATGCTTCACATGAGTGAGCTCGTGTGCGAGCACGGCGCGGAGCTCGCGCGGGTTCAGCAGCTGCAGTATTCCGGTCGTGGCCGCGACCGCGGCGTGCTCCGGATCGCGGCCGGTGGCGAAAGCATTCGGCTGCGCTTCGTCGATCAGGTAGACGCGGGGCATGGGCAGGGCCGCGCCTCCGGCGAGCTCTCTCACGGTGGCATAGAGCTGCGGCGCAGTGCGCTCGTCGACCTCCCGGGCGCGATAGAGCCGGAGCACCATCGCGTCGGAAAACCAGTACGCCCAGAAGTTCACCCCGGCGCCCAGGACGAGTGCGAGCCGCATTCCGTGGCCGCCGCCGAGCAGTGCGCCCGCCGCGCCGAAGAGCGCGACGATGGCGGCCATCAGAAGTCCCGTCCTGAACCAGTTCCCGAGCATCTGTCTCTTCTCCGGCCCCGAGGCATGCGTCGCTTACTTAGTTTGCGGTCCTCGAGGGGGATTCAACCGCCGTTCGCGCCAAGGCGCGACCCGATCGCGAGCCGATGCCCGGCCAGGAACGCGCTCGCGTCCATGCGCCGCCCGCCTGCGCGCTGCAGCGCCCCGACGAGGAGCGCTCCCTCGCCGCAAGCGATGACGATGCCGTTCGGCCCGGCTTCGACGACGGTGCCGGGCGCACCGAAACGCCCCGGGAGCGCCGCGCACTTCCAGATCTTGAGCGGCGCGCCATCGAGGCTCGTCTGCGCCCCTGGAACCGGGTCGAACGCCCGGACGGCGCGATCGATAACGGCGGCCTCCCCCGTCCAGTCGATCCGGGCGTCTTCGCGCGCGAGCTTAGGCGCGTAGCTCGCCGCCGAATCGTCCTGTGGACTTGCCTCGAGCGTCTCGCCGCGATCGAGCGCGCGCAGCGCCGCGACGATCGCCTGCGCGCCAAGCGCCGCGAGCCGGTCGTGCAGGCTGCCCGAGGTCTCTCGCGGACCGATTGGAACGGCGTGGCGCGAGATGACCGGACCGGTGTCCAGGCCCTCGTCCATGCGCATGATCGAGATGCCGGTCTCACGGTCCCCGGCCAGGATCGCGCGCGCGATCGGCGCCGCCCCGCGCCACCGCGGGAGCAGCGAGGCATGGATGTTGATGCAGCCGTGCCGCGGCCAGGACAGCACCGACGGGGGCAGG
Source organism: Casimicrobiaceae bacterium (assembly GCA_035501595.1). Lineage (GTDB taxonomy): Bacteria > Pseudomonadota > Gammaproteobacteria > Burkholderiales > Casimicrobiaceae > PALSA-1003. The sequence continues at coordinate 54,308 of DATJVX010000045.1, read as the reverse complement.
ATGAGACCATAGGCCGCGACGACAAGCGCATCGAGCGGGTTCGCGACGATCGGCTTCCAGTCGCTCTCCTGCCTGAGACTCCCGGGCTGGCGCAATGCGAGCCCGCGCGCGAGGGCGATCGCCTTGACCGGGCCCGGTTCCTGGCGCATGCCGCGCCCCCGGGGGCGATCGGGCTGAGTGAGCACAAGCTGGACGGGGAAGCCCGCCGCGAGGATGGCCTCGAGCGCCGTTGCGGCGAAGACCGGCGTTCCGGCGAACCCGATGCGCATGCGGCTCGACTTCAGACCGCGATCCGCTGCCGCTTCCTCATCCTGGCTGTCACCCGTCCCCGCTTGAGCGGCGAGAGATAGTCGACGAAGACCTTGCCTACGAGGTGGTCCATCTCGTGCTGTATGCACACCGCCAGCATGCCCTCGGCCGACAGATCGAAGGTCTCGCCCTTCGCGTCGATCGCTCGCACCTTGACCCGGGCGGCGCGGCGGACCCGTTCGTAGTAGCCGGGCAGCGACAGGCAGCCCTCTTCGCAGTCGGACTCGCCTTCGGCATGCAGAAGCTCCGGGTTGATGAACACGTGGAGCTCGTCGTGGGCGGGGCTCACGTCGATCACGATGACCCGCGTGTGGACGTCCACCTGGGTGGCGGCAAGCCCGACTCCGGGTGCCGCATACATGGTTTCCGCCATGTCGCGCACCAGTTGGCGAATCTCGGCGTCCACGGCCTTGACGGGGCTGGCGAGCTTTCGGAGCCTAGGATCGGGGTATTCGAGGATGTCCAAAACCATAATAGCTTGCAAAATGCATGTACCAGATGCAGAATCACGCCTAAACCCTTATTTTGGGTCGGTTTAGGACGTTAGCAAGATCCCATGAACTTTCCGGCTCGGAGAGTCACCATGCGTGCGAAGTCTAGCATAGCGTCATCGCTGCTTTCGGCATGCCTGCTCACGCTCGCGCTTGCGTCCGGCATCGGCCAGGCGCAGCCCATCCAATTGCAGGACAATCCTCCGGACCGCTACACCGTGCAGAAGGGCGACACGCTGTGGGGTATCGCGGGTCGGTTCCTGAAGCAGCCCTGGCGCTGGCCGGACGTGTGGCGCATGAACCGCGAGCAGATCAAGAACCCGCACTGGATCTATCCAGGCGACGTCATCGTCCTCGATCGCAGCGACGGCCAGCCGCGGCTCATGCTCGAACGCGACGCGTCGGCGTCGGCTTCGGACCACAACCGGCTGTCGCCGACCATTCGCGTTGCACCGCTACCCGAGCAGGCGATTCCGAGCATCCCCGCCGGAGACATCGAGCCGTACCTGAGTCGGCCCATCGTCACCGGGCCGGAAGGCCCGCCCGATGCGGGCAAGATCATCGCGGCACGCGACCAGCGCGTGGTGCGCGGTGCGGGCGACTCGGTATACGCGGTCAACGTTCCGGAGAAGGCCGGCACCGAATGGCTCGTCTACCGCCAGGGCCGGGTGTTGCGCTCCTACGACAGCAACGAGTTCCTCGGCAACGAGTTCCGCTATCTCGGCACCGCCCATGTCGAGCGCTTCGGCGAGGTGAGCACCCTGCGCATCACCTCGGCCCGGGAGGAGATCGTGTTCGGCGACGTCGTGGTCCCCGCGCCGCGGGAGGAGCTTGTGAACTATGTGCCGCACGCGCCCGATCGAGCCGTCGACGGGCGCATCATCGCCCTCGCCAACGACTCGGTGGAGACCGGGCGCGGCTATCTCGTGACCCTGGACCGGGGCAGCCGTGACGGCATCGAAGTGGGCCACGTGCTCGCGATCTATCACCCTGCGCCCGTGATCGCCGATCCGCGGCCCTACGACGGTCCGGACATCCTGTCGAAGCTCATGGACCAGACCCGCGCGATCGTCCCGCCCGCGCACTATCTCAACCTGCCCGCGGAACGCTCCGGTCTGCTGTTCGTGTTCCGGGTCTTCGACAAGCTTTCCTACGCGATCGTCCTGAACACGACCGAGCCTATCGTGGTCGGCGACGTCGTGCGCAAGCCCTAACCGACCTCGCTGATGGACGTCGACGCCCGCGTCGAGGCCTGGGCGTCGCTGCAGCTCGTCCCGGGCCTGGGCACGCGGGCGTGCTACGAGCTCCTCAAGGCATTCGGCGGCCCCGTCGAAGTGCGCGCCGCCTCACGCGCGAGCCTCGGGCGCTTCCTGCCCGCGGATGCAGCGGAGGCGCTCCACCGCGGCCCGGAGGCCGCGACCCTGGACCGGACGCTCAAGTGGCTAGCCGCCGACGGGCACTGGCTCGTCGCCTGGGATGATCCAAACTATCCGGCCGCGCTCCTCGCGCTCGGCGATGCGCCGCCGGTCGTGCTCTACGCGGGTTGGCGCGAGCTGCTCAATCGACCCGCGCTCGCCATCGTCGGCAGCCGCAACGCGACGCCGCGCGGCGTCGAGCACGCCGAAGCGTTCGCCGCCGCCCTCTCCGATGCCGGACTGACCATCGTGAGCGGGCTCGCGCTGGGGATCGACGCTGGCGCCCACCGCGGCGGCCTGGCGGGCACGGCTCGCAGCATCGCGGTAGTCGGAACTGGCCTCGACTCGGTGTATCCACGGGCGAACAAGGCGCTCGCGCAGCAGCTCGCGCGCGACGGTGGCCTGCTCTCGGAGTTGCCCATCGGGACGCCGCCGCTGCGCGGCAATTTCCCCCGCCGCAACCGCCTCCTGAGCGGGCTCTCCCGCGGCGTGCTCGTCATCGAGGCGACGCTCGATAGCGGCTCGCTGATCACGGCCCGCCTCGCGGCCGAGCAGGGACGCGACGTCTTCGCGATCCCGGGCTCGATCGACTCGCCCTTCTCCAAAGGCTGCCACCGCTTAATCCGCGACGGCGCCAAGCTGGTGGAGACGGCCGCCGACGTGCTGGAGGAGCTCGGCCTGATTGCGCCCGCCGGATCCGCGAGCGCGAGCCCGGAGCCGGATGCGCAGGGAAGCGACGCAACCAGCAAGCTGCTGCGCGCGCTCGGTCACGACCCCGCGAGCATCGACAGCCTCGCCGGTCGTACCGGCCTCCCCGCCGACGTGGTGACGGCTACGCTGGTTGAACTCGAGCTGCAGGGCCGGGTCGCACTGCTGCCGGGCGGGGTCTACCAGCGCTCGCGCTGACCGGTCGGAGGGCGCCGGGGCCTTCCTTGTTCCGGCTCGGGTCCTTGCTTATCATCTCCCCCTCTTTGCGGTCCATCCCTCGAGCACCCATCTTAGGTTCATGGCTAAGCGCCTGATCATCGCCGAGAAGCCGTCGGTCGCCAACGATATCGCGCGAGCGCTCGGCGGCTTCGCGCGTCACGACGACTACTTCGAGAGTTCCAAGTACGTGCTCTCGTCGGCGATCGGCCACCTGCTCGAGATCGGTCCACCCGACGAGGAAGAGGTCAAACGCGGTAAGTGGACATTCACTCACTTGCCGGCGATCCCTTCCCGCTTCGCACTGCGGCCGCTCGAGAAAACCGAGTCTCGGCTCAAGCTGCTCCTTCGCCTCATCAAGCGCAAGGACGTGACCGAGCTCGTCAACGCCTGCGACGCGGGACGCGAGGGCGAGCTCATCTTCCGCTATATCGTCCAGTACGCGCGAGCGAACAAGCCCGTCAAGCGCCTGTGGCTGCAATCCATGACGCCGACGGCCATCCGCGACGGCTTCGACGCGCTCCGGAGCGACGAAGCAATGCGCCCGCTCGCCGATGCGGCCGTCTGCCGGTCGGAGTCGGACTGGCTCGTCGGCATCAACGGCACGCGGGCGATGACGGCGTTCAACTCCAAGTCGGGCGGCTTCCAGCTCACCACCGTGGGCAGGGTGCAGACCCCCACCCTAGCGATCCTGGTGGAGCGCGAGGCGAAGATTCGCGCATTCAAGCCCCGCGATTACTGGGAGGTCTTCGCGCAGTTCCGCGGCAGCGGCGGCGTCTACGACGGGCGCTGGTTCGACGAGAAGTTCCGCAAGCCCGACGACGATGCGGACGCGCGCGCCGAGCGACTCTGGGACGAAGCCAGGGCCCGTGCGATCGCGGCCAGGTGCGAGGGAAGGCCCGGCACGGTCAGCGAGGAGTCCAAGCCTTCCACGCAGAGTCCGCCGCTGCTCTACGACTTGACGAGCCTGCAGCGCGAGGCCAACGGCCGCTTCGGCTTTTCGGCGCGCACGACCCTCGCGCTGGCCCAGGCGCTCTACGAGCGCCACAAGGTCCTCACCTACCCGCGAACCGACTCCAGGGCGCTGCCCGAGGACTATCTGCCGACCGTCAAGGCGACGCTCGAGGCGCTCAAGGAGTCGAACGCCTACGCGGCTTTCGCCGCGCAGGTGCTGAAGGCGAAGTGGGTGAAGCCCAACAAGCGCATCTTCGACAACACCAAGATCTCGGATCACTTCGCGATCATTCCGACGCTGCAGAAGCCGAAGAACCTGACCGAGGCAGAGGCCAAGCTCTACGACCTGGTCGTCAAGCGCTTCCTCGCCGTTTTCTATCCCGCGGCCGAGTACCTGCTCACCACGCGTATCACACGCGTGGCCGGCGAGCCGTTCAAGACCGAGGGCAAGGTGCTGGTGACCCCGGGCTGGCTCGCCGTCTACGGCCGCGAGGGACAGGCGGCCGACGAGCCGATGCTCGCCAAGGTCCGGACCGGAGAAGAGGTCGCGACCGAGGAGCTCAGGGTCGTCGCCAGCCAGACCAAGCCGCCGGCGCGGTTTACCGAGGCGACGCTGCTCTCGGCGATGGAGGGCGCCGGCAAGGCGATCGAGGACGACGAGCTGCGCGAAGCGATGCGCGAGAAGGGGCTCGGAACGCCGGCGACGCGGGCCCAGATCATCGAGGGACTGATCCAGGAGAAGTACGTGCTCCGCGAAGGTCGCGAGCTCACGCCCACGGCGAAGGCGTTCTCGCTGATGACGCTGCTGCACGGGCTTGGCGTGCCCGAGCTCTTCTCGCCCGAGCTCACCGCCGAGTGGGAATTCAAGCTCTCCCAGATGGAGCATGGCGCGCTCAAGCGCGAGCAGTTCATGCGCGAGATCGTACGCATGACCAAGCACATCGTGAGCCAGGCGAAGCAGCACGAGAGCGACACGATTCCTGGCGATTTCGCCACGCTCGTCGCGCGCTGTCCCGTCTGCGGCGGCGAGGTGCACGAGAACTACAAGAAGTTCCAGTGCCAGTCCTGCGATTTCGGGTTCTGGAAGATCATCGCCGGCCGGCAGCTCGAAGTCGCCGAAGCCGAGACCCTGCTGACCGAGCGGGCGGTCGGTCCACTGGAAGGCTTCCGCAGCAAGCTCGGTCGTCCCTTCGCTGCTCGGCTCAAGCTTACCGAGGCGAACGAGGTCCAGTTCGATTTCGGCGATGGCGCGGACGCCGGTGGCGAGGCGCCCGACTTCACCGGCCAGGAGCCGCTCGGCGCGTGCCCGAAATGCTCAGGAAGGGTCTTCGAACTGCCGGCGGCGTACGTCTGCGAGCACGCGACGGGGCCGGCGCGTACCTGCGACTTTCGCTCCGGCCGCGTCATCCTGCAGCGGCCCATCGAGCGCGAGCAGATGAAGAAGCTCCTCGCCTCCGGCAAGACTGATCTGCTGCAGTTCGTCTCCGCGCGCACGCGAAGACCCTTCGCCGCATTCCTCGTCCGCCAGCCGGACGGCAAGATCGGCTTCGAGTTCCAGGCCAAGGATCGACCCGGCGGCGCCGGTGCGAAGGCACCCCGTGGGGCCGCCGCGCTGCGGGTTCTCGGCCCCCATCCCAAGGACAAGCGGCCGGTCGAGCTGCACGCCGGTCGCTACGGACCCTACGTCAAGCACGGCGGCATCAACGCGACGCTGCCCGACAAGGATCGGGTCGACGCCGTAACGCTGGGCGAGGCGGTGGAGCTCCTCGCCGCCAAGGCCAAGGGCAAGGCGCCGCCGGCGGCTGCCGCGACCGCAAGGAAGGGGACGAAGGCTGCGGGCAAGACGACGCAGCGCAAGCGCGCCGCGTGAGGCGCGGTTCGCGGCGCTTCAGCCGCCGAATCGGATTCCCTGGGCGAGAGGCAGCTCGCGACTCCAGTTGATCGTGGTGGTCTGCCGGCGCATGTAGGCCTGCCAGGCGTCGGATCCCGCTTCGCGGCCACCTCCGGTTTCCTTCTCCCCGCCGAAAGCCCCGCCGATCTCGGCACCGGAAGTACCGATGTTGATGTTCGCGATCCCGCAGTCGCTGCCCGAGGCGGCCAGGAATGCCTCCGCGCTGCGCACGCTCGCGGTGAACATTGCGGACGAAAGGCCCTGCGGCACGCCGTTCTGAAGCGCGATCGCCTCGGCAAGCTCGCGGTAGCGGATCACGTACAGGATCGGCGCGAAAGTCTCCCGCTGGACTACGGGCCAGTCGTTGCGCGCGTTGCGGACGATCGTGGGCTCGACGAAGAAGCCCTTGCCCTCGAGGACTTTGCCGCCGCAGGCGAGCATGCCGCCGGCGGCCTGCGCCTCGGCGACCGCCTTGCGGAAGCCGGCCACGGCGGCGGCGTCGATCAACGGGCCCATGAGCGTTCCGGGATCGAGCGGGTCGCCGATGCGCACCTGCTTGTACGCCCGCTCGAGGCGCTCGACCACGTCGGCTTCTATTGATTCGTGAACGATCAGCCGCCGCGTGGTGGTGCAGCGCTGCCCCGCCGTCCCGACCGCGCCAAAGACGACGGCAGGGACCACGAGATCAAGGTCGGCGTCTGCGGCGACGATGATCGCGTTGTTCCCCGAGCACTCGAGCAGCGTGCGACCAAATCGCCCCGCCACGGTCTGCGCGACCTCGCGGCCGACGGCCGACGAGCCGGTGAACGAGACCAGCCTGACGCGCGGATCGGCTGCGAGCCTCGCGCCGGACTCGCGACCGGCATCGACGAGGAGGGTGAAGATCGGCGGCAGGCCCAGCTCGCCGAGAACCCGGTTGCACAGATGCTGCACGGCGATCGCGCTGAGCGGCGTCTTCGGCGAAGGCTTCCACACCGTCGCGTTGCCGCATACCGCCGCGAGGAGCGCGTTCCAGGCCCAGACCGCGACCGGAAAATTGAACGCGGTGACCACCCCGACCACGCCGAGCGGATGCCACTGCTCGTACATTCGGTGCGCGACGCGCTCCGAGTGCATCGTCTTGCCGTAGAGCATCCGCGACTGCCCGACGGCGAAGTCGGCGATGTCGATCATCTCCTGGACCTCGCCGTTGCCTTCGGCCTTGATCTTCCCGTTCTCGAGCGCGATGAGTGTTCCGAGCGCATCCTTGCGCTCGCGTAGGAGAAGGCCGAGCCGGCGCACGGCCTCCCCGCGCTTGGGCGCAGGGACCTCGCGCCAGATATGCGCAGCGCCCTGCGCGCTTGCGAGCACGGCCTCGTAGTCGGCCGCCGCCGCGGTGGCGACTTCGGCAATCGTCGACCCGTCGGCGGGGTTGACGACGCTCAAGCCGGGCCCGCTGCCGCGCCACGCGCTGGGGGCCGCACAAGCGCCGCGATTGCTCGCCTCGAGGGCGAGCGAAGCGAGAAGCGCCTTACGGTCGAGACTCATGAAGACGATTGTCGGAGGAAAGCGACGCGCTGCCGACGCGCGGGGGGTCCGCGGCGTCTTCAGACGTCGAGGTTGCGCACCCCGAGCGCGTTCGATTCGATGAAGGCCCGCCGCGGCTCGACCTCGTCGCCCATCAGCGTGGAGAAGATCTCCTCCGACGCCACGGCGTCCTCGATCCGGACCTTGAGCAGCCGCCGCACCTCCGGGTTCATCGTCGTTTCCCACAGCTGCTCCGGGTTCATCTCCCCCAGCCCCTTGTAGCGTTGGATCGCGACGCTCGAGCGGGCCTCGGCGAGCAGCCAGTCGAGCGCCTCCTTGAAGGACTTGACCGCCTGCTGCTTCTCGCCGCGTTTAATCACCGCGCCGGGCTGGATCAAGCCCTGGAGCACGTCGGCTGCCGCGCGGATCTGCGCGCCGTCGCCGCTCGCGAGGAAGTCCGCATCGAGCGAGGTCACATGGGGCGTTCCATGATGGGTGCGCACGATCACGAGGCGCCGTGTCTCCGTCGCCTGATCGTAGCGTGCCTCGACGCGTACTTCCGGGTCGGCGATCGCGTCCTGAACGGCTTGCGCGCTGCGCGTCGCGGCGGTTTCCGTGTTGAGGGCGACGCGCGCGCCGCCCAGCATCGCGTAGAGCGCCGCGGGCTCGATCACGCGGGCCACGCGCTCGACGACGGCTTCGGCGAGGAGGTACTGGCGAGCGACGCTCTCGAAGGTCTTCGCCGCAAGCGGCGAAGCGCCGGTTCCCGGCGTGAGCTCGGCGCCGTTGAGCGCGACCTTGAGCAGGTGCTGCTTGAGCTCGTGGTCGTCCTTGAGGTAGTTCTCCTGCTTGCCCTGCTTGGCTTTGTACAGCGGCGGCTGGGCGATGTAGATGTGGCCGCCCTCGACGAGATCCGGCATCTGCCGGTAGAAGAAGGTGAGCAGCAGCGTGCGGATGTGCGAGCCGTCGACGTCCGCATCGGTCATGATGATGATGCGGTGATACCTGAGCTTGGTGATGTCGAAGGCGTCCTTGTCCTCCTTGTCCACGCCCGGCCTGCCGAAGCCCGTGCCGAGCGCGGTGATCAGCGTCACGATCTCCTGCGAGCTGATCAGCTTATCGAAGCGAGCGCGCTCGACGTTGAGGATCTTGCCGCGCAGCGGCAGGATCGCCTGGAACCGGCGGTCGCGCCCCTGCTTGGCCGACCCGCCCGCGGAGTCCCCTTCGACGAGGTAGAGCTCGGAGAGCGCGGGGTCGCGCTCCTGGCAGTCGGCGAGCTTGCCCGGCAGGCCCATGCCGTCCAGCACGCCCTTCCGGCGCGTCAGCTCGCGCGCCTTGCGCGCTGCCTCGCGCGCCCGCGCGGCCTCGATGATCTTGCTGCAGATGATGCGGGCGTCGGACGGATTCTCGAGCAGAAACTCGCCGAGCTTGCCGCCGACGATCTCCTGCACGATCGGCTGGACCTCCGAGGACACGAGCTTGTCCTTGGTCTGCGAGGAGAACTTGGGCTCCGGGACCTTCACCGACAGCACGCAGGTGAGGCCCTCGCGCATATCGTCGCCGGTTGTCTCGACCTTGGCTTTCTTGGCGAGCTCCTCCTTCTCGATGTAGCTGTTGAGCGTGCGGGTCATGGCCTGGCGTAGGCCGGTCAGGTGCGTTCCGCCGTCGCGCTGCGGAATGTTGTTGGTGAAGCATTGCACCGACTCGGCGTAGGAATCGTTCCATTGCATCGCCACCTCGACGGTCACGCCCTCCTTTTCGCCGCTGGCGTAGAAGATCCGCGAATGCAGCACCGTCTTGCTCCGGTTCATGTACTCGACGAAACCCTTGATGCCTCCGGTGAACGCGAAGTTCTCGCTCTTGCCGTCGCGCTGGTCGAAGAGCTCGATCTTGACCCCGTTGTTCAGGAACGACAGCTCCCGGATCCGCTTGGCGAGGATCTCGTAGTGGAACTCGATGTTCGAGAAGGTTTCCGCCGAGGCCTTGAAGTGAACCTCGGTTCCGCGCCTCTCCGTCGTCCCGATGACCGCGAGCGGCGCGACCGGGACGCCGTCGCGGAACTCCATCTGATAGACCTTGCTGTCGCGCCATATCCTGAGCTTGAGCCACTCGGACAGGCCGTTCACCACCGACACGCCGACGCCGTGCAGGCCGCCGGAAACCTTGTACGAGTTCTGGTCGAACTTGCCACCGGCGTGCAGCTCGGTCATCACGATCTCGGCCGCGGAGCGCTTCTGCTCGTCGTCCTCCTTGATGTCGGTCGGGATCCCACGCCCGTTGTCGATCACCGAGACGGAATTGTCGGCGTGAATCACGACCCGGATCTCGTCGCAATAGCCGGCGAGCGCTTCGTCGATCGCGTTGTCGAGCACTTCGAAGACCATGTGATGCAGGCCGGTGCCGTCGGAGGTGTCGCCGATGTACATTCCCGGACGCTTGCGCACCGCCTCGAGGCCCTTCAACACCTTGATGCTGTTCGAGTCGTAGCCGCCGTTGTCGACGGCCTTCGGATGAGGTTCGTTCATTCGTGGGATTCCAGTTCTCGACATCCATCAAACGCCGGCGCCGACTCTCGGTCGGCGCCACGGCCCTTCGAACGCGCGGAAAGATCTAGCGAAGCGGTTCCCTCGCGCGAGGTCGCCCCGGAGCGACGGAGACGGGAGACGGCGGACCGATCGGACCGGAGCGCAGCATCGGGTTGTAGGGGCAATGAGGTCAAATCCGCATCGGCATGACGACGTACTTGTAGTCGCCGCGCTCGGGCATCGTGACCAGCGCGCTCGAGTTGGCGTCGCCCAGCGCGATGACGACCCGGTCGGCCGAAAGGTTGTGCAGCACGTCCAGCAGGTAGGTGATGTTGAAGCCGATGTCGAGCGGTTCGCCCTTGTACCCGACCTCGATTTCCTCTTCGGCTTCTTCCTGCTCGCTGTTCGTGCAGATGATCTTCAGCTGATCCGTGCCGAGCACTAGGCGCACGCCGCGGAACTTCTCGTTCGACAGGATCGCGGCGCGCTGCAGCGCCTGCAGCAGCTCGGGGCGAGAGAGCTCGATCTGCTTGGGATGTCCGCTGGGAATGACGCGGTTGTAGTCCGGGAACTTGCCGTCGACCACCTTGCTCACGAGCTCGATGTTGGAGAATCGGAAGTGGGCCTGGTTCGCGAGGACGTCGATCGTGACCGGCGCCTCGCTGTCCTCCAGCAGCTTGCCCAGCTCGAGGACCGTCTTGCGCGGCAGGATCACTTCCTGGCGCGCGTAGCTGCCGGGCACGGTGATGCTCGCGTACGACAGCCGGTGCCCGTCGGTCGCCACGGCCTGCAAGGAGCCCTTGTCGATCACGAGCAGCATCCCGTTGAGGTAATAGCGGATGTCCTGCTGCGCCATCGCGAATTCGGCGAGCTTCAGCAACCCCCTGAATTCGCGTTGCGGCAGGCTGATGGTCTGAAGCTGCTCCTGCGAGAGCCCGATCCGCGGATAGTCGGCGGCCGGCAGGGTCTGCAGATTGAAGCGCGAGCGGCCCGCGCGAACTGTCATCTTCCCGGCCGCGGTATCCAGGTTGACCGACGAGTCTTCGGGAAGCGCACGCAGCAGATCCTGCAGCTTCCGCGCGCCGACGGTGACCGCCTGATCCTGCTTTCCGGCAAGCTCGCTGTTCGCGGTAATCTGCATTTCGAGGTCGGTTGCCGTCACGAACAGATGCCCGTCCTTCTGCTCCAGCAGTACGTTGGCCAGTATCGGCAGAGTCTGCCGGCGCTCGACGATGCCCGAAACAGCCTGGAGCGGGCGGAGAATTGCGTCCCTCGATATCTGTTTTAGCTGCATTTATTTAAACCTGAAAATAGCTAATAAGAGGGCTCGTGAATCGGGTAGAACCGGGAAAAACCCAACGCCATTCGCGGGTTGCCGGGAGGGCAACCGCGAGGGCAAAAGCAGTATGGACTGTGGATGGATTGGGGACGAAATCGACGGTTTCACGCGGCGTGCTTCGACCCCACAAATTATAGACCGGTTTACCCCTCATTCCTACCGCTTTGAGAGGGGACGGAAGCCTCAATTGCGCAGCACCTGAAGCAGGAAGCTCACGTCCCGCCCGATCTCCGGCACGGTGTCGCGGAGCTTTGCGATCTGGCGGCAGGCGTGGAGCACGGTCGTATGGTCGCGGCCCCCGAAGTTGCTCCCGATCTCGGGCAGCGAGAGCTGCGTGAGCTCCTTCGCGAGGGCCATGGCGACCTGCCGGGGGCGGGCGACCGCGCGCGAGCGCTTCTTGGAGTGCATGTCCGAGACGCGGATCTTGTAGTAGTCCGCCACCGTCTTCTGGATGTTCTCGATCGAGATCTGGCGGTTCTGCACCGCGAGCAGATCGCGCAGGGCCTCCTTCACGACTGGCAGGGTGATCTCCTGCCCATGGAAGCTCGAATAGGCCAGCACGCGCTTCAGCGCGCCTTCCAGCTCCCGCACGTTGGAGCGGATGTGCTTGGCGATGAAGAACGCCACCTCCTCGTCGAGCTTGAGACCCGTCGCCGCGGCCTTCGAGAGCAGGATCGCCACCCGCATCTCGAGCTCGGGCGGCTCAAGGGCGACGGTGAGTCCCCAGCCGAAGCGCGAGATCAGCCGCTCCTCGATACCGGCGATCTCCTTCGGGTAGGTGTCGCAGGTGATGACCACCTGCTTGTGCGCTTCGATGAGCGTGTTGAAGAGGTAGAAGAACTCTTCCTGCGTGCGCGACTTGCCGCCGAAGAACTGGATGTCGTCGATGAGCAGCAGGTCGAGCGAGCGGTAATAGCGCTTGAACTCGTCGAATGCCTTGTGCTGGTACGCGCGCACCACGTCGGAGACGTAGGTCTCGGCATGGATGTAGCGGATGCGCGCGTTGGTGTTGGCGTCCAGGATGTGATTGCCGATCGCCTGGATCAGGTGGGTCTTGCCTAGACCCACGCCTCCGTAGACGAAGAGCGGGTTGTACGAAGTAGGATGCTCGGCGACCTTGAGCCCGGCCGCGCGGGCGAGCTGGTTGGCCTTGCCGGCGACGAAGGAAGCGAACGAAAACGTCGGGTTGAGGCTTGCCTGCTCGCCGCGCCGCGTCTCCGCCATGACCGGCACAGGCGCCGGCTTAGCCGCGGCTGCCCCGGGACGTTCGGACCCGCCTTCGGCCACGACCAGGGCGAGTCGAGGCGGCCTGCCGAGCGCCACGGTCGCGAGCTCCTCGATCCGCGCCGCGAACCGCTCCTTCACCCACTGCAGCACGAACCGGTTCGGGGCCACCAGGACGAGGCCGTCGTCGCTCGCCTCCAGCCGAAGGGGGCGGATCCAGGTATTGAACTGCTGAGGCGTCAACTCGCGCTGGAAAGCTTCGAGACAACTGGGCCAGAATGACGCGGTTGACATCGGTGAGGAGCCTGCTGGGAGCGGAGAAAAAATGCGGGCGCCGCGAAGGAGCCCGTAGAGGAGCTGAATTCTACGCCCCCGAGCGGAGGTTATCCACAGCGGCAGAGCACGATTTGCCTTGACAGCGAGGTGCGCTAAACGCTCTAATACAAAGCTTTTTTCGGCAAGGTATAGCCATGAAGCGCACTTACCAACCTTCGGTGATCCGCCGCAAGCGGACCCATGGCTTCCGGGCCCGCATGAAGTCCGTCGGCGGCCGCAAGGTCCTGCGCGCGCGCCGCGCCAAGGGGCGCATCCGGCTCGCTGTCTGACGGCGGTCGCGAGCGCGCGTCGGTTTGACCCGCCGCTACCGTTTGCGCGGCAACGCGCAGTTCGCCGCCGTGTTCCGTGCCGGGCGGCGCCTGGAAGGGGAACGTCTGCAACTGGTCGCGGCGCCCGCCTCGGGACCCGTGGGGCGCGTCGGCTATGTGATCGGTACCAAACAGCTCAAGCGCGCCATCGACCGGAATCGGCTCAAACGCATGCTGCGCGAAGCGATTCGGGCGCGCCGGCCCTCGGTGGCGGGTTTCGATATCATCGTGAGGCTGCGCCGGCCCTGTGCGCCGGCGGAGCTCGCTCGCGCGGCCGCGGAAGCCGGCGTGCTCCTCGACGCGCTTGCGGGCACGGCGCTGCTGCGCGCATGAAGACCGCGCTGCTCGGGCTGCTGCGCGCCTACCAGTACGCGCTCAGGCCGCTTCTCGGGGCGAACTGTCGGTTCTATCCGAGCTGTTCCGAGTACGCCCGCGAGGCGATCGAACGCCACGGCGCGGGGCGCGGCTGCTGGCTCGCCGTGCGGCGGCTCGGCCGCTGCCACCCCTATCACCCGGGTGGCTACGACCCGGTTCCGTAATCGCCCGCCCGCTTGCTGCGCATGGATACCCGACGCCTGATCCTGTTCGTCATCTTCGCCTTCTCGGCGCTCATGCTCTGGGAGCGCTGGCAGGCGGAGCATCGCCCCCCGCCGCCTCCCGCGAGCTCACCGGGCGCCGCGAAGCCCGGCAACGACACGCCTTCCGGCGCCGCGACGTCGCCTCCCACCGGCGCCCCCAACGTGCCTGCGCCGAGCAGCGCGGCATTGCAGAAGGGCGAGACGATCACGATCAGGACCGATCGCTACGTCGCGCAGGTCGACACGCTCGGCGGAGTCATCGACGACGTCGCCCTCAACGAGCACCGCGACACCGACCAGGCCGACAAGCCGTACCTGCTACTGCAGAAGAACGCCAACCGCACGTTCCTCGCCCAGAGCGGGCTGATCGGCGATGGCCTTCCGAACCATCACACGCTGTGGCAGGCCCAGCCGGGGCCGCGCGAGCTCGCGCCCGGCCAGGACTCGCTGCCGCTGGTGCTCACCGCGGACGGCGTCACGCAGACGCTCACCTTCCATCGCGGCAGCTACTTGATCGACGTCGCCTACGAGGTGACCAACAAGGGCTCGGCGCCCATCTCACCGACCGCGTACTTCCAGCTCGCCCGCGACAACAAGCCCGTCGGGACGCAGAGCTGGGGCGCCCCGACGTCGTACACCGGCCCCGTTCTTTACAACGACAGCGACAAGTACAAGAAGGTCGACTTCGGCGACATCGACAAGGGCAAGGCCAAATTCACCGAGAAGGCCGACAACGGATGGGTGGGCATGGTCGAGCACTACTTCGTCGTCGCCTGGCTTCCATCGGGCGCGAAGAAGCTGCCGCGCGAGTTCTACGTCAACAAGCTCGACAACCTCTACTACGACGGGGTGAAGATCCCCCTGGGGACCATCGCGCCGGGCGCCACCGCGTGGCTCGACGTGCCGCTCTACGCAGGCCCGCAGGAGCAGGACACGCTCAAGACTCTCGCGCCCGGCCTCGACCTGGTCGTCGACTACGGGATCTTCACCGTCATCGCCGCGCCGCTGTTCCTGCTGCTCAAGTGGCTGCACTCGCTGATCGGCAACTGGGGCTGGTCGATCATCGCGATGACGATCATCATCAAGAGCGCGTTCTATCCGCTCAATCACGCGAGCGCGCGCTCGATGGCGAAGATGAAACTGGTCGCGCCGAAGATGAAGGCGCTGCAGGAGCAGTACGCGGACGACAAGCAGCAGCTCCAGATGAAGATGATGGAGCTCTACAAGACCGAGAAGATCAACCCGCTCGGCGGCTGCCTGCCGATCCTGGTCCAGATTCCCGTCTTCATCGCGCTGTACTGGGTGCTGCTCGGCGCCGTCGAGCTGCGCCATGCGCCGTGGTTCGGCTGGATCCACGACCTGTCCGCGCCCGATCCGTATTTCGTGCTGCCGGTGGTGTATGCGATCACCGCGTACTTGCAGGTGCGCCTGTCGCCGACGCCCATCCAGGACCCGGTGCAGGCCAAAGTCATGCAGATCATGCCGATCGCTTTCTCCGTCCTGTTCCTGTTCTTTCCGGCAGGCCTCGTGCTCTACTGGCTGGTCAACAACGCCATCCAGATCTTCCAGCAATGGCACATGAACCGGCTGCTGACGCGCGAGGCAGCGGCGGCCGCAGCCAAGCGCCGCTGAGCGCCGGAGCCGCATCCGCCGACAAGGGCCCGTCGCGGCCAGGCGGAGTCATCGCCGCGATCGCGACCGCGGGCGGGCGCGCCGGCATCGGGGTGGTTCGAGTGTCGGGGCCCGATCTGTCGAGGCTGGTCGCCGGTATCGTCGGCCGCGCTCTCGAACCGCGAGTTGCCACGGCGGCGAGCTTCAAGGGCGGCCGCGGCGAGACGCTCGATCAAGGGCTCGCGCTCTTCTTCCCCGCGCCGGCGTCGTACACGGGCGAGACGGTGCTCGAGCTCCACGGTCACGGCGGCCCCGCCGTGCTCGCGCTGGTGCTCGGCCGCTGTCTCGACCTGGGCGCCCGGCTGGCGGAGCCTGGGGAGTTCACCAAGCGTGCGTTTCTCAACGGCAAGCTCGACCTCGCGCAGGCCGAGGGGGTCGCGGACCTGATCGAAGCGGCAACCGCGACGGCGGCGCGCGCCGCTGCGCGCAGCCTCGCCGGGGCGTTCTCCCGCGAGATCCGCACCGCGGTCGATGCCTTGATCGAGCTGCGCGCCTTCGTCGAGGCGACGCTCGACTTCCCGGAAGAGGACATCGAATTCGTTCGCGCCGCCGATGCCGCCGGCAAGCTCGAAGCGCTGCGCGGGCGCCTTGAGGGCGTCGTCGCGCGCGCGCGCCAGGGAAGCCTGCTGCGAGAAGGGCTGCGCGTCGTGCTCATCGGCCAGCCCAACGTCGGCAAGTCGAGCCTCCTCAACCAGCTCGTGGGCGACGAGCTGGCCATCGTGACACCGGTCCCTGGAACGACCCGCGATGCGATCCGGGGCAGCATCGAGATCGACGGAATCCCGCTGCACGTGGTCGACACTGCCGGACTGCGTCCGACAACCGATGCGGTGGAGAAAATCGGCATCGAGCGCACGCGAGCCGCCATCGCCCACGCCGACCTAGCCCTCGTGGTCACCGATGCCCGCGATCCCGGGGATCCCGCCGACCGCGCCATCGAGGCCGAGCTCGCGCCCGAGCTGCCGCGCATCCTCGTCCGGAACAAGATCGACCTTGCCGGCCTCGAAGCTACGGCCACGAAGCTCGACGGCGTAGATCGGGTTGCGCTTTCGGCCAGGACCGGGGCCGGGATCGAACTGCTCAGGCAGGCGATCCGGGCGCTGGTCGGCGCAGGCGAGGACATGGAGGGAGCGTTCCTGGCGCGCGAGCGCCATCTGCGTGCGCTGGACGATGCGATCGCGCGCTTGGACGACGCGGCAGCGCAACTCGCGGCGAGCGCTCCCGCGCTGGAGCTCGTCGCCGAAGAGCTGCGCGGGGCTCAGCAGGCGCTCGGCACGATCACCGGCGAGTTCACGGCCGACGACCTCCTGGGCGAGATCTTCGGTCGGTTCTGCATCGGCAAGTAGCTGCACGCGACGAGCCTGCGTTCGGTTCGCGTGGGCCGCATGAGCTGCATCGCGTAAGATAGCGCCGAGCGAAGAACGTGCGCGGGAAGACGGTGGTGGTAATAGTTGCTTACAACTCATCGCGAACGTTGGCCATAGAATTCGCGCCCAAGAAGCGCAACGCTTCGTTGCCCCAACGCTCATGAACGATACATCGTCCTATCGACCGGATGGACCGCAGGAGACGCTCGCGCGCACCGCGAAGCGCGGGCGGCGCAGCCTCGCGGTGGCGGCCATCGTCGTGCTGGTGATCATCGGCGCCGGCGTGTGGTTTGTGCTCCACAGGGGCTCGGAGACTGCGACCGGGTCCGGCCGGGGAGGGGCCGATGCCAACGCGAAGGCGCTGCCGGTCGTCGCGGCGCAGGCGCGGCAGGGCGACATCGACGTCTACCTGAACGCTCTCGGCACCGTGACGCCGCGCAACACCGTGACCGTGCGCTCGCGCGTCGACGGGCAGCTCATGCAAGTCGCCTTCCGCGAGGGTCAGCTCGTGAAGACGGGAGATCTCCTCGCCGAGATCGATCCGCGCCCCTTCGAGGTCCAGCTCACGCAGGCGCAGGGGCAGCTCGCGAAGGACCAGGCGCTCCTCAAGAACGCGCAGCTCGACCTCGAGCGCTACCGCACGCTGCTCTCCCAGGATTCGATCTCGAAGCAGCAGGTCGACACGCAGGAATCGCTCGTGCGGCAGTACGAAGGAACCGTGAAGGCCGACCAGGGCCAGGTCGACAACGCGAAGCTGCAGCTCGTCTACGCGCGCATCACGGCGCCGATCGGCGGTGTCGTCGGGCTGCGGCAGGTCGACCCCGGCAACATCATTCACGCGAGCGATACCAACGGGCTGGTGGTCATCACCCAGCTCCAGCCGATCACCGTCATCTTCCCGATCCCCGAGGACAACCTGCCGCAGGTGGCCACGCGGCTGAAGTCGGGCGTGCCGGTGGCGGTCGAGGCCTGGGACCGCGCGCAGAAGACGAAGCTCGCGACGGGAAAGCTCCTCACCATCGACAATCAGATCGACACGACGACCGGCACGGTGAAGCTGCGAGCCGAGTTCCCCAACGACGACGGCGCGCTCTTCCCCAACCAGTTCGTCAACGTGCGGCTGGTGGCCGAGACCCGCACCGGCGCGACGCTGGTGCCCAGCGCCGCCGTTCTGCGCGGCTCGCCTGGCACGTTCGTCTATCGCGTGAAGGACGACAAGTCGGTGACCGTGGTGCCGGTGAAGCTCGGGCCGGTGCAGGGCGAAACGACGGCGATCGACAGCGGCGTTTCGCCCGGCGACCTGGTGGTCGTCGACGGGACCGACAAGCTGCGTGAAGGCGCCAGCGTCGAGCTGATCACGCCGCAGGCGCGCCAGGCGCCGACGAGCGTTCCCGCACGCGCCAACGGGAAGCGCGGCGAAGGCGGCAAGGCCGGAAAGAAGGGCGGCTGACCGCAGCGCCGCGAGGCCGCCTCACGCGCCGGGGTCAGCGAATTCGCCGGAAGCCTCGAGTGAATCCCTCCCGCCCATTCATCCTTCGCCCGGTCGCAACCTCGCTGCTGATGGTTGCGATCCTGCTCGCGGGCATCGTCGCCTATCGCGTGCTGCCGCTTTCCGCGCTGCCGCAAGTCGACTATCCGACGATCCAGGTCGTCACGCTCTATCCGGGGGCGAGCCCGGACGTCATGACCTCGTCGATCACCGCGCCGCTCGAGCGGCAGTTCGGCCAGATGCCGGGCTTGAACCAGATGTCCTCGACGTCTTCCGGAGGCGCGTCGGTGATCACGCTGCAGTTCAGCCTGCAGCTGTCGCTCGACGTTGCCGAGCAGGAGGTGCAGGCCTCGATCAACGCCTCGGGGACGTTCCTGCCGAGCGACCTGCCCACGCCGCCGATCTACAGCAAGGTCAACCCCGCCGACACGCCGATCGTCACCCTCGCGCTCACCTCGAAGACGCTGCCGCTGCCCAAGCTCTACGACCTCGCCGACACACGGCTTGCGACCAAGCTCTCGCAGCTGCCCGGCGTAGGCCTGGTGAGTATTTCGGGTGGCCAGCGGCCCGCCGTGCGCATCCAGGCCAACCCCAAGGCGCTCGCCGCCTACGGGCTGTCCCTCGACGACGTGCGCACCGCGATCGGGAACGCCAACACCAATCAGGCCAAGGGGAGCTTCGACGGCCCGACCCGAGCCTCCACGATCGACGCCAACGACCAGCTGAAATCCGCCGACGAGTACCGCGACCTGATCATCGCCTACCGCAACGGCTCGCCGATCCGGCTCTCGGACGTGGCCGACACGATCGACGGCGCCGAGAACTCGCGCCTCGCGGCGTGGGCGAACCAGACCGCCGCGATCATCGTCAATATCCAGCGCCAGCCGGGCACCAACGTGATCGAGGTGGTCAACGGTGTCAAACAGCTCCTGCCCCAGCTCCAGGCGGCGCTGCCGAACGCCGTGGACGTCGCGCTCCTCACCGACCGCACGGTGACGATCCGGGCCTCGGTGCACGACGTGCAATTCGAGCTGCTGCTCGCGATCGCACTGGTCGTGATGGTGATCTTCTTGTTCCTGCGAAGCCTTCCGGCGACGATCATTCCCAGCGTCGCCGTCCCGCTTTCGCTCGTCGGCACGTTCGGGGTCATGTACCTCGCCGGGTTCTCGATCAACAACTTGACGCTGATGGCGCTGACCATCGCGACCGGCTTCGTGGTCGACGACGCGATCGTCATGATCGAGAACATCTCGCGTTACATCGAAGCGGGCGAGCCGCCGCTCCAGGCTGCGCTGAAAGGGGCGGAGCAGATCGGCTTCACCATCATCTCGCTCACCTTCTCCCTCATCGCCGTGCTCATTCCGCTGCTCTTCATGGGCGACGTCGTCGGGAGGCTCTTCCGCGAGTTCGCGATCACGCTGGCAGTCGCGATCCTCATCTCGGCGGTGGTGTCGCTCACGCTCACCCCGATGATGTGCGCGCGCCTGCTCCGCCGGGTGCCGGAGGAGCAGCAGGGGCGCATCTTTCACTGGAGCCAGCAGCTCTTCGATCGCGTCATCGGTCGCTACGGCAAGATGCTCAACTGGGTGCTCGACCGGCAGGGCGCGACTCTCGTTGTCGCCATCGCGACGCTCGCGCTGACGATTCTGCTCTACATCGTCATTCCCAAGGGCTTCTTCCCCGTGCAGGACACCGGGGCGATCCAGGGAATCTCGGAGGCACCGCAGACGATCTCGTTCGCCGCGATGGCCGAGCGCCAGCAGCAGCTCGCGCGCGTCGTCCTCGAGGACCCGGCAGTCGAGAGCCTGTCGTCGTTCATCGGCGTGGACGGGACCAACGCCACGCTCAACAGCGGGCGCATGCTCATCAACCTGAAGCCCCTCGCCCAGCGCCACATCGATGCTGCGGCGGTCATTCGCCGGCTGGAAGCCCGGCTCGCCGACCTCGAAGGCATCGCGCTGTACATGCAGCCGGTCCAGGACCTCACGATAGAGGACCGCGTCAGCCGCACGCAATACCAGTTCACGGTCGAGGACACCAACGCCGACGAGCTCTCCGCCTGGGTGCCCAGGCTCGTCGAGCGGCTTCGTCGCGAGCCGGCGCTTTCCGACGTCGCGAGCGATCTGCAGGACGGCGGCTTGCAGGCCTACGTCGAGATCGATCGAGCGACTGCGAGCCGCTTCGGGATTACGCCCGCGGTGATCGACAACGCGCTCTACAACGCGTTCGGCCAACGCCTCATCTCGACGATCTTCACCCAGACCAACCAGTACCGCGTGGTACTCGAAGCGAGCCCCGAGTTCCAGGTGGGGCCCTCGGCGCTCGAAGGCATCTACGTGCCGGCGAACAGCCAGGGCAACGCGACGACCACGCCGGGAACTGGCGCCGGCGCGTCGACCGCCACCCTCGCGAACCCGAGCCCGAACTCGGGCAGCGGAGCGACCACGCAGCAGATTCCGCTCTCCTCGATCGCGCGCGTCGTCGAGCGCTCGGCGCCGCTCGCGGTCAACCACATCGGGCAGTTCCCGGCGGCGACCATTTCGTTCAACCTCGCGCCGGGCGCATCGCTGGGCGACGCCGTGAAAGCAGTCGACGCCGCGCAGCGGGAGCTCAGCCTGCCGGCGAGCGCGCAGATCCGGTTCCAGGGCGCAGCGCTCGCCTTCCGTGCGGCGCTCGCAAACGAGGTTTGGCTGCTGCTCGCCGCCATAGTGACCATGTACATCGTGCTCGGGGTGCTCTACGAGAGCTACATCCATCCGGTGACGATTCTCTCGACCCTGCCGTCGGCCGGCGTCGGTGCGCTCCTGGCGCTCATGATCGCCGGCCAGGACCTGTCGATCATCGCGATCATCGGCATCATCCTGCTCATCGGGATCGTCAAGAAGAACGCGATCATGATGATCGACTTCGCGCTCGACGCCGAGCGCCACCAAGGCCTGGCGCCGCGCGAGGCGATCTACCAGGCGAGCCTGCTGCGTTTCCGGCCGATCATGATGACGACGATGGCCGCGCTCCTGGGCGCGCTGCCGCTGATGATCGGCTGGGGCGTGGGCTCGGAGCTGCGGCATCCGCTCGGCATCACCATGGTCGGCGGGCTGATCTTGAGCCAGCTCCTCACGCTGTTCACCACGCCGGTGATCTACCTCGCGTTCGATCGGCTCGCGCGCCGCGTCAACGAGCGGCGGGGGCGTGCACGTCCCGCGCCGCCGGCGGGCGCGCCCGGCGAGTAGGCGGCCCGCGCATGAATCCCTCCGCGCTCTTCATCGACCGCCCGGTCGCCACGACGCTGCTGACCATAGGGATCGCGCTCGCCGGCGCCATCGCCTTCCGGCTGCTTCCGGTGTCGCCGCTGCCGCAGGTGGATTTCCCCACGATCTCCGTGCAGGCCTCGCTCCCCGGCGCCAGCCCCGAGACCATGGCCGCCACGGTAGCCACGCCCCTCGAGCGCTCGCTTGGGCGCATCGCCGGCATCACCGAGATGACCTCGAACAGCGCGCTGGGATCGACGCGCATCACCGTCCAGTTCGATCTCGACCGCGACATCGACGGCGCGGCGCGCGACGTGCAGGCGGCGATCAACGCCGCGCGCAGCCTCCTGCCCACCGGACTGCCCGGCAACCCGACCTACCGGAAGGTCAATCCCGCCGACGCGCCGATCATGATCCTCGCGCTCACTTCCGACACGATGACGCAGGGCCAGATGTACGACTCCGCCTCGACGATCATCGCCCAGAAGCTCTCGCAGATGGAGGGGGTCGGTCAGGTGACCGTCGGTGGCAGCGCGCTCCCCGCGGTGCGCGTCGAGCTGCAGCCGCAGGCGCTCAACAAGTACGGGATCGGACTCGAAACCGTGCGCACCGTGCTTGCGTCGACCAACGCCAACCGGCCGAAGGGCGCGGTCGAGGACGAGCTTCGCCACTGGCAGATCTATGCGAACGACCAGGCGAAGACCGCCGCCGAATACATTCCCCTCATCGTCGCCTACCGCAACGGGGCGGCGGTGCATCTGAGCGATGTCGGGCAGGTCGTCGACTCGGTCCAGGACCTGCGCAACGCGGGCTCGGCCAACGGCAAGCCGGCCATCCTGGTCATCATCTACCGCCAGCCGAACGCCAACATCATCGAGACCGTGGACGCCGTGACGGCGCTGATTCCCAGCCTGCGCGCCTCGATACCGAGCGCGGTGAACCTCGACGTCATGATGGAGCGCACGAGCACGATCCGCGCGAGTCTGCGCGACGTCGAGCGCACGCTCGTCGTGGCCGTCGGGCTCGTGATCCTGGTGGTGTTCCTGTTCCTGCGCAACGGCCGCGCCACGCTGATCCCGAGCGTCGCCGTTCCGGTGTCTCTCATCGCGACTTTCGGCGCGATGTACCTCGCCGGCTATAGCCTGAACAACCTCTCGCTGATGGCGCTCACGATCGCCACGGGCTTCGTTGTCGACGACGCGATCGTCGTGCTCGAGAACACTTCGCGCCACATCGAGGCGGGCATGTCGCCGCGGGCGGCCGCTCTGCTGGGCGCGCGCGAGGTGGGCTTCACTGTGCTGTCGATGAGTCTGTCGCTGATCGCGGTGTTCATCCCGATCCTGCTCATGGGCGGCATCGTCGGGCGCTATTTCCGCGAGTTCGCGGTGACGCTGTCGGTCGCCATCCTCGTCTCGCTCGTGCTCTCGCTCACGACCACGCCGATGATGTGCTCGCGGCTGCTGCGCCCGGTCAGGGAGCGCGAGCCCGGCCGGCTCTTCGCCTCGAGCGAGCGCGCCTTCGAGGCCCTGCTCCGAGGCTACGAGAGGAGCCTTGCCTGGGTGCTCGAGCACGGGCCGCTCACGATGCTCGTGCTGCTCGTGACGGTCTGCCTCAACGTGTATCTGTACATCATCGTGCCCAAAGGCTTCTTTCCCCAGCAGGACACGGGGCGGCTCATCGGATTCATCCAGGCCGACCAGAGCATCTCCTTCCAGGCGATGCGCCAGAAGCTCGCCAACTTCATCGACATCGTCCGCAGCGACCCGGCGGTCGACACCGTCGGCGGATTCACCGGCGGCCAGCAGCGCAACACCGGCAGCATGTTCATCTCGCTCAAGCCGCTCTCGGAGCGCAGGGAGTCCGCCGACCAGATCATCGCGCGGCTGCGCGTGAAGCTCGCCCGCGAGCCCGGCGCGAACCTCTATCTCAATCCCGTGCAGGACATCCGCGTCGGCGGCCGGCAGAGCAACGCGCAGTACCAGTACACGCTGCAGGCCGACGACCTGGCCGACCTGCGCGCCTGGGAGCCGAAGATCCGGATCGCGCTGGCGAACCTGCCGGAGCTGGTCGACGTGAACACCGACGCGCAGGACAAGGGGCTCCAGACCTCGCTCGTCATCGACCGCGACACCGCTTCGAGGCTGGGCGTGAGTCCGCAGCTCGTCGACGCGACGCTCGACGACGCGTTCGGGCAGCGCCAGGTGTCCACGATCTACATGCCGCTCAACCAGTATCACGTCGTGATGGAGGCGGCCCCCGAGTACTGGCAATCGCCCGAGTCGCTCAACAACGTCTACGTGAGCACGCAGAGCGGCGCGCAGGTGCCTCTTTCCGCGTTCGCGCACTACGCACCGACCAACACGCCGCTGGGCGTCAACCACCAGTCGCAGTTCGTCGCCTCGACGATCTCCTTCAACCTGCCCGAAGGCGTATCGCTCTCGACCGCCACCCGCGCGATCGACGCGGAGCTCGCGCGGCTCGGCGTCCCGAACTCGGTTCACGGGAGCTTCCAGGGAACGGCGCGGGCGTTTCAGCAGTCGCTCAGCAGCCAGCCGTGGCTGATTCTGGCCGCGCTCCTCGCGGTGTACATCGTGCTGGGCGTGCTCTACGAGAGCTACGTGCACCCGCTCACGATACTCTCCACCCTGCCCTCCGCCGGCGTCGGCGCGCTCCTCGCGCTGCTGCTGTTCGGCAGCGAATTCTCGGTGATCGCGCTGATCGGCGTGATCCTGCTCATCGGGATCGTCAAGAAGAACGCCATCATGATGATCGACTTCGCGATCGACGCCGAGCGTCGCTCGGGCATGACGCCGCGGGACGCGATCTTCGAGGCCTGCCGTCTGCGCTTCCGTCCGATAATGATGACGACGATGGCGGCGCTCCTCGGAGCGATCCCGCTCGCGGTCGGTTTCGGCAACGGCGCCGAGCTGCGCCGCCCGCTCGGTATCTCCATCGTCGGCGGGCTGCTGCTCAGCCAGTTGCTCACGCTGTATACGACGCCGGTCGTGTACTGTTACCTGGACCGCTTCCGGCTGTGGTGCCGCAGCCTCCGGCGCGCGCAGAACCTCGCCGCCGAGTCCGCGGACTAACGGGACATGCCTGCGCTCCTCACGCATCGGCGCGAGAACACCGGCACCCGGATCGCGGCAGTCGTCGCCGCGGCGCTCGTGGCCGGCTGCACCGTCGGTCCCGACTACGTGCGCCCGCCCGTCGAAACGCCCGCGGCGTTCAAGGAGCAGTGGAAGCTCGCGCAACCCCGCGACGAAGGCCCGCGCGGAAACTGGTGGGAGGTGTTCGGCATCCCGGAGCTCGACGCGCTCGCCACCCAGGTCGACGTCAACAACCAGAACATCAAGGTGGCCGAAGCCAACGTGCGCCAGGCGCAGGCGCTCACCGCGCAGGCGCGCTCGGCTTTCTTCCCGACGGTCAGCGGCAACGCGTCCGCGACGCGCGCTTCCGCCTCGGGCGGAAACGTCGGCAACGGCGCCGGGGCAACGAGCGGCTCCGGCAGGGTCGGCAACGCGTACAGCGTCGCGCTCGACGCCACCTGGGAGCTCGACCTGTGGGGTCGAGTGCGGCGCAACGTCGAATCGGCGGAAGCGAGCACGCAGGCGAGCCAGGCGGATCTCGCGGGCGCACAGCTCTCCGCTCAGGCGCAGCTCGTGCAGGATTACCTCCTGCTGCGCGTCCAGGACGCGCAGATCAAGCTGCTCAACGACACCGTCGAGGCCTACCAGCGCTCGCTGCAGCTCACGCGCAATCAGTACGCGGTCGGCGTCGCCGGCAGGAGCGACGTCGCGCTGGCCGAGACCCAGCTCAAGTCGACGCAGGCGCAGGCGCTCGACGCGGGCGTGCAGCGGGCGCAGCTCGAGCATGCGATCGCGATCCTCATCGGCAAGCCGCCGGCGGAGTTCTCGATCGCTCCCGCCCCCGTCGAGCAGAGATTCCCGAGTATCCCGCCGGGCGTGCCCTCGGAGCTGCTCGAGCGCCGGCCGGATATCGCCGGCGCCGAGCGGCGGGTGGCGGCCGCGAACGCGCAGATCGGTGTCGCGCAGGCGGCGTTCTATCCCACGCTCACCTTGTCGGCGGCGGGCGGCTTCGCGAGCTCGAGCCTTGCGAACCTCTTCAGCGCCCCCGCCCGCTTCTGGTCGCTCGGCGCGGACCTGGCGCAGGTAATCTTCGATGCCGGTCTGCGGCAGGCGCAGACCGAGCAGGCGATCGCCGCCTACGACGCGACGGTCGCCACCTACCGCCAGACCGTGCTCACCGGGTTCCAGGAAGTCGAGGACAATCTCGCCGCGCTGCGGATTCTCGAGCAGGAAGCGGCGGTGCAGGACGAAGCGGTCAAGGCCGCTCGCGAATCGCTCGCGATCACGCTCAATCAATACCGGGCCGGGACGGCGAACTATCTCGCGGTAATCGTCGTCCAGGCACAGGCGCTCGCCAACGAGCGCTCGGCGGTCACGATTCTCGGCCAGCGGCTGAACGCGAGCGTCGCGCTCATCAAGGCGCTTGGCGGCGGCTGGAAGGAAGCGCCGGCGGCGAGCGCCGGGGCTTCCCGGCCCAACGGGTGAGCGGCGAGCGCGGCGGGCCGGCGCTCGCGGGTCCCAAGACGCTGCTCGTTGCCGCAGGGCCCGCGCTCAAGGGGCTCGCGATCGGCGTCGGCGCGGCCGCGCTGTGCGTCGCCGCACATGTTCCGCTGCCCTGGTTGACGGGCCCTCTGGTCGCGGTGGCCGCGTGCCGGCTGATCGGCATCGACTGCGGGGCGCCGCCGGGAGGACGGCAAGCCGGACAATGGATCATCGGCACGGCGCTCGGGCTGTACTTCACGCCCGGCGTCGCTGCGCTCGTGCTCAAGCTGTGGTGGCTGCTGCTGATCGGCGCGTTCTTCGCGCTCGGGCTCGGCTACGGCTGCGGCTTTCTGCTGAACAAGCTTGCGCGCGTCGACCGCACGACGGCGGTATT
The DNA here is from genome assembly GCA_035501595.1 of Casimicrobiaceae bacterium. Lineage (GTDB taxonomy): Bacteria > Pseudomonadota > Gammaproteobacteria > Burkholderiales > Casimicrobiaceae > PALSA-1003. Next base: position 27,768 of record DATJVX010000045.1, on the reverse strand, counting down.
CGCAAGCGTGCCTGCGGGCGCGGCGGAGATGGCGGTGCTCGGCGAACGCTTTGGAGCGCGCGTCGACGAGGTCGTCACCGGGCAATCGTTGCGCCTGATGCTGGTCGTGATCGTGATTCCATGGCTGTTCGCGGCCCTGGGAGTGCACGGCGCGTACCCGTTTCCGCCCGGCATCACGGAAGTGCGCGGCGGCGGACTGGCGACGCTGCTCGCGCTGACCCTGGGCGGCGCTCTGCTGCTGCAGCGCACGGGCCTTCCCAACGCCTTCGTGCTCGGCGCGCTGGCGGTTGCGATCCCGCTGACGGTCGCCGAGGTGAATCTCTCCGCCGTCCCGCGATGGCTCACGAATACCGCGCAACTGCTGCTCGGTTGCGCGCTGGGCGCGCGCTTCGAGCGGAGCTTCGTCGGGCGCGCGCCCCGCTTCGTGACCGCGGTCGTCGCGAGCGTCGCCGCAGCGATGCTTCTCTCGGCATTGTTCGCGCTGCTCGTGGCGCGCGCCACCGACCTGCATCTCGCCACGCTGGTGCTCGCGACCGCACCCGGAGGCATCGCCGAGATGTCGATCACCGCGAAGGTGCTGAATCTCGGCGTGCCGCTGGTCACATCCTTCCACGTCACCCGCGTCGTGATCCTGCTCACCTGCACTGCGCCGCTTTTTTCCTGGCTGCGCCGCCGGCGCAGGGGATCCGCATGAGCTGCGTGAGCAGGACGCGTTGTCATGTTCAGGAAGAGGCCGAGTGGCCTGACCGCTTGCAGTTGACGCGGTGCAGCTTACGTAGGCCCGCGCGCGCGTGCTAGAGTAATCGACTCATTTCTCGTCGCGCGGCCCGCACGCTACGCCCGCCGCGCCCTGCCGATCACCCCACTGCCATGAACGATCCAGACTCTTCGTTAGCCATCGCAGCCGCAGTGCAGGCTCCCCGCTGGGTACGCCATTCCGGACTCCTCGCCTGGGTCCGCGAAGTCGCCGAGCATACCGAGCCCGAGCGCATCGTCTGGTGCGACGGCACGCCGGAGGAATCCGAGCGGTTTTGCACGCAGATGGTCGCGTCGGGCACGCTGATCAAGCTCAATCCGGCCAAGCGCCCCAACAGCTACCTGGCGCGCTCCGATCCGGCTGACGTCGCGCGCGTCGAGAACCGCACGTTCATCTGCAGCCAGCGCGAGGAAGACGCGGGGCCGACCAACAACTGGGTCGCGCCGGACCAGATGCGCACCACGCTGCACGGGTTGTTCGCCGGCTGCATGCGCGGCCGGACGATGTACGTCGTACCTTTCTCGATGGGACCGATCGGCAGCCACATCGCGCACATCGGGGTCGAGCTGACCGACAGCCCGTATGTCGCTGCGAGCATGCGGCTCATGACCCGGATGGGTCGCGCGGTCGTCGACGTGCTCGGAACGGACGGCGCGTTCGTTCCCTGCGTGCACTCCGTAGGCGCGCCGCTCGCGCCGGGCGAGGCCGACGTCGCGTGGCCGTGCAATCCCGATCACAAGTACATCGTGCATTTTCCCGAGGCGCGCGAGATTTGGAGCTATGGCTCGGGCTACGGCGGGAACGCGCTGCTGGGAAAGAAGTGCCTCGCGCTGCGCATCGCGTCGGTCATGGGCCGGGACCAGGGCTGGCTCGCCGAGCACATGCTGATCCTGGGGGTGACCTCGCCGAGCGGCGAAAAGACCTACCTGTGCGCGGCGTTCCCGAGCGCCTGCGGGAAGACCAACTTCGCGATGCTGATTCCGCCGAAGGGCTTCGACGGATGGAAGGTCTCGACGATCGGCGACGACATCGCGTGGATCAAGCCCCATGCCGACGGGCGCTTCTACGCGATCAATCCGGAGCGGGGTTACTTCGGGGTCGCGCCGGGGACCTCGTACGAGTCCAACCCGAACGCGATGGACATGCTCAAGGCGAACGTCATATTCACCAACGTCGCTCTTACGGACGACGGGGACGTCTGGTGGGAAGGGATGACGCGCGAGGCGCCTGCGCACCTCACCGACTGGCAGGGACGCTCGTGGACGCCCGACTGCGGGCGCAAGGCCGCGCACCCGAACGCGCGCTTCACCGTGATGTCCACGCAGTGTCCGTCGCTCGATCCGGAATGGGACAACCCGGACGGCGTGCCGATCTCGGCGTTCGTCTTCGGGGGGCGACGCCGGGACACGATGCCGCTGATCGTCGAAGCGAGAAGCTGGGCAGAAGGCGTCTACAAGGCGGCTACGATGGGCTCCGAGACGACGGCGGCAGCGAGCGGTGCAGTCGGCGAGGTTCGCCGCGATCCGTTTGCGATGCTTCCCTTCTGCGGCTACCACATCGGGGACTACTTCCGGCACTGGCTGAAGCTCGGCTCGGCGGTGCCCAAGCCGCCAAAGATTTTCAACGTCAACTGGTTTCGCACGGACGATCAGGGCAAGTTCGCCTGGCCCGGCTTCGGCCAGAACATGCGCGTATTGAAGTGGATCGTGGAACGCTGCCGCAGCCGCGCCCACGCTGTCGAGTCGCCGCTGGGGCTGCAGCCCGAGTACGGCGATCTCGAATGGGCCGGGCTCGACTTCAACGCCGCGCGGTTCGACCAGGTAATGCGGTTCGATCGCGCGTCGTGGCAGCGCGAGCTCGCCGCGCACGATCGCCTCTTCGCGCAGCTCGGCCCGAAGCAGCCAAGCGCGCTCGCCGACCTGCGGCGCTCGCTCGGCTCGAGGCTCGAGAGCTAGGCGCACCGTCGCTTTCAGCTTCTCCCGAGCAGCGCCTCGACCTCCGCTCGCTTCGGCGCGCCGCTTCGTCCGCCGGGCCGCGTGCACTTGAGCGCGGCCGCAGCGTTCGCGAACGCCGCGGCCTCGGCCACGGTTTTCCTCTCGGCGATCGCCACGGCAAAGGCGGCGTGGAAGACGTCGCCGGCAGCCAGCGTGTCGAGCACGCTCACGCTTGGGGCGGCGGCGCGTCGCTCTCTACCAGCGTCGAGCCAGAGAAAACCGTCGTCGCCCAAGGTCACTCCGACGACCCCGGAGACTCCGGCCTGCATCTGGCGCAGACCTTCGGCCGGGCTCGAAGCGCCGCTCGCGAGATTCAGGCCGGGCTCCGAGAAGATCGCGTAGTCGCAACGGGTGCACAAGTCGCGCACGGATTCGAGCGGCGCGATATCCGCGTCGAGAATGCGGGGGACACGCGCGACGCGGGCCGCCTCGAAGGCGCGAGCCGCGCCGTCGCGCCAGCGCACGTCCGCGAGCATGGCGCCGCAACCGGCGAGCGCTGCCACGGGTAGCCAGGAAGGATCGGTGTCGAGCGCGGGATCGTCGTAGGTGCAGATCAGGCGCTCGCCCCGCTCGTCGAGCAGGACGGCGGTCCGCGGCGAGCGCGCGCCGGCAATGCGTCGAACGCCTTGGGTGCCCACGCCTTCGGCTTGCAGCCAGGCGACGATCTGCTCGCCGTCGGCGTCAGCCCCGACCCGTCCCCAGTAGTCCACCTGAGCTCCCAGTCGGGCCGCGGCGACGCTCGCGTTGGCGGCCATTCCGCCTCCCGCCTCGAGGTAGCCTTTGGCGAGAATCTTGGTCGGCGTGGCCGGGATTCCAGGCACGACGTAGATGCCGTCGACCGTTGAATGCCCAAGGCATATGATTCGAACCATTCGTAGTGTCTTGGCTTATAATGAATTTGAAACCGCCATCGGGATTCGCAATCTGAAAACGCTTCCTGCAAGCGCTTCCTTGCCGGTTACCCTAACAGAAGTTGCTCGCGCCGCCGGCGTTTCCCCTGCCTCGGCATCCCGGGCTCTAACCGGCAGCATAAGCGTCAGCCCCGAATTGCGCGGCCGTATTATGGCCGCGGCGGCCAGGCTCGGCTATCAGCCCAATCTTGCCGCAAGGGCGCTCGCTTCGCGCCACTCGAAGCTTATCGCCTTGGTCGTGGAGGGGCTCCAGGAGCGTCTGATCGCCGCGACGATCGAGGCGACTGGGGCGGCGCTCCAGGAGCATGGCTACGGTGTGCTTCTTCTGGTCCCCAAGGTGCAGCAGGGGGCGGCCGTCCGCGCGATTCTGACAAGCGGCGCCGAGGGGGCGGTCTGCGTTGGCTGGCCTATCTCCCGCGAGGACGTGGCCGCGCTCGACCGTAGCGGCATCCCGTCGATCGTGGTCTCGGAGGGAGCCGCATGGAGCGATCCTCGTCGCGTCGACCTGGGCAGGTTGCGCGGCGCGGAGTTGGCCGTGAGCTATCTGCTACAGCAGGGCCATCGGCGCTTCGGCTTCTTGCTTCGAGACGCAGCGACAGGCGGCCAGGTGGCGACCTTGCTCGAGCATGTCGGTGCAGCCCCGACCGTGGTCGAGGTCCCCCCGGCGTCCGACCCGGACACCATCCAGGGCGCTGTCCAGGAGCTGCTCGCCGCCCCGTCTCGACCGACGGCGATCCTCTGCCGCGGCGATTCCGAGGCGCTTGCCGCCGTCCGCGCCTGCGGAACATTTGGGCTGCGCGTTCCGCAGGAGCTTTCGGTCGTCGGTTTCGGCGACGAGCCGCTCGCTCGCTACGTCCGCCCGGGGCTGACGACCGTTCGAGTCGCTGCGAACGAGCTCGGCCGATGGTGTGCCGGCGCGCTCCTGGACATCCTAACGGGACGCAGCGCGACGGCCCATGCGCCGACGATCCGACTTGTGATTCGCGAGACGACCGGACCCGCGCCGGCGTAGAACCTGGTTTCACGTGGAACGGGTATCAAATGGGTTCCACGTGGAACCCGCTGCGTTTTCGCGCTTGTTCCGATGCCGTATGATTCCGCTTTGCGGTACGACGGTCCTCGAGACAGTCCCATGCAGTTCCCAACCCGGTTCGAAGTCATCGTAGTGGGCGGCGGCCACGCCGGCACAGAGGCTGCGCTCGCGTCGGCGCGCATGGGCTGCCGGACGCTGCTGCTGACCCACAGCCTCGAGACCCTCGGCCAGATGTCCTGCAATCCATCCATTGGCGGCATCGGGAAGGGTCACCTGGTCAAGGAAGTCGACGCGCTCGGCGGGGCCATGGCGCTGGCGGCCGATGAAGCGGGCATCCAGTTCCGCATCCTCAATTCGAGCAAGGGCCCCGCGGTCCGGGCCACGCGGGCGCAGGCCGACCGCGTCCTCTACAGACTGGCTATCCGTGCTCGACTCGAGGGCCAGTCCAATCTGACGCTCTTCCAGCAGGCCGTCGACGACCTCCTATTCGACGGCGATCGAGTGGCGGGCGTCCTCACACAGATCGGCGTGCGCTTCGAGGCCGACGCCGTCGTCCTGACCACCGGGACGTTTCTGGCGGGGCTGGTCCATGTCGGCTTGCGCAACTACGAGGCCGGCCGTGCGGGCGATCCCCCTGCGAAGCTGCTTGCCGCCAGGCTCCGCGAGCGCGAGCTTCCCGTGGGCAGGCTCAAGACGGGTACGCCGCCCCGCCTCGACGGCAGGACAATCGATTTTTCGAGCCTGGCGGTGCAACCAGGCGACGAACCGGCGCCGGTGTTTTCGTTCCTGGGCGACCGCGCGATGCATCCCGCGCAGGTCTCCTGCTGGATCACGCATACCAACGAACGCACGCACGCGATCATCCGCACGGGCCTCGACCGCTCGCCCCTGTTCACCGGCGTGATCAAGGGCATCGGCCCCCGCTATTGCCCCTCGATCGAAGACAAGGTCGTGCGCTTCGCCGAGCGGCACAGCCACCAGATCTTCCTCGAGCCCGAAGGGCTGACGACGCAGGAGATCTATCCGAACGGGATCTCGACGTCGCTCCCGTTCGACGTCCAGCTCGAGCTGGTGCGCTCGATCAAGGGCTGCGAAAACGCGCACATCCTTCGACCCGGCTACTCGATCGAATACGATTATTTCGACCCGCGCGCGCTCAAGAGCAGCCTCGAGACGAAGGCGACCCGAGGCTTGTTCTTCGCGGGACAGATCAACGGTACGACGGGCTACGAGGAGGCTGCGGCCCAGGGCCTGCTGGCCGGCATCAACGCGGCCCGGCATGCGCGCGGCGAGGAGGGCTGGTGCCCTCGACGCGATGAAGCCTATATCGGCGTGCTCGTCGACGATCTCGTCAGCCGCGGCGTGAGCGAACCCTATCGAATGTTCACGAGCCGCGCGGAGTACCGCCTGCAGCTCAGGGAAGACAACGCCGATCTGCGCCTGACGGAGATCGGACGCTCGCTGGGCTGTGTCGACGACGTCCGCTGGGACGTCTTCGCCCGCAAGCGCGACGCGCTGGGGCGGGAGCTCGAGCGCCTCAAGTCAACCTGGCTGAGCGCTCGCGCGATCGACGCTGCCGCGGCCGAACGGGTGCTGGGTCAGCCGATCGAGCGCGACGCGACCCTTGCCGAATTGCTCAAACGGCCCACCGTGTCCTACGCAACCCTCATGACGCTCCCCGGGGCGGGCACGCCAGTGCAGGATCCCGTCGTCGCTGAGCAGGTCGAGATCGCGACCAAGTACGCCGGCTACATCGAGCGGCAAAGGGACGAGATCGAGCGCCGCGAAGCCCAGGAGTCCCAACGGCTTCCGAGCAATCTCGACTATCGGGCGGTGCGCGGGCTCTCGGTCGAGGTGCAGCAGAAGCTCAACCAGCACCGCCCGGAAACGATCGGCCAGGCAGCGCGGATCTCCGGCGTGACGCCGGCAGCCATTGCGCTGCTGCTGGTCCATCTGAAGCGGGGATTCAGGAGCGTCCAGGCAAACCCGGAAAAACTGCTTGCATGACGCTCGCCGCAGGGTTTGCGGGCGGTATCGCCGCGCTCGACGTCGGTGTCGACCCGGCTGCCCAGGCCACGCTTCTGGACTATGTCGCGTTGCTCGAGAAATGGAACCGCACGTACAACCTCACGGCAATTCGCCAGCGCGCGCGAATCGTGACCCACCATTTGCTCGACTCCCTGGCCGTTCTGCCCCATCTGCCGCAATCCGCGTCCCTGCGGCTTGTCGACATCGGGAGCGGAGCTGGCCTGCCGGGGATCCCCATCGCCGTGGCGCGGCCCGCATGGCATTTGGCGCTCCTGGACAGCAATGAAAAGAAGACCGCCTTCCTGCGGCAGGCCGTGGCGGAGCTGGGGCTCGGGAACGTCGAAGTGGTTGCGAAAAGAGCGGAGCAATACGAGCCGCCGCGACCGTTCGACGCAGCGATCAGCCGCGCGTATTCCGACGTGAGCGCATTCGCGACGCACGCGCGACGCCTGACCGGACCCGGCGGACGATGGTTCGCGATGAAGGGCGCCTATCCGGCCGCCGAGCTCGCGCAGCTGCCGCGGGACGTACTCGTCACGCGCGTGGCGCAACTCGAAGTCCCTGGCGTGAGGGCGCAACGCCACCTGGTGGCCATGGAAGCGGCATGACGACATGACGAAGATCATCGCCGTCACCAATCAGAAGGGCGGCGTCGGCAAGACCACCACCAGCGTCAACCTCGCCGCCAGCCTCGCGGCGATGAAACGGCGCGTGCTGCTGGTCGACTTGGATCCGCAGGGCAATGCGACGATGGGCGCCGGCGTCGATAAGCGAGCGCTCACTGCCACAGTATACCAAGTCTTGCTTGGTGAGAAGAAAATCGCAGACGTAAGGCTGGCATCTCCAACCGGGGGCTTCGACCTCGTGCCGTCGAATCGCGATCTCGCCGGCGCCGAAGTCGAACTCGTCGATCTGCCGGAGCGGGAGATGAGGCTCAAGGACGCGCTGGCCGAAGCGCTCTCGCAGATGCGAAGCGCGATCTCGGAGGTGGTCGACGAGTACGATTTCATACTGCTCGACTGTCCGCCGTCGCTTTCGCTGCTCACCCTCAACGGGCTGTGCGCCGCGGACAGCGTGTTGATCCCGATGCAGTGCGAGTACTACGCACTCGAAGGTTTGTCGGATCTCGTGCAGACGATCCGGCGCGTGCGCGCGCATCTCAACCCGCGGCTCGAGGTCGAGGGACTGCTGCGAACGATGTACGATCCGCGCAACACGCTCGCGCTCAACGTCTCGGCCGATCTGCAGAAGCATTTCGGCGACAAGCTCTATCGCACCGTGATACCGCGCAACGTCCGGCTCGCCGAGGCGCCGAGCTTCGGAACGCCGGCGCTGCATCTCGACAAGGCCTCCAAGGGGGCCCAGGCGTATCTCGCGCTCGCCGGCGAAATGCTGCGCCGGGACGAGGCCGCCCGGCCCCTCGACGCGCAGGCCGCAGGAGCCGCCAATGGCTAAGCTCAAGGGACTCGGCCGCGGCCTCGACGCGCTTCTGTCGAGCTCGGAGGCCGCCGCTGGCGACGCGCTGCGCTCCCTCGCGCTCGACAGGATCCGCTCCGGACGCTATCAGCCGCGCACCCGCATGGACGAGGCCTCCCTCGAGGAACTCGCGGAATCCATCCGGAGCCAGGGCGTCATGCAGCCGATCCTCGTGCGGCCCGTCGACGGCGGGCGCTACGAGATCATTGCCGGTGAGCGCCGGTGGCTCGCGGCGCGCCGCGCAGGGCTCGCCGAGATCCCCGCGCTCGTGCGCGATGTGCCCGACCAGGTCACGCTGGCGCTGGCGCTGATCGAAAACATCCAGCGCGAGGATCTCAATCCGCTCGAGGAGGCCCAAGGCCTCAAGCGGCTCATCGACGAATTCGGCCTCACGCACGAGGCCGCTGCGCAGGCGATCGGTCGCTCGCGCAGCGCGGTCACCAACCTGTTGCGGCTCACCCAGCTCGTCCCCCCGGTCCAGTCGCTGCTCCTTGCCGGCAGGATCGACATGGGACACGCGCGCGCGCTGCTCGCGCTGCCGGCCGGGCAGCAGGGTGGCGCAGCGGCGAAAGTTGCCGAAGAAGGTCTGTCCGTGCGCGACGCAGAGCGCCTCGTGCAGGCTGCCCTCAGCCCGGGCCACAAAGCACGGCGGGTCGCGCGCCGCAGCGATCCCGATGTGCTGCGCCTCGAGAGCGAGCTCGCGGAGCTGCTGGGCGCCTCCGTGCGCATCGAGCCCGCGCGCAGAGGCGCGGGTCGGATCTCAATCCGCTATTCGAGCCTCGACCAGCTCGAGGGGATTCTGGCGCGGCTCAGGCCGCGGGCGTAGCCCTGCGAACCTGGCGGCCAGCCCTGGCGCCGCCGCAGCGAGGAACGCTCGGGCAATCAGCCGAGCTGCTGCAGCATCGTCTCGGCGCCCGAGACCTCGTACTTGCCGGGGGCCTCGATATTGAGCGCCTTCACGACGCCGTTGTCGATCAACGCGGAAAAGCGCTGGCAGCGCATCCCGAGCCCGCGCGCCGACAGGTCGAGCTCCAGCCCGAGCGCCTTGGTGTACGTCGCGCTGCCGTCGGCCATCATGCGCAGCTTGCCGCCGGTTTTCTGGTCCTTCGCCCATGCGGCCATCACGAACGGATCGTTGACCGACATGCACAGGATCTCGTCGACGCCTTTGGCCTTCAGCTTGTCGTAGTTCGCGATGTAGCTCGGAACATGCTTCGCGGAGCAGGTCGGCGTGAACGCACCCGGCAGTCCGAACAGCACCACCTTCTTGCCCCGCACGATGTCGTCGATCTTGAATTCATTCGGCCCCAGCGTGCATCCTGCAGTCTCGACCTCGATGTATTCGTTCAGGGAACCGGCGGGGAGCCGGTCGCCAACGTGGATGGTCATGAGCGTGTCTCCAAACTCGACGGGCGCGTGGGCGCCGCGCTGCACCGATCATTGTAGCGGCCGACACGCATCTTGTCCTCGCCGAGGCGAAGGGGTAACTTCTGCGGCTCCGTTGGCGAGCGCAAATCCAGGGAAACGAGCATGGCAAAGGCCAAGCGCGCGCAGCCCCCGACGCTGCTGATCGCGACTCGAAAAGGGCTGTGGCAGATGCACGGCGACGGAACTCGCCGCAGCTGGCGGCTTGCCGGACCGCACTTCCTCGGGCAAGTGATCCACCACTGCGTGGCCGACCCGCGCGATGGCAAGACGATGCTCGCCGCGGCACGCACCGGGCATCTCGGTCCGACGGTGTTCCGATCGCTCGACCGCGGCCGCAGCTGGAAGGAGGCGAAGCAGCCTCCGGCATTCCGCGAAGGCAGCGGCAGGGTCGTCGATCACACCTTCTGGCTCACGCCCGGACATGCTTCCGAGCGCGGCGTGTGGTACGCGGGAACCTCGCCGCAGGGCTTGTTCCGCACGGCCGACGGCGGCGTGACCTGGCAGGGTGTCGCAGGATTCAATGAGCACCCGTCGCGCAAGGCCTGGTGCGGGGGCGACCAGGACGGCACGCCGAACGGCGCGAAGCTGCATTCGGTACTGATCGATCCGCGAGATCCCAAGCACATGTACCTTGGCATGTCGAGCGGCGGCGTATTCGAATCGACCGACGGCGGCGCGGATTGGCGGCCGCTCAACCGCGGCGTGCGCGCCGACTTCCTGCCGGATCCGGATCCCGAATACGGACACGATCCGCACTGCGTGCGGTTTCATCCTTCGCAGCCTGACCGGCTCTACCAGCAGAACCATTGCGGGATCTTTCGCCTCGACCGGCCCGCGGAGCGGTGGCAGGAGATCGGGGCGACGATGCCCAAGAGCGTCGGGTCGATCGGCTTTCCCGTCGTGCTGCACCCGCGCGACCCGGAAACGCTGTGGGTGTTCCCCATGGACGGCTCGAAGGTATGGCCGCGAGTGTCTCCGGCCGGGAAAGCGGCCGTGTATCGCTCGGTCAACGGCGGCAAGAGCTGGCAGCGGCAGTCGCGGGGCCTTCCTGCGCGCCAGGCGTGGTTCACCGTGAAGCGGCAGGCGATGACGGCCGACGCCGGGGAACCCGTCGGCGTCTATTTCGGCACCACCGGCGGGGAGCTCTGGGGCAGCCGCGACGACGGCCGCAGCTGGAAGTGCCTCGCCGCGCATCTGCCCGAAATCTACGCGGTCGAGATCGCGTAGCGGCTCCAAGCTCGCGTCAGCGACCGGATGCGTGTGCTGATTCCCAGTCCGCTTCGCTCGTACACCGCGGATGCGGCCTCTGTCGACGCATCGGGGACGACGCTTTCCGAGCTTGCGTCCGATCTCGACCGCCGCTTTCCCGGCATTCGTTTCCGCATGTTCGACGAGCAGGGGCAGATCCGGCGGCACATCAAGTTCTTCGTCAACGGCCGGCAGAGCAGCGACCTCGCGGTCGCGCTTGACGCCGCGGACGAGGTGATGATCGTGTGTGCGCTTTCGGGCGGTTGAGACAGGCTGCGGCGAGCAGGTTTCTGCATCGCAGCATCGTTTGACGCACGATGACGAAAAACCCTACAATCCAAAAGTTTGCTTGGGGTTCGGTGGTTCCAAGTTCGCGTCCTTCCCCGATGCGCTATCCAGCGGGTCGCGTCGCCATCTGGCAGGCAGTGGCGAGCCTCCTGATCGCTGCGCCGTCGGGCTGGCTGGCGGGCTGGCACGGGCTTGTCTCGGCGCTTCTGGGCGGCCTGGTCAATGTGTTCGCCGGCAGCGTCTTCGGGATGCTCGCGGGCCTTGGCCGACCGACCACCGCGGGGGGCACGCTGCATACGATGATCCGCGCCGAGGCGGCGAAGATCACCGTGATCGTGCTGCAGCTCTGGGCTGTGCTGGGAGGCTACCGGGATGTCGTGCTCGGCGCGTTCTTCGCCGCGTTCGTCGTCACCCTGCTCGTGTCGCAGGCGGCGATTCTGATCCGCGACTAAGGCTAGGGAGCGGCGGGTGGTCGACGCGCTTCAGGATTCAGGCGTGCGGTGCCGACTCCGAACGGCACGCGCGCACAGGAAGGCTCAATGGCTGCAGAACACGAACTCGACCCGTCGACATACATCCAGCATCACCTGACGTTCTTCGCTCATCCGGTTTCCGAGCAGGGCGGCTTCTGGACACTGCACTACGACACGATCGTGACCTCGCTGATCCTGGGGGTGCTGGTCCTGGGATTCATCTGGCTCGTCGTTCGCAAGGCGACCACAGGCGTTCCGTCCAGAGCCCAGGCGTTCGTGGAGCTCACGATCGAGTTCGTCAACGCCCAGGTCCGCAGCATGTTCCATCACGACTACCGGATCGTCGCGCCGATCGCGATGACCGTGGGCCTGTGGGTGCTGTTCATGAACCTGATGGACCTGCTGCCCGTGGACATCATGGCGTGGATCTACAGCAACGTGTTCCACCTGCACGCCTGGCGCACCGTGGCCACCGCCGACGTCAACACGACCTTCGCCTTGTCGCTCTCCGTGCTCGGCCTGATGATCTTCTACAACATCCGCAACAAGGGCCTGGGCGGATGGCTGCACGAGCTCTGCGCCACGCCTTTCGGGCTCCGGCCCTGGTGGGCTGCGCCGCTGCTCGTCGCCTTCAACCTGCTCTTCAACCTGATCGAGTACGTCTCCAAGCCGCTGTCGCACTCTCTGCGGTTGTTCGGAAACATGTATGCGGGCGAGATCATGTTCCTGCTGATCGCACTGCTCGCGTCCAGCGGCTGGCTGGGCGCGATCGGCGGCGGCATCGCGCAAGCCCTGTGGATCGGCTTCGACGGGTTCATCGCGGTGCTGCAGGCCTACATTTTCATGATGCTGACCATCGCCTACATCTCCATGGCTCACGAGACGCATTAGAGTGCGCGGCTTGCATGATCGAACAACGGTCCAATCTCCGTTCAGAAAGGGAAACGCAATGGATAAGCTGCAATTGGTCGCCCAGATTCAGGCCTACACCGGCATCGGCATCGGGCTGATGATCGGGCTGGGTGCGCTCGGCGCCTGTGTGGGGATCGGCATCATGTGCTCGCGCTTCCTGGAAGGCGCGGCTCGCCAGCCGGAGATGATTCCCGCGCTGCAGGCGAAGGTGTTCCTCCTGCTCGGCCTGATCGACGCCTCGTTCATCATCGGGCTGGGCATCGCGATGCTGTTCGCGTACGCCAACCCGCTGATCCCCGCCGGCCTCAAGTAGACCTCACGGCGCACGTCGCACGCGACACAGACCGCTATGAACCTGAACCTGACCCTGCTCATGCAGGCCGTGCTCTTCGGCGTGTTCATCTGGCTCTGCGCGAGGTACATCTGGCCGCAGCTGATGCGTGCCATCGACACGCGGCAGAAGCAGATCGCCGACGGGCTGGCCGCGGGCGAAGAGGCACGCCAGAGCCTTTCGCGCGCGGAGAAGCAGATCGCTCAGATGATGACCGACGCCAAGACCCGCGCCTCGGAGATCGTGGCGCAAGGCGAGAAGCTCAAGGGCGAGACGATCGAGCAGGCGCGCTCGGAGGCCAAGACGGAAGGCGACCGCCTGCTCGTCGCGGCCAAGGCCGAGATACAGCAGGAGGTCTCGCGCGCCAAGGAGGCGCTGCGCAACCAGGTGGCGGAGCTCGCGGTGGCCGGCGCCAGCCAGATCCTCAAGCGCGAAGTCGACGCCAAGGCGCACGCCGACCTGCTGCAGGCGCTGCAGAGGCAGCTCTAGAGCCCTCGATGGCCGAACAGATCACCATCGCGCGACCGTACGCCGAGGCGGCCTTTGCGCTCGCCCGCGAGGACGGTTCGCTACCCGTCTGGAACGAGATGCTGCGCACGGCCGCCTCGGTCGCGCAGGATCCGCAGATGCGCTCCGCGCTGGACAATCCGAAGCTCACCGCGAGCGACAAGGAATCGCTGTTCCTGTCGGTCTGCGGCGACCGCCTCAACGCCGAAGGGCGCAACTTCGTGCGGGTGCTGATCGGTGCCGAGCGGATCGCCCTGCTGCCGGAGATCCGCGACCTTTTCGGAACGCTCAAGGATGCCGACGAGGGTCTCGCGAGGGCGAACATCGCCACCGCCTTCGCGCTCTCGGAGAGCGAGCTCGCGGGTCTCAAAGCAGCGCTCGAGCGCCGCTTCCGCAAGAAGATTGAGACCACGGTCACGGTTGACCGGGACCTGATCGGTGGCGCCAGGATCGCGGTCGGCGACACGGTCATCGACGCCTCGGTCAAGGGCGAGCTCGAGGCGATGGCCAAGCATTTGCGAACCTGATCCCACGCAAGCGGCGCCGGCGGCAGGAAGCGCCGGCGCTGCGCAAAGGAAAAATCGATGCAGTTGAACCCATCGGAAATCAGCGAGCTCATCAAGAGCAAGATCCGCAATCTCGATACCGGCGCGGAAGTCCGCACCCAGGGCACCGTGGTGTCGCTCACCGACGGCATCGCGCGCATCCACGGGTTATCCGACGCGATGCAGGGCGAGATGATCGAGTTTCCGAACAATACCTACGGGCTGGCGCTCAACCTCGAGCGCGATTCGGTCGGCGCGGTGATTCTCGGTGAATACGAGCACATCTCGGAAGGCGACACCGCCAAGTGCACCGGGCGGATCCTCGAGGTGCCGGTCGGGCCGGAGCTGATCGGGCGCGTGGTCAACGCGCTCGGCCAGCCCATCGACGGAAAGGGCCCGATCGCCGCGAAGGCGACCGACGTGATCGAGAAGGTCGCTCCGGGCGTGATCTGGCGTCAGAGCGTATCGCAGCCGGTGCAGACGGGCCTGAAGCCGATCGACGCCATGGTGCCGATCGGCCGCGGCCAGCGCGAGCTCATCATCGGCGACCGCCAGACGGGCAAGACCGCGGTGGCGATCGACACCATCATCAACCAGAAGGGCAAGGAGCTCATCTGCATCTACGTCGCGATCGGCCAGAAGGCCTCGTCGATCATGAACGTGGTGAAGAAGCTCGAAGAGCACGGCGCGATGGACTACACGATCGTCGTCGCGGCGTCGGCCTCCGACTCGGCGGCGATGCAGTACATCTCTCCGTATTCGGGCTGCACCATGGGCGAGTACTTCCGCGACCGCGGCCAGGACGCGCTCATCATCTACGACGACCTCACCAAGCAGGCCTGGGCCTACCGGCAGATCTCGCTCCTCCTGCGGCGTCCGCCAGGGCGCGAGGCCTACCCCGGCGACGTGTTCTACCTCCACTCGCGGCTGCTGGAGCGCGCGGCGCGGGTCAACCCGGAGTACGTGGAGAAATTCACCAAGGGCGCGGTCAAGGGCAAGACCGGTTCGCTGACCGCGCTGCCCGTGATCGAGACGCAGGCCGGCGACGTAACGGCCTTCGTGCCGACCAACGTGATCTCGATCACCGACGGCCAGATCTTTCTCGAAACGGACCTCTTCAACGCGGGCATCCGGCCCGCCATCAACGCCGGGATCTCGGTATCGCGCGTCGGGGGCGCGGCCCAGACCAAGGTGATCAAGAAGCTCGGCGGCGGCGTGCGGCTCGCACTGGCGCAGTATCGGGAGCTCGCTGCCTTCGCGCAGTTCGCCTCGGACCTCGACGAGGCGACCCGCAAGCAGCTCGATCGCGGCCGGCTCGTCACCGAACTCATGAAGCAACCGCAGTATGCACCGCTGTCGGTCGCCGAGCAGGCACTGACGCTGTTCGCCGTGAACCGCGGCTACTACGACGACGTCCCCGTGGACAAGGCGCTCGCCTTCGAGGCCGCGCTGAGAGCCTACGTGAAGAGCAAGTTCGCCGGGGTCTTCGACAAGATCGAGTCGACCAAGGATCTCGACGCCGACGGCGAAAAGGCGCTCGCGGCCGCGATCGAGGACTTCAAGAAGAACGGCACCTGGTAGGGATCAGCGATGGCTGGCTCCAAAGAGATCCGCAACAAGATCAAGAGCGTGCAGAGCACGCGCAAGATCACCAAGGCCATGGAAATGGTCGCGGCCTCGAAGATGAAGAAGGCCCAGGACCGCATGCGCGCGTCGCGGCCCTACGTCGGGCGCATGGTGGCGATCGCCCGCCACCTGGCGCACGCCAATCCGGAGTACCGCCACGCGTTCCTGCTCAAGCGGCCCGCGGTGCGCAACGTCGGGTTCATCGTCGTCACGTCGGACAAGGGACTCTGCGGCGGGCTCAACACCAACGCGCTGCGGCTCGCGCTCGGCAGGATCAAGGAATGGCACGCTGCAGGTGTCGGGGTGAAAGTCACGCCGATCGGGAGCAAGGGATTCGGCTTCATGCAGCGGCTGAAGGCAGAGATCGCGTCGTATGCGACCAACCTCGGCGACCGGCCGTCGCTGGAGAAAGTGATCGGCCCGGTGAAGGTGCAGCTCGATCTCTACCTGGACGGCAAAATCGACGAGCTGCACCTGCTCGCCACCCGCTTCGAGAACACGATGAAGCAGACGCCGGTGGCGCTGCAGCTCCTGCCGATCGCCGATCTCGGCGAGGACGCCGGCAAGCGCGAGTACCCGTGGGACTACATCTACGAGCCGGACGCCAAGAGCGTGCTCGACGAGCTGCTGCGCCGCTACATGGAAGCGGTGGTCTACCAGGCGATCAACGAGAACATGGCCTCCGAGCAGAGCGCGCGGATGGTGGCCATGAAGGCCGCATCGGACAACGCCGGCCAGATCATCGACGAGCTGCAGCTCATCTACAACAAGCAGCGCCAAGCCGGCATCACCAAGGAGATCTCGGAAATCGTCGGCGGCGCGGCGGCGGTTTGAGGCGGGGCCGGACGACAGAGCGGGCGCGCAGGATCTCGATTCGAGGAATCAGACGATGAACGAAGGAACGATTGTCCAGTGCATCGGCGCGGTGATCGACGTGGAGTTCGCACGCGAGGAGCTCCCGAAGATCTACGATGCCCTCACTCTCGAGGGCAGCGATCTCACGCTCGAGGTGCAGCAGCAGCTCGGCGACGGCGTCGTGCGCACGATCTGCCTGGGGAGCGCCGAAGGGCTTCGCCGCGGCATGAAGGTCAAGAACACGGGCGCGGGCATCTCGGTCCCGGTGGGCCCTGCGACGCTCGGCCGGATCATGGACGTGCTCGGCAGGCCGATCGACGAGCGCGGTCCCGTGAAGTCCGAGCAGAAGATGCCCATTCACCGCGATGCGCCGATCTTCGAAGATCTATCTCCCTCGACCGAGCTGCTCGAGACGGGGATCAAGGTCATCGATCTGGTCTGCCCCATTGCTAAGGGTGGCAAGGTCGGGCTGTTCGGCGGCGCGGGCGTCGGCAAGACCGTGAACATGCTCGAGCTCATCAACAACATCGCGACCCAGCACTCGGGGCTGTCGGTGTTCGCGGGTGTCGGCGAGCGCACGCGCGAGGGCAACGACTTCTATCACGAGATGCGTGAAGCCGGCGTCGTGAAGCTCGACAATCTTCCCGAGTCGAAGGTGGCGATGGTTTACGGGCAGATGAACGAGCCCCCCGGAAACCGCCTGCGCGTGGCGCTCACGGGGCTCACGATGGCGGAGTACTTCCGCGACGAAGGCCGCGACGTGCTGCTGTTCATCGACAACATCTACCGCTACACGCTGGCGGGCACCGAAGTGTCGGCTCTGCTCGGCCGGATGCCTTCGGCCGTGGGCTACCAGCCGACCCTTGCCGCGGAAATGGGCGAGCTGCAGGAACGGATCACGTCGACCAAGACCGGATCCATCACGTCGATACAGGCGGTGTATGTGCCTGCCGACGACCTGACCGACCCGTCGCCGGCGACGACCTTCGGGCACCTCGATTCGACGCTCGTGCTTTCCCGCGACATCGCCTCACTGGGCATCTACCCTGCGGTCGATCCCCTCGACTCGACCTCGCGCCAGCTCGATCCCCACGTCGTCGGGGAAGAGCATTACACCGTGGCGCGCCGCGTGCAGCAGACGCTGCAGCGCTACAAGGAGCTGCGCGACATCATCGCGATCCTCGGCATGGACGAACTCTCGCCGGAAGACAAGCTGGTCGTATCGCGGGCCCGCAAGATCCAGCGCTTCCTGTCGCAGCCATTCCACGTGGCCGAGACGTTTACCGGCTCGCCGGGCAAGTACGTCGCGCTCAAGGACACGATCCGCGGCTTCAAGGCGATCGTCGACGGTGAATACGATCAGCTTCCCGAGCAGGCGTTCTACATGATCGGCACGATCGAAGAAGCCACCGAAAAAGCGAAGACCCTCCAGTAATGGCGCATACGATCCACGTCGACGTCGTCAGCCTCACCGAGTCGGTGTTCAGCGGCGAGGCCGAGTTCGTGGTCCTTCCCGGGGTCATGGGGGAGCTCGGCATCTATCCCCAGCACGCGCCGCTGATTACGCAGATCAAGCCCGGCGAAGTGCGCATCAAGGTTCCGGATCACGCCGAGGAGCAGATCGTGTTCGTCCAGGGCGGCTTTCTCGAGGTGCAGCCCAACGTGGTGACCGTGCTCTCGGATACCGCGATCCGCGCCCGCGATCTCGACGAGGCGAAGGCGCTGGAAGCCAAGCAGCGCGCCGAAGAGGCGATGACGAACAAGACCTCGAAGGAAGAGATCGCGCGGGCCGAGGGCGAGCTCGCCGGCGCGCTTGCGCAGCTCGCGGCGATCCGCAAGCTGCGCCGCGGTCGCGCGTAAAGCCTGCGCCGCCGATCGCTGCTCGGGTCGTGGCCCGGCCGCACAACGCGAACCCCGGGATGCTCCCGGGCATCGCTCCGTCCAGTCCGGACTACGCCGCGAGCTGCTGCTCCGCGAGCGTCACCCAGTAGCTCGCGCCGATCGACAGCACCTCGTCGTTGAAGTCGTATTGGGGGCTGTGGATGTTGGGCGTGTCCGGCCCGCGCCCCGCCCCGAGCCACACGTAGCAGCCCGGCTTCGCCTGCAGCATGAACGAGAAGTCCTCGCTGCCCATCTCTGGCGTGGGCTCGGTATCGACGTTCGCCGCGCCGACCACCGCGCTTGCCGCCGCGATCGCGCACTGGGTTTCCGCCTCGCTGTTGACGGTGGCCGGATAGCGCCGCTCGTAGCGGATCGTCGCGGTCATGTCGAAGGTGGCTGCGACGCCGGCGACGATCCCGCGCATGCGCTGCTCGATCAGGTCCTGCACGTCGCGCCGGAAGCTGCGCACGGTGCCGCGCAGGACGACTTCCTGCGGGATCACGTTCCAGGTGTCGCCGCCGTGGACCTGGGTCACGGTGACCACCCCGGCATCCTGCGGATGGAGGTTGCGGGCGACGATCGTCTGCAGCGCGCCGATGCAATGCGCGGCGAACATCATGGGATCCTTGCCCATGTAGGCCATCGCCGCATGCGCACCCTTGCCCGTTCCGACGATCTCGAAGACGTCGTACGCGCCCATGAGCGGACCCGCGCGCATCGCGAACGTGCCCGCGGGGAGCCGCGGCCAGTTGTGCATGCCGTAGACCGCGCGCATCGGGAACCGCTCGAAGAGCCCCTCCTCCACCATCACTCGGCCGCCGCCTTCGTTCTCCTCGGCGGGCTGAAAGATGAAATAGACGGTGCCGGCGATCTTCTGTCGGCGCGACAGCGCCCGCGCAGCTCCGAGCAGCATGCTGGTGTGACCGTCGTGCCCGCAGGCGTGCATCCGGCCCTGGTTGCGCGAGGCGTAGGCGACGCCCGAGCGCTCGAGGATGTGCAGCGCGTCGAGATCGGCGCGCAGGCCGATGGCGCGCTCGCCACCGCCATGACGCAGCACGCCCACCACGCCGGTACCGGCCAGTCCGCGATGGACCTCGAGGCCGAATGACTCGAGCGTCTCGGCCACCAGCGCGGCGGTTGCCCGCTCCTCGAACGCGGTCTCGGGGTGAGCGTGAATGTGGTGCCGCCACTCCTTCATCTCGGGGACGACGGCAGCGACTTCGGGCACGATGTTCATGGACTTCTCCATCGGAGCAGCGGCGCCGGGGAAGCGAGATGGTAGCAAAAGAGCCGCTGCGGAGGCCTGCGGTAGAATCCGCGTTCCCCCGCTTTACCCCGCCCGCATGTCAGGAACCGACGACGCGCGCTACGATCTCGCCATCATCGGCGGCGGCATCAACGGCGTCGGCATCGCCCGCGACGCCGCCGGGCGAGGCCTCAAGGTTCTGCTTCTCGAGAAGGACGACCTCGGCTCGCACACCTCCTCGCAGAGCACTAAGCTGGTTCACGGCGGGCTGCGCTACCTGGAGCATTACGAGTTTCGACTCGTCGCCGAAGCGCTTGCCGAGCGCGAAGTCCTGCTGCGCGCGGCCCCGCACATCATCGCGCCGCTCCAGTTCGTGCTGCCGCACGAACCGCACCTGCGTCCCACGTGGATGATCCGCGCGGGGCTGTTCCTTTACGACCATCTCGGCCGCCGCGAGACGCTGCCGTCGTCCTTCGGCGCGCGCTTGCGCGGGACGCCGTGGGGCGCGGGCCTCAAGCCGAACTTCGAGCGCGGATTCGTCTATTCCGACGCCCGCGTCGACGACGCACGGCTGGTCGTCATCAACGCGATCGCCGCGCGGGAGCTGGGCGCCGAGATCCGCACTCGCACCCGGGTCGTCGGCGCGCGGCGCGACGGCGCGAGCTGGCGAGTCTCGTTCACGGGCGCATCCGGGGCCGCGGCGGAGGCCAGGGCCGGCGCGCTGGTGAACGCCGGCGGACCGTGGGTCAAGCAAGTGCTCGACGGAGTTTGCGGCGCGCCCATGCCCGCCGACGTGCGGCACGTCAAGGGAAGTCACATCGTCGTTCCGCGCGTGCATGCGCAGGAGCACGCCTACATACTGCAGAACGCCGACAACCGCGTCGCCTTCGTCATTCCCTATCAGGGTGAATTCTCCCTGATCGGAACCACCGACGTCGCCGTGACTGAATTCGAGGCGCCGGCCATCTCGCCGGAGGAAGTCGACTACCTCTGCGAGATCGCCAACGCCTACCTCGCGAAGCCGATCGCGGCACGCGACGTGGTCTGGAGCTACAGCGGCGTGCGACCCCTGTACGACGACGGCTCGGCCAATCCGGCGGACGTCACGCGCGACTATGTGCTGAAGCTCGACGCCGGCGCAGACGGAGCCATGCCGCTGCTGTCGATCTTCGGGGGCAAGATCACGACCTATCGGCGGCTCGCCGAAGCGGCCCTCGCCGAGCTCAAACCGTTTCTGCCGGCCATGAAGGGGGCCTGGACCGAACGAGAGCCGCTGCCGGGCGGCGACATGCCGCCAGGCGGGCTTGCGGCATGCGAGCGCGAGCTCGCGGCACGCTGCGCGTGGCTGCCCGTGGGCCTGCGGGCAGCGCTCGTTCGTCGCCACGGCACGCGCGTCTCGCGCGTGCTGGGCGAAGCGAAGAGCCTCCAGGCCCTCGGACGCCATTTCGGCGACACGCTCTACGCTGCCGAAGTCGACTACCTCGTTGGGCAGGAGTGGGCGCAGGAGGCCGACGACGTGCTCTGGCGGCGAACCAAGTGCGGCCTGCATCTCGACGCGGACGCCGCCGGGCGCGTCGCGCTGTACTTGCGACAGCGCCGAGGCTCGTCGTGAGCTCCGGCCGCCTGCAGCCCCTGACGGCGCTGCCCGAGGCAACGCGCCGGGCGCTGCGCGGCGTGCTCACCGATATCGACGACACCCTCTCGACGCACGGCCGCATCACGGCTGCGGCCTACGCGGCGATGGAACAGCTGCGCGCCAGGGGCCTGCTGGTAATTCCGGTGACGGGCCGTCCGGCGGGCTGGTGCGACCACATCGCCCGCATGTGGCCCGTCGACGCGGTCGTCGGCGAGAACGGGGCGCTGTACATGATCCGTCACGACCGCCACGGGAAGCTGCGCAAGCGCTACATGGACGACGCGGCGACGCGCGAGCGAGCGCGTGCCCGCCTCGACGCGATCGCCGAGAGAATCCTGCGCGAGGTACCAGGAGCCGCGCTCGCCTCCGATCAGCTCTACCGCGAGAGCGACCTCGCGATCGACTATTGCGAGGACGTTCCAGCGCTTCCGAGCGAAGCGGTCGATCGCATTGTCGCCTTGATGAAGAGCGAAGGCATGACCGTCCGGATCTCCTCGATCCACGTCAATGGCTGGTTCGGAGCGTACGACAAACTGGCGATGACCCGCGTGCTGCTGCGCGAGGAATTCGGGATCGACCTCGAGCAGGATCGCGATCGGCTGCTCTTCGCGGGGGATTCCCCCAACGACGAGCCGATGTTTGCCTTCTTCCCCAACTCCGTCGGCGTGGCCAACGTGCGGCGCTTCGCCGACCGGATGGCGGTGCTGCCGCGTTACGTGACGACGCGCGAAGCGGGCGTGGGCTTCGCCGAGCTTGCCGGATTCCTCGCCACGGGCTGAAGCCGGGTCGCCGCGCCTAGCGGCCGATCGCAGCCGTCGTGCCGATGCCGATCAGCGCGATCGTCGCGCCGATGGCGATCGCGCAGAGCGCGGTGGCGACCCCATAGCTCACCACTCTCTCCGCCGGGCAGCGCATCAGCACCGGAAGGCCGAGATACAGGAGGTAGAGCCCGTAGAGGCTGGCGAAGACTGTCAGGGGGGCGAGGATCGGCACGATGGCGACGATTCCCGCGAGCCACGCCGGGGTGAAGCTGTAGACCGTCAGCTTGAGCGCGGCGAGGGCATCCCGCCGGCCCGCGAAACGGGGAGCGAGCAGGTCGACGGCGAGCGCGAGCAGGAACACCGCGAGGAACGCGAGCACGCAAGCAACGATCGCACGGCCCAGCGCGGTACCGGGGCCCACGCGCCCCGCGAAAGGCAGCCCTACGACGCTCTGCCCGATGAACGTCGCGACCACGCCGACCGCGATCAGCGGTGCGGCATAGCCGAGATAGAGTGCCGCCGGGCTCGCGGGCTCGGCCGCGATGATCGGCCACTCGGCTGCGGGTGAAGCGAGGAGCGCGCCGATGCGCCCCACGAGGCCCGCGCGAGGCTTGGCCGCTTGGGAGCGCGAGAGGGCGGCGCCCATCCCGCTGGTGTCCCCGGAGGCGCCGGAAAAGGGTCCTGCGGACCCGGCACTGCCCATCGCGGCCGCCGCGCCGCAGCGGTTGCAGACATGAGCCTGGTCGAAGACCGGATTGCCGCACTGGGCACAAAACATGAACCCGCCTCCACGAGAGACGCGAAAAGCACCGGGGCGTCGCGCGGCCGAGATTCTGCGCTCGCGATTTCCGCGATTCAACCCGGCGTACCCGGACGGTTTCCTCTCGGGAGGCCCGAAGTGGGAACCGGATGTTCGCCGCGGCTTCCCATAGGGCACAGATGAGACGCTCCACGGCAAGGTCAGCGCCGTGCGAACCCGCAGGCCGGTCGAAACGGCCGCTCTGATGAAGAACTCGTAATGTGTGTGCTTACTTCCACAACGAGGCGCTTGTATCAATGATTACCGACAAGCGGTCGGACCGGATCGAGGCTACGGGGGAGGCGGGATCACGCAAGCGAAACGAAAGCTCGGTATGGTCCTTGCATCGTCGGCCCACCACGGACCGATGGCGGCTCGGCAACAGGGCAGGATCGGCAGCCACGGGAGACCGGCGACCTACCCGCCGGGCTGGGAGGCAACGGCAATGACTCGATACGGCTTCAACATCCGTACCCGCAGCGGCCAGCGGGTGGACAACATCTGCATCATGGCGGCGAACCAGGAGGATGCCGAGCGGCGCCTGCGCCAGATGTACCACCATTGCGAAATCGTGCACTGCCAGACCGAAGTGGTGGCGCTGCGCAACGATCCGCTCGATCTGGAGAACGTGATCGGCATCATCAGCAACGAGCCGCCCGCGGTACCGTCGGTGGCGCGCTCGATGCTACGCAAGACCGGAACGCACTAGCTCTTCGACCAGCGACCGGTAGTCCTGCGCGCCGCGGCTCTGCGGCGCGTGACGGAATACATCGAGATGCCGCGCCGGGCTCTCGGCAAGACTCACGTTCTCGGCGATCCTCGTTGCGCAGATCTCGTCGGGACGGAAGGCAAGCGCCATCAAATCGGCTACCTCGGAGCTCATCTTCCGCCGCGCGTCGAATCGCGTGAGCACGTAGCGCCGGGCGAGGCGGCGCTTGAACACCGGTTCGAGCGCACGCAACGCCCGATCGACCTGCTTGGCGCCTTCGAGCGCAAGGTAGTCCGCCGACACCGGCACGAGCAGCAGATCACAGGCGAAGATCGCGTTGAGCGAGAGCACGCCGAGCAGCGGACAGCAGTCGATCACAACCGGGCCGGGCAGCTCCTGAGCGGCCTGTCTGAGTGCGATCCGCAGCCGTGTGACGACATTGACGCCCTTGCCCAGCAGCGTGTCGAGCTTGGTGAGCTCCAGATGCGCCGGACACAGGATCACGCCGCTCGCGGTGACCTGCGCCACGTCGGTCAGCGGTCGCTGGCGCACGAAGAAGGAGTAGATCGAATCGTCTGCGAGCCGCGGGTGCGCATCGAATACCCCAGAGAGATGCGCCTGCGGGTCGAGGTCGATGCCCATCGGGCGGGCGCCCCGCTGGGCGATGCCGGCGAGAAGGTTGAGCGCGGTCGTGGTCTTGCCTACGCCGCCCTTCTGATTGAACACCGCGATGACGCTCATCGCGAGAAGCTTACAACACTCGTCGGCCGGCCCCGCGCAAGCGGGCTCTCTCGAATCGCCCGCACGCAAGCGAGGCGGCTCTTGCCGGATGCACGCACGCCTTCGCGATCGGCCACGGCGGTTGTCGCATACATCGCCCGGACGTTCGGCGCCGAGGCAAAAGTGCGATAATTTCCGGCCCATGCGACCGCTCCAGATCGCGATTCTCGCCGCCGGCAAGGGCAAGCGAATGCATTCCGCGCTGCCGAAGGTGCTGCATCCGCTCGCGGGAAAGCCTCTGCTGGCTCACGTGCTTGCGGCGGCCCGAGCGCTCGGGCCGCGCGCGATCTGCGTGGTCGAGGGCGCCGGCGACGAAGTCCGCCGCCGCTTCCCCGATGCCGATCTCACCTGGGCGCGGCAGGACCCGCCGCGCGGAACCGGCGATGCCCTGCGCTGCGCGCTCGCCGCGTTGCCTGCCGACGGCGTGACGCTGGTGCTCTTCGGCGCCGATCCCATGGCGCAACCGGCGACCCTCGCGCGCGTCGTCGAGCATGCCGGGCGCGGCGCTTTGTCGCTGCTCACGGTCGATCTCGACGACCCGGCCGGCTACGGCCGCATCGTTCGCGCGGCCGACGGCACCGTCGCCGCGATCGTCGAGCACAACGAGGCCACGCCGGAGCAACGGGACATCCGCGAGATCAACACGGGCGTGATGGCAGCGCCGACGGCGTCCTTCGCGCGCTGGCTCGGCGAGGTGCGCACCAACAACTCGAGCGGCGAATACTTCCTGACCGACGTGATCGCGATGGCGGTGCGGGACGGCGTGCCGGTGAACACCACCACCGCGCCCGACGCCGGCGAGGGCCTCGGGGTGAACAGCCGCCGCGACCTTGCGGAGCTCGAGCGGCGGCACCGGCAGCTGCAGGCGGAAGCCCTGCTCGATGCGGGCGTGACGCTCGTCGATCCGGCGCGCATCGACGTGCGCGGGACCCTCGCCTGCGGCCGCGATGTGACGATCGACGTCGGCTGCGTTTTCGAGGGCGACGTGACGCTCGCCGACAACGTCGCGATCGGGCCGCATTGCGTCGTCCGCGACACCAGGATCGGGGCGGGGACGGAAGTGTCAGCCTTCTCCCATCTCGACGGCGCCGAGGTCGGCGCCCGGTGCCGGCTCGGTCCCTATGCGCGCATCCGCCCGGCCAGCACGCTCGCGGACGAAGCGCACATCGGGAACTTCGTCGAAGTGAAAGCGAGCGCCGTCGGCGCGCGCAGCAAGGCGAATCATCTCTCGTACGTCGGCGACACCGCCGTCGGCGCGGACGTCAACATCGGCGCCGGCACGATCACCTGCAACTACGACGGTGCGAACAAGCACCGCACGATCATCGAGGACGAGGTGCACATCGGCTCGGACACCCAGCTCGTCGCGCCGGTGACCATCGGCCGCGGAGCGACCATCGGCGCGGGCACGACGGTGTGGAAGGACGTCCCGCCGGGAACCCTCGCCCTCAACGAGAAGACGCAAATCGCGCGCAACGGCTGGAAGCGGCCGAAGAAAGGATAGGACCATGTGCGGCATCGTCGGCGCGGTCGCGCGCGAGAACGTCGTCCCGATCCTGATCGAGGGGATTCGACGGCTGGAATATCGAGGCTACGACTCGACCGGTCTCGCGGTGATCAACGGCAGCCTGCAGCGGCTCGTGAGCACGGCGCGTGTGGCCGACCTCGCGGCGCAGGCCGCCGCCACGCGCATCTCGGGCACGACCGGCATCTCGCACACGCGCTGGGCGACGCACGGCGCGCCGACACCCGCGAATGCGCATCCGCACACGAGCCACGACGAGATCGCGGTCGTGCACAACGGCATCATCGAGAATTTCGAGGCCCTGCGCGCACGGCTCCAGAAGGACGGGTATCTCTTCAGCACCCAGACCGACACCGAGGTGATCGCGCACCTCATTCACGCCAACTATCGCGGCGACCTGCTTGAGGCGGTGCAGAAGACCGTCGGCGATTTCCGCGGGGCTTATGCGATCGCCGCGATCAGCACGCGCGAGCCCGGGCGGATGGTCGGAGCGCGGGCCGGCAGCCCGCTGCTCGTCGGGATCGCGGACGATGATCACTACCTCGCCTCCGACGCCAACGCGATCTCGTCGGTGACGCGCCGGGTGGTGTACCTCGAGGAAGGCGACCTCGCCGACGTCACGCGCAGCTCCTACGCGATCTACGACAGCCACGGCGCGCGGGCTTCGCGGCCGGTGATCACCGTGGAAGTGTCGCTGGACGCGGGCGAGCTCGGGCCCTATCGACACTTCATGCAGAAGGAGATCTTCGAGCAGCCGCGCGCCATCGCGGACACGCTCGAAGCGATCGACTCCATCCGTCCGGAGATCTTCGGCGAGCAGGCCGCGGAGATGCTGTCCCGCATCGACCAGGTGCACATCCTCGCCTGCGGAACGAGCTACTACGCGGGCAGCGTCGGCCGGTTGTGGCTGGAAGGCGTGGCAGGCGTGCCGGCGATGGCGGAGATCTCGAGCGAATACCGGTATCGGGACAGCGTGCCGCATCCGGGCGCGCTGGTCGTGGTGGTGTCGCAATCGGGCGAGACCGCGGATACGCTCTCGGCGCTCAAGCACGCCAAGAGCCTCGGCCATGCCAACACCCTCGCGATCTGCAACGTGCCGACGAGCTCGATGGTCCGGCAGACCGCGCTCACCTTCCTCACGCGCGCCGGCACCGAGATCGGCGTGGCGTCGACCAAGGCGTTCACGACCCAGCTCGTCGCGCTGTTCCTCCTGACGCTCACGATCGCGAAGCTGCGCGGGAGGCTCAAGCCCGAGGCCGAAGCGCACTGGCTCGCCGGCCTGCGCCACCTGCCCGCCGCGGTCCAGTCGGTGCTCGCGCTCGAGCCCTCGATCATCGCCTGGGCCGAAGCCTTCGCGAAGCGGCAGAACGCACTCTTCCTCGGCCGCGGCCTGCACTACCCGATCGCACTCGAAGGAGCGCTGAAGCTCAAGGAGATCTCGTACATCCACGGCGAGGCCTATCCCGCGGGCGAGCTCAAGCACGGTCCTCTGGCGCTGGTCGATTCCACCATGCCCGTGGTGGCGATCGCGCCCAACGACTCGCTGCTCGAGAAGCTCAAGTCGAACCTGCAGGAGGTCCGCGCTCGAGGCGGGGAGCTCTACGTGGTCGCCGACGCCGACACGCACATCGAGTCGAGCGAGAACGTGCACGTGCTGCGCCTGCCCGAGCACGCAGGCCTGCTCTCGCCGATCGTGCACACGATCCCGCTGCAACTGCTCGCCTACCACACGGCGGTGATCCGCGGCACCGACGTCGACAAGCCGCGGAACCTCGCCAAGTCGGTCACGGTGGAATAGGCTGGCCGCAGGCGCGTCGGCAGCGGCTCGCCACACGCGCCACTGCAGCGAAGCAAAGCGCGGGAGCAACGTGAACACTGGCGCCGCCACGAGCAAGGGCGAAAGCAATCCGCTTCTCGACGAGTGGACGGGCCCCCACGGCGGCTTCCCGCGTTTCGACCGGATCGACGCCGGCAGCTTCAAGCCCGCCCTCATGAAGGCGATGGAGCTCAACCGGGCGG
>DATJVX010000044.1:0-123919 GCA_035501595.1 Casimicrobiaceae bacterium | reverse complement strand
CGAGCAGCGGCCGCATCACGAACGGCGTGTAGAAGGTGATCTCGGCGAGGATCACGCCCCACTTGGTGTAGACGAAGTCGATCGGCGGCTCGGTCGTGTGCAACAGGTCCATCAGGATGAAGTTGAAGGCGCCAGCGGAGCCGTACAGGAACGTGAACGACAGCGCGATCAGGAACGACGGAAAAGCGAGGATCGTGTCGATGAAGCCGCTCACCACGCGGGCGCCGGGGAACGGCGCAAACGACACGATGAGCGCCAGCACGAAGCCGAGCACCAGGCAGCCGATGGTCGACAACACCGCGATCTGAATCGTGCGCAGCAGCGCCTCCCGGAACAGCGTCGAAGTGAGCAACGTGGTGTAGGGCGCGGTGCTGAGCACGCCCGCATCGCCGGTGAGCGACTGCTTAACGATGAAGAACAGCGGATAGTAGAAGATCCACGCCAGGGCCAGCAGCGGCACGAGTACCCAGAGAGCGGCCGGTGCGCGCCGACGCTGCGCCGCCGCTCCAGCCGAGACGCCCGCGGTCGCCGTGGACATCGCGCCGCTCAGGGGCCTCTCATGGAAGCATCGGCCGCGGCCGCGCCAGGGGACACGCCGAGCAGCGTCGCTTCGTGCACCGAGAAATGCAGCGACACACGCTCGCCGCGCTGCGGCGGGACGCGCAGCGGTCTGGTGTCGGCGCACATCTCCATGCCGTCCACGTCCAGGTAGACCCGGTGCGCGGAGCCTCGCCATTGCACCTCGGTGACCGTTCCCTCGATGCAATTGCCTGCCGCCGCGTGCGGTTCGAGGCTGAGCGCGTGCGGGCGGATGCACAGCATGCTCGTCTCGCCGGGCCGCTGCGCGTTGAACGCCGTGACCTCGAGCACCCGCGGACCGAGGCGGACCCAGGCCTGCTGCTGCGCCTGGTCGCAGCGCTCGACCGTGACCGGCAGCAGGTTGGCGTTGCCGACGAAGGCAGCCGTGAAGCGCGACGGGGGCCGCTGATAGAGCGATTGGGCGCTGCCGACGTCCACCAACCGGCTGTCGTTCATGACGGTGATCCGATCGGCCAGAGTGAGCGCCTCGATCTGGTCATGCGTGACGTAGAGGATCGTCACGTCGGGCAGCTCGCGGTGCAGTCGGGCGATCTCCTTCAGCATTCCCGTGCGCAGCTGCGCGTCGAGCGCCGAGAGTGGTTCGTCGAGCAGCAGAACCTTGGGACGAATGGCGAGTGCGCGGGCGATGGCCACGCGCTGCTGCTGCCCGCCGGAGAGCTCCTGCGGATACCGTCCAGCGTACGCGCCCATGCCGACCATCTCCAGGCACTCTCGCACGCGCCCCGCGATCTCCTCGCGCGGCGCGCCGCCTGCGCGCAGGCCGAAAGCGACGTTGTGCTCGACCCGCATGTGCGGGAACAGAGCGTATTGCTGGACGACCATGCCGATGCCGCGCCGATAGGGCGGCATCTCGGTCACGTCGAGGTCCCCGAGGAAAATGCGGCCGCGAGTGGGTATGACGAAACCGGCCACGGCGCGCAGCGCGGTGGTTTTGCCCGAGCCCGAGGGCCCGAGCAGGGCCATGACCTCGCCGGGCTCGACGTCAAGGCTGAAATCGGCGAGCGCCACGGTGGGCCCATACGCCACCGTGACGCTCTCGAAGCGGATCCCTGGCGAGCGCCCCGCCGTCGCGCCGCGGGGGGCTTCCGCAGGCGGCCCCTGGGCCAGCATCCCGCGCGCTACGGAACGCGGACCCATCAGCTCCCGGTCACCTCGTGCCACCGCGCGACATCCTTCGACAGGTCGCGCAGCACCTCGTCCCAGTTCGGCATCCAGATCGTCACGCCTTCCATGAAGCCGTGCAGCTTCCTGAAATTCTCGTCGGTGGGCTTGACGTCGGAGCGCACCGGTATGCCGCGCGCGATCGAGCTCACGGTCTCCTGCGCGTTCTTCGAGAGCAGGAAATCGATGAGCTTCTTGCCGTTGGCGGCGTGCGGAGCGCCCTTGACCAGCCCTATGTAGTACGGCAGCGAGAACGTCGAGCGCTGGCCCTTGGCGTCCGCGGGCCAGAAGATGCGCAGGTTCGGGTTGTCCGACATTTGCGAGAAGTTCATCTGCATGTCGCCGTTCGCGACATAGAGCTCGCCCTTGTTGACCTTGGCCGCGAGCTTGCCTGTCGACGACGACGGGCCGACGTTGTTCGCCTGCAGCTTCTTGAGGTAGTCGAAGCCCGCGTCCTTGCTGCCCATGGCATGGAACACGAGCACCATCATCGCCGTGCCGTCGCCGGCCTGCCCGGGCGTGGAGTACTGGATCTTGCCCTTGTACTTCGGGTCGAGCAGCTCGTCCCAGGTCTTGGGCGGGCCCTGCAGCGCCGAGCCGTTGTAGATCAGGCAGAAATAGTTGTTGATCAGCGGATACCAGTAGCCCTTGGGATCGCGCTCGTTGGCCGGAATCGCGTTGACCTCGGCCGGCGTGTACGGCTCGACCATCCCGTCGGCGGCGGCCTTCTGCATGAACGGCGGAAGCGTCACGATCACGTCCGCCTGGGGGTTCGTCTTCTCGCGCTCGACCCGGTTGATCACCTCGCCGGAGCCGCTTTCGATGTACTGGACCTTGATTCCGGTAGCCTTCGTGAACGCGTCGAACTGCGTGTCGCCCCAGTTGGGCTTGCCGTCCTTGAGCCCGTCCGCGGCGTAGATTGTCACCACTTCCTCAGCCTGAGCCAGTCCGGCCGTGGCCAGGGCGGCCCCGAGCGCGACGGCGAAAATTGCGGAATAGCGTTTCATCACTGATTGCCCTCCCCTAGCAAAAGATCACGTCAATGCGATGACAAGCGGCCACGAAGCCCGCCGCGGAAATCCTGCCAGATCGTACACCGGCCCAGCTGCAAGCACACGCGGGACACCGATGTCCCGGCAGGACCGGAACGGTCCGGCGACGCTGTCGGACTATTGCAGATTGTTGACAATTTACACCTCTGAGGCGGATCATTGCAAGCATGGTCACCACCCTTCCCTCGACCGCGACACGGCCCGCCGCGACGCACGCGCTCGCCCTGGTACGGTCCAACTCCCTTCCGGGGCTCGTTCGCCAGGAGCTCGAGCGCATGATCCTTGCCGGAGAGCTCGCGGCAGGCGCGAAGCTCACCGAAGCTGCGCTCGCCGCCCGCCTCGGCGTGTCCCGGGGACCGGTGCGGGAAGCCTTCCGCGCCCTGGAGGAGATCGGCCTGGTTCGCGTGGAGAAGAATCGCGGCGTGTTCGTGCGCAGCATCAGCGTGGAGGAAGCCGACGAGATCTACGAGGTGCGCGCGATCCTCGACGAGTGGATCGGCCGGCGGCTCGCGCAGGTTGCGACGGCGGAGCAGATCGCGGCGTGGCGCATCGACGTCGAGCGCCTGGAGAAGGCCGCCTCGCGCAACGACATCGACGGCTACTATCACCTGAACCTCGAGTTTCACGACCGGCTGGTGGCGGCCTGCGGCAACGCCAAGCTGAGCGCCGCGTACCGGAGGCTGGTGAAAGAGCTGTCGCTGTTCCGGCGCCAGACCCTCGCCCGCGCGGGTACGATGAGCGTCTCCACGCGCGAGCACCGCGAGATCGTCGAGCGGATCGCCGCGCGCAACGTCGCGGCCGCGGGAAGGGCCATGCTGGAGCACGTGCAGGCGAGCCGCGAGCGCATGCACGAGAGCCACCCCCATGGCGCGGGTTCGGCTGCGCGCCGGCCGGCCGCCGCCTCGCGCGCCCGCAGGAGCCGGTGATGGCCCCGACGCCGGTGGCCGTGAACGGCCGCGAATACCGCTGGCCTTCGAGGCCGGTCGTCGTGGTCTGCGTCGACGGCTGCGAGCCGGATTACCTGAACCAGGCGATCACCGCCGGCGCCGCGCCGTTTTTCGCTGGGCTCGACGGCAACGGGACGTGCCTCACGGCGGACTGCGTCGTGCCTTCGTTCACCAATCCCAACAACCTGTCGATCGTGACCGGCGTGCCGCCCTCGGTGCACGGCATCTGCGGCAATTATTTCTGGGACCGGGAGAGCGGCGCGGAAGTCATGATGAACGACGCGCGGTTCCTGCGTACCGGAACGATCCTCGCGGCCTTCGCCGACCGCGGTGCGAAGGTCGCGGCGATCACCGCCAAGGACAAGCTGCGCGCCCTGCTGGGCCATCGCCTGCGCGGGATCTGCTTCTCGGCGGAGAAGGCCGGCGAGGCCAGCCGCGCCGCCAACGGCATCGACAATGTGCCCTCGCTCGTGGCCATGCCGGTCCCGCCCGTCTACAGCGCGGAGCTCTCCGAGTTCGTCTTCGCCGCGGGCGTGAAGCTGCTGCAGTCCGAGCGCCCCGACCTGATGTATCTGTCGACCACCGACTACGTCCAGCACAAGGCGGCGCCGGGCACGCCGCTCGCGAATGCCTTCTGCGCGATGATGGATCGCTACCTCGGCGCGCTGGACCGCCTCGGCGCGACCATCGTCGTCACGGCCGACCACGGCATGAACGCCAAGACCGACGCCTTCGGCCGCGCGAACATCATCTACCTGCAGGATCTCCTCGACGAATGGTACGGCCCCGCCGTGGCGCGCGTGATACTGCCCATCACCGATCCCTACGTCGCGCATCACGGTGCGCTCGGCTCGTTCGCGACCGCCTATCTCCCCGCGGAGCGCCTCGCCGACGCGGCGTCGCGCCTCGGGGCGCTGCCCGGCGTGGAGCTCGTGCTCTCGCGCGACGCCGCCAGCGCGCGCTTCGAGCTGCCGCCGGACCGCATCGGCGACCTGGTGATCGTCTCGGAGCGCCTCACGGTGCTCGGCAGCGCGAAGGAGCGGCACGATCTGTCCGGCCTCGACGCACCGCTGCGCTCCCACGGCGGGCTCTCCGAGCAGCGCGTGCCGCTGATAGCCAACCGGCGGGCGGGCGCGTTGCCACCGGGGCGTCGTTGGCGTAATTTCGACGCATTCGATTTCGCTTTGAATCACCTGTCATGAACATGATGACCGACCTCGAGCAAGTGCGCAGCGGACGCGTGCTGCGCGAGAAGATGCGCATCGCCGGCGTCGCCGTCGGAGGCGAGCGCACGCTCGACGTCCACAACCCCTACACGGGCGCCGTCGTCGGCACCGTTCCGAAGGCGAGCGTCGACGACGTGCGGCGCGCGCTCGCGATCGCGAGAGGCTTCCGCTCGAAGCTCTCGCGCCACGACCGCTATCGCATCTGCTACCGGGCCGCCGAGCTCATCCGGGCGCGCACCGAGGAGCTTTCCAACCTCATCACCGCGGAGTGCGGCATCTGCAAGAAGGACTCCGTGTACGAGGTCGGCCGCGCCTGCGACGTCTTCGTCTTCGCCGGCAACGCGGCGCTCGCCGACGACGGGCAGATCTTCTCCTGCGACCTCACGCCGCATGGCAAGTCGCGCAAGGTCTACACGCTGCGCGAGCCGCTGCAGGGGGCGATCGCGGCGATCACGCCGTTCAATCATCCGCTCAACCAGGTCGCGCACAAGGTTGCGCCGTCGATCGTCACCAACAACCGGATGGTGCTCAAGCCGACCGAGAAGACGCCGCTCAGCGCGCTCGCCCTGGCCGACATCCTGTACGAGGCCGGGCTGCCGCCGGAGATGTTCTCGGTGGTGACGGGCGACCCGAAGGAGATCGCCGACGAGCTTCTCACTAGCGCGGACGTCGACCTCGTCACGTTCACCGGCGGCGTTGCGATCGGCAAGTACATCGCCGCCAAGGCGGTCTACAAGCGCCAGGTGCTCGAGCTCGGCGGCAACGATCCGCTGATCGTGATGGAGGATGCCGACATCGAGGAAGCGGCGCAGCTGGCGGCCGCCGGCTCCTACAGGAACTCGGGCCAGCGCTGCACGGCGATCAAGCGCATGCTGGTGCACGAGGCGGTCGCGGACCGCTTCGTCGAGTCGCTGGTCGCCAAGACGAAGGCGATCAGGTACGGCGACCCGATGGACCCGGCGACCGACATGGGCACGGTGATCGACGAGCCGGCGGCGCGCGGGATCCAGGAGCGCGTCGACGACGCCGTGGCGCGCGGCGCGAAGCTGCTCGTGGGTAATCTGCGCAAGGGGGCCCTCTACTCGCCCACGGTCCTGGACCGGGTGACGCCCGAGATGCCGGTCGTGAAGTACGAGACCTTCGGCCCGGTCTCGCCGGTGATCCGCTTCGGCACGCTCGACGAGGCGATCGCGATGGCCAACTCGACCGACTACGGCCTTTCCTCCGCGGTGTGCACCAACCGCCTCGACTACATCACGCGGCTCGTCTCCGGGCTGCACGTCGGCACGGTCAACGTGCGCGAAGTCCCCGGCTACCGGCTCGAGCTCACGCCGTTCGGCGGCATCAAGGACTCCGGGCTCGGCTACAAGGAGGGCGTGCAGGAAGCGATGAAGAGCTTCACTAACGTGAAGACCTATTCCCTGCCCTGGTAACGCGATGTCGATGACGATTCCAGGCATCCGCGAGCTGTTCGATGCCAAGGGCGACAGGATGTACTCCGGCGAGCCGGTCACGCAGCTCGAGCACGCGCTGCAGACCGCGGCGCTCGCGGAGGGCGCGGGCGCGGACGCGTCGTTGGTCGCCGCCTCGCTTCTGCACGACCTCGGCCACCTGTTGAACGACCAGGGCGAGACGCCCACGGCGCGCGGGATCGACGACGTGCACCAGTACATCGCGATCCCGTTCCTGCGCCCGCTCTTTGGCGACGAGGTGCTCGACCCGATCCGGCTGCACGTCGACGCCAAGCGCTACCTGTGCGCGACGCGGCCCGCTTACTACGAGTCGCTCTCCGAGGACTCCAGGCGCAGCCTCGCGCTGCAGGGCGGCGTCTATTCGCCCGCCGAGGCGGCGCGCTTCGCCTCCCGCCCGGGCGCGGATCGCGCCGTGGCGCTGCGGCTCTGGGACGACGCGGCCAAGGTCGCCGGCGGTGCCACGCCGCCCTTCGGGCACTTCCTCGCCCTGCTCGCCTCGGTGGCGCGGAACGCGGCACGATGAAGGTCCTGCTCAACCTGCTCGCGGGTGTCGCGCTCCTCGTCTGGGGCACGCACATCGTGCGCACCAGCGTGCTGCGCCTCTACGGTGGAGCGCTGCGGCGCGTGCTCCGCCAGAGCATCTCGAACCGCTTCGCCGCGTTCGCCTCGGGGCTCGGCGTGACGGCGCTGATCCAGAGCAGCAACGCGACCGCGCTCATGCTCGCTGCCTTCGCCGGCCAGGGGCTGATCGCCACGGCGCCGGCGCTCGCCGTCATGCTCGGCGCCGACGTCGGCACCGCGCTGATGACCCTGGTGTTCTCCTTCGACCTGTCGTGGCTCTCGCCGCTGCTCATCGTCGCCGGCGTGACCCTGTTCATGCGCCGGGAGAACCGCCGGATCGGCCGGATGGGACAGGCGCTGATCGGACTCGGTCTCATCATCCTGGCGTTGCAGCTCATCGTCCTGGCCGCGCGCCCGCTCACCCAGGGAGCAGGGGTGAAGGTGATCTTCGCTTCGCTCACCGGCGACGTGATGCTCGACATGCTGGTGGCGGCGCTATTCACCATGATGTCCTATTCGAGCCTCGCGGTGGTGCTTCTCACGGCGGCGCTGGTCACGTCGAGCGTGATCTCCCTGCACGTCGCGCTTGGCCTCGTGCTCGGAGCGAACCTCGGGAGCGGCCTGCTCGCGATGGTCAACACGATGTCCGCGCCGCCCGAGGCGCAGCGCGTCAACCTGGGCAACCTGCTGTTCCGGCTGGTCGGCTGCGTGATCGCGATGCCGCTGCTCTCGTACATCGAGGACTTCTTCGTCTCGTTCGGCATCCCCGGCGGCAGCGCAGTCGTCGGCTTCCACCTGCTGTTCAACGTCGCGCTCGCCGCGATCTTCCTGTTCCTGACCGAGCCCGTGGCCCGCGTCGCCGAGCGGCTCATGCCGACGCGCACCGACGAGGAGAACCCGGCGAAGCCGCGCTACCTCGACCCCTCCGCGCTCACCACGCCGGCGCTCGCTATCGGCAACGCGGTGCGCGAGGCGATGCGCATCGGCGACGTCGTCGAGCAGATGCTCACCGGGATGCTCGCCGTGCTCAAGACCAACGACCGGGAGCTCGCGGAGCGGCTGCGCAAGATGGACGACATCCTCGACAAGCTCTATACCGCGGTGAAGCTCTACCTCACGCAGATCAGCCGCGAGGCGCTCGACGAGAAGGAAGGGCGGCGCTGGGCCGACATCGTGTCGTTCGCGATCAACATGGAGCAGGTCGGCGACATCGTCGAGCGCATCCTGGTGGACCTCGAGGAGAAGAAGATCGACAAGGGGCGCAGCTTCTCCGACGCCGGCATGCAGGAGATCTGCGACCTGCACGGACGGCTGGTCGCCAACCTGAGGCTGGGCATGAGCGTGTTCCTCCATGGCGATCTGAAGAGCGCGCAGCAGCTCCTGGCCGAGAAGGTGCTCTTCCGCGACCTCGAGCGCAGCTACGCGAATTCGCACATCTCGCGGCTGATGGACAACACCGCGCAGAGCATCGAGACCTCCTCGCTGCACCTGGACATGATCAGCGATCTGAAGCGCATCAACTCGCACATCTGCTCGATCGCCTACCCGATCCTAGAGGAGGCCGGCGTGCTCGCCAGGACCCGGCTCAAGGAAGCGCCGGAGCCGGCCCCGGAAGCGCTCGGCGCCGAGCGCGAGGACGGCTGGAAGAAGCACAAGACCCGCACCGCGTGATGGAGCTCACGCTCGGGATCACGCTCGCGGTCCTGGGCGCGGGGCTGCTCCACGCCGGCTGGAACGCCCTGGTGAAGAGCGCGCCGGGCGGCGATGCGCTGCTCGACACGGCGACCGTCGTGGCCGGCTCCGAGGCCTGCGCGCTGGTGCTGCTGCCGTTCGTGGCGGCGCCGGCCCCGGCGGCCTGGCCGTACATGGCGGCCTCGGCGACGATCCACTTCGGCTACTACCTCACCCTCGCCCGGGCCTACAACGTGGGCGATCTTTCCTTCGCGTACCCGCTGATGCGCGGCACAGCGCCGCTCATCGTGGCCATCCTCGGCATCGTCTTCCTGGGGGAGCTGCCGACGGCGGCGACCGCGCTCGGCATCGCGCTCATCTCGCTCGGCATCGTGAGCATCGCCTTCGTCCGACACGAGGGGCGGCGCAAGCATCCGCCGGCCGCCGCCTGGTGGGCCTTCGCCAACGCCGCGCTGATCGCCGCGTACACGCTGGTCGACGCCACCGGAGCGCGCGCCTCGGGCACGGCCGCGGGCTACGTGACCTGGCTCATCTTCCTCGAGGGCCTGCCCTTCCTCGCCTGGATCCTCGCCCGGCGCGGGTCCGCGGCGGCCCGCTATGTCGCGAACAGCGCCGGCCGCGGCCTCGTCGCCGGCGCGTGCAGCCTCGCCGCCTACGGGATCGTGCTCTGGGCGATGACGCGCGCGCCGGTCGCGGCGGTCGCGGCGCTGCGCGAGACCTCGGTGCTCTTCGCCGCGCTCATCGGCTCGCTCTGGCTCAAGGAAGGCTTCGGCTTGCCGCGGCTCGTCGGCGCGGTCGCGGTCGTGCTCGGCATCGCGGCGCTCAAGCTGTGAGCGGCATCCCGGGCCGAGCTCGCGTCGCGATCGTCGGCGGCGGCATCGCCGGCGTGTCGACCGCCTACCACCTCGCGAAGCTCGGCGTAGCCGACGTCGTGCTGCTGGAGCAGGGCAAGCTCACCTGCGGGACGACCTGGCACGCCGCCGGGCTCGTCGGCCAGCTGCGCGCCACGCGCAACGCCACGCACATGAGCCGCTACGGCATCGAGCTGTATTCGAGCCTGGAGACCGAGACCGGGCTCGCGACCGGCTGGAAGCGCTGCGGCAGTCTCAATGTCGCGAAGACGCCGGAGCGCCTGAAGCTCTACAAGCGCCAGATGGCGCGAGCAAAGGGCTTCGGCATCGAGTTCGAATTCATCACACCGAGCGAAGCCGGAGCCCTCTACCCGCTGCTGCGAACCGACGATCTCTGCGGTGCGGTGTGGATCCCCGGCGACGGCAAGGCCAACCCGACCGACCTGACCCAGGCGCTCGCCAGGGGCGCGCGCCTGCGCGGCGTGCGCATCTTCGAAGGCGCGCGCGTCACCCGCGTCGCGACCGGCCACGGCCGCGTTCGCGGCCTGCGCTATCGCGTCGGCGACGGCGACGGCGAGCTCGAGTGCGAGACAGTCGTCAACTGCGGCGGCCAGTGGGCGCGCGAGCTCGGCAGGCTCTCCGGCGTGAACGTGCCGCTTTTCTCCGCGGAGCACTTCTACGTGGTGACGCGGCCCATACCGGGCGTGCATCCCGACCTGCCGGTCATGCGCGATCCCGACGGCTTCATTTACTACAAGGAGGAAGTCGGCGGGCTGGTGATGGGCGGCTTCGAGCCGGTCGCCAAGCCCTGGAACGTCCCGCGGATTCCGGAGCGCTTCGAGTTCCAGCTCCTGCCCGAGGACTGGGACCAGTTCGCGATCCTGATGGAGAATGCCATCCATCGAACGCCGTGCCTCGAGAGCGCGGAGATCCGCACGCTCCTCAACGGCCCGGAAAGCTTCACGATCGACGGCAACTTCATCCTGGGCGAAGCGCCGGAGCTGCGCGGCTACTTCGTCGGCGCAGGATTCAATTCCGCCGGCATCGCCAATGCCGGAGGCGCGGGCAAGCTCCTGGCAGAGTGGATCGTCCGCGGCGAAGCGCCTATCGATCTCTGGGACGTCGACATCCGGCGCTTCGCGCCGCTGCACGCCAACCGCCGGCACCTCGCCGACCGCACCGTCGAGACGCTGGGCCTGCACTATGCCATGCGCTGGCCGCGCGAGGAGCTCGCGACGGTGCGCCCGCTGCGCCGCTCGCCGCTCTACGACCGTCTCAGGGCCCGGGGCGCCGTGTTCGGCAGCAAGCTCAACTGGGAGCGCGCCAATTACTTCCTGCCCCCGGGCCGGGCGGAGCCCGCGCCGACGCTCGACACGCCCGGCTGGCTTCCCTGGGTGCTCGACGAGCAGTGCGCGTGCCGCGAGCGGGCCGTCGTCTTCGATCAGAGCTCGTTCGCCAAGTTCGTGCTCAAGGGCCGCGACGCGCGGGCGGTGCTCCAGCGCCTGTGCGCCAACGAGATCGACGTGGCTCCCGGACGCATGGTCTACACCGCGATGCTCAACGAGCGCGGCGGCTTCGAAAGCGACGTCACGGTCACGCGGCTGGCGCCCGATACGTACTTCATCCTCACCGGCACCGCGCAGGCGACCCGCGACGCCGACTGGATCGAGCGGCACATCGGCGAGCGCGAGTCCGCCGCGCTCGTCGACGTGACCTCGGCGTTCTCGATCATCTCCGTGATGGGCCCGGGCGCGGAAGCGCTGCTGACGCGGCTCTCGAGCGAGGAGCTCTCGAAGGCGGCGCTGCCGTTCTCGACGACCCGCGAGATCGACGTGGGCTATGCGCGCCCTCGGGCGGCGCGAATGAGCTACGTCGGCGGGCCCGGCTACGAGCTGACCGTCCCGACCGACCAGTGCGTCGCGCTCTACGAGGCGCTGTGGTCCGCCGGCGCCGAGCACGGGCTCGCCGACGCCGGCTACTACGCCATCGACGCGCTGCGCATCGAGGCCGGCCGACGCGCCTGGGGTGCCGAGCTCGGCCCGGACGATACGCCATGGGAAGCGGGGCTCGGCTTCGCGGTGAAGCTCGACAAGGCGGCGCCCTTCATCGGCCGCGAGGCCCTCCTGCGCCAGCGCGAGCAGGGTCTCGCGAAGCGCCTCGTGCTCTTCACCTTCGACGATCCGGCAGCGTATGCCTGGGGCGGCGAACCCATCCTCGCGAACGGGGCGCCCGCCGGCGAGCTGACCTCCGCCGGGTACAGCCGCAAGCTCGGCCGCGCGGTGGCGATGGGCTACGCGCGCGGCGACGCCGCGGGTTCCGATAACGCTCTCCTCGCGGCGACGTTCGCCGTGGACATCGCCGGGGAGCTGCACGCGGTCACCCCGCATCTGAAGCCGCCGGCCTGAGCCGCGCGCGCTCGAGTCCCGCCGGCGCTCGACAAGGTCGCCTCCCTGCCCTTACGCTACCCCGCCATGTCGCACCGCTATCCCATCCCGCCGCGCCGCGGGCGCGCGCCGAGCAAGCCGGGCGCGCCGACGGGGCAGGTCCAGAGCCTGACCCGGGGGCTCTCGATCCTCGACGCGCTCGCGAAGGCCGCTGCCGGGCTGACGCTCACCGACGTCGCGCAGCGCGTACAGCTCCCCGCGTCGACGACCCATCGGCTGCTCTCCACGCTCGAGAGGATGGGCTACGTCCACCAGGCCGGAGATCTGGGCCTGTGGTACATCGGCCTGCAGGCGTTCGCCGTGGGCACGACCTTCCTCGCCAACCGCGATTTCATCGCCGAGAGCCACGCCTACATGCACCGCCTGATGGAGCAGGCCGGCGAGACCGCGAATCTCGCCATCCTCGACGGGACGGAGGCCGTGTTCGTGGCTCAGGTCCAGTGCCACGAGATGATGCGCACGCTCGTGAAGCTCGGCAGCCGCGTGCCGCTCCACGCCTCCGGCGTTGGCAAGGCGCTGTTCGCGGCGCTGCCCGACCCGCAGGTCGACGCGATCCTCAAGGTCAGAGGCCTGCCGCGGATCACCGACAACACGATCGTCGCGATCGAGACGATGTGGGCGGCACTGCGGGTGATCCGCCAGCGCGGCTACTCGTTCGACGACGAGGAGCACGCCCGCTCGACGCGTTGCGTCGGTGCGGCGATCTACGACGAGCACGCCGAGCCTCTCGGCGCGATCTCGATCGCCGGACCGTCGTCGCGGATGCCCGACGAGCGCATCCGCCACCTCGGACCGGTCGTCGGCCACATCGCCGAGGAGCTCACGCGGCACCTCGGCGGCAAGTGGCCGCATCCGTACTAGTCGCGGTCCGGCGAGACGTCCCGAGGCCGGCGACGCATCGATGCGGCGCGCGCTTCCGGTCGGCGCAGCGACCAGGCGAGCAGCATGGCGAGCGCACCGGCCTTCACCAGCCCCAGGCTCGAAGGTTCCGGCACCGAGAGCCGGATACTCAGATTGTCGTAGGGGGCGATGAACTGGCCTCCGGCCGGGTAACCGCCTTCGGTGAAGATCTGGCCGAGGCCGAACAGCATCGGACCGCCCGCGAAATCCGGATGGGTAGGCAGGAACGGGCCTGTGCTGAAATCGAACTGCTCAAAGTCCGACGCAAGCAGAGAGCCGGAGATCGACTGGAAGCCGGTGTCGCCCCCGTATACGTGGGAAGGTCAGCAAGGTCAGAAAGAAGTCACCGCCCTGCTCGATCAACGGACGAAACCCATTGCCGAACGGAAAGCCCGGGAACGCCGTGAGGTTCGTGCTGATGTCCTTGCTGACCGACGCGTCGGTGGAGTCGATGGTCCCTTCCGCCGAGGGATCGTAGGAGAACGCATCGCTGACGAAGCCGAGGGCCGTGAGCCCCGTGACGGGCCTGCGTTTGCCACGGGCCCGGGACGTGACACATCGACACAGGCGCCGAAACCGGGGTCGGTCGTCAGCGTGATATAAGATTTTTCGACCCGCCGACGGCTTGCAAAGGAACTGCGCCGAGGTCAGGCCGGGGCCGGCGTTCGCAGCGCGAGCCGGGCGCACCGGGCCTCCGAAGCGGTCCTCGGCTGCGGCCGCCAATGCGAGAGCAGCGTCGCCGCAGCTTCCGGGTCGTTGCACACGAGCACGACGTCACAGCCCGCCTCGTGCGCGGCGTCGGCCCGGGCGACGACATCGCCGGCGCCGAGCGCGCCCGCCATCGACAGGTCGTCGCTGAAGATGACGCCGTCGAAACCCAGGCGCCCGCGCAGGATGTCGAGCAACCAGACGCGCGAGTAGCCGGCGGGCTGCGCGTCGACCTCCGGGTACGCGACATGCGCGGGCATGACCCCTTCGACGCCGCCCCGGACGAGCGCACCGAAGGGGACGAGATCGTCCTTCTCGAGCGCGGCGAGCGGTCGCGGGTCGACGGGCATCTCGTGGTGCGAATCGGCCGCGACGAAGCCGTGACCCGGAAAATGCTTGATCACCGCCGCCATGCCGCGCGAGCGCAAGCCCGCGCAGAAGCCGGTCGCGAGGTGCGCCACGGCATTCGGATTGCGGTGAAACGCGCGATCGCCGATCACGCCGCTGCGCCCGTGATCCAGATCGACGACCGGCGCGAAGCTGAAGTCGACGCCGCACGCGGCGAGCTCCGAAGCGATCGTCGCGCCGAGGCGTCGCGCCTCGCCCGCCGCGCCGACCACGTCCCTGTCCCACAGCTCGCCCAGGCTGCGCATCGGCGGAATCGCCGTGAAGCCGTCGCGGAAGCGCTGCACCCGCCCCCCTTCCTGATCGACGGCAATCAGCGGAGCCGGGTCGCGGGCGGTGCGGATCGCGGCGGTCAGCGCGCTCAGCTGTGCGGGCTCGGCGTAGTTGCGCGCGAACAGGATCACGCCGCCCACGAGCGGGTGCGCGATGCGCTCGCGCTCCTCGGCGGAGAGCTCCAGGGCCGCGACGTCGAGCATCACGGGGCCGCGTGGCGCGCTCATGCTTCGATGGGCTGCGAGTCCGGCGGGCGCATCGGGCGGCGCAGTCGTCGCGGGAGGATGCTTACTGTGCGGCCGTGCATGTCTTCCGGCGGGCGCTGACGAGCCGGAACCCACCCGACGACGGGCCCGGGCCGCCGGCACCGAGGCGATTCGCGATACCTCAAGCCGCTGCCTCGCGAATCAACGCCTTCATCTCGCGCACCGCCTCGCGCAGGCCTACGAACACGGCGCGGCTGACGATCGCGTGGCCGATGTGCAGCTCGCGCACGCCCGCCAGCGCGGCGATCGGCTGGACGTTGAAGTAGTTGAGCGCGTGACCCGCGTTGAAGCGCAGGCCGTGGCCGAGCACGGCGGCGCCGGCCTCCCGGATCCTGGCGAGCTCGGCGACAACCGCGGGGCTCTGCGGATCGCGGCCCCGGGCGTGAAAGGCGTGGGCGTAAGGCCCCGTGTGGATTTCGCAGACCCGCGCTCCGATGCGCGCGGCGGCGTCGACATGGCGCTGCTCCGCGTCGATGAAAACGCTGGTGACGATGCCCGCGGCCGAGAGCTCGCCGACGATTCCGCGCAAGCGCGCCTCCTGACCGGCGACGTCGAGGCCGCCTTCGGTCGTGATCTCCTCGCGCCCTTCCGGCACGAGCATCGCCATCTCCGGCTTGAGCTCGCAGGCGATCGCCACCATCTCCGCGGTCGCCGCCATCTCCAGGTTGAGCTTGATGTGCACGAGCTCGCGTAGGCGCCTCACGTCGCGGTCCTGGATATGGCGCCGGTCCTCGCGCAGGTGCACCGTGATGCCGTCGGCGCCGCCCAGATGCGCCTCGACCGCCGCCCAGACCGGATCAGGCTCGTAGGTGCGCCGCGCCTGCCGCAGCGTGGCGACGTGGTCGATGTTGACGCCGAGCTCAATCATGACCGCTTTCCCCCTCGGTCTCGTCTTCGATCGCGCGGAGGTCGCGCACGACCCGGCGACTGACGAGCGTGCGCCGCTCCAGGTAGTAGTCGAGCACCTCGCGCATGAGCTGCTTGGCCTCCGCCGCCGACTCCGGAGCGGCGTAGTCGGCGCTCGCGAGCGCGAGAAGCGTCGCGCCGCGCACGACGGGGTAGCGGCGCCCCGGCTCGGCTGCGACGCTCCGCGGTCCGCGATCGAAGGCGTAATAGTACCGTCCCGCCGGATCGACCGGTCGCCCGGTGTCGGCTTCGTGCGTCAGCGGCAGCGCGTAACCCATCTCGGCGAGCAGCC
Organism: Casimicrobiaceae bacterium; assembly: GCA_035501595.1. Classification (GTDB taxonomy): domain Bacteria; phylum Pseudomonadota; class Gammaproteobacteria; order Burkholderiales; family Casimicrobiaceae; genus PALSA-1003. Next base: position 108,163 of record DATJVX010000044.1, on the reverse strand, counting down.
GAAGCTCGAAACGGCGCAGCACCGGCGCCTGGTCCTCGCCGCTCGCGAGCCGCGCGAGCGCCATCTGGTACTCTTCGAACAGCCGTGGATGCGGGTCCTCGCGCGGCAGAAGCTTGATGACGAGCTCGTTCAGGTAGAACCCGCAGAGCAGCGCCGATCCGGTCACGAGCGGCAGGCCGCCGCGCCACTCCGCGCGTATCAGCGTCTTCAGCTCGCCCGCGCCCGCCCATGAAAGCGACAGAGGCTGGAAGGCCTGCAGCACGCCGCGGAGCTCGGAGCGCGTGCGCTTGGCGCCGCGCGCGATCAGCGCGACGCGCCCGTGGGCCGCGGAGAGCGTCTCGACGATCGCGCTCGTCTCCCGGTACGGATAGCTGTGGAGGACGAAGGCCGGCTGGTCGTCGCGCCGGTCGCGGGACGGCTTCATCGCGGCGGGATCAGTATCCGAGTCGCGTCAGCATGCGCTCGTCGTTGGCCCAGTCGCGCTTGACGCGCACCCAGACCTCGAGGAATACCTTGCCGCCGAAGAGCCGCTCCATGTCGCCGCGCGCCGCGGAGGCGATCGCCTTCATGCGCGCGCCGCCTTCGCCGAGCAGGATAGCCCTCTGGCCCGGCTTGTCGACGTACACCGTGGCGTGGATGCGGCGCAGCCCACCGTCCTGCTCGAAGCGCTCGATCGCGACCGCCGCGGCGTAGGGCACCTCGTCGCCGAGCTGCCGGAAGATCTTCTCGCGCAGGAACTCTGCGGCGAGAAAACGCTCGTCGCGGTCGGTGAGATCGTCCGCCGGGAAGAGCGCCTCGCCGGGCGGCAGGTGGCGCTCGACCTCGCGGGTAAGCTGCCCGAGACCGATGGCCTTCGCGGCGCTGATGGGCACGATGGCGGCCACGTCACGCGCCGCGGCGATCTCCGCGAGCAGCGGGAGGAGCCGGGACTTGTCGGCGAGGCGATCGATCTTGTTCACGGCGACGACCGCCGGAACGCCCTGCGGCAGCAGGGCAAGGAGCTCGCGCTCGGCGTTCCCGAGGCCGCGGGCCTCCAGCACGACGATGATCGCGTCGACGTCGGCAAGGCTCTCGCGCATCGCGCGGCTCATGCGCGCGTTCAGGAGCGAGCGATGCAGCGTCTGGAAGCCGGGCGTGTCGACGAAGACGAACTGCGCCCGATCGGTGGTGAGGATCCCGCGGAGACGTCCGCGCGTCGTCTGCGGCCGACGCGACGTGATCGCGACCCGCGCGCCGACCAGCGCATTGACGAGCGTCGACTTGCCCACGCTGGGGAGCCCGACGATCGCGACCTGGCCGGCGCGGAAGGGCCCGCGCGCGGACGACTCAGATCCCGCTGTCTTGCGTCGCCCGGTCATATGCTCGCGCGGCGGCGGCCTGCTCGGCAGCGCGCCGGCTCGCTCCGGTGCCGGTCTCGGCGACCGCGAGCGAGGGGATGCGGCAGACCACTTCGAAGGTCTGCTGATGGGCCTCTCCCTGGACGGCGAGGATCGCGTACTCGGGCACCGCCAGATGGCGCGCCTGCAGCCATTCCTGCAACTGCGTCTTCGGGTCCTTGGCGATCGCCGCGGTGTCGGCCGCGGCGATCTCGTCGCCGTAGAGCCGCTCGATCGCCGCGTAGGCGTGGTCGAATCCGCCGTCGAGGAAGATCGCGCCGAGCAGCGCTTCCAGCGCATCGGCAAGGATCGAGGGACGGGCGGTGCCTCCGCTGCGAAGCTCGCCCTCGCCGAGCCGGATCGCCGCGCCGAGATCCAGCGCGGCGGCGTGCCGGTGCAGGGTCTCGCGGTTGACGAGCGCCGAGCGCATCCGCGAGAGCTCGCCCTCCGACATCCGCGGGAAGCGCTGGTAGAGCATGAGCGCGATCGCGCAGTTGAGCACGCCGTCGCCGATGAACTCGAGGCGCTCGTTGTGCTCCGCCGCGAAGCTGCGATGCGTGAGCGCCTGGCGCAGGAGCTCAGGCCGCCCGAAGACGTGACCGAGCGTCGCGGCCGATGCAGCGTCAGCCGCCATCCCCTACTTGCGTGCCGATGCCTCGAACTCGAGGAGCAGGCTCACGTTGCCGATGAGGTGCAGCGTATTGGTCCACGACGCGGAGGCGACGAGCTCGGTCCCGTCGCGGGTCAGATCGACGTCGGTGCCGCGCACCGAGTCGATATAGTCGGCGCTCGCCTTCAGGTCGAAATCCTTGCGGAATTCCGCCAGCGTCACATTGTCGCGGGAATTCTGCAGCGTCTGGCGCAGGGTCTTCTCCACCGAGAAATACTCGATGTAGGACGGCAGGACGCGAAACCCGATCATGGCGATCGTCAGCACGATCACGGCGACGAAGATGAAGCCGACGATGCTGAGTCCCGCCTGTCCGCGACGCGTAGCCATGCTCTCCCCCTTCAATGGATGCTGGTCCCGATGCGCTTGAACGCGAGGCTGCTGATATCGTCCCAGTTGAACCAGATGAAGATCGCCTTGCCGCGGATGTGATCGTCCGGGACGAAGCCCCAGTACCTGCTGTCGTCGCTGTTGTCCCGGTTGTCGCCCATCATCAGGTAGCTTCCCGGCGGCACCTTGCAGCTGAACCCGCGCTCATTGTAAACGCAGTTTTCCCTTCCGGGGAACGAGCGCACGTTGAGCGGATAGATGGGCTGCGCTGCGGGATTCTCGGCGATCGAGTAGCTCTTGCCGTCCCAGCGCTCGGTCAGCCGCTCGGTGGTGACGTAGGTGAGGCCTTCGAGATAACCGTAGCTGCCGTCGGCGGTCTGCTGCAGGGGCACGCCGTTCACGGTGAGCTTCTTGTCCTGGTAGACGACCTGATCGCCGGGGAGGCCGATCACGCGCTTGATGAAGTCCTGAGACGGATTGATCGGGTAGCGGAATACGATCACGTCGCCGCGGCTCGGCTGCCCGGTCTCGATGATCTTCTTCTCGATGATCGGCAGGCGGATGCCGTAGGCGAACTTGTTCACCAGGATGAAGTCCCCGACTTCGAGCGTCGGCCGCATCGACGAGCTCGGGATCTTGAACGGCTCGGCGACGAACGAGCGCAGCAGAAAGACGATGAGCAGAACCGGGAAGAAGCTCTTCGGGTATTCGATCCACCACGGCTCCGGAGCGTCGGGAGCGCGGTGCCGCGCGAAGAACAGGCGGTCGGCCAGCGCCACGACGCCCGTGGCGACCGTCAGCAGGAACAGGATCAGCGCGAAGTTCATCGGCATGACAATGGGCCGGAGAGAGGATTATTTTTCGCCCACCTGCAGGATCGCGAGGAAGGCTTCCTGCGGGATCTCGACGCTGCCGACGGCCTTCATGCGCTTCTTGCCGGCCTTCTGCTTCTCGAGGAGCTTGCGCTTGCGCGTCACGTCGCCGCCGTAGCACTTGGCGAGCACGTTCTTGCGCAGCGCCTTGACGGTCTCGCGGGCGATTACCTGCGCGCCGATCGCCGCCTGGATCGCGACGTCGAACATCTGGCGGGGAATGAGCTTGCGCATCTTGGCGACCACCTCGCGGCCGCGGTACTGCGCGTGGGCGCGGTGCACCATCACCGAGAGAGCGTCGACGCGCTCGCCGTTGATCAGGATGTCGAGCTTCACGACGTCGGCGGCACGGAATTCCGCGAACTCGTAGTCGAGCGAGGCGTAGCCGCGCGAGACCGACTTGAGCCGGTCGAAAAAATCCATGACGACCTCGGCGAGCGGCAGCTCGTACTTGAGCATCACCTGGCGGCCGACGTACTGCATGTTCTTCTGCACCCCGCGCTTGTCGGTGCACAGCGTGAGCACGGCGCCGACGTACTCCTGCGGCACGAGAATCGTCGTCGTGATGATGGGCTCGCGGATCTCCTCCACGCGCGAGAGGTCGGGCAGCTTCGCCGGATTCTCGATCTCGATCGTCGTGCCGTCGCGGAGCTTCACCTCGTAGACGACGGTCGGCGCAGTCGTCACGAGCTCCATCTCGTATTCGCGCTCGAGGCGCTCCTGGACGATGTCCATGTGCAGCAGCCCGAGGAAGCCGCAGCGGAAGCCGAAGCCGAGCGCCTGCGAGACTTCCGGCTCGTAGTGCAGCGAAGCGTCGTTGAGCTTCAGCTTCTGGAGCGCGTCGCGCAGGGCCTCGTACTGATTGGCCTCGATGGGATAGAGTCCCGCGAACACCTGCGGCTTGACCTCCTTGAAGCCGGGAAGCGGCTGCGTCGCGGGGCGCGCCGCGCTGGTCACCGTGTCGCCGACCGCGGCCGCCTTGAGCTCCTTGATGCCCGCGACGACGAAGCCGACGTCGCCCGCGGCGAGCGCCTCGCGGGCGACCGACTTCGGCGTGAAGACGCCGACCTGCTCGCAGTTGTATGCCGCTCCGCTCGCCATCAGGAGCACTCGGTCCTTGGGCCGCAGAGTGCCTTCCATGACGCGCACGAGCATGACCACGCCCACGTAGTTGTCGAACCACGAGTCGATGACGAGAGCCCGCAGCGGCGCCGCCGGATCGCCCTGGGGTGGCGGGACGCGCGCGATCACCGCCTCGAGCACGTCCTCCACGCCCTCGCCGGTCTTGGCGCTCACCCGCAGCGCGTCGCTCGCGTCGATCCCGATGATGTCCTCGATCTCCGCCATCACGCGCTCGGGCTCGGCGACGGGCAGGTCGATCTTGTTGAGCACCGGGACGACTTCGACTCCCTGCTCGATCGCGGTGTAGCAGTTGGCCACCGTCTGCGCCTCGACGCCCTGCGAGGCGTCGACCACTAGCAGGGCGCCCTCACAGGCGGCCAGCGAACGCGAGACCTCGTAGGCGAAATCGACGTGCCCGGGCGTGTCGATCAGGTGCAGGCTGTAGGTGCGCCCGTCGCGCGCCGCGTACGACAGGGTGGCCGTCTGGGCCTTGATGGTGATCCCGCGCTCGCGCTCGAGGTCCATCGAGTCGAGCACCTGCTCGCTCATCTCGCGCTCGGAAAGCCCGCCGCAACGCTGGATGAAGCGGTCGGCCAGGGTCGACTTCCCGTGGTCGATGTGGGCGATGATCGAAAAGTTGCGTACGTTCTGCATGAAACGCGAAGGGCACCCACCGGTGCCCCTGGCCTTGGTTCTCCCCAGTCTGCGGCTCGAAGCGGGGGCCGCCCGGACTGGCGTCGGAATCCGTTGAATCGACGCGAATTTTAGCTGAAATCGCGTCGCGACGCGAACCTGCGGGCCGCCTTGCCGGAGAAAGGCCGCGCAGGAAAGCCCCGGCCAACCGCGCCGAGGCCGCCCTTCAGCGCGCTGCCCGCGCCAGGAAATCGGCGAGCGCGCGCCGATCGAGCCGGTAGCGACAGAGGATCTGCTCTCCCGCGAGCAGCACGGGAACCTCCTCGCCCCAGCGGGCCTCCAGCTCGGCATCGGTGTCGACGTCGATCTCGTGCAGCGCGAGACCGGCATCGCGCGCGAGCGGCCGGAGCGCATCGCGCATCTCGTCGCAGAGATGGCAGTACGCGCGGACCAGCAGCGTGAGCCCCGGCCGCGTCGCCGTGCCCTCGGGCGGCGCCAGCCCGAGGGGGCCGGCCGCCGCCCTACTCCGCACCGTTGCCCGCCCGGATGCTCGCGTAGAACTGGGCGTCGCCGCGACGCAGGAAGAACGTTACGGCAGCGCCTTTCTCGAGCTTGGCGATCAGCGCGTTGACCTGCTCCGCATTGCGCGCTTCGATCGCGGCGCCCTTGCTGACCACCGCCAGGATCACGTCGCCGGGCTGAATGTTGCCGCGGGCGATGCCGGTGATGTCCTCGATGAGGACGCCGTTCTTGATGTCGAGCTCTTTCTTCTGGTCGTCGGTCAGGTCGGAGAGCACGAGGCCCATTCGGTTCGGCTTCGCCTTCTCCTTGGGCGGCGCGCTCTTGCGCGCGACCTTGGGCGCATCGTCGTCCTGGAGCTCGGCGACCGTCACGTTCAGGTCCTTCGTTGCCCCCTTGCGCCACACCTGGAGAGGGATGCGCGTGCCCGGCTTGACCTGCGTGATGATACGCCGCAGCTCCGCGGAGGAGCTGACCGTCCTTCCGTCGGCCTTGAGGATGATATCGCCCGATTCCACGCCAGCCTTGTCCGCGGGCTCGCCCTTGACCACCGAGTTGACCAGCGCGCCTGTCGGCTTGCCGAGCCCGAACGCGTCCGCGGTTTCCTTGCTGACGTCCTGGATCTGCACGCCGATCAGGCCGCGCGTCACGTGGCCCTTCTCCTGCAGCTGCTTCACGGCGTTCATGGCCACGTCGATCGGCACCGCGAAGGCGAGTCCCATGTAGCCGCCCGTGCGGCTGTAGATCAGCGAATTGATGCCGACGACCTCGCCCTTCATGTTGAACAGCGGCCCGCCCGAGTTGCCGGGATTGATCGGCACGTCGGTCTGGATGAACGGGATCAGGTTCTCGCTCGGCAGCTCGCGTCCCTTGGCGCTCACGATGCCGGCGGTGATGGTGTTCTCGAGTCCGAAGGGCTTGCCGATCGCCGCGACCCATTCGCCCACGCGAAGCTTGTCCGGATCGCCGATCGTCACCTTCGGGAGCCCTGCGGCGTCGATCTTGAGGAGTGCCACGTCGGTGCGCCTGTCGAGGCCGAGCACCTTCGCCTTGAACTCGCGCTTGTCGCTCAACCTGACCAGCACTTCGGTCGCGTCGTCGACGACATGGGCATTGGTGAGCACCAGCCCGTCGGCGGACAGGATGAACCCCGATCCGACCGACTGCTGCTCGAAGTCGCGCTGGCGCTCGCGGCCGCGCGGGACCTGCCCGAAGCGCCTGAAGAACTCGTAGAACGGGTCGTCTTCCGACAGGTCCGGCATCTGCGAGCGCTTCACCGTCTGGGTGACGTCGATGCTGACCACGGCCGGCGCCTGCTGGTCGTAGAGGTCGGTGAAGTCGGGCAGCCCGCGCCCCGACTGGGCGGGTGCCGGCGGGGCCAAGCAGGCGGCGCCCGCCAGCGCCCCGGCGGCTATCCAATTGCGAACGTTCATGCGGTTCCCCTGTGCTGCCACGCGGCAGCGCTAGCGGTGCGCGACGGAAAACGCGATCTGGCGCACCGTCGTGCCCGGCGTCTCGCCGAGCACGGTCACGAGATGGTCGTCGAGCTGCCGGCTGTAGACGTTGATGCCGCCTTGCTGCGAGAGCCCGATCGGCTGCGGCGCCTGCGGCATCGGCTCGACGAATACCGATACCGCCACCAGGCCGTCGGAGTAGACGATGTGCGCCACCGGGCCCACCTTGCCGCGCAGCGTCCGATAGCCTTCGACCACTTTCTGGAATCCGGGCGGCAGATCCTTCACCGTCCAGCCCGTGTCGCGCTGCACCACGTCGCCGGGAAGCGACTCGCGCATCTGCCAGTCTGCGGGCGGCGGCGTGAAGGTCGGCCGGACGCTGTCGCGGTCGATCTTGCTGCCGATCTGGATGTCGGTGAACGCGAACTGCTCGATCGGAACGTTGTGCTCGTTCAGGAGCTGCGCCTTGAGGAGCAGTCCCGAAGTGAGGTCCGCCCAGAGCTTGTGGCCGTAGCGCATCCCGTCTTTGGGCTCGAACAGGACCGCCTGGCTCTCGACCCCGGCGATGCGCGCGATCTCGGCCTTGCGGAAGAAGTAGTAGCCGGCGAGCGTGTCGAGCTGCTGGGGCAGGAGCGACGGGAAGGCGTTGCGGTAGGTGCGCGGCTCGACGCGGATGATCTTCGCGTCGGGGTAGTAGCAACGCACCTGCTCGTTGTTGCGGATGACTTCGCGCGCGGGCCCGTCCAGGTTGACGAGCTTCTCATGCTCGCCGCGCTCGTCGACCATGTGCAGCAGGCGGGAGGTCTCGACGCGTCCCGCGTGCTGATAGACCAGCGTGCCCGAGTAGGTCTGCTCGCGCGCGGCCTGCGCCGCGCGCTGCAGCCAGTCGGCGGCGTCCTCCGCAGCGGCCGCTCCGGCGCCGAGCAGCGCCGCGGCCGCGAGCAACGCGCAGCCGCACGCCATGGCGGGCCGCGCGGCCGGCGAGCGCGAACTACCGCGACCCATCCTGATCGTCGGCGGCGACTGCGCGCAGGTACGGGCGGACGCCGGCGATGGCGGTCGCCGGCGAATACTCCTGGTGCGCCAGCAGATACTCGTTGACGACGGGGCGGCGCGCGTCCGCGGGCCGCACGGCGCTCGCCTGCTGCGCCGTGGCGACCACTTCGTTGCCGGCCGGCATCGTCGTCAGCGCGACCCAGCCGACGACGGCGACGGCCGTCACGGTCGCGGCGATTGCCAGCGCCACGGCGGCCGGCGCCGGCCGTGGCCGTTGCGGCGCGAGCACGGTGGGCTCGGCCGCGAGCCTCGTCGAGAATCGCTGCGCGAATCCGTGAATCGGCTTGCACTGCCCGCGCATGGCGTCGCCGATAACGTGGTAGCACACCCACGTCTCCACCGCCGCAGGCGCGCGCAGGCCGTGACAGACGCGCTCGACGCGATCGGCGTCGAGCTCGCCGTCCACCAGCAGCGAGACTTCCTCGGCGGTTACCTCGGTCGACTGCGCGCTCGACCGCTCGGGGCGGTCCCCGTCCGGCAAAGCTTGCGAGTTGCCCATTACCATCTCCGGTCCTTATCGGTCCCCAATAGCGGCCGCAACTCCGCGGCGATCGCTTCGCGCGCCCGAAAGATCCGGGAACGCACCGTGCCAATCGGACAATTCATCACGTTGGCAATCTCTTCGTAGCTCAAACCCTCGATCTCGCGCAGCGTGATCGCCGTGCGTAGATCGTCAGGCAGCGCGTCCATCGCCTTGTTGACCGTGGTCGCGATTTCTCTGCCCAGCAGCTCGTTTTCCGGCGTGCTCGAGTCCCGCAGCTGCTCGGCGTCCTCGAAGTTCTCCGCCTCCTCGTGGTCGAAACCGGTCGAAGTCGGAGCTCGCCGCCCGATCGCGACCAGGTAGTTCTTGGCCGTGTTGATCGCGATGCGGTAAAGCCAAGTGTAAAACGCACTGTCTCCACGAAAGCTCGGCAGCGCGCGGTAGGCCTTGATGAACGCTTCCTGCGTCACATCCTCGACTTCGCCCGCGTCGCGCACCAGCCGCGACAGCAACCTCGCCAGCTTGCGCTGGTACTTCAGAACCAGCAGCTCGAAGGCTCGCTTGTCGCCGCGTTGCGCCCGCTCGACGAGCTGCTGATCTACTTCGCGGTCACCCATCCGCGGGCCGCCCCTGATGCGAATATTGTTGTGACCACGCCTCGTCTGGCTGGCCCGGCACCCGCCGGCAGTATAGCCGAGCCATGCGGGGCGTTCGCGGCGGCCCGTGCCGCGCAATGCCTGCTGCTCTGGACCGTCGGCGGGTCGGGAAGTTCACTTCCGGACAGGGTCTTACGCCGGTCTTCAAGCGCTCGGCCCGATTTGGACCACGGCTCGCACCCGGCCCGTGGTCAGCCCGCGATAGTTGCGGATCGCGGGCTCCTTCCAAGGCGCCAGCGCCGCCCGCCGGGCGCCGTCGAGCAGCCCGAGCTGATCGAGCACGGCGACCGTCGCGGGGTGCAGTCCGCGCGCGTTGCCGTCGACGACCTTGAGCGCGATGCCCCAGCCCTTGCTCGCGACCCCGATGGCCTGGACGCCTTCGGCGCCAACCTTGGTCACCCAGTCGCCTCCGCCGGCGCGCATGAGGATGAGGTCGTTCCGGCCCTCGCCCGACACCATTTCCGGATGCGCGGTCATCGCCGCGGCGAGCCTCGCCGGCGCCCGCCCGTAACGCTCGTCGTCGGTGGGCGTCGCCAGCCGCGCGAAGGCGAAGGCCAGGCGATCGAGCGGCACGGCATAGTTGGGCGCCGAGCAGCCGTCGATGCCGGCGACCAGCGAGCTTTCGGGGACGCCGGTCATGTAGGCGACAGCCGAGCGGATCGCCTGTTGCAGCGGGTGCTCGAACTCCAGGTACGACGCCGTCGGCAGCCCGCACATGCGGCAATAGGCGAGCATCCCGGCGTGCTTGCCCGAGCAGTTGTGCTGGAGCGCGGTGAAGCGTGCGGCGGCCGGGGGCAGCTCTTCTCGAACGGCGTAGAAGAGCGGCGGATGCACGCCGCATTGCAGATCGTCGACGCTGCAGCCGGCCCGCTCGAGCATCCGGGCGACAGCTTCCACGTGTCGCGGCTCGCCCGAGTGGCTCGCGCACATCAGCGCCGTCTGCGCGGCGTCGTAGCCGAAGTGCTCGAGGCCGCCGCTCGAGGTGAACGGCAGCGCCTGCAGCGGCTTGAGCGCGCTGCGCGTCGTCGTCAGGTAGTGCGGGTTGCCCGCCGCGTAGACGAGGCGCCCGGCGCGGTCGACCACCGCAACCGACCCGTAGTGGACGCTGTCAGTGGCGTCTCCCCTCGTGACGAGGGCGAGCGGAACGTGGGGCGGTGCCGCGGAAGCGACGGTCGGCAAAGAGGGAAATCGTGCAGTAAACCATCATTTTACCGCGAATCCCCTTCCGCCAGCGCCTGCCGGATCTGCTCGAGTGCCGACGGATCCTCGATGGTCGTCAAGTCGCCCGGATCGCGACCTTCGGCGAGCGCCTGGATCGAGCGGCGCAGGAGCTTGCCCGAACGCGTCTTGGGCAGCCCGGCGACGAAATGGACCGCGCCGGGCCGCGCGATCGCGCCAAGCGCGCGGTCGACCGCGTCCATGAGCTCGCGGCGGACGACGGCGGCGCCCTCGGCGGTCGCGACCCGCGCGGGATCCTTGACCACCGCGAACGCCACGGGGACCTGCCCCTTGAGCTTGTCGGCCACGCCCACGACAGCGACCTCGGCGATGCCCGTATGGGTCTGCACCGCCTCCTCGATCTCGCGCGTGCCCAGACGATGGCCCGCAACGTTGATCACGTCGTCGGTCCGGCCCAGCACGAAGTAGTAGCCCTCCGCGTCGCGCGTGGCCCAGTCGAAGGTCGAATACACCTGGCGCCCCGGGATGGTGGTGAAGTAGGTCGACACGAAACGCGCGTCGTCGCCCCAGACGGTGCTCATGCAGCCCGGGGGCAGCGGCGGCTCGATCGCGAGCACGCCCTTCTCGTCGGTGCCCACCTCTTCGCCGGTGGTTTCGTGCAGCAGCTTCACGTCGTAGCCGCAGACCGGGAACGACGGGCTGCCGAACTTGAGAGGCGCGTCCTCGATGCCGGGCTGGGCGGAGAGGATCGGCCACCCGCTCTCGGTCTGCCAGTAGTGATCGACGATCGGCACGCCGAGCGACTCGGCGGCCCAGCGTGCGGTGGGCTCGTCGAGCGGTTCGCCGGCGAGGAACAGATAGCGCAGCGAGGACAGATCATGCTGCTTCATGTACGCCGGATCCTGCTTCTTCAGCACGCGGATCGCGGTGGGCGAGCTGAACATCGTGCGTACCTTGCGCTCCGCGACGATGCGCCACCAGATGGCCGGATCCGGACGGATGGGGAGGCCCTCGTACATGATCGTGGTCGAGCCGTTGATGAGCGGCGCGTAGACGATGTACGAATGCCCGACCACCCAGCCGATGTCGCTGGTGGTGAAGATGGTCTCTCCCGGCGCGAGGCAGAAGATGTCGCGCATCGACGTCGCGAGCGCCACCAGGTAGCCGCCGGTATCGCGCTGGACTCCCTTCGGGCGGCCGGTCGTGCCCGAGGTGTAGAGGATGTAGGAGGGCTCGGAGGACTCGAGCCAGACGCAGGGCACGTTCGCGCCGGCGTGCGCCGCCGCGAGCGTCGCGTAGTCGAGGTCGCGCCCGGGAACGCGGCTCATGCCGGGATCGAGCTTGCGATCGACGATGATCACGGTGTGGGGCGGGCGCTTCGCGAGCCGCAGCGCCTCGTCGACCAGGTGCTTGTAGGGCACGGTCTTGCCGCCGCGCATGCCGGCGTCGGACGTGATCATCACCTTGGGCCGCGCGTCGTCGATCCGGGTGGCGAGGCTCGCGGAGGCGAATCCCCCGAAGACCACCGAGTGGATGGCGCCGATGCGCACGGTCGCGAGCATCGCGAACACGGCCTCGGCGATCATCGGCATGTAGATGAGCACCCGGTCGCCGCGCTCCACACCCTGCCCCTTGAGCATGGCCGCGAAGCGGTTGACGTTTGCGGCGAGCTCGGCGTAGGTGTAGGTCCTGTCCTCTCCCGTCTCGGTGGACAGGTAGATGAGCGCCGGCTGGTCCGCGCGGCCAGCGAGGTGCCGGTCGACGGCGTTGTGGCAGAGGTTGGTACGCCCGCCCACGAACCAGCGGGCGAACGGCGCCCGGCGGTAGTCGAGCACGCGCTCGAACGGCGCGTGCCAGTCGACGAGCGCGGCCTGCTCGCGCCAGTACGACTCGCGCTCGTGGATGGATCGCTGATGCGTTCGAGCGTAGCTGCCCATCGCAGTCTCCTCCGGCGGGCTTCTAGCTTAGCCCGCCGCCGCGCGCGCCACCTTGCGCCGGATCAAGCCTGCGGCGGGCCCGGACCTGCTCAGGGATGGCTGTCGGCCGCGATCCGGACGACGGTGCGGCCTCGCACCAGGCCCTTCAGGTAGGCATCGAAATGGGTGGGCAGGTCGTCGAAGTCGATGGTGCGCACCAGGTCGTGCACGCGATCGGGTCGCCAGGGACCGGCGAGCTTGTTCCAGATCTTCTGCCGCAAGTCCATGGGGCAGTTGGCGCTGTCCACGCCGAGGAGCTGGACGCCGCGCAGGATGAAGGGCATCACCGTGGTGTCGAGCCTGGAGCTCGCCGCCAAGCCGATCGAGGCTACCGTCCCGCCGATCTTCATGCTCGCGAGCAGCCACGAGAGCAGCTCGCCTCCGAGGTTGTCGATGGCACCGGCCCAGATCGACTTCTCGAGCGGACGCATCTTCGCGAGGTCGATCGACTGCCGCAGCCGGACTTCCTTCGCCCCGAGCCCGCGCAGGTAGTGGCTTTCCTCTTCCTTGCCGGTGATGGCCACGACGTGGTAGCCGATCCGCGCCAGAATCTCGATCGCCACGCTGCCCACGCCGCCAGTCGCCCCGGTCACCGCCACGGGTCCCTTGTCGGGGGCGAGCCCGCTGTGCTCCATGAGCATGATCGCCTGGGCCGCTGTGAAGCCCGCGGTGCCCATGGTCATCGCGTCGAAGGCGGTCATCCCCTCGGGGCGGCGCACGACCCAGTCGCCGGGCACGCGCGTGTACTCCGCGTATCCGCCGTCGTGCGCGACCCCGAAGTCGTAGGCGTGGACGATGACCTTGTCGCCGCGCTTGAAGCGCGAGTCGGCGGAAGCCTCCACCGTTCCCGCCATGTCGATGCCGCCGACGGTCGGGAACTTGCGCATGATCCGGCCGCTGCCGTTGTACGAAAGCGCGTCCTTGTAATTGATGGTCGAGTACTTGGTGCGAACCAGGACGTCGCCCGGATCGAGCTCTTCCTCAGTCATCTCGACAAAGCGGCTCGACACGCCTTGGTCGTCCTGGAACGTGCGGTAGGCTTTGAAACGATGCATGGGCAGGGTCCTCCTCAGGACGGCGTGACTTCCGGCGGTTCGCCCGCCTGGTGCGGCAGCGCCATGTATTCTCGGGTGCGCATCTCGATCAGGCGGCTCACGGTGCGCGCGAAATCCTGGCTGTTGGGTCCCTCGAGGTAGAGCGCCTCGACCGGGACCGCGGCCGACAGCAGCAACTTTACCCGATGATCGTAGAACACGTCGACGAGCCACGTAAAGCGGCGCGCGGCGTTGCCCATCTCGGCGGTCAGCCGGGGCACGCCGGAGACGATCACGACCGCGAACCGGCGGGCGATCTCCAGGTAGTCGCGCTGTGAGCGCGGTCCCTCGCACAGGGTCGCGAAGTCGAACCACACGAGGCTACCGGAGCGGGCGCGCGCCACGAGGGGGCGGCCCTCGATCTGGAGGCGCGGATCCTCGTCCGGCCCGGGGCGCATCCGCTCGAAGCGCCCGGCCAGCGCGGCCTCCACCTCCGGGGTGAGCGGCGTGCAGTAGACGTCGGCGTGCTGCAGCTCGCGCAGGCGGTAGTCGGTGCCGCCGTCGACTTCGATCACGTCGAGCCAGGCCTTGAGCAGCGCGATGGTTGGCAGCAGGTTCTCGCGCTGCAGCCCGTTGGGATAGAGATCGTCCGGCCGGTAGTTGGAGGTGGTCACGAACACGACGCCGTGTCCGAAGAGCGCCCGGAACAACCGGCCCAGGATCATCGCGTCGGCCACGTCCGCGACGTGGAACTCGTCGAAGCACACGAGCCGATAGCGCCGCGCGATGCGCGCCGCGACGCTCGCCAGCGGATCCACCTCCCGATGCAGCGTTCTCAGCTCCTCGTGGACCGAGCGCATGAAGGCGTGGAAGTGGACGCGCGTCTTGCGGCGGTACGGCAGCGCTGCGTAGAACGCGTCCATGAGAAAGCTCTTCCCCCGGCCGACGCCACCCCAGAGGTAGATGCCGCGCGGCGGAACCGGAGGCTGCAGCCAGCGCAGGAGCGAGCGCCGCGCCCGCTTGAATTCGACGAGCTCGTCGTAGAGGCGCTGCAGGCGCTCGAGCGCGCGCTGCTGCGAGCCGTCGAGCACCATGCCACGCCGACGCAGCTCCGGCGCGAGCTGCCTGCGCAGCGCGCCAGCGGCGCTCGGTGCTGCGATGGGCGGAGAAGCGGCGTCGTTCAAGTCGCGTCGCCGCCTCGAATCAGAGGTTCAGGGTCCGCTTGTCGACCGCGAGCGCGGCTTCCTTCACCGCCTCCGAGAGCGAGGGATGGGCGTGGCAGATGCGCGCGATATCCTCGCTCGCCGCGCCGAACTCCATCGCGACCACGCCCTCCGCGATCAGCTCCGAGACCATCGGCCCGATCGCATGCACGCCGAGGATGCGGTCCGTCTTCGCATCGGCGAGGACCTTGACGAATCCGCGGGTGTCTCCGAGCGCCCGGGCGCGACCGTTCGCGGTGAACGGGAACGACCCGGCCTTGTAGTCGACGCCAGCGGCCTTGAGCTGCTGCTCGGTATGGCCCACCCAGGCGATCTCCGGCGAAGTGTAGATCACCCAGGGCACGGTGTTGAAGTCGACGTGCGGTCGCTGGCCGGCGATGCGCTCGGCGACCGCCACGCCCTCCTCCTCCGCCTTGTGCGCGAGCATCGGTCCTCGCACGACGTCGCCGATCGCCCAGACGCCGTCGAGATTGGTCCTGCAGTCGTCGTCGACGACAACGAAGCCGCGCTCGTCGAGCTTCAGCCCAACCGCGTCCGCCCCCAGGCCGCCGGTGTGAGGCACGCGCCCGATCGACACGATGAGCCGGTCGAAGCGCTCGCTCTGCGACTTGCCCTCGGCGTCGGCGTAGTCGACCGTGACCGTGTCGCCGGTGGCGACCTTGGTGATCCTGGCACCGAGCCGGATCGCGAGGCCCTGCCGGGCGAAGAGCTTCCACGCCTCCTTCGCGACCTGCTCGTCGGCGCCGCCGAGAAACGTCGGAAGCGCCTCGAGGATCGTCACGTCGGCGCCGAGCCGTCGCCAGACGCTGCCCATCTCGAGACCGATCACGCCGGCGCCGATCACGCCGAGGCGCCCGGGCACGCTCGCCATCGCGAGCGCGCCGTCGTTGTCGAGGATCAGCCCGCGGTCGAACGGCAGCGCGGCGCCGTCGACGAGCAGGGCACGCGGCTTCGAGCCCGTGGCGACGATCACGCTCCTGGCGGCGAGCGATGCCTTTCCCGGCCCGTCGACTTCGATCCGCCATTCGCCGGGCGCGCCGCCGGCGAAGCTGCCGACGCCGTGAAAGAACTCGACCTTGTTCTTCCGGAACAGGTACAGGAGGCCGTCGTTGTTCTGGCGGACGACCTTCTCCTTCCGGGCGAGCATCCGCGCGACGTCGACCGACAGGCCCTTCACCTCGATACCGTGCTCGGCGAAAGCGTGCCCGGCCTGCTCGAAATTCTCCGAGGACTGCAGCAGCGCCTTGGACGGGATGCAGCCGACGTTGGTGCAGGTGCCGCCCAGTGCGGGCTTGCCGTCGGCGCTCTTCCAGTCGTCGATGCAGGCCGTGCGAAAGCCGAGCTGCGCAGCGCGGATGGCGGCGATGTAGCCGCCGGGGCCGGCACCGACGACGACGACGTCGAACGAATCTGCCACCGCGGGAGGCCCGGCGCCTTCAGAGGTCCAGAAGCATGCGCGCGGGATCTTCCAGCGCTTCCTTGATCGCCACGAGCGACAGCACGGCCTCGCGGCCGTCGATGATGCGGTGATCGTAGGACTGCGCAAGGTAGTTGATCGGCCGCACCACGACCTGCCCGTTCTCGACCACCGCGCGGTCCTTCGTCGCGTGCACCCCGAGGATCGCCGACTGCGGCGGATTGATGATCGGCGTGGAAAGCATCGAGCCGAAGACGCCGCCGTTGGAGATCGTGTAGGTGCCGCCGGTCAGCTCCTCGACCGTGAGCTTGCCTTCCTGCGCGCGCTTGCCGAAGTCTGCGATCTGCGTCTCGATGTCGGCGATCGAGAGCTGATCGGCGTCGCGCAGGATCGGGACGACCAGGCCGCGCGGGCTGCCGACCGCGATGCCGATGTCGAAGTAGCCGTGATAGACGATGTCGGTGCCGTCGATCGAGGCGTTGACCATCGGGAACTTCTTGAGCGCGTGCACGGCGGCCTTCACGAAGAAACCCATGAAGCCGAGCTTGACGCCGTGCTCCTTCTCGAAGCGCTCCTTGTAGCGGTTACGCAGCTCGATCACCGGCGCCATGTTGACTTCGTTGAACGTGGTCAGGATCGCGGCGGTGGACTGCGACTGGACGAGGCGCTCGGCGACGCGCTGGCGCAGCCGCGACATCGGCACGCGCTGCTCGGGGCGCGCGCCCAGATCCGCGGGCGGCCTGGCTGCCGGCGGCGCGATCGATGGCGTGGGCGGCGGCGCCGGGGTGCGCGCAGCGGGCGCCGGCTGACCCCTGGTCGCGTCGAGCACGTCGCCCTTGGTGATGCGTCCGCCGCGCCCGGTGCCCGTCACGTCGCCCGGGCGAAGCCCTGCCTCGTCCATGAGCTTGCGCGCCGCGGGCAGCGCGCCGGCGTCGCCGTCGGCGCCGGCGACGCGCGCGGCGGGTGCAGGAGCGGGCGCTCTTGCCTCTTTCGCGGGCCCGCCCGCCGGCGCGGGAGCCGCTGCGCCCTTCGCATCCGTATCGATTACCGCGATCACTTCCTGCGCGGAGACCGTTGACCCGTCGGCCTTGCGGATCTCGGAGAGCACGCCGGATCCGGGCGCCGGGAGCTCGAGCACGACCTTGTCGGTCTCGACGTCGACCAGGTTCTCGTCGCGCTTGACGGCGTCTCCGGCCTTCTTGTGCCAGTTCACCAGCGTGGCTTCGGCCACCGACTCGGGCAACACCGGCACTTTGACTTCGATCAGCATCTTGAGGGCTTCCGTTCTCGGTCCGCGACGCCGTGGCGATCAGTGCACCACCACCATCTCGCCGGATCTCAGCTCGGCCGCGAAGGCGTCGGCGACGAGCCTCTGCTGCTGCGCGAGGTGTTTGGCCCCGTAGCCCACCGCCGGGGACGCCGAGATGGGCCTGCCGGCGTACGCCAGCAGCTGCTTCTCCGCGATGTCGGCACGCAGGTAGGCGCGCAGCCGGTACCAGGCGCCCTGGTTCTGCGGCTCCTCCTGGCACCAGACGACCTCGGTCGCCGCGGGGTAGCGCGCGATCTCGGCCTTGAACTCCGCGTGGGGAAACGGGTACTGCTGCTCGAGGCGGATCACGGCCATGTCGCCGATCTTCTTCTCGCGGCGGTGCTCGACCAGGTCGTAGTAGACCTTTCCGCTGCACACGATCACCCGTCGCGCGGCGACGGGCGGCTCGGGGTCGCCGATCACGGTCTGGAAGCGGCCGTTCGCGAGCTCGTCCAGCGTCGAAACGGCCGACTTGTGGCGCAGGAGGCTCTTCGGGCTCATCACGATCAGCGGCTTGCGGAACTGGCGCAGCATCTGCCGCCGCAGCAGGTGAAAGATCTGCGCGGGCGTGGTCGGCACGACGACTTGCATGTTGTGCTCGGCGCAGAGCTGCAGGAAGCGCTCGGGGCGCGCCGAGGAGTGCTCGGGACCCTGTCCCTCGTAGCCGTGCGGCAGCAGGAGCGTCAGCCCGCAGATCCGGCCCCACTTCACCTCGCCCGCGGCGATGAACTGATCGATGACGACCTGGGCGCCGTTGGCGAAATCGCCGAACTGCGCCTCCCAGACGACCAGCACATTGGGCTCCGAGGTCGAATAGCCGTATTCGAAGCCCAGCACCGCCTCCTCGGACAGCACCGAATCGATGACTTCGAAGTCCGGCTGGCCGTCCTTGACGTGCTGCAGCGGGATCCAGTTGCCGGCATCCCATTTCTCGCGGTTCTGATCGTGCAGCACCGCGTGGCGATGCGAGAACGTTCCGCGCGCGGAGTCCTGCCCGGAAAGCCGCACCCCGAAGCCCTGGTAGAGCAGCGTCGCGTACGCGAGCGTCTCGCCCATTCCCCAGTCGAGCGGCATCTCGCCTTCGCCCATCGCGCGGCGGTCGGCGATCACCTTTTCCACGCGCGGGTGGAGCTTGAAGTTCGCCGGCACGTCGGTCAACTTGCGCGCGAGCTCCTTCACAGTCTTCATCGGCACGGTGGTGTCGGCCGCGTCGGTCCAGTGCTTGCCCACGTAGGGGGTCCAGTCCACGGCGAACGGCGGCTTGTAGTTCGACAGGATGGTCGTGTTGGTATGCAAACCCTTGTCCATGGCGTTGCGATAGGTCGCGATCATGCCTTCGGCTTCGTCGGCCTTGAGCACGCCGTCGGCCACCAGCCGCTGCGCGTAGAGAGCGCGGGTCCCCGGGTGCGCGCGGATCGACTTGTACATCAGCGGCTGCGTGATCATTGGCTCGTCGGCCTCGTTGTGCCCCTGCCGACGGAAGCAGACCAGGTCGATGAATACGTCCTTGTCGAACTTCTGCCGGAACGCGATCGCGATCTCCACCGCGAGCAGGCACGCCTCCGGATCGTCGCCGTTCACGTGGAAGACCGGCGCCTCGACCATCTTGGCGACGTCCGTGCAGTAGAGCGTCCCGCGCGTATCGCGCGGGTCCGAGGTCGTGAAGCCGATCTGGTTGTTGACGACGATGTGGATCGTGCCGCCGGTCCGGTAGCCGCGCGTCTGCGCGAGGTTGAGCGTCTCCTGCACCACGCCCTGCCCCGCGATCGCCGCATCGCCGTGGATCAACACGGGCATCACCTGGTCGAGCGTCGGGTCATTCCGCCGGTGCTGGCGCGCGCGCACCGAGCCCTCGACGACCGGGTCGACGATCTCGAGGTGCGACGGGTTGAACGCGAGCGTCACGTGCATGGGTCCGCCCGGCGTGCTCACGTCGGAGGAGAAGCCCTGGTGGTACTTCACGTCTCCGCCGGAGAGCTCGTCCGCGTGCTTGCCTTCGAACTCGGCGAACAGGCTCCCCGGCATCTTGCCCAGCGTGTTGACCAGAACGTTGAGCCGGCCGCGGTGCGCCATCCCGATGACCATCTCCTGCACGCCGGCCGCGCCCGCCTTCTGCACGAGATGGTCGAGCATCGGGATCAGCGAGTCGTTGCCTTCCCCGGAGAAGCGCTTCTGGCCGACGTACTTCGTGCCGAGATAGCGCTCCAGCGTCTCCGCCGCCGTCAGCCGCTCGAGGATGTGGCGGCGGAACTCCGGCGGGTACCTGGGCTTGGAGCGCAGCGGCTCGATCCAGTTCTGGATAAAGCGCTTCTGCGACGTGTCGGACATGTACATGTACTCGGCGCCGAAGTGGCCGCAGTAGGTTTCCTGCAGCGCGGTGATCAGGTCCCTGAGGCGCATGCGGGTCGCGCCGTTCGGCGCGCCCCGGTACGAGCCCACTTCGAACTCGGTCTCGAAGTCGGCGTCGGTGAAGCCGTAGGTCTTGACGTCGAGATCGGGGATGTACGGCAGCTCCCTGCGCTGAAGCGGGTCGAGGTCCGCCTGGAAGATGCCGAGCGTTCGGTACTTGCTGATCACGCGCAGCACCAGCGTGAGCTTGTGCATCGCCTGCGCGTCGACCATCGGCGCCGAGAGCCGGCGGTTCTTCGCGAGCTGGATGAACGAATCGATCACGGGCGCGTGGGCCACGTCGGGCGCGCCTTCGCGGAGTGCGTCGAAGTAGGCGCGCCAGTCGGCGCTGACCGCACCCGGGTTCGCGAGGTAGATCTCGTACTGCTCCTCGATGAAGGGCGCGTTGCTGCCGAAAAGCGCGCTGCTGGACTCGTACTGCTGCATGAGGCTCATTGCCGGTCCCTCGTCCACAAGACGGCTGCCTAGCGCTTCGCCATCGGCGGCACGTCGCGGCGCTTCGCGCCGGTGAAGAGCTGCCGGGGCCTGCCGATCTTCTGCTCCGGATCGGAGATCATCTCGTTCCACTGCGCGATCCAGCCCACGGTCCGGGCCAGCACGAAGATCGCGGTGAACAGGCTCACCGGAATCCCGAGCGCGCGCTGCACGATGCCCGAGTAGAAATCCACGTTGGGATAGAGCTTGCGCTGGACGAAGTAGTCGTCCTCCAGCGCGATCTTCTCCAGCGCCATCGCCAGCTTGAAGATCCGGTCGTCGTGGAGGCCGAGGTCCTCGAGCACCTCATGGCAGGTCTCGCGCATGAGCTTCGCGCGCGGATCGTAATTCTTGTAGACGCGGTGGCCGAAGCCCATGAGCTTCACGCCCGAGTTCTTGTCCTTCGCCTGCTTGATGAACTGGCCGATCTTCGAGACGTCGCCGATCTCCTCGAGCATGTTGAGCGCCGCCTCGTTGGCCCCGCCGTGCGCGGGACCCCAGAGGCACGCGATGCCCGCCGCGATGCAGGCGAAAGGGTTCGCCCCCGACGAGCCGGCCAGGCGCACCGTCGAGGTCGAGGCGTTCTGCTCGTGGTCGGCATGCAGGATGAAGATCCGGTCGAGGGCGCGGACCAGCACGTCGTTGATCTTGTACTCCTCGCAGGGAACCGAGAACATCATGCGCATGAAGTTCGCGGTGTAGTAGAGCTCGTTGCGCGGGTACACGAAGGGCTGCCCGATGGTGTACTTGTGGCACATCGCCACCAGCGTCGGCAGCTTCGCGATCAAGCGGATCGCCGACACGTGGCGGTGGTAAGGGTCGGTGATGTCGAGCGAGTCGTGGTAGAAAGCAGACAGCGAGCCGACCACCCCGACCAGCATCGCCATCGGATGCGAGTCGCGGCGGAAGCCTCGGAAGAAGGCGCTCATCTGCTCGTGCACCATCGTGTGCTGAGTCACCGTGTGCACGAACTCGGCCTTCTGCTCGGCGTTGGGCAGCTCGCCCTTGAGCAGCAGGTAGCACACTTCGAGGAAGTCGCACTGGACCGCCAGCTGCTCGATCGGATAGCCGCGATACAGCAGTTCTCCCTTGTCGCCGTCGATGTAGGTGATCTTCGAGGCGCAGGCGGCTGTCGACAGGAACCCCGGGTCGTAGGTGAACTTGCCGCTCTTGCCGTAGAGGGTGCGGATGTCGACGACATCCGGGCCGATGGTGCCGGGCAGGATGGGGAAGGTGATCGGCGAGGAGCCGTCATCGAAGCTCAGGGTGGCTGTGCGGTCGGACATAGCGTCTTACTCCAGGCGAGAGACAGAACGGGCGACCCGGCGCGACGCCGGGCGCGGCTCTTCAGATGGCACGCAGTGCATCCAGCAGCGGTTTTACCGCCGCGTCGGCGGGCTCTTGCCGGCCCGCTATCAGGTCCCACAGCTCGTTGTCGCTCAACTCCAGAAGCCGGTCGAGCGCAACGACCTCCTGGTCCGTGATCCCGTCGCCCCGGCGATCGAGGAAGCGCGTCAGGATCAAGTCATTCTCCAGCATGCCGCGCCGGCAGCGCCAGCGCAGGCGATCGAGCTCGATCCGGGTGAGCACGGCGCAGGCAACTCGCTCTCGGATCTCCGGCGGATCGCTCTCTATATGAGGGCGGCGAGCGCCGGTTCACACCGCCCGCTTCACCATGAGCTCCTTGATCTTGCCGATTGCCTTGGTGGGGTTCAGTCCCTTGGGGCAGACGTCCACGCAGTTCATGATAGTGTGGCAGCGGAACAACCGGTAGGGGTCGTCGAGGTCGTCGAGCCGGATGCCGGTCGCCAGATCGCGCGAGTCGGCGATGAAGCGGTAGGCCTGCAGGAGACCCGCGGGGCCGACGAACTTGTCGGGGTTCCACCAGAAGGACGGACAGGCCGTCGAGCAGCAGGCGCAGAGGATGCACTCGTAGAGCCCGTCCAGCGCCTCCCGATCCTCCGGCGACTGCAGGCGCTCCTTCTCCGGCGGCGGCGTGTCGTTGACGAGGTACGGCCGGATCGAGTGGTACTGCTTGAAGAACTGGCTCATGTCGACGATCAGGTCGCGGATCACCGGCAGGCCGGGAAGCGGTCGAAGCTCGACCGGCTCCCTGAGCGCCTTCAGGTTGGTGATGCAGGCGAGCCCGTTCTTGCCATTGATGTTCATCGCATCCGACCCGCAGACCCCTTCCCGGCACGAGCGGCGGAAGGAGAGCGTGTCGTCCTGGGCCTTCAGGCGCAGCAGCGCGTCGAGCAGCATCCGGTCATGCGGATCGAGCGCGAGGTCGTAGTCCTGCATGCGCGGCGCGCTGTCGCGCTCGGGATCGTAGCGGAAGATGCGGAACTTCATCGCTCTAGTAGGTGCGCGCCTTCGGCGGGAACGCGTCGACCGACAGCGGCTTGAGATTCACGGGCTTGTAGTCGAGGCGGTTGCCCTCGCTGTACCAGAGCGTGTGCTTGAGCCAGTTCCGGTCGTCGCGCTCCGGGAAGTCGCTGCGCGCCTGCGCCCCCCGCGACTCCCTGCGCGCCTCGGCCGAGACGATCGTGGCCTTGGCAACCTCGACCAGGTTGTCGAGCTCGAGCGCCTCGATCCGCGCCGTGTTGAACGTCTTGCTCTTGTCCATGATGGCGGAGTTGCGGGCGCGGCCTTCGATCTGCATGATGCGGGCGACACCCTCGCTCAGGAGCTGCTGGTTGCGGAACACACCGCAGTGCGCCTGCATGACCTTGCGCAGCGATGCCGCGACGTCTGCGACCTGCTCGCCCGAGGCAGCCGCGTCGAGCCGCGCGAGCCGCGAGCGCGACAGCTCGCCCGCG
Source organism: Casimicrobiaceae bacterium (assembly GCA_035501595.1). GTDB lineage: Bacteria > Pseudomonadota > Gammaproteobacteria > Burkholderiales > Casimicrobiaceae > PALSA-1003. Next base: position 85,154 of record DATJVX010000044.1, on the reverse strand, counting down.
TCCCGCGGCAGGGGCTTGTGCGCTCCCCGGGCCACGTGCTGCTCGACGATGTGGTCGCCGGCCGCGCGGCCGAAGACCAGGAGGTCTAGGAGCGAATTGGTGCCCAGGCGGTTGGCGCCGTGCACCGAGACGCAGGCGCATTCGCCGATCGCGTAGAGGCCCGGCACGACCGCGTTGGGATCGCCGTCGCGAGGCGCCACCACCTGGCCGTGGATGTTGCTGGGAACGCCGCCCATCATGTAGTGGATCGTCGGCACGACCGGGATCGGCTCGCGGATGGGATCGACGTTGGCGAACTTGATCGCGATCTCGCGGATCGCCGGCAGCCGCTTGGTGATGATCTCCGGGCCGAGATGGTCGAGCTTGAGGAGCACGTAATCCTTGTGCGGCCCGCAACCTCGGCCCTCCTTGATCTCCTGGTCCATCGACCGCGACACGATGTCGCGCGAGGCGAGATCCTTGAGGTTCGGGGCGTAGCGCTCCATGAAGCGCTCGCCGTTGCAGTTGAGCAGTATCCCGCCCTCCCCGCGCACGCCCTCGGTGATTAGGACGCCGGCGCCGTAGACCCCCGTCGGATGGAATTGCCAGAACTCCATGTCCTCGAGCGGCAGGCCGGCCCGCGCGGCCATGCCCAGGCCGTCGCCGGTATTGATGAAGGCGTTGGTGCTCGCGGCGAAGATCCGGCCGGCGCCGCCAGTGGCGAGGAGCGTCGCCTTGGCCTGGAGGATCATCGGCTCGCCGGTTTCCATCTCGAGCGCCGTCACGCCGAGCACGTCACCCTCGGCGTTGCGCACCAGGTCGAGCGCCATCCACTCGACCAGGAACTGGGTGCGCGCGAGGACGTTGCGCTGGTAGAGCGTGTGGAGCATGGAGTGGCCGGTGCGGTCGGCCGAGGCGCAGGCGCGTTGCACCGGGCGCTCGCCGAAGTTCATCGAGTGCCCGCCGAAGGGCCGCTGCCAGATCGTCCCGTCGGGATTGCGGTCGAACGGCATCCCGAAGTGCTCGAGCTCGTAGACCACCCGCGGCGCCGTCTTGCACATGTACTCGATCGCGTCCTGGTCGCCGAGCCAGTCCGAGCCCTTGATCGTGTCGTACATGTGCCACAGCCAGCTGTCCTCGGACATGTTGCCGAGCGCCGCGCCGATTCCGCCCTGGGCGGCGACCGTATGCGAACGGGTCGGGAACACCTTCGAGAGCACGGCGACCGACAGCCCGGCCCGCGCGAGCTGCAGCGAGGCGCGCATGCCGGCGCCGCCCGCGCCGACGACAATCGCGTCGAACCTGCGGACCGGCAAGCCGGCGCTCACCGGCGCCCCCACAGGATGTCGACGAGCCAGCCCAGGTAGCCGAGCAGCACGACGACTGTGAGCATCTCCAGCGCCAGGCGCAGCGCAGTGGGCTTGATGTAGTCCATCCAGATGTCGCGCATGCCTACCCAGGCGTGCCACAGGAGCGCCAGTCCGAACAGCAGCGTCGCGACGCGAAAGACCGTACCGGCGAAGAGCTCCTGCCAGAACGCGTAGTCGATGCCGCCGTGATAGCCGGCGACCGCCAGCAGGCCGAGCGTATAGAGCGCCATGGCCACGGCGGTGAGCCTCTGGGTGAGCCAGTCCTTGAGCCCGTAGTGGGCTCCGACGGTGATCCGCTTCACCACAGCCGCACCGCCAGGAAAAGCGTCAGCGCGAGGCTGACGATCAGCACGACCGCGCTCGACTGCCGCGCGGGCTTGAGCTCGATGAACTGGTGAACGTCAAGCAGCAGGTAACGCAGGCCCGCGCAGAAGTGGTGCAGATACGCCCAGACCAGGCCGATCAAGACGATCCTCGCGAGCGGCGTCGCAAGCGTTGCCCGGAGCTGCCCGAAGGATTCCGGCGAGACGAGGCTCGCCTGCACGGCGTAGAGCAGCAGGGGCAGGCCGACCAGGAACAGCCCCGCGCCGCTGATCCGATGCAGGATGGAAACCAGACCGGGTAACGGCAGCCGGATCCGTGCCAGGTTCAGGTAGACCGGGCGCGGCTTGGGTGCGGGGCGCTCGACGCAAGACATGGAGGATACGGACCGGCGCGTTCAAGCTTCGATGCGCCGAGTGAAAATTATACAGGCAACCCTCGCTTCGCCGCCACTTCGCCGCGAGGAGCGCCTAGCTCAAGTCGTTGAGGTAATGATGATTTCGCGTCGAGCACCACCCGCGGCGCCACTCGACCGGCTTGTCGCCGAAAGTGTAGGTAACCCGCTCGACCGCGAGCAGCGGCGTCCCGCTCGCCACGCGCAGGAGCGCCGCGCGCCCCGCGTCAGCCGTCACCGCCGAGACCTTCTCCCGGGCGCGGACGATTCGTACCGCGAACTGGCTCTCGAACAGGCCGTACATCGATCCGCGGTAGCGCTCGACCTTGCCGCGGGTGAGCCCTTTGAACAGCTGCCCCGGAACGACGATCTCGTCGAGCACCGCCGGCCGGCCCCCGTACTCGAGCAGCCGTCTCAGGGTAATGATCGGCTCGCCGCTCCGCAGCTCGAGCGCCCGCGCGATCTCCCCCGACGCCTTGCCGCGGCGCACGCCGACTAGCCGGCTCGCGGGGTACTCGTCGCGCCCGTCGTTGCGGCGGATCCGAAGGAACCGGAACATCGACTGCTTCTCTTCGGTGTGGGTGGCGACGAAGGTGCCCTTGCCCTGGCGCCTCACGACCAGGTTGTCGGCGGCCAGCGCGTCGATCGCCTTGCGCACGGTGCCCTGCGAGACGCGGAAGCGCGCCGCGAGCTCGAGCTCGCTGGGAATCGTCTCGCCGGGGCCCCACTCGAGCGCCGCGAGGCTCTGGGTCAGGAGCTCCTTCACCTGCAGGTACAGCGGGCGATACTGAGGCGCCGAGGCCGCAGACGGCGTCATGCCGGATCTCCACGCGGCCGGCGGCGCCGGCCCAGAGTTACCTTACTTATATCATATAAAAGACATAGGAGTTTGACACCCCTCGCGCCTCCCCCTAAGATTGAGGCGCATCATGAGGACGCGGGCCCCGCGTCCGCGAGTGTCTCGAGAACGATCCGCCGCGCGCCCCGCCGCCGGCGCGATTTTCCCAGCCGACGCTCTCCAGGAGCCCTAGCCATGAAAAAGCCCGTACGCGTGGCCGTCACCGGCGCCGCCGGCCAGATCGGATACAGCCTGCTCTTCCGCGTGGCGAGCGGCCAGCTCCTCGGTCCGGACCAGCCGGTGATCCTGCAGCTGCTCGAGCTGCCCGTCGACAAGGTCCAGGCCGCGCTCAAGGGCGTGATGATGGAGCTTGAGGACTGCGCCTTCCCCCTCCTCGCCGGCATGAGCGGCAGCGGCGATGCGAGCGTGGCCTTCAAGGACGCGGACATCGCGCTCCTGGTCGGCGCGCGGCCCCGGGGCCCCGGCATGGAGCGCAAGGACCTCCTGCTCGAGAACGCCAAGATCTTCATCGCGCAGGGCAAGGCGCTCGACGCGGTCGCCGGCCGCAACGTGAGGGTGCTGGTCGTCGGCAACCCGGCCAACACCAACGCCTATATCGCCATGCGCTCGGCGCCTTCGCTGCCGAAGAGGAATTTCACGGCGATGCTGCGCCTCGACCACAACCGCGCGGCATCCCAGCTCGCCATGCGCGCGGGCGTTCCCGTCGGCTCGATCGAGAAGCTGGTCGTCTGGGGCAATCATTCGCCGACGATGTACCCCGACTACCGCTTCGCGACCGCGGGCGGTGCCTCGCTCAAGGAACGGATCGACGACGAAAACTGGAACCGCACGGTGTTCATCCCCACGGTCGGCAAGCGCGGCGCCGCGGTGATCGAGGCGCGCGGCCTGTCGTCGGCGGCCTCCGCGGCCAACGCGGCGATCGATCACGTGCGCGACTGGCTCGCGGGCAGCGGCGGCCGCTGGGTGACGATGGGCATCGCCTCCGACGGGAGCTACGGCATCCCCGAGGACGTCGTGTACGGCTTCCCGGTGACCACGGCCGGCGGAGAGCATTCGCTGGTGAAGAACCTCGAGATCGACGCTTTTTCGCGCGAGAAGATGAACGCCACGCTCAAGGAGCTCGAGGAGGAGCGCGCCGGCGTGGCGTCGCTTCTGGGCTGATCGGGCCGGTCGGCACCCGTGAGCGCGCGCCTGCATCCGAGCGCAGCACTGTACGGCGCGGAGCGCGCCTTCCCTGCTCTGCCGCCCTGCGTGCACTACGCCGGCAGCGAGCGCTACATCGCCAAGGCGCTGCAGTTGCAGCGCGACCTGGGGCCGGTATTCGACGTCGCCTGCGATTGCGAGGACGGCGCCCCTGTCGGGGAGGAGCGCGCGCACGCTACCGCGATGGCGGGCCTGATCGCGGGCCGCGACAACGCCTTCGGGCGCGTGGGCGCGCGCATCCACGACCTCTCCCACCGGGCGTGGCAGGAGGATCTCGCCATCCTGATCCGCGACGCGGGCGACCGGATCGCCTTTCTCACCCTGCCCAAGGCGGAATCGGCGGCGGACGTGCAGCGGTTTCTGGACGCGGTGGGCGAAGAGTGCCGGCGCGCCGGGCTGCGGCGCTCGATTCCGGTCAGCGTGCTCATGGAGACGCCCGGCGCGGTGCACGACGCCTGGGCGATCGCGGCGCTGCCCGGCGTCGTGAGCCTCGACTTCGGGACGCTCGACTTCGTGAGCGCCCATCGCGGGGCGATCCCCGAATCGGCGATGAGGAGCCCGGGGCAGTTCGACCATCCCCTCGTGCGGCGTGCGAAGTGCGAGGTTGCCGCCGCGGCGCTGGGGCATGCGATCGTGCCGGCGCACGGCGTGACGCTGGCGCTCGACGATCCTGCGACGGTGCACGCCGACGCGCGGCGCGCGAAGCTGGAGCTCGGATATCTGCGCATGTGGAGCATCCATCCCTCGCATATCGAGCCGATCGTGCGCGCTTTCCGTCCCGACGCGACCGAGGTCGAGACCGCCGGCGCGGTCCTCGCCGCCGCGCGGGAAGCCGACTGGGGCCCGATCCGTCACGAGGGCAAGCTCTACGACCGCGCCTCATACCGCTATTGCTGGGACGTGCTGCAGCGCGCGTACCAGGCGGGGGCGGCGCTTCCCGCCGCTGCGGCGCCATTCTTCGACTCGCCATAGTGCGCGAGGCGAGTTGCGTGCAGATTCCATGCCGATGAACCCAGCTTCCGCCGGTGGACGATTCCGCTCGGCGCTCGCGGCGGAAGCGCCGCTGCAGGTCCCCGGCGCGATCTGCGCCTACCACGCGATTCTCGCCGAGAAGAGCGGCTTCCAGGCGATCTACCTCTCGGGAGGCGGCGTCGCCGCCGGCTCGCTCGGCGTGCCCGACCTGGGGATCACGACGCTCGACGACGTGCTCACCGATGTCCGCCGCATCACCGATGCGTCGTCGCTTCCGCTCCTGGTCGACGTCGATACCGGTTTCGGAGCCTCGGCGTTCAATATCGCCCGGACGGTCCGCTCGCTCGTGCGCGCCGGCGCCGCGGCGATGCACATCGAAGATCAGGTCGGCGCGAAGCGCTGCGGGCATCGTCCGGGCAAGGAGCTGGTGTCGACGGCGGAGATGGTCGACCGGGTGAAGGCCGCCGTGGACGCGCGCCCTGACCCGGACTTCGTCGTCATGGCGCGGACCGACGCCCTCGCCGGCGAAGGCCTCGCCGCGGCGCTCGATCGCGCGGCGGCGTACGTCGAAGCCGGCGCCGACATGCTCTTCCCGGAGGCGATCACCGAGCTCGAGATGTACCGCAAGTTCGCCGACGCGGTCCGCGTCCCCGTGCTCGCCAACATCACCGAGTTCGGCAAGACGCCGCTCTACACGCTCGCCGAGCTCGCTCAAGCCGGCGTCGCGATCGCGCTCTACCCGCTGTCGGCGTTCCGGGCGATGAACAAGGCGGCGCTGGGGGTCTACCGGACGCTGCGCCGCGATGGCACGCAGAAAGCGAGCGTCGGGGAGATGCAGACCCGCGACGAACTCTACGACTTCCTCGGCTACCACGCCTACGAAGCGAAGCTCGACGCGCTGTTCGCCGAAGGTAAACGATGACCAGCGAAGCTTCCGCCGCGCCCAAGCCCAAGAAGTCCGTCGCGCTCTCCGGCGTGGCGGCCGGCAACACGGCCCTGTGCACCGTGGGCCGCAGCGGCAACGACCTGCACTACCGCGGCTACGACATACTCGATATCGCGGAGAGCTGCGAGTTCGAGGAGATCGCCCACCTCCTCGTCCATGGCAGGCTGCCCACCGTCGCCGAGCTCCGGGCGTACAAGCGCAAGCTTGCCGGCCTGCGCGGCATCCCCGCACCGGTTCGCACCACCCTCGAGCAGATCCCCGCCGCGGCGCACCCGATGGACGTCATGCGCACGGCCGTCTCCGCGCTGGGAGGCGTGATCCCCGAAGCCGAGGCGCACGACGCTGCAGGCGCGCGCGATATCGCCGACCGCCTGATGGCCTCTCTGGGCTCGATGCTGCTCTATTGGCACCACTGGACGCGAGGCGGGCGGCGCATCGAGGTGGAAACCGGCGACGATTCGATCGGCGGGCACTTCCTGCACCTCCTGCACGGCCAGCCTCCGTCAGCGCTCGCGGTGCGGGCGATGCACACCTCGCTCAATCTCTACGCCGAGCATGAGTTCAACGCGTCGACCTTCACCGCCCGCGTGATCGCCGGCACCGGCTCCGACATCTATTCGGCGATCACCGGCGCGATCGGCGCCCTGCGCGGACCCAAGCATGGTGGCGCCAACGAGTTCTCCTTCGAGGTCCAGCAGCGCTACGAGACGCCCGAGGCCGCCGAGGCGGATATCCGCCGGCGGGTGGCCGAGAAGCAGCTGATCATCGGCTTCGGGCACCCCGTCTACACGGTCGCGGACCCGCGCAACCGCGTGATCAAGGACGTGGCGCGTAGGCTCTCCTCGGCCGCGGGCGACACGAAGATGTTCTCGATCGCCGAACGGATCGAGGCGGTGATGTGGGACGCCAAGAAGATGTTCGCGAACCTCGACTGGTATTCCGCGGTCAGCTACCACATGCTGGGCGTGCCGACGGCGATGTTCACCCCGCTCTTCGTCATCTCCCGGACCGCGGGCTGGTCCGCGCACGTGATCGAGCAGCGCGAGGACGGCAAGATCATCCGTCCCTCGGCGAACTACATCGGCCCCGACGATCAACGCTTCATCCCCCTCGAGGAACGACGATGAAACTCCGTATTGCCAGCAGTCTCGCGCCTGGGGTCGTGGCCCTTGCCCTGCTATCGTCAGCGGCGGCGGCCGACGAGGCCGCCGATCGCAGCGCCGCGGTCGCCGCGGCGACGCAGGAAGCGCAGCACTGGCTCCAGGCGATGGACGAGCAGCGCTATGCGCAGGGCTGGAGCGAATCGGCGGCCGTGGTGCGCGAAGGCCGCAGCGAGCAGGAGTGGGTCAAGGAGTTCGGCGAGCCGCGCGAGGCGCTCGGCAAGCCGGTGCTCCGTGAGCTCAAGAGCGCCGACTATTCGACCCGCGTGCGCGGTGCGCCCGAAGGCGAGTACGTGACCGCGGTGTACCTCACCAAGTTCGCCAATATCCCCGTCGCGGCCACCGAGACGCTGCTGCTCACTCACGAGAACGGCGAGTGGCGGATCGGCGGATACAACCTGACGCCAGCCCAGGTGGAGGTGCCTCCGCCAGGCCCGAAGCCCGGCACGACGCTCCCCGTCCAGCCGAAGAGCTGAAAGACATGTCGGCTCCGATCTCCAACCTCCGGCCCGAGCCCGACAAGGTCCTAGTCGACATCGCCGACTACGTGTCGAGTTACGCGATCACGAGCAGGGAAGCCTACGAAACCGCACGCTACTGCCTGATCGACACCCTGGGCTGCGGGCTCGAGGCGCTGTCCTATCCCGCCTGCACGAAGCTCCTGGGGCCGATCGTCCCGGGCACCGTCGTACCCAACGGAGCCAAGGTTCCCGGGACGCAGTTCCAGCTCGACCCGGTGCAGGCAGCGTTCAACATCGGCGCGATGATCCGCTGGCTCGACTTCAACGACACCTGGCTTGCCGCCGAGTGGGGGCACCCCTCCGACAACCTGGGCGGGATTCTCGCCTGCGCCGACTGGCTCGCGCGGGGAGCCCGCACCGCGGGCCGTCGACCGCCGACGATGCGCGACGTGCTGACCGCGATGATCAAAGCGCACGAGATCCAGGGCATCATCGCGCTCGCCAACAGCTTCAACCGGGTCGGGCTCGACCACGTCGTGCTGGTGAAGGTCGCCTCGACCGCGGTCGTGGCGCAGCTGCTCGGCCTCGCCCGCGACGAGATCGTCGACGCGGTCTCGCTCGCCTGGGTCGACGGGCAGTCGCTGCGCACGTACCGTCATGCGCCGAACACCGGCTCGCGCAAGAGCTGGGCGGCGGGCGACGCCACCGCGCGCGGCGTGCGGCTCGCGCTGATGGTCGCGAAGGGCGAGATGGGCTACCCGTCGGTGCTTACCGCGAAGACCTGGGGCTTCTACGACGTCCTGTTCAGGGGCAAGCCGTTCGAGTTTCCCCGGACCTACGCGAGCTACGTCATGGAGCAGGTGCTGTTCAAGATCTCGTACCCGGCGGAATTCCACGCCCAGACCGCGGTCGAATGCGCGATGGCCCTGCATCCCCGCGTCAAGGACCGGATCGACGCGATCCGCCGCATCACGATCCGCACGCACGAGTCGGCGATACGCATCATCGACAAGAGCGGCCCGCTCGCGAATCCGGCCGACCGCGATCACTGCATCCAGTACATGGTGGCCGTGCCGCTGATCTTCGGCCGGCTCACCGCCGCGGACTACGAGGATGGCGTCGCCGGGGACCCGCGGATCGACGCGCTGCGCGCGAAGATGGTCTGCGTCGAGGATCCCGCCTTCTCGCGCGACTACCTCGATCCGGACAAGCGCTCCATCGCCAACGCGCTGACCGTCGAATTCACCGATGGCTCGAAGCTGCCCGAAGCGGTGGTCGAGTACCCGATCGGCCATCGCCGCCGGCGGGCGGAGGGCATCCCGCTGCTCGTCGAGAAGTTCAGGACCAACCTCGCCCGGCGCTTCCCGGCGAGGCAGCAGCGCGCCATCCTCGATCTCGCGCTCGACGGCAGCCGGCTCGAGTCGACCCCGGTCGACGAGTTCGTCGATCTCTTCGTCATCTGATTTCGCTACGACGCTTTACGGAGACCCATATGCAGCGAACGATCCCCCTCTTCCTCTGCCTCGCCCTTGTCGCCGGAGCGGCGCATGCCGACGAGAAGTACCAGCGCAAATCCGGCCTGTGGGAGATGAAGCGCACGTCGAGCATCGCCGACAACGACGTGAACACCTATCAGATGTGCATCGACCAGGCCTCGGACGATGCGCTTCGCCAGCTGGGAACGGCCATGCGCAAGGAGCGCTGCGAGGCGAGCAAGGTCACCCGCAACGGTGATCGCCTGACGGTCGATGCGAGCTGCAGCCTGAGTCGCGGCAAGGAGAAGGCGATCACTCACGCGGTGATCACCGGAAAGCTCGACTCGGCCTACAAGATCGAGAGCAAGTCGACGTTCGACCCGCCGCGCGGCGGCCACAAGGACGCGACTGCGGTCGTCGAGGCCAAGTGGACGGGAGCCTGCCAGGCAGGCCAGAACCCCGGCGACGTCATCCTGCCGAGCGGGAGGAAGTTCAACGTCAACGACCAGGGGCCGCGCCGCATGCTCAGCAAGCCGATGCGTCCTCCGGCGGGAGCGCCACGGACCCCGTCGTCCACCAGCCCGACACCGACCAACTGAAGGGAAATCCGATGGCGCACAACCTCCACGGCAGTCTGCAGGAGTTCCGCACGTCGAGCGGCAAGAGCGGAAAGTTCTACTCGCTGCCGGCCCTGGAGAAGGCCGGCATCGCGAAGATCTCCCGGCTTCCCGTCTCGATCCGCATCGTGCTCGAGTCGGTGCTGCGCAACTGCGACGGCAAGAAGATCAGCGAGGAGCACGTCCGCCAGCTCGCGCACTGGGGGGCGAACGCGCCCCGCACCGAGGAGATTCCCTTCGTCGTCGCGAGGGTCGTGCTCCAGGACTTCACCGGCGTACCGCTGCTCTGCGATCTCGCGGCTATGCGCGGCGTCGCGCAGAGGATGGGCAAGAATCCGAAAGTGGTGGAGCCGCTGGTTCCGGTCGACCTGGTCGTCGACCACTCCGTACAGGTCGACCACTACGGCACGAAGAACGCCCTCGACCTCAACATGAAGGTGGAGTTCCAGCGCAACGCCGAACGCTACAAGTTCATGAAGTGGGGCATGCAGGCGTTCGACACCTTCAAGGTCGTGCCTCCCGGGATCGGCATCGTGCACCAGGTCAACCTCGAGTACCTGGCGCGCGGCGTGCATCAGAAGGACGGCATCTACTACCCGGACACCCTGGTCGGCACCGATTCGCACACGACGATGATCAACGGCATCGGCGTGGTCGGCTGGGGCGTGGGAGGGATCGAGGCCGAGGCCGGCATGCTCGGCCAGCCCGTTTACTTCCTCACTCCGGACGTCGTCGGCGTCCACATGAAGGGCAGGCTCAAGGAAGGCGTGACCGCCACCGACCTCGTACTGACCGTGACCGAGCTCTTGCGCAGGACCAAGGTCGTCGGCAAGTTCGTCGAATTCTTCGGCGAGGGCATGGCGTCGCTGTCGGTTCCCGACCGTGCCACGATCGGGAACATGGCGCCGGAGTACGGCGCCACGATGGGACTCTTCCCCGTCGACGAAAAGACGGTCGACTATCTCGCGAAGACCGGGCGGACCCGCGAGGAGATCGAAGCGTTCGAGGCGTATTTCCGCGCACAGGGGTTGTTCGGCGCCCCCGCCGCCGGTGCGATCGACTACTCGCAGACCGTCGAGCTCGACCTCGGCACCGTCGTTCCGAGCCTCGCGGGCCCCAAGCGCCCGCAGGACCGCATTCCGCTGCCGAAGATGAAGGAGGCGTTCAACGCGCTGTACTCCAAGCCGGTCGCCGAGAACGGCTTCAACCAGCCCGCCGCGAAGCTCGAGCGCCGCTACGAGACCAAGCTCATGAGCGCTTCGCCCGCGCCGAGCACGAGCGCCCCGCTGCAGCTTCACGGCGAAGGCAAGCCCCGTGACTACGTCGAGATGGTCGACAACCGTCCCACGCCGGACCGCGTGGCGCTCAAGAGCGCGAAGCCGCTCGACATCGGCAGCGGCGACGTGCTGATCGCCGCGATCACCTCCTGCACCAACACCTCCAATCCCGGGGTGCTGCTGGCGGCGGGGCTGCTCGCCCGCAAGGCGGCGGCCAGGGGCCTGCGGGTCAAGCCGCACGTGAAGACCTCGCTCGCGCCCGGCTCTCGCGTGGTCACCGAGTACCTCGAGAAGGCGAAGCTCCTGCCCGAGCTCGAGAAGCTCGGCTTCTACCTCGCCGGCTACGGCTGCACGACCTGCATCGGCAACGCCGGGCCGCTCGAGCCTTCGATCGAGGAGACGATCGCCCAGAACGACCTGGTCTGCGCCGCGGTCCTCTCGGGCAACCGCAACTTCGAAGCGCGGATCCACCCCAGCATCAAGGCGAATTTCCTCGCCTCGCCCCCGCTGGTGGTCGCCTTCGCGATCGCGGGCCGCGTCAACGTCGATCTCGCCTCCGAGCCGCTCGGGAAGGGAAGCGACGGGACCGACGTCTACCTCCGCGACATCTGGCCGACCTCCGAGGAAGTCGGCGCGGTCATGCAGTATGCGACCGATCCGGCGACCTACCGCCGGCTCTACAGCGACTTCACCAAGGACAACCCGCTCTGGAACTCGATCCCGAGCGCGACGGGCCAGGTTTACGCCTGGGACAAGTCGACCTACATCGCCGAGCCGCCGTTCTTCAAGGATTTCACGATGCACGCCGGCAGTGCGCGCGACATCACCGGCGCCCGCGTGCTGGGCATCTTCGGCGATTCGGTCACCACCGACCACATCAGCCCGGCCGGCTCGATCAAGCCCACTTCGCCGGCGGGGATCTACCTGCAGGAGCGCGACGTCGCGGTGCCGGACTTCAACAGCTACGGCTCGCGGCGCGGCAATCACGAGGTAATGATGCGCGGCACGTTCGCCAACGTCCGCATCAAGAACCTGATGCTCCCGGCCAAGGCCGACGGCTCACGCGTGGAGGGCGGCGTGACGCTGCTCCAGCCAGAGGGCAAGCAGATGTCGATCTACGATGCGGCGATGGCGTACATCGCGCGCGGCACGCCGACGATCGTGTTCGCCGGCGAGGAGTACGGCACGGGCAGCTCGCGCGACTGGGCGGCGAAGGGCACCCAGCTTCTCGGGGTGAAAGTCGTCGTCGCCCGCAGCTTCGAGCGCATCCACCGCTCGAACCTGGTCGGCATGGGCGTCCTGCCGTGCCAGTTCAAGGGCGGCGACAGCATCGCCTCGCTGCGGATCCAGGGCGACGAGGAATTCGACCTGACCGGAGTCCAGGGCGGCATTAAGCCGCAGATGGACGTGACCCTGACGATCCGGCGCCAGGACGGCTCGACGCAGCGGGTGCCCCTGCTGCTGCGCATCGACACGCCGATCGAGGTGGACTACTACCTGCACGGCGGCATTCTGCCGTTCGTGCTGCGCGAGCTGCTGGCGGCGTAGCCCGCCTGCCCCGCGACGAAGCGCCGTCCTGGCTTCGAGCCGCGGCGGCGCTTCGTCCTCCAGCCGATTGCGCGGCCCATGCCGGAAGCTCATCCGCTGCGCCGTGCGCTGCCGCTGTTCCTGCTCGCCGGGCTGTGCCTGTCGTCGCTCGACGCCACCGCCAAGTACCTCGTCCGCGACCACGATCTCTTCCTCGTGGTCTGGGCGCGCTATGCCGGCCAGATGCTGGTCGTGACGCCGTTCGCCTGGCGGCGCGGCGGCCCGGGCTTCTGGCGCACGCGCTATCCGCGCCTGCAGCTCCTGCGCTCGGGCGCACTGCTGATGGCGACGATCTGCTTCTTCGGCGGACTTCGCTACCTCCCGCTCGCCGAGGCGTCGGCGGTGACGTTCCTCGCGCCCATCCTCGTCGTCGTCCTGTCGGGACCGCTGCTCGGCGAGCGGCCTACTCGCGCGCGGTGGATCGCGTCGATCACGGGCTTCGCAGGCATCCTGATCCTGGTCCGGCCAGGATCGGCCATTTTTCACCCCGCCGCCCTGCTGCTCGTCCTCGCCGCGCTTTGCAACGCGCTCTACTTCGTGACCACCCGCAAGCTCGCCGACGAGCCGGGGTACACCACGCTGTTCTACAGCGCGCTGGTCGGCACGGTAGGGCTATCGCTCGCGCTGCCGTGGCAGCTCGAAGCGAGCGCGCCGCCGCTGTCTCACGGCGCGCTTTTCCTGCTTCTCGGCCTGTTCGCCGGCATCGGCCACTGGTTCGTGATCAGCGCGTATCTCCTTGCGCCCGCGTCGATGCTCACGCCGTTCACCTACCTGCAGATGATCTGGGCGACCCTCTACGGCTTCGCGCTCTTCGGGCAGCTTCCCGACCACGCCTCCGCCGCGGGCATGGCGGTGATCGTGGCGAGCGGGCTGTGGCTCGCCCTGCAGGAAGGCGGGCGCTCCGCGCGGCGCCGCGGCTAGCCTGTTCATCGTATTCCCGCAGGGTTCACACCCGCATTTCGCGCCTTCATCGACAAAGCGTTGAGGCGGCGGCTCGCCGCATCGTATCTTCTGCTATCGTTTCCGTCGGGCGCGGCCGGGCTGGCTTCGGCCTGCGCTTCGTCGAAGGCTTCCAACGCGCTCCGCAGCGCATGCCGCCACCGATCACCGCCGACAACGCCGTGCTCACCGGCAACGCCGCAATCAGGCTCGCCGACCCGCGCAGCTTCTGGCGGCGGCCCTTGGCCGGCCTGACCCCTCAGCTGATCGTCATCGTCTATGCGCTGATGCTCATGCGTTCGCTCAGCGCCGACGGATGGACGGTGCTGGAAGCAGCCCGCAACGGCGCGGTCGGACTATGGCTTGCGGACCTGGCAAAGAGCTGGCTCGTCATAGCGACGAAGACAGCGCTGCCGATGCTCGTGGCGATCACGGCCACTGCCAACCTCGGCCCGCAGTGCGGGCCAAAGCGCGTCGCGGCCCTGGCGGCCGCAGTCATCCTCTCCGCGGGCTTCGGCGCGGCGCTGCGTCGCTTCGACTGGAACCCCGGCATGTGGGCAGAACAGTGGGACCACGACCGCTGGGGGCTGCTGGTTTACGTCTGGCCGCGCTATGCCTTTCTCGGGGGCCTGCTTACCGTGGTGGGAGAGCTCTACCGGCGGGAATTGGCGAGCCGCAAGGCGACGCAGCGGGCCGAGATCGATCAGGCCGCCTTCGAGCGCGAGATGGCGGAAGCGCGCCTCGAGGTCCTGCAGGCACAGATCGAGCCCCACTTCCTATTCAACACCCTGGCCAACGTCCGGCGCCTCTACGACAAGGACCCCGCGGCAGGAGCCCGAATGCTCGAGCACCTGATGCGCTATTTCGAAGTGGCACTGCCCAGGATGCGCGAGAACGAGTCCACGCTGGATCGCGACGCGGGTCTGCTCGAAGCCTTCCTGTGCATCCACCAGATCCGCATGGGGCCGCGGCTCGCATTCAGCGTCGACGTACCGCCGGCGCTGCGCGGCCATCGCGTTCCGCCGATGATGCTTCTGACGCTGGTCGAGAACGCCATCAAGCACGGCCTGAATCCGTCGCCCAGCGGCGGGATGATCCGCGTCGTCGCGCGCGCCGAGGGCGAGCGCCTCATACTGTCGGTTGCCGACACCGGTGTGGGCTTCGTGCCGGGGTCGGGCGCCGGCACGGGGCTCGCCAATATCCGCGCAAGGCTGGCTGCGCAGTTCGGCGACCGCGCGAGCCTCGCGCTCGAGAACAACGACCTGGGGGGCGCCACCGCAAGGATCGCCCTGCCGCTGGCGCCTCCGCAGGCGTATTGATGGACGTGACTGCGCCTGCCGCGCAATCTCTGGCCGAGCCACGCCAGACGCACCTGACGGAGGCCGTTCGCGCCGCGCTGCGCCGCCTCTCGTGGCGAATCGTCACGGCGACCCTGCTGATCAGCCTCGCGCTCGACGCATGGCTCGTCTTCGATATCCGGTATGCGTCGGCGCTGGGTACGAAGCCGGTCACGCTTCCGAGCTTCACGTCGGGCGCAGTGGTCAACCTGGCGATGGCCCTATGCATCATGCTGGCCACTCTGGTCGCCGACGAGGTCGTGGCAAGCGGCGCAAACCGACTGCGTGTCTACGGATGTGCCGTCGTGACCGGCTGCGGGGCCGGAACGATCGTGCAGTGGGCGGTGCATCGTGCGTTGCATCTACCGGATCAGATGGAATTGTCGGGCCAGCCGAGCGTCATGCACCCATGGGCGATGTTCTTCGAATACATCATCTGGGGCTCCGTCATCGTCTTCCTCTATGTAAGCGGTCGCACAGCCCTGCTCGCCGCGGCTCGACTGCATGCGGTGCACCTGCAGCGCGAAGAGACCCAGCGCCGTACGCTCGAGTCGAGGCTCCAGGCGCTCCAGGCTCGCGTCGAGCCGCAGTTCCTGCTCGATACTCTCGCGCAGGTCCACGCGCTGTACCGAACGTGTCCCGCGCACGCAGGCCAGCTGCTCAGTGACCTGATCGGATACCTGCGCTCGGCGCTGCCGCATCTGCGCGAGTCGACCTCGACCCTGGAGCGGGAGCTCGCGCTGGCGGGCGCGTACCGGAACATCATGCGCGCGCGGTCGGACAATCGACTCGTCCTCGACATCGACGTAGCCGGCACGGAGCTCGCTGCGCGCATGCCATCGATGGTCCTGCTGCCGCTTGTCAATCACGCGCTCCTGGCAACGGACGACCGGATCCGGATCTCGGCGTGCACCGGCGGCGACCTGCTTCGCGTGGAGCTCTCCGGCACCCGCGGAAGCGTCGCCGCGGACGGAGCGCACCGTCTGCAGGCCATCCGGGAGCGGCTGGAAGTGTTGTACGGCGCACGCGCAATGCTCCGCACGGAGCCGATCGACGGCGGCTTTTCGCGCACCATCGTGGAGATTCCCTATGAGCCGGCCGACGGCGGTCATCGCTGAGGACGAGCCTCTGCTCCTCGACGAGCTCAGGGAGTCGCTCGCCGAGCTTTGGCCCGAGGTCGAGATCAAGGCGGAGGCGAGGAACGGCGTCGAGGCGATCCGCGCGCTCGAAGCCTACGAGCCGGACGTGCTCTTCCTCGACATCCAGATGCCCGGCATGTCGGGTGTGGAGGTCGCCCGCATCGCCAGCAGGCGGTGCCACGTCGTCTTCGTCACCGCCTTCGATCAGTATGCGGTCGCGGCCTTCGAGCACGGCGCGCTCGACTATGTGATGAAGCCGCTTTCCAGGGCCCGTCTGGCGACTGCGGTCGACCGGGTCCGGGAGCGACTCAGGAGCGCGCCCGCGAGCCTCGAGCCGCTCCTGCAGGCGCTCGCCGAGCAGCCTCATCCGCGGAAGAAGTTCCTGCGCTGGATCTCGGTCGCGCATGGCAAGGCCGTGCGCCTGATCACCACCGACGAGATCTGCTACTTCCGGGCCGACAACAAGTACACGACGGTCGTCACCGCCTCCACCGAATCGCTGATCAACAAGTCGATCAAGGAGCTCCTCGACGAGCTCGATCCGGACGCGTTCTACCAGATCCATCGCGGGACGATCGTCAACATCAACGCGATCGCCTCGGTGCACCGCGACCTGCACGGCCGGCTCGAGATGCGGCTCAAGCAGCGCAAGGAGGCGTTGAGCGTGAGCGCGTCGTTCGCTTCCCGCTTCAAGAAGATGTAGCCGCCCCGTCCGGCCGGGCGGGCACCGGCGGTAGAAGCGCTCGGCGCGCCGCGAGAGCCGGCTTCGCGTCCGGTCGAGCCGCAGGCTCCGGGCCCATCGCCCTCGGACAAGCTTCACACCTCGATTCCCCGAGTTCGTCGGCAAGCGATTGAACGCCGGCGGCGCTCTGCTCTATGTTGGTGGCGGGTGACGACCGAAGGGGGAGCGGATGCGTTCGAATCGCGCAATGCGCTGGGTCGCCGCGGCGTTGACGCTTGGCGCCGCGCCGTGCTGGGCCACCGACTACACGGTGACGGCGGAAGGGACGGAGCCGGTCTTCACCCCTTCCACCCTGACGGTCGACGTGGGCGAGACCGACGCCGGGCCGGATGCGGGGATGCACGGAACGGTCCAGGCGCGGGCTACGACCGCGCCTGCTCCCGTGAGCATCGGCCCCGGATTCACCGGCGCCTGGTACGACCCGGCGCAAAGCGGCCACGGCCTGTTCATCGAGGTCCTCAACAACAACTCCCTCCTGGCCTGGTGGTTCACGTTCAACCCCGCGGGAACCGAGCAGAGCTGGTTCGGCGGCGTCGGCACCTACAGCGGCAATACGGCGACCATCACCGGCGTCATCCAGACGACCGGCGGGCGCTGGATCCCGAACTTCGATCCCAGCAAGCTCACGCAGATTCCCTGGGGCGCGCTGACGTTCACGTTCACCGACTGCAACAACGGCCGCGTCGACTTCAACTCTCCGGTCGCCGGCTATGCCGCCGGCAGCATGACGCTCTCCCGGCTGACGCTGCCCGCGGGCTTGAGCTGTCCGTGACCAACGAACGGGCGAGACGACCATGAGAACGACCCAGCTGCGATCGATCTTCGGCGGGCTCCTGCTCGCCGCAGCAACGACGGGCCAGCCCGCACTCGCCGTGGCCATCGACTCCGGATTCACGGGCGCCTGGTACGACCCGGCGCAGAGCGGCCACGGCCTGTTCGTCGAGGTCCTCAACAACAACAGCTTCCTCGCCTGGTGGTTCACGTTCAATCCGGCGGGCACGCAGCAGAGCTGGTTCGGTGGCGTCGGGACCTACAGCGGCAATACCGCGACCATCAGCTCGGTCATACAGACGACGGGCGGCCGCTGGATCCCCAACTTCGATCCGAGCAAGCTCACGCAGATTCCCTGGGGCACGCTCAGCTTCACCTTCACCGACTGCAACAACGGGTGGGTGGACTTCAACTCGACGGTGCCCGGCTACGCCGTCGGAAGGATGACGCTCTCGCGCCTGACTCTGCCGGCGGGGTTGACCTGCACCCAAAGTGCCGGCGGCAACCCGGACGGGGCCGAGGGCATGTGGACCGGCACGACCAGCGCCGACCAGGCCGCACGGGTCCTCGTGCTCGACGACGGCACGTACTACGTCCTCTATTCGCTCACGGGCTCCGGGAGCGACGGCGGCATAGTGCAGGGAACGCTCAACGGCGCCAACGGACAGATCGCGACCTCCGATGGGATCGACTTTCCCATCGCAACCGCCTCCGAAACCTCGCAATCACCGGTGCCGGCCAGCGTGAGCGGCAGCTACACGGCCCGCAGCTCGCTGCAACTCACGATCGGCGAAGACAAAGGATCGCGGACGGTCTCCACAACATACAACGCGTGGTACGCGCAGCCTGCGAGCCTCGACGCCGTCGCCGGAACGTATACCGCAATCACGGGGCACGCGAACGGCAAGGTCGATACCACCGTGGTGCTCGATTCAAGCGGGACCATCGCGGGCATCAACGACGGTTGCGTGTTCAAGGGCACGCTCGCACCGCACAAGTTGGTCAACGTCTTCGATTTCACACTGTCCGCCACGAACGGGACGACCTGCATCTGGGGCAGAGGACCGCAGAGCGGAGTCCTGTACTACGACCCGGCCACGCGACAGATCCACGGCCTTTCGCCTTTCAGCGGGCGCCAGGACCTGTGGTACATCATCGGAACGAAGTAGCGCTTAGGCGCTGCGCCTAGATCACCTCGACGATCTGCCTCACGCCCACGTCCTCGTGGGCGAGGCTGTGGCAGCGCATCACGAAGATTCCGGCGAAGTCGCGGCAGCGGGTGCGCAACATGACCGGCGTCGGCGCGACCACGCTGCCACCGGGCGGCAAGGCGATCGTCTCCGCCCAGAACGAAAACCTACTCGGCCTGGCGTGCGATCCAGCGCGTGAGCGGCCGCCACTGCTCCCAGTCCTGCTCGGCGCGCGAGCGCGGCAGGTCGAATACCGTAAGCCCGTCGCGCGCACAATAGACGTAGACCTGGGTCTGCCGCAGATGAGCGACCAGCGGGTGCCCCTGCTCCTTGAGAAATTCTTCGAGCTCCTCCGCGCTGTTGGTGCGCGAATCCACGCGCATCGCCACGAGCCCGATCGCGATATCACCCTTCTTGACCGCCTTGTACTCGTTGATCTGCGCGAGGAAGTGCCGCGTCGCGCCCATGTCGAACGCGCTCGGCGAGACCGGAATGAGCAGGATGTCCGCGCGCCGCATCGCATCGCGCAGGCTCTCGCCGTGCAGCTCCGCAGGCGTGTCGATCACCAGCCAATGCGGCAGCTCGCCCTTCATCTCCCGCTTCGCCCCCTCGGGCGTCCAGCTGTCGATCGCGGGGAAGAGCGCAGGACGCCGTGCGAGCCACTCGGTGGAGGCGCGCAACGGATCGAAGTCCGCGAGCACGACCCGCTGCTTGCGACCCGCGAGCCACCCGGCGACGTTGGTGGCGAGCGTGGTCTTGCCGCTTCCCCCTTTCGGGTTCGCCACGACCAGGCTTTGCATAGCGTCTCCCCCTCGAGCGCTCAATGGTAGCGCCAAACGGCGCGCGTTACAGATCCGGCAGTACGGCGAGCAGCGGCTCCAGCGCGGCGGCTCCCAGGCGGGCGCTCCGCTCCCCGTTCCAGCCGACTTCCTCGTCCGGCAGGTCGGCATTGTCCTTGAAGGGCATCTCCAGCGTAAGGGCCAAGCAGCCGAAGCTGTGGCCGACGTACTTGGACGCGAGCGTGAGGCTGACCTTGGTGTCCTTGTCCGCGGGATAGCCATGCACGTCCTGGAAGTCGGGGCTGGCGCGCTTGAACGCGGCGCCGAACGCGCGCTGCAGCGCGTCCTGCTTCGGCCCGAAGCCGGCCAGCCGCTCGCAGCCGTCGACGAATACGTAGGGCAGCGCCTCGTCGCCGTGCACGTCGAGGAAGGCGTCGACCCCGGATCGGTGCATCGCGGAGCGCACATGGAATACCTCGGGACTCTTCTCGCGGCTCGGCGCGGCCCATTCGCGATTCAGGTTCGCGCCGGCGGCATTGGTCCGCAGATTGCCTCGGACCGCGCCGTCGGGATTCATGTTCGGGACGACGTGGACGACGGCGGACTCGAGGAGGCGCCGGGCGACCGGGTCGTGGCGGTCGAGCAGCCGCTCGAGCATGCCCTCGACGAACCACTCGGCCATGGTCTCGCCCGGATGCTGGCGGGCGATCACCCAGATCGAGCGCTTGCCCGCGCCGGGCTCGCCCACGGTGACGAGATTTAAGTCGCGGCCCTCGACCGTGCTCCCCAGGTCGCGCACGCGCGCCCGCGGCGAGCCTTCCGCGCGGCCGAGCAAGTCGAGGTGCCGCTCGAGGGGATACGGCTCGAAGTAGGCGTACCACACCGAGTCGCGCTCGGGCGCATGCGCGATCTCGAGCACGCCGCCGTCGAAGCTCGTCGGCACGCGAAACCAGCGCCGCCGGTCGTATGAGGCCATTGCGCGATAGCCGTGCCAGCCGTCGACGTAGGTGCAGCGGCCCGCGTTCTCGAAGCGGATGCGGCAGGCCTCGCCGCGCGCCCCCTGCAGCCGGAAATAGAACCACTGGCGGAACTCCGCGTGCGAGTCGGCGCGGATGTTCACGCGGATCGCCGCCGGCGAATCGAGCACGATCGGCTCGATCGCGCCGGCGTCGAAGGCGTGACTGATCTTGAGCATGGGAGGCTTCTTGGCAGGGCGAAGGCGGCGCCCCGCCGGGGCCGCTATGCTACCATCCTCGCCGACCGCCGCGGGCTCTCCGCGCGGCAAAGCCATCTCGCCCCGATGAGCACTCCGCTCGACGCTTCGACCGATTCGAATCCAGCCGCGCCGGCCACCGCCCGGACAGGCGATCCGCGCCGCACGGCCTTCGAAGCGAACAAGCTCCGGAAGCGGCTGCGGCGGCTCGTCGGGCAGGCGATCGGCGACTTCGGCCTGATCGAGCAAGGCGACCGCGTGATGGTCTGCGTCTCGGGGGGCAAGGACAGCTACGGGCTGCTCGACATCCTCCTGTCGCTTCAGAGCCGCGCGCCGCTCTCCTTCGACATCGTCGCGGTCAACCTCGACCAGAAGCAGCCGGGATTCCCCGCCGAGGTGCTGCCGCGCTACCTTGCCGGGCGCGGCGTGCCCTTCCGCATCGAAGAGCAGGACACCTACAGCGTCGTCAAGCGCGTGATCCCCGAGGGCGCGACGATGTGCTCGCTGTGCTCGCGGCTGCGGCGCGGCGTTCTGTACCGGGTCGCGAGCGAGATCGGCGCGACCAAGATCGCACTCGGCCACCATCGCGACGACATCCTCGCCACCTTCTTCCTGAACCTGTTCTTCGGCGGGAAGCTCAAGACGATGCCGCCGAAGCTCGTCTCCGACGACGGCCGCCACGTGGTTATCCGGCCGCTCGCCTACGTGCGCGAGCGCGACCTCGCCCGCTACGCCGACGCGATGGCCTTCCCGATCATCCCGTGCAATCTGTGCGGTTCGCAGGAGAACCTGCAGCGCAAGCAGGTCGCCGCCATGCTGCGGGAATGGGAGACGAGACACCCGGGCCGTGTGGAGACGATCTTCAACGCGCTGGGCAAGGTCGAGACGACGCACCTGCTCGACCGCAACCTGCGCGACTTCGCCTCGATCCGCGCGACCGGCACGCCGGTGCCCGACGGCGACCTCGCCTGGGACGACGACCGCGCGCTCTCGCGCCCGAGCGCGGTTTCGCTCGGCGCCACGGACTGAAGCGACGGCGATGCCACGCGCGCGGCGCGGCATCCTCGCGCGCGTTTTCCACGACTAGCCACGATGGCCGCGACGATCTCGGCGCGCCGTAGCGCCGTCTGGTGGTTCGCGCTGACGATCGGCGTCGGCATCGCGCTTCGCCTCGATCAGCTCGGCTCGCAGCTCCTCCTCGAGGACGAGTGGCACGCGGTGTACCGCGTCGTCCACGATGCTCCGCTCGCGGTATTCCTCGACTTCGGCTATTCCGATTCGAGCATTCCGCTGACCCTGCTCTACTGGGTCGAAGCGCACGGCTTCGGCCTGTCTGAGCTCGCGATGCGCTGGCCCAGCGTGCTCGCTGGCATCGCGATCCTCGCGCTCTTTCCCTGGTACGTGGCCCGGCGCGTCGGGCGCGCGGAAGCGCTCGCCTTCGCGGGCCTGCTCGCGATCTCTCCGCTGCTCTACTTCTTCAGCCGGATGGCGCGCCCGTACGCGTTGACCCTTCTCCTCGTCTACGTCGCGCACGTCGCCTTCCGCCGCTACGTCGCATCGGCGACGCCGCGGCGCATCGACGCGGCCGCCTACGCGGGGAGCGCGGCGCTCGCCGCATGGCTCCATCCGGTGATCGTGCCCTTCCTCGCCGCGCCCTTCGTTCCCGCGGCGTGGCGATGGCTCCATCCCGGCGGAAGGGACCGCCGGGCGCTGCTCGCGCGAATGACGGTGCTGGCCCTCGCGAGCGCGATCCCCTGCGTCGCGTTGCTCGCCCCGCCGCTCCTCGCCCACCCCGAAGCGCTGGGCGTCAAGAGCGGCGTCGACCTGCCCCGCGGCGATACGCTGGTGGGTGTCTGGTATCACTGGCTCGGCACCGGCTCGACGGCCGCCGTCGCTCTCGCCGCGGCACTCGCCCTGCTCGGGGCGCCCGTCGTGTGGCGCCGCCTGCCGGAGTCGGGCTCGCTTGCCGCGGGCATCGGGCTCTCCGCGCTCGCCATCCTCGCCGTGCGGCCGGCCTGGATCGGCAACCCGCTCACCCTTGCCCGCTATCTCTTGCCGGTGCTGCCGCTCCTGCTGCTCTGCGTGGGCTGCGGCTCGCTCCGCATTGCCCGCGCGCTCGGCTCGGCGGTCGCCCGCGCCTGGGGTCGCCCCCCCGGGCGCGTCGTCGTGGCGACGACCGCCGCCCTGCCGTTGATCGCGCTGGCCGCGACGACGCCGCTCGGTCCGGTGCTGGCGCGTCCCAACGGCAGCAGCCTGCACCTGCTGTACGCGTTCGACTTCCGACCCGCCCGCAATCCGCTCGTCGCGCACATGGCGGCGATACCGCTGTCGCCCTGGTGGGCGACGCTGGCGCGATATCCTCGGGGCTCGCTCACCCTGGCGGTCGCCCCTTTTCCACCCGACAGCGCGGGCTGGGACGCTCCGCGCTGGCAGCGCGAGAGCCGGCAGCGCGTCGTGAGCGGTTTTCTCACCGGCCTGTGCGCCACCTCGCGACCGAACGAAGTGCCCGATGACGCCCGGTTCGCCTTCCGCAATGCCGTGCACCTCGCCGACGGACCCGCGCTCGCGGCGCACCGCGTCGACTACGTGGTGTGGCAGAAGCCCTACCGCTACGTCGCGCGCGGCTTCGACGTCCCGGTGGCGGAGGACGTCGCGTCCTGCGGGCCGGCGTTGCGGCAGCGCTTCGGCGCGCCGGCGTACGAAGACGATTCGCTCGCAGCCTACGCCGTCCCGCCCGCTTCCCATGGCCGATGATCCCGGCGCCGAACGCTCGCGTCGCGGCGAGCTGCGGCGGGCCTTCGTCCTCGGCCTGATCGCCAATTTCTCGCTGCACGTGCTGACGGGCTTCGCCGCGGTCGGCGTGCACTACGGGATTCTCTACATCCTGCTGCAGCTGGGCGTCGAGCCCCTGATCGCGAGCGACATCGGGTTCTGCGGCGGCGCGGCGACCCGCTTCGCGCTCGCCTACTGGCGCGTGTTCGCGCCGACGCAGGGGCTCACCATTGCGGGCCGCCGATTCCTGGTCGCGCTGGGCGCCCAGGCGCTCGCGAACACGGCGCTGCTGGGCCTGCTGCTCTCGATGGGCATCGGCGTGTGGCCGGCGCAGATCGCGACCACGATCCTGCTCACGTTCGGCAACTACGCCGCGTACCGGCTCTGGGTCTTCCGTTAGCGCGGAGATCGGTGCGCGGGATCCGCGCGCTACTTCACCGTTTCCTTGCTCTGGCCGAAGAGGACCTTGCGCTCGTCCGGCGTCGCCGGAACGCCGGCGGCGGGGTTGATCTCCTTCGCCAGGGCGTAGGCGCGCACCGTCGCGGGACGCGCCTCGATCGCCTGCTTCCAGCGCTTGAGATGCGGAAAATCGTCGATGTTCTGCTGCTGGCGCTCCGGCCGGATCCACGGGTAGGAAGCGATATCGGCGATCGTGTACTCGCCGACGATGAACTCACGATCGGCGAGGTGCTTGTTGAGCACCGCATAGAGCCGGCCGGTTTCGCGCACGTAGCGGTCGATGGCGTAGGGAAGCTTCTCCGGCGCGTAGAGGCCGAAGTGATGGTTCTGGCCGGCCATTGGCCCGAGGTTCGCCATCTGCCAGAACAGCCACTGGACGCAGTCGAGGCGCTCCCGCTCGTCGCGCGGAACGAGCCGGTGAATCTTGTCGGCGAGATAAAGCAGGATCGCACCCGACTCGAACATCGCGACCGGGGCGCCGCCGTCGGCAGGCGCGCGGTCGACGATCGCCGGGATGCGATTGTTGGGCGAGATCTGCAGGAACGCCGGATCGAACTGCTCGCCCTTGTTGATGTTCACCGGCCGGATCGTGTACGGGAGGCCCGTCTCCTCCAGGAACATCGTGATCTTGTGCCCGTTGGGCGTGGTCCAGTAGTAGAGGTCGATCATGGTCAGAAAGTCCCCGGATACGCGCCGCCGTCGAGCAGCAGATTCTGCCCCGTGAGGTAGCCCGCCTGCGCGCTGCAGACGAAGGCGCAGAGCGCTCCGAACTCGGCGGGCGTGCCGAAGCGCCCCGCGGGAATCGAACTCGCGCGCTCGCGCGCGATCTCCTCGATGCTCCTGCCGGTGGCCTTGGCTCCGCCCGCGATCACGCCCCGGAGGCGGTCGGTGTCGAACGCGCCGGGGAGCAGGTTGTTGATCGTCACGCCGTGGCGCGCGACCTTGCGGGCAAGCCCCGCGACGAAGCCGGTCAGGCCGCTGCGCGCTCCGTTCGAGAGTCCCAGCACGTCGATGGGCGCCTTCACCGCGGAAGAGGTGATGTTGACGATACGCCCGAACTTGCGCTCGATCATGCCGTCGATCGTCGCCTGGATCAGCGCGATGGGAGTGAGCATGTTGGCATCGAGCGCGCGGATCCAGGTGTCGCGATCCCAGTCGCGGAAATCGCCCGTCGGCGGACCTCCGGCGTTGTTGACGAGGATGTCGGGCTGCGGACAGGCCGCCAGCGCCGCCGACCGGCCCTCCGCCGAGGTGATGTCGCAGGCGACCCAGCTCACGTCCGTCCCGCTGCCGGCGCCGATCTCCTGCGCGGCGCGGCGAACGCTGTCCTCGGTGCGGGCACAGATGGTCACGTCCACACCCGCGCGCGCGAGAGCTTCGGCGCAGCCGCGCCCCAGCCCCTTGCTGGCCGCGCAGACGAGCGCCCTGCGGCCGGCGATGCCGAGGTCCATCGAAGTCGCGCCCGGGCTACTCCGCGCCCGCCACGACCGCCCGCGTGGGAGACGAGCGGCGCACCTGGAGCACCGTGCCGATCGCGATCAGCATGCACAGCGCAACGGCGACGAACATGGCGCGCGGCTCGCCGCGGTCGAGCAGGCTCCCGACCGCGACCGGCGCGATGGTGGCGCCCAGATCGAGGCCCGAATAGACGAAGCCGTACACGCGGCCCGCCGCGCCGGCCGGCGTTGCGGCGCGCACGATCATGTCGCGCGATGGGCCCGTCGCGCCCAGCACGAAGCCGGTGAGCGCGAAGAGCGGCAGCACGAAGCTCGCCGCAGCCGGCAGCGCGCCGACCACGAGCATGAGCACGCCGCCGGCTAGGAGCCCGCTCGCCGCGACCCGGTCGTGCCTGCCCGTGCGCGCGGCGAGAAAGCCCCCCGTCAGGATGCCGGCCGTGCTGCCGAGCAGATACGCGGTGAGCGCGGAGGTCGCGAGCGCCATCGGCACGCCGTAGGCCGCGTTGAGCGCGGTGCCGGAGAAAGTCTGGATGCCGATGGTCGCGAGCGTCACCACCGCGAAATACATGAAGCAGAGCAGAATCGCCCGCTGGCGAAACAGCGTGACGCTGCTCGCCAGGCTGTGCCTGGGCGCGCCGGCCTCGGGCATCCGGCTCTGGAGCGCTCGACGCTGCGTGGCGAGCGCGGCGAGCGCGACGAGGCCGATCGTACCCATCGCGATCAGCGCGTAGCGCCAGCCCAGCATGCTTCCCAGCCCGTAGCTCACCACCGGGGCGAGCGCGTAACCGAGGCTTCCGCCGATGCCGTGGGTGCTGTAGGCGTGTCCCAGGCGCTTCGCCGCGACGTTGGCGTTGAGGACGGCGAAGTCGGCGGGATGAAAGACGCCGTTGCCCAGGCCCATGAGCAGCGCCAGCGGGAAGAGCCACGCGACCCCCGGCGCCAGCCCGGCAAGGACCGCGCTGCCGGCGAGCAGGCCCATGCCGCTCAACAGCACCGGGCGGGCACCGTAGCGATCCACCGCGAAGCCGGCGCCGAACTGGCAAAGCCCGCTCGCGACGTAGAAAACGCTCACCAGCGCCCCCAACGTTGCGTAGCTCACCCCGAACTCCGCCTTCAGCAGCGGAAACAGCGGCGGCAGCGCGAGCTGCAGGAAATGCGACAGGCAGTGCGCCGAGCCGATCAGGCCGATGACCTTGGCGTCCTGGCGGAACGGGGCGGCGAGAGTCGAATCCAAGCGAGGAATGGGGCGGACTGAGGGCGGAAGCGGTTGATTATACTGCATCGCCGGCGCCGTAAGGCAGAGCGCCCTCGATGCGACTGCAGGTCGTCGGACGCTCGAACCAAGGGATCAGGAGAGACACATGGTCGCGAAGGTCACCAAGTCGGATGCGCAGTGGAAGGCCGAGCTCACGCCCGAGCAGTATCGCGTGACGCGAAGGAAAGGCACGGAGGCGCCGTTCACCGGCGAGTACTGGGCTACGAGCGAGCCCGGCACTTACCTGTGCGCCTGTTGCGGCGCCCCCCTCTTCGATTCGGCGACGAAGTTCGACGCCGGCTGCGGCTGGCCGAGCTTCTACGCGCCGCTCGCCGACGAAAGCCTCCGCACCGAGGAGGATCGGAGCCTGTTCATGCGCCGCACGGAGGTGCTTTGCTCCGCGTGCGACGCCCATCTCGGCCACGTGTTCGAAGACGGGCCTCAGCCGACCGGGCTGCGCTACTGCATGAACTCGGCGGCGCTCAAGCTCGACAAGAAGTAGCGCTCGGGAGACGCCTCGGTGCGCGTCCTTCTCGCCGAAGACGATCCGATGATCGGCGCGAGCATCCGCAGCGGACTGCGCCAGGACGGCTTCGCGGTCGACTGGGTCGAGGACGGCCGCGCCGCGGAGCAGGCGCTCGGCGAAGGCGTGCACGACGCGCTCGTGCTCGACCTGGGGCTGCCGAGGCGCACGGGGCTGGAGATCCTCGCCGCGATGCGCCGGCGCGGCGACGCGCGGCCGGTGCTCGTGCTCACGGCGCGCGACGCCGTCGCCGACCGGATCGCGGGCCTCGACGCGGGCGCCGACGACTACGTTGTCAAGCCGTTCGACTTGGACGAGCTCGCGGCTCGGCTGCGCGCGCTGCTGCGCCGCGGCTCGGGGCGTGCGGACCCGCTTCTCGAAGCGGGCGGCGTGACCCTCAACCCGGCTACGCGCGAAGTGCGCCTCGAGGACGAACCCGTGGCGGTCAGCGCCCGCGAGTTCGCGCTGCTCGAAGCGCTGCTGGCGCGTCCCGGCGTGATCCTGTCGCGGGCACAGCTCGAGGACAAGCTCTACGGCTGGAGCGACTCCGTCGAGAGCAACGCCGTCGAGGTGCACATCCACGCGCTGCGGCGGAAGCTGGGCGCCGAGTTCATTCGCAACGTTCGGGGCGTGGGCTGGATGGTTCCACGTCGGACACCGGCATGAGCTCGATCCGGCGCGAGCTCCTGGTCTGGCTGCTGATCGGGCTCTCGATCGCGGTCGGCGCCGCGGCGATCGGCACCTATCTCCGTGCGCGCGTCGAGGCCAACGCGCTGTTCGATCACCAGCTCCAGGCGATGGCGGCTTCGCTCGGCGGCGCGCCGTTCGCGGCCGCGCCGGTCGAGGGCAGCGACAGCAGCACCGACGACGACGCGCTGGTCGTGCAGATCTGGGACCGCAACGGCGTGCGCCTCTACCTATCCCAGCCGCGCCGGACGCTGCCGCAGCATGCCCAGCTCGGATTCAACGACGTGCATACGGACGAAGGCGACTGGCGGGTGTTCAGCGCGCTCGCCGGCAACCAGGTCGTTCAGGTCGCGCAGCCGATGCAGGCCCGGAGCGCGCTCGCGGCGAGCATGGCCTTGCGCACCATCGTGCCGCTGCTGGTGATGCTCCCTGTGCTCGGGCTCATCATCTGGCTCGTCGTCGACAAGGGCTTCAGGCCCCTGGATCGCGTGGTCGCCGCGGTCGCGAAGCGCTCCTCGACCGCGCTCGAGCCGCTGGCCGAAGGCGGGCTCCCGAGCGAGGTGACGCCGCTCGTGCGCGCGCTCAACGCACTGCTCGACCGGCTACGCGGCGCACTCGCCGCGCAGCGCACGTTCATCGCCGACGCCGCCCACGAACTGCGCACGCCGCTCACCGCGGTGCACCTCCAGGCCCAGCTCGCGGAGCGCGCCGCGACGGAGGACGAGCGGCGGGGCGCGCTCGCCGATCTCAAGGCCGGCCTGGAGCGCGCCACGCGGCTCTCAGAGCAGCTGCTCACGCTAGCCCGCGAGGAGCCCGGCGTTCCCGAAAAGCCGCTCCGCCCCGTCGATCTGCGGGCGCTCGCCCGCGATGCGATCCAGGCGCTCGCGCCGCTCGCCGCCGCGAAGTCGATCGACCTCGGCCTGGTCGAAGCGCCCCCCGAATCCGCCTCGCCGATCGTCTCTGGCGACGCCGACGCTCTGTCCACCCTGGTTTCCAACCTGATCGACAACGCGGTGCGCTACACGCCGGCGCGCGGTCGCGTCGACGTCGCGACGCTCGCGCAGGCCGGGACCGTGGCCCTCACGGTACGCGACACCGGCCCCGGCGTCGCGGAGGCCGAGCGCTCGCGGATCTTCGATCGCTTCCACCGCGGCGTGGGCGGCGAACGCGGCAGCGGTCTCGGGCTGGCGATCGTCAAGCGCATCGCCGAGCGCCACGGCGCGCGGATCGATCTCGCCGAAGGCATCGGCGGCGCGGGACTGGGCGTGACGGTGCGCTTTCCGGCGGCGGGTTCGCCCGTGAGCTAGCGAACCCTCGGGCTTCCGGCGGGTCTTAAGTATCGCTTAAGTTTCGCGCCGTATCTTGCCTATCGACCCAACCACAGGAGCAACCGATGCAAACGAAGCATTTCCGCCGCAACGCGATCGTGCTCGCGCTCGCGGCCGCCTTTTCGATCGGGGTCACCGTGGCCGATCGCGTGTCGCTGCAGACGGCGAACGCGGCGACGACGGCGCCCGCCGTCGCGCCGCCCCAGGCGCAATCGTCGGCTTCGTCCCCGATGGTGGCGCTCCCCGATTTCAGCGGTCTGGTCGAGAAGTACGGGCCGGCCGTCGTCAACATCAGCGTCGTGCAGACCCGCAAGACGGCCGGACATCCGCGGCTGCAGGCACCCGACGACGATGACATCCCGCCGATGTTCCGCAACCTGCCCTTCCCGTTCCAGATGCCCGATCAGCAGGATCGCGGCCCCGTGCGCGGCGTGGGCTCCGGCTTCATCCTGAGCCCCGACGGGGTCATCATCACCAACGCGCACGTGGTCGATGACGCCGACGAAGTCACCGTGAAGCTCACCGACCGGCGCGAGTTCACGGCCAAGGTGCTCGGCGTTGACAAGACCACCGACATCGCGGTGATCAAGATCCCCGCGAGCGGGCTGCCCTACGTGAAGGTCGGCGATCCCAAGGCGACCAAGGTCGGCGAATGGGTCGTCGCGATCGGCCAGCCGTTCGGCTTCGAGAACACCGTCACCTCGGGCATCGTCAGCGCGAAGTCGCGCTCGCTGCCCGGCGACTCCTACGTTCCTTTCATCCAGACCGACGCGGCGGTCAATCCCGGCAACTCCGGCGGCCCGCTGTTCAATCTCAAGGGCGAGGTGATCGGAGTCAACTCGCAGATCTTCAGCCGCAGCGGAGGGTTCCAGGGGCTCGCCTTCGCGGTGCCGATCGACGTCGCCATGCAGGTGAAGGACCAGCTCCAGCAGTACGGTCACGTCAGCCACGGACGCCTCGGCATCGCCATCCAGGAGGTCAACCAGGCGCTCGCGCAGAACTTCGGGCTCAAGACGCCTGGCGGCGCGCTCGTGTCGACGGTGGAGAAGAACAGCCCCGGAGCCAAAGCGGGGATCGAGCCCGGCGACGTGATCCTCAAGTTCGACGGCAAGGAGATCTCGCGCTCCGGCGACCTCCCGCCGATGGTCTCGTCGGTCAAGCCGGGCACCAAGGTGTCGCTCGAGGTCTGGCGCAACGGGGCGACCAAGGAACTCACCGCGACCGTCGGCGCCCTCAACGACAAGACCGCGACCGCGTCGGCCGACAAGGAGTCGCTCGCCAAGGGCAAGCTCGGCGTGGCGGTGCGTCCGCTGACGAGCGAAGAGAAGCGCGACAGCGATCTCGACCACGGCGTCGTCGTTCAGGACGTGAGCGGCGCCGCCGAGCGGGCCGGCGTGCAGGCGGGCGACGTGATCGTGGCGGTCAACAACACGCCCGTGCGCAGCGTGGACGAGCTGAAGAGCGCGCTCGACAAGGCCGGCAAGACGGTCGCGCTGCTCATCCAGCGCAACGACGCGCGCATCTTCATCCCGGTGACGCTCGGCTGACTCCGGGGCCGCAGCGTTTCCTCTTCCGAAGCGCCGCAGCCGCGGCGCTTTTTTTCACTGGCGAGCATTGCAATTTGATATTTTAGTGATATCATATTGATATCGCCAACCAGGCGCAGGAGGACGACGCATGGATGCCCTGCAGCAGCGCTTCGCGGGCCGCTGGCTCATCCTGGGCATCGGGCTCGGGATGACGTTCGGCGTGGCCAGCGGCTTCGACGCGATCGGTCTGGCGCTCGGGACCGCCGGCGGTATCGTCGCAGCCACGATGCTCGGCCAGCGGCGCGCCTGACGCGCGGGTCGGCTCGCGCTTGCGCCATGCGCCGGCTTCTGCTGCCGCTGTTCCTGCTCGTCGATCTCGCGGCCGCGATCTTCATCGTCGCGACGTCGGAGTCGCTGCCGGCGCGTGTCGCGTCGCATTTCGCGGCGGGCGGCCAGGCCAACGGCTGGATGCCGCGCGGGGGCTACGTGGGCTTCATGCTCGCGATGGCGGTCGTCGTCCCCTGGCTGCTCGTCCTCCTCCTCTCCTGGCTGCCGCGCCGCTTCGCCGGTGCGGTCAACCTGCCGCACCGCGGCTACTGGCTCGACCCCGAGCGCCGCGAAGCCACGCTCGCGAGCCTCGGCGCCTTCGCCGCGGGCTTCGGCTGCGTGCTCGCGCTGCTGATCGCCGGCGTGCACCGGGCCATCGTCCTAGCCAACGGCCGGACTCCACCGGCGCTCGATGCTGCCGAGCTCGGTGCGCTGCTCGCCGGCTCCGCGGTCGCGCTCGCTGCCTGGCTCGTCGCCTGGTACCTGCGATTCCGGCGGCCGCGCTAGCCCGGATGGCCGAGAAAAAGGCATTCCTCCTGCGCCTCGATCGGGGCGTGTGGAGCGCGCTCGAGCGCGCAGCGCGGGCGGAGCTGCGCAGCGTCAATGCGCAGATAGAATTCCTCCTGCGCGAAGCGCTCGCGCTGCGCCGCGGCTCGTCTGGCGAGGCCGCGCCGCGGGCCGCCTCGCCGCGCAGGGGGGGCGCGCGCTGAATCGGGCAAGCGAGCATCGATGTCCTGGATCGACGATCTTTCGGCGAGACTCGCCGGCGCTCCCGCCTCCCGCGGCTGCGCGCTGCGCGCGGCGCGCTGGGACGATCGCGAATTTCTCTTCGCCCTGCATCGCTCGTCGATGAAGGGCTACGTCGAAGCGACCTGGGGCTGGGACGAGGCTTGGCAGCGCCGGCACTTCGAGACGACCTACGCCCCCGCCCGGCATGCGGTCGTCGTGTCGGTCGGGGCGTCTTCCCGAGACATCGGCCGAGTCAGCCTGACCCGCCACTGGCGCAAGCTCTTCCTGCGCGACATCGAGCTCGTCGCGGAGGCGCGCAACCGGGGCCTCGGCGCCGCGATCATCGGTGCGCTGCTCGCGCTGGCCCGCGACGAGGGCCGCGTGGTCGAGCTGATCGTGCTCAAGTGCAACCCGGCGCAGAGGCTCTATGCGCGCCTGGGCTTTCACGTCACCGCCGACGACGGCGAGCGCCTAACGATGCGCGCCCGCTAGCCTCGGGGCGGTCTTTCGCGGGTATCGCGCTCGCGCGCTCGACCCGGCCTTAAGCTCAGGCGAGCACCCGCGAGAGCCACGCGCCGATCGAGTGCACCTCCTCCAGGCAGACCGAATGCTCCATGCGGTAGCTGTGCCATTCGACCGCGTAGCCCTGCGCTTCCAGCAGCCGTTTCGACGTCTCGCCCCACTGGAACTGCACGACGGGATCCGCGGTGCCGTGCGCCATGAAGATGGGCACGCTGCGATTGGCCGCGCTCGCCTCGGAGGCCAGCGCCTCGGCGTCGACCAGGTAGCTCGAGAGCACCATGATGCCCGCAAGGCGCTGCGGGTAGCGCACACCGGCGTAGAGCGCGATCGCACCGCCCTGCGAGAAACCGGCGAGCACGATCCGTTCGGCGGCGATGCCGCGCCCGGCCTCGCGCTCGATCAGGCGGCCGAGCGCGCTCGACGAGGCCCGCACGCCGCCCAGGTCCGCGCGGCGGTTGAAGTCGGCCGCCGAGATGTCGTACCAGGCGCGCATGCGCATGCCGTTGTTAATCGTCACCGGCCGCACCGGCGCGTGCGGGAACACGAAGCGCGCGGCCAGCGTGCGCGGGAGGCCGAGCTCGGGCACGATGGGGACGAAGTCGTTCCCGTCCGCGCCCAGCCCGTGCAGCCAGATCACGGCCGCGTTCGGGTTGGCCGCGGTCTCGATTTCGATGCAGGGCAGAAGCTCGTCGGACATGGCGGTCGGCAGTCTTCGTCGCTCGCGCATTCTAGCCGAGCCTCGCCTCGATAGCGCGAACCGGCGGCGAAGAGCGCAGTCAAAACCGAAACCGCGGGCCCGTGATCCGGCCTAGAATATGCCCTCGCGGTTCCGCTTCGCTGCCATGTCGTCCCCTCCCGATCACTTCGAGCAGTTGCGCCGGCACATGGTCGCCGAGATCACCGCCGAGACGATCTTCGTGAGCGGCCGCATCGGCAAGGCGGCGCTTTCCGAGCGCGCGATGGCCGCCATCGGCAAGGTCCCCCGGCACGAGTTTGTCCCGGCGGAGCTGCAGCCCTACGCCTACGCCAACGTTCCGCTGCCCATCGGCTGCAACAAGACGATCTCGCAGCCGTTCATCGTCGCGCTCATGACCGACATGCTCGAGATCAAGCCGGAGGACTGCGTGCTCGAGGTGGGCACGGGACTGGGCTACCAGGCGGCGGTCCTCGCGGAGCTCGCGCGCAAGGTCTACAGCATCGACATCATCGAAGAGCTTCTCGACCAGGCGAGGCTGCGGCTGTCGCGCCAGCACTACGAGAACATCGAGTTCAAGCTCGGCAACGGCTGCTACGGCTGGCCGGAGCACGCGCCGTTCGACAAGATCATCGTCACGGCCGCTCCCGACCTGATTCCCGCGGCGCTCCTCCAGCAGCTCAAGCCCGGCGGCAGGATGGTGATTCCGACCGGACTGGCCGATTCCCAGCAGCTGGTCCTCGTGGTCAAGGACGCCAAGGGCTCGGTCTCGACGCAGGAGCTCCTTCCCGTGCGCTTCTCGCAGCTCGAGGGCGGCGAATCGCAGTTTCAGCGCGGCTCGTGATGCGCGCTGTGGAAAAATAGCTCTCCTGCCTCAAGCTTGGATCGAGCCGGGCCGCGCGCCGCCGGCCTTGCCTCGAACCGCCGCCCGCCCGCTCGTTCCGAACCGCGCTCCCATGTCCGATCGCATCGTCATCCACGGCGCCCGCCAGAACAACCTGAAGAACCTCTCGCTCGAGCTGCCGCTCAACGAGCTGATCGTCGTCACCGGCGTCTCCGGCTCGGGCAAGTCCTCGCTCGTGTTCGACACGCTCTACGCCGAGGGCCAGCGCCGCTACGTGGAGACCTTCTCGCCCTATGCGCGGCAGTTCCTCGACCGCATGGACAAGCCGCGCGTCGAGCGCATCGAAGGGATCCCGCCCGCCATCGCGATCGACCAGACCAACCCGGTGCGCACGTCGCGCTCGACCGTCGGAACCATGACCGAGCTCGCCGATCATCTGAAGCTGCTCTTCGCGCGGGCGGCCGAGCTCCACTGCCGCCGCTGCGGGCGGCGGGTCGCGCGCGACACGCCCGATTCGATCTACGCCGCGGTGCGCGAGCGCGCCGCTGCGGCAGGAGACCCCCGGCTCGTCGTCACGTTCCCGGTGAGCGTGCCGCACAACTTCACCGAGGCGGAGGTCCTGCAGCTCCTCGAGCGGCAGGGCTACACGCGGGTGCACGCCCGCCGCGGCGGCGCGCTGGACATCGTGCAGGACCGCCTGCGGCTGGGCAACGCGGAGCGCGCGCGGGTGATCGAAGCGATCGAGGCGGCGCTGCGCGTGGGCCAGGGCCGCGTCGACGTGCATCCGGAATCCGGCGCGGCCTGGCGCTTCTCGACCGACCTGCATTGTCCGGACTGCGATATCCACTACCAGGATCCGAGCCCGAGCCTCTTTTCGTTCAATTCGCCGCTGGGCGCCTGCGAGAGCTGCCGCGGCTTCGGCCGGGTCATCGGCATCGACTTCGGTCTGGTCGTGCCCGACGCGAGCCGGACCCTGCGCGGCGGCGCGGTCAAGCCGTGGCAGACGCCGAGCTTCCGCGAGTGCCAGGACGATCTCGTCAAGTACGCGAAGAGGCGCAACGTCCCTCTGGACACGCCGTGGCGCGACCTGAACGAGGAAACGCGCCGCTGGGTGCTCGAGGGCGAGCCCGAGTGGGTGAGCTGGTCGAAGTCCTGGCCCGGCACATGGTACGGCGTGCGCCGCTTCTTCGCTTGGCTGGAGAGCAAGGCCTACAAGATGCACATCCGGGTGCTGCTCTCGAAGTACCGAGCCTACACGCCCTGCGCCGAATGCGACGGCGCGCGGCTCAAGCCCGAGGCGCTGCTGTGGCGGCTCGGCACCGGCGCGGACGCCGACCGGGTCCTCGATGCCGCGCGTCGCTTCCGGCCCCGGGCGGTCGAATTCGGCGCCGAGGTGCTCGAGCGCCTGCCGGGGCTCTCGCTGCACGACCTCATGCTGCTGCCGATCTCGGCGCTGCGCAGCTATTTCTCGGAGCTCCAGCTGCCTGCCCCGCTGGACGAAGCGACCGACTTGCTCGTCACCGAGATCCGCGCCCGCCTCGGCTACCTCGCCGATGTGGGCCTCGCCTACCTCACGCTCGACCGCCAGTCGAGAACGCTCTCCGGCGGCGAGGTCCAGCGCATCAACCTGACGACCGCGCTCGGCACGTCGCTCGTCAATACCCTGTTCGTCCTCGACGAGCCGTCGATCGGCCTGCACCCGCGCGACATGCGGCGCGTGATCGGCGTGATGCACCGGCTGCGCGATGCCGGCAACTCGCTGGTCGTCGTCGAGCACGATCCGCAGGTCATGCTCGCCGCGGATCGCATTCTCGACGTCGGACCCGGTCCCGGCGAGCGCGGCGGCGAAGTCGTGTTCTTCGGTGCGCCGGACGAGCTCAAGTCGAACACCCGCTCGCTGACGGGGGACTATCTCGCCGGACGCAAGCGCGCCGTGACCCCGGCGCCGGAGCTCCCGCCCGACGGGGCGCGCCTGGAGCTCCTGGGCGCGAGCGAGCACAACCTCAAGGGCGTCGACGTCTCGATCCCGCTGCACCGGCTGGTGTGCATCACCGGCGTCTCCGGGTCCGGCAAGTCGACGCTCGTGCAGGACGTGCTCTATGCCGCGCTGCTGCGCGCGAAGGGACGGCCAACCGAGGCGCCGGGCGCGCACCGCGCCCTGACCGGGCACGAGGCCGTCACAGATGTCGTGATGGTCGACCAGACGCCGATCGGGCGCACGACGCGCTCGAACCCGGCGAGCTACGTCGGGGCCTTCGACGCGATCCGCCGGCGCTTCGCCGCGACCGAGGAGGCGCGCGAGCGCGGCTACAGCCACGCGACGTTCAGCTTCAACGCAGGCAATGGCCGCTGTCCGACCTGCGGCGGCAACGGTTTCGAGCACATCGAGATGCAGTTCCTCTCCGACGTCTACCTGCGCTGTCCCGATTGCGGCGGGCGACGCTTCCGCCCGGAGGTCCTCGAGGTCACGCTCGCGGGCAAGTCGATCGCCGACGTGCTCGAGATGACGGTCGCCGAGGCGCGCGCGTTCTTCGCCGACGCGCCCGACGTCGCCCGGGCGCTCGCGCCGCTCGCCGAGGTCGGGCTGGAGTATCTGAAGCTGGGCCAGCCCGTGCCGACGCTCTCCGGCGGCGAGGCGCAGCGGCTCAAGCTCGCGGGGCATCTGGCCGAGGCGCTCGGCTCGTCGGCGGTGCGCCCTCGAAGCGCGGCGCAGGCCGCCGACGCGCGAGGCAAGCTCTTCCTGTTCGACGAGCCGACCACCGGGCTGCACTTCGACGACGTAGCCAAGCTGCTCGCAGCCTTCCGGCAGCTCATCGCCGCCGGGCACTCGCTGGTCGTGATCGAGCACAACCTGGACGTGATCGGCGCCGCGGACTGGATCGTCGACCTCGGGCCCGAGGGCGGCGAGGACGGCGGCAGGGTCGTCGTCGCGGGAACCAAGGCCGAGGTGATCGCCTGCGCGGCGTCGCACACCGGGATCGCGCTGCGGGAGTACGAATCCGCGCTCGCGTCGGTCGATGCCTGGGCCGCTCGCGCCGCTCACCGCTCGCTGCCTGGCGTAGCGGAACCGGATGCACCGAGCTTTCCCGAGGCGGCGAGCCTTGGTGCGCCTGAGCGAGCGGAGTATCGAGGGTACGACCGCCAGGGCTCGCGGCGGTCCGGGAAAAGCGAAGCGTCGATCCACATCCACAACGCCCGCGAGCACAACCTGAAGAGCATCGACGTCGAAGTGCCGCGCAACCGCTTCACCGTCGTGACCGGGATCTCCGGCAGCGGCAAGAGCACCCTTGCCTTCGACATCCTGTTCGCAGAGGGCCAGCGGCGCTACCTCGAATCGCTGAACGCCTACGCGCGGCAGTTCGTGCAGCCTGCCTCGCGGCCCGACGTTGATGCGATCTTCGGGATTCCGCCCACGGTGGCGATCGAGCAGCGCACGAGCCGCGGAGGACGCAAGAGCACGGTCGCCACGCTCACCGAGACCTATCACTTCCTGCGACTGCTCTACGTCAAGCTGGGCACGCAGTACTGTCCCGATCACGACGTGCCGATCGCACCGCAGAGCGAGGACAGCATCGTCGCGAGCCTGCTGCGCTCGCGCCGCGGACAGCGCATCGCGCTCCTCGCCCCGCTGGTGGTCGCCCGCAAGGGCTTCTACACCGACCTCGCCAAGTGGGCCGCGGGCAAAGGTTTCTCGGCGCTGCGCGTCGACGGGCAATTCCTGCCCACTCGCCCCTGGCCGAGGCTGGCGCGGTTCAGCGAGCACACCATCGAGCTGCCGGCCGCGGAGCTCGTCGTCAGCGCGGCGAACGAAGCCGCCCTGCGCGAGGCGCTCCGGCGTGCGCTCGACTTCGGCAAGGGCCTTGTCCACGTGCTCGCCCTCGACGACGCCCCGAAGGAGAAGCGCCGGGCAAAGAAGCCGCCGGCCACCGCGCAGGTGCAGGTGTTCTCCACCAAGCGCGCCTGCCCGGTGTGCAATCGCAGCTTCCCGGAACTCGACCCGCGGCTGTTCTCGTTCAACTCCAGGCACGGCTGGTGCGCGAGCTGCTTCGGCACGGGGCTCAAGCTGCGCGGCTTCGATGCCGAACAGACCGGCGACGAGATCTGGTGGAACGCGTGGTACGAAGGCGAGGAGCACGTCTGTCCCGAGTGCAAGGGCGACCGGCTCAACCGGGAGGCGCTCGCGGTGCGCTTCCGCGGCCGCTCGATCGCGGCGCTCGCGCGCCTCTCTGCGGGCGAAGCGAGGGCGTTCTTCGCCGGATTGAAGCTCGAAGGCCGCGATGCGGAGATCGCCCGCGACCTGGTCTCCGAGCTCGTCTCGCGGCTCGACTTCCTGAACGACGTGGGCCTCGGCTATCTCGCGCTCGACCGCTCCGCGCGCACGCTTTCCGGCGGCGAGGCGCAGCGCATACGGCTGGCGGCGCAGCTCGGGTCGAACCTCCGCGGGGTCTGCTACATCCTCGACGAGCCGACCATCGGGCTGCACCCGCGCGACAACCGCGTCCTGCTCGACACGCTCGCGAAGCTCGAGGCGAAGGGCAACACGCTGGTCGTCGTCGAGCACGACGAGGAGACGATCCGCCGTGCCGACCACGTGATCGATCTCGGGCCCGGCGCGGGCAGCCAGGGCGGCCGCGTCGTCGCCGCGGGCTCGGCCGAGGAGCTCATGCGCTCGCCGCAGTCGGTGACCGGCCGCTTCCTGTCCGCGCCGCTCGCCCATCCTCTGGTGCCTCGCCGCGAGACGAGCGCGCGCAGCGACGCGCTCGTCGTCCAGGGCGCGGACCTGCACAACCTGCGCAAGCTGCGCGTGCGCCTGCCGCTCGCCCGCCTCAACGTGATCACCGGCGTATCGGGGAGCGGCAAGAGCACGCTGGCGCGCGACGTGCTATATGCCAACCTCGCCGAGCTCGTGCGCGTTCGACGGAAGCGCAAATCCGTCGAGCTCTTCGGCTGTCGCGCAATCGAAGGCTGGGAGCCGGTCGACCGCGTGCTCGAGGTCGATCAGACGCCGATCGGCAAGACACCGCGCTCCTGCCCGGCGACCTATGTCGGCTTCTGGGACGCGATTCGCCGGCTTTTCGCCGAGACGAACGAGGCGCGGATGCGCGGCTACGGCGCCAGCCGCTTCTCGTTTAATACCGCCGGCGGACGCTGTCCCGAATGCGAAGGCCAGGGCGTGAAGACCATCGAGATGAGCTTCCTGCCCGACGTGAAAGTCGCCTGCGAAGCCTGCACCGGAGCGCGCTTCAATCCGGAGACGCTCGCCGTGCTGTGGCGCGGCAAGTCGATCGGCGAGGTCCTCGCCCTGTCGGTGGACGAGGCCGTCGAGTTCTTCTCCGCGCATCGCTCGATCCACCACGCGCTCCGGCTGCTCCAGGACGTGGGGCTGGGCTACCTCACGCTGGGCCAGCAAAGCCCCACCCTGTCGGGCGGCGAAGCGCAGCGCATCAAGCTCGTGACCGAGCTCGCGAAGGTGCGCACCGACCTCCTGGGTGCGGTTCGGGGTCGGAACGCGAGCGCGCACACGCTCTACGTGCTCGACGAGCCGACCGTGGGCCTGCACATGGCGGACGTTGAGAGGCTGATCCGCGTGCTGCATCGGCTGGTCGACGCGGGAAACACCGTCGTGGTGATCGAGCACAACCTCGACGTGATCGCCGACGCCGACTGGATCATCGACCTCG
This sequence comes from Casimicrobiaceae bacterium, assembly GCA_035501595.1. Taxonomy (GTDB): domain Bacteria; phylum Pseudomonadota; class Gammaproteobacteria; order Burkholderiales; family Casimicrobiaceae; genus PALSA-1003. The sequence continues at coordinate 45,616 of DATJVX010000044.1, read as the reverse complement.
GTCCCGAGGGCGGCGCGGAGGGCGGGCGCATCGTGGCTCAGGGCTCTCCCGAGTCGATCGCCGCCCGGCCGGGCGAGTCGCACACCGCGGCGATCCTGCGCGACTTCCTCGCGCGCTCGAGCGCCGCTCGCTCGCCGGCGCCGGCCCGCGACGCGGCCTGCCATGCCCCTTGATTGCGCGGCGTCGGTCGCGGCCGAGACGGCGACCGACGGAACGCAACCTCCAGAGCTGTTTCGCACAGAAATGAGCGCTCGTTGACGCGTTCTCTCGGCTGAGTGCAAACTCGCCCCGCGGCGCACCGGCGTCCCGCGGGAGAGACCGGGCGCGATGGAGGGGGCATGGGTGGATCGATAACGCTGATCGTGGTCGCTGTCGCAATCGTCGCCGGCGCCACGGGCCTGTGGATCTATCGCCGGCGATCGGCCGCGCCGAAGCTCGCGTCGGCGGATTCGGCCGCGCCCAAGAAACAGGCCGAGCAATGGGGCGTGCGGATCGCGACGAATGCCAAGGAGCGGGCCTGTCCGCAGGTGCGCAAGCTGCTGGGTAGGGAGTTTCCGCTCGCCAAGAAGCCGCCGCTGCCGGTGAAAAACTGTCCTTTCGCGCAGCATTGCGAGTGCCACTACGTTAAGCTTTTCGATCGGCGCCAGGCGGAGCGCCGTTCGGGGAGGGAGCGACGCCGGCAACAGCGCTTCGAAGACGGGCACAAGGATCGCCGTTCCGGCCAGGACCGGCGCGGCAAGCGCATCGACTGGGTCTAGCGAAGCACCGGCATTCGCGGCGTGCGCCGGCGTGCGCAGCCGCGCAGCGAAAAGGTGGTGCAGTGAACACGGCTGGGTTGCGCCGCAGAGGAACTGCATGAGCCGCCACGGCTTCGTCGCGGCCGGCACCGTATTGCCCGCGCAGCGGCCCGCTCGGGCCGGACGCGCCCGCCTTCGTGCGCTGCCCTCGACGGGGCGGGCAACGCGGTGAGCCGACCCGCGCCTGCACTCGGCGGTCAGGCGCCTCTTCCGGCGGCACCGTCGAGCGCAGCTTCGACGCCTCGAGCGAGCCGCGGGCGCCTGTTTCGCAAGTATCTGCTGCTCATCCTTACGCTGGTGACCATTGCGCTGCTCGCCTCGGGCGGCATGGGCATCTATTTCACCTACCAGGAAAGCAAGGCCGCGCTCGCCACGCTGCAGCACGAGAAGGCGCTGGCGGCGGCGTCGCGCATCGAGCAGTACATCGGGCAGATCGAGCAGCAGCTCTCTTACGCCGCGCTGCCGCAGCTCGACGCCGCGGACGTGGAGCTGCGGCGCATCGAGTTCCTGAAGCTCCTGCGCCAGGCGCCCGAGGTCACCGACATCTCGCAGGTCGATCCCGGCGGCCGCGAGCAGATCGCGGTGTCGCGGCTCGGCATGGACAACGTCAATTCCGGCAAGGATCGCTCGGCCGAGCCGGCCTTCCTCAATGCCCGCCGAGGTCGCGCGTGGTACGGACCGGTCTACTTCCGCAAGGAGACCGAGCCCTACATGACCATCGCACTGCGCTCCGGAAGCGATAAGGGGCCGGTCACGGTCGCCGAGGTGAACCTCAAGTTCATCTGGGACGTCGTCTCGCGCATCAAGGTCGGCGAGAAGGGCAAAGCCTACGTCGTCGACGGCAACGGCTTCCTGATCGCGGATCCGGACATCGGCCTCGTCCTGCGCAAGACAGACCTGTCCCAGCTGCCGCACGTCAAGGTCGCGCTCGCCGGCGAGCGCAACGACGAGCTCGCCATGGTCTCGAGCGACCTGGCCGGCACCCAGGTGCTGACTTCGGTCGCGCCCATCGACTCGCTGCACTGGTACGTCTTCGTCGAGGAACCGGTCGCCGAGGTCAACGAGAAGCGCGATGCCTCGATCAAGCGCACGGGCCTGCTGCTGCTCGCCGGCCTCGTGATCTCGGCGCTGGCTGCGCTCGCGCTCGCCCGCGGCATGGTCCGGCCCATCCGCGTTCTCGAGGAAGGCGCCGAGCGCATCGGCGCCGGCAATCTCGACCAGAAGATCGAGGTGCACACCGGCGACGAGCTCGAGTCGCTGGCCGAGCGCTTCAACCGGATGACGGCCCAGCTGCGCGAATCCTACGCGGAGCTCGAGCACAAGGTCGAGGAGCGCACCCACGAGCTCAGGAACTCTCTCGAGCAGCAGACCGCGATCGCCGAGATCCTGCGCGTGATCTCAAGCTCGCCGACCGATGTGCTCCCCGTGCTCGAAGCGATCGCCGAGCGCGCGGCGCGCCTCTGCGATGCCTCGACCGCTTCGATGTACCTCATCGAGGGCGACGCACTGCGCCACCTCGCGTCCAAGGGCCCGTCGCCCGATCTCGTGAGCCACGTCGACACGCTGCCGATCAATCGCGATTCGATATCCGGCCGCGCGCTGCTCGAGCGCCGGGTCATCGAAGTGAACGATATGCTGGCCGAGGGCGCGGATTATCCGCTCAGCCACCAGATCGCGTGCAAATTCAACCATCGCACCGTCCTGGTCGCACCGCTCTACCGCGAAGGACAGCCGTTCGGGACGATCCTCCTGCTGCGCAGGGAGGTCCGGAGGTTCAGCGAGCGCGAGGTTGCTCTGCTGCAAACGTTCGGCGACCAGGCGGCGATCGCGCTGGAGAACGTGCGCCTGTTCAACGAAACCAAGGAGGCGCTCGACCAGCAGCGCGCGTCCGGCGAGGTTCTGACGGCGATCAGCAGCTCGATCGCCGATACCAAGCCCGTCTTCGACGTGATCATGGAAAGCTGCCAGAGGCTCTTCGCGGGCGATACGGTCGGGATCACGCTGCTCCGCGAAGACGGAATGCTGGACGTGGGCGCGAACGCGGGACCCGGCTTCGATCAGCTCAAGAAGATCTTCCCCCAGCCGCTGGCGCGCGACAGCGCGTCGGGTGTCGCGATCCTCGAGCGCAGGGTCCTGGTCTATCCGGACATCGAGGCCGGCGACATGCCGGCGAAGTCGCGCGAAGGCGCCCGTTCCATCGGCACGCAGTCGATGGTTTTTGCGCCGATGCTGTTCGAAGGTCGTGGCATCGGCACGCTGTGGGTCGGCCGCTCCTTCAAGGGACCGTTTCCCGACAAGCAGATCAACCTGCTCAAGACCTTCGCCGACCAGGCGGTGATCGCCATCCAGAATGCCCGCCTGTTCAACGAGACCAACGAAGCCCTCGAGCAGCAGCGCGCCTCGGGCGAGGTTCTGTCCGCGATCAGCAGCTCGATCGCCGACACGAAGCCGGTGTTCGACAAGATCCTCGAGAGCTGCGAGCGGCTGTTCTCGGGCAAGGTCATCGCGCTCGAGCGCATCGACGCGTCCGGAACGATCAACGTCGAGGCGTACCGCGGGCCGCACCCCGAGCGAAGCGTGGCGATCGTCGGCCCTCTGGCGTCCGACGCATCGATCAGCGCAAACGCCATCCTCACGGGCACCGTCCAGCACGTGCCCGACATCGCAGGCGGCAGCCACGTGCCCGAGTTCAGCCGGGGCGCCTACGCGGCCGTCGGCGTCCGCGCCGCGATCATCGCCCCGATGCTCTGGGAGGGACGGGGCATCGGTGCGATCAGCGTCGGCCGCGACTATACCGGTCCATTTTCCGACAAGGAGATCGCGCTGCTCAAGACCTTCGCCGACCAGGCGGTGATCGCGATCCAGAACGCGCGGCTTTTCAACGAGACCAAGGAGGCGCTCGATCAGCAGCGCGCCTCGGGCGAGGTCCTTGCCGCGATCAGCAGCTCGATCGCCGACGCGACACCGGTGTTCGACAAGATCCTCGACAGCTGCGAGCGGCTGTTCGGCGGCAAGGTGGCAGGCATCAACCTGGTCGGCGAGGACGGACTGGTTCACCAGATCGCCTACCACGGCGCGGGCCGCGAGGAGCTCCGGAAAGTCTTCCCGCTTGCGGTCGACGCGAGCAGCGGCACCGGCGTCGCGATCTGCACGCGCAGTGTCGTTCACTACCCCGATACTCAGGAGCAAGCGGTCCCGGAAGCGACGCGTCGCGCGTGTCTGGCCGTTGGCTATAGGGGGGTCGTCTTCGCGCCGATGCTCTGGGAAGGCCGGGCCATCGGCGTGATCTTCGTCGGCCGCGACTACGCGGGACCGTTCTCCGACAAGGACATTGCGCTGCTCCGGACGTTCGCGGATCAGGCGGTCATCGCTATCCAGAACGCCCGCCTATTCAACGAAACAAAGGAGGCCCTCGACCAACAGCGCGCGTCGGGCGAGGTACTGGCGGCGATCAGCAGCTCGATCGCCGATACCGCGCCCGTGTTCGACAAGATCGTGACGAGCTGCGAGCACCTGTTCGGCGGCTCGCTCGTCGGCATCAACCTGATTGGCGAAGACGGGCTCATTCACCGCGCGGCCTATCACGGACCGGGACGCGACGAGCTGCAAAAAATGGGACCCTTCCCGGTCGACGATCAGACCGGAAGCGGCGTGGCCATCACACAACGCCAGATCGTGCACTTCCCGGACGTCGGCGCCAACGGCGTGCCCGAGTGGACGCGCCGCAGCGCGGGTGCCGCCGGCTTCAAGGGGGTGGTTTTCGCACCGATGATCTGGGAGGGAAAAGGCATCGGGGCGATCGTCGTGGGACGAAGTTACACGGGGCCGTTCTCCGACAAGGAGATCGCGCTGCTCAAGACCTTCGCCGACCAGGCCGTCATCGCCATCCAGAACGCGCGGCTCTTCCACGAGATCCAGGACAAGAGCGCGCAGCTCGAAGTCGCCAACAAGCACAAGAGCGAGTTCCTCGCCAACATGTCGCACGAGCTGCGCACGCCGCTCAACGCCATCATCGGCTTCTCCGAGGTCCTGCTCGAGCGCCTGTTCGGAGAGCTGAACGACAAGCAGGCTGACTACCTCAACGACATCCACTCCTCGGGCAAGCACCTGCTGACGCTCATCAACGACATCCTCGACCTGTCGAAGGTCGAGGCGGGTCGGATGGAGCTGGAGGCGTCCACCTTCGAAATCGGGGAGGCGGTGTCCAACGCCATGACGCTGGTGCGCGAGCGCGCCCAGCGGCACGGGATCGCGCTCGGGCAGCAGGTCGATGCGACGCTGGTCGACATCACCGCCGACGAGCGCAAGTTCAAGCAGATCCTGCTCAACCTGCTGTCGAATGCCGTCAAGTTCACTCCCGACGGCGGACGAATCGACGTGCTCGCCAGGCGCGAGGACGGCAACGCCGTGATCTCGGTCCGCGACACCGGCATCGGCATCGCGGCCGCGGACCAGGCGGCCGTGTTCGAGGAATTCCGCCAGGTCGGCAGCGACTACACGAAGAAGCAGGAAGGCACCGGGCTGGGGCTCGCGCTCGCCAGGAAGTTCGTCGAGCTGCACGGCGGCCGCATCTGGCTCGAAAGCGAGTCCGGCAAGGGATCCACGTTCACTTTCAGCATTCCATTGCACCCATGAGCCTGATACTGATCGTCGAAGACAACGAGCGAAACCTGAAGCTAGTGCGCGACGTGCTGCAGGTCAAGGGATTCCAGACCATCGAGGCCGGAAGCGCCGAACGGGGCCTCGAGCTCGCAGCCGAGCGCAAGCCCGACCTCATCCTCATGGATATCCAGCTTCCCGGCATCAGCGGCATCGAAGCGCTCAAGCGCTTGCGGGCCGATGCCGCGACCTCCGCGATCCCGGTGGTGGCCGTGACGGCGTCGGTCATGCAGCAGGATCGCACGCTGATCACCGAGGCGGGATTCGACGGCTACATCGCCAAGCCGATCAACATCAAGGAGTTCCTGGAGTCGGTCAACCACGCCCTGGGAAGAGGGCCTAAGTGAGCACGCCCGCCAAGATCCTGGTCGTCGACGATACGCCGCACAACGTCAAGCTGCTCGCCGATCTGCTCTCGGTGAAGGGCTACGCGGTCGCAACCGCGGCGACCGGAGAGGAGGCGCTTGCGAAGCTCGCCGGCGAGCCGCCCGACCTCGTGCTCCTCGACGTGATGATGCCGGGGCTCTCCGGCTACGACGTCTGCCGCCGGATCCGCGCTGACGCACGGACCGCTCTCCTGCCGGTTGTTCTAGTCACCTCGCTCGACCCGGTGCAGGAGCGCGTCAAGGGGATCGAAGCGGGCGCGGACGACTTCCTTTCCAAGCCGATCAACCAGCCCGAGCTCTTCGCCCGCGTGCGCTCGCTGCTTCGCGTGAAGGCCCTCCAGGACGAAGTGGGCCGGCACGCCGAGGCGCTCAAGGTGGCGAACCTGAAGCTCGAGCAGCGCATCGACGAGCAGGTCGCGCAGCTCGACCGGCTCTCGCAGCTCAAGCGCTTCTTCTCACCCGCGGTCGCCGACGCGATCATCTCGGCCGGAGAAAAATCGATTCTCTCGCCGCACCGCCGCGAGATCTCCTACGTGTTTGTCGACCTGCGTGGATTCACGGCGTTCACCGATTCCGTAGAGCCGGAGGAGGTGGAGGCCACGTTGAGCGAGTACCACGATGCGATGGGCAAGGTGATCGCCGAGCACGAGGGTACGCTCGACCGCTTCGCCGGCGACGGCATCCTCATCTTCTTCAACGACCCCCTGCCCGTCTCCGAGCCCGGCAAGCGCGCGGTCGCCATGGCGCTCGCGATGCAGGCGCGCTTTGCGCCGTTGCGAGAGCGCTGGCAGAAGCTGGGCTACGAGCTCGCGCTCGGCATCGGCATCGCGCAGGGCTACGCGACGCTCGGCGCCTTCGGCTTCGAGGGCCGCTGGGACTACTCCGCGATCGGCGGCGTGGTGAATCTCGCGTCGCGCCTGTCGGACGAGGCGCAGAGCGGCCAGGTCCTGATCGATCGGCGCACGCGCGCCGCGCTCGGCGACGCGGCGGAAGTCGAGCCTGTCGGTCCGCTCGATCTCAAGGGTTACCTCCAGCCGATCCACGCGTTCCTACTGAAGCAGCTGATCGCGTAGGATCGCCGTCGCCGCTGGTGGCAACCGCGGCGGTCGCCGGCCGGCGCGGGCCGGGGCCCGTTTCTTCCCCCGCCCCGGATTCGTGAGCGGACTTGGCTCCGGGGCTTCGCCGGGACGACCCCTACCCGCGCGGCAGGGTGAAGGTAAAGGTCGATCCCTTGCCGATCTCGCTCTCCACCCAGATCCTGCCTCCGTGCAGCTCGATGAACTTGCGGGAGATCGCGAGGCCGAGGCCGGTCCCCTCGACCTTCTTCTCCGCCGTTCCCACCTGACGGAATTCCTCGAACACCGCGTCCCGATCCTGGGGCGCGATGCCCACGCCGGTGTCGGCGACCGAAACCTCGGCCACCCCGTCGCGCACCGCGGCACGGACCTCTACCCTGCCCCCTTCGGGCGTGAACTTGAGCGCGTTGGAGAGCAGGTTGAGCAGCACCTGCTTCACCTTGCGCTCGTCGCCGTGGATCTTGCCCACCCGTTCGTCGATCGTGCGGCCCAGGCCGATCGCCCGCCGCTGGGCACGCTCGCGCACCAGGATGAGCGCGTTCTCGATCGCCGCCGGCAAATCGAAGTCGGCGGCCTCGAGCTCCATGCGGCCGGCCTCGATCTTGGACAGGTCGAGGATGTCGTTGATGAGCGAGAGCAGGTGCCGGCCCGATTCCAGGATGTCGCTCAGGTATTCCGCCTGCTTGTCGTTGATCTCGCCGAACATGCGCTCGGAGAGCACCTCCGAGAAGCCGATGATCGCGTTGAGCGGCGTGCGCAGCTCGTGCGACATGTTGGCGAGAAACTCGCTCTTGTGCCGGCTGGCCGTCTCGAGCTCGCGGCTCTTCACCTCGATCTCGCGGAAGAGCCGCGCGTTCTGGATTGCCAGCGCCGACTGGCTCGCGAAGGTCTTGAGGAGCTCGACGATCTGCGGGTCGAAGCCGCCGACCTTCTTCCGGTTGACCGAGAATCCCCCGAGCAGGTGGTTGTCGCGCAGGAGAGGCACCGCGAGCAGCGAGCGGTACCCGTGCCGGATGAGCTTCTCGCGCACGCTACTCTGGTAGGCACGCTCGTCGGCGATGTCGGCGAGCTCCATCGGCTCGGGCTTCAGGGCGAGGCGGCCGACAACGCCCTCGCCCTTGCGGATCGGCACCGCGCGTATAGCCGCGACCAGCTCGTCCGGAAGCCCGTGCGTGGCGCGGATGTGGAACTCCTCGCGCTCGGCGTCGTACTCGAAGATGGATCCGCCGTCGACGCCCGCGAGCTCGATCGCGCGCGCGACGACGGTGCGCAGCACGGTCTCCAGGTCGAGCGTCGAGCTCACCGCCCGGCCCACCTCACCCAGCGCCTTGAGCTCGCCCACCGAGCGAGTGAGCTGCGCGGTGCTCAGCTTGAGCTCCGTGAAAAGGCGCACGTTCTCGATGGCGATGACCGCCTGATCGGCGAAGGTCTGGAGCAGCACGATCTGCTTGGGCGGAAACGGCCCCGGCTGCGGACGCCCCACCCCGATCCCGCCGATAGGATTGCCGTCGCGAAGCAGCGGCACGGCCAGCGAGCTGCGAAATCCCGTGCCGACGGCCGTCTCGCCGACCTTGTAATCCCTGTCCTCGAGCACGTCGGGAATCATGACGAGCTGCCGCGTCAGCACCGCCCGCGTGAGCGCCGTCTCGCGGCTCGGCGGTCGGGGGAAGACCCTGCGCCACGCGTGGGCGCCTTCCGGGCTCAGGTTGGCATCCGCCGCCACGTGCATGAGCTTGCCGTCGTAGGTGGTGACCAGCGCCGAGCTGGCGCTGCAGAGCTTCAGCGCCGCCGAGGCGATCGTATCGAACACCGGCTGCACGTCCGTCGGCGACTGGCTGATCACGCGCAGGATCTCGCTCGTCGCGGTCTGCTGCTCGAGGGCCTCGCTCAAGTCGCGGTTGCGGGCGCCCAGCTCGGTGAACAGCCGCACGTTCTCGATCGCGATGACCGCCTGGTCGGCGAAAGTCCTGAGCAGCTCGACCTTGGATTCCGGAAAGCGTCCCGGGATCCGTCTCGCGACGAAGATCGTGCCGATGACCTGCCCCTCGCGCAACATCGGCACGGCCAGTGAGCCGCGCCACTGGCCGGCGAGCGCCGCGTCCTTGGCACCGTACTCGGGGTCGGCGAGCACGTCGTCGACGTGCACGACCGAGCGGAGGCGAAAAGCACGGGCCGACAGCGAGCCCGCGTTCGCGCCGGAAGGGAAATAGCGCCGGATCGCATCCGTGCCCGCCGTGTCGACGCCGTGCATGGACGCGAGATGGATCATCCCGGCTTCCACACGAGTGACGACGCTGATCTCGGCCTCGCAAAGCTTCTCGGCGCGCTCGCCGATGATGTCGAACACCGGTTGTACGTCGGTCGGCGAGCTCGAGATGACGCGCAGGATCTCGCTCGTCGCCGTCTGGTGGTCGAGCGCCTCGGTCAGATCGCGGTTGCGCGACTTGAGCTCGTTGAAGAGTCGCACGTTCTCGATGGCGATCACCGCCTGGTCGGCGAAGGTCTTTAGCAGCTCGACCTGCGCCTCGGGGAAGACCCCGGCTTCCGGGCGGCCGACGGCGATAGCGCCGATGGCTTTGCCGTCGCGAAGCAGCGGTACCGCCAGCACGCTGCGAAAGCCTCCGGCCGTCGAGTGGGCTCCCAGCGCTGCCGCGTAGTCACGGTCCTCGAGCACGTCCGGAATCATCTCGACCCGACCGGTCGCTATCGCGCGGGTTGCGGCCGTGTCCCGGCTGAGCGGACGCGGGTAGATCTCCCTCATGACCGCCACATAGTCCGGATTCCGGTTCACCATCGCGGCGACGCGCACGAGCTCGCCGTCGTAGTTGAAGAGGTTGGCGGACGTAGCACGACAGAGCTCGAGCGCGGCCCTGGCGATGGTGTCGAGCACCGGCTGCACGTCGGTCGGCGAACGGCTGATCGCGCCCAGAATCTCGCTGGTCGCCGTCCGCTGCTCCAGCGCCTCGGTGAGCTCGCGGTTGCGCGCTTCCACCTCCATGAACAGCCGGACGTTCTCGATCGCGATAACGGCCTGGTCGGCGAAGATTCGGAGCAGCTGAAGCTGCTTGTCGGAGAACGGCCGGACCTCGTTGCGGAACAGCACGATGACGCCGAGCGGCTCACCCTCGCGCAGCAGCGGCGTGGCGGCGGTCGTGCGATGTCCGAAGCGTCGCTGCATCTCGCGCCCGACCGGGAACTGCGCATCCGCCTCAGCCGCGAGATCGTGGACATGCACGGTGCGGCGGTCCCACGCCGCGCGTCCCGATACACTCTTCCGGTCGAGACCGAGCTCCACTGCTTCGACGCCGCCCGCTTCCCGTCTCAGCACCTTCTCGAATTGCCCGGTCGCAGCGACGCCGCGAAGCACGCCGCCGTCGAGCCGCATGATCGCGACGTCCGGCGCGGCGCAAAACCGCGCAGCGGCCCGCACCAGGGTATCGAAGACAGGACGGAGATTGCCGGGTGACCGCGAGATGGCCTGGAGGATCTCCGCGGTGGCGCTCTGCTGGTCGAGCGCCTCTTTCGTCTCTTCGAACAGGCGCACGTTCTCGACCGCGATCACTGCCTGCTCGGCGAAGGTGCGCAGCAGCTCGACCTGCCCTTCCGGAAACGGGCCGGTGCTCGATTTCGCCGCGACAATCGCCCCGATGGCGACGCCGTCATGGAGCATCGGCACCGCCACGACGCTGCGATAGTTGAATTGCCTTGCGAATTTGTGATGCGAGAAGTCGCGGTCCGCCTCGACGTCCGGGAGGAGTTCGATTTTTCCACTGAGGATGCTGCGGGCGGCAGCGCTCTGCCGGCTTGGCACCATGGGATAGAGCGGGCGGAGGACCTTGAGTCCCTTCGCCGGAAGCCCGTGCTGCGCCACGAAGTGAATGAGCTTGCCGTCGAACCGGAACACATGGCAGAACTCGGCGGCGCAGAGCCGCGCGGCACTCTTCGCGATCGTATCGAAGACGGGCTGCGCGTCGGCAGGCGAGCGGGCGATGATGCGGAGGATCTCTCTGGCCGCGGCCTGCTGCTCGAGAGCCTCGGCGAGCGCTTTTCCGGCGCCTCGGCCGCGCGCGCCGCCCGGCTCGCGCGCCTTACCGGCGAGCGGAGCCGCGCCGCCCTTTCGAGGCTTCGCGGGCTTTGCGCCCTTCTTCGTCGAGCTCCTCCCTGCCATCCGCCGGGCCCCGACCTTTCGTTATCGGCGACAAGACTAGGCGATGACGGCCTTGCCGGCAAGTCGCAGTTTCGCTAACTTCGAGCGATGCAGCGGCTCGCGATCACGCACCTCACCGAGTATCGGTACGCATCGCCGGTCACCCTCGGAGTGCACCAGCTGATGCTGCGGCCGCGCGAAGGACACGACGTGCGCATCGAGTCCTCGAAGCTCGAGATCTCGCCCGCAGCGGTCGTGCGATGGCATCGCGACGTCTTCGACAATTCGGTGGCTGTCGCCACCTTCTCGGAAGGTTCCGACCGCCTCAGCATCGCCAGCGAGGTGACGATCGAGCACTACGAGGAGGCCCCGCTCGATTTCGTCGTGGCGGACTACGCGGTGAACTATCCGTTCTCCTACGCGGCGGAGGACCGGGTGGATCTCATGCCCTACCGGCAGCTCGCCTATCCCGACGATCAGGCTGCGCTGCGCGACTGGATGGGCGGGCTGGGCCTCGGAGCCGTGCAGACCTACGCGCTGCTCGACCGGTTGAACCGCGCGATCGCCGGGGAGCTCGCGTACACGAGGCGCGAGGAACCCGGCGTGCAGCCGCCGTCTCGGACGCTTCTCGACCGGCGGGGCTCGTGCCGCGACTATGCCACCCTCTTCATCGAGGCCTGCCGCTGTCTCGGCCTCGCGGGCCGCTTCGTGAGCGGCTACCTGCACGCGCCCGCAACCGTGGCGGGCAGCGCGGCGACGCACGCCTGGGCGGAGATCTATCTTCCGGGCCCCGGCTGGAAAGGCTTCGACCCGACGAGCGGCGAGATCACGGGTGCGAACCACATCGCGGTGGCCGTGGCGCGACACCCGGAGACGGTGCCGCCGGTGGCCGGCGCATTCACGGGTCAGACAGGCATCGCGCCCGCGATGCGCGTCGACGTGCAGGTCCGGCGGCTGTAGCGCACGAGTCACGCAAACTCGCCTGCAACGTATTTGCCGCAGCCCCATCTAACAGCGTAGAATCCGCGCGCTCGCGGAGCGGCGACACAATCGCCTCCTCCGCCGTTGGGGGTACCATACGCCGATAACTGCGACTGGTACCTGCGGCATCCGGAAACAAAATTTCTTGGAGCATCATCGCATGGTTTCGTCCTCGATCGGCGCGTTCGCGCCGCACCGCAGCAATCCCATCGCACCGAAGGACGCGCACCATGGCTGAAGCCCTCCGGCAGGTCACGCTCGACGACAAGTATGAGCTCGAATCCGGTCGAGTCTTCCTGACCGGCGCCCAGGCCTTCGTGCGGCTGCTGATGCTGCAGCGCCAGCGCGACAAGGCCGCGGGGCTCAACACGGGCGGCTTCGTTTCCGGCTATCGCGGCTCGCCGCTCGGAGCGCTCGACCTCTCGCTGTGGAAGGCGAAGGCATTCCTCGATCGCGCCAACATCAAGTTCCAGCCGGGGTTGAACGAGGACCTCGCCGCGACCGCGATATGGGGCAGCCAGCAGGTCAACCTGTACCCCGACGCGAAGGTCGATGGCGTGTTCGCCATGTGGTACGGCAAGGGCCCCGGCGTCGACCGCTGCGGCGACGTGTTCAAGCACGCGAACTTCGCCGGCACGTCGAAGCACGGAGGCGTGCTGGTGCTCGCCGGCGACGATCACGCCGCCAAGTCCTCGACGCTGCCGCACCAGTCCGACCACCAGTTCTCGGCGGCGATGATCCCGGTGCTCTATCCCTCGTCGGTGCAGGAGATCCTCGACCTGGGACTGCACGGCTGGGCGATGAGCCGCTACTCCGGGTGCTGGGTCGGCTTCAAGTGCGTCGCCGATACCGTCGAGAGCTCCTCGTCGGTGTCGATCGATCCGTCGCGGGTCAACATCGTCGTCCCCGACGATTTTCCGCTGCCGCCCGACGGCGTGTCGATCCGCTGGCCGGACCCGTTCCTCGCCACCGAGGCGCGGATGCAGGACTACAAGATCTATGCGGCGCTGCACTACTGCCGCGTCAACAAGCTGAACCGCATCGTCATCGGCGCCTCCGATTCATCCAAACCCGCGCGGCTGGGCATCATCACGAGCGGCAAGAGCTATCTCGACGTGCGCCAGGCGCTCGAGGACCTGGGCATCGACGAGCGCGAAGCCGCCGAGATCGGCATCCGCGTGTTCAAGGTCGCCATGCCCTGGCCGCTCGAGCCGGAAGCTGTGCGCCATTTCGCCCAAGGCCTCGCCGAGATCCTGGTCGTCGAGGAGAAGCGCCAGGTGGTCGAGTACCAGTTGAAGGAGCAGCTGTACAACTGGCGCGACGACGTGCGCCCCCGAGTGGTGGGCAAGTTCGACGAGAAGGGCGAATGGGTCCGGCCTCACGGCGACTGGCTGCTGCCGCCGCACGCCGAACTGACCCCGGCGATGATCGCGCGGGTGATCGCACAGCGCATCGAACGGCTCGAGCTGCATCCGCGCACGATGGAGAAGCTGCGCGCTCGCGTTGACTGGATCAACGCCAAGGAAGCCGCGCTCGCGAAGCCGAAGATCACGCTCAACCGCATTCCCTACTTCTGCTCGGGCTGCCCGCACAACAGCTCGACGAAGGTTCCGGAAGGCAGCCGCGCCACCGCGGGCATCGGCTGCCACGTGATGGCGATCTGGATGGATCGCTCGACGTCGACCTTCACCCACATGGGCGGCGAAGGCGTGCCCTGGGTCGGCCAGGCTCCGTTCTCGGGCGCCAAGCACACCTTCGCCAACCTGGGCGACGGCACGTACTACCACTCCGGCCTGCTCGCGATCCGCGCGGCGATCGCTGCCAAGGTCAACATCACCTACAAGATCCTCTATAACGACGCGGTGGCGATGACCGGCGGCCAGCCGGTCGACGGACCGATCTCGCCGCAGATGATCGCGCAGCAGTGCGCGGCCGAGGGTGCCGCCAGGATCGTCGTCGTCACCGACGAGCCGGCCAAGTACCCTTCCGGCTACTTCGCGGGCGACATCGCCGTGCGCGATCGCTCCGAGCTCGACCGCGTGCAGCGGGAGCTGCGCGACACGGCGGGGGTCACGATCCTGCTCTACGACCAGACCTGCGCGGCGGAGAAGCGCCGCCGGCGCAAGCGCGGCAAGTACCCCGACCCGGCCAAGCGCGTGTTCATCAACGAGCTCGTCTGCGAGGGATGCGGGGACTGCGGCGTGAAGTCCAACTGCGTGTCGGTGGCGCCGCTCGAGACCGAGTTCGGCCGCAAGCGCACGATCGACCAGTCGTCGTGCAACAAGGACTACTCCTGCGTCAACGGCTTCTGCCCGAGCTTCGTCACCGTCGAGGGGGGGATTTTGCGCAAGCCGAAGAAGGCCGACGCGGTCGATTTCTCGCACCTGCCCGCGCCGGCCATGCCGCCGGTGACCGAGCCCTACAGCATTCTCGTGACGGGGATCGGCGGCACGGGCGTGGTCACCATCGGCGCGCTCCTGGGCATGGCCGCGCACCTGGAAAACAAGGGCGTCTCGGTCCTCGACATGACCGGGCTCGCGCAGAAGAACGGCGCGGTGGTCACGCACGTGCGCGTGGCCGACGCGCCGGAGAAGCTGCATGCCACCCGCATCGCCGCGGGAGAGGCCAAGCTCGTGCTCGCCTGCGACATCCTGACCGGCATCGGCTACGAAGCGCTCGCCAAGATGCAGAAGGGCGTCACCAAGGCGCTGGTGAACACGGCGCTGGTCATGCCCGCGGACTTCACGCGCAACGCCGACCTCGTGTTTCCGACGGGATCGATGGAACAGGAGATCCGCGACGCGGTCGCGCCGGGCGACGCCGAGTTCCTGGACGCGACGAAGCTCGCCACCGCACTCATGGGCGACTCGATCGCGACCAACCTGTTCATGGTCGGCTACGCCTGGCAGCGCGGTCTCATTCCTGTCGGCGAGGACGCGATCCTGCGCGCGATCGAGCTCAACGCCGCGTCGGTCGAGGCGAACAAGCAGAGCTTCCGCTGGGGGCGCCTGGCGGCGGTCGAGCCCGAGCGGGTGCTGAAGCTCGCGATTCCGGAAGCGAAGCCCGAGTCGCAGCGCATCTCGACCTCGCTCGACGAGGTGATCGCGCGCCGCGTCGCGTTCCTGACCGGCTACCAGGACGCGGCCTACGCCAGCCTCTACGCCGACTTCGTCGCCAAGGTCCGCGCGGCCGAGGGCCAGAAGCTCCCCGGCCGCACGGCGCTCGCGGAAGCCGTCGCGCGCTACTACTTCAAGCTCCTCGCGATCAAAGACGAGTATGAGGTCGCGCGCCTGTACAGCGAGACCGATTTCGCGAAGCGCGTCGCGGCGCAGTTCGAGGGCGACTACAAGCTCGTGTTCCATCTCGCGCCTCCGGTGTTCAACAAGCCGGACCCGGACACCGGCGAAGCGAAGAAGAGCGCCTACGGAGCGTGGGCGATGAGCGCTTTCCGGGCGCTGGCGAAGCTCAAGCGCCTGCGCGGGACACCGCTCGACGTCTTCGGCCGCACGGCGGAGCGGCGGACGGAGCGCCAGCTCATCGTCGACTACGAGGCGCTGATCAACGAGCTCCTGCCCTCGCTCGCTGCGCACAACCACGCGATCGCGATCGAGATCGCGAGCATCCCCGAGCACATCCGCGGCTACGGCCACGTCAAGCTGAGGCACCTCACGGCGGCCAAGGAGAAGGAAGCAAAGCTGGTCGCCGCGTTCCGTGCCGCGAAAGCCCCGGCCGCCTCGGCGGAGCGCGTCGCCGCGTAGTCGGTGCTCAGGCGCGTACCCCGGGTGGTGAGCGACGCGAACCCCGGGACCTCCTGGGTACCGCGCTTCGCGTTCGAACCGGCTGCGAGGCCGCCATGCGTCCTGCGCGCTCGCGCGCAGTGCGATAATCGCGAACCACTTCCTGGCGAGCCGAGATGACCCTTCCCTTTTTCGATCTGGCGGGCAAGGTCGCGCTGATCACCGGCGCGTACCGGGGCCTGGGGTTCGCGATTGCCACCGGGCTGGCCCAGGCGGGGGCGACGGTCGTGCTCGGGGCCCGCAAGTCGCCGGAAGTCGAGCGTGCGGCCGCGAAGCTCCGCGGACAGGGCTTCAAAGCGGCGACCAGCATCTTCGACGTCACCGACCGCGCCGCGGTGCACGCCGGCGTCGAAGCGATCGTCGCCGAGCACGGCGCCATCGACATCCTGGTCAACAACGCGGGCATCCAGAGGCGCGGGCCGATGGCCGAGTTCGCTCCCGCCGACTGGGACGCGATCATCGCGACCAATCTGACCGCGCCGTTCGTCGTCTCGCAGGCCGTGCTGCCGTCGATGATCGCGAAGAAGCGCGGCAAGATCGTGCACGTGGCCTCCCTCACCAGCGACCTGGCCCGGCCGAACATCGTTCCCTACACGGCAGCCAAGGGCGGCGTACGGCAGCTAACCCGCGGGATGGCCGTGGAGCTCGCGCCGCACAACATCCAGGTCAACGCGATCGCGCCGGGCTATTTCGCGACGGAGATGAACACGGCGCTCCTCGCCGATGCGCAGTTCACCGCCTGGGTCAACAAGCGCACCCCCGCGGGCCGCTGGGGAAATCCGCCCGAGATCGCGGGGCTGGCGGTGTTTCTCGCTTCCGCCGCTTCGGACTACGTGACGGGCCAGATCCTGTTCATCGACGGCGGCATGAGCATCGCGCTGTAGTCGGCCACACGAGCTGCTCCGGGCACTCGGCGCCGGTGCAGGCGATTTAGCGAAGGTCGTGGGCTAGCGGTCGGAACGCGCGCAGCGTGCCCGGGCGCGCACCCGCCGCCATCCAAGCAGGACGATGAGCGTGCCGAGCGCAAGCAGCGCGCGATGGTCATCGACCGGGATCGCCTGCGGCGCGGAGCTCGCGGCACGAACATTGGTGTCGGAGGCCGAGGCGGTGCTGCCGCCAACGGCGTCGGTCGCGGTGGCCGTATTGGTGATCTGCGCTGCGGTCAGGCCGCCGGCGAAGCTCACCGGCAGCGAATAGCTGAGCTGGTTGCCGGGCCCGGCGGCGATGGTGGCGCCCGTCGCAGAGAACGTCGCGCCGCCCGCGACGCCGCTCAGGCTGCCGCAGGTCGCCGTGCCAGTCGCCACGCAGGTGGCGCTGGCGACGAGCGTGAGGCCCGCCGGCAGATTGTCGGTGACGGTCACGCTGCTCGCGGTCGCCGACCCGTTGTTCCCGACCGTGATCGTGTAGGTCGCCGTGCCGCCGGGGGTGTAGCGCGTGTTGCCGTCCGACTTGGCGAGGGTCAGGTTGGCGCTGACGACCGTGATGGTATCGACGTCGGTCGCGCTGTTGTTGCCAGGGTTCGGATCGGTCACACCGGCAGGCGCCGCGATCGTGGCCGTATTGGATATCGAGCCGGTCGCGCTGCCCGCAACCGTCGCGTTGACCGTGAAGGTCGCGCTGCCGCCGCTCAGCAGATTGACCGCGGCGGCGAGATTCCCGCTGCCGCTCGCCGGACAGCTCGACCCCGCGCTCGCCGTGCAGGTCCAGCTGCCGAACGTCAGGCCCGCCGGCGCGGTGTCGGCGACCGTGGCGCCAGCCACGGCGCTCGGACCGGCATTGCCGGCGACGATGGTATAGACCGTGCTCGCGCCGGCATTGACGCTCGTCACGCCGTCGGTCTTGGTGATCGCGAGATCGGCCTGCGGCGTGAGCGTGTCGGTGTCGTTGGCGCTGTTGTTGGCGGGATTGGTATCGGTTACGCCCGGCGGCGCGGTCACCGTCGGCGAATTGCTGAGCGAACCGGTCGCGCCCTGCGCGATCGACGCGACCACGGTGTAGATCAGCGTCGCGCCTGCCGGCACGTCGACGGTATCGGTGATGCCTCCCGTGCCCGAGGCGGTGCAGGTCCCCCCGCCGGCCGCCGCGCAGGTCCAGGTCGCGCCGGCGATCGCAGCCGGCAGCGTGTCGGTGACGGTCGCGCCGACGGCGTCGCTCGGTCCGGCGTTGGTCACGACGATGGTGTAGGTCACGCTCTCACCCGGCACCGCGGTCGTCACGCCGTCGGTCTTGGTGATGCCCAGATCGACGTCGGCGCTGAGCGCATCGCTGTCGCTCGCGGTCGCAGGCGCGCTCGCCGGATCGGTCGCCGTCACGGTATTCACCAGAGGATTCGCGGTTAAGCTCGCCGCGAATGCGACGGGCGCTGTAAACGTGAGCGAATTGCCAGCCCCGGCGGGGATCGCCGCGCCGGTCGCGCCGAAGCTCGCGTCGCCGCTCGCTCCGGTCACCGTCCCGCAGGATGCACTGCCGGCCGGGACGCAGGTGGCGTCGGCGCCGAGCGTCACGCCCGAAGGCAGCGGATCGGAGACCGTCACGCTCGTCGCGTCCGACGGCCCGGCATTGGTGACGACGATCGTATACGTCGCGGTTCCGCCCGGCGTGTAGGTGGCGCTGCCGTCGCTCTTGGTCACTCCGAGCGCGGCCTGGGCCGAGAGGGCGTCGCTGTCGGAGCCGCTGCCGCTCGCACCCGACGCCTGATCCTTCGCGGCCGCGGCGTTCACCAGGGGATCGTCCGCGAGGCTGGATGCGAAGGCGACTGGCACGGTGAACACGAGCGAGTTGCCGGCGCCCGCCGTGATCGTCGCGCCCGTCGCGCTGAAGCTCGTGTCGCCGCCCGCTCCCGTCACGGTTCCGCAGGTGGCGCCAGTCGCGGCGCACGCGACGTCGGCGGTGAGCGTCACGCCGGCCGGCAGGGTATCGTTGACCGAGACGTCCAGCGCGTCGGTCAGGCCGCTGTTCACGACCGTGACGGTGTAGGTGGCGGTGCCGCCCGGCGTGTAGGTCGCGCTGTTGTCGGTCTTCGTCAGCGCCAGCGTGACCTGCGCGGAGCGCGCGTCGCTGTCGACGCCGGATCCGGTCGCACCCGACAGCACGTCGGTCGCCGTAGCGGTGTTGACCAGCGGATCGACGGTCATGCTCGCGGCGAAGGCCACGGGCGCGGTGAACGCGAGCGAGTTCCCGGTGCCCGCGGCGATCTGAGCCCCCGTCGCGCCGAAGCTCGTGCCCGCCGCCGCGCCGGTCACGGTGCCGCAGCTTGCGCTGCCGCTCGGCACGCAGGTGGCTGCGGCGGTCAGCGTCACGCCCGCCGGCAGCGCGTCGCTCACGGTGACGTTGGTCGCATCCGACATCCCGGTGCTGGTGATCGTCACGGTGTAGGTCGCGGTGCCGCCAGGCGAGTACGTGGTGCTGCCGTCGGTCTTGACGACCGCCAGCGCGACCTCTGCCGCGAGCGTATCGCTGTCGGAGCCCGAGGCGGTCGCATTGGTTACGAGATCGGTGGCCGTCGCGGTGTTGATGAGCGGGTCGGCGGTCATGTCCGAGTCGAACGCGACCGGAACCGTGAACACGAGCGAGTTGCCGATGCCGGCGGCGACGCTCGCGCCGGTGGCGCCGAAGCTCGTGTCGCCGATGGCGCCCGCCACGGTTCCGCAGCTCGCGCTGCCGACGGCGACGCAGCTCGCGGCGGCGGTGAGCGCGAGGCCCGGAGGGAACGCGTCGGCGACGGTGACGTTGGCCGCGTCGCTCGAACCGGTGTCGGTCACCGTGACGGTGTAGACCGCCGTGCCGCCCGGGGTGTAGCCGGCGCTGCCGTCGCTCTTGACCACGCCGAGCGTCACCTGCGGCGTCAGCGTATCGGTGTCGGTCGCGCTGTTGTTGCCCGGGTTCGGATCGGTCACCCCGCTTGGCGCCGTCACGGTCGCCACATTGACCAGCGTCCCCGTCGCGCTCGACGCGATGCTCGCGTGCAGCGTGTAGGTGACCGTGCTGCCCGCCGGCAGATTGACCGTGTCGGCGATGTTGGCGCTGCCGCTCGCGGTGAAGCCGGTCGCTCCGCCGCTGCCGACGGCGGTGAACGTGTCGCTCGCCACGCTCGCCGGTAAGACGTCGCTCACCGTGGCTCCGGTGACGGCGCTCGGACCGCTGTTGCTGACGACGATCGTGTACGTGGTCGAGCCGCCCGGCGTCGCGGTCGTGGTGCCGTCGGTCTTGGTGATCGCCAGGTCGGCGACCGGATTGACGGTGTCGGTATCCGTCGCGCTGTTGTTCGTGGGGAAGGGATCCGTGACCCCTGCCGGCGCGGCGATCGTGGCCGTATTGGATATCGAGCCGGTCGCGCTGCCGGCAACCGTCGCGTTCACGGTGAACGACGCGCTGCCACCGACGATCAGGTTGACGACCGCCGAGCTGATGTTGCCGCTGCCGCTCGCCGGACAGCTCGACCCCGCGCTCGCCGTGCAGGTCCAGCTCCCGAGGGTCAGGCCGGCCGGGGCCGTGTCGCTGACCGTCGCACCCGTGGCCACGCTCGGCCCGTTGTTGGTCGCGACGATCGTGTAGACCGTACTCCCGCCCGCATTGACGCTTGTCACGCCGTCGGTCTTGGTGATCGCGAGATCGGCCTGCGGCGTCAGCGTGTCGTTGTCGGTCGCGCTGTTGTTCGAGGAGTTGGTCTCCGTGACGCCTGCCGGCGCCGCGATCGTCGCCGTGTTCGAAAGCGTGCCGACGGCCCCGGGAGAGATCGCTGCGACAACCGTGAACGTCGCTGTGGCGCCGGCGGGAAGGTTCACCGACGCGCCGATGTTGCCGGTGCCCGACGCGGGACAGCCCGCCCCGGACGACGCGGTGCATGTCCACGCGGCGCTCGTGATCGCGGGCGGGAGGTTGTCGGTGACGGTCGCTCCGGTCACGTCGCTGGGACCGTTGTTGGTGGCGACGATCGTGTAGGTCGTCGACGTTCCTGGCACGACCGAGGCCACTCCGTCGGACTTGGTGATCGCGAGGTCGGCCTGCCGCGTGAGCGTATCGGTGTCGCTCGCGGAGGTGGCCGGATTGGTGTCGATCACCGAGCCGGGCACGGCGAGGCTCGCGGTATTGGTGATGCTGCTCCCCGCCGCGTTCGAAGCGACGGCGGCGGTCACGGTGAAGGTCACCGATCCGCCGTTCGCCACGGTGACGCTGGCGGCGATCGGCCCGCTGCCACTCGCCGGGCACGAGGAGCCCGCGGTCGCCGTGCAGGTCCACGAGGTGAAGGTCATCCCCGCCGGCGGCGTGTCGTTGACGCCCAGCCCTGTGACGTCGTTCGGGCCCGCGTTCGACACCTTGATCGTGTACGTCGTCGACATGCCCGGCACGACGGAGGTCACGCCGTCGGTCTTGGTGATCGTGAGGTTCGCCGTACCGGTGACGGCGAGCGTGGCGGTCCCTTGCAGAGGATTGGTCACGCCCTGCGCGCTCGTAATCGACCCGGGCGCGATCGTATCGATCAGGTTGCCGGCGATGGTCCCCACGACGTGCACCGAGAGCGTGCATATCGAGTTCGAATTGGCGTTCGCGTTCGCGAGCTGCACCTGGGTCGCACCCACGGCCGCGGTGATGGTGGCGCCGCCGCAACCGCTGCCGCTGAAGCTGGCGGTAGGCGGGTTGGCCACGACCATGCCCGTCGGCAACACGTCGGTGAGCCCGACGCCCGTCAGGTTGATCGCGCCGGCGTTGTTGTTGCGGACCTGGATCGCGAGCGTCGAGAAGTTGGGGTTGCCCGAGCTCGTGCTGCCGAGCGCGACGGCGGTCGGACTGAACGACTTGTTGACGGTGACGGAGTTGTTCACCAGCACCAGGTTGCCCGTGACCGCGCTGGTCGTGACGCCCTGTGCGGTCGTGATGTTGGCCGCGGCGATGGTGTCCGTGAACGTTCCCGTCGACACCGGGCTCGCCACGTTCACCGCGACGGTGCAGTTGGTGCCCGCGGTCAGCGTCGCGCCGGCAAGCGAAAAGCTCGTCGCGCCGGGTGCCGCGGTCACGGTGCCTGCGCCGCAGCCGGTGGCGACCGGATTCGGCCCCGCGCCGGTGGAGAGCAGCGTGAAGCCCGCGCCCATCGTGGTCAGGTCGTCGCTGAAGCCGACGCTCGTCAGGTTGACCGTCGGCGCCAGCGTCACGGTGAGACGCGACGCGGCGCCGCCCTGGACCGTGGCCGGCGCGAAGGCCTTGGTCACGGTCAGCGCGCGCTGGACGTTGACCGTGCCGGCGATCGCGATGGTGTTGTTGCCCGCGCTCGTGTGGACGCCGTTGACCGCGGTCGACGCCGGGATCGTGTCGGTCCGGTTGCCGGTCGCGGAGGTCGCCGAGATGTCGAGCAGCAGGGTGATCGTGCAGCTTCCGTTCGCGGGAATCGTGCCGCCCGTCGTGGTGATCAGCGTCCCTCCCGTGGGCGAGGTGAGCGTCGTCCCGCAGGTTCCTCCGGGCGTCGCCGCGGGATCGATGGTGAAGCCCGCCCCCATCGTCGTGAGGTCGTCGCGCACCGAGGTGATCGTCGCCGACGCGCTGGTCAGGTTGTTGAGCGTGATCGTCAGCGTCGTGGTGCCGGTCTGCAGCGCCGGCGTAGTGAACGACTTGCTGCCGGAGATCGCGCTCACCGACAGCGCCGCGCTCGCCGCCGCGATCGTGACGCCGCCGTAGTTGTTGGCGGTCAGCGTGTTCGTGCCGGTGGCGGTCGCCGTGACCGGCATCGTGATCGTGCAGGTGGTCGAGCCCGCCGCCGGCCCGACCACGCCGGCGAGGTTTCCGCCGGTGAGCGTGAACGAGGTGTAGGGCGGCGGGGCGGGCTGCGCCGGCACGGTGCTGATCGTGCCCCCGCAGGTCGATACCGGCAGCGCGGTCGCGACCATGCCGGCGGCCGTCGGGAAGGTGTCGGTGAAGGTGATCGGCGAGAGCGCCGTCGTGTTGTAGTCGGTGACCGTGATCGTCAGCGTCGACGCGCCGCCGGAGGCGATCACGTTCGGCGCAAACGCCTTGGCGACGCTGCCGCCGGTCTGGACGTTGATGTTCGCCGAGAACGCGGAGTTGGTCGCCCCTTCGGTCGTGGTCAGCGCGCCCGCGGCGATGGTGTTGGTCTGGTTGCCGTTGACGAGCGCGTTGGGATTGCGCGCGACGACGTCGACGAAGAAGGTGCAGGAGCCGTTGGCCGGAATCGTCCCGCCGGCGAGCGCGATCGTCGCCGGGTTGGTCGTGCTGGAGCTGGGCGTCGCGGACGCGCCGACGCCGCAGGTCGTGCCGGCATTGGGCGTGGGCGCGATGGTGATCGCGGCCGGCAGCGTGTCGGTGACGGCGGCGGCGGTCAGGGGCACCGCGTTGGGGTTGGTGAGCGTGATGGTCAGCGTGGAAGGCGTGCCGGCGCCATGCACGTTGGTCGGCGAGAACGCCTTGGGGCCGGTGACGTTGGCGGGCTTCGAGACCACCAGCGTGGCCTGCGCCGCCTGCGCATTGCTGCCCTGCGAGGACGACACCGCGCCGGCGGCGATCGTATTGAGGTAGGTGTTCGGAGTCGCCGAGACGACGTTGACCTGGATCTGGCACTGCCCCGCGACGCCGCCGCTGATCGCCGGGATCGTTCCCCCCGACAGCGGAATCGACGTGCCGCCGGCGACGATGGCGGCGGTGGAGAAGCCGCAGCTGTTGGTCCCGACGACGAGCGGGTTGGCGACGACGACGCCCGCGGGCAGCGAGTCGGTCAGCGCGACTCCGGTGGCCGTCGACGAATTGGGGTTGAGCAGGACGATCGCCAGCGTCGACGATTGCGTCGACACGACCGAATTGGGAGTGAAGCTCTTGTTGACCCCGACCGCGGCGTAGGCGGAAGGGTCAAGGATTACAGCGAATGCGATTGCGCAGAGTGCTCGGCGACCGGGGCTCAAGGAGCGGGCATAGACCTGGATTTGTCGTCTTCGTCGTTTCCAGTCCGGCGCATCGCGACGCCGCGCTCAACGCCGCGACGCAGGGGCTGCCGCATTCTAGACGGCAAGAATTCGCACCGGCTAGCCTGTTCGCGCTCGATCGAACCTGTTGCACCCGCCGTACCATGGCCGCGAAAAAGCGCATTTGCCTTCGCCTTCATGAACATACGGACTGCCTGACGCCGATGTCAGCAGCGAGTGCTCGTTACAAGGCGTTGTCGGTTTTCTGCAACACTGCGCCGCGCCGAGCTTCGGGCCGGTCTCGACTCGCCTCCTCGCCGCGGCACCGCGCGAGGCTCGATCCCGCTCTCTTCAGAGCTTCCAGCGATCCATCTCCCAGACCGGCAGGCCGCGGATGTCCGTGGCCCTGGGATCGGTGAACGCCGCCTCGCCGGGGAACTTGCCTACCCGCTCCCAGGCTTCGCGGGCGAGCGGCGCGCCGAAGCGCAGCGTGCGCTTGACCAGGTCGGGCGTGAGCTCCTGCTGGTAGATCGACTTGACCTTCGACAAGCCGACGAGCGTGCGCGCGTCGCCTTCCGTGATCCACGACCAGCCTCGCCGGCGATAGAGAATGTTCTCGACGTAGGGACGCTGCGCCGCGCGGTCGCTGAACCAGTCCTGGCTAGCCATGTCGATGATCGCGTCGGGCGTCATCTTCGTGACCATGGTCGTCGCCCGCGCGTTGGCGATCAGCAGCGCGGTCACGGCCTTGGGATTGCTCTTGAGGAACTCCTCCCGGGTCACCCACCAGATGCGATGCGGATAGTAGGCTTCGGGCGCGAACGGCGTCTTCGCGAAGCTCGCGATCCGGTGGCCCTCGCCCTTGCCTTCCGGACCGTCGTAGGCGGGTCCCGTCGTCCCGTCGTTGCGCAGGAGATTGACGAGCTGGCCCGAGTTGACGGCGCCCTGTGCCGCCGGCTCGACGCTCAGGACGGCGTCGATGCCCGGCTGCGCACGCGTGAGCTCGGCGAACGCCTGGATGTTCTTCACCGTGATGTCGAGCGCCTTCGGGTCGTCGGTGCCGAACTGCGCCTGCAGCATCAGGTTGAGCACCAGATGCAGGTCGGAGCCTACGATCGTCAGCACCGACTTGCCCTTGAGCCCCTCGAGGTTCCTGATCGGCGAGCCCGGCGGGACCTGGAGCGGGAACTTGATGCCGCCGCCGGCGATCGCGACCGGGATCGCGGGATTGGACAGCGCCAAGTTGCGGATCGTCGGCGTCGACCCGAGCATGCCAATGTCGAGCTGGCCGGCGGCGAGGCCCTGCAGCATGCGCAGGAGCACCGGGAAGTTGAGGTACTCGGGATCGACGTGCAGGCCGAGCTCCTCGGCGGCCTTCTCGAGCAGCTTCTCGCGCTGCATCGCGAACACCAGCGGCGCCCCGTCGTTGGTGAGCCCGATGCCCATCGTCATCTTGAGCGCCTGCGCGAGCGCCGGGCTGGCGGCGAAGAGTGGAAGCCCGAGCAGCGCGGAAAAACCCAGGCCGCCGGTACGCGCGAGGAATCGACGGCGGAGCGTGCTGTGGCTCATGGCTTGTCCCTCCAATCGTTGTGGGCCGTGCATCGGCTAGTCCGCTTCCTCGATGATCGCGCGCGCAGCCTCGTCCCTGATCAGGCTCCAGATGTGCTCGACGTAGCGACCGGCCTCGGCCGAGTTGCGCCGGCCGCGGCGCGGCCGGGGCATGTCGATCGCAACCACGTCCTTCACCTGGCCCGGCCGGCGGCCGAGCACGATCACGCGATCGGCAAGATACACGGCCTCGTCGATGCCGTGGGTGACGAACAGGACGGCGCGGCGGCGCTCGGCCATCTCGCCGTCACCCCAGAGGCGCAGAAGCTCGTCCTGCAGGATGTTGCGCGTCTGCAGGTCGACCGCGGCGAGGGGCTCGTCCATGAGCCAGACCTCCGGCTCGTTCGCGAGCAGCCGCGCCAGCGCGCAGCGCTGGCGCATCCCGCCCGAGAGCTCGTGCGGATAGCGGTCCTCGAAACCGGTCAGCCCGACCATTTCGATGAAGTGGCGCGCGGTCGCCCGGCGCGCCTCGGCGCCGACGCCACGGGCGAAGGGCCCGAACTCGACGTTGCCGAGCACGGTGCGCCACGGAAACAGCGCGTAGTCCTGGAACATCACGCCGCGGCGGGGATCGGGTCCGGCGATCGGCGCCCCGTCGAACAGGACTTCGCCGGAGCTCGGCGCGGCGAAGCCCGCGACCAGCGAGAGCAGCGTCGACTTGCCGCAGCCCGAAGGACCGACGATGCCGACGAACTCGTGCGGCATGACGCGGAACGAGACCTCGCGCAGCGCTTCGATCTGCTCGCCCGTGCGCGCCGACACGTAGGTCTTCGACACCGCGCGGCCTTCGACCTTCGCGCCGGCCGCTGCGCCGCCTGGGGCCGCGCTCATATCGGCCTCCATGGCGTGAGGCCGCGCTGCAGGCGCCGCATGGCGAGGTCGATCGCCAGGCTGATGATGCCGATCACGATCATGTAGAGCACGAGGCCGTTGACGTCGCGCCGGACATAGAGCGTATTGACCATGAGCTGTCCCAGGCCGACCGCGGCCGAGCCGCCTGCGTTGACCTTGATGCCCATGGCGAGCTCCGCGGCGATGATCGAGCCCCAGGCGAAGGCCATCGCGATGCGTGCGCCCGTCAGGATCGCCGGCAGCGCGCTGGGCAGGACGACCGAGCGCAGCATGAGCGCCTGTCGCGCGCCCAGGGCCCGCGCCGCGTCGACGAGGTTGCGATCGATCAGGCGGGCGCCCTGCACGGCGCTCACGACGAAGGGGAAGAAGGCGGCGTAGGCGACGATGAACAGCGCCGCGTTGCCGCGGATCCCGAGCCAGAGCAGCGCCATCGGGATCCACGCGATCGGCGCGACCGAGCGCAGCGAATCGATGATGGGGCCGATCGCGCGGTGGATGCGCTGCACCCGTCCCATCAGCATGCCCAGCGGGATGCCCAGCGCTGCGCCGATCGCGAAGCCGAGCAGCACGCGAAGGAGGCTCGAGGCCGTCGCCGCGACGAGCGTGCCGTCGCCGATGGTGCGCGCGAGCGCCTGCAGCACGCCGGTCGGATAGGGGACGAGCGCGGTCTGGCCGACTGCGCGGACGAGCGCCTCCCACGCCGCGAGCAGCGCGGGGAAGAAAAGGAGCGGCAGCCACTGCCGCTGCGCGAGGGGCCTCACGAGTCGAGCGCAGCGCTGTCCGGGCTCCAGCGCGTGATCCGGGCCTGCAGCCGGCGCAGCAGCGTGTCGAAGAGATAGCCCAGCACCCCGATGGTGAGGATGACGGCCATCACCTTGTCCATGGCGAAGAACTCCTGGTACCAGAACAGGCGCCACCCGAGCCCCGAGTCCGCGCCGGTGAGCTCGGCGGCGACCATCGCCATCCAGGCCACGCCGAGGCTCAGGCGGGCACCGGCGAGCACGTAAGGCAGCGACGCGGGGATCACCACGTGCATCACGATCGTGCGCCGCGAGGCCCCGAGCATTTCCGCCGCGCGCACGAGCTGCCGGTCGACCTGCTTCACCCCGGCGATAGTGTTGACGAAGATCGGGAAGACCGCCGCGTAGAAGATGAGGAAGACCGGGACCCGCTGGCTCACCCCGAACATCAGGATGGCGAGCGGAATCCAGGCGATGGCGCTCAGCGGACGCAGCACTTCGACCAGCGGATCGACGATCGCCTCGACCGCTCCGAAGCGCATCGACAGCATGGCGAGCGCGAGCCCGGCCGCGATGCCCAGGCCGTAGCCGATCCCCAGATGGACGAGGCTCGCGAGCACGTCCGCCGGAAGGTCGCTGCGCAGGAGATCGACCCAGGCGTGCAGGACCATGAGCGGCGAAGGCACCAGCGTCTTGTTGGCGACGGCGGCGCTGGCCAGGTACCAGAGGCCGGCCACGACCGAGAGCCCGAGGAGGAACTCCAGGCCGTGAATCGCCACGCGGGAGCGCGCCGGCATGATCTCCGCTCGTCCGGCCACGCTAGATCTCCATCTCCAGCAGCGCATAGGACAGCGACTTGCCGTGAGCGTCGAGCGCGAGCGACGTCGTCACGCCGCCCGCGAGCGCGTGCTCGCAGACGAACTGCAGCGCGCCGAGCTCCGGCAGCTCGTAGCGGCGGATCGTGCCGCGCACGATGCACGCGAGATGCTTCGCGACCGCCTCGCCGGTCACCCGCTCGACGAGCAGCGGGTAGTCCTCCCGCCGATAGGCGATCAGCGACAGGATCGAGGTGTCGCCCTTGTCGCCGGCACGACAGTGCGCGAGGTCATACAGTCTGGCCATCGAGCGCCCAATCCTTCACGGTGGTCCGCGTGCGCACCCGGTCGCGGTCGATCAGCGTCGAGACGATGCCGATCTGCTCGTGCACGTACTTGCGCGCGCCGCCTCCGCCCGCCGGGCCGTTGAGATAGAGCGCCTCGACCTCTTCGCCGACGATCGCCGCGCGCTCCGGCGAGGCCGCGCGCGCCGCGACCCGCAGCCGGACCTCGTACGGGCGCTCCTGGGCATCGAAGGCGCGGCCGTGCAGCGACGTGCTGCCGATCAGGTCGATGCGCAGCTCGTCGAACTCCGCGCCGATGCGCTCGCGGACGATGTCGCCGGCGAGCCGCGCCCGCGCGAGCGCGTTCTCCCCGCCGTAGCCGATCTCGCCCTCGCCGAGGTAGCCCGCGAGATAGCCGACGCTGACCTTGAGCCTGTCCGGGCGCGCCCGGCCCCGCGCGCCGCGCACTTCGACCCGGTCGCGGCCCCTCTGCCGCAGACGGACCGCGCTGAAGTCCGCGACGACGTCGGGCGTCACGTAGCCGGTCGGATCGGTGACCTCGTAGAGGAGCTGCTCCGTGACGGTCGCCAGATCGATGACCCCGCCCGTCCCTTCGAGCTTGCCCAGCGTCGCATTGCCGTCGGCGTCGACGTCGGCGAACGGGAATCCCAGGTGCGCGATCCCGGGCACGTCCTTGCGTCCCGGGTCGGCGTAGTAGCCCCCCGACACCTGCGCAGCGCACTCGAGGAGGTGGCCGATCGACGTGCCGCGCGCGAGCCGGTCGACATCGTCGAGCGCCCAGCCGTAGCGGTGGATCATCGGCGCGAGAAAGAGCGACGGATCGGCGACGCGCCCCGTCACGACGACGTCGGCCCCGGAGGCGAGCGCCGGCAGCAGGGCGTCGGCGCCGAGATACGCGTTGGCCGACACTAGCCTGCCGTATTCGGCGATCGGCGCCCCGCTCTCCAGCGCGACGCTCGCCGGATCGATCTCCGCGAGCACGTCGTCGCCGGTCACGACTGCCACCTTCACGGGCACCGAGAGGCGCCGGGCGATCGCGAGGATCGCGTCGGCGGCAGCGTCGGGATTCGCGCCGCCGAAGTTGCCGACCAGACGCGCGCCCTTGCGCTTGAGCACCGGCAGCAGCGCTTCGACCCGGCGCTCGAGCATCGCGTCGTAGCCCGCCGCCGGATCCTTGCGCCTGCGCAGTTGCGCGAGCGCGACGGTGCGCTCGCCAAGCACCTCGAGCACGAGGAAATCGAGCGTGCCCGACTCGGCCAGGAGCACTGCCGGCTCGACACGGTCGCCCGCGAATCCCGCCCCGCAGGCTACGCGCAAGAGGTCCGCCACGCGGCGCTCTTCAGTCGCCCGGCAGCGCGTGGACCTCGGGGAAGAACAGCTCCTGCCACGAGGCGGGCCTGACCTTGATCGTGCCGATCTTGTACATGAACTCCGCCGTCTTGTAGACCTTCTGCGGCGTGAGCGTGAAGTGGTAGTCCGGCGCGCTGATCATCGCGTAGATCTCCTCGGGCGTGTCCTTGGTGTCGTTGGCCTGCTCGAGGTAGACCTTCGCCGCCGCGCGCTTGTCCTTGTTGATGCCGTCGATCGCCTCCTTGAGCGCAGCGAAGAACGCCATGTAGGTCTTCGGGTTCGCATCGCGGTACTTGCCCGACGCGGCGATCACCACCGCGGTCGCCGGGCCGCCCAGGATCTCGTAGGAGGTCGTGAGCGTGCGGATCCCGGGCAGCTTCATCTCCTGCTCGTGGAAGGGCGAGGTCGTGAAGTGCGCGTCGACGCCGCCGCTGTTGTTGGTGATCGCGAGCAGGCCGTCCGGATGCGAGAGCGACACCGTCCACGGATCGAAGTGCGCGTAGTCGGCGTCGCCGAACTCCTTCGCCGCCGCCATCTGCAGCATGATGGCCTGAGTCGAGACCTTGATCGAGGGCACGGCGATCTTGTCCTTGTCGCTGAAATCGCGGATCGTCCTGACCGCCGGGTTGCGCACGTTGAGATAGAGCGGATAGGTGGTCATCGCCGAGACGCCCCGGACAGCGACGTTGTCCCTGGTCTTCGCCCAGAGCGTGATCAGCGACGGCGCGCCGAGCGCGGCGAACTGCAGCGAGCCCGAGACCAGCCCGTCGTTCATCAGGCTCGGACCGGCGACCTTGACCCAGTTGACCTTCACCTCGCCCAGGCCCGCCGCCTTCGCGTGCTTCTCGATCAGCTTCTCGCGCTCCATCACCATCAGCGGCAGGAAGCTCACGCCGTACTGCTGCGCAACGTTGATCTCCGCTTGCTCCGCCGCGGCCTGTGCGGCGGCGATCAGCACGAGCGCCGCGACCGCGGCAGCCATCGTCCGCTTCATCGTCCCTCCTCCGTTGCCATGAACGTCCTGATCCACTCCAGCCCCGCCGACGTGCCGGCGCGCGGCCGGTATTCGCAGCCGACCCAGCCCGCATAGCCCAGCTCGTCGAGCAGCGCGAAGAGATGCCGATAGTTGATCTCGCCGACATCGGGCTCGTGCCTCCCCGGAACACCCGCGATCTGGACGTGGCCGATGTGCGGCAGCCAGCGGCGGATCTTCTCCGATAGGTTCCCTTCGACGATCTGCGCGTGATAGAGGTCCATCTGCACGGACAGATTGTCGGCCCCGACCTCCTCGCGGATCGCGTGCGCCTCGGCCTGCGTGTTGAGGAAGTAGCCGGGGATGTCGCGGGGATTGATGGGCTCGATCGTGAGCGCGATGCCGCGCGCCCCGGCCTCCCGCGCCGCGAGGCGCAGGTTGGCGACGAAGGTCGCGCGCGCCCGCGCGCGGCGGTCCTCCGACACGACGCCGGCCATCACGTGCACCCGCGGGCAGCGCAGCGCCTCGGCGTAGGCGAGCGCCGTCACGATGCTCTCGGCGAACTCCGCCTCGCGACCGGAGAGTGCGCCCAGGCCGCGGTCCCCCGCCTCCGCATCCCCAGGCGGAGCGTTGATGAGCACCTGCACGAGGCCGGCCGCCGCCAGCCGCGCCGCGATGTCGGAGACCGGATGCTCGTAGCCGAACGCGAACTCCGCCGCGCGGAAGCCGTCGCGCGCCGCCGCCGCGAAGCGTTCCAGGAACGGCAGCTCGGTGTACAGGAAGGAGAGATTGGCGGAAAAACGCGGCATTGCGCTACCCTGTCTTCCGCAATGGTGCCGCGTGAGCGCTTCGCCTGCAACGCATGATCTTCCCGGACCGCGCCGCCGCCCTTGCGCGAAGCCGGCGGCCGGCCGACGATACGTCCATGCCCTGGGAGCATTTCGCGCACGGCTCGGACATCGGCGTGCGCGGGGTCGGCGCGACGCGCAGCGAAGCCTTCGAGCAGGCCGCGCTGGCGCTGACCGCGGTGGTCGTCGATCCTGCGAGCGTGGCAGCCCGCGACGCGCTCGCGATCGGCCGCGAGGCTCCGGACGACGAGCTGCTTCTCGCCGACTGGCTCAACGCGCTCATCTACGAGATGGCCAAGCGCAAGGCGCTCTTCGGCCGCTTCGCGGTGGAGCTGGCCGGGCATCGCCTGCGGGCGACCGCGTGGGGCGAGCCGGTCGACCGCACGCGCCACCGCCCGGCCGTCGAGGTGAAGGCCGCGACCTACACCGGCCTGTGCGTCGCGCAGCGCGCCGACGGCCGGTGGATCGCGCAATGCGTCGTCGACGTCTGACCGCCCCGGCGCCGCGATAGCCCGGCAATGGATCGCTCGCGACTGATCCGCAGGGCCGAATGCGCGTGGGAGCTGCCGCGCACGGGCGCGATGCGCGTGCCCGGCGTACTCTACGCCGACGAGGCGCTGATCGAGGGCATGGACGACAAGGTCGCGCAGCAGGTCGCGAACGTGGCCGCGCTGCCCGGCATCGTCAAGGCGTCGTTCGCGATGCCCGACGCGCACTGGGGCTACGGCTTCCCGATCGGGGGCGTCGCGGCGTTCGACGCCGACGACGACGGCGTGGTCTCGGCCGGCGGCGTGGGCTTCGACATCTCCTGCGGCGTGCGCATGCTGCGCAGCGGCGTCGACTCGGCCGCGGTCGAGCGGGTCAAGCGCAAGCTCGCCGACGCGCTCTACGCGAGCATTCCCGCCGGCGTCGGCAGCACCGGTGCCGTGCAGCTTTCGGCGCAGGCGATGGACGCGATGCTCGCGGACGGCGCTCGCTGGGCGGTCGGCGAAGGCTTCGGTCTCGGCGAGGATCTCGAGCGCATCGAGGAGCGCGGAGTCGCCGCCGGCGCCGATCCGTCCGCGGTGTCCGAAGCCGCCAAGCAGCGCCAGCGCGAGCAGATGGGCACGCTCGGCTCGGGCAATCACTATCTCGAAGTCCAGAAGGTCACCCGGATCCACGACGCGGGGCTGGCGCGGGCCTACGGCCTCGAGCGCGGCGCGGTCGTGATCAGCATCCACTGCGGCTCGCGCGGCCTCGGCCATCAGATCGGCACGGAGTTCCTGCGCGAGATGGCGACCACGGCGCGCGCGCTGGGCATCGCGCTGCCCGAGCGCGAGCTCGCCTGCGCGCCGATCCGCTCGGCACTCGGCCGGCGCTACCTCGGCGCGATGCGCGCGGCGATCAACTGCGCGCTCGCCAATCGCCAGATCCTCGGGCACCTGACGCGCCGGGCGTTCCGCACGCTGCTGCCGGAGGCGGAGCTCGGCCTCGTCTACGACGTCTCGCACAACACCTGCAAGCTCGAGGAGCATGTCGTCGACGGCAAGCAGCGGCAGCTCTTCGTGCACCGCAAGGGCGCGACGCGCGCGTTCGGCCCGGGACATCCCGATCTGCCCGCGGCGCTGCGCGAAGCGGGCCAGCCGGTGCTCATCGGCGGCAGCATGGGGACGGCGTCCTACGTGCTCGCGGGGACCGCACAGGGGATGTCGGCCGCGTTCGGCTCCGCGTGCCACGGCGCGGGCCGGCGCATGAGCAGGACTCAGGCGTCCCGGCGCTGGCGCGGCCGCGACGTGATCGAGGAGCTCGCGGGGCGCGGGATCCTCGTTCGCAGCCCGTCGCCGAGCGGCGTCGCCGAGGAAGCCCCTGGAGCATACAAAGACGTCGCGGAGGTGGTCGACGCGGCGGAGCGCGCCGGACTTGCGCGCAAAGTCGCCCGCCTGGAGCCGATGATCTGCATCAAAGGCTAGTCGGCCCGGTACAATACGCGGTAAGTCGCCCGGAGGCGGCGGCTCCCGTGCCGGACTCGTCACCCGATCGACCGCCCCGTGAACGACGCCCCAGATCCGGAGGAGTACGCATGAGTGTCCAGGACGAGCTTCGGGCGACCATCGCCCGGATCGTGCAGCCCGGCAAGGGCATCGTCGCCGCCGACGAAAGCACGCCCACCATCACCAAGCGCTTCAAGGCAGTCGGCATCGAATCCACCGAAGAGACCCGCCGCGCGTACCGCACGCTGCTCTTCACCACCAAGGGCGTCGGCGAGTTCGTCGCCGGCTTCATCCTGTACGAGGAGACGCTCGACCAGAAGGCCGACGACGGCACGACGCTGCCCGATCTGCTGACGAAGCAGGGCATCCTTCCGGGCATCAAGGTCGACAAGGGCACGACGGCGCTTCCGAATGCCGAGGGCGATCTCGTCACCCAGGGCCTCGACGGCCTCGCCGAGCGTCTCAAGGAGTACAAGGCGAAGGGGGCGCGCTTCGCCAAGTGGCGCGAGGTCTACGGCATCACCGACCGTAATCCGACGCCGCTGGGCATCAAGGCGAACGCCGAGGTGCTGGCGCGCTACGCCGCGATCTGCCAGGCCGAGGGCATCGTGCCGATCGTCGAGCCCGAGGTGCTGATCGACGGCGGCCATACGCTCGAGCGCTGTCACGAGGTTTCCGAGGCAGTGCTCTCCGAGGTGTTCCGCGCGCTCCGGCGCCATCGCGTGCTGCTCGAAGGCATGGTGCTCAAGCCGAGCATGGTGCTCCCCGGCAAGGAGCGTCCGCCGAAGGCGAGCGCCGAGGTGGTCGCCCGCTCGACGCTCGAGGTGCTGCTGCGGACCGTTCCGGCCGCCGTGCCGACGATCAACTTCCTCTCCGGCGGCCAGAGCCCCGAGGAAGCCACCGCGAACCTGAATGCGATGAACGTCATGGCGCCGGAGGCGCCGTGGGTGCTGTCGTTCTCCTACGCGCGCGCGCTGCAGGATCCGCCGATGAAGCTCTGGGCGGGCAAGGCCGACAACGCGGGCGCGGCGCAGCGCGCGTTCTACCAGCGGCTCAAGATGAACAGCCTCGCGCGTCACGGCAAGTATCGGGTGGAGCTCGAAAAGGCCGCCTGACCGAAGCTCGCCCCCGGCGGTCGAGAGCCGCCGGGCGGCGCGACGCATTCCGATCGCATGCAGGACCAGCCCGGGACTCATTTTTCCCTCGAGGTTCACCCGAGGATTCCGCCGCGGCTCGCCCGGCTCGAGGAGCTCGCGACCAACCTCTGGTACACCTGGGACCGGCCGACGCGCAGCCTCTTCGGCTGGCTCAACCCCACGCTGTGGGAAGGCGTCGGGCACAATCCGAAGGCGTTCCTGCGCCGCATCGACGAGGAGCGCCTGCTCGGCGCCGCCGAGGACCCGGCGTTTCTGACCGCCTTCGACGGCGTCATCTCGGCCTACGACATGTATCACGGCGACCGGCAGCGCCGGGCGCCCGCCGACGCGCTCGGCGAGCACGATCTGGTGGCGTACTTCTGCGCGGAGTTCGGCTTTCACGAGAGCCTCCCGATCTACGCCGGCGGCCTGGGCATCCTCGCCGGCGACCACTGCAAGGCGGCGAGCGACCTGCGACTGCCATTCGTGGCGGTGGGCCTGCTCTATCGTCAGGGCTACTTCTCGCAGACCATCGACAAGGACGGCAAGCAGCTCGCCGCCTACACCGATTCGGACTTCGACGATCTGCCGGTCTCGCCGGTGCAGCGCCCGCACGGCGGCGATCTTCGCGTGTCGGTCGATCTCGCCGGCCGCAAGGTCCAGGCCAAGGTCTGGAAGGCGCGCGTCGGCCACGTGAGCCTGTTCCTGCTCGACACCGACCTGCCGGCGAACCGGGCCGCCGATCGCGACATCACCCACCGCCTCTACGGCGGCGACAAGACGACGCGCATCGAGCAGGAGATCGTGCTCGGCGTGGGTGGCGCGCGCGCGCTGGCGGCGATGGGATTGAAGCCGACGGTCTGGCATATGAACGAGGGCCATGCCGCCTTCCTGGTGCTCGAGCGCGTGCGCGAGATCATGCGCGGCGGCGTCGCCCTTCCCGGGGCGCTCGAGGCGGTCGCGAGCGACACGGTGTTCACCACCCACACCGCGGTGGAGGCCGGGCACGATCGCTTCTCCAGGGAGATGATCGAGCGCTACTTCGCCGACCTCCTGAAGGAGCTCGCGCCCGGCGCCCTGCTCGCCCTCGGCGCGGTCCCGGGCAGCGACGACTTCGACATGACCGCGCTGGCGGTGCGCGGCTCGTCGTTCCACAACGGCGTGAGCCGCATCCATCGCGACGTCACCGCGCGCATGCTGCGCGAGCTGTGGCCGCAGATTCCCGTCGCCGAGAAGCCCGTCGGCTACGTCACCAACGGCGTGCACACACCGACCTTCCTCGCCTCGCAGATGAGGGCGCTGTTCGATCGCTACGTCGATCCGGTCTGGTCCCACGGCCTCACCGAGATGCAGTGGCAGGAGCGCGTCGAGCGCATTCCGGACGAGCTCCTCTGGAGCGCGCACCGCAGCCAGAAGTCGGCGTTGCTGCAGCTGGTTCGCTCGCGCATCCGCCTGCAGCACGTGCGCAACCAGGGCAGCGAGACGCATCTCGACCGGCTGTTCCGCTTCGCCGACCCGGAGAATCCCGACGTGCTCACGATCGGATTCGCGCGGCGCTTCGCCGCGTACAAGCGGGCGATGCTGCTCTTCGACGACGTCGACTGGCTCGCGCACGTCGTCAACACGCGCGGCAAGCCGATCGTGTTCGTCTTCGCCGGCAAGGCGCACCCGGCCGACGGCCCGGGACAGGAGCTCATCCGGCGCGTGCACGAGGTCGCGCGGCTGCCCTCGCTCGAAGGCCGGATCCTGCTCGTGGAAGGCTACGACCTGCACCTCTCGCGCCGGCTCGTCGCCGGCGTCGACGTGTGGCTCAACAACCCGATCTACCCGCTCGAGGCCTGCGGCACGTCGGGCATGAAGGCGGCGATGAACGGCGTCATCAACCTGTCGGTGCTCGACGGCTGGTGGGCGGAGGGCTACAACGGCGACAACGGCTGGGCGATCAAGCCCGAATCGCTGGTGCTCGACGAGCAGCGCCGCGACCGCGAGGAAGCGCAGACGCTCTACGAGATCCTGCAGGACCAGGTGCTTCCTCTCTACTACGACGGGCGCGGCGACAAGGGCTTCGCCCCGGGCTGGATGCGCATGGCCAAGCGCTCGATCGCGAGCGTGATGGCGCGCTTCAGCGCGACGCGCATGGTGCGCGAGTACCTCACCGACTTCTACGCGCCGGCGTCGGAGCAGGGGCCGCGGTTGGCCCAGGCGGGCTACGAGGCGGCCACCCGGATCGCGGCGTGGAAGGAGCGCGTGCGCGGCGCCTGGCCCCAGGTGGCGCTGCGCAGGCTCGACACGCCCGCGCAGCGCATCGGCTTCGGCGAGACGATCGCGGTGGAGGTCGGCGCCAGGGTCGACGGCCTCGCGCCCGACGATCTGGTCGTCGAGATGCTGATGACGCGCGACGAAGGCGACGGCGACGGAGCGCGGGTGCTCAGGTACCCGCTGCTGCCGACCGGCTCCGTCAACGACTCGGGCGAGCACATCTACCGCCTCGACGTCGCGCCGGAGCTCTGCGGCAAGCT
The DNA here is from genome assembly GCA_035501595.1 of Casimicrobiaceae bacterium. Taxonomy (GTDB): domain Bacteria; phylum Pseudomonadota; class Gammaproteobacteria; order Burkholderiales; family Casimicrobiaceae; genus PALSA-1003. The sequence goes on along the minus strand of DATJVX010000044.1, from coordinate 8,753 downwards.
CGACTACCGCATCCGCGCCTATCCGCGACCGGAGGCGCTGATGCATCCCTTCGAGATGGGGCTGATGGTCTGGGTGTAGAGCTTGATCCGCCTCAATGCCCGGGAGCGTCGCCCGCGGTAGACTTGCGGCATCGAAGTCCGACGGAGGTCAGCGATGTTCCGCAAGATCCTGGTACCCATCGACGGAAGCCCGCCGGCGCGCCGCGGCCTCGAGGAGGCGATCCTGCTCGCCAAGGATCAGAGCGCGAGCATCCGCCTGCTGCATGTGCTCGACGAGTCGGCGGTCACCCGCGCCTACGACGGCACGACGTACCTTCCGGCTAGCTACGTCGACGACTTGATGCGCAACCTGACGGCGGCGGGCTCCAAGCTCATCAAGGACGCCGCAGCCAAGGCGCGACAGCGGCGGGTCAAGGTCGAGGGGGTGCTGCTCGAAGCCTTCGGCCGGCGGGTCGCCGACGTGATCGTCGCCGAGGCGAAGAAGTGGAGCGCCGACGTGATCGTGCTCGGCACGCACGGGCGCGCCGGGCTTTCCCGGGTGGTCCTGGGCAGCGACGCGGAGCTGGTCGTGCGCGAGTCGCCCTGCCCGGTCCTGCTGGTGCGCGGCAAGGTCACCGCGGCGGGCACGCGCAAGGCGACGAAGCGCCGCTAGCCTCGAAGCGGGACCTCTAGCGAAACGCGGCCTCGAGCCGACGCACGAATGCCGGCAATTCGTCCCGCGGCAGGTGGTTGATCCCTGCCGCGGCCGCGCGCCCGCCGCCGGTCGGGAACGCGCGGCACAGGGCGTCGGCGCCCGTCGGCGCGGTTCGGGGCGCCCGCACGCTCACCACGAAATCGCCGTGGGCATCGCGGGTCAGGATCGCGTGCGCGAGATCCGGAGACCGGTGGACCAGCGCGTTGCCGAAGACGCCGCGCACGCGCCGCGACCAGGGCTCGTCCGGAAGCACGTACACCCTCGCGTGGGGCAGCGAGTACTCCGGCGACAGGCCCTCGGCGCGCCCCAGATCGTCGCGGCGCGCCGCATCGATGCGCGCGAGCAGCGGCTCCTCCGCGAGCAGGCGGAACGGATCGGCGTAGGGAGCGAGCGTTCGATAGAGCGCCGCCGGGTGCACGATCAGATCGTCCTCGGTGTCGCCGTACGCGTTGTAGGCGAGGTTCTCGCCCAGGCCCTGGAGCGCCGCGAGCCGGGCGGGATCGAAGCCGAGTGGCCCTGCGAGCGAGCGTGCCGGCTCGTCGAGGTTGTCTCCGAAGGCCGCGACCACCGCCCACACGCGGCGCCGGCCCTCGAGATGGCGGTCGACCAGGATGCCGGTGCACACGCCGGGCGACGTATCGATCAGCGCGCGCAGGCCCGGGTGCCGCGGCAGCTCGCCCGCGTAGTGGTGATCGAAATACTCGACCGTCACGCCGCGCGCGAGGAGCGCCTCCAGCGCCGGTCGATTGCTGGCCGCCGAGATGTCGAGCGCGGTCACCGAGTCGCCATCGCGCGCGTCGACGCGCGCGAGCAGCGCGATGTCGCGCTTGACGCCCGTCACGAGGGTGGACTCGCGAGGGCTCTCGAGCCTGAGCTGGTGCAGCGCGCAGATCCCGTCGGCGTCGCCGTTGAACACGTCGTAGTGGGTCATGAGGCGAGAGCGCGCGTCGAGCCGACTTGAGCGTAACATGACCGGGCGCTCCAGAGCGCCCGTGCCCGCCCGCGCCGTGCCCGACCACCCGCCTCTGCTCTTCGCGCCCGCCGCGAGCCGCCTCTGCGGCGAGGCGGTCGCCTTGGCACTGGGCATCGCGCTCGCCGAGCACGAGGAGCGCGTGTTCGAGGACGGCGAGCACAAGCTGCGTCCGGCAGCGAGCGTGCGCGAGCGCGACGTCTACGTGCTGCACTCGCTGCACGCCGAGCCCGGCCAGAGCATCGACGACAAGCTGGTGCGCCTGCTCTTCTTCATCGGCGCGCTGAAGGACGCGGCGGCGCGCCGCGTGACGGCGGTCGTGCCCTACCTCGCCTACTCACGCAAGGACCGCAAGACCAAGCCCCGCGATCCGGTGACCACGCGCTACGTCGCGCAGCTCTTCGAGGCGGTCGGCGCCGACTGCGTCGTGACGCTCGACGTGCACAACCTGGCCGCCTTCCAGAACGCGTTCCGCTGCCGCACCGAGCACCTGGAGGCGGCGCCGCTGTTCGTCTCCCGCCTCGCGCCGAGGCTCGCGGACGAGCCGATCGCGGTCGTCTCCCCGGACGCGGGCGGCATCAAGCGGGCGGACGCCTTCCGGCAGCGGCTCTCGGCGGCGCTGGGCAGGCCGCTCTCGACCGGCTTCGTGGAAAAGTATCGCGGCAGCGGCGCGCTGTCCGGCGAGGCGCTCGCGGGCGACGTCGAGGGGAAGCTGGCGATCGTCGTCGACGACCTGATCGCCGCCGGCAACACCGTCGCCCGCGCGGCATCAGCCTGCCGCCACGCCGGCGCGAAGCGCGTCATCGCGGTGGCGACCCACGGCGTGTTCGCGGCCGAGGCCGACCGCGTGCTCGGCGCCGCGGCCATCGACGAGATCTTCGTCACCGACTCGATCCCTCCGCTCGGGCTCGGCTCGCCCGCAGTCAGAGAGCGGCTGCGCGTGGTGAGCGCGGTGCCGCTCCTTGCGGAAGCGATCCGCCGCCTCCACCTGGGAGAATCACTGGGCGAGCTCTCCGCCTGACGCCGGCCCGCGGCCGGACCGAGGCTGCCGAACGACCGCCCTGATCGCGTTGTCCCACAGGATATGCAGCGCCAACACTGGTTCAGCATCTGGTACGTGATCCTCGCCATGCTCGGTGTGCTCTGGGCGCGCGACCTCTGGACGACCGCCACGCAGGTCGAGCCGATCCCCTACAGCCAGTTCGAGCAGGACCTGAAGGCGGGCAAGATCAAGGACGTCGCGATCTCCAACAACGTGATCTCGGGCTCCTACAAGGAGGCGAAGCCCGACAAGCGCACCCGCTTCGTCACGACCCGCGTCGACCCCGATCTCGCCAAGGACCTCTCCCAGTACGACGTGCAGTTCCGCGGCGTGGCCGAGAACACCTTCTTCCGCGATATCCTGTCCTGGGTCGCGCCCGCCCTGGTGTTCTTCGCGATCTGGATGTTCCTCATGCGCCGCATGTCGGGCCAGGGCGGCGGGGCCCTGGGCGGAGGCTTCCTCTCGATCGGCAAGAGCAAGGCCAAGGTCTACGTCGAGACCGACACCAAGACCAGCTTCGACGACGTCGCCGGCGTGGACGAAGCGAAGGAGGAGCTCCAGGAGGTCGTCGGCTTCCTGAAGGACCCCAAGCGCTACACGCGGCTCGGCGGCCACATCCCCAAGGGCGTGCTCCTGGTCGGGCCCCCGGGCACGGGCAAGACGCTCCTTGCCCGCGCGGTCGCGGGCGAAGCGGGCGTACCGTTCTTCTCCATCAACGGCTCGGAGTTCGTCGAGATGTTCGTCGGCGTCGGCGCGGCGCGCGTTCGCGACCTCTTCGAGCAGGCGCGCGAGCGCGCGCCGGCGATCATCTTCATCGACGAGCTCGACGCGCTCGGCCGTGCGCGCGGCGCGTACGGCCTCGGCGGCCACGACGAGAAGGAGCAGACGCTCAACCAGCTCCTCGTCGAGATGGACGGCTTCGATCCGACCAAGGGGCTCATCCTCATCGCGGCGACCAACCGGCCCGAGATCCTCGACCCGGCGCTGCTCCGCGCCGGGCGCTTCGATCGCCAGGTGCTGGTCGACCGTCCCGACAAGCCCGGGCGGCTGCAGATTCTCAAGGTGCACACCCGCAAGACCAGCCTCGCCGCCGACGCCGACCTGGAGAAGGTCGCCGCGATCACGCCCGGGTTCACCGGCGCCGATCTCGCCAATCTCGTCAACGAGGCGACGCTGATCGCCACGCGCCGCGGTGCGGACGCGGTCGGCCTCGAGGACTTCACCGCCGCCGTCGAGCGCATGGTGGCGGGCCTCGAGAAGAAGAGCCGCATCCTCAACATGCGCGAGCGCGAGATTGTCGCGCACCACGAGATGGGCCACGCGCTGGTCGCGCTCGCGCTTCCCGGGACCGATCCCGTGCACAAGGTCTCGATCATTCCGCGCGGCATCGGCGCGCTTGGCTACACTATCCAGCGTCCCACCGAGGATCGCTTCCTGATGACACGCGAGGAGCTCGAGAACAAGATGGCGGTGCTGCTGGGCGGGCGCGCCGCGGAGCACGTGATCTACGGGCACTACTCGACCGGCGCGGCGGACGACCTCGCCAAGGTGACCGACATCGCCCGCAGCATGGTGACGCGCTACGGCATGGAGGCGGAGCTCGGCGCGCTGTCCTACCAGGACGAGCCCTCGCCCTTCCTTCCCGGGTTCGCGGCGCCGCCGCAGCACAAGTACAGCGAGGATACGGCGCGCGCGATCGACCGCGCGGTGCGCTCGATCGCCGACCGGGCGTTCACGCGGGCCGTGTCGATCCTCACCGCGAACCGGGTCGCGCTCGAGCAGGGCGCGCGGCAGCTCCTGCAGAAGGAGACGCTCTCCGAGAACGAGATCGCGGCGATCTCGGCCACGGTCAAGCGCGCCGCGTGACGATGCGCGGCGTGATGCCGGCACCGCGGATCGCGCGAGCCATCCTACGGGCGGGCGCCGTGCGCGCCGCCGTGCTGGCCGCGGTGCTCGCCGCCGCGCCCGCTTCCGGCGCCGCGATGGCGCAGGCGGCGGGCTCCGCGTCGGACGAAGCCGATGCCGTACGCTCGCTCGTCGCCAAGGCGAGCCTGCTGCCGCTCAAGCGCCCGGATTTCGCCGCGTACCGGAGCGCTCTCGATACGTTCTACGCGACGAGCGCTTACGCACCGCGCTGGACCGTGCCCAACGCACCCTGGCGCGCGGTGCTCGACGAGCTTGCCGCGGCGCCGACCCACGGGCTCGACGCGAGCGACTACGACGTCGACTGGCTGCGCCGCGAGTTCGAGGCGATCGCCGCGGGCGATCGCGCCGCCGAGCGCCGCCCCCGCGCCGACGTCGCGCTCACCGTGTCGCTCTTCCGCCTGCTCTCCGACCTGCATTCCGGTCGCGTCACGCCGGAGCGCGCGGGCTTCAGCTTCAAGGTGAGCCGCGAGCCCTTCGACCTCGCGGCCGTCGCCCAGACCGCGCTGGCGACGGGGAACGTGCACGGGACAGTCGTCGGGGCGGAGCCGTCGTTCCCGCTCTATCTGCGTCTCGAAGAGGCGCTCGCCCGCTATCGCAAGCTCGCCGCGGAGCCGCTCCAGCCGCTGCCGCCGCTGCCGGCGAAGCTGCGCAAGATCGACCCCGGTGGGCCGTACGAGGGAACCGCCGCGATCGCGGAGCGGCTGCGCCGCACCGGCGATCTTCCGGCGGATGCCGCGCTCGCTCCCGACCATCGCTACGACGGCGCGCTGGTCGACGCGGTACGCGCCTTCCAGGACCGGCAGGGGCTGAAACCCGACGGCGTGCTCGGGCGCGACACGCTCGCCGCGCTCTCGGTCCCCTTCTCCGCGCGCGTGCGGCAGCTCGAGCTCTCGCTCGAGCGGCTGCGCTGGCTGCCCGACTTCGAGCCGGGCCCGCTCATCGCGGTGAACATTCCGTCGTTCCGCCTCTGGGCGTTCGCCACCGGCCGCGGCGACGTCGCCGCGAAGCTGACCATGCCGGTCATCGTCGGCGTCGCGGCCAACGCCCGCAAGACGCCCGTGTTCATCGGCGAGATGCGCTACGTCGAATTCAGCCCGTACTGGAACGTGACGCCGTCGATCCAGCGCGGCGAGGTCGTGCCGAGGCTCCGGCGCGATCCCGCCTACTGGCAGCGCGAGAACTTCGAAGCGGTGCGCGTCGACGGCAACGGGGAGCCGATCACCGTGCTGGACGCGGCGACGATCGAGGGCCTCGCGAGCGGCGCGCTGCGCGTTCGCCAGCGCCCCGGCGGCAACAACGCGCTGGGGCCGGTCAAGTTCGTCCTGCCGAACACGATGAACATCTACCTCCACGGCACGCCGGCGCAGCAGCTCTTCTCGCAGACGCGGCGCGACTTCAGCCACGGCTGCATCCGCGTCGAGGATCCGCCGGCGCTGGCGGCGTTCGTGCTCTCGGATCAGCCGGAATGGACGCAGGAGCGGATCGCGCAGGCGATGGACGCGGGCAAGATGAGCATCGCCAAGCTCACGCGCCCGATCCCGGTCGTGATCTTCTACACCACCGCGATCGTCGACGCGAAGAACCGTGTGCTGTTCCAGTCCGACATCTACGGCTACGACGCGAAGCTGGAAGCGGCGCTGAAGGCACGGTAGCGTCATTCCCGCGGAAGCGGGAATCCGGCGTCTTCCGATCGAACGTCACCGGGCCCCCGCCTCGGCGGGGACGACAAGCCGCCTACCAGCGCCGCACGCGCCCGGTGTCGATGTGCACGAAGTTGGAGTCCGGCTGCGGGTAGTAGCCGACCCCGCCCGCGCGCAGCGCCAGCGCCGCGTCGCGCAGGTCGGCGAGCGCGACGTCGGCGAGCCGGATGTCGATCGCCTGGCCAGTGAGGTGCAGGCTCGCGGTCGCGACGCCGTGCCCCTCGCGGCGCAGCCTCTCGTTGGTCGCGGGCGAACGATAGCCGGAGATCACCTGGTAGGGCGCGCGCGTCCCGGTCGCCGCCGCGAGCGCATGAAGCTGGTCCAGGAGCGCGGGATCGATGACGTGCGTCTCCGCGTTGCGGAAGTCGCGCAGGAAGTGGCGCACGCTCGCGAGCGCGGCGGTGACGTAGCGATCGCCAGCGGCGTAGACGAGCGAGAGCGCCTCGCCGGTGTGCAGGTTTTCGAACGAGAGCGTCCGCGCGCCTCCGCTCGCGCGCGACTTGGGCGCGACGGCCAGCATCGGTGCGGCGAGAAAGGTCGCGCCGATGCCGAGGATGCGGCGGCGGGCGCGCGAAGCGAGCTGCGTCATGGACCGACTCCCGCGGCGGCCGGATCAGCTCCGCCCGCCGGTATTCGAAGACGGCGGCGATTGTAGGCGGTGGCGGACGCCGCGACAAGCGCAGGCCGGAAAAAAGGGCGGGAGCTCCGCGCCCTGCCCCGGCGCCTCGCGGCGCGGGGCGCTCACCCCCGCGTCACTCCACCCCATGAACCCATGGCTGCCCCGAGGGCAGCCGTTTCGCACGCGCGGCGCGGGAGACCTGCGCCGCGCGTGCGAAGCTTCAAGCAATCCCTAGTTGACCGTAACCTCCTTGACCGCGGGCTCGCCCTTCTTCGGCAGCGTCAGCATCAGCACGCCGTCGACGTACTTCGCCTCGGCGCGCGCCTCGTCGACGCTGTGGGTCAGGCTGAAGACGCGGGCCACGCGCCCGTAGTACCGCTCGCTCCGGACGACGCTTTCGCCTTGCTTCTGCTCGGTCTCCTTCTTCGACTCCGCCGAGATCGAAACTTCGTTGCCGTCGATCGCGACGTGGATGTCCTCTCTGCGCACGCCGGGAAGCTCGGCCTTGACATAGAACGCTTTCGCGTCTTCGCTCATGTCCATCTTCATCTCGGGCTCCGGCGGCAGCGCGCGATAGGCGCGCGGCATGCGCAGCATGTCCTCGAATCCGCGCAGCGGATCGAAGCGGACGAGCTCGGCGAAGGGATCGAAACGGGTAAGGTTCGTCATGATCTTCTCCATCGCAACAATGCACCTGCAATTCCGGCGCTGCCCGACTGCGCAACGCCAATCCCGCATTGCGATGGCGGCGGCTCGCCGGAGGCCGGGAATCCAGGTCCGGCGCACCGCCCCACCGCAACTTGATATCACTATAGGCCGCGGCTGGGCCGCTGCATTGATGCAAGTCAAGAAGAGGCGCGGCTCGAAGCGTCCGGGCGCGGGCGCCCGGATCTCGCGGCGTTGGCTGCGCTCGCCGCCGGGCTGCGATTCCGGCCGCTAGCGCGCGCGCTTCACCGTCTTGTCGTACAGGTCGCCGAGCGTGCCCTTCGGGTCGTAGCGCGCCTTGAGCGCCCGGTAGGCGTCGCGGTCGTAGATCGACCAGAACTCGTCGGAGGTGAAGTACGAATCCGAGTAGAGCGACTTGATGCCGCTCAGCGCATCGACCTTGCGCTCGATCTTGCGGTTGTACCAGCCCGGCGCCCGCGGCGTGCGATCGGCCACGACGTCCCAGAAGCCGAAGTTGACGTAGAGCGCGTCCGGCTTGAGCGGGTAGAGCGGAAAGCGCTCGCTCGCGGGCGGCGCGAGGATCGGGCAGATCCACACCGGCAGGATGCCGACCTCGGCATGGAAGAACTCGAGGAATTCCGCGGCGCGCGGGAGCGGAATGTCGACGTCCTGGATCACCGACTCGGGCGTGACGCCGCGGAAGCGGCTCCACGCGCGCGTGAACCCGTGCCGGCTGTTCCAGCGCATGATCTTCTGGTAGGTGATCGAGTTGAGCCGCTTGCGGCCGTAGAGCCGGCGCAGGATCGGGTTCTGCGCGCCGACGTTCTTCGAGCACCAGAACCAGTCGGTGTCCCAGCGCCAGAGGAAGTCGCGGACCTTCAGGAAGTCGCTCGCCCGCTCGCGGATCGAGCGATAGTAGATGTGCTCGAAAGTGTAGTCGCTCGTGTACGGCGCCGCATCGGTAAAGCGCCCCAACGTGAGATACAACTCCTCCGGTGCGAAGCAGACTCCGTCGAGAAAGTCGAGCTGCGTATCCTGGCAATGGCGCGCCACGGCCGTGAAGCAGGCCTCGGCCGTTGTGTAACGCGCATGCTGGAGCGCAACGAACGGCTTGACCGGCACCGTGCGGGCGGTCA
>DATJVX010000043.1:0-71073 GCA_035501595.1 Casimicrobiaceae bacterium | reverse complement strand
CAATTGATCGCGAAGCCAGCCGACTTCGCTCGCTCACTGCGTCGTCGCGAAGGTCCAGTCCCCGGTCTGGACATCGGTTCCGGCGACCGGCTTCAGGCTGCCGGTGAACCCGCCGGAGATCGCCGCCCCTTTGAGGTTCATGGTGACGAGCGCGGGGTAGAGGCTCTGCGCCTGGCCGGCTCCCGCCCCGTGCAGTTGACCGTCACGGTCGCCGCGGGTCCGGATGCGACGTCCGCCAGGAAGATGGATCCGATGTACTCCGCGTAGCCGTTATCCTGGCGCTGTTGCTCACCTTTACGCCGCTCGGAAAGCTCTTCGCGAACCGCTACGGCAACGCGATCCTCATGGGCGCTCTGACCGCGATCGCCGATGCCTGGTCTCATCCCGGCCGCTTCCGACTCGAGTACGGAGAAGCACTGCTGACCGGCCTGGTATCGGGTCTTCTCGTTCTGGCGGGCTCGTTCGTGCTCGAGGACAGGGCGCGTCTGCCTCGTGAACTCTGGGCACGAATGCGCGGGACGGGCGCGCCTCGATGACCATGAAGCAGTAACGCGTGCACTAGGGGAGTGTCGATCGCGTGCAGGAATGGCGGTCGACGCCAGCACGACGGCCCCGCTCGGGGCCTTCACAGAGGAGTGCGGCGGCCGTCCGGACAGCTTTCGCCGCCCGGACGCGTCGGGTCAGCCGCGATGTCGGCTACGGTATCGAATACGCGAGCACGCCCCCGAGTGAATAGTCCGCGCATGCCGCCGCGTCAAGGCGCGCACGCGCGCCTCGAGCTCGCCGAGTGCGAATGGCTTGACCAGGTAGTCGTCGGCGCCGAGGTCGAGCCCCCGGATGCGCTCTTCGACACGATGCCGAGCCGTGAGCACGAGAACAGCCGTTTCGCTTCGCCGGCGGCGAAGGCGATTCAAGACCTCGAGGCCGTCGACTCGCGGCAGCCCGAGGTCGAGCACTACCACGTCGAAGTCGCGAGTGCCGAGGAGCTGATCCGCTGCGGCGCCTTCCGCAGCCGTATCGACGACGTAGCCCAGGTCCCGGAAGGTGAGCGCAATGACCGTGCGCAATTGCGTGTCGTCTTCTACCACCAGGAGGCGCATCGAGGTTACCCGGAGTCCGGACGCGTCAAGGATGGGACTGGTGCAACGCCTTGTCCAGCGCCGTGGGTTGCAGCATCGAGTCGATGCGGCGAGCCGCGGACGCGATCGATAGTCTCGATAGAACCGCCCGCCGCTTTCACTGAATCACGTCGTCGGCGAGGAGCAGCAGCGACTGTGGAACCGTCAGGCCGAGCGCTCTGGCGGTCTTGAGATTGATGACGAACTCGAATTTTGTCGGTAGCTGCACGGGGAGGCCTTCCGGTTTCGCCCCGCGCAAGATCCGATCGAGGTACGAAGCGACCTCCAGCACCTGCTGCGTCCGATCGAAGCCGTACGAGGCCAGGCCGCCCCCGTCCGGATAGAAACGGAACGGATAGATCGTCGGCAGATTGAGCCGCGCCGCGAGTCCGATGAGGAGATCCCGTCCGGTCGAATTTATCGGATTCGGCGCAACGATGCACCCGCCGCCTGATTCCTTCGCGAAAGCCGTCAAGGTCGGCGCGAATTCGCCAGCCTCGTCCACGCGGGCGGCAACTACCTTCACGCCCAGCGGATGAACATGCTGCGAGACCTGGAGGAACGCAACGTTCGCGGCAATCTGCGAATCGCAGACGACTGCCACCCGACGGACGCCCGGTGCCAGCTGCGTAAGCAGCTCGAACCACTTAGCGGCAATGCCAGGCTCGAAATTATGAAAGCCGGTCACGTTTCCGCCGGGATGCCCCAGACTCGCGGCGAAACCGCTTCCCACCGAGTCGGACACGCTTGTGAAGACCACTGGTATGCTGCGCGTCGCTTTCATCAGCGCCGCCACCGCCGGATTGCTCGAGGCGAAGATGACGTCCGGCGAAAGTGCGACGAGCTGATCCGCGGCAGCCTGGAGTTGGTCGGTTCCTTCGACAGGGAGACCAACGTAGCGAAGATTGCGAACTTCCTTCCAGCCGAGCGTCTGGAGGCGATCCTTGAGCGCGGGGACATACTCTCCCCAGAATTCCTCGTTGCTGCGGAAGCTCAGGATCCCGATGCGTCGCACGCGGTCGACCTGCTGAGGAGCCGCGAGCGTCGACCAGATGGTCGTTGCGCTACCCAGGAGTGCGACAAATTCGCGACGTCTCATTCTGCGGATCGTCCTGCCGAGGTGCGTGCCACACGTCGGCCAGGACTAAATTAGCACATCTCCAGGTGCCCCTAACCCCCTTCGAGCGCCCGCGCTACGCTACCTTAGTCCGTCAGTCTCATCTTGCGCAGCAACGCACTCCACCGCGGATCGGCGTGCAGCGGGCGCAGCAATGAGATGCCTTTCAGGTCGCTGAGACCGGGGTCGCGCTGGATGTACGCCCGCTCGAGCCATTGGAAGGCGATGTCCATGTCGCCCCCTGCCGCGTACACCACCGCGATCTGGAAGGCCGCGTCCGCCGCGTGCCTTGCGATCAGCTCGTTCAGCGCCGCGTCGGCTTCCGCCCCGCGGCCCGCGGCGCGATGTACGATCGCCAGCGCATAGAAGCGCCACGACTCCGGTTCCCGCAGCGCCTCCTCCAGCGCCTCATCACTTCGACCCTGGGCGAGCAGGTTCAGCCCGAGGAATGCGTGTGCGCCGTGTCTCTGCGGCGCAAGCTCGAGCGCTTTCCGATACGCCTGTTCCGCCTCGGCGAGCCGATCGGCCGCGTCGAGCGTTATCCCGAGGCTGTGGTAAGCCGATGCATTCAAGGGGTCCTGCTCGATCGCGTGGCCCCAAAGCGCGATCGCCTCGTCGAGGCGACCGAGCCTGAAGGCAAGGCCCGCGGCGTGGCGAAGACCGGCGGCATTGCCCGGCGCCAGCTCCAGCGCTCGGCTGAAAGCTGCCTCCGCGCCCCGCCAGTCCCAGTCGTAGTTCATGTGGATCCAGCCCGTCGCCGCGTGCGCCTCCGCCAGCTTCGGTTCCAGCGCCAGCGCGCGTGCAGCCGCCTCCCGCGCCCGGCCCAGTCCCTCGGCCAGCGGGACCCAGCTTTGACCCGCTTCCTCAGCGTACGCCGCGCTCAGGCTGACCCAGGCGAGCGCGAATTCCGGGTCCCGGTCCAGAGCCTGCTCGAGATACCCGATACCCTTGGCGATGTCCTCCCGGGTGAAGCGATTCACGAAGTGCCGCCCCTGCAGATAGAGGCGGTGCGCCTCGGCGTCGGTGGCACGACCTTTCACCGCCGCCGCGACCTGGGCCGTCGCTTCCGTGGCCGCCTTCGCGTCCGCCGCCTCACCCAGCAGCGTGCTGCGCAACTCCTTCACGACCGACTGCGCGATGTCGTCCTGCACCGCGAAGATGTCCTCCAGCGTCCGGTCGTAGCTCTCCGACCATAGCTGGTAGCCGTCGGTCACCTTCACGAGCTGCACCGAGATGCGCATCCGGCTGCCGGCCTTGCGGACACTCCCCTCGAGCACGGTGGCGACGTTGAGCGCCCTGCCCACCTCGGCCACCGTCGCGCCCTTCCCCTTGAACGTGAACGCCGAGGAGCGCGCCGCCACCCGCAGGCCGCGAATCTTGGTGAGCACGTTGAGCAGTTCGTCCGCCAGCCCATCCGAGAAATACTCGTCCTCCGGGTCGTGGCTGCGGTTGACGAACGGCAGCACCGCGATCGACGCGGGCTCATGGGCAGGAGCGGCGGCGGCGTGCATGCCCCGTGTCGCGATCGAGACTCCAGGCGGCGCAGCCCCGCCCGCGAGCAGCTGCTGCACCCGCTCGGCGAACGCCACGGGCGTCGCCCCTGCCGGCAGGTGGGTCCATTGCACTTCCAGGAACTTCGCCGGAACGAGGGCGTTCGCGTCGAGCGTGGCATCGATGACCACCGGCAGCAGGAACGTCCTGCTGTCGGCCATCAGTTGCGAGCGATCGACCGCGAGCTTCCACTCCAGCCGGAAATAGCCCTCGTCGCGCGATTGCGTGTTCGCCGAGATGACCGGGACGAACAGGGCGCACTCCTTGATCTGCCGCCGGATCGAGGCGTCCCACACATCACCGCCGCGCAGCTCGCTCTGGTCGAGCCAGACCTCGAGACCCGCCGCGCGCAGTGCCTCGCAAATTCGTTGCGCAGCCTCCGCGTCCTGCGAGGCGTAGCTCAGGAAGATTGCCCTGCCGGAGGCGCTCACTTTGTCGTGAACCGCAGCTTATGGCGCTGTTGGCACGATCGGACAAGCATCGTGCGGATGCCGGCGCCGATTCTCGCCTCATTCGGATGGCCTGACAATGGTCGCGCGCATTCGCGAGATCGTGAGCCGGAGGCCATCGCCTCGCGAGCTGCGAAGGCTGCGGGGGACTTCGCCGAGCCGACACTCTTTGCCGTACGGGGATTCGCGCTTATCGTAACGGAATGCCTGCGCCGTTCCGCGAGACCGCCCCGGCTCGCCCCACGCTCGTCTATGACGGCGACTGCGGCATCTGCCGCTACTGGGTTCGCTATTGGGAAGGGCTGACGTCCGGCAAGGTCGTCTATCGCGCCTACCAGGAGGCGGCGGCGGAGTATCCGGCGATTCCGGTGGACGCGTTCAAGCGCGCGATCCAGTACATCCAACCCGATGGCGCGACCTATGCGGGGGCTGCCGCGACATTTCGGCTCCTGCGGTTGGCATCGGGTCGCGGCCTATGGTGGTGGCTGTACGTGCACGCGCCGGGTTTCGCAGCGGCGGCGGAATCGGCCTACCGCTTCTTCGCCCGCCGGCGCGGGCTGCTCGACCGGATCTCCCGGCTGCTGTGGGGTCCCACGCTCGAAGCGGAACGCTACGACTGCGTCAGCGGAGTGTTCCTGCGCGGACTGGGCCTGATCTACGCTGCCGCGTTCGCTTCGCTTGCGGTCCAGATCCTGGGGTTGGTCGGGAGCGCCGGCGTGCTGCCGATCGAATCCTACTTGGACTCCATTCGCCGTCATTTCGGCAGCGACGCGTACTTCGTCGCACCGACGCTCTTCTGGCTGAATGCATCCGACGGAGCGCTCGTCACTGCCGCCTGGAGCGGCGTGGTGCTCGCGTCGCTCGTCGTCTTCGGCATAGCGCTGCGACCGGCGCTCATCGGGCTGTTCGTGCTGTATCTCTCCCTTACACACGCCGGTCAGGAGTTCATGGCGTTCCAATGGGACGGGCTGCTCCTGGAGGCCGGTTTTCTCGCGATCTTCCTCACCGGCGGCTCGCGCATCGTCGTGTGGCTCTACCGCTGGCTCGTGTTCCGGTATCTGTTCATGGCCGGCATGGCCAAGCTCATGTCGGGGGACGAGACATGGCGTGGGCTCACGGCCCTCGACTATCACTTCTGGACGCAGCCGCTGCCGACCCCGCTCGCCTGGTACGCGGCGCAGCTGCCGCACGGCGTCCTCGCCGCGCTGACCGCGTTGACCCTCGTGATCGAAGTCGGGCTCACGTTCCTCGTGTTCGCACCGCGGCGGCTGCGCGCCGGCGCGGCGTGGTGCATCGTCGTGTTCGAGGCGCTGGTTGCACTGACCGGCAACTACAACTTCTTCAACCTCCTCACCATGCTCCTCTGCGTGTTCCTGTTCGACGACGCGGCATTGCGGGCCGTGGCGCCGGCGAGCCTTCTCGCGCGTGTGACCGCGCGCGTCCCGCACCCCGGCCGCATGGCGACGGGGCTCGCCATAGCCGTTGCGCTGGTCGTCGTGCCCGCCGGGCTGAACTGGGTCTCGCGCCTCTGCCTGCCGCAGATCATGCCTCCGGCGGCGACGCTCGCGGACGCCATCTCGCCGTTGATGATCGTCAACTACTACGGGCTGTTCGCCAACATGACGACCGAGCGGCCGGAAATCGTAGTCGAAGGCTCCGATGACGGTCGGCAATGGCGCGAGTACGAGTTCCGCTACAAGCCGGGAGCTCTGAGCCGGCGACCTCCCTGGAATATTCCGCACCAGCCGAGGCTCGACTGGCAGATGTGGTTTGCGGCGCTGGGCGGCGCGCGAAACGAGCCGTGGTTTGCGAGCCTTGTTTATCGGCTGCTCTCGAACAACGGGCCGGTGGTCGATTTGCTGGCCGCCAATCCGTTTGCCGACCGCCCGCCACGCTACGTCCGCGCGCTGTTGTACGACTATCGATTCTCCGATCCGGCGACGCGTGCAGCGACCGGGCAGTGGTGGGTGCGCAAACCGCTGGGCCTCTACTTCCCGGTCGTGACCCTCGACGATTTCAAGCGGTAAGTTCGTTGATTGGCCTGGCGGAAGGCGGTGCTCATGCCCCGCAGCGGCGCAGCGCGTGACCGGCATCAATTGAATGGCATAGACTGAGGGCCTCCGCCGAAGCGGGCGGACCGGCGGGCGTGGTCGTGTCGTTGTGCATACGGCCACTAACGTGCCGGGCTCGTGTTGGTCGTGCCGGCGACTTGGGGCGCGCGGAGCATCGTGTGGGGATTGCCTATCATCCAGATCCGGTCGCGACGGCGGAGCAGCTCGCCGGCTCAGGTCGAGTTGCCGAGGCCATTGACCTCCTGACGCCGCTTGCCGACGGCCCGGCGCCCGGTCACAGGCTGCTTTCCGTGCTTAGCGTGCTCCACAAGGAGCTCGGTCGCTACGACGCCGCGCTCGCGGTCAGCCGCAAGGCCACGACGCTTTATCCGCAGAGCGGGGTGGCTTGGCACAATCTCGCCGTCGCGCTGGGGGAGATGGGCCGCGCCGCCGAAGCGCAGTCCGCCGCGGAGAGGGCATTCGCCGCGAAGGTTGACGCGCCGGAAACCTGGCTCGTCTATGCGCGCGCCCTGCTGCTTCTGGGCAAGCTGGACGCCGCGGAGGCCGCCTTCCGCCAGGCGCTGCAGCGCCGGCCCGCATTTCTCCAAGCCGCGGTCGAGCTTGCGCGGCTCATCTGGATGCGCACCGGCGACGCGCACGCGGCCATCGCGCCGCTGGATGCCGCTCTGCGCGCAGGTGCGCCGGAGACCCCGGTGACTCTCGCGAGAGGACGACTCTTGCGAGCCGCCGGCGCCGAGCAGGAGGAGCGCACGATGCTCGAGGCGGCGCTTCAGAGGGCACCGAACGATGTTCTTCTCCTGCAGGCGGTCGCCCAGGCACAGCTCGAGACGGGCGACGTCGACTACGGCGCCTCTCTCGCGGCGCGCCTGGAGGCGCTCGGGCCCGCCAACGTGGCCGCCAAGCTTCAGCACGCGTCGTTGCTGCTTGCGCAAGGCAGGGCCGAGCAGGCACTCATCCGCGCCAAGCGCGCAATCGAGCTCGAGCCGCCCAATCAAGCGGCCTGGGGCTGGCTCGCCACCGCTGCGCGCGCGCTCGGGGATCCGATGTATCGCTGGCTCTACGACTACGACAGGTTCGTCCGCAGTTACGATCTGGACGAAGTGCCGGGGTGGTCGAACCGAGCGGCATGGCTCGCGGACCTTGCAGCCGCCTTGCGGCGCGTCCACCCGCTGTCGTTCCAGCAGCCCGAGCAGACCGTTCGCGGCGGAGTGCAGACGATGATCGAGCTCAGCACGCTCGACGACCCGGCGATCAAGGCTTTCTTCGCCGCCATCGAGTCACCGATCCGATCATACATGTCGTCGGTGGGCGAAGATCCGCTTCATCCGTTGACGCAACGGAACACGCGTCATTACCGGGTGAGCGGCTCGTGGTCCGTGCTGCTCAAGCCCCACGGCCACCATGTCGATCACTTCCACCCGAGAGGCTGGCTCTCGTCGGCGTTCTATGTCGAGGTTCCCGAGAGCGCGCTCGGGTCCGAGACCCGCGAGGGCTGGATCCGATTCGGGCAGCCACCGTTCAGAACCGTCCCGGCAATGGGGCCGGAGCACTTCGTACGGCCGGCGCCCGGAAAGCTGGTGCTGTTCCCGTCGTACATGTGGCATGGCACCGTGCCTTTCACGACGGCCGAGAGCCGGCTGACCGTCGCCTTCGACGCAGTGCCGGTGCGCGCCCCCTGACCCGGCGGCGTGCGATTCATCCGTGCGAGACGATCCGCGCTGGGCGGGCGCGACAGATCGTTCTATGCCATCCGAGCATCTCATAACTGGCTTGGAGACAAGACGGTCGCGCACGCGCAGTAAGGAAGAACGGCCCCGCGGGAGGCCGTTGTTCTCGGGAAATCCGCCCGCTGCGCGCGCGCTGCCGCTATGCCAGCTTCGCCCAATTGCCCGACCCGGGGCCTCCGCTGCCTACGCTCGTGCAAAACCACAGCGATGCTATCTGCGTTCCTCGCTCATCTCTGTCTATCGTTACCAAGAAGTCGCCGGGCCGCTCCTTGACGCCGATTTGTGTCGGGCTTTTGATCCTCAAAGGAAGAAGATTCATCTGCGGCGCCATCGCCGAACTGAAGACGCCACCCCGATCGGAGCGCGACGCGCCCGCGATGCCCGGACCCGCGTTGCCTTGCCCGAGCACTCCGGTATTGGCGCCCGAAGTCACACCCGATGCAGCGACATCGCCAGCCAAGCCTATCACCCCAGCTGCCGAGGCCGGCATGGATACGGGAACAAGTGGTGGGACAGTCGACACGCCGCCACGGGCAACAAGGCCGGCGCCGGGTCCGTTCGGTCCGCTGATCATATCCACCCCGTCGACATTGACAATACTTACCTTCGCGTCGGCTCCCTGGGCGAAAACGCCGACTCCTGCAGCGTCGGTCGTCGGGACCGCTTTTCGCGCACCGCCCGCGACCGCGATGACACCGGCCCCATCCGAGAGTCTCGGGGTATTGAGATCATCCCCCGTCGTTCCCCCAAGGGCCACGATGCCTGCACCCGGGGAAACCACGATCATATCGTTGCCCGGACCGCCAACGCCTCTGATGCCGACGCCCCCGCTACCGTTGGTGCCACCGCCGAGGCCGACGACGCCGGTTCCTTGATTGGGACCTCCAAAACCTATGACGCCGGTGCCGCCGGGGCTCGCGCCCATGAACCCGCCGCCGTTCGTGGCAACACCGTGAATGCCGTCGAGCGAGATGTTCGGCGCCAGGTCGCCGGGTTGCGGCGCAACGCGCAAGATGACGATACCGTTGAAGTCAACGTCCTTCTCGCTCGGAATGGCTCCGAGCAGATTGGTCGTGCTCTCTGCAGTCGTGGTTCTTCCTGCTTGAAGATCGTCGCCGCTTGACATGATTTCTCCCTGTTGAGTTGTTGCGACCGTGGCGCGCTAACGCGCGACTCATGCTCGCCGAATCGAGCGTCGGAAGGATGGGGATTTGCGGCGCATGGCGAGTGGAATATTCACGACGAGCAAGCAAAGCAAGACGGCCCCGCTCGGGGGCCGTCATAGGTGAGGTTGGTGGAGGCGGCGGGAATCGAACCCGCGTCCGGAAACACTACACAGTCGGGACTACATGCTTAGTCTCGTCGTTTGCTCTCGCGCCACGACCGCCGACGGACAGGCTGCCGCAACGCCAGTCACCTAGTTTTAGCGTGTCGCCCAAGTGACCCGGGCGCACGCGATCGCTCGAAATGTCCTCGCTGCGACTTCGCCGTTACCGGCTGATCACCCGAGCTGAGCGCCGCCCGGTGCGAGGTCCAGCGGGGTTAAGCCGCCAGAGCGTAAGTTTCGTCGTTCGCAGTTAAGTTTGCGATTGCAGAGGATTCACAAGGTTCTGCACCTTGGCATGCCCCGCGCTGCTTCGCAGTCCCCGTCGAAACCAGGTCGCCCCCGGCAATCGGTTCTGCGTCGAGCCTTCGAGATGTCAGCCCGCGCGCGAGATGACAATGATAACACCTGCGGCACGCGCGCTCTGTAGGAGACACGCTGTCGCCCGCATCGCCCTATGTGCGGGCGATACCGGTGAAAATCAACGGCTTCCCATCGGCGGCGCGATGGTCGCACCCGCGCCTCGAGGCCGCGCGAAACGAGAAGCGCATTCGTCACTGCGCGACCCTTCAAGTACAATCCTCCGCTCTCCGGCAGAAACCCGATTGATGGCGCTGGTCCCGATCATTCTCTCCGGCGGCGCGGGCACGCGGCTCTGGCCGCTCTCGCGCGAGGCGGCGCCCAAGCCGTTCATGCCGCTCCCGGGCAACGCCTCGACCGGAGACACGCTGCTCGCGCGCACGTTCCTCCGCGCGATGGCGACGTCCGGCGTCGCGGGCATGGTGACCATCACCAACCGCGACTACTACTTCCACACCAAGGATACGTACTCGGGCACCGGCGCGACGCTGCCGCAGCGCATGGGCTACCTGCTGGAGCCCTCGGGTCGCAACACCGGACCCGCGGTCGCGCTCGGCGCGCTCTACGCCGAGGAAGTCTTCGGCCGCGACGCGACGCTGCTCGTGCTGCCGGCGGATCACCTCATCCGCGACACGGCAGCTTTTTCTGCCGCGGTCGCGCAGGCCTCGACGCTCGCCCGCGACGGCTGGCTCGCGACCTTCGGCATCGCTCCGGAAACACCGGAGACCGGCTACGGATACCTCGAGCTCGGCGAAGCCCTGCCGGTGCCCGGGACGTTCCGCGCGCGGCGCTTCATCGAGAAGCCGCCGCTCTCCGACGCGCAGGCCTACGTCGCCAGCGGACGGCACGTCTGGAACTCCGGGATGTTCTGCTTCACGGCCGGATCCGTCCTCGCGGCGTTCGAGAAGCACGCGCCGGAGCTGCTCGGCGCGGCGCGCCCGGTGTGGCGCGCGCTCGGCGATCAGGTCGACGGGCGGATGCTGGAGATCGACCCCAAGCTCTTCGCAGCGGTCCCGGAGATCTCGTTCGACGTCGCGGTGATGGAGAAGGCGGACCGGGTCGCTGTCGTCCGCGGCAAGTTCGACTGGAGCGACGTCGGCTCGTGGCGCGCGATCGCCGATCTCGCGCCGGCCGACGCGGACGGCAACCGCGGCGACGGCGAGCGCGTGAGCATCGCCACTCGCAACACCTACGTTCACGCCGCCGACCGGGTCGTGGCGACGGTGGGCGTCGACGGCCTGTTCGTGGTCGAGACGCCGGACGCCGTGCTCGTCGCGCATCGCGATCACGTGCAGCGCGTGAAGGACGTCGTCGGCGAGCTCAAGGCCCGCGGCCACGACGCGTATCGCTTCCACAAGACCGTGCTGCGCCCCTGGGGCGCCTTCACGGTGCTTCAAGAGGGGCCCGGCTTCAAGATCAAGCGCATCGAGGTCAAGCCGGGCGCGTCGCTGTCGCTGCAGCTCCACCACCACCGCAGCGAGCACTGGGTGGTCGTCGGAGGCGAGGCGCGCGTGACCAACGGCGAGCGCAGCTACACGCTGCGCGAGAACGAATCGACGTTCATTCCGGTCGAGACCCGGCATCGGCTCGAGAACCCGGGCAGCGTGCCGCTCCTGCTGATCGAGGTGCAATGCGGCAGCTACGTCGGCGAGGACGACATCGTCCGCTTCGACGACAAGTACGGACGCGTGCCGGCTTAGAGTGCCCGCCTCGGGGGTCGGCGCGCGCGGCCGCGTCGCGACCCAGGAACGCCACCGTATAATTCGTTGTCGCAACGCAAGCGTCGGGTCCGCACGCCGGGCATCTCCCTGAATTCCTCGACCGCCGGAATCTCTCCCGCGGCTTCCGTCCCGCGGCTTTTCCCCGAGCGGCCGCTCGCGGGAAAGAAGGCGCTCGCGCCCACGCTGGTCGGCTCGGCGGACGCTCTCGCGCTGGCGCAATACGCGACGGCCGCCGCGTCGCAGCGCCGCGAGCTGACCACGGTCGTCTGCGCGGAAGCGCTCGCGGTGCAGCGGCTGGCCGCCGAGACCGCCTGGTTCGCGCCGGAGCTCCGCGTCGCCACGCTGCCGGACTGGGAAACGCTGCCGTACGACCACTTCTCGCCGCACCAGGATCTCGTCTCGGAGCGCCTCGCGACGCTCTACCACGCGGGGCGCGGCGAATGCGACCTGCTGCTCGTCGCCGCGTCGACCGCTCTCTACCGCCTCGCCCCGCCGTCGTACCTGGCCGCGTACACCTTCTTCCTCGCGCAGGGCGAGAGGCTCGACGTCGAGAAGCTGCGCTCGCAGCTCGCGCTGGGCGGCTATCAGCACGTCACGCAGGTGGTCTCCCCGGGAGAGTTCAGCGTCCGCGGTGGATTGATCGACCTGTTCCCGATGGGCAGCGCGCTCCCCTACCGTCTCGATCTGCTCGACGAGGAGATCGAGTCGATCAAGAGCTTCGACGTGGACACGCAGCGCACGCTCTATCCCGTGGCGAGCGTGCGGCTGCTGCCGGCGCGCGAGTTCCCCCAGGACGAGGGCGCGCGTACGCGCTTCCGTGGACGCTACCGGGAGGTGTTCGAAGGCGATCCCTCGAAGTCGCCGCTCTATCGCGACGTGAGCAACGGCGTAATGCCCGGCGGGATCGAGTACTACCTGCCGCTGTTCTTCGACGCCACCGCTGCCCTCGTCAATTATCTGCCGGCGAATGCGACCGTGTGCCTGCACGGCGAGGTGGGCGCGGCGGTCGAGCGCTTCTGGCAGGACACCGAGGCCCGCTATCGGCTGCTGCGCGGGGATCCGGCGCGGCCGCTGCTCTCGCCGCACGAGCTTTTCGTCACCGTCGACGAGTTCAACGGCGCATTGAAAGGTTTCGCGCGCATCGAGCTGCCATTGGCCGCGGCTCCCGAAAGCGACGTCGCGAGACGAAGCGTGACCGAGGCGCTGCCTGCGCTGCAGGTCGAGCGCCGCGCCGGCGATCCGCTGCACGCGCTCAAGCGCTTCGCGACCTCGACGCGGGAGCGCGTGCTCATCGTCGCCGACGGGCTGGGACGTCGAGAGACGATGCAGCAGTACTTCGCCGAATACGGCTTCAAGCCGGTGATCGTCGCCGACTGGGCAGAGTTCATCCGCGGCGATGCGAGCCCGGCGCTGACCGTGGGCCCCGTGCAGGCGGGGTTCGCGTGGCCGGAAGCGGGCATCGCGGTGGTGACCGAGGCCGAGCTCTACGCCGACGTCGTGCGCACCACCGCCAAGCGCGAGGCGCGCCGCTCGAACGTCGAGGCAATGCTGCGCGACCTGTCCGAGATGCGCATCGGCGACCCCGTCGTGCACGAGGAGCACGGCATCGGCCGCTACCTCGGCCTGGTGACGCTCGATCTCGGCGACGGCCCGAACGAGTTCCTGCACCTCGCCTACGCCAACGACGCGAAGCTCTACGTTCCCGTCGCCAACCTGCATCTCATCAGCCGCTACAGCGGCGCGGCGCCCGAGGCCGCACCGCTGCACGAGCTGGGAAGCGGCCAGTGGGACCGCGCCAAGCGCAGGGCCGCGCAGCGGGCGCACGACACCGCGGCCGAGCTCCTGAATCTCTACGCGCAGCGCGCGGCGCGTGAAGGTCACGCCTTCCGCTTCGACGTCCACGACTACGAGGCCTTCGCCGCCGGGTTCCCCTTCGAGGAGACGGCGGACCAGGCCGCGGCGATCGAGGCCGTCATCAAGGACCTGATCACCGGCAAGCCGATGGATCGGCTGGTCTGCGGCGACGTCGGCTTCGGCAAGACCGAGGTGGCGCTGCGCGCCGCGTTCATCGCGATGGCCGACGGCAAGCAGGTGGCGGTGCTCGTCCCGACCACGCTGCTCGCCGAGCAGCATTTCGAGACCTTCGGCGACCGCTTCGCCGAGCTCCCCGTCAAGCTCGCCGAGCTTTCGCGCTTCAGGACCGGCAAGGAGGCGAAGACGGTGCTCGAAGGGCTTGCCGACGGCACGATCGACCTGGTGATCGGCACTCATCGCCTGATCCAGAAGGACGTCCGCTTCAAGCGCCTGGGGCTCATCATCATCGACGAGGAGCACCGCTTCGGCGTGCGGCACAAGGAGCAGTTGAAGAGGCTCCGCGCCGAAGTCGACGTGCTGACGCTCACCGCCACGCCCATTCCGCGCACGCTCGCGCTGTCGCTCGAGGGCCTGCGCGACTTCTCCGTGATCGCCACCGCGCCGGAGCGCCGGCTCGCGATCAGGACCTTCGTCTCGCCGTACGCGCCGGGCATCGTCCGCGAGGCGGTTCTGCGCGAGCTCAAGCGCGGCGGACAGGTCTACTACCTGCACAACGACATCGCCACGATCGCCACCAAGGCGGACAGGCTGCGAGCCCTCGTCCCCGAGGCGCGCCTCGCCATCGCGCACGGCCAGATGCCGGAGCGCGAGCTCGAGCACGTGATGCGCGACTTCTACCATCAGCGCTGCAACCTGCTCTTGTGCTCGACGATCATCGAGAGCGGGCTCGATGTCCCGAGCGCGAACACGATCATCATCGACCGCGCCGACCGCTTCGGGCTCGCGCAGCTCCATCAGCTCCGCGGCCGCGTCGGCCGCTCGCACCACCAGGCCTACGCCTACCTGCTCACGCCGCCGGAGGAAGCGCTCTCGACGCTCGCGAAGAAGCGCCTCGAGGCGATCCAGCTCATGGAGGAGCTCGGGTCGGGCTTCTACCTCGCGATGCACGACCTCGAGATCCGCGGCGCGGGCGAGGTCCTGGGCGAAGCGCAGTCGGGCGAGATGCAGCAGGTCGGCTTCCAGCTCTACGTCGACATGCTCAAGGCCGCCGTCGACGCGCTCAAAGCCGGCCGCGAGCCCGATCTCACCGAGCCACTCGGCGTCACGACCGAGATCGGCCTGCACGTCCCGGCGCTGCTTCCCGAGACCTACTGCAGCGACGTGCACGAGCGGCTGGTCCTCTACAAGCGGCTCGCCAACTGCGAGACCGAAGCCGAGCTCACGGCGATGCAGGAGGAGCTGATCGACCGCTTCGGTCTCCCACCCGAGCCCACGCAGGCGCTGCTCGCCTGCCACCGCCTGCGCATCGCCGCGCGCGCGCTGGGCGTGACCAAGATCGACGCGGGACCCGAGCGCTCGCAGCTGCAGTTCGCGCCCGGTCCGCCGTTCGACCCGGGCAAGCTCATCGCCCTCGTCCGCAAGGACCGGCGCTATCGCTTCGCTGGTCCGGACAAGGTGCGCATCGAGCGCGAGGCGTCGACGCTGGAGGAGCGCGTCGCTATCGTGCGGGAGTTCCTGGCGACGCTTCGGTAGTGCGGCGAGGCGCCCGCGCTCGCGGGGCCCTAGGAAGTCTCGGCCTTCTGGCGCCGAGGTTCATCGCGGGACGCAGGCGAACGTCTCGGTGTCCCCGTTGCCTTCCTGACTCCAGCCCATGTTTTCCATCGCGTACAGGATTTGGAAGCTGGTCGTATAGCGATGGTTGGGCGCGCCGCCCATGCCATTGTTGTAGAGCGGAAAGACCGGGATGCTTCCTCCGGGACACTGCCCGTCGTCATCCGCCAGCCGCAGGTAGAACGCTATCCCTTCGTACAGCCACACCGTTCCCATGAGTGACGCACATTCGGCAGCGTAAGGCGTATAGAAGTGCGAGCTCTTGGGCGCGAACGTCGCGCTGAAGAAGCGGCACGTGGGGACCAGGCCGTCCGCGGGGTCGGTCCACACATTAAACGTTTCCCCGGTCCGTTTCCACGCCCCGCCGAAGGCCCCGCCGTCGAGCGCAGCGATTTCGTCCGGAAACGCGGTCACGAAGTACATGTTCCACGCCGCATCGTAGTACTCGACGGCAACGGCTTGAGGCGAGGCCGGCGGCGCCGTGACGCTGATGGCTCCGGTCGCTTCGGTCACCTCGTCGTGATAGGTCACCAGCCCGGCGGCGTTGAACGTCCGTGTGAAATACCAGGGCGACGCGCTGGGCGAGCCATTGCCGCCTTCGCCGTCGCAGCCTTCTGCACAGCGGAACGATCCGTCGTCGGCAACGACATTGTGAGCGCTCAGGACCCCATTCGGATCGGGGGAGTTGAAGAACATGACGCCATCGCCGGCGGCGATGAACAGGGGACTGGAAAAGAAGACCGTGCCAGGCGGGCCGCAGTCTTCGTCTCCGGCCGGACACGTCTCGATTCCGACGAGATAGACTCGCGGGTTGCCGACTGCGAAGCCTGACGTCGCAGCGAACAGAAGGGGTACCAGCCACCGCCTGATCCTTGCTCGCATTTCAGTCTCCCATGGACACCACGCACAGCCAGTCGTCGTCTCTGCTACGGGCGACGCTCAGTTGCCCGAACCCGTCTTCGGGGGAATGTAAATCCCGCTGTGGTCGTTGATGATTCCAGCGGCTTCCCGGTTGTCGATCGATCGCACCGCGGCGGAGGTGCCGCCGCTTCGCACGGGGATACGGCTGCCGGTCACGTAGACTTTCTCTTCCTGGGGCTTAGCAGCCGTTCGAGCCTCTTGTGACGCACAGGCCGCGACGAAGCCGCCCGTCGTCAAGCATGCTGCGAGGATGACCAGAATCAACGCTGCTCTTCAATATCGCCCTTTATCGGTGAATGGGGAATGACAATCCGGACGCGTGCTGCAAGCATTGCGACACCGCTTCGAGCGCCGTTGCAGTCTCAAGGGCGCGCCAAGCCCGCCGGCTGCGTGAGGCGCGTCAGGTTCATGCTGCCGCTGCCGTATCCCGCGATCCCCGAGCTGAAGTCCACTCGGCCGTGGTTGCAATCGGTGAAGGTGAAGGTGAGCGTGCCCCAGGGATTGAGCAGGATCTGACTGGGATCGAAGTTCGGGATCCAGCGCCCGCCGGTGGGCATCAGGACCGAAGCGATGGTCGCGGTATTGCCGCCGTAACTCCCGACGCCGGTGAACCATGCCTGCTCGGTGCCTGCCGGATTGAAGGCAAACCAGCTCGCGTAGAAGCGGTTGCCGGGTTGCACCTCGATGATCAGTCCATGCCCGCTTTGCGCCGGGTCGTACCAGGCACCCGTGAAGCCGGGGCTGATCGTTGTCGGCGGTGAACCGGTGGTGTATAGCTCGGAAGCCTTCAGTGCCTCCGTGCCATCGAATCCGCCCGCGACCAGGACATCACCCGTCAGGAGCAGCGTTGCGGTGTGCAATGCGCGGGCGACGTTGAGGCTGGCCACGCTGCTCCAGCTTCCGCCGGGTTCGTCGTATTGCTCGACGCTCGCTAGCGGCGTGGCCTCGGAATGGACGGCACCGCCCACGACGATCGCCTGCCCGGTCGCGAGCAAGGTCGCGGCGTGGAAAAACCTTGGCTGCTGCAGACTTCCCGTGAGGCTCCACTGCCCGGTGGCGGGATCGTAGATCTGCGACGCGGCGTTCCCGGGCACGAGCACGCCCGGGTCGAGAATCGTGCCGCCGGCCAGCAGGACCTTGCCGCTCGGCAACAGAACGCTCGTGTGAAATCCGACCGCCGTTTTGAGATCACCCGTGCTGGCCCAGGATCCCGTCGTCGGGTCGTAGAGCTCGCTGCTGGCGATGGGTAAGACCGAATCGCCGTCGAAGCCTCCGGCAACCAGCACGCGTCCGTCGCGGAGCAGCGTAGCGGTCTGCCCATACTCATGAAACTGATTCAGGTCTCCGGTGATCGTCCAGACGCCCGTCGCCGGGTCGTACAGTTCTGCCCTGTTCCCGAGCCAAGTGCCGCCGGCGAAGAGGACCTTGCCGTCGGTCAGCAACGTAGCCGTATGCGATCCAAGCCTCAGCGGCGGACTCAGCGGCGTGAAGCTCCAGGTCTCGGTCGCCGGATCGTAGAGCTCCGCGGTGTCCGCGCCGGCGCCGATGTTGGCACCCCCGGCGACAAGCACTTGGCCATTCTGCAAGAGGGTCGCCGTCTGATACGCGCCATACCGGACGACGTTCGGACTGGCCGTTAGCGTCCACGTCCCGGTAGCGGGGTCATAGAGCTCCGCGCTGCCTTCGCTGACCGCCAAGACCTTGCCGCTCGGCAGAAGAGTCACCGGTCCCCCGGCTCGTGGCACATTGAGGCTGCCGGTGACTCGCCAGCTCGCGCTCGGCGCGGAGAGCTCGGCCGTCGCCAGCGCTTGAGACCCGTCGAAGCCCCCGGCAACCAGAACTGCGCCGGTCGCCAGCAGGGTCGCCGTATGGCCGGAGCGCGCGACGTTGAGACTCGCGGCTTCGCTCCACGTCCCGATGGCTTCGTCGTAGACCTCGGCGCTCGCAAGCGCTGTACCGGAGTAGGTTGCGCCACCCACGACCAGGACCTGCCCGGTCGGGAGGAGGGTCGCGGTGTGCAGGAACCGCGCCTTCTGCAGACTGCCCGTAAGACTCCACTCCCCCGTCGCCGGGTCGTAGAGCTGCGATTCGGCGAGAACGGACTCGGGCCCGGGCTGGACCGGGTCGAAGACCGAGCCGCCGGCGAGCAGAACCTTGCCGCTCGGCAACAGAACGGCCGTCTGACCTCCGACCGCCGTTTTCAGATCGCCCGTGCTCGTCCAGGAACCCGTCATCGGGTCGTAGAGCTCGCTGCTGGCAATGGTGTAGGCCGACGCAAATATGTCGTCGTCGAAGCCTCCGGCGATCAGCACGCGTCCGTCGCCGAGCAGCGTCGCGGTATGCCCGAAGCGGTTGTGGCCGAGGTTGCCAGTGACGCTCCATGTGCCCGTCGCCGGATCGTAG
Organism: Casimicrobiaceae bacterium; assembly: GCA_035501595.1. Taxonomy (GTDB): domain Bacteria; phylum Pseudomonadota; class Gammaproteobacteria; order Burkholderiales; family Casimicrobiaceae; genus PALSA-1003. Next base: position 52,665 of record DATJVX010000043.1, on the reverse strand, counting down.
AGCTCGGCGCGGTTCTCGCCCCAGATGCCGCCGGCGAACAGGACCTGGCCGTTCGTGAGCAAGGTCGCGGTCTGCAAGCCCAGCGGCAGCGGCGGACTGAGCGGCGTGAATCTCCAGGTCTCCGTCACCGGGTCGTAGAGCTCCGCAGTGTCCGCGGGGCCGCCGAGTTGAAGACCGCCCGCGACGAGAACTTCGCCGCTCGGAAGGAGCGTCGCCGTGTGGTAAGAATCCTGAGCGACGATCGGTCCACTGGTCGCGCTCCATGCGCGGGTCGCGGGGTCGTACAGCTCCGCGCTGTCTCCGCCGACCACCAGGACTCGGCCGTCCTGCAGGCGCGTTGCCGTGTGACCGGCAAGCGGTACGTCGAGGCTTCCGGTCAGGACCCAGCACGACGGGATGCCATCGCCGAGGATGTAGTGGTTCTTGTCGCACAGGGGATCCTGGGCGTTCGCGGCAAAGGCGGCGGCGATCGCAAAGATCCCGGCCAACCATGAAACGCTCCGGACGACGTTCATCAGGACCCCTGTCGGCGGCGGATTCGAGGCAATCTTAGGCCCGTGCATGCTCGCGTAGTCCCAGCCCCACGGCGAACCTATCGAAATTCGCATCTTTCTTGGCCGGCTCGCGCACATCGGAGCCGCAAGCCGGGACAATGTCGGCATGAGGCGTCCCATCGCCGTGCCGGACCCCATCGCCGCCGCCTGGAAGCTGGCTCGCTCCGGAGAGCTTCGCGGCGCGGCGGAAACCGCACGCAAGCTTCTGGGCGAATTGGGAGCGGGTGCGCCGGCGGGACTCCATGTGGAATTGCGTCTCGTGGTCGCCTTCTGTGCCATGCGCCAAGGGGATCATCCCGACGCAATACGGGAGCTCGACGCAGCCGCTCACTCCGCGTCCTCGCCGGAAGCCGACGGAGGCCTTTCCCTGCGCGTCGAGACATGGCGCGCCGAACTGGCGTACTTCCAGGGACGGTACCACGCAGCGAACGAGATCATCGATCGCGTGCTCGAACCTCTGGAGAAGAACGGCGACTGGGCGTACGCCGCCTTCGCGCTGCGCGTGCGCATCGCGATCCTCCTGGCGCGTGCCGATTACCAAGGCATTGCCGCGTTGGCCGATCGCGCGCTGCGCGATGCGGAGACGAGCGGCGACGACTATGTCATCGTGCAGATCCTCAATGTCCTCGGCGCCTTTCATTTCGACTGCGCCACCTCCAAGCTCCGGGAGCCGCACGCGCGCGGTCATCTGTCGTCGCTCGATCCGCGCGATACCGGACCCATGGAAGCCGAAGCGCAGGAGGCGCTGCATTTCTTCCAGCGCGCCCGCGAGGTCGCCGACCGCGCTCGGTACGAGTTCGCCGCCTGGTACGTCGCCGGCAATATCGAGCGGCTCGAGATCATCCTGGGCCACGCCGACCGCGCGGTGCGCGCGATCCGCAAGCGCCTCAAGATATTGCAGGCGAGAGGCGCGAAATACGACGAGATCGTGACTCGCTCGAACCTCGCCTGGGGCTTGCGCGTCCTCGGGCGATACGATCAAGCGCTCCAGGAGCTGGAAGCCGCCCTCAGCCTCGCGCGCGAGACGCGGACGTCCAACGTCCTGCTCGAATTTCTCGAGTACGACCGCTCGATCGTCCTTGGCGCGCTCGGCGACGCGGGCGGCGCCCAGGCAAGCTACCGCCGTTACCTTCGATTGGTCAGTGGCCGGAATCGACACGCCGAGGCTTCGTCCACCGGCGATGCCGCGCCGCCCGTGCGCAAGCGCCCGCTCGAGCCCTTCTTTCTGAAGTCCGCGGACCGTTTCATCCAGGAGCACATCGGCGAGACCCTTCTCGTAGGACGTCTGGCGGAGCACTGCGGCGTGAGCCAGAGGACCCTGGAAAAAGCCTTTGCCGATCTGCGCGGCATCACTCCGGTGGCGCACATGCGCAATCTCCGGCTGGACCACGCGCGCCGCGCGCTCGACGAAGGCGGCACGAGCGTCGCCGACGCGGCGACCCGCTTCGGCTTTCGCAGCTCGACCACCTTCGCGCTCGAGTACCGCAAGCGCTTTGGCAGCTCGCCCAGCCACAGGAAGCGCGTCACGGCAAGCTAGGTCCGCTCTCCCAGCCTCGCCCAGTTGTCGACCAGGGCCATCGCCCGCGTGGCATCCGCAACGCCGCAGGGGACGAAGCCGGTCTCCTTGTCGCGGACGCCGTTGAGCTCCGGATGCTTGGCCGCGAGCTTGATCGCGGTCGCCTGCCAGCGATCGTCGAAGCTTCCGTAGGAGCGATGGACGACGCCCAGGTCGCTGGCCACCACGAGACGCAGGCCCGCTCGCGCGGCGCGCAGCGTGAAATCGACGTCGTAGCCGTGGAAGCCGTCGCAGGTCTCGGCGTCCCACCCCACCGCCAGCGCGGTGCCGCGGCGCGCGGCGAGGAACACGCCGTCCATGACCACGATGCCGCGGGCGATGGGTGCGCGCAGGCTGTACACCGTGACGCGATAGCCTTCGCCGTCGGGATAGATCACCGATCCGTGCAGATGGGGCCAGCCCGCGAACGGCCACGCCGGCCCGGTCGCGCGCGTCGCGCCGGCGACGCCGAGCACGTCGCATTCGGCGAGACGGCGCGCTAGGCGGTGACCGAAGTCGGGCGCGAGGATCTCGACGTCGTCGTGCGTGAACACCAGCAGCTCGCCGCGCGCAGCCGCGGCGCCGCGCGTGTAGCCCTCGGCGATCGACTGCGCGTCCGGAATGCGGACGATCTCGTGCGGCCAGTCGGCGAGCGCCCGGTCGTAGCTCGCGGACATCGCCGCGAAGCGCCGGTCGTCGACGCTGCAGGTGACGACGCTGATCGCGCGCCGATCGGCCACGGCAACGGGCGTCACGCGCGCCGGGCCCGGGGGCTCGTCGGCCACGAGCTCGAGCAGCGCGCGCAGCGCGGGCGCGAGCAGAGGATCGGTTTCGCAGGCCGCCAGGCACAGCCTCCGCGCCTCAGCGCGCCGATCGCAGGCGCGCGCCGCGGCGGTGAGTCCGCTCCAGACGCCCTTGGTGTGCGGCGCGGCGCGCGCCCTCGCCGCGAAACGCTCGAAAGCCTCGGCGCAATCGCCGCCGGCGAGTGCCAGTCGAGCATGCTGGATCTCGTAGCGCGCGTCGTGCGGATCGGCCGCGCGCGCGCGGTCGTTCCAGGTCCGCGCCGAATCGAGCCGGCCCGCCTCCATCTCCAGCAGCGCGAGGAGTCCTGCCGCACGCGCATCGCCCGAAGCACTCCAGAAATCCGCGGCGACGCGATAGGCGTCGGCCGCGCGGCCTTCGCGATACGCGGCGAGCGCCACCGCCAGCGGAGCGTTGCGATCCCGTTCCATACTCGCGTCATGATACATTGGGCCATTGGTGAGTCCGCTCGACTGCTTGTCCGCCGCTTCTCCCATTCTTCCGCCGCAGGTCCACGTCTTCGTTCGCGACTGGCTCTCGTCGAACAACGTCCTGCTCAAGAGCCCCGCCGGTCACGTGCTGATCGATTCGGGCTACGCTCGGCACGCCTCGCTCACGCTCGCGCTCCTGAGCAGCGCGCGCGGCCTCGGCGAGCAGCCGCTCGCGCTGCTGGTCAACACGCATTGCCACAGCGATCACATGGGAGGCAACGCCGCGGTCAAGGCACGCTATGGCTGCCCGATCGCCGTGCCCGTCGGCGAGGCGCCGGTCATCGACGCCTGGGAGGAGCAGACGCTGCTGCTCGGCTACACCGATCAGCACGCGCCGCGCTTCGCCTACGACGAGACGATCCGGCCCGGCGAGACCCTGTCCTGGGGCGATCTCGAATGGCGCGCGGTGGCGGCGCCGGGGCACGACATGGGCGCGCTGGTCTTCTTCAACGACGCGCACGGGATCCTCGTCTCGGGAGACGCGCTCTGGCAGAACGGCTACGGGCTCGTGATGCCGCGCGAGGTCGATCCCCGCGCCCTGCCCGCCGCGCGCGCCACGCTGGAGACGCTCGCGAGCCTGGACGCGCGCATCGTCATCCCGGGCCACGGCGAACCGTTTACCGACGTGGCCGCGGCACTCGAGCGCGCATTCAGCCGCACCGACGCCTTCGACGCCGATTCGCTGCGCGTCGCGCGGCACGTGCTGAAGGTCTTGCTCGTGTTCGCGCTGCTCGACCGGCGGCGGCTCGCGCTCGCCGACCTGCCCGCCTACATGGAGCGCGTCGAGATCTACCGGCAGTTCAATGCGCTTTTCTTCCGGCGCCCGCCGGGAAAGCTCGCCGACATGCTGGTCGACGAGCTGCTGCGCGCCGGCGCGGTCAAGCGGGAAGCGGCCTGGCTGATGCCGGCCTAGGCTGACGCCCCCGGCCGTCGGCGTCTGGCGCGCCTGGTCGGCGTCCGGCGCGGCGCGTCGCCAGTCCGTGGCTCTGCGATGGCCCGGCTGGCATAATTCATGGTTCACTTCCAGCCGGACTTCACCGATGCCCGCCTCGCATTCCAAGCCCCACTCCCTGGCCGCTACGGCCCTCGCCTGCCTCACTGCGGCCGCGCTCGCGCACGCCCAGCCGCCGGTCGCACCGGTGCGAAACGTCACCGATACCTACTTCGGAACGACCGTGACCGACCCGTACCGATACATGGAGGACATGAAGAATCCGGAGGTGGCGGACTGGCTCAAGGCGCAGGCCGATTACACCAAGGCGACGCTGGCGAAGATCCCCCAGCGCGACGTGCTCCTCAAGGAGGTCACGGAGTACGGCGACGCCGCCCCGGCGCGCGTCTCGTCGGTGCAGCTCACCGGCGAGAACGTCTACTACCTCAAGCGCAAGTCCGACGAGAACATCGCCAAGATCTACGTTCGCGGGCTCAAGGGCGGCAGCGAGCGGCTGCTGGTCGATCCGGACAAGCTGCCCGCTCCCGAAGGCAAGCACAACGCGATCGACTACTTCGCCGCGTCGCCGGACAACAAATACCTCGCCTACGGCCTGTCGGTCGGTGGCTCGGAGCAAAGCGTGCTGCACGTGATCGAGGTCGCCAGCGGCAAGGAGACCGGCGACATCATCGATCGCGCCAATTTCGGCTCGCCGTCGTGGCTTGCCGACCACCGACTGCTCTACAACCGGCTGCAGAAGCTCGGGCCCAACTCACCGGCGACCGACAAGTACCTCAATTCCCGCGCCTACGTGCACGTCCTGGGGGCGAATCCCGACGAGGACGTCCCGCTGCTCGGCGCCGGGCTCGCCGCCGGTCTGGCGATCGCTCCTCCGGAGATCCCCTTCGTCGCCAGCCCGATCGGCTCCAGGTACGTCATGGGGCTGATCGTCAACGGCGTCCAGAACGAGTTCAAGCTCTACGTCGCCCCCGTCGCCTCGCTCGCCGGCGACAAGACGCCCTGGGTGAAGGTCGCCGACACGGCCGACGACGTCACCGGCTTCGACGTCATGGACGATCGTCTCTACCTGCTCACCCACAAGGACGCGTCGCGCTTCAAGGTCGTGAGCGTATCGCTGTCCAAGCCCGATTTCGCCTCGGCGCGCGAGGTGGTGCCGGCGAGCGAGGCGGTGATCACCGGCATCGCCGCCGCGAAGGACGCGCTGTACGTACGTCGCATGAATGGCGGCATCAGCGACTTCCTCAAGGTGGGTTACGCCGCGGGCGCGAAGCCGTCGATGATCAGCCTCCCGTTCCCAGGCGACGTCGACGGGCTCGTGGCCGACCCGCGTCGTCCCGGCGCCGTATTCGATCTGGGCGGATGGACCCGCTTCGGCGGCTACTTCGCCTACGACCCCAGGGCCGGCAAGGTGGTCGACACCGGGTTGCAACCGCAGAGCAAGTACGACAATCCCGCGAACCTCACCTCGACCGAAGTGAAGGTCAAGGGGAAGGACGGAACGCTGGTGCCGCTGTCGATCGTGCACAGGAAGGGACTGAAGCTCGACGGCAGCAATCCCACGATCCTCTACGGCTACGGGGCGTACGGCATCTCGCAGACGCCCTTCTACCGCCCGACCTTCCTGCCCTGGTTCAACCGCGGCGGCATCCTCGCGGTTGCGCACGTGCGCGGCGGCGGCGAGTACGGCGAGGACTGGCACAAGGCCGGGTACAAGCTCACCAAGCACAACACCTGGGAAGACGCCATCGCCTGCGGCGAGTGGCTGATCGAGCACAAGTACACCTCGTCGCCGAAGATCGCGATCATGGGCGGCAGCGCGGGCGGCATCTTCGTCGGGCGCTCGATCACCGAGCGGCCCGATCTCTTTGGCGCGGCGATCGACGAGGTGCCGGTGTCCGATTCGCTGCGGATGGAGTTCACATCCAACGGGCCGCCCAACATCCCGGAGTTCGGGACCGTGAAGGACGAGGAAGGCTTCAAGGGTCTGTACGCGATGAGCAGCTACCATCACGTCAAGGACGGCACGAAGTACCCGGCCGTGCTGCTCACGACCGGAATCAACGATCCGCGCGTCGACGCCTGGGAGGCGGGCAAGATGGCCGCGCGCCTGCAGGCGGCGTCCACCAGCGGCAAGCCGATCCTGCTGCGCATCGACTTCGACGCCGGTCACGGCTTCGGCTCGACCAAGAAGTCGCAGTACGAGGAGCGCGCCGATACGCTTGCGTTCCTCTTCTGGCAGTTCGGCGTCGCGGGCTTCCAGCCGCCCGCGCCCTAGTCGGGCAACAGTCGAACTCACCGGCGGGGTGAGCGCGAGCGAACCCCGCGGTCGCGAAGTTCAGTGCAGCTTCACCCGCGGCTCGGTGCGCCGGCGCAGGAAGCGGCCGATCGTGTCGAGCGCGACGCCCACGTAGCCCAGGATCGCGACCTGGTGCAGCTTGTACAGCGAGGCGTACATCCAGCGGGCGACGAGCCCCTGGATGAGCAGGCTTCCGCCGACCAGCCGCCCCATCAGGCTGCCGACGGCGGACATCTCGCCGAGCGAGACTAGCGAGCCGAAATCGCGGAACCGGAATTCCGGCAACGGCCGGCCGGCGAGCCGCGCCTTCATCGTCTTGAAAAGCAGCGTGGCCTGCTGGTGCGCGGCCTGCGCACGCGGCGGCACGAGCGCCTTCGGTCCTTGCTCGGGCCAGGGACAGGCAGCGCAATCGCCGAAAGCGAAGATGTCCGGATCGCGCGTCGTCTGCAGCGTCGTGGCGACGACGAGCTGGTTGGCGCGGTTGGTTTCCAGTCCGCCGAGGTCGCGCAGCCATTCGGGCGCCTTGATCCCCGCCGACCAGACGATCAGGTCCGCGGGATACGTGGCGCCGCTCGCCGTGCGCACCGCCGAAGCATCGACCTCCGTCACCCGTTCGGAGACGTGGACCTCGACCTGGAGGTTCTCGAGCAACCCGGCAGCGGCTTTCGCGATGCGCTCGGAGAGCTGCGGCAGGATGCGCGGCGCGGCCTCCACGATCGTGAGCCGGATGTCCTTCGCGGGCTCGAGATGCGTGAGACCATAGCTCGCGTGCGCGCCGGTCGTATGACGGATCTCCGCCGCGAGCTCGACCCCGGTCGCCCCCGCCCCGATGATCACGATGCCTACCCCGACCGGACGCCCCGCGTCGGCGGCCGCGTCGGCGCGCACGCAGGCGGCGAGCAGGCGGCGGTGAAAGCGCTCGGCGTCGTAGAGCGTGTCGAGTGCGATCGCGTGCTCGGCGACTCCACGCACGCCAAAGTCGTTGCTCATGCTGCCCACGCAGAAGACGAGCGTGTCGTAGGGCAGCCTCCGCGCCGGCAGCATCGGCGCACCGTCGTCGTCGACGACCGCGTCGAGCTCGAGCAGGTGCCGCACGCGGTCGAGACCGGCCACGGCGCCCTGGCGGAACACGAAACGATGCCAGTACGCGAGCGCCGGGTAATCCACGCCATGCACGCCCGCGTCCATGCGGCCGGCGGCGACCTCGTGCAGGAGCGGCTTCCACAGATGCGTGGCGTAGCGATCGACCAGCGTGACCTCGGCGAGCCCGCGACGCGCGAGCTTGTTGCCGAGACGGGCGGCGAGCGGCAGTCCCCCGGCGCCGCCGCCCACGATGACGATGCGATGCGGCGCGCTCACCGCTTGGCCTCGGGCTCCGGGCGCAGCGCGTCCGCGATCCTCCGCAGGGAGGCCGCCTCGGCCTTGAGCGCGTAGTCGAAGAGGGCGAACCGCTGCTGCACGAACTCGCCGGCCACCGACGCGGGATCGGGCGGCGGCAGCGTAAGGAAGGCCTCGGCCTCGCCGGTGTCGACGCAGATCCGCATGCCGAGCTTGCGAGCGAGGTGCATCATGGTCGCGTTCTCGGCGAGGCAATGCATGTAGAGACGGTCGACGAAGCGGTTGCGCGCGTGCTCCACGGCGCGCGCCAGCAGCGCGCCGCCGACCCCCCGCCCGCGATGGCCGGGAAGCACCGAGATGCCGAGCTCGGCCATGTCGCCGGTGAACGCGACGTGCGCCGCGCCGGCGAGCTCGAGCTCCTCGTCGTGCGCACCGAGCACCGCGTCGCGGTCGAAGTCGATCTCCGCGACGTACTGCTCGATCCCGGCCGGGGCGAGCGCGCTGCCGAAGCGCAGTCGCACGTCCTCGGCGGCGAGGCTCAGGAAATGCCGCCGCAGCGCCTCGCGCGCCGACTCGTCCAGACGGGTAACGGGGATGCTCATTCGCCCTTCGCGGTGCCTTCCCGCCGCGGGTCCGCGCCGCCGATCCAGCCGCTGCGGGTGCGCACGATCGCCTGCGTGCCGCTCGTCTCCTCGACGATCGTCGTTTCGTGGCCGAGCGCCCGCAGCTTCGATTGCAGCGCGACGGCGGCGGTGCCTTTTTCGAGCGCGACCGGGCCGTTGCGGCTGCCGACGTTCGGCAGGTCGATCGCCGCCTGCGGATCGAGCCCCCAGTCGAGCACGCCGAGAAGCGTCTTGGCCACGTAGTTGATGATCGCGCTGCCGCCCGCCGAGCCCACGACCATGTAGACCTCCCCTCTCGCGTCGTAGACGATCGTCGGCGCCATCGACGAGCGCGGACGCTTGCCCGGCTCGATGCGGTTGGCCACTGGCCTGCCGTCCACGACCGGGCGGAAAGAGAAGTCCGTGAGCTCGTTGTTCAGGAGGAAGCCGCTGCGGGTCATGAGCCGGCTGCCGAACACATCCTCGATCGTCGTCGTCATCGCCACGGCGTTGCCGTACCTGTCGACGATCGAGATATGCGAGGTCGAGGGAAACTCGAGCGCGCGGCCGGTTCCGAAGTCTTCGAACGCGGCCTTCTTTCGCGCCGGCGGAGCCGGAGGAACGCCCGGCTGCGCGCGACGGAAGCTCGCGTCGAGGCTGATCAGCGACGCGCGCTCGCGCAGGTATGCGGGATCGGTCAGGCCTGCGGGCGGCGGCACGAAATCGGGATCCGCGAGGTAGTGGTCGCGGTCGGCGTAGGCAAGGCTTCCTGCTTCGCTGAACAGGTGCACGCTCATCAGCGATTCGGCGCCGAGCGCCTTCATGTCGAAGGGCTCGAGGATGCCGAGGATCTGCAGCACGGTGGTTCCGCCGGACGAAGGCGGCGGCATGCTGCACACGCGGTAGGCGCGATACCGGCCGCAGACCGGCTCGCGGACCTTCGCCTTGTAGCGGGCGAGATCGGCCTCGGTCATGTCACCGGGATTCGCCGCCGAGCGTACCGTGTCGACGATGTCGCGCGCGATCTCGCCTTTGTAGAGCGCGTCGGCACCCTCCGCCGCGATGCGCTTGAGCGTCGTGGCGAAGGCGGGATTGCGCAGCACGTGGCCGATCGGAAGCGGCGTGCCGTCGGGATTGTAGAAATAGGCGCGCGCCTGCTCCTGGGTGAGGCGAGTCTCCGCGGCGATTGCCCCGTGCAGCCGCGCGCTCACGGGGAAGCCCCGCTCGGCCAACGCGATCGCGCCCTCGAAGAGCTTCGGCCAGGGCAGCTTGCCGTATTGCCGGTGCGCGAGCTCGAGCACGCGCAGCGTCCCGGGCACGCCGACCGATTTGCCGCCGACGACCGCGTCGTAGAACTCGATAGGCATCCCGTCGCGACCGAGGAATCGATCGGGCGCCGCTGCGGCGGGTGCGGTCTCGCGCCCGTCGTACGCGGTCAGAAGCCCGTTGTGCCCATTGTGAAAGAGCATGAATGCGCCGCCGCCGATGCCCGAGGCTTGCGGCTCGACAAGGTTGAGGACCATCTGCACCGCAACCGCGGCATCGACGGCAGTGCCGCCCTCCCTGAGGATCTCGCGCCCGGCGGCGACCGCCAGCGGATTGGCCGCGGCCACCATGTCGCGCCGCGCCGCCATCGCCTGCTCCGGCGTCCGGCCGGACGGCGGCTCCGGCGTCCGGTGGTCCTGTGGCCACGCGATCGTGCTGCAGGCGAAGAGGAGAGCGGCGAGAAGAGGGGCGGGGCGCATGCGATGCGTTGGCGCGGCGAGGCTCGGTCGATTGTACCGAAGCTGACCGTTGTGCTCAGTCACAATCTGTCAGCGCCGGCAGGGACGAATCGTCGGGCGCAGGCCTCGTGCGCTAGAATTCTCCGAGATTCCGCAATCGGAGATGCAATGAGACTACGCAACGTCACGGCCGTGTTCGCGGCCACCCTCGAGCGCTACGTGGCGCAGGAGGTCACGCGGGAGACTCCGCTGCAGGCGCGCTTGCGCGACGAGACCGCGCGCCTGCCTCGCGGAGGGATGCAGCTCGGCCCCGACCAGGGCGCGCTGCTGCGCCTGCTCGTCCAGGCGATCGGCGCGAAGAACGCGATCGAGATCGGCACGTTCACCGGGTACAGTGCGCTTATCGTCGCGAAGGCGCTCCCGCCGGACGGGCGGCTCGTCTGCTGCGATGTCAGCGAGGAGTGGACGTCGATCGCACGCCGCTACTGGCAGGAAGCGGGCGTCGCCGACCGCATCGACCTGCGCATCGCTCCGGCGCTTCAGACGCTCGTCATCCTCGAAGCGGAGCGCGGGCCGGGCTCGTTCGACTTCGCGTTCATCGACGCCGACAAGGAACCCTACGACAAGTACTACGAGAGCTGCCTTCGGCTGCTGCGCCCGGGCGGAATCGTGGTGCTCGACAACGTGCTATGGAGCGGCGACGTGGCCAACCCGCGAATCCACGACGTCGAGACCGACGCGCTCCGCAGCCTCAACGCCAAGATTCGCGACGACGACCGCGTCGATTCGTGCCTGCTTGCGATCGGCGACGGCATGATGCTCGCGCGCAAGCGCTAACCGCCGGCGCAGCGAAGCCCGGGGATTGGGCGCGGCCCGGGATTCGCGCCGTGCGCTCAACCCGGGCTGCGGCGTCTGCCGGAGCCCCGCGCCGGCGGGTTTACCGCCTACGCCATCCGCGCGAGCAGCGGCACGATCATCAGCGCGACGATATTGATGATCTTGATCAGCGGATTGACGGCCGGTCCCGCGGTGTCCTTGTAGGGATCGCCGACCGTGTCGCCGGTCACGGCTGCCTTGTGCGCGTCGGAGCCCTTCCCGCCGTAGTGGCCGTCCTCGATGTACTTCTTGGCGTTGTCCCAGGCGCCGCCGCCGGTGGTCATCGAGATCGCGACGAAGAGCCCGGTGACGATCGTGCCCATCAGCAGGCCGCCGAGCGCCTTGGGGCCGAGCACTAGGCCGACGACGACCGGCACGAGCACCGGGAGCAGCGACGGCAGGATCATCTCCTTGATCGCGGCCTTGGTCAGCATGTCGACGGCCACGCCATATTCAGGCTTGGCCGTGCCTTCCATGATGCCCTTGATCTCCTTGAACTGCCGGCGCACCTCGATCACCACCGCGCCGGCGGCGCGGCCGACCGCTTCCATCGCCATCGCGCCGAAGAGATAGGGGATAAGCCCGCCGAGGAAGAGCCCGATGATCACGTAGCGGTCCGACAGATCGAACGTGAGGCTCAGGTTCGACGTATCGAGCGCGTGGGTGTAGTCCGCGAACAGCACCAGCGCGGCGAGCCCCGCCGACCCGATCGCGTAGCCCTTGGTCACCGCCTTGGTCGTGTTGCCGACCGCGTCGAGCGGGTCGGTGATCCCGCGCACCGAGTCGGGAAGATCGGCCATCTCGGCGATCCCGCCCGCGTTGTCGGTGATCGGACCGTAGGCGTCGAGCGCGACGATGATCCCGGTCATCGACAGCATTGCGGTCGCGGCGATGGCGATGCCGTACAGGCCCGCGAGCCAGTACGAGCCGTAGATCGCCGCGCACACCGCGATCACCGGCCAGGCCGTCGCTTTCATCGACACGCCCAGCCCCGCGATGATGTTGGTCGCATGGCCTGTCGTGGAGGCGTTCGCCACGTGGCGCACCGGCTTGAACTCGGTCGCCGTGTAGTACTCGGTGATGACGACCATCGCCGCGGTCAGCGCGAGGCCGATCAGCCCCGCGCCGAACAGTCTCGGCACCGTGAGCTCGGGATGCGTCGCCACGACGCCGCCCATCATCCGGTCGGTGATCACCCAGAAGCCGATCGCCGAGAGCACGCCGGCGACGATCAGGCCCTTGTAGAGCGCGTTCATGATCTTGCCGCCCGGCGAGGCCTTGACGAAGAACGTGCCGACGATCGATGCGAGGATCGAGAATCCGCCCATCGCCAGCGGATAGGTGACCGCCGCGACCGCTTCGTCCTTGAGCAGGAGCGAGCCGAGCAGCATCGTCGCCACGATTGTCACCGCGTAGGTCTCGAACAGGTCGGCGGCCATGCCGGCGCAATCGCCGACGTTGTCGCCCACGTTGTCGGCGATCACCGCCGGGTTGCGCGGATCGTCCTCGGGAATGCCCGCCTCGACCTTGCCGACCAAGTCGGCGCCTACGTCCGCGCCCTTGGTGAAGATGCCGCCGCCCAGCCGCGCGAAGATCGAGATCAGCGAGCCGCCGAAGGCGAGACCAACGAGCGGCTGGATCACCGCGTGCAGGCCCTCCTTGGTCGGGTTGGGCACCTGAGCTGCGGTCTGGGTGAGGATCCAGTAGAAGCCGGCGACGCCGAGCAGCCCCAGCCCCACGACCAGCATCCCGGTGATCGCGCCGCCGCGGAAGGCGATCGCCAGCGCCTCGTTGAGACCCGTGCGCGCCGCTTCCGCCGTGCGCACGTTCGAGCGCACCGAGACGTTCATGCCGATGTAGCCCGCGGCGCCGGAGAGGATCGCCCCGACCGCGAACCCGGCGGCCGTCGCGCCGCCGAGCGCGACCCAGATGACCACGAACAGGATCACGCCGACGATGGCGATCGTCGTGTACTGGCGATTGAGATAGGCCTTCGCCCCCTGTTGCACGGCGGTGGCGATCTCCTGCATGCGCGGATTGCCGGCCGGCTTGGCGATGATCCAGCCGATCGACCAGAACCCGTACACCAGGGCGGCGATCGCGCAAGCGAGCGCGAACACGAGTGCGTATGACATTTCATCCCCTCGAAGTGGCGAAAAGCAGTTTTTATCCGACCGGCGCGCAGGAAGAGCGCCGCGCGGTCGGTTCCCAGGGCCGCGCCGGTTGCTGGCGCGTTATCCGGGAACGCCCGGGGACCCTGAAAAGCTCGCTATTTTGCCAGTGCCCGGTCCAGGAAGTCGAGCCGATCCTGTCCCCAGAACAGCTCGTCGCGATAGACGTAGGTCGGAGCGCCGAACACCTTGCGCTCGATCGCTTCCGCGGTGAGGCTCTTGTAGCGCAACGCGATCTCGTCGCTCGCCGCGCGATCGGCCAGCGCGCCCACGTCCAGCCCCAGCCTCTCCGCGACATCGGCGAGCGTCCCCTGGTCGGAGACGTCGCGCTCCTCGCGCCAGATCGCCCGGCCGACCGCGCCGGTCAGCGCGAGCGCCTTCGCCGGGTCGCGCTCGCCCGCGGCAAGAATCCAGTGCGCCGCGCGGTCGCCGTTGACCGGAAAGAAGCGCGGCTCGCGGTTGAGCGGAATCCGCAGGTGTTCCGACCAGCGCTCGAGCTCGCGCAGGCGGTAGGCCTGGCGCTGGGGCGCGCGCTTCGAAAGCGGCAGCCCGCCGGACACGGGGAAGACCTCGCCCAGGTTGATCGGCTTGACCGCGATGGTGGCGCCATGCCTGGCTGCGATCGCGAGGAAGCGCTCGTGGCCCAGGTACATGAAGGGCGAGATGGTCGCGAAATAGTAATCGACGAGCTTGGTCATCGGAATCCCGCGGAACGCGCGGGCCTAGAGCTTGAATTCGGTGGCGAGCTTCTTCGGCACGGCGACGTTCTTGAGCCGCACGTAGCGCGGCAGGCCGTCCTTGAACGGCGGGAACGCCTCGCCCCGCACCAGCGGCGAGAGGTAGCTCCGCGCCTTGGCGGTGATGCCGAAGCCGTCCTCGGTGATGTAGTCGCGCGGCATCGCCTTCTCGACGTTCGCGACCTTGGTGAGCGGCGCGACGGCGATCTTCCAGCGATACGGCGCGTCGGACAGGCGCACGATCGCCGGCATCACCGCGTTCTTGCCGGCGATCGCGAGCTCGACCGCCGCCTTGCCCACCGCGTAGGCCTGATCGAGATCGGTCTTCGAGGCGAGATGCCGCGCGGAGCGCTGGAGGTAGTCCGCGACCGCCCAGTGGTACTTCTGCCCGAGGCGGTCCTTGACGATCCCGGCGATGAGCGGGCCGACGCCGCCGAGCTGCGCATGGCCGAACGCGTCGGTGGTTCCCGCTTCGGCGAGGAGCTTGCCGTCCGGCCGCTTGAGGCCCTCCGAGACCCCGATGCAGCAGTAGCCGAACGCCTTGACCTTAGCGTCGACCGCGGCGACGAACGCCGCCTCGTCGAACGCAATCTCCGGGAAGAGCAGCACCAGCGGGATCGGCGTCGTCGCGTCGTCGGCCAGGCCCACCGCGGCGGCGATCCAGCCCGCGTGCCGGCCCATCACCTCCAGCACGAAAACGCGGGTCGAGGTCCTCGCCATCGAGGCGACGTCGAACGCGGCCTCGCGCATCGAGGTGGCGACGTACTTGGCTACCGAGCCGAATCCGGGGCAGCAGTCGGTCACCGCGAGGTCGTTGTCGACGGTCTTGGGCACGTGCACGGCGATGAGCGGATAGCCGAGCGTCTCGGAGAGCTGCGACACTTTGAGACAGGTGTCGGCGGAGTCGTTGCCGCCGTTGTAGAAGAAGTAGCCGATGTCGTGCGCGCGGAAGACCTCGATCAGGCGCTCGTACTGCGATCGATCCTTCTCGAAGCTCTTGAGCTTGTATCGGCAGGAGCCGAACGCGCCCGCCGGCGTCGTCTTCAGCGCGGCGATCGCGGTCGGCGATTCCCTGCCCGTGTCGATCAGATCCTCGGTGAGCGCGCCGATGATCCCGTTGCGTCCCGCGTAGACCTTGCCGATCTTCCCTTTGTGCCTGCGCGCCGTCTCGATCACGCCCGCGGCGCTCGCGTTCACGACGGCGGTCACCCCGCCGGACTGGGCATAGAAGGCGTTCCGTGCGGCCATGGGAGCGGTGCGAACGTCCGGAAGAATGGCGGGGATTGCAGCGCCGTCAACCGCGGAGCGCGGCGAGGATCCGGTCGCGGATCGCCTCGACCGAGCCCACGCCCTCGACCTTGCGGAATTTCGGCGCCTTCGCATCGCCGGTCGCCGACCACTGCGCGTAGTACGCGATAAGCGGCTCGGTCTGCGCGTGATAGACCGCCAGCCGCTTGTTCACGGTGTCCTCGCGATCGTCGTCGCGCTGGATCAGCGCTTCACCCGTGACGTCGTCGCGATCGGCCGTCTTCGGCGGGTTGTACGTCACGTGGTACGTGCGTCCCGAGGCGAGATGCACGCGCCGGCCGCTCATGCGCTCCACGATCGCGGCGTCGGGCACGACGATCTCGAGCACGTAGTCGAGTCCGACGCCCGTGCGCCTGAGCGCCTCGGCCTGCGGAATGGTGCGCGGGAAACCATCGAAGAGATAGCCCCTGGCGCAGTCGGGCGCGCGCAGCCTCTCGTTCACCAGCCCGATGATGATCTCGTCGGAGACGAGCGCTCCGGAGTCCATCACCTGCTTGGCCGCGAGGCCGAGCGGCGTGCCGGCCTTCACCGCCGCGCGCAGCATGTCGCCGGTCGAGATCTGCGGGATCCCGTACGCATCGCGGATGAAGCCCGCCTGCGTGCCCTTGCCGGCGCCCGGCGGTCCAAGGAGGATGAGTCGCACGTTGACCTTCGATGAGAGGTTGGTGTCCGTCGCCGCCGTTCGCTCGCTCGCGGCCGGGATTCGACTTTGGCGCGGCCCGATTCTGTCGCAGCGCCGCGGCCGCCGTCAAACCTTGCCGGCCGCGTAGAGCGCGCGGACGCGCTCCAGGTCCTCCTGCGTGTCGACTCCGGGCGCCGGCGTGCCCGCCGTGATTCGCACCGCGATGCGATGCCCGTGCCACAGTGCGCGCAGCTGTTCGAGGGCCTCGAAGCGCTCGATCGGCGCCTCGGCCAGCGCCGGATAGCGGCGCAGGAATCGGGCGCGGTACGCGTAGAGCCCGTAATGGCGATACAGCGGCAGGCCCGCAGGCAGCGCGGCAGGCGGCGCGGCGGGCAGCCCGGCGAACGCCTCCCGCGCCCAGGGAATCGTGGCCCGGCTGAAGTACAGCGCGTAGCCCGCGTGGTCGAGCACGACCTTCACCACGTTCGGGTTGAACGCTTCCGCGGGATCGGCGATCGGGTGGCAGGCCGTCGCGATCGCCGCGTCGCGGTGCACCTCAAGCTCTTCGGCCACCCCTCGCATGAGCTGCGGCTCGAGCAGCGGCTCGTCGCCCTGGACGTTGACGACGATCGCGTCGTCGTCGAGCCGCAACGCGAGCGAGGCCTCGGCGAGCCGATCGGTTCCGGTCGGATGATCGGCGCGAGTCAGGATGGCTTCGACGCCGTGCGCGCTGGCCGTGGCGCGAATGCGCTCGTCGTCGGTAGCCACGACGATGCGCTGCGCGCCGCTCCCGCGCGCGCGCTCCGCGACGCGCACGACCAGCGGCTTGCCCGCGACGTCCGCGAGCGGCTTGCCCGGCAGGCGCGTGGAGGCGTAGCGCGCCGGAATGAGCACGGTGAACGCGAGGCCGTCGCGGCGGACCGTCGCGCTCATTCGTACTCGGCGGGGTCGAGCTTGCGGGCCTCCTCTTCGAGCATCACCGGGATGCCGTCGCGAACCGGATAGGCGAGGCGCGCCGACTTCGAGATGAGCTCCTGGCGCGCCCGGTCGTAGACGAGCGGACCCTTGGTGACCGGGCAGACGAGGATCTCAAGCAGCTTGGCGTCCACGGATCGTCCTTGTCACGCGGGTGACGAGCGCCGGATCGATGTGCGCTCGGATCGGCAGACACCAGAAACGCGCATCGGCGAAGCCGACGCATTTTACCGCATCCTTCTCCGTCATCAGGACGGCGGTCGCGCCGGGAAAGCGAAGCTCTTCCCGCGCGTAGCGGTAGTGGTCGGGGAAGACGTGGCACACGGGCTCGAGGCCGAGGCGGCGCAGGAGCGCGAAGAATCGGGCGGGGTCGCCGATGCCCGCGAGCGCATGGATCGCGCCGCGGCGCCATGCGTCGAGGTCGGCATGCAAGCCGGGCTGGACGAGATTGCGCCACGGCAGCGGCTCGTAGCTCATCGTGCTTTCGCGCTCGCCGTGCGCCCGAGGCGATCCGTCTTCGACGAGGCGAACGACGGCGTCCACGCGGTCGAGCCGGGCGCGCGGTTCGCGCAGCGGCCCGGCCGGAAGCAGGCAGCCGTTGCCGCAGCCGCGCGCCGCGTCGACGACCGCGACCTCGCAATCGCGATGCAGCGCGTAGTGCTGCAGCCCGTCGTCGGCGATCACGACGTCGCAGTCGGGCCAGGCGGCGAGCAGCGCGCGAGCCGCCGCGGCGCGGTCGTGGCCGATCCAGACGGGGAAGCCGTCCCCGGCGTGCAACAGCGACTCGTCGCCGACGATCGCCGGATCGTCCCCGGGAACGACCGCGCGGGGCGCGACGTTGCTCCCGCCGTAGCCACGCGTGACGATCCCGGGGCGGCGGCCCGCTGCGGCGAGGGCTGCGCAGAGCGCACGCACCAGCGGCGTCTTGCCGGTGCCGCCGACGACGATGCTCCCGACGACGACCACCGGTGCGCCCACGGCGGCGGCGCGCGCGAGCCTCGAGCGGTAGGCGAAGCGCCGCAGGGCGACGGCGGCGCGGAAGGCGAGCGACAGCGGCCACAGCGCGGCGGTCAACGCCGTGAGATGCGGGCGATACCAGTCGGCGGTGAGACGCTGGGAAAAGGTCATCTGTCGTTCCCGCGGACGAGGGACCCCAGGGCCGTCGGCCATCGCAACGTCGCCGGATCCCCGCCTCCGCGGGGATGACGCATCGGCCTCCGATCGCGCGCACGCCGACGGCGCGGCACTCCCGGACCGATGCGTCACTTGACCGGCGTCTGGGTCGCGAACGTGATGTGGACGAGCCCGGCCTCGCGGGCCGCTTCCATCACGTGGATGACGGACTGATGCGTCGCGTTGGCGTCGGCGCTGATGACGACGACCGGCTCCTTGGCATCCCCCGCGGAGCGCTTGAGCGCCTCGGCGAGCGCGGCCACGGTCGTGAACTGGAAGACGTTCTTGTCGATCACGTAGCGTCCCTGCGCATCGACGCCGACGTTGATTTCCTTGGGCCGCTGCTGCATCGGATCGGCAGAGGCTTCCGGCAGAGTGATCTGCAGCTCCGCGACCCGCTGGTAGGTCGTCGTGACCATGAGGAAGATCAGGATGACCAGCAGCACGTCGATCAGCGGAATGAAGTTGATCTCGGGCTCCTCGCGCGAGCGGCCGCCGCGAAAATTCATGACCGCCTACTTCCTCTCGCCGTGAGCGAGCTCGACCAGCTTGATCGACTGCTGCTCCATCTCGAGCGTCAGGCTGTCGACTTTCGCGCGGAAGTGCCGGTAGAAGATCATGCTGGGGATGGCGACGATAAGGCCGAACGCCGTGTTGTACAGCGCGACCGAGATGCCGTGCGCAAGCTGGATGGGATTCGAGCCGGCGGCGGTCTGCGAGCCGAAGATCTCGATCATGCCGACCACCGTGCCGAACAACCCCAGCAGCGGCGCCATCGCCGCGATCGTGCCCAGCGTCGTGAGGAAGCGCTCCAGGTCGTGGGCGACCAGGCGGCCGACTTCCTCGATCGCTTCCTTCATGACCGGCCGCGGACTCTTGGCGTTCGCGAGCCCGGCGGCGAGCACGCGGCCCAGCGGACCGCGCCGCGCCGTTTGCGCAAGAAGCTCCGGCGTGACCCCGCCGTGCTTGAATTCGAGCAGGACCTTGTCGACCGTTCCCGGCGGCGCGACCACGCTCTGCCTCAGCGACCAGAGACGCTCCAGGATCAGCGCCAGCGCGACGACGGAGGCGAAGATCAGCGGCCAGATCGGCCAGCCCGCAGCTTGAATGATCGACCACACGACGAGAGCGCTCCCTCGAGACAAAGCGCAGACTCTAGCTTGGCGGCTGAGGTTCGGCAAGGGAGCGCTCCCGGCCGTGCCCTTCCGCAGCCAGGATCGTCAGCGTCTGCGGCGGGGCACGGTCTCGGCGAGCGTGGCGGTGACGGCGGCGCCGACCAGCACGATGATCCACGACAGGTAGATCCACAGCAGGAACAGCGGCAGCACGGCGAGCGGGCCGTAGATCAGCTGGTAGGTCGAGAAATGCGCGATGTAGAGGCGGAAACCGTACTTCGCCGTCTCGAACGCGATCGCCGCGAGCAGCCCGCCGATCAGCGCGAGCTTGAACGGCACCCGATATGCGGGCACCAGCAGGTAGAGCAGGGTGAAGCCCGCCGTATCGATCGCGAGCGCCGCCGGCTCGCTCAGCACCGTCAGCGCCTCGGCGCCCAGCGACGTCGTGACGATCGCGTGCTCGATGAGCCAGGTCGTGTAGTAGACGGCAGCGCCGATCAGCACCGGCCCGGCCGTCAGGCCGATCGCGTAGATCAGGATGCGGCGCCCGAGCGAGCGAGGCTCTCGGGCCGCGCCCCAGATCGCATTGATCTCCTGGTCCACCTGGACCACGAGCAGCACGACGGTGAGGATCACGGCGAACGTGCCGATGCCCTTGAGCTGGGCCGAGTTGGCGGTGAACTCGGAGAGGTACTTCCGCACGACGCTCCCGCTCCCCGGCAGGAAGTAGCGCAGCAGCAGCGATTCCAGCGCGTCCTGCGAGCGCTCGAAGATCGGGAAGCGCGCCACGTAACTGAACGCGACGGTGAACAGCGGGACGAGGCCCAGCAGGGTCGTGAACGCGAGGCTCGCGGCGGTACGGGCGATGCCGACGCGCCAGATCCGGCGAAAGAGCCGGCGCAGGAAGACGAAGCCTATGCCTACGCGCCTCAGCATTCTCGCGCCGCGCCCGGCGAGCGCGTCGAGACGCGCGCATACGAGGCGGGCGCCGCCCCGCCGTTCCCCTCCACCAACCGTTCCATGCCCTCCCTCCCGAGGCCGAATTATCGCATCGGTAAGGCGGCGGTCGCGCCGGCCGACCAAGGCATGCGCCCCAGCTCCGCAATCGCGCTATCCTTTTTTCTCCTGCTCGAACGAGGCCAGCAATGCCATCGAATCCCGCGACCCAGACTGCCGTGCTCGGAGGAGGCTGCTTTTGGTGCCTCGAAGCCGTGTTCAACCGCCTGCAGGGCGTGATCAGCGTCGAATCCGGCTACGCCGGCGGCCGCACCAAGGACCCGAGCTACGACGACGTCTGCTCGGGCGAGACCGGCCACGCCGAGGTCGTCAAGGTGAGCTTCGACCCGACGATGCTCTCCTACCGTGATCTCCTGCGCGTTTTCTTTGCCATCCACGACCCGACGACCAGGGACCGCCAGGGCAACGACGTCGGCACGCAGTACCGGTCGGTCATCTTCCCGCAGAGCGCCGAGCAGCGCGCCGATGCGCAGGCGGTCATCGCCGAGCTGGGCGCGGCGAACCTGTGGGACGACCCGATCGTGACCGAAGTCGCCGACGCCGCGACCTTCTATCCCGCCGAGACCTATCACCGGCAATACTTCGAGCGCAATCGTGCGCAGCCCTACTGCCAGTTCGTGGTCGCGCCGAAGGTGGCCAAGTTTCGCAAGGCCTTCGCGGACCGGCTGCGCGAGGGCTGAGAGCGCGCGCCGCCGCCGTTCCGGCGCGGGGGCGCGGGGCTAGCGCCGCCGGGCGAAGAAGCCGCCGCCGGCCAGCGCGCCGCCCACGAGCCAGAACACCGGTCCGATTCCGATCGACGATCCGACCGCGCCGAAGACGAGCGGCACCGCGAAGGTCGACGCGTTGATGATCGACATCCGCACGCCCACCGCCTCGCCCATCCTTCCGGCCGGCGCCATGCTGTGCAGCAGCGACATCACCATCGGCTGCCCGCTGCCCAGAGCGAGCCCGAGCGTGAACGACAGCGCCATCAGCGGCTCGACGCTCCCGACGAAAGGAAAGAGCGCATAGGCGCCGGCGGCGACGAAAAGCGCCGTCGTCAGCACCTGCAGCTCCGAGAGGCGGCGGGCGATCCAGGGCATCGCCAGGCGCACGACGAAGGTCGCGGCAGCGAACGACGCGAGGATGACCCCGATCATCGACGCCGAAAGCCCGAGGCGCGCGCCGTAGATCGGGATGAAGAAGGTGTGCAGGTCCCAGGCCATCGAGAGGAGCCCGTTCACCACGAAGATGCGGCGCAGCTGGCGGTTGCCGAAGAGCTCCGCCACGCTGCCCGGGACGGGCCGCGCATGGGCGGCGTGCGGCTCCGGCAGCGCGAGCGCACCGCGGCCGAGCACGATGACCGGCACCACCGGCAGCAGCGCCAGGGTCGCGAAGCTCGCCTTGAAGCTCGCGTGATCGATGGTGAACCCGGCGACGAGCGGCCCGGCGAGCCCCGACACCGAGTAGCCCAGGGCGAGCAGGCCGAAGTTTCGCGCGCGTTCCGAAGGCGTGCCCAGCGCGCCGGTCGCGTTCTGCGCGGCGACCTGGAAGAGCATGAACGCGATCCCGATCAGCGCGGTGGTGAGGAACAAGACCGCGAGCCCGGACGCGAGCCAGGGCAGCGCCGCGCCCAGCGCGACGCCGCAGGAGCCCGCGAGCATCGGCCGGCGCACGCCGATGCGATCGGAAAGCCTGCCCGCCCCGATCGCGAACCACATCGGCAGGAACGAATACAGCGCCATCAGCGACCCCACGACCAGGGGCGAAGCGCCCAGCGAAAGCGCGTAGAGCGATACGGTGACGCGGCTTCCCGCGAGCACCGTGTGATTGAGGATGCCGAGCCCGATCAGCGCGCCGAGCGTGCGCGAGCTTCGCGCCGTCACGGCGCGAGCCGCTCGATCCGCCACCGGCCGGCGTCGCGGCGGTAGCGGAGCCGGTCGTGAAGCCGTGAAGGACGTCCCTGCCAGAACTCCATCGTCTCGGGCGCGACGCGGTAGCCGCCCCAGTGCGGCGGGCGCGGCACGTGCTCCTCCTGCGGGGCGAAGCGCTCGCGCACCGCGGAGAGCTCGCGCTCGAGCCACGCCCGGTCGGGGATGACGCGGCTCTGCGGCGAAGCCCACGCGCCGAGGCGTGCCGGACGCGGGCGCGAGGCGAAATAGGCGTCGGACTCTTCGGCGGTCGCCCTCGAGACGAAGCCGTCGATGCGCACCTGTCGCTCGAGCTCCACCCAGTGGAACAGCAGCGCGGCGACCGGGCGCGCCGCGAGCTCGCGGCCCTTCCGGCTGTCGTAGTTGGTGAAGAACAGGAAGCCGCTCGCGTCCACTCCTTTGAGCAGCACGATGCGCGCCGACGGCACACCGTCCTCCCCGACGGTCGCGAGCGTCATCGCGGTCGGCTCGGGAATCTCGGCGGTAACGGCTTCCGCGAGCCAGGACTGGAACTGGCGCAGCGGATCGGGATCGACGTCGGTTTCGGAGAGCGAGGCGCGCTGGTACTCGCGGCGCAGGTCGGCGATATTCACGGCGGCGGGGTTGCCCGGTGCAGCGGCGACGCCATTATCGGCGATTTCCCCGCGCGCGTCGAAACCGCGCGCCCGGCGGCGACTACAAAAGCGTTAGAGAGCGTCTCGCTAGAGCGGTGCGCAGAACGCGACGCCCTCGAGGGCCCAGCCATCGGTCTGCATCGAGTCGATGATCGGCCAGCTCGTGGTGTAGCGGTGATTCGGTTCTCCGCCCATCCCGTTGTTGTAGAGGCGGAAGACCGGGCGCGTGGACGCGGGGCACTGGGAGACGTTGGCCGCGATGTAGAAGGCATTGGCCTCGAAGATCCAACCGGGCTCCTGCTTCACCGCGGCGCACTCGAAGTCGAAGGCCGTGTAGAAGTGCGAGTTGACGCCCAGGCCCGGCGTGCCGAAGAAGCGGCAGACGGTCGCCAGCCCGTCGCCGTCCGCCGAATACGCGGGAAACGATTCACCGGTGCGGAACCAGCCCGCGATCGGCGTGCCGGCGTCGAGCGCGGCCTCCTCGTCTGCGAATCCGGTCATGAAGTAGTGGTCAAGCGACGGCGCGTAGTACTCGACGATATCGGTCCGAGGCGGCTCGGTCGCGCCGACCTGGAAATCCACGCTCTGAGTGTCGCCGTGGAAGGCGACCGCGAAGCGCCAGGTGCCGTTCTCGGCGTCCGCCGGCAGGGTGACGAAGCTCTCCCAGTACGACGCGGCGTAGTAGGCGGCATTCGAAGGAATCGTGGTCGTCGCGAAGACGCTGCCGTCGGGCGTGAAGACCGTGAACACGACGCTGTCTGCCTGGATCTGGTCGGTGAAGAACCCCGTGAGGTACACCGTCTGCCCGGGCTGGAAATACGAGCTGCGATGCTCGACCTCGGGCGTCGGGCACGGCGAAAAGTCGATCGGCGCGTCGCCGGTCATGACAAGATCGATCGCCGGCTCGTTGTAAGGCCGCTGCTCGGCCCACCACGCGCTGGAATTGAAGTTGTTGCAGGCGCCGGCGAACGGGTCGACCAGATTCCCGTCGGCGTCGTAGAGCTCGAAGTGCAGGTGCGGACCGGTCGAGTCGCCCGAGCTGCCCATCACGCCGAGGAACTCGCCCGCCTGCACCCAGTCGCCGTCGTTCTTGCTCGTGAGCGAGCCGGACTTCAGATGCCCGTACCAGGCGACCGAGCCGTCGGCGTGCATCACGTACACCGCGTTCCAGGGCTGGTCGGCCAGGACGCAGCTGCGATCGTACTGTCCGTCCATCTTGGACAGGATGATCCCCGGGGCCGCCGCGACGACGATCGCTTCGTCGTCGTCCATCTTCCGCCAGGCGAAGGGATAGGCGGTGATGTCGGTGCCCTGGTGGTTGTAGCCGTCCTCCTGGTCGTAGGTCCGGTCGCCGCAGTTGTAGTCGAGGACCTGCCCCGGGTAGGCGGGATTGTGGTCGACGTAGTTGATCACGGTGCGCGCCGCCGGCTCGGGGTGTCCGGGCACGAGCTGCAGGGGCCATTGCAGCGGAAACGGCGGCGTCTCCTCGAGCGGCTTGCTCGGCGCGAGCTTCGAGGAGAGCGCCGGGATGCGCCCCGCGCTTCGCAGCGTCGCGATCTTGGCCGCGAGAGTCGCCTTGATCGCGTCGCGCCTGGCCTCGGTGAGATCGTCTCGCGGCAGCGTGATCTCGCCGCCGCTGACCGCGCCCAGCGCCGCGGCGGCCGCCCACTGCGGCGTCAGGGCGAGAGCGAGGAACAGCGAGGCGAGCAGCCCCGCCCCCTTTGGGCGGGCGGCCCCTGCAGGGACGCTGCTCGGTCGCAGATCGATCGATGGTTGCACGGGCTCACTCCGCGGGCCGTCCTTTTTCCTCTGCCGGGCCTCGTCGCCCGCGCACGCTGGATCTTGGCGGTCGGCCTCCGGGCCGTCTCATTCGGGTGCACGCATCTGCCTCCTGTCAGCCGCTCGCGGGAGCTCGGGTTGCGATTTCTGCGCTCCCTGCGCAACGGCTTCAGGCGCCATCCCTCGAGCAACGGCTATGCCACTCGACGCGCCGCCGTTCGCCAACAGGGACTTCCGACGCGACCGTAGGAGGGCAGACGACACCGCGTCTGTAAATCTTGCTTCGGTGCGAGGACAGGAAATTCAGAAGAATGCCGATCGGGGAAACCGCGGTCGCCTCCGCTGCGGGGTCGCTCGATTCCCCGGCGGAGGACGCACGGAGGTCGACGCAAGGGAGCCCCGCGGTCCGCGTGCGAATATCGCTCGGCTCGTCGGGACGGCCCGACGGCGCATCGAGGCGCGCCACGAGATGGCGCGGGACCTGCTGCCCGGCGGTCCTGGCCCGTTCACGCGGATGCAACACCCCGCGCGCGAGGACGCGAGCGTCGACACAAATTGCACACTCCGCCGACGAGAATGCGGTATATTTGTTTGGATGGGAGCGGGGAGCAATCGGACAGGAGCCCGGCCGCCTCCATGCTTATCGCCGTTGCGTCGCGATCAACCACCAGGAAGGAGAGCTATGGCTACTGCCAAGAAAGCAGCAAAGAAGACCTCGAAGAAGGGCGCGAAGAAGTCGGCGGCGAAGAAGCCAGCCAAGAAGCCCGCGAAGAAGGCACCGGCGAAGAAGGCCGCGCCGAAGAAAGCGAAGAAATCGGGCGCGAAGCGCAAGCCGAACGCCGCGTTCATGAAGCCGATGACGCCCACTGGCGTCCTCGCGACGGTGGTCGGCAGCATGCCGCTGCCGCGTACTGAAGTGACGAAGAAGATCTGGGACTACATCAAGAAGAACAAGCTGCAGGACGCGATGAACAAGCGCCTGATCAATGCCGATGAGAAGCTGCGCCAGATTTTCGGGGGGAAGAGACAGGTGTCGATGTTCGAGATGACCAAGCTCGTATCGAGCCATCTCAAGTAAGCCTCGTGTCAGCGACGCCCGAGCGGCGTCGCGAGCGCAACCGAGCGGCCGGGCATCGCATACGCGGTGACCGGCCGTGTGTTTTTGCGGCGCCCGCGGCCGGGCGTAACAACATCGTGCCGCGCCTGGAGGAATAGCGCCGGGAGAATCCGTGTTAGATACGGCGTAGCGAGACCTCCGCTCCCGGCGATGCCGAACCCCGAAGCGCAGCTATGCGGGGCCCCGACCGGAAGACGAAAGAACCCTCCAACCGGAAGAACAAAACCATGCGACCCGCTCCCTCGTTCCTGATCGGCCTCGTCTGCCTCGTGTCCGCGAGCGTCTTCGCACAGGCGCCTCTGCCCGCGCAGCGCATCCGCGGCGATATCGTCGCCATCAACGGCCTCGACCTGCAGGTCAAATCGCGCACGGGCGAGATGCTCGCAATCAAGCTCGCCGACAACTACACGGTCACCGCGGTGGTGAAGACCGACCTGGACGCGGTCAAGCCGGGCAGCTTCGTCGGCGCGGCTTCGATGCCGCAACCGGACGGAACGCAGAAGGCGCTCGAGGTCCTGCTCTTCCCGGAGGCGATGCGCGGCGCCGGCGAGGGACACTACCCGTGGGACCTGAAACCCGGCAGCATGATGACCAACGCGACCGTCACCGACGCGGTCGTGGAAGGCGTCGCCGGCAGGCGCATGACCCTCAAGTACAAGGACGGCGAGAAGACCCTGATCGTCCCGCCGGATGCGCCGATCGTCACTTTCGAGCCTGGCGACCGCACGATGGCCGTCCCCGGCGCGCACCTCCTCGTGACGGCGGCCAAGCAGCCTGACGGCACGTTCACGGCCGGCCGGCTGGCGATCGGCAAGGCCGGCCTCGTCCCCCCGATGTAGCGGGCGCCGCGCCCCGCTCAGCCGCGAGCCTGCAGCGCACGTATGCGCTCTTCGATCGGCGGATGGGTGGCGAAGAGCGCCATGAAGGCGGAGCGATCCGTGATGCCGAAGCCGGTGAGCGCCTTGGGCAGCTCGCCCGGCGGCAGGCCGCCCAGGCGCGCGAGAGCGCGCATCATCGGCTGAGGCGTCCCGAGATAGGTCGCGCTGCCTGCATCGGCGCGGAACTCGCGGCGGCGGGAGAACCACGCGACGATGATGGACGCGAGCACTCCGAAGACGATCTGGCAGGCGAAAACGGTCACGTAGTAGCCGATCCCCACGCCGCGCTCGGTGCGGAACACCATCCGGTCGACGATTGCTCCCACGATCCGGGCGAGGAACACGACGAAGGTGTTGACCACGCCCTGGATCAGGGTGAGCGTGACCATGTCGCCGTTGGCCACGTGCGCCATCTCGTGGCCGAGCACCGCCTCGATCTCCTCGCGCGACATGGCATTGAGCAGCCCGGTCGACACGGCCACGAGCGCGCTGTTGCGGAACGCGCCGGTCGCGAATGCATTCGGCTCGCCCTCGTACATCGCGACCTCGGGCATCGCCACGCCGGCCTTGTCGGCGAGCTTCTTCACCGTCGCAAGCAGCCACGTCTCGTTCTCGTTGCGCGGGCTTTGGATCACTTGCGCGCCCGTCGACCACTTGGCCATCGGCTTCGATATGAGAAGCGAGATGAAGGCGCCGCCGAAGCCGATGACCGCCGAGAAGGCGAGCAGCGCGCCGACGTTGAGCCCGTTCGCGGCCAGCGCCTGATTGATCCCGAGCAGGTCGGTGACGACCGACAGGACGAGCATCACGGCGATGTTGGTGATGAGAAACAGGACCACGCGCTTCATGGTTTGCTCTCCAGAGCTGCGACTGCCGCGATCTTAGCGCCGAACGCCCCTCGCGGGACAGGTGGCTAGCGGCCCTTGGCGGGCGACTTGCCCCAGGAGTCGCGCAGGGTAACCGCGCGATTGAATACCGGGGCCGCGGCGGAGTGGTCCTTCGCATCGGCGACGAAGTAGCCGTGGCGCTCGAACTGGAAGCGCTGCTCGCGCTCGGCGTCCTTCAGCGCCGGCTCGACGTAGGCCGAGACGACTTTGCGGGAGCGCGGATTCAGATCGTCGAGATAGTTGCGCTCGGTCGGTTCGTCGAAGACGATGTCCTCGCCGAAGCCCGTTTCGCGCGTGGAGCGGCCGGGGCCCATCTCCGGCACGCTCGCCCCGCTGCCAGGCTGAGGCGCCACGAAGAGCCGATCGTAGAGGCGAACCTCGGCAACCTGCGCGTGGCGCACGGAGAGCCAGTGGATGTTGCCTTTGACCTTGCGCGCCTCGGCTCCGGGAGTCCCGCTCCGGGTCTGCGGATCGTAGCTGCAGTGCACCGCGACGAGGTTGCCTTGCGCGTCGCGCTCGACCCCGGTGCACTTCACGATGTAGGCGTAGCGCAGGCGCACTTCCGCGCCGGGGGCGAGCCGGAAATAGCCCTTCGGCGGGCTCTCCTCGTAGTCCTCGCGCTCGATCCACAGCTCGCGGGCGAGCTTGAGCGTCCGGTGTCCGGCCTCCGGCTTCTGCGGATGGTTCGGGGCGAGGCAGTCTTCCTCCGCGTCCGCGGGGTAGTTGTCGATGACGAGCCGCACCGGATCGAGCACCGCGACGCGCCGCTCCGCTCGCTCGTTCAGGTCGTCGCGCAGGCAGTCCTCGAGCACGCCCATGTCGATCCATTGATGCGCCTTCGAAACGCCGATGCGCTCGGCGAAGAGACGGATCGATTCGGGCGTGTGGCCGCGGCGGCGCAGCCCCGCCAGCGTGGGCAGGCGCGGGTCGTCCCAGCCGTCGACGTGGCGGCCGTCGACCAGCTCGATCAGCTTGCGCTTGCTCATGACCGTGTAGGTGAGGTTCAGCCGCGCGAATTCGTACTGGTGCGGCAGCGGACGCTGGAGAAGCCCGCCGCGCGCCAGCTGCTCGATGACCCAGTCGTACAGCGGCCGATGGTCCTGGAACTCCAGCGTGCAGATCGAATGGGTGATCCGTTCCAGCGCGTCCGAAATGCAGTGCGTGTAGTCGTAGAGCGGATACACGCACCATCGGTCGCCCGTGCGGTGATGCGAGGTGTGCCGGATCCGGTAGATCGCCGGATCGCGCAGGTTGATGTTCGGGCTCGCCAGGTCGATCTTGAGGCGCAGCACGTGCGCCCCGTCGGGAAACTCGCCTTCTTTCATCCGGCGGAACAGATCCAGGTTCTCCTCCGCCGACCGGTCGCGATACGGGCTCGCCGTGCCCGCTTCGGTCAGCGTGCCGCGCAGCCGCCGCATCTCGTCGGGCGTCGAGCTGTCGACGTAGGCGAGCCCCGCCTTGATGAAGTGGCGAGCGAAGGCGTAGAGCCGGTCGAAGTAATCCGACGCGTGATACAGGTGCTCTCCCCAGTCGTAGCCGAGCCAGCGCACCGCTTCCTTGATCGAATCCTCGAACTCGACGTCCTCCTTGACCGGATTGGTATCGTCGAAGCGCAGATGGCACACGCCGCCGTTCTCGGCGGCAAGACCGAAGTTCAGGCAGATCGACTTGGCGTGCCCGATGTGCAGGTAGCCGTTGGGCTCCGGAGGAAACCGGGTGACCACCCGGCCGCCGTACTTGCCGCTGCGTAGGTCCTCGGCGATGATCTGGCGAAGGAAGTTCGAGCTGGGCGCGGCGCCCGCCTCGTGCGGCGGTGCAGCATTCATCGCGTTTTGTTCATGAACAAATCGTCCCGGTCTTGCATTCTACTTTCCGCGTACCGACCCGTCATCGGCCGCGACGCTAGAGGAGCACGCAGCGCTGCCCCGGAGGCCGCATCCAGCAAGGCTTTCCAGCCCGAGGCCCGCGCCGCGGACAAAGCGTTGTCCACAATATCTGTGGATAAAAGTGTGCATATCTTGTACATTCGTCCGCTAAGTGAAAGGGGCCGTAGGAGTTTCGCTGACCTGCCCAAATCTATATCGCCAGTATTGTCATAATTTTCATGATCTTGTGTGCCTCCCCGCAGGGACGGCCAAGCGCGGTTCGCGCACGGGGAGACGCTCGGATCCTCAGCTACGCGGACGCCGTGGCTGCATTTTTCGTCCTGGACGAAACCCCTTGCTGCGCCCGCGTTGTCGAACCTGAGAGGTGCCCGTCATGAACGACCGGACCCCGCCGCGGGCCGCCGTCGTCCCGGTTTCCCTCCTGGTCAGCTCCGCGCGCTTGGTCATCGAGGGACAACTCGGCCTGTGCTGGATCAGCGGCGAAGTGTCCAATCACTCACGCGCCGCGTCGGGGCATTCGTACTTCGTTCTCAAGGACGACGCCGCCCAGGTGCGCTGCGTCCTCTATCGATCACGGGCGCAGCTCGTCGACTTCGCCCTGAAGGACGGGCAACGTGTCGAGGTCCGCGCCGTGCCGACGATCTACGAGCCGCGGGGCGAATTCCAGCTCACCGTGGAATCCGTACGGCTTTCCGGCCTGGGCGCGCTCTACGAGCAGTTCGCCCGGCGCAAGGCAAGGCTCGAGGCCGCCGGCTGGTTCGCTGCGGGGCGCAAGCGCTCGCTGCCGTCCTTCGCGCGGGAGGTCGGCATCGTGACCTCGGTCCGGGCGGCGGCGCTCTCCGACGTTATCGCCACGCTCCGGCGGCGGCTGCCCGCCCTCCCGGTGATCGTCTATCCCGCGTCCGTCCAGGGCCCCAGTGCAGCCGCGGAAATCGCCGCCGCCATCGCGGTCGCCAACGCCCACGGGCGCGTCGACGTGCTCATCGTGTGCCGCGGCGGCGGCTCGATCGAGGATCTCTGGGCGTTCAACGAAGAAGCGGTGGCCCGGGCGGTGTTCGAATCGCGCATCCCGGTGGTGAGCGGCGTCGGCCACGAGACCGATTTCACGATCTGCGACTTCGTCGCCGACGCCCGGGCGCCCACGCCGACCGCGGCGGCCGTCCTTGCCTCGCCGGACGGCGCGGCGCTGCGCGTGCAGACGGCGGGACTCGCGGCGCGCTGGCAGCGCGCCGCGAGGGACCTGATCGAGCGACGCGCGCAGCGCCTCGATGGCGCAGCGCGGCGCCTGGTGCACCCGGCGGCGCGGCTCGGTGCGCAGCGCGAGCGGCTCGCCTCGCTTCGCGGACGCCTGATCCGCAGCGAGCGCAGCCTCCTCGCGCAGCGCGGCCGCGACACGGTGCAACTCGGCCGGCGGCTCCTGCAGGCTTTGCGCGCACCACCGCGCCAGCGCACCGTGCTCGATCGCGCGCACGCCCGATGGCAGCGCGCAGCCGAGCGGCGCGTGGCGGCGCTCGCTCAGCGCGTCGCCAGTCTCGCCCTCGCCTTGAGGCACCTCGGTCCGCAGTCGGTGCTCGACCGCGGCTACAGCATCGTGACGACCGAGGGAGGCACCGTCGTGCAGGACGCCTCGCAGCTCGCCGCGGGAGACCGCGCCCGGCTGCGCTTCGCGCGCGGCGGCGCCGACGCGACGATCGCGCGGACGCGAAAGGACTAGGGCTGGCGAGGCGCTCAGGCCTCGTCCGGATCCGGATCGTCGACTTCGGAAGCCACACGCAGCGCCTTCACGACGTCGGGAGGCGCCTGCGCCGCGATTCGCGGTGTCGCGCAGACGACATCGGCGTTCTGCGCACGATGGCGCAGCGCATGGTCCACCAGAACGAGCGCGAGCATGGCCTCCGCGATGGGCGCGGCCCGGATACCCACGCAGGGGTCGTGACGGCCATGGGTGTTCACGACGACCGCGCGGCCGGACTTGTCGATCGTGCGCCGGTCCAGCCGCATCGAGGAGGTGGGCTTGATCGCGATCGAGACTACGATCGACTGCCCGGTCGAGATCCCGCCGAGAATGCCGCCTGCGTTGTTCGACGCGAAGCCCTGTGGCGTCATCTCGTCGGAGTGCTCGCTGCCGCGCTGGCCGACGCTCGCGAAGCCGGCGCCGATCTCCACGCCCTTGACCGCATTGATGCCCATCATCGCGGCGGCGATGTCGGCGTCGAGCTTGCCGTAGACCGGCTCGCCCCAGCCGACCGGGACGCCCTCGGCCACGACCGTGACCCGGGCGCCGCAGGAATCGCCCGACTTGCGCAGGCGGTCCATCAAGGCTTCGAGCTCGGGGACGATCGCCGCGTTCGCGGCGAAGAAAGGGTTGGCGTCGACGTGCTCCCAGCTTTCGAACGGAATCGCCCGCTCGCCGATCTGCGCGAGATGGCCGCGGATGACCACGCCGTGGCGCTCGCGCAGCCATTTGCGCGCGATCGCGCCGGCCGCCACGCGCACCGCCGTCTCGCGGGCCGACTGCCTGCCGCCGCCGCGGTAGTCGCGAATCCCGTACTTCTGCCAGTAGGTGTAGTCGGCGTGTCCGGGGCGGAACGTATCGGCGATGTTGGCGTAGTCCCTGCTGCGCGCGTCTTCGTTGCGGATGACGAGCGCGATCGGAGTGCCGGTCGTGCGGCCCTCGAACACCCCCGAGAGTATCTCCACCGCGTCGGTCTCGCGTCGCTGGCTGACGTGGCGCGAGGTGCCGGGCTTCCGGCGGTCGAGATCGCGCTGGATGTCGGCTACGGCGAGCTCCATCCCCGGCGGACAGCCGTCGACCACGCAGCCGATCGCTGGTCCGTGCGATTCCCCGAAGGACGTGACGCAGAAAAGCGTGCCGAGCGTGTTGCCGGACATGGCGCGTTGCGCGACGATGCAGGCTCGCCGAGGAGTTTAGCACGCAGGTCGAAGAGCCTCGGCCTTTGCGCAACCGCTTCGAGCCTTCGAACGATCGCCGCATGACGGCCTCCGCGGCTTCCTTCGAGCCCGCGCTTCTCGCCAGGCTGCGCGCTGCGCGCACGGTCGCTGCGTTGACGGGCGCGTGCATCTCCGCCGAGTCCGGCATCGCGACCTTTCGCGATGCCCAGCAGGGGCTTTGGGCGCGCTTCGATCCGCGCGAGCTGGCCACGCCTAGCGCCTTCGCCCGCCACCCAAGGAGAGTGTGGGACTGGTACGCCTGGCGCCGGGAGCAGGTCTCCGCCGCGCTGCCCAATCCCGGACACCGGGCGCTCGCCGCGCTCGAGCGACGCAGCCCCGGGTTCGTGCTGGTCACCCAGAACGTCGACGGCCTGCACCAGAAGGGGGGCAGCCGCAACGTCGCCGAGCTCCACGGGAACATCACGCGCGTGAAGTGCTCGCGCGAAGGCACGCTCGTCGAGCGCTGGGAGGAGTCCGGCCCGGATCCGCCGCGCTGTGCGCGCTGCGGCGCATTCCTGCGGCCCGACGTCGTGTGGTTCGATGAGATGCTGCCGGAGGGCGCGCTCGCCGCCGCCGAGGACGCCGTCCGCCGCTGCCACGTGCTTTTGGTGATCGGCACGTCGGCCGAGGTCTATCCCGCGGCCGGGCTTCCCCAGGCCGCGCAGGCCTCGGGGGCGCTCGTCGTGGAGATCAATCCGAATGCGACGCCACTCTCCTCCACGGCGGACTGCGTGTTGCGCGGCCCGGCCGGAATCGTCCTGCCCGCGCTGCTGTCCGCGCTCGATTCGGCGGATCCGGGCTAGCAGCCTCTAGCGCGAATCGCCTCGAAGCGCGAGCACCGCCTGCTGCAGCGCCTCGGGCGTCGCGCGCTCGGGCGCGAGCGGCGGTCCCGCGACGAGCGCGATCCTGGAAAACAGGCCGCGGATCCGCCGCATCGCCACGCCCTGACACGAGCGGCTGAAAAAGCTTCCCCACAACCCGCGCAGCGCCATCGGCACGACCGGCACCGGCGCCTGCTCGAGGATGCACTGCAGGCCGGGACGGAAGGCATTGAGCTCGCCGGTCTCGGTGATGCGGCCTTCCGGGAAGATGCATACGATCTCTCCGGCCTTGAGCGCGTCCGCGGCCTCGAGGAAGGCGCGCTCCTTGAGGGCAGGGTCCTCGCGAGCCGACGCGATCGGGATCGCCCGCATCGTGCGGAAGACGAAGCTGAGCAGCGGCAGCGCGAAGATGCGATGGTCCATCACGAAGCGCACGGGCCGGGGCACGCAGGCGGCGATCACGACCGCGTCGACGAAGCTCACGTGGTTGCAGACGATCACGCAGGCGCCGCTTTCCGGCACCTGCTCGAGGCCCTGCTTGTCGACCCGGTAGAAGCTGTGGACCAAGAGCCAGGCGAGGAAGCGCATCAGGAACTCGGGCACCAGCGAGTAGATGTAGATCGCGACGACCGCATTCATGAGGCCGGTGGCGAGAAACAGCGCCGGGATCGAGAGCCCGGCCTTGAGCAGCCCGAGCGCGATCCCCGCGGAGGCCACCATGAACAGCGCATTCAGGATATTGTTCGCGGCGATGATCCGCGAGCGGAACGCCGGATCGGAGCGCTCCTGGATCAAGGCGTACAAGGGCACGATGTAGAACCCGCCGAACATGCCGAGGAGCACGAGGTCGGCGACGACCCGCCAGTGCGCGGGCACGGAGAGGAAGTGCCCGACACCGGCCAGCGAACCGGGCTGCAGTCCGCGGCTCGCGAAGTACAGGTCGATCGCGAACACCGAGAGACCGATCGAGCCGAACGGCACGAGGCCGACCTCGACCTTGTGGCCCGAGAGCCGCTCGCACAGGAGCGAGCCGACGCCGATGCCCACCGAGAAGATCGCGAGCAACAGGGTCGCGACGTGCTCGTCCCCGCCCAGGACGTCCTTCGTGAACGTGGCGAACTGCGTGAGATAGGTCGCGCCGTAGAACCAGAACCAGGAAATACCCAGCATCGACAGCCAGACGACGCGGTGGCCGTAGGCGAGGCGCAGGTTGCGCGCGGTCTCGGTGAAAGGGTTCCAGTTGATCCTGAGCTCCGGAGCGACCGCGGGCGTCGTCGGGATGCCGCGGCTCACGAAGTACCCGGCGAGGGCTACGGCGATCGCGGTCGCGCCTGCGAGGACGGGACCGTTCGGCTTGATGGCGATCACCAGGCCGCCGACGATCTCGCCGAGCAGGATGGCCACGAAAGTGCCCATCTCGACCAGGCCGTTGCCGCCGACGAGCTCGTCGGTCCTCAGGTGCTGCGGCAGGATCGCGTACTTGACCGGTCCGAACAGCGTCGAATGCACGCCCATCAGGGCGAGCGCGGCGAACAGCAGCAGCAGGTCGTGCCGGTAGAAGCCGATCGCGCCCACCACCATGATCCCGATCTCGAAGAGCTTGATGAGGCGGATCAGCCGCGACTTCTCGAACTTGTCGGCGAGCTGCCCGGAGGTCGCGGAGAAGAGCACGAAGGGCGCGATGAACACGGCCGCCGCGATGTTGACCAGGTCGTTGGCCGACATCGTGGTGAGGGTCGCAGCCTGGAAGGCGACGAAGATGACCAGCGCGTTCTTGTAGATGTTATCGTTGCCCGCCCCGAGGAATTGCGTCCAGAAGAACGGGGCGAAGCGGCGCTGGCGCAGCAGCTGGAACTGGCTGTGCTGGGGCATCGGGGCTCCCGGAGTCGGTCGGGTCACGCTCGACATCGTCGCGCGCGTCAGTGACGCTCGGCGAGATAGTCCTGCACCGCGGCGAGGGCGTCCCGCACCACGGGCACGTCCGGCCAGAAGTAGACTTCCCTGCCGGCCTTCTCGGACTTGAGCACCCCGGCGTCGCGCAGCACCCTGAGGTGGTGAGCCACCGCGGTGCGCGACAGCGTCGAGGCGGCGACGATCTCGCCGACGGTCAGGCGGGCCCCGCGCTCGAACATGAGCAGAATGCGCTGGCGGTGCGGGTCTCCCAGCGCCGTGAAGATCCGCGCAACGCGCCGCCATGCGGCGGGTATGGCCCCAGCGCGGCTTCGTCTTGTCACGGCGGCCTCGAAGTAATGACTATTCGACTAGTCACGTAGACATGACGACTATACGCCGGCCGGGCACCGTGTCAAGGTCCCCGGGACCACGCGGCTTCCGCTAAAATCGTTGGCGACAGCCCTCGCGTAGCCTCCGCCATGCGCCAGTACCTCGACTTCATGCGTCACGTCCGCGAGCACGGCGAGCGCAAGAGCGATCGCACCGGCACCGGCACCCTGTCGGTGTTCGGCTACCAGATGCGCTTCGATCTCGGGGCCGGGTTCCCGCTGCTCACGACCAAGAAGGTGCACACGCGCTCGATCATCTACGAGCTCCTGTGGTTTCTCGCCGGCGATACCAACGTCGGCTACCTCCGCGACCACGGCGTGACGATCTGGGACGAGTGGGCGGACGAGAACGGCGACCTGGGACCGATCTATGGCTACCAGTGGCGTTCGTGGCCGGCGCCCGACGGCCGGCACATCGACCAGCTCTCCGAGGTGGTCGCGCAGATTCGCCGCAATCCCGATTCGCGGCGGCTGATTGTCTCGGCCTGGAACGTCGCCGACATTCCGCGCATGAAGCTGCCGCCCTGCCATGCCTTTTTCCAGTTCTACGTGAGCGGCGGCCGGCTGTCCTGCCAGCTCTACCAGCGCAGCGCGGATATCTTTCTCGGCGTTCCGTTCAATATCGCCTCCTACGCGCTGCTGACCCACCTCGTGGCACAGCAGTGCGACCTCGGCGTCGGCGACTTCGTCTGGGTCGGCGGCGACTGCCACCTGTATCTCAACCACATGGAACAGGTCGCCACCCAACTCGGGCGCGACCCCTATCCGCTGCCGAAGCTCGTGATCAAGCGCCGCCCGCCGTCGCTCTACGAGTACCGCTACGAGGACTTCGAGATCGCCGACTACCGCTTCCACCCCGCGATCAGCGCGGCGGTGGCGGTCTAAAAAAAAGGCGATATTAGACTTCGCGTACCCAACCGCTAAACGGGCGCCTAGGGCTTGATCGAGCGCTTTTTGCGAGCGCGGCCTTTAGGTGGCAGTAGTGTGTCCAAGGCGCGCTTGAACGCATCGCCTGACTCGTCCACACCAAGCGACTTGGCCGCTTCAATAAAGCGCGCGGACTGCGCCGGATCGTCCGGCTCAGCCTTTCGCTTCCGGCGTTTTCCTCTTACCCCACGCACACTCAGCTAGCAGTCGTTTGGGAGGTAAGCCGCTTGCCCTTCACGCCCTGTAGCAACCGTTCGGCGCGCTCGGCATCACTGACGCCCAGCGCAACGCGATTATTGTACCGGAAATCGAATTCCGCAAGATAGCGGTGCAGGTGGTTATGGCCGCAATGCTGGTAAACGCCCTTCATCCCGCGCTTGAAGATTGAAAAGAAGCCCTCGATGGTATTGGTATGAACATCGCCGCGTCCGTATTCGCCAAGCATATGGCGCACGACGCCGTGCTCTTTGAACTCGCGCCCGACAAGCTTGTACGTCGAGAATTCATCAGTCATTAGTCGCGCTTCGCGCGCCACGTTGGCGCGCACGATGGGCACCATGGTGGACGCCTTCATATCGTCGATTACGACGCTGTGCGCCTGTCCGCTGTTGCGGTCCACTAGGGAGAGAACCTTGTTCTTATGGTGGTAGCCGCGCCCTTTCTTCTCACCTTTGGGCTTGATGGTCTTGTCGTGGCCGATGAATGTTTCATCTACTTCGACGGCGCCGCCGTCCGCGCCGAATGGCGCGAGATCGCCGCTACGCATCGCTTCACGAATCCGATGCGACATGAACCACGCGCTCTTGAGAGTGATGCCGAGCATCCGATGAAGCTGATTCGATGAAACACCTTTCTTGCTCGACGCGACTAGAAAGATCGCTTGGAGCCAGACCCGCATCGGAATATGACTCGCCTCGAAGATGGTCCCGATCTTGACGGTAAAAGGCTTGCGGCAGTCATAGCACTTCCATATGCCGATCCGGGTGCTCTTGCCTTGAAGCCTGCGGTTGCGCTCGACGCCTCCGCAATGCGGGCAGACTGGGCCGCGCGGCCAGATGCGCGCTTCCACGAACCCGTAAGCCGCTTCTTCGTTGTGGAAGTAAGCCGCTGAAAGAATAGATTTATTGTCGCTCATGTGCCTCCCTAACCTTTTCCTGCATTATACTCTGCCGAAACAGGATAGTCAAGGAGTTGCGCTTGACGCAGTTCGAAATCCGCATTATTATTCGTCTGCAGCCTAACCAGATTCGCGAACAGGAGCGTCCGGATGAGCGAAAACGTTGAGCCTCTAGAAATTGAGAACGGCGATCCCGGCGAGGACGAAAAGCGGCAACGGTCCACTATTGGGTTTCCGTACACCGATTACGACAACGCCGCAAAAGTGGCGAGCGCCATCCATGGGAATGTCGGGCACGGCCAGTGCTCGATGGGCCAACTCGCCGCGTGGATGGGTCAGAGCGCGAAGAGCAGCGGATTTCGGACCCAGCTCGCGGCCGCGCGGCTATTCGGCCTCATCGAGAGCGAAGACCAGGAGAGTTTGCGGCTCGCCGAACTTGGCCGCCGCGTGGTCGATCCCGCACAAGCGCGTGGTGCCAAGGCCGAGGCATTCCTCAAGGTGCCGCTGTTCAAGGCCCTTTACGATCTTCACAAAGATGGCGTCACTCCGCCAAGTGCGGCTCTAGAGCGCGAGATCGTCGAACTCGGTGTCGGCGATAAGCAGAAGTCTCGCGCGCGACAGGTCTTCGAGAGTTCCGCAACGCAGACCGGCTTCCGCGAGGCTGCGCCCAATCGTCTCGTGATGCCAGCGGTCGTCGTCAAGCCGCTAGCTAACGATGAGAAGCGGAGAACCGGCGGCGGCGATGGCGATGGTGGCGGCTTAAGTCTGGACCCGCTGCTCATGGCTCTATTGCGGAAGATTCCGGCCGCCGAGTCGGGGTGGCCCGCCGAAAATAGGCTTCGCTGGTTCCGCACGTTCGCGATGAACGTGAGCCAGGTGTACGACGATGATGACAAGCCGGTCGAACTAGAAATCAGCGTGAAAGGTGGCTGACAAACTGCGCAGTACGTGGGGAAGGGGAACGCTGGTCGTAAGGGTTGGCCGCCCGCCAGCGTTTCCCGCCACGTTCCGCTAGGCCCGCAAGAAATTGCGAATTGAGACTAACACGCGTGCAGGCCACGCGAAGGAGATCGGAATCTTCGCTACTACCTCACCATTATAGATCGCGGTCGACATGCGACGCACCCGGGCCACGGCTTCGGCTTGCGAGTAAGCCGAGACCTGAAGGTTATATGGAACGCCGTCGCAGTCGTAGGTGAATAGGAATACCTTTAACTTCTCAGAAAGGTTTGTCATGGCGTTTTATATCTACAAGGACGTGCAAGGGTACTGGCGGTGGACGTTGGAAGCAGGCAACAATCGGAAGATCGCAAATTCCGGCGAAGGGTACAACAACGAGCAGGACTGCCTGCACGCCATCGGCTTGGTGATGGACACGAATAGGCAGACTCCAGTCTATCGGCGGTAGCCTAGCAGCCTAGCCACGGCCCGAGCCGGAAAAAGGCTAGGGCCGTTTTTCGGCATTGGGTACGCCAAATCCAATATCGCCAAAAAAAAGCCCGCTGGGAGGAGGTAAGCGGGCAAGGGGGATTCCGATGGTCGGAGCTGACCCGGCTCCGAAGGGTCAGGCGTTGCGGGCCCTTTCATCCCGCGGCCACCTGCGGCCGTGAAAAGTTCGTCGGTCGGCCGGCGCTATACGACGCTGCGCGCCGCGCTCACTCGCTCGGCCAGCTCTTCCAGAGCGACTTGCTGCGACGGGGACAAGCTCTGCGTGGCCTGGGCCGACCCGGCTGTGCGCAAATCCGCGGCCGTTGCGCAGTCCGTCAGCCAAAGCGCGGCGAATTCGGGTGTGAACGCTTCCATGCTTCAAGCCTTCTCTCGCTTCGTTGACCGCCCTGCCCCGTCGGATCACAGCTAAGCAACCCCTGTGCCAGCGACGTGTGGCGTATGACGATCAAGAGCTTAGAGCGATTCGATGACGCGCCAAAGACCACCGCGAGGCATAAATTGCCTCCGCCCCCGGCGCATGCTGTCGCATCCCGCCGACAGTGCGCACGATGACAACGTCAAGCTATTGATCTCGCAAGAGAATCGCTGTCTCCAAAAAGAGACAGGACTGACGCTAACGCAACATGCGATCGCCTTCATCGGCGAGCCACGCGGGCGGCGGTCGCGCTGGGCTCACCGCTCGGGGGGAAGCTACCCCTTGCCGTCCTTGAACATCGCCGGCTCCAGGCGGTGCCGCTGCAGGAGCTTGTAGAACTCGGTACGGTTGCGCTTGGCGAGCGTTGCCGCCTGGGTGACGTTGCCCCCGGTGATCTTGAGCAGCCGCACCAGGTAGTCGCGCTCGAACTGCTTGCGCGCCTCTTCGAACGGCGCCAGCACCCCGGCGTCCTCCCGGAGCGCTCCCTGCACCAGGGTCGCCGGGATCACCGTCGTGGTCGTGAGCGCCAGCGCCTGTTCCAGGAGGTTGAGGAGCTGGCGCACGTTGCCTGGCCAGGGGGCCGCGATCAGGACCGCCATCGCGTCGGGCGCGAGCGAGGGCACCGGCTTCTTGTATCGCTCGGCGAGCTTGCGCAGGAAATGCGTCGCGAGCAGCGGGATGTCTTCGCGGCGGTCGGAGAGCGGCGGTAGCTTGAGGGAGACCACGTTGAGCCGGTAGAACAGGTCTTCGCGGAACTGCCCGGCCGCGCGCTGGGCGTCGAGGTCGCGGTGGGTCGCGGAGATCACCCGCACGTCCACCGGCAGGGATTGCGTGGCGCCGACCGGGCGCACCTCGCCCTCCTGCAGCACGCGCAAGAGCTTCACCTGCAATGCGAGCGGCATGTCGCCGATCTCATCCAAGAAGATGGTGCCGCCGTCGGCGGCGAGGAACAAGCCCTTGTGCGCCTGGACGGCGCCGCTGAACGCGCCGCGGGCGTGTCCGAACAGCTCCGACTCGAGCAGCGGCTCGGGGATCGCTCCGCAGTTGACGGCGATGAACGGGCGCGGCGCGCGCCGGCTCGCGCGATGGATCGCCTGCGCGAGCAGCTCCTTGCCGGTCCCGGAGTCGCCGAAAATGAGCACGCTCGCATCGGAATCGGCCACGAGCCGCGCCTGCCGCAGCAGATCCTCCATCCGCGGGCTGCGCGTGATGATCCCGGCGCGCCACTCTCCGCCCTGCTGCTGCTTCGGCTCGGGCGAGTCTCCGGTAAGCCGAACCGCGGCGGCCACCTTCTGCAGCAGTTCCT
Organism: Casimicrobiaceae bacterium; assembly: GCA_035501595.1. Taxonomy (GTDB): domain Bacteria; phylum Pseudomonadota; class Gammaproteobacteria; order Burkholderiales; family Casimicrobiaceae; genus PALSA-1003. Next base: position 12,018 of record DATJVX010000043.1, on the reverse strand, counting down.
GGCTGTCGAACGGCTTGGTGAGGAAGCCGAAGACTCCGCGCTGCGTGGCCGTCACCGCATCGGGGATCGTGCCGTGGGCGGTGAGAATGATGACCGGCAGCGCGGGATGCTGGCGATGGATCGCGTCGAAGAGCTGCAGCCCGTCGATGCCCGGCATGCGCATGTCGGTGATCACCGCGGCCGGGCGCGCGACGGCGAGCGTGGCGAGCGCGGTCTCGCCGCTGTCGGCGGTGCGGACCCGATAGCCGGCGGAGGTCAGCCGCAGGCTGATGAGCTTGAGCAGATCCGGGTCGTCGTCGACGAGCAGGATGTCGGCCGAGTGAGTCGTCATGGCGTCATCGTCCCGTCCCGCCGCCGCCGCCGGCGCTCCCGCCTCCGGCGTTGCGGCTGCGCTCGAGCAGCAGGCTTCGTTCGACCGCCCGCAGCGCATCGAGCTTCTCCTGGGCTGCGGCGGTGCGCTTCTGCTCCTCGCGCAGGCTGCGCGTGCGCTCCGCGATCTGAGCATAGAGAACGGAAGCGATCTGCTTGAGCGGCGAGACGCCGCCGTTGGCAGCCTTGCCCACGAGCGGCTCAAGCAGTGACAGCGCGCGCGCATCGTCCGGAGGACCGGCCTGCGGCAGCGTCAGGAGCATCGCCACCCGGATGCGGTTCGCGTCGCTGCGCGTGCGAGTGAGCGCCGCGTTCGCGCCGGCGAGATCGCGCCGGAGATCGTCCCCCGGGTCGGATGCGTAGCGTTGCAGGTCCGCGAGCAGCGCAAGAGCCTGCTGATCCTCCTCGTTGACGGGCGACGGGGTGACGGGCTGCGCGTTGGCGAGCTGTGCCGGCGAGGGTGCCGGCGTCGACTCCGCGGGCGACGGCGCCGGCGACGGTACGATCACGATGGTCGGCACCGGCACCGGCGTCACGGGGAGCGGATCGGGCGTGGGCGCGCCCGCAGCTGCGGGGGCCGGGGCAACCGGAGCGGGAGCCGGAGGGGCCGCCGCGCAGCCGACCAGGGCGAGCGCCGCGGCGAGCCAGGCGGCGGAGCGACGCGGCGGATTCACCCCTGCTCCTGCAGCGTCGCGCGCGCCGCAGTCGCCGCCGTGGCGGGCAGGTCCGTCACGGCCAGCGGCAGCCACAGCCGAAATCGTGCGCCGCGCTTCGCGTCCGCCCGGTCGAGCAGCTCGATCCGGCCGCCGTGCGCGACCGCGTACTCGCGGGCGATCGCGAGACCGAGTCCCGAGCCCTTGATGCGCCCCTCGGGCGCCCGCCTGCCCTGATAGAACGATTCGAAGATGTGCGGACGGTCCGCGGCGTCGACGCCGGGCCCCTGGTCGGCCACGTCGATGACCGCATTGCCGTCCTCGGCGAAGAGCTCGATCGCCACCGTTCCCGAGCGCGGCGAGTACTTGATGGCGTTCGACAGCAGGTTGTCGATGATGGCGCGGATCTTGTCCGCATCGCCGATCACGGTCGCCGGCCTCGCCTTGACCTCGAAGCTGATCATGCGCGCATAGGCCGCGAGCTTGTGCTCGCGCACGACGCGGCGAACGACGTCGGCAAGCGGCACGGGCCCCAGCGTCTGCGGCTCGATGCTCCGGGTCTGGTGATAGTTGAGGAGGTTCTCGATCAGCTTCTGGAGGTTCAGCGTGTTCTCGCGCACGATCCGCACGATTTCCTGCTGCTGCGGCGAGAGCTCGCCGCCGACGCGATCCCTCAGCAGCTCGGCGCCCTCGCGCACCGCGGTGAGCGGCGTCTTGAGCTCGTGCGAGACGTGGCGCAGGAATCTCGTCTGCTGCGTTTCCAGCTCGTGCAGCCGGGCGCGCAACCACTCGAGGCGCTGCCCGACGTAGCGCAGGTCCTGCGGACCGTTGACCTCGATCGCGTGGCTGAAGTCCGCCGTGCCCATGCGCCGGACGGCGAGATCGAGCTGCCGGATCGGGCGCGCGATTAGCACCGCGAACAGGATCGCGAGCGCGAGCGCGATCGCGCCGGCGGCAAGCGCGAGGTAGACCCAGGTCCTGCGGCCCTCGGCGGCCGTCTGCTGCAGCCTTTCGATCTCGCGTTCGCTGAGCTGGCTGCTCGCCGCGAGCATCGCCTGCGCGCTCTGCGAGAGGTCGGCGTAGCCCTGCGTGAGCGCGGCGTCCGCTGCGGTCGATCGCAGCGGCGCCTTGAGCACCGCGTAGAGGCGGGTTTCGTTATCGGCGAGCTTCTCGAGCCGCGCGAGCTGCTCGCGGTCCAGCGGAAGCTGCTCCAGCTGCTGGACGGTCTGCCGGAAATCCTGGCGCAGCCGGCCATAGTCCTCGACGAGCTGAGGGTCGTCGAGGATGAGGTGCTGCCGCACGACGCGCTCGAGCGTCGTCGCCTGTTCGTAGAGCTGCCGGCTCGCCCGTCCCGCCTGCGCCGCCTGAAGCACCGCCTGCTGGCCCTGCGTGCCGAGGCGATCGAGGCTCACGATTAGCTCGACGAGCGCGTACAGCAACGGCAGGCTGACCAGAAGGAAACCGAGAAGGATGAACTTTAGAAATGAGCGCGGATAGTACACGGCTGACGACGGGCGACCGCTATAATCGTTGTGGTCGAACGATGCCCGAGCCCGACTGAGGACGCGTGCACGATACACCACCGCCGACCGGCTCGCCAAGGGCGGCGACGGTGCGCCGAAGCGGCCCGCGCATCGCACTGATCGCCGCGGTCGCCAGCAACGGCGTGATCGGCGCCGACAACCGCCTGCCGTGGCGCCTGCCCGAGGACATGCAGCGCTTTCGCGCGCTGACGACGGGCCACAGCGTGATCATGGGACGCCGGACCTGGGAGTCGATCGGCAGGCCGCTGCCCGGCCGGCAGAACATCGTCGTCACGCGCGCGGCGAAATCCGCGTCCGGCATCGAGTTCGCCGCGTCCCTCGACCAGGCGCTCGAGCTCGCGCGCCTTCCGGACCCGGTCTTCGTGATCGGCGGCGAGGCGCTCTACCGCGATGCGCTGCCGCGCGCGCAGCTTCTCTACCTCACCGAGATCGAGAGCGACTTCGAAGGCGACGCGCATTTCCCGGCATTCGATCGCTCCGAGTGGCGGGAGCTCTCGCGCACCGCGGAGCGCGCGCTGGACGATGCCGGAGGCTTTGCCTATCATTTCGCGGCTTACGAGCGGCTCGAGCCGCCGTCCTAGCGACTCGCCGACTGCAGCGGGCATCCGATCAGGGGAGCGACATGTCCGAAGACCATTTCCACGTTCACGGTCCGCACGATCACGAGGTCGAGCACCGCGCGGAGCACGACCCGTTCGCCGGGCGGATCGCGGTCATGACCGCCATCTTCGCCACGATCGGGGCGATGTTCGGCTACATGGGCGGGCACACGCAGAACGAGGCCCTGCTGTACAAGAACGAAGCCGCAATCCGCCGGGCCGAGGCGTCCGACCAGTGGAACTTCTACCAGGCGAAGAGCGGCAAGCAGAACTTGGCCGAGCTCGGCGCCGTGCTCACCACGGGCGAGCCGCAAGCGCGCTTCCGGCAGGAGGCCGCGCGCTACAAGAAGGAGAAGGACGAGATCATGCCCGAGGCGAAGAAGCTCGAGGACGCGGCGAAGGCCGCCGAGCAGCAGAGCGAGGCCTCGATGCACGTTCACCATCGCTGGGCGCAGGCGACCACGCTGATCCAGATCGCCATCGCGCTCGCGGCGATCACCATACTCACCCGCAACCGCGGCCTGCAATACACCGCCTACGGCGTGGCCGCGGCCGCGGTGGCCGTCGGCCTGCTCGCGCTCGCGCACGTCTGAGTCGCGCGCTATAGTGGGCTCCCCTACGACGCCCACGGGGGCTCACCTGCCGAACCCCGCGCTGCCCGTCGCCGCCACCCAGGAGCCCGCCGCCAACAGCGGCGCCGAAGCTGCAGTCGCTTCGGCCTGGACCTCCCGCGAAGTCTCCAGCCGCACCATGGCGAGCCTGGTGCTCGAGCTCGTGCGTCCCTATCGCCGGTGGCTGGCTCTCGTGCTGGCCGCGATGCTCGTGGAGACTGCGATGAGCCTCGCCGCGCCGTGGCCGCTCAAGGTGGTGATCGACAACGTGCTCGGCGCTCACCCGCTCCCGGACGGGCTGGGCTGGATCGCGGACACCGCGCCCGGCCGGTCGAAGGCCGGGCTCGCCGTCATCGCCGCGGCCGCGCTGGTGGCGATCGCCGCGGTCGGCGCGCTCGCTACCTACGTCGAGAACTACTACACGGAAAGCGTCGGGCAATGGGTCGCGCACGACCTGCGCGTGCGGATCTACGACCATCTGCAGCGCCTGTCGCTCGCCTACTACGACCGGCAGCAGAGCGGCGTGCTGCTCTCGACGATCACCAACGACGTCGGGACCGTGCAGGACTTCGCCTCGTCGGACACGCTCGACATTCTCGTCGACCTGCTGACCATCGTCGGGATCCTGTGGCTGATGTTCTGGCTCAACTGGGACTTCGCGCTGGTCGCGGTGGGCGTGGTCCCGTTCCTGCTGCTCTTCGTCATGCGGTTCAAGAAGGCGGTTAAGAGAGCGACGCACGAGGTCCGGCTGCGCCAGGCGGACATCGTCACGGTCGTGCAGCAAGGCCTCGAATCGGTGCGCGTGGTCAAGGCCTACGGGCGGCAGGACCTCGAGGAGCAGCGCCTTGGCGAGGCGAGCCAGGCGACGATCGCGGCGGCGCTCAAGGCGCGCCGGATCAAGTCGCTGCTCTCGCCGGTCGTCTCCGTGATCGTCGCCGGCTGCACCGCGTTCGTGCTGTGGCGGGGCGCCTCGCTCATCGTCGCCGGCGCGATGACCGTCGGCGCCCTGACCGTCTTCCTCGCCTACCTCACCAAGTTCTTCAAGCCGGTGCAGGATCTCGCGAAGATGACGAACACCATCGCCCAGGCCGCGGTGGCGCTCGAGCGGATCCAGGGGATCCTCGACACCGACAAGGTGATCGTCGACCGGCCGCATGCGCGGCAGCTCGACTCGGTCCGCGGCGAGATCGTGTTCGAGCATGTCGCCTTCGGCTACGACCCGGCGGCTCCGGTCCTGCGCGACGTGAGCTTCCGCATCGAGCCCGGCCAGCTCGTCGGCGTCGTGGGGACGACCGGCGGCGGCAAATCGACCGTGGTCAGCCTCATCCCCCGCTTCTACGACGCCGACTGCGGGCGCGTCCTGATCGACGGCAGCGACGTCAAGGACGTGACCAAGGCCTCGCTGCGCGGCCAGATCGGCTTCGTCCTCCAGGACACGGTGCTGTTCCGCGGAAGCATCCGCGACAACATCGCCTACGGGCGCCCGGGTGCCACCGAGTCGGAGATCGCCGCTGCCGCAAGGCTCGCCAACGCGCACGAGTTCATCTCCGCCATGCCGCATCGCTACGACACGCTGGTCGGCGAGCGCGGCCTGACGCTCTCCGGCGGCCAGCGTCAGCGCATCGGGATCGCGCGAGCGATCATCCGCAACTCGCCGATCCTCATCCTCGACGAGCCTACCGCCGCGCTCGACAGCGAGTCGGAGCGCCTGGTCATCGAGGGCCTCGAGCGACTCATGAAGGGTCGCACTGTGATCACCATCGCGCACCGCCTGTCGACGATTCGCGATGCGCACAAGATCATCGTGCTCAAGGACGGGGTCGTCGCCGAGCAGGGGACGCACGACGAGCTGCTCAAGCTGGCGGGCGTCTACGCGGAGCTGCACCGGGTCCAGTTCGAGCAGGCCCCCGCTGCGGCTGCGCCGGCGGCGAGTCGCCTGCATTAGACTTCGGCCATGCCGCGATCGCTCATCGTCCTTCCCGACGACTCCGCCAAGCCGATCCTCGACGCGATCGAGGAGGCGAAGAGCTCGCTGCGGATCAAGATGTTCATCTTTTCGGATCCCGTGCTGCTGCGCGCGGTAGCCGCCGCCCGCGCCCGCGGTCTCAAGGTGCGGGTGATGCTCAACCCGGCGCGGCGCAGCGGCGAGGCGGAGAACGAAGCCGCCCGCGACCAGCTGCTCAAGGCGGACGTGCTGGTCGAGGACGGCAACCCGGCTTTCGACCTGACGCACGAGAAGTCGATGGTCGTCGACGATGCGATCGCGTTCGTGAAGTCGCTCAATTGGGAGCCCAGGAACCTGACCGAGACCCGCGACTACGCCGTCGTCACCGACGACACGGGCGAAGTCGCGGAGATCATCGAGTGCTTCGAAGCCGACTGGGCCAGGAAGCCGTTCGACCCGGGCGATGAAGCCAAACTTATCTGGTGCAACACCAACGGCCGCGAGCGGATCGCCCGGTTCATCGACGAGGCGAAGCACACGCTGTTCGTGCAGAACGAGCGCTACCAGGACCCCGTGATCATCGAGCGCCTGGTTCGCGCGAAGGAGCGCGGCGTGAAGGTCCACGTGATGGCCCGCGCGCCGCACACGCTGAAAAAGGACAAGCTGCTGGAAGGCGTGAGCGGCTTGCGGATCCTGCACGACGTCGGCGTGAAGGTGCACACGCTGAAGCACCTCAAGCTGCACGCCAAGATGCTGCTCGCCGACGGCAAGGCGGCGGTCATCGGCTCGATCAACCTCGCCCCCGGCAGCTTCGACGCGCGGCGCGAGCTCGGCATCGAGGTGCGCGACAAGCACGTCGTGCGCCGAATCGAGGAAGTCGCCGACCGCGACTGGAAGCATTCGCGCGCGCTCGACCTCAGCGACGAGGGCCTGCTCGCCGACCTGGAGAAGCGTCACAAGGCGGGCGCCGGGGCCGAGAAGCTGGTTCTCGATTCGGGTGATGACCGGAAGCCGAAATCGAAGGACGACGATTGAACGCGACCGAGGCGACGACCGACGCAGGCTCCCGCCGCATGCGGGGGCGGCGCACGCGCCGCTCGAGCGCAGCGGCTTTTCTTGCCCTGGCGGGTACATTGATGTCGCTTTCGGGCTGCGCGCCCGACGCGGTGCGAAGCGGGCAGGCCGCCGGCTTCAACGCCTACCTGCGCGAGGTGGGTCAGGCCTGCCGGCCGCTCCTGATCGGCAGCGCGGATGTCGGCGAGTGGATCCGGCTCAATGCGATGGGTAACGACGACTACACCTACTTCGTGGACGTCACCTCGAAGCTCTACTACAACCGCCTCGACGCGGCGGGATACCGGCAGGCGGTCGTCGGCTTCTTCGGAGCCGGCTCGTCGAACGAGCGCTCCTTCGATTGCATCTTCCGCCACCTGCCGCCGGATCGGCGCAGCGCGCCGGTCGGAACCTACTAGGCAGCGCTTCCGTCAGGTCAGGTTGCGCAGTTCCCGCAGCGCGACCGAAAGCATCGCCGCGTCGACGACCGCGGCGCCACGCAGCTCGACCATCAGCTGCGCCGCGCGCTCGATGCCGCGCCGGTTGCGATCCTCCCAGGCGGCGACCAGGCGCGCCGGATCGGCGCCGTCGGCGCCCGCCCCGAGCACCTCCGCGGTCAGCGTGCGCTGCAGGCTGGCGAGATCGTCGAGCATGGCCCCCTTGGCGAGGATCCGCCAGTGCGCGTCGGCCGGCAATGCGGCCATCTTCTCGCGCAGCCACGGCAAGCCGAGCTTGGTCGACAGCTTGCAGTAGAGTTCCGCCACCTCGCCGGGCGAGCGCCGCGTGCCATCGGCGACCTCGATGATGTCGAGCGCGGCGTACAGCGTGTCGAGCGTCGCCACCCGCAGCGCGAGCGGCTGCGGAACGCCCTTGGCGACGTAGGCCGCGACGGCGGCATCGATGCGCACGCGGTCTCCGGCGTCGAGCAGCTCCGGAAGCCGCGTGGCCAGCGTCGCGACCTGAGGCGCGAAGTGCGCGATCGTCGCCGCCATGTCCTCGTTGAGCCGGCGCGAGCGCAGGAACCAGGTCGAGCCTCGATCGATGAGACGCCGCGTGTCGATCAGCATCGCCGATTGCACAGCGTCCTCGACGACGTTGTCCAGCGCCTCGATCGCCATCCACAGGTCGACGAAGCCGAAGACCTCGCGATTGAGAAGATAGGCGCGGACGATCTCGGGCGGCTTCGCGCCCGTCGCCTCGAGCAGCCGGTGGACGAAGCTGCTGCCGACCCGGTTCACCATGCTGTTGGTGACGTAGGTCGCGATGATCTCCCGCTTGAGCGGATGGCGCGGCATGTAGGCGGCGTCGCGCTCGCGCAGCGCCTTCGGAAAGTAGCGCTCGAGCGCCGTCGCGACCCAGGGATCGTCGGGGAGGATCGCGGCGAGCAGCTCGTCGTAGAGCCAGATCTTGCTGTAGGCGAGGAGCACGGCGCGCTCGGGGCTCGTGAGCCCGCGGCCCGCGGCGCGGCGCTCGGCTATCTCCTCGTCGGACGGAAGGAATTCGAGCGCGCGATTGAGGCGACCGCCCTTCTCGAGGAACTGCATGAAGCGCTGATGCGCATCGAGCATCTGCGACGCGATGTGCCCGGTGACCGACAGTGCCTGGGTCTGGAAAGTGTTGTCGCGCAGGACCAGCGCGGCGACGTCGTCGGTCATCTCCGCGAGCAGCGCGTTGCGCTGCTTCTCGGTGAGCTCCCCCTCCGCAATCGGCAGCCCGAGCAGGATCTTGATGTTGACCTCGTGGTCGGAGGTATCGACGCCGGCGGAGTTGTCGATGGCGTCGGTGTTGATCCGGCCGCCGCGAAGCGCGAACTCGACCCGGCCGAGCTGCGTGCAGCCGAGGTTGCCGCCCTCGGCGAAGACCTTGCAGCGCAGCTCCCTGCCGTTGACGCGCAGGCCGTCGTTGGCACGGTCGCCGACCTGCGCGTGCGTCTCGCTCGCCGCCTTGATATACGTGCCGATGCCGCCGTTGTAGATAAGGTCGACCGGCGCCTTGAGGATGGCGTTGACCAGCTCCGCCGGAGTCATCGCGGCGGCCTCGATCGCGAGCGCGCGCTTCACCTCCGGGGTGATCGCGATCGACTTGGCGCTGCGCGGATAGATCCCGCCGCCTTTCGAGATCAGCGCAGCGTCGTAGTCGGCCCACGACGAGCGCGGGAGGCGGAACATGCGCTCGCGCTCGGCGAAGCTCTTTCCCGGATCGGGATCGGGGTCGAGGAAGACGTGGCGATGATCGAAGGCGGCGACAAGCTTGATGTGCCGCGAGAGCAGCATCCCGTTGCCGAACACGTCGCCGGACATGTCGCCGATCCCCGCGACGGTGAAATCGGTCGCCTGCGTGTCGACGCCCATCTCGCGGAAGTGGCGCTGGACCGACTCCCACGCGCCGCGCGCGGTGATGCCCATCGCCTTGTGGTCGTAACCGGCGGAGCCACCGGAGGCGAAGGCGTCGCCGAGCCAGAACCCGTACTCCTTGCTGATCGCGTTGGCGTAGTCGGAGAAGGTTGCCGTGCCCTTGTCGGCCGCGACCACGAGATACGGATCGTCGGCGTCGTGCCGCTTGACGTCGGGGGGAGGTACGATCCTGTCGCCGACGCGATTGTCCGTGAGATCGAGGAGCCCGCGCAGGTAGTTCTGGTAGCAGGCCACGCCCTCCCTGAGGTAAGCCTCCCGGTCGGAGGGCGACGGCGCGCGCTTGAGCACGAAGCCGCCCTTCGAGCCGACCGGGACGATCACCGTGTTCTTCACCATCTGCGCCTTCACCAGCCCGAGCACCTCGGTGCGGAAATCCTCGGGACGATCCGACCAGCGCAGGCCGCCGCGGGCGACCCGTCCTCCGCGCAGGTGCACACCCTCGAAGCGAGTCGAGTAGACGAAGATCTCGAACATCGGCTTGGGCTCCGGCAGGCCGGGAACCTTCGACGGATCGAACTTGATCGAGAGGAAGCTGCGGCGCCGACCGGCGGCGTCGCGCCGCCAGAAGTTCGTGCGCGTCGTCGCCTGGATGAGCGCGAGATACTGGCGCAGGACACGATCCTCGGAGAGATTCTCGACCGCCTCCAGCCGCGCCTCGATCGCGCGCAACTGCTCCGCGGTCCGCGCCCCGACTCCCTCTCTCTCGGTCGGATCGAAGCGCAGCTCGAAGAGCTCCACCAGCGATCGCGCCAGGTCGGCGTGCGCAGCGAGCGTCGACTCGATGAACGCCTGGGAGAGCGGGAACCCGATCTGCCGCAGATATTTCGCATAGGCGCGCAGGACGTCGATCTCCTCGGCGGGCAATCGCGCCGCGACGACCAGGCGGTTGAGGTCGTCGCTCTCGACCTCTCCGCGGAACACGCGGCCGAACGCGTCGGCGAACACCGCGTGCAGCGCGTCGACCTCGACGTCGGCCTGCCGCGCGGGCACCACCAGGCCCAGGTCGTGGATCCAGACCGGCGGCAGGCCCTCCGGCGTGATGCGATACGGGCGCTCCTCCAGCACCTTGAGCCCCATGTTCTCGAGCATCGGCAGGCTGTCGGAGAGCGTGACCGGCGCGCCCCGATGGAAGAGCTTGAAGCGCATCGTGCCGGGGAGCGCTTCCAACGGACGATACAGCGACATGCCCAGCGGCTCGCTGTCGGTCAGCGCGGCCATCATCTCGATGTCCGGCACCGCGGTGCGCGCCGCGAAATCCTCGCGATAGCTCGCCGGGAACGCCGCGCCGAACTGCCGCAGGCGCTCGTTGCCCCGCGCTTCCCCCAGCCCCTCGATGAGCGCGTCCCTGAGGTCGTCTTCCCAGCGCCGGGCCGCCGCGACGAGCTCCGCCTCGATGGCGTGAACGTCGTACGGCGGGATATGCCCCGGCGTCGTGCGCACAGTGATCATCACGCGCGCCAACGCGGATTCGGACAGATGCACGTTGAATTCCGAGCCGCTGCCGCCGAAGGCCCGCAGGAGGATCGCCTGCCACTTGCGGCGCAGCTCGGTGGTGTAGTTCTCGCGCGGGGCGTAGATCAGGCAGGAAAGGAACCGCTCGAAGGCGTCGCGGCGGACGAACAGCCGCAGGCGCTGCCGCTCCTCGAGATGCAGGATCGCCTTCGCGGTGCGCAGCAGGTTCTCCTCGCTGGTTTGGAACAGCTCGTCCCGCGGATAGGTCTCCAGGATGTTGACCAGCGCCTTGCTGGCGTGGCCGCCCGGCGGAAGTCCGGCGCGCGCGACGACGTCGGCGAGCTTGCGGCGCAGGAGCGGTATGTCGGCGGGATTGGCGCTATAGGCGGTTGACGTGAACAGGCCGAGGAACCGGTGCTCGCCGACGACCTGGCCGGAAGGATCGAAGCGCTTGACCGCGACGTAGTCGAGGTAGCCGGGACGATGCACCGTCGAGCGCGCGGTCGCCTTGGTCACGATCAGCAGCTCGGGCCGGCGCGCGTAGGCGCGAACCTCCGGCGGCAGCGCGGAGAAGCTCGCGGAGATGCCCTGGCCCGGCGCTTCGCGCAGGATCCCGAGGCTCGACCCCGGGACGACCTTGAGCGCGTCCTCGCCATCGACCACGATCAGCTCGTTGCAGCGGTAGCCGAGAAAGGTGAAGTGGTTGTCGCCGAGCCAGTGCAGGAAGTCCTTCCCCTCGGAGAGCTCCTCGGCGGGCAGCGGCGGCGCCCGCCGCTCGATTTCAGCGAGGACCGCCTGGAGCCGCTCACGCATCGGCTTCCAGTCGTCAACCGCCGCGCGCACGTCGTCGAGGACGCGTTCGATGCCTGTTGCAAGCGAGGCGAGCTCGGCCCGGTCGCTGATGCGATCGATCTCGACGTGGATGAACGATTCGCGGCGCGCGTTCGCGGTCCGCTCGTCGGCGAGCCCGGCGAGCGTACCGTCGGCTTCGCGCCGGACGGCGAGAATTGGATGGATGATCAGATGGAGCGTCCGGCGATGCCGGTTCACCTCCATCGTGACCGAATCGACCAGGAACGGCATGTCGTCGTTGACGATTTCGATCACGCTGTGGCGCGAGGCCCAGCCCTGGTCTTCGATGCGCGGATTGTCGGCGCGGAGCTTGGGGCGGCCCGGCGGACGGCTCATGCCGAACTGCCAGAGGGAAATCGCCGCGCCGTAGAGCTCGTCGACCCCGCGGCCGAGCACGTCGTCGGGAGATACGTGCGCGTAGAAGAGCTCGATGAAGCGCTCGGCCAGCGCCGCCTTGGCTGTGGGCAGCTTCTGCCGGGCGAGCGCGACGGCCTGCCCGACCAGCTCACTTTTGCGCGCTTCCGCT
>DATJVX010000042.1:0-229683 GCA_035501595.1 Casimicrobiaceae bacterium | reverse complement strand
CTGCCCTCCCCCGGAGTGACCAACAACACCTCCCAGAGCTACCTGAACGGCTACCTCGCCTTCACCAACTACACCAGCAACATCTTCTACCTCCTCGCCAGCTACCACTTCGATACCGCCAAGCACTAGCCGGGCCGCGCGCTCGTCGCTGGGTACGACGGGCGCTAGTACCTTCCATGCTGCTTGTAGATGTAGTTGGTCAGCTCCACCGACTGCATCGACAGCCGCCGCTGTATCTGGTGCACCGCGCGGACGATGGCCCGCATCACCCGGTAGACGATGTCGGGACGGCTCTCGAGCAGGCCCTCAAGCTTCTCTCGCTCGAGGCCGAGCACGCGAGTCGACCCGCAGGCGACGAGCGATGCATAGTGCTGGGTGCCATCCAGAAAGCTCAGCTCGTCGGCGAACTCACCCGCGCCGATCGTGAAGAACGTCACCTGCTCCGCCGAGCCCGCGTTCTTCACGACCGAGAGGACGCCATCGACGATGACGTACAGGCGATTGTCGACGGCGCCCTCGCTCACCAGGACTTCGCCGTCGACGAGGTCGCGCAGGGTCATCGAGTCGGAAAGGACGCCGCGCTGCTCCTCGGAGAGCTCCGCGGCGAGCTTCGAGCGGGACAGCGCATCAAGGCGATCGGACGCGACCATCGCCGTTCACCTCCGGCGCGAATCGGCGGCGAGCCCGTTCATGCGCAAAAGACTACTGCAGAGCCCCTGGCGTGCCGTTGACCCATGTCAAGACGAGCGGGCGGCGAGCCGGCCCCGGGGCGAGGACAGGAGGAAGGCCGGTTGGGGGCCGCGGCGCGGCCTGGGTGCCCTGCCGCTCTACGCGCAGCGATGCCCGGCAAGCTGCTTGAGCGCCGTCAAGTCGAGCAACTTGACGACTCGTCCCTGCACCTGCAGCAGCCCCGCCGCCTGGAAGCGCGACAGGCTGCGGCTGACCGTCTCGAGCTTCAAACCCAGGAAGCTGCCGATGTCCTCGCGAGTGAGCCGCAGGACGAACTCGGTTTCGGAGTAGCCGCGCGCGCGATAGCGGTGCGAAAGATTGAGCAGGAAGACCGCCAGCCGCTCTTCCGCCCGCATGCTGCCCAGCAGCAGCATGACGTTCTCGTCGCGCTCGATCTCGCGCGACATGATCCGGTGCAGGTTGCGCTGCAGGGGCGTAATCTGGCGCGCGAGCTCCTCTACGCGGTCGAAGGGCAGGACGCACAATTCGGTGTCCTCTAGCGCCACCGCATCCCCGCCGTGGCGGCCCGAGCCGATGCCGTCCATGCCGATGATGTCGCCGGTGATGTGGAAGCCGGCAACCTGCTCGTGTCCCTTTTCCCCGAGCACGGTCGTCTTGCAGGAGCCGACGCGGATCGCATGGAGCGCCGTGAATCGATCGCCTGCCCGGTAGGCCGTGTCACCCTTCTCCAGCCGGACGCGCTCGGCGACCGCGGCGTCGAGCTGGCGCAGGCCGTCCTGATCGATGCCGACCGGGAGGCACAGGTCGCGCACGGCGCAATGGAGGCAGTGTCCCCGCAGCTCGCGCATGGACACCACCACCGGCGGCGGCATCGTGTGCGAGAGTTCCTTGTCGGGCTTCCACATGGGCGGCCACGGCCGGGGGACAGAGCGCGCCAGTGTAACCGCGCTCCCGACCGTTGAGAAGTGACGGCGACCGGCCCAGCGCCGGCCTGTTACGGCGCTCCTGCGGAGGCCTCCAGCGCGAGCGCCGGGATTCCGGGAGTCAAGGCTGCGCTCGGTCCGCCCTGCCGGGGCGCGGTCGCGACCGCGACTACCGCAACCAGGAGCGCCCCCAGCATGACGGCGGTCGACGCTACGAACCAGCGCACCGTCTTGCGGTATTGGTCTTCATGGTCGTCTTCGAGCATCAGCGATCGGCGTAGCGCGAAGAGCTGGAGCGCGACGGCGATCACCATGGCGGCCGCGGCGACGACCGAGCCGAGCGTCCACTCGCCGGAGGCTTCGAAGTTCCAGAACCGGAAGAAGGTGAGCGAAAAGCCCAGCAGCACGCTGATCGCCGTGATGAGTCCCGTGCGGTAGCCCTGGGGAATGACTTGCCGGCGATTCTCGTCGGTCATGGCATGGATCCTGGCAGGCGCGGCGTGGGCCGCGGCGGCGATTCGCGTGAGCGAGGGCGCCCCGGAGCCTACGCGTGCGCTGCTTCGCCAGCAAGTCCGGCGCTCGCGCGCGACTTCGGAAAGATCGGGAACACGTCTAGAATACCGCCCGGTCGCGACAGGCTGAGGGAGAGCGAATGGCGAGGAGAGCGGGGGCGATGGTCACAGCGAGGGCGCTCGCAGCGTCGCTCCTGCTTGGGTGGGCTGCATCCGCCGCAGCGGCGCCGTTTAGCAACGGCAGCTTCGAAGCTGCGTCGGTGGACCCGGGGAGCAACTTCATCACCCTGCCGGCGGGCGACACGTCGATCGCCTCCTGGGTCGTGGTGACCGGGAACATCGATTTCATCGGGACCTACTGGCAGGCCGCCGACGGCAACAACAGCGTCGATCTGGTCGGCAACCAGAACGTCGGCGCCATCGCGCAGACCTTCGACACGATTCCGGGATCGACCTACCGGGTCAGCTTCGCCCTCGCTGGCAACCCCGAAGGGCCGCCGACGATCAAGCCGCTCACCGTCACGGTCGCGGGCGTCACGCAGAACTACAGCTTCGACATCACGGGACATTCCGACCCGTCGATGGGCTATGTGACGCAGAGCTTCGACTTCGTGGCGACCGGCACGTCGTCGACGCTGCAGTTCACGAGCGACACCGGGACGGATTGCTGCTGGGGAGCGGTGATCGACAACGTCACCGTCGTTCTCCTTGCCGCGCCAAGCGCGAGCCCCGTGCCGCTCGACTGGGCGCACTGGCTCGCGCTGCCGGGCATTCTCGCGATGGCGGGACTGTTTCTTCGCCGTCGGAAGAACGTTGCGCCGGCGCGGCTGCCCCGCGGATCGCCTCGCTAGCCTTTCGGCGGCAGCGGCACGGGCACCGGATTCTGGATCGGCTTGAGCGAGCGCAGGTAGGCGAAGATCGCCTTCAGATCCGCGTCGCTCAGCACTGCGATGTCGAACCACGGCATCGGCGGCAGGATCGGCCGGCCCACGCCGAGGTGCTTGCCGGTGCGCATGGTCTTGATGAACTGGTCGACGGTCCAGCCGCCGAGGCCGGTCGCGTTGTCGGGCGTCAGGTTGGCTGCGAAGCTCGTGCCCCAGGGTCCGACCCAGGCGGTGAGATCGCCGTTGGTCAGAGCGGCCCATTGATTCGGCGCCGCGCCGACGACGCCGGGAGGAATGGGCGGAAGCTGCGCATCCGCGGGATGACCGGAGAGGAGCCGCGTCTTGTCCGGAGCGGGGCCGGCGGGGGTCATCACCTTCGGCGAATGGCAATCGTGACAGCCGCCGAACGTCGCCAGATACTCGCCGCGCTTCACCTGGCTTGCGCCGGCGCTCGGAGTCTGCGCGACGACGGCCGGAGCGACCGCGAGCAGCGCCGCGGCGAGCAGGCCCCTTCCCACGCTTGCGTGCCTCATTTTCGTCCCTCTCTCCCGATTGACGGCGGCGCGTAGTCTATCTGCGCATCGTCGATGCGCGCAAGCGCTAACGATATATCCGACCGATCGGCGAACGCGTTCTTCAGTTGTGAAATCCCTCGCGGACCCGCGATAATGCCGTTCCCGACGCGCGTTTCGCGCGAGCAACTCCATCCGAGCACTCCGATGCGAATCTTCAACTTCAGCGCCGGCCCCGCCGTCCTTCCCGAGCCCGTCCTGCGAACGGCCGCGAGCGAGATGCTCGACTGGCACGGCAGCGGCATGTCGGTGATGGAGATGAGCCACCGCGGAAAGGAATTCATCGGAATCTACGAGAAGGCGCAGGCCGATCTGCGCTCGCTGCTGGCCATACCCGCCAACTACAAGCTGCTCTTCCTTCAGGGCGGCGCCGTGGCGGAGAACGCGATCATCCCGATGAACCTGCTGGGCGGGAAGTCGGTCGCGGACTACGTGAGCACGGGCGAATGGTCGAAGAAGTCGATCAAGGAAGCGAAGAAGTACTGTACCGTCGCCATCGCCGCTTCCTCCGAGGACCGCAACTTCACCTACGTCCCGGCGCAGGAGACCTGGAAGCTCTCGCGCGACGCCGCCTACGTGCACGTTTGCACCAACGAGACGATCGGCGGCGTGGAGTACCAGTGGACCCCCGATACGGGAGCCGTGC
Source organism: Casimicrobiaceae bacterium (assembly GCA_035501595.1). GTDB lineage: Bacteria > Pseudomonadota > Gammaproteobacteria > Burkholderiales > Casimicrobiaceae > PALSA-1003. Next base: position 225,456 of record DATJVX010000042.1, on the reverse strand, counting down.
CGCTGGTCGCGGACATGTCGTCGCACCTGCTCTCGCGCCCGGTGGACGTCGCGAAGTATGGCGTGATCTACGGCGGCGCGCAGAAGAACGCGGGACCGGCGGGGCTGACGCTGGTGATGGTGCGCGACGACCTGCTCGAGCGCGCGCTGCCGATCACGCCCAGCGCATTCCACTGGAAGGAGCAGGCCGCCGCGGACTCGATGGTCAACACTCCGCCGACCTACGCCATCTACATCGCCGGCCTGGTTTTCGAATGGCTCGAGTCGGAGGGCGGCATCGCGGCGATCGAGAAGAAGAACGTCGCCAAGGCGAAGCTGCTCTACGACTACCTGGACGGCACGCGCTTCTACGTCAATCCGGTCCGCAGGGAGGACCGCTCGCGCATGAACGTGCCGTTCAAGCTGCACGACGAGTCGCTCGACGAGGCTTTCCTCAAGGGCGCGAAGGAGCGCGGGATGGTGCAGCTCAAGGGGCACCGGTCGGTCGGCGGGATGCGGGCCTCGATCTACAACGCCATGCCGATCGAAGGCGTCCGGACGCTCGTCGACTACATGCGCGAGTTCGAGCGGCGCCACGGCTGAGGAGAGGTCGAGCACGCCATGACCAAGTACGGCATCCTGACCCTCAACCAGATCTCGAGCCACGGCCTGCACCGGCTGCCGGCGGCTCGCTACACGGTCGCGAAGTCGCTCGAGCACCCGGACGCGATCCTCGTGCGCTCGCACGACATGCACGCGATGACGATACCTCCCAGCGTCAAGGCGATCGGCCGGGCCGGCGCGGGAACCAACAACATTCCCGTAGGCGACATGTCGAAGCGAGGCGTGCCCGTGTTCAACGCGCCGGGCGCGAACGCCAACGCCGTGAAGGAGCTGGTGTTCACCGGCCTCTTACTCGCGGCGCGCAACGTGGCCCCGGCGCTGTCGTACGTCGCGGGCCTCGACCCGGCAGCCAAGGACCTCGAGGCGCGGGTCGAGGAGGGCAAGAAGCAGTTCGCGGGCATCGAGCTGCCGCATCGCACGCTCGGCATCATCGGCCTGGGCGCGGTCGGCGGGCTGGTCGCCGATACGGCGATCAAGCTCGGCATGAAGGTCGTCGGCTTCGACCCGGAGATCACCGTCGACGCGGCGTGGCGGCTGCCGTCCTCGGTGCGCAAGGCGAACAGCATCGAGGAGCTGCTGCGGAGCTCGGAGTTCGTCACCTTGCACGTGCCGCTGCTACCGGTGACCCGGCACCTGATCGACGCCAAGCGGATCGCGGCGATGAGGCCCGGGGCCGTCCTGCTCAACTTCGCCCGCGACGCTGTCGTCGAGGAGCAGGCGGTGCTCGACGCGCTCGCAACGCGAAGGCTCAAGGTCTACGTCTGCGACTTTCCGAGCGCGAAGCTGGTCGGCCAGCCCGGCGTCGTGGCGCTGCCGCACCTCGGCGCGTCCACGGAGGAAGCCGAGGAGAACTGCGCGGTCATGGTCGTCGACCAGGTGCGCGAGTACCTCGAGCACGGCACAATCGCGAACGCGGTGAACTTCCCGGCGATCGAGATGGCGCGCGAATCGCCCTACCGCGTGGCGATCGCGAACGCCAACGTGCCCAACATGCTTGGACAGATCTCGACCGCGATGGCGCGCGCGGGGCTCAACATTCACAACATGCTCAACAAGTCCCGCGGCGAGACGGCGTTCACCCTGGTCGACGCCGACAGTCCGATCAACCCCGACCTGATCGAGGCGATCGGCGCGATCGACGGCGTGCTGTCGGTGCGCTCGATCCCGGCGGAAGACGGCACATGAGCTTTGCCCGCGGCGCTGCGATCGCGGGATGCGCGGCGGCCCTGCTCACTGCCTGCTCCACGCTCACGATGACCCCATCCAGTCAAGCCGTGTCCGAGCTCGCGCCGACGGGCAAGCTGCGCGCGGCGATCAATTTCGGCAATCCCGTGCTCGCCTCCAAGGATCCCGCGAGCGGCGAGCCGCGCGGCGTGTCGGTCGACCTCGCGCGCGAGCTCGCACGGCGGCTCGGCGTGCCGCTCGCGATCGTGACGTACCCGGCGGCGGGGCAAGTGGTCGAAGGGCTCAAGTCGGGCGCGTGGGACGTCGCCTTCCTCGCCATCGATCCCGCGCGCGCCGTCGACATCGACTACACCGCCGCCTACGTCGTGATCGAAGGGTCTTATCTCGTGCGCGAGTCCTCCGCGATCCGAAGCAACGCGGAGGTCGACCGCGAAGGGACTCGCGTCGCGGTCGGCAAGGGCAGCGCGTACGATCTTTTCCTGAGTCGCGAATTGAGGAAGGCGGCGATCGTGCGCGCGCCGACGTCCCCGCAGGTCACGGACTTCTTCCTCGCGAACCATCTCGACGTCGCCGCGGGCGTGAAGCAGCAGCTCGAGGCGGACGCGAAGCGCGTCGGCGGCGTGCGGCTCCTCGACGGACACTTCATGGTAATCAACCAGGCGATGGGGACGCCGAAGGGACGGCCGACGGGCGCGAAGTATCTGCGCGATTTCGTCGAGGACGCGAAGGCGTCGGGCTTCGTCGCCGCGGCGCTCGCCCGCCACGGCATCGAAGGGGCCTCGGTCGCGCCGGCCGAGGGCTAGGGCAGGCGCCGGCGCCGAGACGAGCGCTCCGTGACGAGCATCCTCCATGCACTCGACCACGCGCTGGGCGCGGTGCTCGGGTGGCTCGCGTGGCTGGTCGTCCCGGTGGTCGTGCTGCTGTTTCTGCAGTGGCCGCTGCGCGATCTGATCCAGGCCTATTCGCGCGAAGCGAACGACCTGGGTCAATGGATCTTCGCGCTATTCATGGCCGCCGCGGTGACCGCCGCCACGCGCGAGCGCATCCACCTCGCCGCGGACAGTTTCGCCCAGCGCTACCCGCCGCGCGTTCGCGCGGTCCTCGCGAGGCTCGGCGCGCTGCTCGGGCTCGTGCCCTGGGCGCTGTTCCTTCTGTACGCGAGCCGCCAGAGCGTGTGGATGTCGCTCCGCCAGCTCGAGAGCTTTCCCGATACCTACAACCCCGGCTACTTCATGATCAAGCTCGCGCTCTGGGTTCTCGCCGGACTGCTGCTTCTCCAGGCCCTGGTCGACGCGTTTCGCCCGCGGCCGGCTTGATCCGCTCATGGCCTGGTTCGGCCTGGTCCTGCTCGCGCTGATCGCGCTCGGCCTGGTGTTCACGGGCTTGCCTGCGTTCGTGGTGCTGATCCTCGTGTCGATCGTCGGCGCGGGCGCGGGTCTGCTCGTGCCGTCGGTGCCGATCGACTTGCTCGCGGCGCTGCCGGCGCGAATCGTCGGCCTGCTGGAGAGCGACCTCCTGCAGGCGCTGCCGCTGTTCGTGCTGATGGGAGCGCTGCTCGACCGGCTGCGCGTCATCGATGCGCTGTTCGGGGCAAGCCTCGCCCTGTCGGGCAGGCGCTCGGCCGGACCCCTGGTCTCCGGGATGGCGCTGGGGGCACTGATGGGTCCGATGAACGGCTCGGTCGGTGCCAGCGTGATGGCGCTTTCGCGCGCGGTCGCGCCACGGCTCGCGGCAAGCGGCGTCCCGCCTGCCACGCGCCACGCCGCGGTTGCGGTCGCGAGCACCTTCGGCGTCGTGATACCGCCGTCGCTCGTCCTGATCCTGCTCGGCGACGCGATGCTCAACGCGCATACGATCGCGCTCAACGCCACCCACGGGCGCGACCGCGTCATCAATACTCAGGACGTGTTTCACGGCGCGCTCGCTCCGGGGCTCGCCTTCGTCGCGCTTTGCCTGGCGGTGGCCTGGTGGATCGGTCGTCGCGCGGCGGCGTGCGCTCCGGCGAGCGCCGCACCGCCGGCGGCCTTCTCCGGCAGGTCGGCGGCGCTCGCCGCGCTGACGCTCGCGCTCCTCGTGGCGCTGCTCGCGGGCGTCGCACTCGGCTACTTCTACGCGGTCGAGGCCGCCGCGATGGGTGCGTTCTCGCTCCTCGCCGCCGGCGTCGCGACGCGTCGGCTTCGCGGCGAGAATCTCTCCTCGATGCTGCGCGAGGTCATGGCCACCGCCGGCGCGCTGTTCGCGCTGTTGCTCGGCGCGACGACGCTCACGCTGCTGCTGCGGATCTACGGCACCGACATGCTCGTCTCCGACTGGATCACTGCCCTGCCGGGAGGCGAACGCGGCGCCGTCGCCGCCGTCCTCGGCTCGATCGGGCTGTCGGCCTTCGTGCTCGACGCCTTCGAGATCATCTTCGTTATCGTCCCGATCGTGATCCCGCCCCTCCTCGTTCGCGCGCCGGACGCGGTCTGGGTCGCCGTGCTCGTCCTGCTGTCGCTGCAGGCGAGCTTTCTCCTGCCGCCCTTCGGTTACGCGGTCATGATGGCGCGCAGCGCGATGAAGGAGATCGTGCCGCCTGGCGCGGTGCTGCGCGAGCTGGCGCCGTTCCTCGCGGTGCAGGCCGTCGTGCTGATCCTGGTGTTCGCCTTTCCGGCGCTGGTCCACCTCGGCGGCTCGACAGGCCTGTAGCCCGGCGCCCCCGTGGCACGCCTCATGCTGCCCACAGACGTACAGCACAAAAGGCGAGAAGACGCTGGTGACGACCCCTGCGGCGGTCCCGGGTTTTGGGCGCCGCCTTCTGCGGCGCGCTGCCGGCCTCGGCATCCGGGGCCGGCTGGCCTTGCTCGCCCTCGCCCTGGGCCTTCCCATCCTGGCCTACGTCGCGTTCAGCGCCCGGGAGCAGATGAGTCAGGAGCGCGAGCTCGCGAAGGAGCGCAACCTAGCGGTCGCCCGGATCGTCGCCGCGCGAATCGACGACTATGTCGGCGACGTCAACCAGCTGCTCGCCACCCTGTCGCACATGGTTCCCGCGGCGGCGGAGGCGACGGCGCAGAACGACGCGCTGCTGGCCGACCTGCGGCCAAACCTGCCGTCCCACGTCAGTAACCTGGCGATCTGGGATGCCGCCGGAACCAACGTTGGCGCCCTCGACCGAGCCCTTCGCTCCCAGCCGTTCAGCGTCGCCGACCGCTACTACTTCCGCACCGCGCTCGCGAGCAAGGCGCTGGTGGTCGAGGCCCCGCTCGTGTCGCGCAGCAGCGGCGAAAACATGGCGATCTTCGCCCGCTCCGTGGTCCAGGAGGGGCGCATCGTCGGCGTGGTCACGGCGTCGACCGAGCTCGATCAGCTCGGCGGGTTGCTCAAGCTCGAGGGCACGCTGCCGGCGGGCTCTGCGATCGCGATCCTCGACCAGCGCGGCGTGGTGCTCGCTCGATCGCTGGATCCGGAGCACTGGATCGGAAAGAGCATCGCCGAGCAGAGCGGAGTGATGGCCGACATCGCGCGTCGCGAAGGCACGGCGGAGACGCATGGCGTGGACGGCGTCGGGCGCCTCGCGGGGTTCACCACCGCGCACTCGGTGCCGTGGTTCGTCTACGTCGGCGTGCCGACGGAAGCCGCGCTGGCTCCGCTGCAGCGACAGCTCTTCGAGAATCTCCTCGTCGGATCGATCGCAATGCTCATGGGCTTCGTCGCCGCCGGCCTCATCGGCGAGTGGATCGCGCGCCCGCTGCGCCAGCTCGCCTCCGACGCCGCGCTCCTCGCCCGCGGCGAGCTTGGTCATCGCAGCACGGTGTCGGCGGGCGGCGAGACGGGAGTGCTCGCCGAGGGCCTCAACTCGATGGCCGAGGCGCTCCAGCAACGCGCCCTCGAGCTGAGCCGAAGCGAGGAACGGCTGCGCCTCATCACCGATCACGTTCCGGCGTTCATCTCCTACGTCGATCGCGATCGCCGCTACCGCTTCGCGAACGCGCTCTACGACGACTTCTTCGGCCTCGAGCCGCGGGCGCTGATCGGCAGGACCGTGCGCGAGGTCCGCGGCGAGCTCGCCTACCAGCGGATCAAGCCGAAGCTCGACGAGGCGCTCAGCGGGCTGCCGGTCCGCTTCGAGCACGTGTACGACGGCCGCAACGGCAAGCGGACGTATAACGTAACCTATCTTCCCGACTACACCGACGACCATCAGGTTCGCGGCGTGTACGTGATGGGCCAGGACGTGACCGAGCACAAGGCGCTCGAGGAGAAGCTCGGCCGCATGGCGCAGTACGACCAGCTGACCGGCCTGCCGAACCGCTACCTTCTGCACGACCGTCTGGCGCAGGCCTGCGCCCGGAGCAAGCGCGACGGCATCGAGCTTGCCGTCTTCTACCTCGACTTGAACGACTTCAAGCGCATCAACGACACCCATGGGCACGCCGCGGGCGACGCGATGCTGCAGGAGTTCGCGCGACGGGTGACCGCGACCGTCCGCGCCACCGACACGGTCGCTCGGCTGGGCGGCGACGAGTTCGTGATCCTGATGGAGGGAGCGTTCTCTTCCGGTCAGCTCGAGCAGCTCGCGCGCAAGATCGTCGACGTCATCGAGATGCCGTTCGAGTTCGACGGCAAGTCGCTGCGCACCTCGAGCAGCATCGGCGTAGCGACCTGTCCGCCGTGGAAGCCCTGGGAGGAGCTGCTCCACACCGCCGACGCCGCGATGTACGAGGCCAAGGCCTCCGGCCGCGGCGCCGTGATCGTCGCTCCCAGCGAGAAGGTGCGCCTCGCGTGGTCGCAGTGGGAAAAGCCGCGCGAGGCCTCGTAAGAACCGGCGCCTCCGCGGATCCCCGCGGGCCCGGACCCGCGACCGAAATCCCTTCGTCGAGCCGCCGAAACTGCGCGAAGCGTCGGCAAATCCCCGCGCTCCGCCGTTTTCCCGGCGACGGGATCCGGCGCCCCGCCCTCTCCGTAAGATGGCTCGGAAGCGATCCTACGCGGGGGTAAGTCAGTCCTACAGCGGAAACAGTCGGCGTCCGATTGCGCCGCGACGCGCGAGCCGCGACGATCCTGAAGCGTTATTCGGAAGCGGCCGGCGTCCATCGCGAGAGAGTCGGCGCCCCGTTCTTCCGTTTTTCGAATCGGGAAGATTGCGCGTCAGCGGGCGCGGGTGCCGGGATCGGAGCGGCAAGGGGATGACGAGTGGGCGTGCAGTCGGCCGAGGAGGGAACGACATGAAATCGATCCTGGACCCGACGTTCCGCTATGTGCCCAGCGTGGAAACCGACCTGAGGAAGACTTTCGCGCGCGTGCGCCGGGAATTGCGCGCCGGCGCGCCGCGCAGCAACGTGGAAGCGGCGAGCGCAGCGAACGTGCTCTCGCTGCCGCGACGTGCCGCTGCGCCGGCCGCGTCGCGTTGAGAGCGTCGCGCTGAGAAGGCGCTCGCCGGCCCGTGTCCTGTCCGGCGGACGCAGTTTCGCGGGCGGCGCAGCGCCGCCCGCGAGTCGTGCTACGCGAGCGGCAAGCCCACGTAGTTCTCCGCCAGCGTGACCGCCTTCGGTCGCGACGTCGTCACGTAGCGGAGCTCCGAGAGCTGCAGCCGCTCCTGGAACGCATCGTTGCCCGGGAAGTTGTGCAGCATCGAGGTCATCCACCACGAGAAGTGCTCCGCGCGCCACACCCGCGCGAGCGCGGTGTCGGAGTAGGCGTCGAGAAGGTCGCGACGCCCCTCGCGGTAGAACGCGGCGAGCGCGCGCGTTAGCACCCAGGCGTCGGCGACCGCGAGATTGAGACCCTTGGCGCCGGTCGGGGGAACGATGTGCGCCGCGTCGCCGGCGAGGAAGAGCCGTCCGTGGCGCATCGGCTCGCACACGAAGCTGCGCATGGCCACGATGTTCTTCTGCACGATCGGGCCTTCGCGGGGCGCCCAGCCGTCGTCCGTCGCGAGCCGGGCCCGGAACTCGCTCCAGATGCGATCCTCGCTCCAGCGATCGACGTCGTCGTGCGGATCGCACTGGAAATACAACCGCTGGATCTGCGGCGAGCGCGTGCTGACCAGCGCGAAGCCGCGCCGGTGGTGGGCGTAGATCAGCTCGGGCGACGAAGGCGGCGCCTCGGCGAGGATGCCGAACCAGCCGAAGGGATAGACCCGCGTGTACTCGCTGCGGGCCGATTCCGGGATCGACGGGCGGCACGCGCCGTGGAAGCCGTCGCAGCCGGCGACGAAGTCGCAGGCAAGCTCGCGCTCGCCGCCGTCGTGACCGAACCGGATCCGCGGCGAATCTCCCTCGACGCCGTGGAGACTCGCATCGCTCGCCTCGAACAGAATCGTGCCTCCGGCGCCGAGCCGGGCGGCAATCAGGTCCTTGAGCACTTCGTGCTGCGCGTAGAGCACGATCGTCTTGCCGCTCGTCAGCTCGGCGAAATCGATGCGGTGGCCCGCGCCCGCGAAGCGCAGCTCGATGCCGCGATGAACGGCGCCCTCGCGCTGCATGCGCTCGCCGACGCCGGTTGCCTTGAGCAGCCCCACCGTGCCGTGCTCGAGCACGCCGGCGCGAAGCGTCGCCTCGACGCTCGAGCGGCTCCGGCTTTCCAGGACGACGGACTCGATGCCCTCGCGCGCGAGCAGATGGGAGAGCACGAGCCCCGCGGGACCTGCGCCGACGATGCCGACCTGGGTGCGCAACCGGTGCTCCTCCGGAGGCTCTCGCGTCCGGCGCATTGTATATAATCGCACGCGCCGGCGTGACTCGGGCCGGCGCCGCTCCGCCGTCGTCCGCCGCGCTCCTCGGAGATCATGACGCGCTCGCTGTCGCCTCTCGCACTGCAGTCCATCCTCGTCGTCGCGCTCGCGTCGCTCGTCGGCGCCTGCGGGAAGGAGGGCGGGGCCGGCGCCGCGGCTCCGGCCGCGCCATCTGCGGTCTCGGTGCACGTGGTCAAGGTCCAGCCAAGAAGCGTGCCGATCAGCTTCGACGTCGTGGGCCAGGTGGAAGGGTCGAAGCAGGTCGAGGTGCGCGCGCGCGTCTCCGGGATCCTGGTCAGGCAGTTCTATCGCGAGGGCGACCCGGTCGCGGAAGGTGCACCGTTGTTCGAGATCGACCGCGCCCCCTTCGAGGTGGCGCTGGCGCAGGCGAAGGGACAGCTCGCGCAGGCCAACGCCCAGGCGGCGCAGGCGCAGCGCGAGGAGACGCGGCTCAAGCCGCTGGTCGCCGATCGCGCGGTGTCGCGCAAGGAATACGACGACGCGACGTCGACCCGCCAGCTCGCCGAGGCCGCGATGCAGCAGGCGAGCGCCGCGGTGCGCCAGGCCGAGCTCAATCTTTCCTACACGCGCGTCGTGGCGCCGGTCGCGGGCATCAGCGGCCGCGCCGAGCACTCGCTGGGAACCCTGATCACGACGGACGCGGGCGGCAGCCTGCTCACCACCGTCAACCAGCTCACGCCGATCTGGGTTCGCTTCAGCCTCGCCCAGAGCGATCTCGCCAAGCTTCCTGGCGGTCGAGTCGCGCAGTCGAGCCCGGTGAACGTGCAGGTCGCGCTGCCCGACGGATCGCTGTATCCGCTCAAGGGCCGGCTCAACTTCGCCGCCACGGCGATCGACTCGCGGCTGGGCACGCAGCAACTGCGCGCGGAATTCGACAATCCGCGCCAGCAGCTCCTGCCCGGAGGCTTCGTCACCGTGCGCATCACCGCGGGTCAGCGCGACAACGTGTTCCTCGTGCCGCAGGCGGCCGTCATCCAGACCGAGAAGGAGTATCTCGTCTTCGCCATCGACGCCGACGGCAAGGCGCAGGCGAAGCCGGTGAAGACTGGCGACTGGATCGGCTCCGACTGGACGATCACCTCGGGCCTGGCTTCCGGCGACCGGGTGATCGTGGACAACCTGCTCAAGATCCGTCCCGGCGTGGCCGTGACCGAGGCGCCTGCCGCGGCAGCCGCCCCGAGCCCGGCCGGCAAGTAGAGCTCTTCGATGTCGTTCTCGCAGTTCTTCATCAACCGGCCGATCTTCGCCGGCGTGATCTCGATCATCATCACGCTCGCGGGCCTTATCGCCTCGCAGGTGCTGCCGGTCGCGCAGTACCCGGAGATCGCGCCGCCCACCGTGGTCATCAATGCGAGCTACCCGGGCGCGAGCGCGGAGACGCTCACCCGGACGGTCGCCGCGCCGATCGAGGAGCAGCTCTCCGGCGTCGAGAACCTCTCCTACTTCAGCTCGACCGCGTCGACCAGCGGCACGCTCACGATCGCCTGCACCTTCGAGGTCGGGTCGAACGCGGACAAGGCGGTGATCGACGTCAACAATCGCGTGGCGATCGCGCTGCCTCGGCTGCCCGACGTCGTGCGCCAGAGCGGGGTGGTGGCGCAGAAGCGCTCCACCGACATCCTGCTGGTGATCTCGCTCACCTCGGTCGACCCGCGCTACGACACCCTCTACCTCTCCAACTACGCCACGATCAACATCCTCGACGAGCTCAAGCGCGTTCCGGGCGTGGCCGATGCGACGATCTTCGGCGCGCGCGACTACGCGATGCGGGTGTGGCTCAACCCGGCGCGCATGGCGCAGCTCGGCGTGACGACGAGCGACGTCGCCGACGCGATCAGCGCCCAGAACTACCAGTACGCGAGCGGCAAGATCGGGGCGGAGCCGGCGCCGCCCGGGCAGTCGCTGGTCTACACCGTGACCGCGCGCGGCCGCCTCGACGATCCCGAGGATTTCGGCAACATCGTGCTGCGCTCGAGCGGGCCGGGAGGCGCGCTGCGGCTCCACGACGTCGCGCGCGTCGAGCTGGGCGCGGTCAGCTACGATGCCTTCACGACCCTCGACGGGCAGCCGGCGATCGGCATCGCGGTCTATCTTCAGTCCGGGGCCAACGCCCTCAAGGTGGCCGACGCCGTGCGCTCGGGCATCGCGCGGCTCGCGCAGGACTTCCCGCAGGGCATCTCGCAGATCATCCCGTTCGACACAACGCGCTTCGTGCAGTCGTCAATCCACGAGGTGACGATCACGCTCATCGAAGCGGCGTGCCTCGTGCTGTTGGTCGTGTTCGTCTTCCTGCAGAGCTGGCGCGCGACGCTCATTCCGATCATCGCGGTGCCGGTGTCGCTGATCGGTGCGTTCGGCGGGCTGATGCTCTTCGGCTTCACCTTGAACACGCTGACGCTGTTCGCGATCGTGCTCGCGACCGGGATCGTGGTCGACGACGCGATCGTCGTGCTGGAGAACGTCGAGCGGCTGATGGCGGAGAAGCAGCTCTCGCCGAAGCAGGCGGCGATCGAATCGATGAAGGAGGTCACCGGCGCGATCATCGCGATCGAGCTCGTCTTGGTGTCGGTGTTCGTGCCGGTGGCGTTCCTCGGCGGGCTCGCCGGCAAGCTCTACCAGCAGTTCGCCGTGACGGTGGCGACCGCGGTGATCATCTCGGGGCTGGTTGCGCTGACGCTTACCCCGGCGATGTGCGCGATCCTGCTCAAGCGGCAGCACGAGGAGAACCGGCTCTTTCGGCCGTTCAACCTCGGCTTCGCCTGGGTGACGCGACGCTACCTGGGCGGAGTCAGGCTCGCGGTCAACCATCGCGTCGCGGCGCTGCTCGCCTTCGCTGCGATCCTCGCGGTCGACGCGCTGTTGCTGCGCTACGTGCCGGGCGGATTCGTGCCGTCCGAGGACCAGGGCTATCTCCTCGGCTCGGTGACGCTGCCCGACGGCGCCACGCTGCAGCGCACCCGGGTCGTCGGCGAGAACGTGCAGAAGCTCCTCGCCAACCATCCTTCGGTGGAGCACGTATTCTTCGTCGCCGGGTTCGACGTCATCGCCGGGGCGACCAAGCCCAACGCGGGGACGATCTTCATTCCGCTCAAGCCGTGGGACGAGCGCAAGGAGACCGCTGACGACGTGGCGCGCTACGTGTCGGCGCACGCCGGCGAGACGCCGCTCGCCAACGTCGTCGCCTTCAGCCCGGCGGCGATCCGCGGCCTCGGCGTCGCCGGGGGCTTCGAGGTCTACCTGCAGGACCGCTCGGACGCGGACCCGCAGAAGCTCTACCAGAACCTGCAGGCGTTCCTGGAGGCGCTCCGCGCGAGGCCGGAGCTCGCCGGCATCGCCTCTTTCTATCGGCCCACGTCGCCGCAGCTCTTCATCGACGTCGACCGCGAGAGGGCCTTCGCGCTGAGCGTGCCCGTGAAGAGCGTCTTCGACACGCTGCAGAGCACCATGGGCGTGCTGTACGTGAACGACTTCAACAAGTTCGGGCACACCTACCGCGTCGAGCTGCAGGCTGACGCGGCCTATCGCGCCAAGCCGGACGATCTCGGCAACGTCTACGTGCGCTCCACCAACGGTGACATGATTCCGGTCAAGGCGCTGATCACGATGAAGAACGTCGTGGGCCCGGAGCAACTCGACCGCTACAACGGCTTCCTCGCCGCCAAGGTGCTCGGCAACAGCGCACCGGGGGCGAGCTCGGGCCAGGCGATCGCGGCGGTGGAGGAGGTCGCGCGGACGCTGCCGCCGGGATACACGATCGCGTGGACGGGACAGGCGTTCCAGGAGAAGCGCATCGGCCGCGCTGCGGTCCTCGCCTTCGTCTTCGCGATCGTGATGGTGTTCCTGATCCTCTCGGCGAACTACGAGCGCTGGTCGCTCCCTGCCGCCGTGCTGCTCGCCGTGCCCTTCGGCCTCCTCGGCGCCCTGACCGCGGTGGCGCTTCGCAACTTCGCCAACGACGTCTACTTCCAGATCGGGCTCGTGGTGCTGATCGGCCTCGCGGCGAAGAACGCGATCCTGATCGTCGAGTTTGCCGCCCAGGAGCAGGCGAAGGGGCTCGAGCCCTTCGCCGCGGCGACGGAGGCGGCGCGGCTGCGCTTTCGCCCGATCGTGATGACCTCGCTCGCCTTCGTGCTCGGCGTGCTGCCGCTGGTGCTCGCGACCGGCGCCGGCGCCGCCGCGCGGCGCTCGATGGGCACGGGGGTGTTCGGCGGCATGCTCGCCGCGACCTTCATCGCGACCATCTTCATCCCCTTGTTCTTCGTGCTGCTGTCGCGGACGCGGGTCAAGGAGCCCGGAGGCGCGGCGAGCGAGGAGCCGGCGTGAGGCGCGGCGTCGCGATCGCCACGATGCTGGCGCTCTCCGGCTGCATGGTCGGTCCGGACTACCGGCGGCCCGCCACCGAATTACCCGGAAGCTTCGCGCAAAGCGGCGGCGCCGGTCAGGCCGCGGCCGCGATTCCCGGCGACTGGTGGCGGCTGTTCGGCGATCCGGTGCTCGACGACCTGGTGGAGTCCGCGCTCGCCGTCAACGTCGACATCGCCCAGGCGGTGGCACGAATCGAGGAGGCGGACGCCAACCTGCGCGCCGTGAATGCCGCCCTCTTTCCGGAGATCGACCTCGCCGGGGCGGCCGTCCGCAGCGCGTCGAGCACGAAGGTCGCGGCGCCCGCGCCGCCGATCGTGCGCAACGACGTCCGGCTCGCGTTTACGACCTCGTACGAAATCGACTTCTGGGGCAAGCTGCGTCGCGCTTCGGAAGCGGCGCGGGCGACGGACCTCAGCACGCGCTACGCCAGGGACGTGGTGACGCTCTCGGTCGCCGCGCTCACGACGCAGACCTATTTCCTGCTGCGCTCGCTCGATGCGCAGATCGCGGCGACGCGTGCGACGCTCGCGAGCCGCGACGACACGCTGACCATCGTGCGCCGGCGCGCCGACGGGGGGCTCGCCTCGGACCTGGAGGTCAGGCAGGCCGAAGGCGCGCGCTCGGACGCGGCGTTTCAGCTCGACGAGCTCCTGCGCGAGCGCTCGCTCGCCGAGCATCTGCTCGCCACGGTCACGGGGCGGCTCGATCTCGCGATTCCCGCAGGCGATCTGGCGCACCTGCCGCTCCCGGCGATGCCGCCGCCCGGGCTTCCGTCGACGATGCTGGAGCGGCGGCCCGACATTCGCCAGGCCGAGCAGGATCTCGTCACCGCCAGCGCCGAGATCGGCGTGGCGCGCGCGCAGATGTTTCCCACGATCACGCTGACCGGCGCCTTCGGCGGCGAGAGCGCCTCGCTCGCGGGGCTCTTCACGGTGCCGGGTCGGATCTGGGCGCTCGGCGCGGGTCTGTCGGCGCCGATCTTCGAAGCCGGAAGGCTCTCCGCCCTGGTCGACGTGCAGCGGGCCCGCGAGCGCCAGGCGCTGGCTGCGTATCAGCGTTCCATCCAGACCGCGTTTCGCGAGGTCGAGGACGCGCTCACCAACGTGCAGCGCTACGCGGCGCTGGAAGGCGACGCTCAGGCGAGCGTCGACGCGGCGCGCGAAGCGCTTCGCCTCGCGAACGTGCGCTACGGCGCCGGGTACACCGGATTCCTCGACGTGCTGGATTCGCAGCGCTCGCTGAACATCGCGGAGCTCGCGCTCATTCGCAGCCGGCAGAACCTGCTTTCGGCCGGCGTCGACCTCATGATGGCGCTGGGCGGCGGCTGGGAGCCCGCGGCGGCCGAGGGGCGCAGCGCGGGACCCAACGTGGTAACCGCGGCAAGCGAGTAGACGCGGCCCGGGGCTGAGCGAGGAGCAACCCGGAAGCGCCGGCCGGGATCGCCCCGAAGGCGGCTACACTCGCCGCCGGTATTCGCCCGTGCGCGTGTCGATCTCGATGCGATCGCCCGTCGCGACGAACAGCGGGACCTGCACTTCGAGGCCGCTGCCCAGCTTCGCGGGCTTGAGCACCTTGCCCGACGTGTCGCCGCGGACCGCGGGCTCCGTGTACGTGATCTCGCGAACCACCGAGGTGGGGAGCTCGACCGCGATCGCCTTGCCGTCGTAGAGCGTCAGCTCGCAGGCCATGCCTTCCTCGAGATAGGGAACGGCGTCGCCGAGATTCTCCTTCTCGACCTCGATCTGGTTGTATTCCTCGTCCATGAACACGTACATCGAGTCGGAGAAATACGAGAAGCTGACCGGCTTCTTCTCGAGCTGGATCACCTCGAATTTCTCGTCGGCGCGATACACCGCCTCGGTGCCCGACCCCGAGAGCAGGTTCCGAAGCTTCATCTTGACGACGGAGGCATTGCGGCCGGACTTGTTGAACTCGGCCTTCTGCACGACCATCGGATCCTTGCCGATCATGATGACGTTGCCGGCGCGGACTTCCTGGGCGATCTTCATGGTTGCACCTGGTTCGCTTTCGTTCTCGCTCTCGTTGCGAGCGCTCTCGCTCCCACCCCGTTCGCGGGGGCTGCAGCCGCGATGGAGGCAACCGGCAATTATAGCCTATCGAGCGAGAACTTGACCAGTGCCGTCGCGAGATCACGCTTGCGGCCCAGCGCGGCGGCCCAGGCTTCGGCGTTTGCCGCGATGTCCGGCAGCTGCCCCGCGAGAGCGGTCCAGGCCCCGCCGACGTTGCCTTCCCCGGACCACGCGCGCGAAAAGGAAGCCAGGACGCGTGCGGCCCGGGGCTGGAGCCGGGCCGCGTAGAGCTCGAGGAAGGCCGCGAGCTTCAGCCGATGCGCGTCCTCCGCCTGCGGGTACGGATTCCACACGAGCGGACGCGCGGCCCATTGCGCGCGCACGAACGAATCCTCGCCGCGCACGAAATTCATGTCGCAGCCCCAGAGGATCGGGTCGTACTCGTCCTGCGGCACGAACGGCAACCGGGCGAGTCTCAGGCTTCCTCGCGTCGAAATCCGGCGGCCCGCGCCGCCGGTCCACCGCTCGAGCGCGGCGTCGGCGACGGCCGGCGGAACGAGGCACAGGACCCCGCGTTCGCCGCGCTGCCACGCGGTGAGGAGATCGGCGACCGGCGCGCTCGGGTAGCAGAAGAGCGAGACCGCGAGCTCGGCGGGCGCGGGCGGCGGCAGGCCGAGCGAGCGCCAGAGCGAGGCGCGCGCCGAGGGATCGGCGCGGAAGCGATCCCGCCGCGCGAGGAGATCGCACTCGCGAAGCAGACCCCCGCTCGCCGAAGTGAATCCGGGGAAGAAGAAGTAGCGCGTGAGCGGCAGCTGAGGATGCGGCGAGGCGAGACCGTGACAGCCCTCGATCCACTTTTCGGCGGAGAGGTGCTCCAGGTTGATCCACACTGGCGGCCTGGAGCGTGCGGCCATCGCCTCGAGATACGACGGCGGCAGACCGCAGCCGAAGGCTTCCACGACCACCGCTGCGGGTCGCGCGCCGGGCAGCGGCGCCCGCGGTCCACCCCAGACGCGGAGCTCCAACCCTGCGACGCGCTGGACCGCGCGCGTCGCGTCGACGCCGGGAGCGAGCCGCGCCAGCGTCGCCGGCGCGTCGATGTACAGGCGCACCGGCAATCGATGCTCCGTGGCGAGGGTCCGGGCGAGCCGCCAGGCGACCCCCGCGTCGCCGTAGTTGTCGACGACGGCGCAGAAGATGTCCCAGCGCCGCGATGGCGTGAGCAAGCGATCTCGCTCATGGTGAAGTGGAAGGCGTGATTCTGCCGCGGGCGCCGATGCCCGGCCAGCGTCTCGCGTACAATGGCCGCAGCGGGATCCAGGCACCCGGCCGCGTCGCCGCCGTCCTATCGCCTCATCGTGAATTCCCCCGCCGTCGCCTCCCTTGCCGTCGACGTCGTCTCCGACGTGGTCTGCCCATGGTGCTACATCGGCAAGCGCAAGCTCGAATCCGCGCTTGCGCTGCTCGCCCAGCGCGAGCCAGGTCTCGTTGTCGCCGTGCGCTGGCATCCCTTCGAGCTCAATCCCGATCTTCCCGTCGAGGGCATTCCGCGGCTCGCGTACCTCGAGGCGAAGTTCGGCGGCGATCGCGCCCGAGAGATCTACGCGCGCGTGACGGCGGTCGGCGCGAGCGTGGGCATCGACTTCGATTTCGCGCGGATCGCCCGCCAGCCGAATACGCGCGATGCGCACCGCCTCGTCGCCTGGGCGCAGGGCGCCGGCGACGCTGCACCGCTCGTCGAGCGGCTATTCCGCGCGTTTTTCGTCGACGGCCGGTCGCTCGCCGATCGGGGCGTGTTGACCGCCGTCGCCGGGGAAGCCGGCCTCGACGGCGTTGCCGCGGCGGCGATGCTCGCGTCCGACCGGCTGCGCGGCGAGGTCGAGGCGGAGTATCGCGAGGCACAGTCGGCCGGGATCAGCGGCGTGCCGTTCTTCATCTTCAACGGCCGCGCCGCCGTCTCCGGCGCGCACGATCCACCGACGCTGCTGGAAGCGATCGCGCAGGCCCGCGCTCCATGAGGAGCGTTGCGCGCGATCTGCCGGCGCTCTTCGCCGCTCAGCGCGCCGCCTTCGCCGCCGGTCCCGATCCGCCGCTCGGCCTGCGCCTCGACCGCCTCGATCGGCTCGCCGCGCTCGTGGCCGAAGGCGAGAACGAAATCGTCTCGGCGGTTGCGGCGGACTTCGGCGTGCGCCCGGCGCAGGAGACGCGGCTCGCGGAGCTGTTCATGATCGATGTCGGGCTGCGTCACGCTCGGCGCCACCTGGCCGAGTGGATGCGGCCTCGGCGCGTCGCTACGCCGCTCTACCTCTGGCCGGGCCGCAGCTCCATCGTGCGCCAGCCGGTCGGTGTCGCGGGCGTGATCAGCCCGTGGAACTATCCCGTGCAGCTCGCGCTCGTCCCCGCGACTGCGGCGCTCGCGGCGGGCAACCGCGTGCTGCTCAAGCCTAGCGAGCTCACGCCGCGGACGGCGGAGCTGCTGGAGCGCCTGGTCGCCGCGCGCTTCGCCGCCGAAGAGTTCGCCGTCGTCACCGGGGGCCCCGACGTCGGGGAGGCGTTCGCCCGGCTGCCCTTCGACCACCTGTTCTTCACCGGCTCGACCGCGGTCGGCCGGAAGATCGCGCTGGCCGCGGCCGAAAGCCTCACGCCGGTGACGCTCGAGCTCGGCGGCAAGTCGCCCGCGCTCGTGGACCGCGACGCGGACTTCGACCGGGTCGCCCCGCGACTCGTCGCGGGCAAACTCCTCAACGCCGGCCAGACCTGCATCGCGCCCGACTACGTCATCGCGCCCGAAGAACGCGTCGAGGCTCTGGTCGAGGCGCTGCGCGCGAGCGTCGCGGCGCTGTATCCGCGGCCGGGCGCGAATCCCGACTACACGAGCATCGTCGACGACCGGCACTACGCACGGCTCACTGCGCTGGTGGCCGACGCGCAGGCGAAGGGCGCGCGCGTCGTGACGCTCGATGCGGGCGACGAGCCGCTGCCGGCGAGCGCGCGCAGGCTCGCGCCCACGCTCCTCGTCGGCGTGCGCGACGACATGGCGGCGATGCGCGAGGAGATCTTCGGGCCGGTGCTGCCGATCGAGTCCTGCGCGAGCCTCGACGAGGCCATCGCCAAGGTCAACGCACGACCTCGTCCTCTCGCGCTGTACGCGTTCGGCGGCGGCGCGCGCCTGCGCGGGCGCGTGCTGCGCGAGACCTTCGCCGGCGGCGTGACCTTCGACGACACGCTCTGGCACTTCAGCAACGAGGAGCTGCCCTTCGGCGGCGTCGGCGCGTCGGGGATCGGTGCTTACCACGGCGAGCGCGGCTTCCTGACCTTCAGCCACGAGAAGGCGGTGTTCGCGCAGCCGCGCTTCGCGCTGGCGTGGCTGCTGCGGCCGCCCTACGGACCGCGCTTCGACGCGGTGCTGAAGATCCTCAGGCGCATCGCGTAGTCCGGCGGTGAGCGATCGGCGAGCTCCGGCGCTCTAAGCGCGCCGACGGCGCCGCCAGAGCGCGTCGGCAAGCACCGCGACGACCAGGATGTTGAGCGCGAAGGTGAGGAGCTTGAGCACCGTCACGCCCTTGCCGAGCTCGTAGATCTCGAACGGGACATAGATGAGGCCCGAGGCCACGCCGAGCCATTCCGCCCAGGCCCGGTCGCGCCACAGACCGTAGCCCTCCGCGATGCGTATCGTCGCGTAGGTCAGCGCACCGAGCGCGAGAAACCACATGTCGACCGACGCGACGCGCTCGACGAGCTTCAGGAAGACGCCGGGAATCCGGCTCGCGGGATTCAGGTGCAGATGGAGCAGCAGCTCCTCGGCGACATCCTGGATGTCGCGGTGGACGAAGGCGAGCAGCCCGAGGCCTGCGAACAGGACCAGCGCACCCTTGGCCAGCTCGAACACGGCCACCAGGCGCAGCTCCGCGCCGAACCAGCCACGCAGGTTCCGCGGCCGCTCGGTGGTGGGGTCTGCCACGGTGCGGCCGCGTGCGCTGGCGCGGGTTACTTCGATACCGGCAGCTTGCCCTGGACGCCCTCGACGTAGTAGTCCATCTTCTGCAGCACGTCGTCGCTCATCACGCTGCCGGCGGCGAGCCTCTCCTTGCCGTCGTTGTCCTTGATCGGGCCGGTGAACGGATGGAACTTGCCCGACGCGATATCCGCTCCGGTCCGGGCGACGAGGTCCTGGACGTCCTTCGGCACGGCCTTGTTGTAGGGGCCCATCTTGATCATGCCGTCCTTGATGCCGCCCCAGACGTTGCCGGGCTTCCACGTCCCGGCGATCGCCGCCTGCACCGTCCTGGTGTAGAAGGCGCCCCACTGGTGCGTCACGGCCGTGAGCTCCGTGTTCGGTCCGTATTTCGACATGTCGGAGTGGTAGGCGATCGAGTAGACCTTCTTAGCCTCCGCCGCCTGCACGACCGCGGTCGAATCCGTGTGGTGCGTGAGCACGTCGGCGCCCTGCGACACCAGCGTATCGGCGGCTTCGCGCTCGCGGCCGGGGTCGTACCAGGAATTCACCCACACGACCTTGACCTCGGCCTTGGGGTTGACGCTGCGCATGCCGCGCGTGAAGGCGTTGATGCCCATCACCACTTCCGGAATCGGGAAGGCGGCGACGTAACCCGCGACGTTCGACTTGGTCATCTTGCCGGCGACGATGCCGGCGAGATAGCGGCCCTCGTAGAACCGCGCGTTGTAGATGCCTACGTTGGCCGCGGTCTTGTAGCCGGTCGCGTGCTCGAAGTAGGTCTTGGGAAACTGCGCCGCGACCTTGATCGTCGGATTCATGTACCCGAACGAGGTCGTGAAGATGAGCTTGTTGCCGGCCTGCGCGAGCTCGCGGATCACGCGCTCGGCGTCGGCGCCCTCGGGCACGTTCTCGACGTACTTCGTCTGCACCTTGGCACCGAGCGCGGCTTCCATCTCCTTGCGGCCGGTGTCGTGCTGGAAGGTCCACCCGGCGTCGCTGATCGGGCTCACGTACACGAAGCCGACCTTGAACGGCTCCTGGGCGAGCGCCGGCGACGCGATGCCCGTTGCCGCGGACGCGGCGAGCGCACCGGCGATGGCCAACAGGGTCCGTCGCGTCCTGCGTGATGGGATCTGCCGCATATGTCTCTCCTCGTGTGGACGACGTTTCGCCCGGTGGGCGCGCCAGCCGCGACATTCTACCTAACGTAGAGCGATGGTGAGCGGCGCGAAGCTTGGGGAGCGTCGGCCAGGCCTCGCCTGCCGTCGTCCCGGGCTATGCGTCCGGGTGATAGGGCTTGCCGAGCGAGGCCGGCGCGTTCAGGCGAATCGTGGCGGCGTCGCGCGAGATGAGCGTCAGGACCACGATCGTCGCCAGGTACGGCAGCATCGAGAGCAGCTGCGACGGCACCGCGATGCCCAGCGCCTGCGCCTGGAACTGCGCCAGGGTGACCGCGCCGAACAGGTACGCGCCCGCCAGCAGCCGCCAGGGCTTCCAGGTCGCGAATACCACCAGGGCGAGCGCGATCCAGCCGCGCCCGGCCGTCATGCCTTCCGTCCACAGGGGGGTGTAAGCCACGGCGAGGTACGCGCCCGCGAGCCCCGCGCAGGCTCCGCCGAACAACACCGCGGCGTAACGGATGGCGATCACGGGATAGCCGATCGCGTGGGCCGAATCGGGGGACTCGCCGATCGCGCGCACGATCAGGCCGGCGCGGGTTCGGAAGAAGAATGCCTGCACCAGCGCGACGAGCGCGATCGACAGGTAGACGAAGGGACTGTGGGCGAAGAGGAGCTTGCCCACGAAGGGGAGGTCGCTCAAGCCCGGGATCGCCAGCGGCTTGATGCCGTCGATCACGACGCTGACGTAGTCGAGGCCCACGTAGGCCGAGAGGCCGACGCCGAACAGGGACAGCGCCAGGCCCGCCGCGACCTGGTTCGCCATCAGCGTGAGCGTCAGCGCCGCGAACACGAGCGAGAGCGCCGCGCCGGCGAGCATCCCGGCGCCCGCTCCCAGCCACGGCGAGCGCGTCGTCGCGGCGACGATGAACGCCACCACGGCGCCCACCAGCATCGTCCCTTCGACGCCGAGGTTGAGCACGCCGGCCCGTTCCGTGACCAGTTCGCCGGCGCCGGCGAGAACCAGCGGCGTTCCCGCGGCGAGCGTCAGCGCGACGAGCGTGGCGACATGATCGAGCATCCCGGCCGCCCTCTCAGCCTTTCGCGGCGGAGCGGCGGAGCCGCAGCCGATAGTTGATGAACACGTCGGCGGCAAGGAGGAAGAACAGGAGCATCCCCTCGAACAGCCCGGTGACCGCGGAAGGAAGCGCGAGCGCGATCTGCGCAGCCTCGCCGCCGAGATAGAGCAGCGACATCAGCAGGCTCGCGAGCACGATGCCCAGCGGATGCAGGCGGCCGACGAAGGCGACGATGATCGCGGCGAAGCCGTAGCCCGGCGACATCGACGGCAGGAGCTGGCCGATCGGACCGGCCGCTTCGCCCACGCCGGCGATGCCCGCGGTGGCGCCGCTGATCAGCAGGCCCAGCCAGACCGTGCGCGGCGCCGAGATGCCGGCGTAGTTCGCGGCCGCCGGTGCAAGCCCGGCGACGCGCATCTGGAAGCCCGCGAGGCTGCGGCGCATGAAGATCCAGGCGACGGCCGCGATCGCGAGGGCGAGCGGGAAGCCGACGTTGAGGCGCGTCTCCGGGAGCAGGTTGGGCAGCAGCGCGGCGTCGACGAACATCTTCGACTGGGGGAAGTTGAAGCCCTCGGGATCTCGCCAGGCCCCGTGCACGAGCCACGACAGCGCGAGCTTCGCCACGTACACCAGCATCAGGCTCGTTAGGATCTCGCTCGCGTGGAACCTCGTCCGCAGCCACGCGGGGATCGCCGCCCACGCCATGCCGCCGAGCGCCCCGGCGACGAACATCGACGGCAGCAGCCACGCCCCGCCCCGGTCCTGGAAGGCGAGCGCGATGCCGCCGCCGAAGATCGCCCCCAGGGTCAGCTGTCCCTCGGCGCCGATGTTCCAGACGTTCGCGCGGTAGCCCGCGGCGAGGCCGATCGCACAGAGCATGAGCGGCGACGCCTTGAGCAGGAGCTCGCCCACGCCGTAGAGGCTGTCGACGGGCTTCGCGAAGAAAACGTAGAAGGCCGCGAAGGGATTCTTGCCCAGGCCTGAGAAGAGCACGAAGCCGACGACGAAGATCGCGCCGGCGGCGAGGATCGGGGAGAGCCACGCCATGAGACGCGAAGGCTCGGGACGCGCCTCCAGCGCGAGCGAGATGCGGAGCCGCGCGGCACGAGTTCTCCCGGCCGGGCGGGCGAGCGAAGCACTCACGCGGATCTCCCCGGTCGGGTGTCGATGAACGCCGGCTCGGTCTCGCGCCGCGCCGCGTGCTCGCCGATGAACGATCCGCCCATCAGCAAGCCGATCTCTTCGGCGTCGGTATTGCGCACCGGCGTGGCGGCAGAAAGCCTTCCGCGCACCATCACGCAGATGCGATCGCAGATCTCGAACAGCTCGTCGAGCTCTTCGGAGACGACCAGCACGGCCACACCCTGGTCGCGCAGGTCGACGAGCGCCTGCCGGATCTGCGCCGACGCGCCGACGTCCACGCCCCAGGTCGGCTGCGCGGCGATCAGCACGCGCGGACCCTGGAGGATCTCGCGGCCGACGATGTATTTCTGCAGGTTGCCGCCGGAGAGGCTGCGCGCCGCCGCCGCTGGTCCGGGCGCCTTGACGTTGAACCGGCGCAGCGTCGCGCTCGCGAACGCGCGCGCCGCGTCGAAGCGGATGAAGCCATGCCTCGTGAGCTCGTGCCGGTGCGCGGTGAGCAGCGCGTTGTCCGCGAGCGACATCTCGGGCACGGCGCCGCGCCCCAGGCGCTCCTCGGGTATGAAGGCGAGGCCGAGCGCGCGCCGCGCCCCGGCGTCGAGGCGCCCGACCGCCTCGCCGTTGAGCTGGATGGCCTTCGCGTCGCGAAGGCTGCGCTCGCCCGAAAGCGCGGCCATCAGCTCCTTCTGGCCGTTGCCAGACACGCCCGCGATACCGACGATCTCCCCGCCGCGCACCGAGAGCTCGATGTCCTTGAGCGAGACGCCGAAGGGATCCTCCGCGACCAGCGAGAGGCCGCGCACGTCGAGCGTTCCGTCGCCGCGCGTGGTCGCCTCGCCGTGGTGCGGGTGCGGCAGCTCGCCCCCGATCATCATGCGCGCGAGGCTCGACGCGCTCTCGCGCCGCGGATCGCATTCGCCCGTGACGCGGCCGGCGCGCAGCACGGTCGCGCGATGGCAGAGCGCCCGGATCTCGTCGAGCTTGTGGCTGATGTAGAGGATGCTGCAGCCTTCCGCCGCGAGCTGGCGCAGCGTGTCGAACAGCCGCTCGATCGCCTGCGGCGTGAGCACCGACGTCGGCTCGTCCATGATCAGGAGCTGCGGCTGCTGCAGCAGGCAGCGCACGATCTCCACGCGCTGCCGCTCGCCGACCGACATGTTGTGCACGCGCCGGCGTGGGTCGAGTGGCAGCCCGTAGCGCTGCGAGACCTCGCGGATGCGCGCCTGCAGGCCGCGCCCGGCGGCGTGCGCGTCGAGCGCGAGCGCGATGTTCTCGGTGACCGTGAGCGTGTCGAAGAGCGAGAAGTGCTGGAAGACCATGCCGATGCCGAGCGCGCGAGCGCGCGCGGGACTCGAGACGGCGACCGGCTCGCCGTTCCAGTGGATCGTCCCCGCGTCCGGCCGCACGACGCCGTAGATGATCTTCATCAGCGTGGACTTGCCCGCGCCATTCTCGCCGAGGACCGCGTGGATCTCGCCCGGCATCACCGCGAGATCGATGCCGTCGTTCGCGACGACCGCCGGGTAGGCCTTGCGGATGCCCGAGAGCCGGAGCCTCGGCACCGCGCCGTGACCGCCGGGGCGTCGCCGCGCGGGCATCAGCGCCTGCTCTCGCCGGACCGCGGGCGGCCGGCATGTTGCGCCGCCGACGCGCGCTCGCGCTCCTGCAGGAGCTCGGCGGCGACCGCGACCGCGATCACGCCCGGGTCGCGGCCGGCGATGCCGCCGATGCCGATCGGACACACGACGCGGCCGATCGCCGCGGCGTCGAGCCCGCGCTCGCGCAGACGACGCTCGAGCTGCGCGCGCTTCGCCGCCGAGCCGATCATGCCGACGTAGGCGAAGTCCCTGCGCGCGAGCACCGCCGCGACCAGCTCGAAATCCAGGGCGTGGCTGTGCGTCATCACGAGGAACATGCTCCCGGACGGCGCGGCGCGGACCTCCGCCTCCGGAACGTCGGTCGCCACGACGGCGACGTTGGTGGGGATGCTCGGGGGGAAGTCCTCTTCGCGCGTGTCGACCCAGGTCACCGCACAGGGCAGCGCGCCGAGCACCTGCGCGAGCGCGCGGCCGACGTGGCCGTTGCCGAACACGACGATGCGGAAATCGTTGGCCGCCGCCCGCTCGAGGAACCAGCTCGTGCCCGCGTCCTCGACGAGCAGAGCCGTTCCCGGCTCGCGGCGCAGCGCTTCGGACGCCGCGATGACCGCCGGCGGCAACGGCGCATCCGGGGCGACCGGCACCGGCAGCGAGCGTTCCGGCGTCACGGCGGTGGCCAGCGCCAGGTCCTCGCCGCTCTCGACGCGGTGTGCGAGCGCGGCGAGCGTGGGCTGCGCGTCGGCATCGAAGCTGCGGAACAGCAGCGTCGCGACGCCGCCGCAGCATTGTCCGAGGCGCGCGGCGAGGGGAAAACGCGCGAGCCAGGCGCCGCCGCTCGCGTTGTCGATCGCCTCGCGCGCGATCCGGACCGCCTCGTATTCGAGATGACCGCCGCCGATGGTGCCGGCGGTGGAGCGAGCCGTAGCGATGAGGCGCGCGCCGGCTTCGCGCGGAACCGAGCCGCGGGTCGCCGCGACCGTGACGAGAACCGCGCGCTGCTCGGCGGCGAGCGCGGCGCGAAGGCTCGCGATCCAGTCGATCATGCGCGCATCCTTCCGCCGCGCGAGGCGGCCGTCCTGCGACTGCGCGGCGAGCCCGCTCTGCCCATAGTGTTCATCCTTCAGCGCTGCTCCGCGGGCAGCGCCCGGCTGCCGCGCGATTCGGGCTGGGCGGCGCGCTTCGCGATCTCCTGCACCGCGAGCAGGATCGCCTCGTTGGTGGCCGGGGCATCGAGCCGCGGCGAAAGGCGTCCGTCGGCCACGCTCGCGACCGCCGCGCGCAGCGCGTGGAACACCGACAGCGCCAGCATCAGCGGCGGCTCTCCGATCGCTTTCGAACCATGGATCGTCTCTTCGCGATTCGGCTCGCCGAACCATTCGAAGCTGAAGCGCTCCGGCCAGTCGCGGCAGGCGGGGATCTTGTAGGTCGAGGGCGAATGCGTCCCCAGCTCGCCGCGCTCGTTCCACCACAGCTCCTCCATCGTGAGCCAGCCCGCGCCCTGAAGGAAGCCGCCCTCGAGCTGGCCGCGGTCGAGCGCGGGATTGAGCGAGGCGCCGACGTCGTGCAGGACGTCGACGGCGAGCAGGCGATTCTCGCCGGTAAGCGTGTCGATCACGACCTCGGTGACCGCGGCGCCGTAGGCGAAATAGAAGAACGGCCGGCCGGTGAAGGTCTTGCGATCGTAGTGGATCTTCGGCGTGGCATAGAAGCCCGCCGCCGACAGGGATACGCGCTTGCGGTGGGCCAGCACGGTCAGATCGGCGAGCGGCAGCGTGCGGCCGCCCGCGGCCACGCGATTGTCCGCGAAGAGCACGTTGGTCGCCGCGACGCCGAAATGCTCCGCCGCGACGGCCGTGAGGCGCTCGCGCAGCGTGCGCGCTGCGGAGCGCGCCGCCATGCCGTTCATGTCGCTGCCGGACGATGCCGCGGTCGCCGACGCGTTGGGCACCTTGCTCGTGTCCGCCGCGCTCACGCGCACCCGATCGAGCGTCACCCCGAGCTCCTGCGCGACCACCTGCGCCACCTTCGTGTAGAGGCCCTGTCCCATTTCGGTGCCGCCATGGTTCAGGAGCACCGTGCCGTCCGTGTAGAGGTTCACCAGCGCCCCGGCCTGGTTGTAGTGCGTGGCCGTGAACGAAATGCCGAACTTCACCGGGGTGAGCGCCAGCCCTCGCCTCAGGATCGGGCTCGAGCGATTCCACTCGGCGATCTCGGCCCGGCGCTCGCGATACCGCGACGACTGCGCGAGCCGCGCCGAGAGCTCCGGCATCACGTTGTCCTCGACCTTCATGCGATACGGCGTCTCGTCGCGTGGCGCTTCGCCGTAGAAGTTCGCCCGGCGCACGTCGAAGGGGTCCTTGCCGAGATGTTGCGCGATCTCCTCGAGGATGTACTCGACCGCGAACATGCCCTGCGGGCCGCCGAAGCCCCGGAACGCGGTGTCGGAAACGGTATTGGTCCTGCAGCGGTACGAAGTCAGCGCGAGGTTCTCGAGAAAATAGCAGTTGTCGACGTGGAACATCGCCCGGTCGTTGACCGGCCCCGACAGATCGGCGGAAAAGCCGCAGCGCGACGCGAGAGCGAGCTCGAGGCCGAGGATGCGGCCGGTATCGTCGAAGCCGACGTCGTAGTCGTAGCGGAAGGCGTGACGCTTCCCGGTCTGGATCATGTCGTCGTCGCGGTCCACGCGCATCTTCACCGCCCGCCCGGTGGCGCTCGCGAGGAGCGCCGCCACGCAGGCGTAGAGGCCGGCCTGGGTCTCCTTGCCACCGAAGGCGCCGCCCATGCGCCGGCACTCGACACTGACACGATGCGCGGGCACGCCGAGCGCGTGCGCGACTTCGAGCTGGATCTCGCCGGGATGCTGCGTGGAGCAATGCACCAGCATGCCGCCGTCCTCCTTCGGCACTGCGAGGGAGATCTGTCCCTCGAGGTAGAAGTGGTCCTGGCCGCCGCAGCGGAAGCGGCCGGACAGACGACGCGGCGCGGACGCGAGCGCCGCCGCCGCGTCGCCGCGCACGAGGCGCTCTGTCGGCAGCACGAAGGACTGCGCGGCCAGGGCGTCGTCGATGGTCAGCACCGCGGGCAGCGGATCGTAGGCGACGCGGGCCAAGCGCGCCGCGCGCCGGGCGGCGTTGACCGTCGTCGCCGCGACCGCGAACATCGGCTGGCCGACGTACTGCACGAGGCTGTCGGCCAGGATCGGCTCGTCGTGGATGATGGGGCCGACGTCGTTGATGCCGGGAATCTCCGCCGCGGTCAGGACCGCGACGACGCCCGGTGCGGCGCGCACGGCGGCGAGATCCAGGCCGAGGACGCGCGCGTGCGCCTTGTCGCTTTTGCCCAGCGCCGCGTGCAGCATCCCGCGCGGCTCGACGATATCGTCGACGTAGGCGGCTTCGCCGGCGACGTGCAGGTGGGCGCTGTCGTGCGCCCGCGCGGCGCCGATGACCGGCGAGGGCGGCTGCGCGCGATTCATGGCGCGGCGTATTCCACCGCCCGCGTGGCGACTTCCGGCCGCGTCGTCTCGACGTGGAACCGGCGCAGAAGGTTCTTGAGGACGGCGGTGCGGTACTCCGCGCTCGCCCGCATGTCGGAGATCGGCTGGAAGTCGCGCTCGAGCGCCGCGGCGCCGGCGGCGATCGCCGCTTCGTCCCAGCGCCTGCCGCGCAGGACTTCTTCGCAGCGACGCGCGCGCTTCGGTGTCGCCGCCACGCCGCCGCAGCCGATGGCGAGGTCGACGACGCGCGCGTCGGCCCCGCTGCCTTCGCGCCGGAGCCGGAAGCAGACGCAGACGGCGGAGATGTCCTGGTCGAAGCGCTTCGAGATCTTGTACGCGCGCACCTCCGTGCTCGCCCCGGGGCGGGGGATCCGGATCGCTTCGAGAAACTCGCCGACCGCCAGCGCGCTCTTCTGATAGCCGAGGTAGAACGCGTCGAGCGGCAGACTGCGGCGCGCCTCGCCGCGGCGCAGCTCGAGCGTCGCGCCCAGCGCCAGCAGTACCGGCATCGAATCGCCGATCGGCGAGCCGTTGGCGACGTTGCCGCCGAGCGTGCCCGAGTTGCGGATCGGCACCGAGCCGAAGCGCGACCAGAGCTCCGCGAGCGAGGGATAGTCGCGGCCGATTGCGGCGAAGGCGTCGGAGAGGATGACCGCGGCGCCGATCACGAGCTCGTCCGCGCTCGTCTCGACGCGACGGAGCTCGCGCACGGCGCCGGTGTGAATGACGGTGCCGAGATCGCGATGCTGCTTGGTCACCCACAGGCCGACGTCCGTCGCGCCTGCCACCAGTCGGGCGCCGGGGTGCGCGAGGCACAGCCGGGCGAGCTCGCCGACGCTCGCCGGCGCGAAGTAGCGCTGGCTCCCCGCCGCGAGCTCGAGGGTCGAATGCCGCCGCAGGCCGGCGAGCTCATCGGCAAGCGCGCGCTCTTCGCCGTTCGCCGGGCGCGCGTCGCCGCCGTTGCCGGGTGCGCGCCATCCGCTCGCCGGCGGCAACGCGTGCATGCGCTCGGCGGCGGCGATGATCGGGCGGTAGCCTGTGCAGCGGCAGAGGTTGCCCGAGAGCGCATCGTCGACCCGCGCGCGGCTCACCGGTGTCGCCGCCTTGTACAGCGCGAACAGCGACATCGCGAACCCGGGCGTGCAGAAGCCGCACTGGGATCCATGACAGTCGACGAGCGCCTGCTGCACCGGGTGCAGCGCGCCGTCGGCGGATTTGAGGCTCTCGACGGTGAACAGCGCCTTGCCGTCGACGGTTGGCAGGAGCCTGATGCAGGCGTTGACCGGGCGCCAGCGCAGCGACTCATCCTCGAGCTCGGCGACGACCACGGTGCAGGCGCCGCAATCGCCCTCGGCGCAGCCTTCCTTGGTGCCGGTGCGCCCCAGCGTGTCGCGCAGATATTCGAGCAGCGTCGTCTGTGGCGCCGCATCGGCGACTCGCACGAGCCGCCCGTCGAGGATGAATCGCAGCTCGCGCGGAGGGCTCATGCGAGCCGCCCGCACGCGCTACGGCAGCGGGCTCCGCAAGGAAGCCCGCCTGCGGCCCGGTGGAGAAGGTCGGACCGCGTCACACGCTGCGCGTGCCGCTACTTCTTGCTCGCGGCGTGACCGACATCCGCGAGCAGCTTGGCGGCGCCCTTGCTGTGCGCGCTCATGCGCACCAGGATGTCCGGCGGCAGGATCCCCTTCTTCGCGTAGTACGCTTCGTTCCACTCGTTGGAGATCGCGATCACCGTGCCGTCCAGATTGAGACCGCCGTAAATGCCCTTCGAGCGGCTGAAGGTGATGAAGTCGGCCACGACATCCGCCTTGGCGCCGGCTCCGATCGGCCCTGCCGCGACGCTCGCGTCGCCGCCCAGCTTGACCGACGGCGCCAGCAACGAGTTGAGCCCTTTCTCCGACATCACCAGCGTGATCACCTCGGAGACGGAGATGCCCGCCTGGAAGCCGACGCTCGCGGTCGCCAGGGTGTAGAACGCCGGACCGACCCAGTGGCCCTTGGGGTCGCGGGCCAGCGTGACTGCCCGTCCGCCCGAGCCGCCGAAAATGAAGCCGGCCTTCGCTACCTCCGGCGCGATCATGATCGCCTTGGCGCGCGAGATGTTCTGCTGCAGCCACGTCATGTCCGGATCACTCAGGAAGTGCTGCAGGGTCGCATCGGCGCCGTTGACGAGCTTCTGTTGCTCGCTCTGCGCCAGCGCGCTCGCGCTCGCCGCGAATAGCAGGAGTGCGGCAAGCCCCCCTGCAAGGCGGGTGCTGCGGGTAGTCGACATGGTCCGCTCCAATGTTATTGACGACGGGCGGATCGCCCGGAACGCCATTATATGCTCCGCTCTGCAGGCGTGCGCCGGCGCCCCGCGCGCCGACGGTTCGGCACGATCACGAGCGCGCGTCGAGTGCACGAGCCGTGCGCGACGCGCGCGATCCCAATGGCGAGGCGATGTCGCCTCGCCGATCCGGCTAGCGCAGAAGCTCGATTCCCGAATCGGTGACGCGCACGCGATCGCCTACCCGCAAGCCGGCGGGCGCGGACTGGCGGATCGTCGCCCAGCTGCCGTCGTCGTACCTCACGCCGATCTGGTAGACGACCTGCCCCTGGTTCTTCTCGATCTGGTTGCCCGCGTAGGCACCGCCCGCGGCGCCGACGACCGCCGCCACGGTGCGGCCGGTTCCGCTGCCGATCAAGCTCCCCAGCCCTGCGCCGACGAGGCCGCCGACGACCAGCCCCGCGCCGCTGGGGCTTTTCTGCTCGACCGCCTGGTTTATCGATTCGACCGTTCCCACGCGCGCCGGCGGCGGACTCTGCACGACCTGGT
Organism: Casimicrobiaceae bacterium; assembly: GCA_035501595.1. Taxonomy (GTDB): domain Bacteria; phylum Pseudomonadota; class Gammaproteobacteria; order Burkholderiales; family Casimicrobiaceae; genus PALSA-1003. Next base: position 195,337 of record DATJVX010000042.1, on the reverse strand, counting down.
AGGTGGGCTGGGGACCGCAGCCGCCGAGAAGCAGCATGCCGGCGAGGCCGCCGATCGCGACGGTGCCGGAAAGAGAGCGTTGCAGCGAGTACATCTTGGAACCTCCGTTTACTCGGGAATCGCGTTCAACAGATACATCGCGGCCAGCAGCCCGCTCGGACGTCCCAGCGGGCCAAGCCACTTGGCGAAGATCGGATCGATCTCGCCCGAAAGATAGACCTGCGTCAGCGCGCGATTGACCTCGAGGCGGAACGCAGAGTCGTTGCGCGGCAGCATGAAGGCGTAAGGCTCGAAGGAGAGGTCCTCGGCGAGCAGCGCGAAGATCTTCGGATCCTTTGCCTGGGCGGCGAGCCCCACGAGCTTGATCTTGTCGCTCGCGAACGCCGCCACCGCGCCCGACTCGAGCATCGCCACGCCCTCGACGCCGTCCTTGACCTGCACGACCTTGGCGTTGATGAGCCGCGTCTGGAGCATCTGCCCCAGGCGCTTCTCGGTCGTGGTCCCGGTCGTGACGGCGATCGACTTGCCCGCCAGGTCTCCGAAGCTGTTGACCGAGGAATCGGCGCGGACGAGGAAGCCGCCACCGTCGACGAAGATCAGGTTGCTGAAGTCGACCTGCTGCAGACGCGCCTGCGATTCGGTCGTGTTGGCGCATTCCATGTCGGCCTTGCCGGTGGCGACCGCCGCGATCCGGTTCGGGACCGTGTCGACCATCCAGTTGATCTTGAGGTCGCCGACGCCGGTGACGCGCCCGAGCGCCGTGATGACTCGCTTGCACAGGTCGATCGAGTAGCCGGCGGGCTGGTTGTCGGGCCCGACGTAGGAGAACGGCAGCGAATCGGCCGAAAAGCCGACGTTGATCGCCTTGGCGGCCTTGATCTTCGACAGCGTGTCGGGCGTGCCCTGGGCAAACGCGCTTCCGGGCAGCAATGCGGCGAGCAGCAGCAACAACGGCACGGCTGGCTTCATGGAGACCTCGAGGAGTGAAGTTGCGACGGGGAAAGCTGGATCCGCGCATTATAGTTCCCGTGCACGCGGCCGGGAGGAATTCGATCGTGCGCATGCTACACTCTCGCGAGCTTCGCCGGGCTTCCAAAGCCGGTGGCTTCGCCAATCGGCATCGGGGGAGAACGCGTGCTTCGACGTCGCGACGTCTTCACGAGGGCCTGCGCGGCAGCGTGCCTGTGCTTCGCCGCGCTCGCCTCCGCTGCGGAGACATCGCACACCCTCGATCGGATCAAGACCGACGCGGTGATCCGCCTGGGCTACCGCTCGGGCGCCGCGCCGTTCTCGTTCAGGGAGCACAACGGAACCGTCCGCGGCTACAGCGTCGAGCTTTGCACCCGCATCGCCGCCGCCGTCCAGAAGCGGCTCGGGCTGCCGAGCCTCAAGACCGAATGGGTGGCGCTCGACGCCGACAATCGCCTCGACGCGGTCGCTTCCGGGCGCGTCGACATCGAATGCGGGACGACCACCATCAGCCTGTCGCGCTACGAGAAGGTGGACTTCAGCCTGCCCATCTTCATCGACGGCGGCAGCGTGCTCGTCTCGGCGGCTTCCAAAGTAGGGCGCTTCGCCGATCTCGACGGCAAGAAGATCGCCGTGATTCCGGGGACGACCACGGAGAGCGCGATCAAGCGCCAGTTCGCGGTCTTCGGCGCCAAGGTGCAGCTCTCGCCGGTGCGGGACAGCGTCGAGGGCATCCGGATGCTCAACCAGGGGAAGGTCGACGGCTTCGCGAGCGACCGGATCGTGCTCATCGCACTTCGCTCGACGGCGGCGGACCCGGAAAAGCTGAGCATCCTGGACAGCGATTTCTCGTTCGAGCCTTACGCGCTCGTGGTCCGCCGCGACGATCCCGACTTCCGGCTCGCGGTGAACCGCGCGCTCGTCGAGCTGTACCGCAGCGGCGAGATCGATCCGATCTTCCATCGCTGGCTCGGCGGCTTCGGACAGCCCGGACCGCTGCTCAACGCGATGTTCTATCTCTCGACGCTTCCCGAATGAGCGCGGCCCTCCGTCTGCTGGTTCTCGCCGCGGGACTCGGCGCGGCGGCCGCGGCGGCGCAGCCGGGCTCGCCGCAGTCGCCTCCGCCGCCTCCGCTGCCGCCGCCCCCGCTGCCGGCGACGTCGGTGCCGACGGCGCCGCAGAACCCGGTGTCAGCATCCACGGCACCCACGGACTGCGATCGCTGCGGGACGATCGAGGCGATCCGACAGGCGACCGCCAAGGACCAGTGGACGCCGCTCGGAACGGTGTCGGCATCGCCGCTGGGCACGGGCGACGCGGTGAGTCCTTCGGCCGTGACGATGTACCAGATCGGGAAGGGCTTCTCCAAGCAGGGAACGGTGCTGGTGGGCGCAGCGGGCGGCGCGGCTTACAACACGCGGCCGCAGCAGCTCAACGCGCCGCGCTGGGAGGTGGTCGTGCGCATGGACGGCGGCGGCAGCCGCTCGGTGTCGCAGAACTACGAACCCATGCTGCGCGAGGGCGACCGGGTCCGGATCCTCGGCACCCAGCTCGAGTTGTTGCAGTGACCGCGGTCGCAAGCGAACCGTCAGCGAAGGCGGCGGCCGGCCTCGCGCTCGCCGACGCCGCGGATGGCGGCAGGCTGCTCACATTCTCGGGCCGGCTCGATTCCTATTCGATCGCCGGCGTCTGGCGCGAGGCCCGCGCCGCGGCCGCAGCCGCGCCCAACCGGCGCATCGTCATTGACGCCTCCGCGGTCGATTACTGCGACGGGGGCGGCGTCGCGATGCTCGTCGACCTCCTTCGACAGCCCCGTCCCGCCGACGCGCCGATCAGCGTCCGCGGCCTCAAGCCGCAGTTCAAGACGCTGCTCGACCAGTTCGATCCGCACGCCTTCGAGGCGCCGGCGGCGCCGCCGCCGCCGCAGACGCGCACCGTCGAGGAGATCGGCCGCGGCGCCTCGCAGCTCTTCCGCGACATGCGCACGCAGATCGCCTTCATCGGCGAGACGACCGGCGCGCTGTGGTTCGCGCTCACCCATCCGCAGCGCGTGCGCTGGAAGGACGTCTGGTACGAGTGCGAGCAGGTGGGGGCCAACGCGCTGCCGATCGTCACGCTGATCTCGTTCCTGCTCGGCGTGATCCTCGCCTTCCAGGCGGCGGTGCCGATGCGGCAGTTCGGCGCGGAGATCTTCGTCGCCGACCTCGTCGGCCTGGCGATCATCCGCGAGTTGGGCGGCTTGATGACCGCGATCCTGCTCGCGGGGCGCTCCGGCGCCGCATTCGCGGCGGAGATCGGGACGATGAAGGTCAACGAGGAGCTGAACGCGCTGACCACCATGGGCCTCGATCCCGTGCGGTTCCTGGTCGTGACCCGGATCATCGCCGCCATCCTCATGGTGCCGCTGCTCTCGCTTTACGCCAATCTCGTCGGCGTGCTCGCGGGCGGCCTGACGATGCTCTCGTTCAACATTCCCCTGGTCACCTATCTCAAGGAAGTCGACAGCGCCGTCGACCTGAAGGACCTGTTCGCCGGCATGGTCAAGACCCCGGTATTCGCCGTCCTGATCGCCGGGATCGGCTGCCTGCGCGGCCTGCAGACCCAGACCGGCGCGAGCGGCGTCGGCATTTCCGCAACACGCGCGGTCGTTTCGGGCATCGTGCTGCTGGTCGCGGTCGATGGGATCTTCGCGGTCATCTACTATATCCTCGACATATGAGCCCCGCGCCCGACCCTGAGCCGATCGTCCGCGTCGAGGGCCTCGTCGCCGGCTACGACGGCAACATCCTCCTGCAGAACGTGAGCTTCACCGTCAACCGCGGCGAAGTGTTCGTGATCCTGGGCGGATCGGGCTGCGGCAAGAGCACGCTGCTCAAGCACATGATCGGCCTGTACCAGCCAATCGCGGGCAAGGTGCTGATCGACGGCGACGACATCGTGACCGCGGAGGGCGCGGCGCGGCGTGCGATCCTTACCAAGATCGGCGTCATGTACCAGAGCGGCGCGCTGTTCGGCTCGATGACGCTGCTCGAGAACGTGCGGCTGCCGCTCGAGGAATACACGGTGCTCGACCAGGACGCGATGGACCTGATCGCCCGCATGAAGCTCAAGCTCGTCGGGCTGGAGGGCTTCGCCGGCCACATGCCCTCCGAGATCAGCGGCGGGATGCAGAAGCGCGCGGCGATCGCGAGGGCGATGGCGCTCGATCCCGGGATCCTGTTCCTCGACGAGCCCTCGGCCGGCCTCGACCCGATCACCTCCGCCGAACTCGATGCGCTCATCCGGCGGCTCGCGGGCAGCCTGCACATCACCTTCGTCATCGTGACGCACGAGCTGCCCAGCATCTACGCGATATCCGACCGCGTGATCATGCTCGACAAGCGGGCCAAGGGCATCATCGCCGAAGGCGATCCCAAGCTGCTGCGCGACACCAGCGACAATCCGTGGGTGCGCCAGTTCTTCCGCCGCGAGGCTGAGCTCGCGCCGGAGGCGGCGTGAAGGTTTCGGGGCGGGGGGCTCATGAGCGCGCAAGCACATAACTTCAAGCTCGGGCTGTTCGTGGTCGGCGCGACGATCGCCGCCGTTCTGCTGCTGCTCATCGTGGGCTCGGGTCGATGGTTCCAGTCGAAGACGATCATCGAGACCTACTTCAACGAGTCGGTGCAGGGGCTCGACATCGGCTCGAAGGTCAAGTACCGCGGCGTCAGCGTGGGCGAGGTCACGAGCATCGGCTTCACCTACAACAAGTACGAGCAGGACAAGCCGATGGCCGAGCGCAAGCGCTACGTCCTGGTCCAGGCGACCATCCTCGGAAGGCTGATCGGCAGCCGGGCCGGCGGCGAGATCACCAAGGCCGAGCAGGTGCACATGGAGACCGAAAGGGGCTTGCGCATCCGCCTCGCGCCCCAGGGCATTACGGGAACGAACTACCTGGAGATCGACTACGTCGACCCGAGGGCCAATCCCGAGCTCCCGATCTCCTGGGAGCCCACCAACGTCTATATACCGAGCGCGCAGTCGACGTTCACGCAATTCGTGACCAGCGCCGGCGATATTCTGGACAAGCTCGAGAAGCTCGACATCGGGGCGACGCTCGCGAAGCTCAACCTGCTGCTCGACACCACCAACCGCCGGATCGACGCGATCGATACCGGGAGGATCTCGGACTCGACCGCGCGCGTGCTCGGCAAGCTCGACGTCAAGCTCGACCAGCTCCACGTCGACGAGCTGAACAAGGACACCACGGCACTCCTGACCGAGCTGCGGCAGACGAACCAGAAGCTGGGCGGCATCCTCGACGATCCGGCATGGAAGACCCTTCCCGGGGACGCCGGCGCGACGGTGGCGCAGGTGCGCAAGCTCGTCGACGACCCGAACCTCGCCAAGTCGATCGCGCATCTCGAGAGCACGCTGACGAGGCTCGATCGGGTCGCCGGCGGGACCGAGACCGATCTGCGGCGCACGTTCGACAATCTGCGCCAGATCAGCGAGAACCTGCGCGACATTACCGAGGATGCGCGGCGCAACCCGGCGCGACTGCTGCGAGGTGCGCCGCCCGAACCGGTGAAAGGCTCCCAACCATGACCTCGCCCGTGTCTCTGCCGCGCCGCCGCGCGCTCTCGTCGGTCGCGGCGCTCCTCGCCTCGGCGTGCTCGACGCCCGCACCGATCAAGTCGACCTACATCCTGGCGCCGTCGCGGTCCGCCGTGCCGCAGGGCGCACCGCGGGCGGCTACGCTCAAGGTCGAGCCCTTCTCGGTCGCCGCGGCGTTCAGCTCACGCTCGCTCGTCTATCGCGAGACTGATCTCAAGTACGAATCCGACTTCTACAACGAGTTCCTGGTCGGGCCGTCGGCGATGATCGGCGAGGCGACGGCGAGCTGGCTCGCCGCCTCGCGGCTGTATCGCGCGGTCCTGCCGCCGTCGGGCCCGTCCGACGCCGACCAGTCGCTGGAAGCCTTCATCACCGAGCTCTACGGCGACCTGCGCGACCCGGCGAAGCCCGCCGCTGTGCTCTCGATCAAGTTTTTCCTGAGCGCCGCGACGTCCGGCGCGGGCTCGTTCCTGTGGACCGGCGAGCTCGGCTCGCGGCGCGAGGTTCCGTCGCGCACCGCCGACGCGCTGGTCGCCGGGCTCAACTCGGCGCTCGCCGACGTGCTCGAGAAGCTCGACGCTGCGCTCCGCGCGGCCCCCGCCAAGGCAGCCTGACGCGGCAGCAGTCCTTGTCGACGGGCGCTAGGCCGCGCGCGGCGCCGGCGGCTGCGCGGGGACCTGGAGTCCTTCTTCGCGGACGACGTCGTCGACGGAGATCCGCCGCGCGACCTCGCCCACCGCGAGCCCCAGCTCGGTTCGCACGAGATCGCGCACAGTCGCGCGTGCGTCGACGATGCGCAGCTTCACGCCGCGCGCGGCGAGCTCGCGCTGGATGCTGCCGAGCATGCGGGCGCCGGCGATGTCGACGTAGGGCGACGAGGACAGGTCCCAGACCAGCAGCCGGAGACGGTCGCCCGCCGCCGCGATGTAGCGCCGGGCGCGCTCGAGCACGTGCTCGACGTTGAAGTAGAACAGTCCCGACTCGGCTCGGAGCACGAGCACCCCCGGCGTCTCCTCGTTGTCGGGGCTGCGCTCCAAGTCAGAATAACGGCTCGTCCCCGGGACGCGCCCGAGGCGAGCCACGTGCGGGTGCGCGGCGCGATGGATGAGCAACAGCATCGAGACCAGCGCTGCAAGCAGCACGCCCTTGAGGATGCCGAGCAGCAGGACGCCGAGAAACGCCGCCATCGCCACCCAGAATTCCATGCGCGAGAGCTTCCATACGCGGCGGAGCTCCGGAATGTTGATGAGCCCCTTCACGGCGACCAGCACGATCGCCGCGAGGACGACGTTGGGGAGGTTGGCGATCAAACCGGTGAGGAATACGAGGCAGAGACCGATGGTGACCGACGCGAACACCAGCGCCAGCGGCGTCTTCGCTCCGGCCTTGTCGTTGACCGTCGACTGCGACAGCCCTCCCGCGACCGGGTAGCCCTGACCGAAGGCAACGGCGACGTTGGCCGCGCCCAGCGCCAGCAGCTCCTGCCGAGGGTCGATCTCGTATCCATGGCGCTGCGCCAGCGTCCGCGCCGCGGAGACGCCTTCGATGTAGGCGAGCAGGAAGCACGCGAGCGCGAGCGGAACGATCCCGTCGACGTCGCGGGGCGTGAGCGACGGCAACGTGAAGTGAGGCAATCCCGCGGGCAGCACGCCGACCAGCTTGAACCCCATCGCGGCGAGCGGCGTCACCGACAGCGCGACGATCGAGGCCGCCACGACCAGGAGCGCGATCGGTCGCCCGGGCAGCAGCTTCTCGCCGAGCACGAGCAGCGCGATGGCGGTGAGGCCGAAAGCCAGCACGGCGAGGTTCGTCTGCCCGAGCTGGCCGCCGAGGATCCAGAGCCGCTCGAAAAAGGATTCGCCACCTCCGGGCACGCCGAAGAGCTTCGGCAACTGCGTGAGGCCGATCGTAAGTGCGGCACCTGCCTTGAAGCCCAGCAGGATCGTCTCGCTGATGAAGTTCACCAGCGACGACAGTCGCAGCAGCCACGCGAGCACGCTGACGGTCGCGAACAGCAGGGCGGTGAGCGCGGCGATGGCGGCCCAGCGCTGCGGGTCGCCTTCCGCCATGCCGAGAAGCGTGGCGCCCACCAGCATGGAGATCGCCGACGTCGGGCCGATCGCGAGCTGGCGCGAGGTGCCGAACAGCGCGTAGGCCGGGCCCGCAACGAGATAGCAGTAGATGCCGTACTGCGGGGGCAGGCCGGCCAGCGTCGCGTACGCGAGCGCGACCGGAATCGCGTAGGCGGCCAGCGTGACGCCGGCGACGAGGTCGTTGCCGAGCCAGGCAGGCTGATAGCGCGCGAGCCATTGCGCCGGTGGAAAGAGCGACCGCCAGCCGTCTGTCTTGGCGCCGCTGTCGGGCTTCGCTTCGGACATCGTGCCTCCCCTCTCCGGCCGAAAGTGCCGGATCCTAAAACGCGACGCCCAGCGCGCCGATCACGTAGCGGCTGGCCGATTCGGGGTTGAACGCGTAGACCCCGAGCGTCGCCCGGCCGAACGTGGCCTGGGCGAAGAGCCCGCGCTGGAGGTCCCGGTCGGTGTGGACCGTCCGCGTGCGCTGCGCGACCAGCCCGAGGCGCAGCGCCGCCACGGGCTTCCATCCCAATTCGCTCCACGAGTAGGTGTAGCTGTCGTCGGGGTGCCGCGAGTCGGCGACGTATTCCGCTTCGACGTAGGCATCGAAGGGACCGTAGGCGACGCTGGCCTCGAGCCCGGGGATCACGCCCCGAGCCTCGCCGACGAGGACGCCGAGAATCGGCGTGAGCTGGAAGCTGACGCGGTCGCCTCCGGAAAAATTCCAGCCGACGAACAGCGAGCCCGAGTCGCGCGCCTCGTAGTTGTAGCGGCCTTCCAGGTGCAGCGCGTCGCGGTTGATCGACGCGACGCCGACGCCGAAGTCGGACTCCTCGCGCATCGCGTAGTAGTAGCCCGTGACGCTGCCCGAGATCTTCGGCGCACCGTCGTCCGCGTGCAGCGCCGTGGCGGGCAAAAGCACGATGGGCGCGACGAGCACGAGCGCATGCCGCAGGCGCGCGTTCATCCGCCGAGGGCCTTGATCGCCGCGATCAGCGCGACGCCCAGAAGCGCCATGGAAAAGCCCGTCAGCGCCGGGCGCCTGTGCCCGGCGTAGCGTCCGAGCGCGAATCCCGCGACGAAGAGCATCGCCAGCGTGACGAGCCGCGATACCTGCATCGCCCGCGCCGTGTCGTCGATCACGAGGAAAGGGACCACGACCGGGAAGGTCGCCAGCACGACGAGGAGGAAGATGCCGGTCGCCGCCAGGTAGTCCTCGCCGCGGAGGCCGCCCCCCGGTGCCTGCGGCGCGAGCAGCCGCCGCCGCATGCCCTCGAGCTCCGCGTCGCCGACGATCGCGGCCACGTGCTCCGGCAGCGACGCCACGATCGCGCGCCGTCCCTCGCCCAGCGTCGCCCCGGTCACCTGCTTCGCCAGCGATGCATTGCGTGTTCGCTCGGTCAGGGTGCGAACGAGGTACATGACCGCATCGACGAGACCCCACGCGAGATTGCACCCGAGCGCAGCGATCAGCGCCGTCCGCACGTCCTCTCGTCCCGCCGTGGCGATCGACAGCGCTCCGACGATGCTCACGGCCATGAGCAGGCCGAACATCACCTCCGAAACCCGGTTGATCGGGTCGAGGAGGCCGCGTCCCGCGAAACGAGGCTCGTTCACCGGGGCAGTTCGCGGTCGGCGGGGTCTGCCCGCTCAGAACTTCGCCGGAACCATCTTGTAGCGGTATTTCGGCTCGCGATACTTGGGGTCCTTCTGCCGCTTCGGCAGCTTCACCTTCTCGCGCGGCGCCTCCTTGTACGGTATATACGAGAGGAGGTGGCTGATGATGTTGAGCCGGGCCCGGCGCTTGTCGTCGGAGTGCGCGACGTACCACGGGGCGAAGCCTGTGTCCGTCGCGGCGAACATCTCGTCGCGGGCCCGCGAATAGTCGTACCAGCGGCTATAGGACTTGAGATCCATCGGCGAGAGCTTCCATATCTTGCGCGGATCCTCGATGCGCGACTCGAGCCGCCGCGTCTGTTCGTCGGGGCTCACCTCCAGCCAGTACTTGATCAGGATCACGCCCGATCCGACGATGGCTTTCTCCACCAGCGGCACCATCTTGAGGAAGCCGCGCGCCTGGTCGTCGCTGCAGAAACCCATCACCCGCTCGACGCCCGCGCGGTTGTACCAGCTCCGGTCGAAGATGACGACTTCGCCCGCGGCGGGAAGGTGCGGCAGGTAGCGCTGGATGTACATCTGCGACTTCTCGCGCTCGGTCGGCGCGGGCAGCGCGACGACGCGGAAAATGCGCGGGCTTACGCGCTCGGTGATGGCCTTGATCGTTCCGCCCTTGCCCGCGCCGTCGCGACCCTCGAAGACGACGCAGATCTTCAGGCCCTTGTGGACGACCCATTGCTGGAGCTTGACGAGCTCGCTGTGGAGACGCTCGAGCTCCTTGTCGTAGTCTTTGCCCTTCAGCTTGCCGTCGTCGTGATGGTGCTTTGCCGCCTTCTTCCGCTTGGCCATCCGAGCTCTCCTTGGGTGGGGGCCTTTGGGGAGCCGCGCATCGCGCGGCTCAGGGTGCCGAGTGTGGAGCAGAACAGCGTCCGTTCGTTCCAGTAGAATTTCCTGAGGGCCCCGTTCGCATTCAGGCCATGATGTTCACGCCGCCGTCGACGTACAGCGTCTCGCCCGAGAGGCGGCGCGCATACGGGGTCGCGAGATAGGCGCAAGTGAAACCCACGTCCATGATGTCGACCAGCTCGCCGATGGGGGCGCGCTGCGCGGCTTCATTGAGCAAGAGATCGAAGTCCTTGAGCCCGGAAGCCGCGCGCGTCTTGAGCGGGCCGGGCGAGATCGCGTGCACCCGGATGTTCTTCCCGCCGAGCTCGTAGGCGAGATACCGGCAGCAGGCTTCGAGTGCCGCCTTGACCGGCCCCATCACGTTGTAGTTGGGCACGACCTTGTTCGCACCGTAGTAGCTCATGGCGAACATGGTTCCGCCGCTGGTCATCAAGGGTACCGCGAGACGCGCCATGCGCACGAACGAGTGGCAGGAGATGTCCATCGCCTGCTTGAAGCCCTCGGCTGAGCAATCGACCAGCGGTCCCTGCAGGTCCTCCTTCGGTGCGTAGGCGATGGAGTGCACCAGGATGTCGAGCCTGCCCCACTCGCTCGCGATCCGCTCGAATACCTTATCGAGCATGCCGGGGACCGCGACGTCCAGCGGCGCGAAGATCGGTGCCGCGAGGTCCTTGGCCAGGGGTTCGACGTAGGCCCTGGTCTTCTCGTTGAGATAAGTGATGGCGAGATCCGCCCCGAGCTCGTGGAACGCCTTCGCGCAACCGTAGGCGATCGAGTGCTGATTGGCGACGCCGACGACGAGGGCCTTGGCGCCTTTGAGGACCGGACGGGGAATGTCGACAGGCATTGCTGGTCTCCTGATTGGCGCGGGCGGGGCGTCGACGCGCTCGGAATCGCGCGTGCTGCGGCGCTGGATGGGCGTACTGCTCGCGGCCGTCCCGTCAGCGGCGCCCGCCGCCGCGCATCGCCGGCCGCGGCATCGGCGTCGGCCGCGGTGTCGCCACAAGCTGACAGAACGGCTGCAGTCGCCGTGGCGTGAGTCGCGCATCTTACCCTTCGAGGCGATCTTTCGGCAAACTAGCGGATGGATTCCCGGATCCGCTTAGAGCGAACAGGAGCTCGACCATTGATGGCAGAGCCGATGCAATGCACGCGTCCGCGGGTGCTGCCCGGGGGGACGCGAGCGTTGTGCGCGCGGCTCCTGGTGGCGATCGGAGTCGCCGCGTGCTCCGCCTCCTTCGCCCAGGTTCCGCCCTCAGCCGCCGAGTACGCGCAGTACACGGGACTCTTCGCGGCCGCTGCCCGGAACGACACGACGAAGATCGCGAAGCTGCTCCGTGCCGGAGAATACGCCGGGATGCGGGACGGCCACGGGCGCACGCCGCTGCATGTCGCGACCTACCGGAAGGCCCAAGACGCCATGCGCGTGCTGGCTCGCGCGACGCACGACCCGAACGTGCTCGACATGGACGGCTACGACATCGTCGCAATCGCCGCGTCGCTCGGCGACGTTGACACGCTGCGCGTTGCACTGGCCCTCGGCTGCAGCCCGAGGCATGTCGCGGAATCCGACGGCAGCACGGCGCTGATCGCCGCGGCGCGGCGCGGGAGCGAGCTGTCGGTGCGCGCCCTGCTCCGCGCCGGCGCGCCCGTCGATCACCTGGACAAGGCGGGCCAGACCGCGCTCATCGCCGCGATCACCGGGGGCGACGGCGGCAGGCGCCATATCAACACGCTGAGAACGCTGGTCGCCGCCGGGGCGAGCGTGAACCTCGCGGATCGCAGCGGCGCGTCGCCGCTCGCCCTCGCCCGGGCGCGAGGCTATGGCGAGATGGCCGCGGTCCTGGAGAGGGCGGCCGCGAAGTAGCAGCCAGGAGAACGCCATGCAATGCGCATCTCGTCGATCCACCGACCTCGCCCGGCCGATTCGCGCGGCCGCGGCGCTGGGCCTCGCCGCGATCCTTTGCGGCGCCTGCGCGACACGCCCCGTGAATCCGCCGATCACCCAGGTCGATCCGCGCACAGGCTACCGGTTCGTGCTGCGAGCCCAGCACTTCAGGGACCGGCAGAACCTGGTGATCCTCGCCTTTTCCGGCGGAGGCACGCGCGCGGCGGCGTTTTCCTACGGCGTGCTCGAGGCGTTGCGGCCGATGGAGATCATCGGTCCCAAAGGCGGGCGGATCCACATGCTCGACGAGGTCGACATGGTCACGGGTGTGTCCGGCGGCAGCTTTACGGCGCTGGCCTACGGCCTGTACGGAGAAAAGCTCTTCGACATCTACGAGACGGCATTCCTCAAGCGCGACGTGCAAGGCGAGCTGATCGGCCGGGTGCTTAGTCCCGTGAACTGGGGCGCGTGGAGCCGCTCCGAGGTCGCGGCGCAGCTCTACGACGACATCCTCTTCCACGGCGCGACCTTCGCAGATCTCGGTCGGGGCGACGGCCCGTTCATCAGCGCCACCGCCACCGACATCTCCAGCGGTGCGCGCGTCGGCTTTCACCAGGGCATTTTCGACATTCTCTGCTCCGATCTCGATCGTGTGCGTCTTTCTCGAGCCGCCGCCGCCTCATCGGCCGTTCCGTTCGCTCTCGCCCCGGTGACGTTCAACAACTACGGCGGGACGTGTCACTACACGTTGCCGCCCGAGCTGGCAGTCTTTTCAGACCCGGAGACCGCACCCAGGCCCGCGGCCCGCGTGCTGGCGCATCTGCAGGACCTTCGCTCGTTCGAGGACAGCGTCCATCGACCCTACATCCACCTCGTCGACGGCGGCCTCTCGGACAATCTGGGCATGCGAGGCGTCCTGGAGGGATTGGAGGACCTGGAGGCGCTCAACGCCCTGGGGCGGCCGACGCCGCTCGACGATGTGCGCCGGATCATCATGTTCATCGTCAATTCGCGATCCTCGCCGAAGACCACCTGGGACGAGTCGGAGCATCCGCCGAACGCGGTCGAGCTGCTGATCAAGGCCACCGGCGTGCCGATCGATCACTATTCGTACGACACCGTCGAGACGGTGCGCGACATCGTCGCCCGCTGGCAGACCATGCGCCGGCTGCGCGAGTCCGCAGCCTTCGCCGCGAACCGCGACCCGGCAGTGGCGGCACTGATGCGGACTCCGAACGTGGATCTCTACGTGATCGACGTCTCGTTCGATGCCCTCGACGACCCCGCGGAGCGCAACTATCTGAACGACCTGCCCACGTCCTTCGTGCTGCCGCCCGAAGCCGTCGACCGCCTGCGCGCCGCGGCGGCGAAGATCATTCACGACTCGCCGGACTTCAAGCGGCTGCTCAAGGATGCGGGCGCGCGCGTCGTCGAGCGGCCGGTCGGCAGCGCGCCGCCGGCCGCGCACTGACGCGCTAGCGACGGCCTGCAGCTATGGCGCGATCAGTCTGCGCGCGTGGCGCGCGATCATGAGCTCTTCGTTCGTCGAGATCGCCCACACGGCGACCGTGCTCCTGGCGCTGCTGATGCGCGGCCCCCCGGTCCGGTTGGCCTCCGGATCGGGATCCACGCCCAGCCAGCGTGCGTCGCGGCAGACGCGCTCCCGCAGCACCGCGCTGTTCTCGCCGATGCCGGCCGTGAAGACGATCGCGTCCAGGCCGCCGAGCGCGGCGGCGAGCGAGCCCAGCTCCCGACCGATGCGGTAGACATATAGGTCGATGGCGGCGCGCGCGCCCGGTTCGGGGCTCTCGAGGAGCTTGCGCATGTCGCTGGAGATGCCGGACACGCCGAGCAGCCCCGATTCCTGGTAGATGAGCTTCTCGACGCTCCGGGTATCCATCTTCATTTCGTCGATCAGATACAGGATGACGCCGGGATCGAGACTACCGGAGCGCGTGCCCATCGGCAGTCCGTCGACCGCCGTGAAGCCCATCGTGCTGGCGACGCTGCGACCGTGCTTCATCGCGCACATGCTCGAGCCGTTCCCCAGGTGCAGCACGATGGTCCTGCCGGCCGCCGCCGCGGCGTCGTGCTCGGGAAGGACGCCGGCGATGTACTCGTAGGAAAGCCCGTGGAATCCGTAGCGCCGGACGCCGCGATCGGTGATCGATCGAGGCAGAGCGAAGGCCTGGGCCACTTCGGACTGGGCGCGGTGAAACGCGGTATCGAAGCAGGCGATCTGCGGCAATTCGGGCGCCCGCTTCAGGAGCGCGCGGATCGGCGCCAGGTTGTGCGGCTGATGCAGCGGAGCGAGCGGCACGTACTTCTCCAGAGCGGAGAGCACGGCTTCGTCGACGCGCACCGGCTGGCTGTACTCGAGCCCGCCGTGGACGACGCGGTGCCCCACGCCTGCCAGCCGATGATCGCGGAGCTCGGCGCGAACGAACGCGACCAGGTGATCCAGCGCCCCTTCGTGTCCGAGCGTGACGCCTTCTCCCCAGGACTTCTCGCCGAGCGTCTTCCCGCCGCCGTCCCGGGCGACGAAGCGCGGCGCGGTGTACAGGCCCTCGGCCTGGCCGCGCGCGATCGGCTCGAGCCGGCCTTCCCGGTCTTCGAAGAGCGAGAACTTGAGGCTCGACGATCCGGCGTTGAGAACGGCGATCGCGTCGCGCACGTCAGCTCACCGTCTTCGGCGGCGCCCGACGCCGCGCCTCGGCGACGAGCGCGGCGATGCCGCAGGAGGCGAGCCTGCTCATGACGGGATCGGCGCGGCTCGTGAGGATCACCGGCACGCGGGCGCCGAGGACGATGCCGGCCGCGTCGGCGCCGGCGAGAAACGACAGGCTCTTCGCCAGCATGTTTCCCGCCTCGAGATCGGGCACGACAAGCACGTTGGCGCGCCCCGCGACGGGAGAATCGATCTTCTTGATCTTCACCGCTTCCAGGCTGATCGCGTTGTCGAGCGCCAGCGGCCCGTCCAGGATTGCCCCCGTGATCTGGCCGCGGTCGGCCATCTTGCACAGCGCCGCGGCTTCGATCGTCGAAGGCACCTGCGGGTTCACCGTCTCCATCGCCGAGAGGATCGCGACTCTGACCTCGCTGAAGTGCAGTGCGTGCGCAAGATCGATCGCGTTCTGCACGATGTCCACCTTGTCCTCGAGCTTCGGAGCGATGTTCACCGCGGCGTCGGTGAGGATCAGCGTCTCGGCATACGTGGGCACGTCCATCACGAAGCAGTGGCTGATCCGCCGCGCGGTACGAAGGCCGGTGTCGCGGTTGACTACCGCAGCCATCAGCTCGTCGGTGTGCAGGCTCCCCTTCATCAGCGCCTCGGCCCGGCCTTCGCGCACGAGCTCCACCGCGTGGTCGGCGGAAGCGTGACTGAAAGGGGCATCGATGATCGGCAGCCCCGCGATGTCGATGCCGAATTGCCTGGCGACGTCCTCGATGCGTGCGCGCGGTCCGACGAGAGTCGGTTGGATGAGATTGAGCCGCGCCGCATCGACGGCGCCCTCGAGCGAGGTCCGGTCGCAGGGGTGGGCCACCGCGGTGGGTGTCGGCGGGAGCGTCTTGCAGAAATCCAGCAGCCGCTGATACTTCGCGTGCTCGCGCTGCGGCGCGGCGCCGGCCGCTCGCGCAGGCTCCGGGGCGGGCTGGGTGACGGGCGCCATGGTCAACCCTTCACTTTCCGCAGCGCTGCTCGCGGCTTCGCGGACTCGACCCTGAGGGTTTCGGCAATCGATCTCAGCATCGCCGCCTGCTCGGGCGAGGGCTTGTGGCCTTGCACGCGCTCGTCGGCGAGCAGCCGCTTGAGCAGCGTGACGAGCCGTTCGCGATCGGCCGGGTCGGCGAGCAGCCGGGGAAGCGTCGTGAGCGCCTTGTCGCGCTCGTAGCGAACGATGATCTCCTGCGCACCCCTGATACGATGCCACTCTTCGGGAGCGAGCCGGGGAAGGAGATCGGCGTACTCTTCGGCCAGCTCTTTCTTCAGGGTGATCGTCTCGAGGCGCAGAGGCTCGCCGCGCCGCGCCAGCAGCGCGGCGACGCGGGTGATCGCCTCCGGATAGCCGCCTTCCTCGATCGAAGCCAGGGCCCGCCGGGCGTCAGGCAGCTCGCGCGCATCGGCGATCCGTTCGGGTGGCTCTTCGCGCCCGTGCTTGTCCGCCAGATAGAGCGAGAACACGTTCCCGTAGACCGTGAAGAACGCGGCCTCGCTGGCCGCGTCGCGCAGCGCGCGGTAGTAGTCGAGCGATGCGCTGATGATCTCGGAGCCTATTTTCTCCAGCTTGCGCGGCGCCGCATCCGCCGGCAGAGGCTTGCGGTGCGCCTTGACCATCGCCGCCGCCGGACCGAGCCAGGCGAGCCAGGGATTGAGATCCGACACCGCCCAGCGCTGCGCCCGAAGCGGATGGAATTGCCGCGCCGTCTTCGCTCCGACCTCGCTCGACATCGCCTGAACCAGGGGCTGCGCGAAGAGCTCGTATGCGCGCTGGTTGAACTGCGAGATATCCTCCACCGCCTCGAAGGGCCTCTCGTCGGCGCGCTTGAACCGGTTGAGCCGCTGCACGACCTCCTCGAGATCGCGCTCCTGGAACTCGACTTCGTAGGTGACCTTCCCGTTGCCGTTCTTGCGCTCGTGGATGGCCATGCCATAGAGGCCTGGAGGCAGTGCCTCGATCGCCTTGAGCACCGAGACGATCTGGGCGTGCTCTTTCCTGGCGACCTTGCCCGAGACGAAGATCCCGAGGTGGCCGACGCTCTCGTGCAGGAGCCCGACGATCACCTGGCCGCGCGCCTTGATCTCGTCGGTCGATCCGTAGACGTCGGCGACCCAGTTAAAGGCCTGCTGCGGCGGCGTGATGTTGTCGCCCATCGAGGCGAAGAGAATGATCGGCGCCCTGATCTCCCTGAGGTCGAAGGCCTTGCCGCCGGGACCCATCGTCGTTCCGGACCAGAGCTTGTTGCCGACGAAGAGGTTGCGCGTGATCCACTCGATCTCTTCGCGATTCATGAGATAGAAGCCGCCCCACCAGCGCTCGAACTCGAGGAACCGCGGCGGCTCGGTGTCGGCGTTCGCGAAGAGGTGGTAGTACTTGTCCCAGAACGTGTTGGCCGGGTTGAGATTCTCGAAGTTCTCGACCAGATACGCTCCGTCGAACACGCCGTTGCCCAGGTCGGCGGCAAAGGACGAAAGCCACGTGCCGCCGAGCATGCCCCCGGCGTAGCGCATCGGGTTGTCGCCCTCGCCCTCGTTCCAGGCACCTCCCCAGTACGACATCGGCGCGCCGTTGATCACGACAGGGCCGGTATCCTCCGGATCCGCCGCTGCGAGCATCATCGCGGCCCAGCCGCCCTGGCAGTTGCCGACGATCGCCGGCTTGGCGCTGTGCGGATGCAGCTCCCGCACCTTGTGCACGAACTGCCGCTCGGCTTCGCAGACGTCGAGCAGCGTCTGCCCAGGCTCGGGCTCCGGAAAGAAGATTACGAAGTAGACGGGATGCCCGTCGCGCAGCGCGACGCCGACCTGGGAGTCATCCTTGAATCCGCCGATGCCGGGGCCGTGCCCCGCACGCGGATCGATGATGATGTAGGGGCGGCGCTTCGGATCGACCGTCACGCCTTCCGGCGGAACGATGCGCACGAGCGCGTAGTTGACCGCACGGTCGAACTTGCGGGCATCCAGTACGATCTCGTGCTCGAAGTGCAGAACCGGAGGCAGGCCTTCGGCCGTGTGCTCGACGAAATTGTTTCCGCGCTGGCGCAGCGTGTCCCAGAACAGGATCGAGCGCTGGGCGAAATCGACCGAATAGTCGTACCAGCCCGTCCACGCCGACCAGGGCGTGGGCGGCGCCGCAGCTGTCGCGTTGCTTGCAAAGGCTGCCCGCAGACGCTCGGCGAACCGCTCCCGCGCGAGCGCGGCACGCTTCCTGAAAACGACCTGCACCTTCGTGGCGATGTCCTGGCTCCGTGCCAGCTGCTTGCCCATATCCATGACCGATCTCCGCGACCCGATTACCTCCGCCGGTCACTCGCTTGCCGCCTGCCGGCTTCGCTATCATGGTACGCCAACCTGGCGATGCGTTTCATGACCGGCGTCAAGAGCCATCGTCGTCGGACCGGCCTGCTTGCAGCCTGTCGCGCTTTGGCGGGGGCATCGCGAGGGACGCGGCATCCGCGGCGCGCCCCGTCGATTCGCGCTTTCGCGTCTGCCATGCCCGGGCGCGCGTGGTAATCTTCGCGCGGGGGGTTCACGTTGCCGCCGACTTGCGTCAGAGTACGCGTCGCGCGGCGTCCAATGGGATTTGCGGTATCGCCGCGACGTGCGGGATGGGCGGTCGATCGCCCTTGTCTCTCGGGCTTCGGAGATTTCGCGTATGGCGCTTGTCGATCGATGCTTCGCCCGCCTGCGTTCCGCGGCGGCCTTTCTTGGCGGAATCGCCGCCATCACTGCGACGCCGGCGCGCGCCTCGTTCCTTTCCGGGGAGGCGCTCGACAAGGCGGCCGATGTGGTGGCGATCGTCGTCCTCATCATCGTGCCGGCGATCGCGATCGTCGTGTTCTGGCTCGTGCATGTGCTGCCCGAGCGTTTCGCCGAGCAACGGCATCATCCGCAAGCTAAGGCGATCCAGGTGCTGTGCCTCCTGTCGCTGGTGTTCGGGGGGCTGCTCTGGCCGCTGGCGTGGCTCTGGGCGTTCACCAAGCCCGTCATGTACCGGTCCGCGTACGGCACCGACATGAGCACGGATTGGCACGAGACGATGGGAGAGAAGGCGCGTGCCGGCGAGCTTCTCGGCGAGCAGATCGCCCACCTCCGGGCCGAGCTGGACTCGATGGCGGCCAAGGGTGCGCTGCCCGCGAACCTGCGCCAGCTGCGCAGCGAGCTCGACTCGATTCAGCCGGCTCCGCCCGCTGCCGCGGGACCAGGGAAAGCCTAGATGGACATCCTTCTTCTCGGCATCTACTCGTTCTTCGTCTGGCTGATCTTCATCAAGTTCAAGTGGCTGCCGTGGAACATCTATTCGCAGGTCACGGTCGTGATCATCCCGGTCGTGGCGCTGGCTATCATGATCCTGTCGCTAAACGTCGTCGCGCCTTCCTCTGCCGACGTGCGAGTGTTCCGCTACACCGTGCCGATCGTCTCCCAGGTGCGCGGTCGCGTGATCGAGGTACCCATCGAGGAGGGTAACCGTCCGGTCCAGAAAGGCGATGTTCTTTTCCGGATCGATCCGACGCCCTACCAGCTCCAGGTCAATGCCCTGCAGGCGCAGCTCGCGAACGCCGTCGCCCAGCAGAAGGAGCTGCAGGAATCGCTGAAAGGCGCGCAGGCGAAGGTCACTGAATCGACGAGCGGGATCGCGCAGGCGACCGCGAGGACCGCCGAGGTGAGCGCCAAGCTGGAGCTCGCGCAGAAGCGGCTCGTCCAGTACCGCGAGCTGGTCGCGACCGGCGCCGGCTCGAAGTTCGATCTCGAGCAAGCCGAAGCCAACGTCAAGGAGCTTGGCGGACAGCTCGAGTCGGCGCGGCAGGCGGAGGCGCAGGCACGCGCCGGCGAGACCCAGGCCGTCTCCGGTCGCGAGCAGGTTCAGCAGCGGCTCGGGGCGCAGGTCAACGGGGAATATGCGCAGATCGCGCAGATCCGCGCCCAGCTTGCGAGCGCACAGTGGGATCTCGACCAGACAACGACGCGCTCGCCCTGCGAGTGCTACGTGGTCAACCTGCAGCTCCGGCCCGGCGGATTCGTGGCGGGGCTCCCGGTGGCGCCGGTCATGACGCTGGTCGAAGCGACCGGCAGCGTGGTCGCGCTCTTCCAGCAGAACGAGCTGTGGCAGGTCGAGCCGGGCAACGAAGCCGAGTTCACGTTGAATACTCACCCGGGTCAGATCATCAAAGCCAAGGTGAACTCGATCATTTGGGCCTCGGGCGCGGGACAGCTGCAGGCGTCCGGCACGCTGCCGATGACCGGCGTCCTCACGGCGCCGCCTCAGCGCTTCGCGGTCAAATTCGACGTCGCCGACAAGGACAAGGACTTGTTCATTGCCGCCGGCGCAGCGGGCGACGCCGCAATCTACACCGAGCACGCGCAGTTCCTTCACATCCTCCGCAAGGTGATCCTGCGTGTCGGCTCGTACATGAATTACCTGGTCCTGAAGCTGCACTGACGCGATGCTGCTCCGCCGCACCTCGGCAACGATCGTCGCGCTCGCACTCGCCGGCTGCGCACTGAAAAGCGCCCCGCCGCGCGAGGAGATCGCGAGCCAGTCGCTCCTCAATCTGACACCCCCACCGCAGTGGGTGGCGCCGGGCGCAGGCGCCGGGCCGGTCGTCGACAACTGGCTGCTGACCCTCGACGACCCACGGCTTGCCGAGCTCGTCAAGGAAGCGATCGCCTACAACGCCGATCTGCGCATCGCCGCGGCGCGCGTCGACACCGCGGCCGCGTATCTGGAAGCAGCCAATGCGCCGTCGTTTCCCCAGGTCAACCTGCTCGCCCGCGGCGGCGGCAAGATGAGCGGCGACGGCTCCGGGCTCTCGGGCGTCGGACTGTTCGCCTCCTGGGAGCTCGATCTCTGGGGTCGCGTCCGCGCCGTCTCCCGCGCGACCGAGGAGCAGTACGAGTCGGCGAAGCTCGACGCCGAGTACGCGCGGCAGTCGCTTGCGGCGATGGTCGTCAAGAGCTGGATTCTCGCGGTCGAATCTGGCCTGCAGAAAGCCGAGGCGGAGGCCTCCCTGAACGCTTCGGAACGGCTCGCCTCGCTCGCGCACGACCGCTTCCGCGTCGGCAGCAGCGACGAGTACGACGTGACGTCGGCGCAGGCGGGCGTCGAAAGCTATCGCGACACCGTGCGCAATCTCGACCTCGTTCATCAGAACGCGCTGCGCGCACTGGAGACCCTGCTGGGGCGCTATCCCGCAGCCTCGGTCGCAGTCGCGGACAGGCTGCCCCGCTGGCCGGGGCCGATCCCGTCGGGGCTTCCGTCGGAGCTTCTCGAGCGCCGTCCCGACGTGGTGGCAGCGGAGCGCCGCGTCGCCTCCGCGTTCTACAAGACCGAGGAGGCGAAGGCCGCGAGGTTGCCGCGCATCACGCTGTCCGCGAGCTTCACCTCGATCGACTCGTCGCTCTTCGTGCTGCAGCCGCGCGACAACCCGGTGCTCAGCGCCGGCGCGGCGCTCCTGCAGCCGATCTTCCTGGGCGGGCTGCTCCAGGCTCAGGTCGAGGCCCGCACGGGCGAGCAGCAGGCGGCCATCGCCGATTACGGCAAGGTCGGCATCCGAGCCTTCGGCGAGGTCGAGGGCGCCCTGGCGGCCGGCTCTACGGCCGAGCAGCGCGAGCAGATCCTCGTCCGCGCGGTGCGCGAGAACGAGCGCGGGCTCGAGCTCGCGAACATCAAGTATCGCGTCGGCTCGATCGACCTGCGCGGCGTCCAGCAGCAGCAGCTCGCGCTCTACTCTTCGCGCGTCGCGCTCATCGGCGTCCAATCGGAGCGCCTCATCCAGCGGATCAACCTGCATCTCGCCCTCGGCGGGAATTTCGAAGCGGCGTCGATGTATCCCGCGAGAACCAGCGACGCGTCCGGCGTGGCGCACTGAACGAAGGAGCCTCGACTGCGCGCCGCCTTGCCCGGCGCCGTCGACAAATCGACGCGGCTGGAGTAGAAGGCGTCGTCCCGCCCACGCGGCGCGAGTCTGTTGTCTGGTTTGGCGGAGGTCGCCGATGCCCTCGCTGATCGTCGTGCATCCACCGTTGCGCATGCTGGCGCAGGCCAGCGCGATTTCGCTTGTTCTTGGTCTCGCTGCCTGCGGCAAACCCGAGAACAAGCCCGCAGAGAAGCCGCCGGTCGACGTCACTGTCGTCACGGTCGCGCGCAAGGACACGCCGGTGACCGGCACCTATGTCGCGCAGACGCAGAGCTCGCAGGCGGTCAACATCCAGGCGCGCGTCTCCGGCTTTCTCGACAAGCGCGTCTACGTCGAAGGGTCCGTGGTAAAGGCCGGCCAGGTCCTGTTCCGGATGGACCAGAAGCCCTTCCAGGCACAAGTCGACGCCGCCAAGGCCGCGCTGCAACGCAACCAGGCGGCCCTCGAAGTTGCCAAGGCGAACCTTGGGCGCACCAAGCCGCTCGCGGAGCAGAACGCGCTGTCGCAGAAGGACCTCGACGACGCGACGGGACAGTTCCAGCAGGCGTCCGCCGCGGTGGAGCAAACGAAGGCGCAGCTCGAGGAAGCCGAGCTCAATCTCTCGTACACGACGATCACCTCGCCCGTCACGGGCGTCTCGAGCTTCGCCGCCGTCGCGGACGGGACCTACCTCAGCCCGCAGAACAGCCAGCTGACCACGGTCTCGGTGCTCACGCCGATGTGGATCAACTTCAGCGTCTCCGAGAACCAGATGGGACGGATCCGCGACGAGATTCAACGCGGCCTCCTGCGGATGCCGGCGGCAGGCGAGTTCACCGTCGAGATCGAGCTCGTGACGGGATCGCTTTTTCCATATACGGGCCGCATCACGTTCGCGAACCCGTCCTACAACGCGCAGACCGGCACGTTCCTCATTCGCGCCACGGTCCAAAACCCTTCCGGCACGCTTCGGCCGAACCAGTATGTCCGTGTCCGGCTCAAGGGCGCGACGCGGCCCAACGCCGTCGTCGTTCCGCAACGCGCGGTTCAGCAGGGCGGGAAGGGCCAGTTCGTCTGGGTCGTCAACAAGGATGATCAGGCGGAGCTGCGTCCGGTAACGGTCGGAGACTGGGAGGCCGACGGCTGGTTCATCGACGACGGCCTGGACAACGGCGATCGCATCGTCGTCGAGGGTGGGCAACGGCTCGCCCAGGGAGTCAAGGTGAAAGCGGCGCCGTACGCGGCGACCCCCGCGGCGGCCGCGACCGCCGCGAATACGGTCGCGCAGCAAGGCTCGGGAAGCGAGAGATCATCGCCGGGCGCTGAGAGGTCATCGCCAGGCAGTGAGAAATCCTCGCCGGGCGGGACGCACGCCGACGCCGCCGTCTACTTTGCCACGGGCTCGGCCGCGCTCGACGAAACGGCCAAGGGCGTCATCCGGATGAAAGCCGCCGAGATCATGGGCGTCGGCAATGCGATCACGATCACCGGCTATGCGGACAAGACCGGCCGGAGCAGCAACAACGTCGAGCTCGCCAGCCAGCGCGCGCTCGCCGTGAAGGACGCGCTCGTGCAGCTCGGCGTCCACACCGACCGCGTCCGCCTTGAAAAGCCGGCCAACGTGACGGGCGGCGACAACGACGACGAGGCTCGCCGCGTCGACATGAAGGTTTCGCAGTAGGAGCCGGCGAGAGAGACCGTGTTCTCGCGCTTCTTCATCGAGCGGCCGATCTTCGCCGCCGTCGTCGCGATCATCCTTTCGCTCGCCGGCGCAGTCGCGATCTACCTGCTGCCGGTCCAGCAGTACCCCGGAATCACGCCGATCCAGGTGACCGTGTCGGCCACCTATCCCGGCGCCGACGCGAAGACTCTGGCCGACTCGGTCGCCTCGCCGATCGAGCAGCAGATCAACGGCGTCGACAACATGCTCTACATGCAGTCGGCGAGCTCCTCGACCGGCCAACTCACGCTCACGGTCTACTTCTCGCTCGACACCAATCCGGATATCGCTCAGGTGCAGGTCCAGAACCGCGTCAACCTGGCGACGCCGCAACTTCCCTCGGCGGTCGTGCAGCAAGGCGTATCCGTGCAGAAAAAATCGTCGTCGATCATGATGCTGATCGGCGTATACGGGAAGGGGGACCGCTACAGCGCCAACTACGTCGCCAACTACGCCAACGTCTACGTCCTCGACGCGATCAAGCGGGTCAATGGCGCAGGCCAGTCGCAGATCCTGGGCATCGCCGACCAGGCCATGCGCATCTGGCTCAATCCAGACCGCATGGCCTCGCTCGGGATCACGACGTCCGATATCGCCAACGCGGTCAACGCCCAGAACCAGCTGTTCGGCGCGGGACAAATCGGCCAGCAGCCGAACTCGCAGCCGGTGGAGCTGACCTTCCCGGTGGTGACCCAGGCGCAGGCGACGGACCCGCGTCAATATCTCAACATCATCCTGCGCGGGAGTCAGGAAGGCAGCGCGATCGTCCGTCTGGGCGACGTCGCCCGGGCGGATGTCGGCCTCAAGCAGTACATCGTCGACACCAAGCTCAACGGCGCGCCGGCGACTTACATCGCGGTGTATCTCCAGCCGGGCGCGAACGGCCTAGTTGTGTCCGACGACGTGCGCAAGGTGCTCGGAGAGCTCAAGTCTCAGTTTCCGGAGGGCATCGACTACAAGATCTCGCTCGACACCAACGACTTCGTCCGTCTCTCGATCAAGGAGGTCCTGCATACGCTGCTCGAGGCGGTCGTGCTGGTCGTGCTCGTCGTGTATCTGTTCCTGCAAAGCATCCGCACGACGATCATCTGCACGGCGGCGATCTTCGTGGCGCTGATTACGACCTTCGCAGGCTTGATCGCCCTGGGCTTCTCGATCAATCTCCTCACGCTCTTCGGCATCGTGCTCGCGATCGGCATGGTCGTGGACGACGCGATCGTCGTCGCCGAGAACGTCGAGCGCAACATGCATCAGCACAACCTGCAGCCGAAGGAGGCGACGATCCGGTCCATGGAGGAGGTCTCGACCTCGCTCGTCGCGGTCGTTCTGGTGATGTGCTCCGTATTCGTTCCGGCAGCCTTCCTTCCTGGCACGACCGGACAACTCTACAAGCAGTTCGCGATCACCATCGTGATCTCGGTCGCGGTGTCGGGCTTCCTGGCCCTGACGCTCACCCCGGCGATGTGCGCGCTGATGCTCAAGCACAGCCCGCCGCCCCAGCGCGGATTCTTCGCCTGGTTCAACCGCCAGGTAGATCGCCTGACGTCGGGGTTCGGCCACGCCGTGGAATGGGTCATCAAGCGGATGGTCGTCGCCTTCGTGCTCCTCGCGGTGTTCCTGTACGCCATCTGGCACATCTTCCGGGTGCTGCCGACGAGCTTCGTCCCGATGGAAGACCAGGGTTACGCGATGGCGGCCATCATCATGCCGGAGGCGGCGAGCCTCGACCGTACGCGGGCGGTCGCCGAGCGAGTCGACGACATCTTCAAGCACATCCCGGGGGTCGAGAACCGCGCCATGGTGACCGGCTACAGCCTGCTCGACAGCGGTTACAAGACGAACGCAGGCACTTTCTTCATCACCTTCGCCGACTTCGAGGAGCGCTACAAGGATGTCGCCACGGCCAAGGCCCAGAATGCGCGCGCCATCCTGACCGAATTCTTCAGGGAAGCCCAGAAGATCACGGGCGGCACGGTCATCCCGATCCCGCCCCCGGCGATCCCGGGCATCGGCGCGACCGGCGGCTTCGAGTTCTGGATCCAGGACACCGGCTCCGGCGATCCCGTCGCGCTGGACCAGGTGGTGCAGAACTTCCTCCAGAAGGCGCGCGCTCGGAACGATCTGACCGGCCTGGCAACGACCTACCGCGCGAACACGCAGCAGCTGCGCGCCGTGGTCGACCGCGACAAGGCGACGCTGCTCGGCATCCCGATCCAGGATGTCTACAGCGCCATCCAGGCGCAGTTCGGCTCGCTCACCGTGAGCCAGTACAACCTTTTCAGCCGGGTGTGGTGGGTGATCCTGCAATCGGACGCGCCGTTCCGTCGCACACCCGACGATCTGACTCGGCTCTACACGCGAAACGGCCAGGGCGAGATGGTCCCGCTGTCCTCGGTGGTCACGACTGAGTGGGTGGCCGGTCCCGATCTGCTGCCGCATTTCAACGGCTTCACTGCCGCCAAGATCATAGGCAACGCCGCATCGGGCTTCAGCTCTGGAGACGCGATCAAGGCAATGGAGGAGGTCGCAAAGGACGTCTTGCCGCCAGGCTATCAGTTCGCGTGGTCGGGGCTGTCCTTCGAGGAGAAGAAATCCGGCGGCACCTCCGGCATCGCTTTCATCTTCGGCTTCATCATCGTGTTCCTCGTGCTCTCGGCGCAATACGAATCCTGGACACTGCCCGGCGCCGTGATGTCCGCGGTTCCCTTCGGCATTCTCGGCGCTCTCCTCACGAACTGGGTCCGCGGCCTCGAAAACGACGTGTACTTCCAGATCGGCTTGCTGGTGCTTATCGGTCTCGGCGCCAAGAATGCGGTGCTTCGCGTCACCGCGGCGGTCGAGTTCCGGCATCAGGGCAAATCGATCATGGAGGCGACACAGCTCGCCGGCGAGCAGCGACTGCGGCCGATCATCATGACCTCGCTCGCCTTCGCCTTCGGTTGCCTGCCGCTCGCCCTCGCGGTCGGTGCCGGCGCCAACGCGCGCCATTCGATCGGAACCGGCATCATCGGCGGGATGCTCGGCGAGACCACGCTCGCCATGCTCTATGTCCCGCTGCTCTTCTACGTCTTCGACCGGCTGGCGGAGCGCAGGAGCGAGAAGAAGCCTGCCCCACCCGAAGCCGCAGCACCCGGCGGAACCGCTCCGACTTCTGCTGTTCATGCGCCGCGGGAGGATCGCTGACATGCGCCGGGCGCTCGTTTCATGCGCGACCGCCGCACTGCTTGCCGGGTGTACGATGGGCCCGGACTACTCGCGTCCCGGCGTCGACGCACCTCAGGCGTTTCGCTTCGCGCCGGCGGAGGTCGGAGAGACCGCCGATACGGAGTGGTGGCGAGAGTTCGGCGATCCCGTGCTGGACGCGCTCATCGCGGAAGCGCTCGCCAACAATCTCAGTGTGAAGATTGCGGTAGCCAACGTCGAGCAGGCCGCCGGTGTTTTCACCCAGACGCGCTCACCGCTGTTCCCGCAGGTGGGGTACTCGGTTAGCGGTGCGCGCGAGCGGACCACCGAGGCCGGAGCGAGCCCCGAGACCGCCAAGCTCATCCCCAACCCGACGACGGCCTACCAGGCGCTCCTCACGGCCAGCTGGGAGATCGATCTCTGGGGCCGCATCCGCAGGCTGAGCGAAGCCGCGCGCGCGAATCTGCTCGCAACCGACCAGGCTCGCCGCGGCGTCATCCTCTCGCTGGTGGCATCGGTCGCATCCGACTACATCCAGCTTCGAGGTCTCGACGAACAGCTCGCGGTCGCCAAGCAGACGCTCGGAACCTACGGCGAGTCGCTCAGGCTGTTCAACCTGCAATTCCGGTATGGACAGATCTCGCAGATGAACGTCGCCCAGGCGCAATCGCAATACGAGACAGCGGCTGCGCAGATTCCGCAGATCGAGCTGCAGATTGCGCAGCTCGAGACGGCACTCTCCATCCTGGTGGGCCGCAACCCCGGGCCGATCGACCGCGGCAAGCCGATCGCCGAATTCAAGCAGCCTGCGCTTCCCGCCGGGCTTCCTTCACAGCTGCTGGAGCGACGGCCCGACCTTATGCAGGCGGAGCAGGAACTCATCGCAGCCAACGCGCAGATCGGTGCGGCCAAGGCGCTCTATTTCCCGACGATCTCGCTCACCGGAGCGTTCGGCAGCGCGAGCCCGGACTTGAACAAGCTCTTCACGGGGCCGGCGCGGGTGTGGAGCTACGCGGGTCAGGCGATCGGGCCGATCTTCACCTTCGGCGCCGTCAGCGGGCAGGTGGCGCAGGCGGAGGGTGGCCAGCAATCGGCGCTGTACAACTATGGCCTCGCGATCCAGAATGCGTTCGGCGATGTCGACAACGCGCTCATCGCGAACCAGAAACTGCGGGAGCAGTCCGCGGCACAGGACCGCCTGGTCGCGGCGCTGCGGGATTACGAGCGCCTCGCGACGCTGCAGTACAAGGGCGGCTATACGTCGTACACCACGGTCCTGCAGGCGCAGCAGTCGCTGTTCCCAGCGGAGCTCACGCTGGCGAGCCTGCGGGCCCAGGTGGTCGCCTCGAGCGTGAACATCTATAAAGCGATGGGTGGTGGTTGGGTGACGCTCGCGGACCAGGCCACTGCGAGCACGCCGCCCGTCGAGGGAACGGTACAGCGCGTGCCTCTTTTCTGAGTGAGCGCACCGGCATCGTTGTCCTTGCCGTAGCCAGCCACGCTGCGCACGAGTCGATCCCGCCCCCATCGATGCAAACTACCGCGACGCTCAAGAACGGCCTCGAGGTGACGGTTCGCTCGATACGGGCCGACGATCGCGAGCGGCTGGTGCGGGCGTTCCACAGCCTGAACCGAGAGACGGTCTATACGCGGTTCTTCCGCTATGTCTCGGAGCTCTCCGAGGACGACCTGAACCGGGCGGTAGAGACCGATCCCGATCGCCAGGTGGCCCTGGTCGTGACGACCGGCAGCGGCGAGGGCGAAGCGATCGTCGGCGGCGGGCGGTACATCCTGGCGCCCGGGCACGACGCGGAGCGGGTCGCGGAGATCGCCTTCACGGTCGAGGAAGACTACCAGGGCCTGGGCATCGCCGGTCTCGTCCTGCGGGAGCTGATCGAGATCGCGCGCGGCTTCGGCATCGCGCGGTTCGTGGCCGACGTCCTGCCGGCCAACGGCGCGATGCTGCGCGTGTTCGCCCGCAGCGGCTTGCCGATGCGACAGCAGCGCGAAGACGGGGTTATTCACGTCGAGCTGTCGCTGTCGGGAAAAGCGACGGCTAACGAGGCTCCGCCCGGCGCCCGCCCCACTTCATGATTGTCTCGAACGAGTTTAGAGTGGCGGCACCGGCAGAACCGACATGGCCCTGAGTCCGCCCCGCCGTCGGCTGAAGCGCGAGATCGCCCTGGTGCTCGTGGCCAAGCTGCTCGCCCTGCTGGCCATCTGGAGCCTGTGGTTCGCGTATCCGGAGTCGTCGCAACTCGATCCCGGGCGCGTCCGCGATGCGCTGTACGCCTCGCGGGCCGCCGTCCAGCCTGGAGCCGCTCGCGATGCCCAACCTTGACCTGGTCGACGTCTCCCGCCTGCAGTTCGCGGTCACCGCGCTCTACCACTTCCTCTTCGTCCCGCTGACGCTGGGCCTGTCCTGGATCCTGGTCATCATGGAGTCGGTGTACGTGATGACCGGGCGCCAGATTTACCGCGACATGACGCAGTTCTGGGGGTCGCTCTTCGGCATCAATTTCGTGATGGGCGTCACCACCGGCCTAACGATGGAGTTCCAGTTCGGCACCAACTGGGCGTACTACTCGCACTACGTGGGCGACATCTTCGGCGCGCCCCTGGCGATCGAAGGGCTGATGGCCTTCTTTCTCGAGTCCACCTTCGTCGGGCTGTTCTTCTTCGGATGGAAGCGCCTGTCGAAAGTCCAGCACCTGCTGGTCACGTTCCTGGTGGCGCTCGGGTCCAACCTGTCGGCACTCTGGATCCTGGTTGCCAACGGGTGGATGCAGAATCCGGTCGGCGCGGACTTCAACTTCGAGACCATGCGCATGGAGCTCGCGAGCTTCCCGGCTCTGTTCTTCAACCCGGTCGCCCAGGTGAAATTCGTGCACACCGTGGCGGCCGGCTACGTGACCGCCTCGATGTTCGTGCTGGGCGTGTCGAGCTGGTACCTGCTCAAGGCGCGCGACGTGGGCTTCGCGGTGCGCTCGTTCGCGGTGGCCGCCGGCTTCGGCCTGGCTTCCGCGCTCTCCGTGATCGTCCTCGGTGACGAATCCGGGTATACCTCGGGCGAAGTGCAGAAGGTCAAGCTCGCCGCCCTCGAGGCAGAGTGGCACACCGAGGCTCCGCCGGCCGCCATCACGGTGTTCGGGCTCCCCAACCAGGAGCGCGAGCGCACCGACCTCGCGGTCAAGATTCCCTGGCTGCTGGGGCTGATTGCGACGCGCTCCGTCGACACGCCGATAGTCGGGATCGCCGAACTGCGCGAGGCGGCCGAGAAGCGCATCCGCGGCGGGATCACGGCCTACGGGCTCCTCGAAAAGCTGCAGTCGGGCGATCGTAGCCCTGAGCTGCGCAGACAGTTCGAGGAGAGCCGTGGGGACCTGGGCTACGCGCTGCTCCTCAAGAAGTACACGGCGCGGGTGACCGATGCCACGCCGGAGCAGATCCGCCTCGCCGCGGCCGACACCATCCCGCGGGTGGCGCCGATGTTCTGGTCGTTCCGCATCATGGTGGGCCTGGGGTTCTTCTTCCTCCTGCTCTTCGCGGCGTCGTTCTACTTTCTGGCCGTGCGCAACCTCGCTCCGCAGCGCTGGCTGCTCAGGACCGCGCTATGGAGCATCCCGCTTCCCTGGATCGCGGCGGAATTCGGATGGATCGTCGCCGAATACGGGCGCCAGCCGTGGACCATCAGCGAGGTGCTGCCGACGGCGCTCAGCGTGTCTAACCTGTCGCCTTCGGACGTGTACGCGAGCCTCGCCGCGTTCGTCGCCTTCTATACCGCGCTGCTCATCGTCGAGATGTACCTTATGGTCAAGTACATCCGCCTGGGGCCTTCGAGCCTGCACACGGGCACGTACGACCTGGAGCTCGCCCGCGCGGCCTCGACCACAGGCAACCTGAAGGACCTCGCGCCATGATCGACTACGAGACGCTGAAGCTGATCTGGTGGCTGTTCATCGGCGTGCTGCTCATCGGCTTCGCCCTGACCGACGGCTTCGACCTCGGTATCGGTGCGCTCATCCCGCTTCTCGGCCGCAGCGACGAGGAACGGCGTGTGATGATCAATGCCATCGGGCCGGTGTGGGAGGGCAACCAGGTGTGGCTCGTCACCGCCGGCGGCGCGATCTTCGCGGCCTGGCCGCTGGTCTACGCCGCCGCCTTCTCGGGCCTGTATGCAGCGCTGCTGCTGACCCTCTTTGCGCTCTTCCTCCGGCCGGCGGGCATCGTCTATCGCGGCAAGGTGGACGATCCGCGCTGGCGGCGTGCCTGGGACTGGGGCCTGTTCGTGAGCGGTACGGTCCCGGCGGTCGTCTTCGGCGTCGCATTCGGCAACCTGCTGCAGGGCGTTCCGTTCAACTTCGATCCGGCGACGATGGGCGTGGCCAACAGCGGATCGCTCTGGAGGCTTCTCAATCCGTTCGGGCTGCTCGCCGGAATCGTCAGCCTTGCGATGCTCGTGATGCACGGCGCGACCTTCCTGCAGATCCGGGCCGAGGATGCGCTGGAGCTGCGCGCGCGCACCGCCGCGCGGTGGGCGGGGATCGCGCTCATCGTCACCTTCGCCCTTGCCGGCCTCTGGGTCGCCTACGGCATCCCGGGATATCGGATCACGGCGATGCCGCCGGCGGGCAGCGCCTTCAGTCCGATCGCCAAGACGGTCCAATCGGCGCCCGGCGCGTGGCTTGCGAACTTCGCGACCTACCCGTGGCTGTCGCTGGCTCCGGTCGCCGCCTTCGCGGGCGCTGCGGCGGTGATCGTGCTCTCGAGTGCCGGCCGAGCTCTGCTCGCGTTCGCCGCGAGCGGCGTCGCGGTCGCGGGCGTGATCCTGACCGCCGGGTCTGCGATGTTCCCGTTCGTCATGCCGTCGTCGAGCGATCCGAGATCCAGCCTCACCGTGTGGGACGCCGTCTCGAGTCACCGTACGCTGGCGATCATGTTCTGGGTCGTCGTCGTCATGCTGCCCATCGTGCTTGCGTACACAGCCTGGGTCTACCGCGTCGTTCGCGGGAAGCTCTCGGTCGGCTACATCCGAGAGACCACGCACACGAGCTACTAGGAGCCGCCATGTGGTATTTCACCTGGATTCTGGGCGTCGGCCTCGCGCTGGCCTTCGGCATCATCAACGTGATGTGGCTCGAGTCGTCGTACTTTTCGGGAGCGCTCGACGAGGAGCACGTCCGCAGGCGCTTCCAGCACGGCGGCGAGCCCCCCGCCTAGGCGGTCGCGAACGGTCGCGCCGTGAGGTCGTGCTCGGCGCTGCCGGTGACCGTCACCCGGGCGAACGCTCCGACGGCAAGCCGCTCGCCGCCGTCGACGATCACGCTCCCGTCGATTTCCGGCGCGTCGGCCGCGCTTCGCGCGATGGCGCGCTTCTCCTCGACGCGATCGACGAGCACGTCGAGCGTGCGCCCCACCTTGGCCGCGAGCCGCCGGGCGCTGATCCGGGCCTGGACGCTCATGAGGCCCGCTCGCCGCTCCTCCTTGAGCCGCTCGGGAACGGCGTCCGGCAACGCGTTGGCGGCCGCGCCGTCGACCGCGGAGTAGGCGAAGCAGCCCACGCGGTCGAGCTCGGCTTCCTCGAGGAAGGACAGGAGCTCTTCGAACTCGGCCTTGGTCTCACCCGGGAAGCCGGCGATGAAGGTGGAGCGGATGGTGATGTCGGGGCAGACCGCCCGCCAGGCCCGGATGCGCTCGAGGTTGTTCTGCGCGTTCGCCGGCCGCTTCATCAGCTTGAGGATGCGCGGGCTAGCGTGCTGGAACGGCACGTCGAGATACGGCAGGAGCTTCCCTTCGGCCATCAGCGGGATGACTTCGTCGACGTGGGGGTACGGATAGACGTAGTGCAGGCGCACCCAGGCGCCGTATTCGCCGGCGAGCTCGCCGAGCGCTCCGGTGAGCTCGGTCATTCGCGTCTTCAGGGGCCGGCCGCGCCAGAATCCCGTCCGGTACTTCACGTCGACCCCGTAGGCGCTCGTGTCCTGGGATACGACGAGGAGCTCCCGGACGCCCGCCTTGAGCAGGTTCTCCGCCTCCACCATCACCTCGTTGAGCGGGCGGCTCGCCAGATCGCCGCGCAGCGACGGGATGATGCAGAACGTGCAGCGGTGATTGCAGCCTTCGGAAATCTTGAGGTAGGCGTAGTGCTTCGGGGTGAGCTTGATCCCCTGCGCGGGCACGAGATCGACGAACGGATCGTGCGGCTTCGGCAGGTGCCGGTGCACGGACGCCATCACCTCGGAGGGCGAGTGCGGCCCGGTGACCGCGAGCACTTTAGGGTGCGCCGCTTTGACGAACGCTCCTGCGTCCTTCGCGCCGAGGCAACCGGTGACGATGACCCTGCCGTTTT
Organism: Casimicrobiaceae bacterium; assembly: GCA_035501595.1. GTDB lineage: Bacteria > Pseudomonadota > Gammaproteobacteria > Burkholderiales > Casimicrobiaceae > PALSA-1003. Next base: position 162,422 of record DATJVX010000042.1, on the reverse strand, counting down.
CCGCGAGCGCCTCGCCGATGGCCGCGAGCGATTCGTCGACGGCCGCATCGATGAAGCCGCAGGTGTTGACGACCACGAGGTCGGCGCCTTCGTAGCTTGGCGCGATCGCGTAGCCCTCGGCGCGGAGCCGGGTGAGGATCTGCTCGGAGTCGACCAGCGCCTTGGGACAGCCGAGCGATACGAATCCGATCCTGGGCGCGTCGGTGCGACGCTGCTTCATCGATGAGGCGGAGGCCCGTTGCGTTGCGGAAAACGACGACGCTGCAATGCGGCTTGTGCGCTGCTTCGCCGCGTAAGGCCGAAATCAGCGCTTCTTGTCGTCGTCCGAGCCGGACTGGGGCGCGCCGAAGTTCGGGAAGGGGAAGGCCGTGAACAGGCCGCGGGTCTGGTCCTGCATCCGCTGCTGCATGTCCATGAACAGCTTCGCGCTCTGCTCGAGGTAGTTGCCCAGCATGCCCTGCATGGCCGGCGCCTGCATCTGCAGGAACTGCTTCCACAGATCCGGCGTGAGCATCATCTTATCGCCGTAGATCTGCTTCGCCTGCTCCTGCAGCTTGTTCTGGATCGTGAGGAACGCCTTGACGTTCTGCTCCATGTAATTGCCCATGATGCCCTGGAGCGCGTTGCCGTAGAAGCGGATCATCTGCGCCAGCATCTCGCTCGAGAACATCGGCACGCCCGCGGACTCTTCCTCGAGGATGATCTGCAGCAGGATGCTGCGCGTGAGGTCCTCTCCGGACTTCGCATCGACGACCTGGAAGTCGACGTGATCGAGGACCATCTGCTTGACGTCCGCCAGGGTGATGTAGCCGCTGTTGGCGGTGTCGTACAGCCGGCGGTTGGGGTACTTCTTGATGACGCGCTTGCTTTTGTTCATGCCCTGCTCCCGAAGCGATCGGCCATTATAAACCACTGATTATTTTGGCGTTTGAATTGGTTTGCGAGGCCGGTTCCCGGCCGCTTGTGCGTCGCACAAAAAAATACTTGACTCGCCTAACGCACACCCCTAGAATGCCAATTGTGCGGTGCAACAAAACAGGGGGATGAGACAGGCGAGGAACCCTGGGCAGGGCACAGGAGAGATCAGCCCCGAACCCGCCGCAGCCGGATGCTTGTTAGGACGTCTGGACGCTATCAACCTCAACCGAAAGGATTGGATCATGTACAACGCAACCGAGCAATTTGCCGAATTGAACAAGGCTGGCTACGACAACGCCGTCAAGCTTGCCTCGCTGTCGCTCGAGAAGGCCGAGCGCTTCACGAAGCTGAACCTCGCCGCCGCCAAGACGGCGCTCGAGCAAGGCGTGACCGGCGCGAACGCGGTCGCCAGCGTCAGGGACGTGCAGGAATTCTTCGCGCTGCGCGCGAAGCTGGCCGAAGCGGGGGTGCAGACCGCGCTCGGATACTCGCGCGGCGTGTACGAGATCGCCTCGGAAGCGCAAGCCGACTTCTCGGCGCTGGCCGAAGAAGCCTGGGCCGCGTACACGAAGGGTGTCGCGGCGTGGGTCGAGAAGGCCACCAAGAATGCGCCCGCGGGCTCGGACGTCGCCGTGACGGCGCTCAAGTCCACCGTGGCCGCGACGACCGCCGCGTTCGATCAGATCTCGAAGGCGACCAAGCAGGTCGTGAGCTTTGCCGACGCGTCAGTGCGCGCTGCGACGGCCAATGCGGGCGCCGCTGCCAAGGCGACGGCCAAGGGCCGGAAGGCTGCGTAAGGAGGGATTGTCCCTTCTTGCGGCATAGGAACTTGAATCCGGGAAGGATGTCCCAACATCGCAGTTGGAGTTGATGACTCCCTCTGTATCATTTTCCTCCTCCTAAATGATACAGCCTCGCCCCGCAGGGCAACCTGCGGGGCTTTTTTTTCTTGCCCTTCGCGTGGCTGGAGTCAGGCCCGCGTCAGAACATGTGCTGTCCGCCGTTGATGGCGATGTTGGCGCCGGTCACGAACGCGGCCTCCTCCGACGCGAGGTAGGCGACCAGCCCCGCGATCTCCTCCGGCTTCCCCAGCCGTCCGGTCGGGATCTGGGGAATGATCTTGCTGTCCAGGACCTCCTTGGGAATGGCCATCACCATCTTGGTCCCGATGTAGCCGGGCGAGATGGTGTTGACGGTGACGCCCTTTTTCGCGACCTCCAGCGCGAGCGCCTTGGTGAAGCCGTGCATCCCCGCCTTCGCAGCCGAGTAGTTGACCTGGCCGAACGCGCCTTTCTGGCCGTTGACCGACGAGATGTTGATGATCCGTCCCCAGCCGCGGTCGACCATGCCGTCGCAGACCTGCTTGGTCATGTTGAAGCACGAGTCGAGATTGGTCTTGATCACGACGTCCCAGTTCGCCTTGTCCATGCGCTTGAACGTCATGTCGCGGGTGATGCCGGCGTTGTTGACCAGGACGTCGACCGGTCCGACGTCCTTGCCGACGTTGCCCACGCAGGCGACGCAAGAATCCCAGTCGACGACGTCGCAGGGATAGGCATGGAAGGCATATCCCTGCTTTCGCATGCCGTCGAGCCACTCCTTCGCCTTGGCGTTGCCCGGCGAATGGGTGGTCACGACGGTGTAGCCCAGGGCCGCGAGCTTGACGCAGATCGCTTCGCCGAGGCCGCCCATGCCTCCGGTGACCAGCGCGACGCGCTTCTTGTTCTCCGCCATTTCGATCTCCTTGATGTCGAGCTGCCGATTTGACCGCCGAAGCCTCTATCGCTCGACGGCGAGCGCCACGCCCATCCCGCCGCCAATGCACAGCGACGCGAGACCCTTCTTCGCGCCCCGGCGCGCCATCTCGTGGAGGAGCGTGACCAACACGCGGCATCCCGAGGCGCCGATCGGATGGCCGAGGGCGATCGCACCACCGTTGACGTTGATCCGGCTCGTGTCCCAGCCCATCTCCTTGTTGACCGCGCAGGCCTGTGCCGCGAACGCCTCGTTGATCTCCATCAGGTCGAGATCGGCCGGCTTCCAGCCCGCCTTCTCGAGGCAGCGCCGCGACGCCGGCACGGGTCCCATGCCCATCACCGACGGGTCGACACCGGACGAGGCGAACGCCTTGACGTAGGCGAGCGGCTCGAGGCCGAGCTCGCGGGCGCGCTTCGCGCTGGTCACGAGCACGGCCGCGGCGCCGTCGTTGATGCCGGACGCATTGGCCGCGGTCACGGTGCCGTCCTTCGCGAACGCAGGCTTCAGGCCGGCGATCGATTCCAGCGTCGTGCCCGCCTTCACGAACTCGTCCGTCGCGAACGCGATCGGGTCGCCCTTGCGCTGGGCGATCATCACGGGAACGATTTCGTCCTTGAACCGGCCCGCCTTCTGCGCGGCCTCGGCCTTGTTCTGGCTCGCCACCGCGAACTCGTCCTGCGTCGCACGCGAGATGCCGTACTCCTTCGCCACGTTCTCCGCGGTGACGCCCATGTGATACTGGTTGTAGACGTCCCACAGCCCGTCGACGATCATGCTGTCGACGAGCTTCGCGTCGCCCATGCGGAACCCGTCGCGCGAGCCGAGGAGCACGTGCGGCGCGGCGCTCATGTTCTCCTGGCCGCCGGCGATCACGATATCCGCGTCGCCGCAGTGCACGGCCTGGGCCGCGAGCATGACCGCCTTGAGTCCCGAGCCGCAGACCTTGTTGATCGTCATCGCGGGAACGGCCGAGGGCAGCCCTGCCTTGAGCGAGGCCTGGCGCGCCGGGTTCTGGCCGCTGCCGGCGGCGAGGACCTGCCCGAGAATGACTTCCGAGATCTGCTGGGGCTCGACCCGCGTGCGCGCGAGCAGTGCCTTGATGACGGTTGCGCCGATCTCCGGCGCGGGGGTCTTGGCGAGCGTGCCGCCGAATTTTCCGATCGCGGTGCGCGCGGCGCCCGCGATGACGATGTCGGTCATGTGGATCTCCTTCGAGGATCGAAAGCCGGGTCAATCATGCGTGACCCGGCCGCTGGCGGATGTCGAGAACGATGTTAGCGCATGTCGCAGAAGCGGCAAAGCCACCGCCTCAGGCTGCTTCGCGGACGTACGATCCGGGCGCTGCGGCGAGCGGAGGATAGCGCGAGCTTCCGGGGCGCGGCGGCTTCGGATGATGCCCGCCGGCATGCTTGCCCAGCCATGCGGCCCAGTGCGGCCACCACGATCCGGCATGCGGCTGCGCGCCGGCGAGCCAGCGGTCGGGATCGTCGGTGTCCAGGGCGTTGGTCCAGAATTGCCTTCGCCGGGCGGCGGGCGGATTCACGACGCCCGCGATGTGTCCCGATGCGCCGAGCACGAAGGTCGTGTCCTTCGCGCCGAGGAGGTCGACGTTGCGGTAGGCCGAGCGCCACGGGACGATGTGATCCTCGCGGGAGGCGTAGACGTAGGTCGGCATGACGATCCGCGACAGGTCGACGCTCACGCCGCACATGGTCAGCGCGTCGGGCTCCCGCAAGGCGTTGTCCAGATACATCCGGCGCAGGTAGTAGGCGTACATCGGCCCGGGCAGGTTGGCGGAGTCGCCGTTCCAGTACAGCAGATCGAACGCCGGGGGGGTCTTTCCTTCGAGGTAGTTCCCGACGACGTAGTTCCAGACCAGCTCGTTGGGCCGCAGGCTTGCGAACGCGCCCGTCAGCTCGCTGCCGTGCACGCGAGCGCCGCTCTCGAGCATCGGCTCGCGGGAGGCGAGGTACTCGGGTGAGATGTATACGCCGATGTCGCCCGGATCGAAGAAGTCCAGCATCGTGGTGAGCAGCGTCGCGCTCGCCACCGGGGTTTCGCGCCGCGCGGCGAGCACCGCCAGCGCGCACGCGAGCAGCGTTCCGCCGACGCAGAACCCGAGCGCGTTGACCGCGCCGGTGCCCGAGATCTCCCTCGCCGCATCGATGGCCCGGAGGACGCCGTCCTCGAGGTAGTCATCCCAGCGCAGCGCCCCGAGCTCGCGCGGGATGTTGCGCCAGGAGACGACGAAGACCGTGTGCCCGGCCTGCACGGCGTAGCGCACGAAGGAGTTCTCGGGCCGCAGGTCGAGGATGTAGTACTTGTTGATGCACGGCGGGACGATCACCAGCGGCCGCTGCGCGACTTCGCTCGTGGTCCCGTCGTACTGGATCAGCTCGATCAGCTCGTTGCGGAGCACCACGCTGCCCGGTGTCACCGCCAGGTTGCGCCCGACCTCGAATGCCGACTCGTCGGTCATCGTGATCCGGCCCCGCTGCGCGTCGGTTAGCAGATTCCCGAGACCCTTTGCGATGCTCGCGCCGCCGGTTTCCATCGCCAACGAGAGCGCCTCGGGGTTGGTGGCCAGGAAGTTCGACGGCGCGATGGCATCGGCGTACTGACGGACGAGAAAACGGATCCTCCGCTGGGCAGCGGGATCGCCTTGCACGAGATCGGCGAGCTCGCGGAGGTATTCCGCGTTGAGCAGGTACGCGTCCCTAAGCCACGCGAAGTAGGGCACGTCGCTCCAGGCAGCGGCACCGAAGCGACGATCGCGCTCTGCGGTTGCTTCGTCTTTCTCGGGCTGCTGCAGCGACGCTCGTGCGAGCGCACGCTCCCACAGCGATTGCAGGCGGCGCTGGTAGCGTTCGGTCAGCTCCGCAGCGGCGACCGGGTCGACGCAGACCACCGCGGGGGCGAAGATCGTCAGCGCGGCGTTACCGGCGTCGAGCGGCGAGGCCCCGGCGCGGGCTTCGGATCCGGTCCACCAATCCGTCCATTGCCGGGCGACCGCCTGCCAATGCTCGACGAGCTCCTTCCAACCGGGCAGGGATGAAGGCGAAGTGGGCGAAGTCACGCCATCGGAGTGTAGCGGGGCGCGATCGTCGACACAATTTCCCCCGATCAATCCGTGCGCCAGACGAGCGTGGCCATTCGGCCGGCGCGGGCGCCGTCGCGACGATACGAGTGGAACAGCGCGCTTTCGCTGAACGTGCACCGGTTCGCGGCGGCGATCGCGCGCACGCCGGCTCCCCGCAACCGTCGGCGCGCGAGCGCCGGAAGATCCGCGAGCCACTTGCCCGCGGCGATCGGCGCGAAGCATTCGGCCGCGCCCGCGTCGGCGGAGCAATGCGCGTCGCGAACGTCGGCCCCGACCTCGTACACGCGCGGGCCGATCCCCGGACCGATCCAGGCGAGCACGTGGCCGGGATCCGCGCGCATGGCCGCGAGCGTGGCTTCGATCACGCCGTCCGCCACGCCGCGCCACCCGGCGTGCGCGGCGGCCACCACCGAGCCCGCGCGATCGCAGAAAAGCACCGGCAGGCAGTCCGCGGTCTGGATGGCGCACACCACGTCCGCGCGGCGCGCCACGATGGCGTCGGCCTGCGGGAGCGAGTCGAGTCCGCTGGCGGCGTCGGCCAGGTGGACGCTCGCGCCGTGCACCTGCTCGAGCCAGCGCGGCGCCGCGGGCAGCCAGCGCGCGAGCTCGGCCTCGAGGCCGTCTCGGCTTCCGCCCCCGGCGGCGGCCGGTTGCATCGCAGCCGCGCGGCGTGTCGTCGAAAAGGCGCGCAGGTTCTGCGGTGCCGGCCAGTCGGGAACGATCCAGTCGAGCCCTGCCGCCGCGAAGCGCTCGGCCAGCGATCCGCGAGGCGGCGTCATGGCTCGCCTCGCAGGGCGGCGAGCAGCGCAGCGAAGTCGGCCGGGAGCGGCGAGCGCCATTCCATCTCGGCATTCGTCACCGGGTGGACGAGCCCGAGCCGGCAGGCGTGCAGGGCCTGGCGGTGGAACGCGATCCCCCGGCGCGTGCCGTAGGCCGGATCGCCGACCAGCGGATGATGGAGCGAAGCGAGGTGAACGCGGATCTGGTGGGTGCGCCCGGTCTCGAGGCGGCAGGCGAGAAGCGTGCAGGCCGCGAAGCGTTCGCGCACCGCGTAGTGCGTGACGGCGCGCTTGCCCGAAGCGACGACCGCCATCGACGTGCGCTTGACCGGATGCCTGCCGATGGGCGCGTCGATGCTTCCCCCGCGCGGCACGGCGCCATGCACCAGCGCCAGATACGCGCGGCGCACGGTGCGCTCCTGCAATTGACGCACGAGCCCGGTCTGCGCGGTCGGCGTGCCGGCGATCACCAGCAGCCCGCTCGTGTCCTTGTCCAGCCGGTGCACGATACCGGCGCGAGGCAGGCGAGCGAGCTCGGGGCGATGGTGGAGAAGCGCATTCGCGAGCGTTCCGTCGCGGTGTCCGCTCCCGGGATGGACGACGAGCCCGGCGGGCTTGTCGACGACGATCAGCGCCTCGTCTTCGTACACGATTGCGAGCGGCAACGGCTGCGCGGCGAGCGTGTCCGGGCGCGCATCCTCGAGCGGCGAGACAACCACTCGCTCGCCGCCGAAGAGCTTGCGCTTGGCGGGAGAGGAAGCGCCGGCGATGGTCACACGCCCCGCGTCGATCCAGCCTCGGATGCGGCTTCGCGAATGCGCGGGCAGAAGTCGCGCGAGAGCCTGATCGAGGCGCAGACCCGCGTACTCCCGGGGAATCGTCAGCTCGCTCGTGGCAGAGGGTGCCGCGGCTGCTGGGTTATAATTCGCGCCTGCCACGAGAGTCGCAAGGATCGAGCAAGATGTCGCCGTGGATTCGAATCGCCGTCGCAGTCGCGTTTGCGGCGGGCATTACGGGCTGCGATCTGCTGCCCGAAGTCAAGGACGAGACGGCCAACTGGACCGCTGAGCACCTCTACAGCGAGGCGCACACGATGCTGGTGACGGCCAATTATACGCGGGCGATCAAGCTCTACGACACGCTGGAGGGCCGTTTTCCCTACGGCCGCTACGCGCAGCAGGCGATCCTCGAAGGCGCATACGCGAACTACCGCGCGGGGGAAACGGCGACCGCGATCGCCGCCTGCGACCGCTTCATCCGCACGTATCCCAACCATCCGAACGTCGACTACGCCTACTACCTCAAGGGGCTCGTGAATTTCCGCGAGGACCAGGGGCTGTTCGGCTACATCGTCGAGCAGGATCTCTCCGAGCACGATCCGAAGCTCACCAAGGAATCCTTCGGCGCGTTCAAGGAGCTGGTGACGCTGTTCCCCGACAGCAGGTATGCCGCCGACTCGCTGGTGCGGATGCGCTACCTCACCAACTCGCTGGGCGGCTACGAAGTGAAAACCGCCGAGTATTACTATCGGCGGGGCGCGTACGTCGCGGCGGTCAATCGCGCCCAGGCGGCGCTGCTCAACTACCCGCAGACGCCGTCGAACGAGGATGCGCTGATCGTGCTCGTGCGGAGCTACGATGCGCTCGGCATGACTCAGCTGCGCGACGATGCGCAGCGCGTGCTGAAGGACACCTTCCCGAACGGCAAGTATTTCGTGGTCAACACGAAGCCGTGGTGGAAGTTCTGGTCGAAGGAGGAGGCGCCTCTCCCGCCGGTGCCGGATCCGGCGAAAGACAAGCCCTGGTGGAAGTTCTGGTAGGGCCTCGCGCTACACCGGCGCAGGCGCGCGGAAGAACTCGACGGCGTCGTCCGGATCGCGCGTGCGGCGCATCGGGGGCAGCGCGCCCAAGATCCGGCGCCCGTAGGGCTTCTCCGCCAGTCGCGCGTCGCAGATCATCAGCACGCCCCGGTCGGTCTCCGACCGGATGAGGCGCCCCGCACCCTGCTTCAGGCTGATGACGGCTTCCGGGAGCTGATAGTCCAGGAACGGGTTCCCGCCGCTGCGCTCGATGTGCGCGAGTCGCGCGGCCAGCAGCGGGTCGTCCGGCGGGGCGAAGGGCAGCTTGTCGATCACGACCAGCGACAGCGCATCGCCCGGGACGTCCACGCCTTCCCAGAAACTCTGGCTGCCCAGCAGCACCGCATTGCCCAGCGAGCGGAAGCGCGCCAGCAATTCGCTCCTCGAGCCCTCGCCCTGGACCAGCAGCGGGTAGTCCAGTCCTTCCCGCGAGAGCGCCGCGGCGATCGCGACACGGGCCCGCTCGAGCGCACGCAGCGTCGTGAACAGCAGGAACGCACGGCCGCGGCTGGCGGCCAGCACGGGCAGCGCCGCGGCGACGACCGCATCGGTGTGCTCGAAGCTGTTCGGGGGCGGGAGGCCGCGCGGCACGTACAGCAGCGCCTGGCTCGCGTAATCGAACGGGCTGTCCCAGCAGCCGGTGGCGGCGTCGGCGAGGCCGAGTTCGCGGCGATAGAGAGCGAAGTCTCCGTTCACGGCGAGCGTGGCGGAGGTGAAGATCCACGAGCGGGCGCTGCCTTCGACCTGCCGCGAGAAGACGTCCGCGACCGACAGCGGCGAGGCGTGGAGCTGCCAGCCGTGCGGCGTGACGTCCAGCCAGCGGATCCATTCGGTGTCCTCGCCCGCGCGCCAGCGGTCGAGCCGCGCCGAGGCTTCGCTCGCGCGTTGCGCGCACTGCGCGAGCTCGTCGCTGCGCTCGGCCTGCTCGGCCAGCGCGGCCTCCAGCGCGGCGAGCGCCGCGGCGAGGCCGTCGATCGCCGCGACGAAGTCGGCACGCCGAAGGGCTTCCGGCTGCGTCTGCTTGCCGATGGCCTCGCCCGCCGCCAGTCGCAGCCTGCGCACGGACAGAGAGAGGGCGCGCGCGGCCTCGGGCAGCGGCGCGAAGTCGCGCGCGGCCCTCGCCCCCTCGACTTCCGCGTCGCGGGCGAGCTCGCCGAGCTGGCCCGCGGTGAGCTCCTCGCCGAAGAAAAGCGTTGCGGTCTCGGGAAGCTGGTGCGCCTCGTCGAGGATCACGGTGTTGCAGCGGGGCAGGAGATCCGCGAGGCCTTCGTCCTTGAGCACGACATCGGCGAGGAAGAGATGATGGTTGATCACGACGACGTCGGCCGCAAGCGCCTCCTTGCGCGCTTTCATCACGAAGCAGTCGGCGTAGCGCGGGCATTCGCTCCCGAGACAGTTCTCGCGCGTGGACGTGACCAGGCTCCAGATCCCGGCGCCTTCCGGCACGTCGGCGAGCTCGGCCTTGTCGCCGCTCGTCGAGCTGCGGGCGAACGACTCGATCCGGCTCAGATAGCGGGCGTCGGCGCGCGAGGCGAAGCTGTCCTGCTCGCGAGCGCGGGCGAGATGGTGATGGCAGACGTAGTTCGCGCGGCCCTTGAGCAGCGCCACGGTGACCGGAATCTTCAGCGCGTCGCGCACGAGCGGCAGGTCGCGGCCGAAGAGCTGGTCCTGGAGCGTCTTCGTCCCGGTCGACACGACGACCTTGCCGCCGGAGAGCAGCGCTGGAACGAGGTACGCGAAGGTCTTGCCCGTGCCGGTGCCCGCTTCCGCAACCAGCTGGCCGCCCTCGTCGATCGTGCGGGCGACGGCCTGCGCCATCGCAAGCTGCTGCGGACGCAGGCGGTAGGCAGGCAGCTCCCGGGCGAACGCACCCTCGGTGCCGAATATTCGCGCGAGATCGATCGCCACGAAGTCGCTTCTGCGCGCCACGCGCCGCTACGCCCGCAGCCCGTGCCGCGGATCGGCCGGCGAGGCTACTGTTGCTTGGGCGCTTTCGGCGCCTTCGCCGCCTTCGTGGCCTTGGACGCCTTCGGCGCCCGGGCCGGTACGGCGACCAGCGTGTGGATGGCCTCGATCTGCTCGTTGAACGCCGCGTAGGGACGCACGACCCGCTGCTTGTAGGCGTCGTCGGTTTCCCCTGCAGCGGGCACGAGCTTGGCGAGGCTGTCGAGCCAGAGGTCGTAGAGCTTGCGCAGATCCTCCACGATCTCCTTCTTGCGCGCGCCTTCCCGCAGTGCCGCCTGGTACGGCCGGACGATCAGGATCTTGTGCTTGTCGATGCAATACTCGGTCTTCGCTCCGTTGACCCCTTCCTGCGCACCGGTGAGCCCGAACTCGATGATCTCGATGCCCTTGATGTGGCGGCACATCGTATAGGTCTGGGGCACCGCCTCGAGGAAGCAGTCGATGCCGCTGTCCTGCGTGTGGGTCGGGCAGATGTAGGGATCGACCTTGTCCAGCGCGAGCGCGGCGGGCGAGGAGAATGCGGCGGCCGCGAGGACGGCGACGGCGAGCGCGTAACGGTGCATGGGGCGCCATGCTACCGTGCGCGGGAGGGCGGCTCAAGCCGCGCGAAGCACTAGATTGTGACGCCGCCGGAGACTTCGATCACCGCGCCGTTGATGTAGCTCGCCTCGTCGGAAGCGAGCCAGGCGTAGGTGTTGGCGATTTCCTCGGGCCGTCCGAGACGGCCCATCGGGACCTTGGCTTCGATCGACTTGAGGATCTTCTCGGGCATCGTCGCGAGGATCGGCGTCTCGATGAATCCCGGGCAGATCGCGTTCGCGCGGATGCCCTTCCCGCCGAGCTCGCGGGCCCAGGTCTTGACCATGCCGATCACGCCGAACTTGGTCGCGGCGTAGTTCGTCTGTCCGAAGTTGCCGTAGAGGCCGACGATGGACGAAGCATTGAGTATGCAGCCCGAGTTTTGCTGCAGCATGATGTCCACGACCGCCCGGGTGCAGTTGTAGACGCCCTTCAGGTTGACATCGATCACACGCTCGAACTGGTCGTCCGTCATCTTGGACAGCCGGGCGTCCTGCACGATGCCCGCGTTGTTGACCAGCGTGTCGATGCGCTGCCACGCGAGCATCACGCTTTCGACCATGCGCGCGATGCTCTCCTTGTCGGTCACGTCGACCTGGAAGCCGAGCGCCTCGCCGCCGAAGCCACGGATCTCGGCCAGAGTCTCGGCTACGGCGCTCATGTTGATGTCGCAGACCGCGACCCTGGCGCCTTCGGTTGCGAACTTGACGGCGGTCGCCCTGCCGATTCCCTGCCCGCCGCCGGTGATGATAGAAACCTTCCCGGACAGCCGCCGGGCTCCGTTTCCGTTGTGCGTCTGGCCGTTGCTGCCGTTGCCATTGAGCCCCATGTTCCCCTTCCAACCCCCCAGGCGGTTAGGGTTTTTCGTTGCGCCGCAGCGACTGTACCGGTTTTGATTGCGACGCACAATGTTACGGCGCGATGAAGCGGGGACACGATGGCGAGCGTGTTGCGTTTATGCAAAGTTATTGTCAATCAATATCTTACGTGTCTATACCGAGCGCGCAGCGGCGGTGCGTCACGTGCGAACGCGGCGGCGTCGGCGAACCGATGTGCTGGCGCAACGGCGCGCCGCCCGGCGCGTCGTCAGGCCGCCTGCCAGCCGTCGATGACGAGCTGCAGGGATTCGAGTGCCTGGAAACGATTGACCTCGGGCCGATAGGTGGCCGAGATCCGGTCGGGGAGCGGCCCGAGCTCGTCGAAGACAATCGCTTGGAGGCGCGCGGAGGAGCTGTCCACGGCGAGGCGCAGATGTTTCTCGCCGACGACGCGCTGCTCGACCACGCCGAAGTGCCCCTCGAAGAGCGGGGCGGGGAAGCCCTGGCCCCACACCTCTCCCGCGATCGCCCGGGCGAGCCCGAGCGTCAGCTCGGCGGAGGCGAGCTCGCCATCGGTCTCGATCGTGCGGTGCAGCGCGCCGGGCGTCAGGCGTTCACGGGCGACTCTCTCGAACTCCCTGGCGAAGCGCGGCAGCGCGTCCTCGGCGAGCGTCAGGCCCGCCGCGTACGCATGGCCGCCGAAGCGCCGGATCGCCCCCGGCGCCCGCTTGGCGACCAGGTCCAGCGCGTCGCGGAGATGAAAGCCGGGGATCGCGCGGCCCGAGCCGCGCAGCTCGCCGTCCGAGCCCGGCGCGAACACGATCGCGGGGCGATGGAAGCGATCCTTCAGTCGCGAAGCGACGATGCCGGCCACGCCTTGATGCCATTCCGGCCGGTAGGCGCAAACCGTGTACTGCTCGTCGCCGACCACGGCCTCGAGGCCGTCGAGCGCCTGGGCCTGCATCGCCGCCTCCACCTCCCGGCGCTCGCGGTTGAGCCGATCGAGCTCCGCTGCGAGAGGGGCGGCGCTCTGCTCATCGGGAGCCAGCAGGCAGGCAATGCCGACCGACATGTCGGCGAGCCGGCCGGCGGCGTTGAGCCGCGGGCCGAGCACGAAGCCCAGGTCGTACGCGCTCGCGCGCGACGGATCGCGACCGGCGGCCGCGAAAAGCGCGCGCAGGCCGGGCTGCATCCGGCCGGCCCGAATCCGGCGCAAGCCCTGCCCGACGAGAATCCGGTTGAGATGGTCCAGGATCACGACGTCGGCGACCGTGCCCAGCGCCACCAGGTCGAGCAGGGAGCCGAGCTTGGGCGCCGCGCCGTCCCGAAAGCGGCCTTGCTCCCGCAGCCGGGCGCGAAGCGCGAGCAGCACATAGAACATCACGCCGACGCCGGCGAGATGACGGCTGGGAAAGCCACAGCCCGGCTGGTTGGGGTTGACGATCAGCTCCGTGCCGGGGAGCTCCGCCCCAGGCAGATGGTGATCGGTGATCAGGACCTCGATCCCCAGCGCGCGCGCTGCAGCGACGCCTTCGACGCTGCCGATGCCGTTGTCGACGGTGATGATCAGATGCGGTCCGCGCTGCGCCGCGAGCGCGACGATCTCGGGCGTAAGGCCGTAGCCGAACTCGAACCGGTTGGGCACCAGGAAGTCCACGCTCGCGCCGAGTGCGCGCAAGCCCAGGACGCCGACCGCGCAGGCCGTCGCGCCGTCGGCGTCGTAGTCGGCGACGATCAGAAGCCGCTGGCGGCGCGCGATCGCGCTCGCGAGGCGCTCGGCCGCCGCGTCGATCCCCTTGAGCGACGTCCACGAAGGCAGCCGGTCGAGATCGAGCGCGAGCTCCTCGGGTGAGCGCACGCCGCGCGCAGCGTAGACACGCGCCAGCACCGGCGCGATGCCGGCCGCGGTCAGCGCCGCCACGCTCTCGGGGACCGAACGCCGGACGATCCGCACGGTTTTCAGCGCGCTGCGGCTTCGGACGCCGCGGCTGCAAGGACGTCCAGGCTGCACGGCGGCGACAGTCGGGCGCGCCAGCGCTCGACCAGCGAGGAGCGGCGCGGCTGGAAGCGAAGGGCCCGGTCGCGCCCTCCCGCGACGATCTCCGGCGAAGACAGCCGTCTCGCATCGAGCGCTCGCTCGACAGGCGCCATCCACGCCCGATCGATCGCCTCGAGCTTGTGCTCAGCGTCCGCGGTACCGATGGGATCCAGCCACACCGCGACCGCGGTGCGGTTCGGCACCGCGTCGAAGCCCGGTGGCGGAGGCGCCGCGTCGACCGCGCTGCCGCGCGCGAGATCGCGAATGCGCGACTCCCGCGCGAGCACCGAGACGTCCGCTTGCGCAATGGGCTGCGCCGCGCCGCCGCCCCAGAGCCAGACGCTGTTGACGGGCGCGGCGCCTTCACGCTCGCGCTGTCGGTTGACGGGATGGTCGAAGAGCAGCATCTGCATCTCGTTCTGCCAGCGACGCCACCGCGCCGAGTCCGGCCCGGAAGGCAGGAGCCCGAAGAGCGGTGCGCCGAGCGCTGCCTCCGGCGGCCGGGTCCGCAACCGCTGCGATTCCGAAGCGCGCAGGAACCAGCGCGCGGGCGAGGGCGCGACGAACACGATCCGGTCGGGAGCGAAATGCGCGTTCAACGCCGCGATCAGCGCCCGCGCATCCTCCGCCGGGAGATCGTCGACGATGGCGGAAAGCCGCACGTCGTCGGCACCCACCGCGAGCGTCGCTGGATCCGCACATAGCCAGTACGCATCCGCAGGATCGATGCCCGCCGCGCGCGCGAGCCGCGGCGCCACCGGCCAGTCGTCCTGCCTGGCGATCCCGCAGACACGGCATGCGGTCGCGAGGAGGCCGTCGACCTCCGTCGTTGCGGGGCTCCCGCGGCGGAGCAGGCGCGAGAGCGCCGGCGCGCGCGCATCGAGCGATGCGAGCGTAGCCGCAGGAAGGTCGAGCAGATCCGGAACAACCAGAGTCAACTGCATCGTAGAGCGCGCCCCAGCCCCGAGCGAGTGTAGCACGCGGCTGAAGCGTCCCTGTTTGTGGCACACTCGGGGCGGCCGCGCCTTTCCGCCCGCAGCTCGCTCCCTTTCCCGCAGCACCGAAACGTCCCGATGCTCTACGAACTGGCCGTCGGTTTGCGCTATACCCGCGCCAGGCGGCGCTCGGGGCGCAACGGCTTCGTATCGTTCATCGCCGCGGTGTCGATGCTCGGCATCGCCCTGGGCGTGGCAGCGCTCATCGTCGTGCTGTCGGTGATGAACGGATTCCAGGAGGAGCTTCGCACGCGCATCCTGTCCGTCGCCTCGCACATCGAGATCCGCGGCCTCGACGGCAGCCTCGCCGACTGGCAGGGCGTCGCGCGCGCCGTGCGGGCCAATCCGCACGTCAAGGCGGCGGCGCCCTACGTTTTCGGTCAGGCCATGCTCTCGGCCGGCGACGTGAGCCGCGGAACGCTGGTTCGCGGCGTCGATCCGGCGCTCGAGGAGACGGTGGCCGACTTCGGCGCGCACATGCGTCAGGGCACGCTGTCGGCGCTCAAGCCCGGCGAGTTCGGCATCGTGCTCGGCGCGGAGCTTGCTCGCGCGCTCGGCGTGCGCCTCGGCGACCCGGTCGTCGTCATCACGCCGCAGGGCACGGTGACCCCGGCGGGAACGCTTCCCCGCGTCAAGAGCTTCCACGTCGTCGGCATCTTCGAGATCGGCATGTTCGAGTTCGACAGTGGCCTCGCCCTCATCGACATCGCCGACGCTCAGAAGCTCTACCGGCTCGACGACAAGGTGAGCGGCGTCAGGCTCAAGCTCGACGATCTCTTCGCCGCGCCGAGCGTCGCCCGCGCCCTGCTGCCGCTGCTGCCGTTTGACGCCGAGGTGCGCGACTGGACGCTGTCGCACGCCAATTTCTTCCGCGCGGTGGCGATCGAGAAGCGGATGATGTTCCTCATCCTGACGCTGATCGTCGCGGTCGCAGCGTTCAACATCGTCTCGGCGCAGATGATGGTCGTGACCGACAAGCAGGCCGACATCGCCATCCTGCGAACGCAGGGAGCCTCGCCGGCGAGCATCCTCGCGATCTTCGTGATCCAGGGCGCGCTCGTCGGCACCCTGGGCACGCTGCTCGGCGTGGCCGGAGGGCTCGCGCTGGCGCTCAACGTCGAGACCGTCGTGCCCTTCGTCGAGCGCCTGTTCGGGGTGCAGTTCCTCGACAAGAGCGTCTACTACATCAGCGAGCTGCCTTCGCAGGTGCAGCGCGGGGACGTCATCCTCGTCTCGGCGATCGCACTCGTATTGACGCTCCTCGCCACGCTCTATCCGAGCTGGCGCGCCGCCCGCGTCAATCCCGCCGAGGCGCTGCGCTATGAATAACCGGGCGCCGGTCCTGGAGTGCCGCGGCCTGCGCAAGACCTACCGCGGCGGACCGCAGGACGTGCCGGTGCTGCTCGGCATCGATCTGGCGATCCGCGCCGGCGAGCGCGTCGCGGTCGTCGGCGCCTCGGGCTCGGGCAAGAGCACCCTGCTGCACCTGCTCGGCGGGCTCGATGCGCCGAGCGCCGGCGAGGTCCTGGTCCAGGGCAGGTCGTTCGCGTCCCTCGACGAGGCCGAACGCGGCCGAACGCGAAACCGCGCGCTGGGTTTCATCTACCAGTTCCACCACCTGCTGCCCGAGTTCTCCGCGCTCGACAACGTTGCGATGCCGCTGTTCATTCGCCGCGACGCGCCGCAGGAGGCGCGTGCGCGCGCCTCCGCATTGCTCGAGCGCGTCGGCCTGCGCGAGCGCAAGCTGCATCGACCGGGAGAGCTCTCGGGCGGCGAGCGTCAGCGCGTAGCGCTCGCCCGTGCGCTGGTCACGTCCCCGGCGGTCGTGCTGGCCGACGAACCGACCGGCAACCTCGACCGCCAGACGGCGGCGCAGGTGTTCGATCTCATGCTGGAGCTCAACCGCATCGCGGGAACGAGCCTGGTGATCGTCACTCACGACCCGGAGCTGGCCGGGCGCACCGACCGCATCCTGCATCTGGTCGACGGCGTGCTGTCGTAGCCGAGGCGCGGGGCGAGGCTAGACCTCCAGCGGCGGCTCGTCCATCGCGGCCACCTGCTCGCGCAGCTCGAGGATGCGGTCCTGCCAGTAGCGTTGGGTGTTGAACCACGGGAAGGCCGCCGGAAAAGCCGGATCGTCCCAGCGCCGCGCGAGCCACGCAGCGTAGTGGATGAGACGCAGCGTGCGCAGCGCCTCGATCAGCCCGAGCTCGCGGCGGTCGAGCGCGCGGAAGTCCTCGTAGCCGGTCAGGATCTCGGCGAGCTGGCGCTGCATGTCCGTGCGGTCGCCGGAGAGGAGCATCCAAAGGTCGTGGATCGCGGGCCCGCTCCGGCTGTCGTCGAAGTCGACGAAGTGCGGACCGGCGTCGGCCCCCTGCGCGATCCACAGCAGGTTGCCGGCGTGGCAATCGCCGTGCAGGCGCGCATCCCGCACGTCGCCGGCACGGGCATAGCTTCGCCGCACGCCGTCGAGTGCGAGCGCCACGATGCGCGCGTAGGCTTCGACCAGGTCGGCGGGAAGGAAGCCGTTCGCGAGGAGCCATGCGCTCGGCTCTTCGCCGAAGCTCGCGATGTCGAGCGCGGGCCGCTCGCGAAACGGCGCGCGCGCCCCGACGGCGTGAATGCGGCCGATGAAGCGTCCCAACCATTCGCGCGTCGACCGGTCGTCGAGCTCCGGCGCGCGCCCGCCGCAGTTCGGATAGAGCGCGAAGCGGTAGCCGCCGTAGGCGTGCAGCATTCGTCCGGCGATCGACAGCGGCGCGACAACCGGGATCTCGTACTCCGCGAGCTCCGAGACGAAGTCGTGCTCTTCGCGAATCTGAGCATCGGTCCAGCGCCCGGGGCGGTAGAACTTGGCCACCCGCCAGGTGCCGTCGGCCATCGCGACGCGGTAGACGCGATTCTCATAGCTCGCGAGCGCGAGCATACGGCCGTCGCCGACGGCGCCGACGCTCTCGAGGGCATCGAGCACGACGTCCGGCGTCAGTCCTGCGAAGGGCGGGGTGCTGCGAGCGTCAATATTCAACGGGAATCGGGTCGAGGCTGCGCCACAGGTACCACGTCGCCACGGAGCGCCACGGGCGCCACCGCTCGGCGAGGGCGGCCATCGCCTTGCGATCGAGCCGCTCGCCGTCGTTGTAGTGTTCGCCGAAGGCCCGCTGCAGGCCGAGGTCGTCGAGGGGCAGGACGTCGGGGCGCAGCTCGTGGAAGATGAGGAACATCTCCGCGGTCCACCGGCCGATGCCCTTCACGTCGACCAGCGCCGCGATCAGATCCTCGTCGCCGAGCTTCCTCCAGCGCTTCGGGTCGAGCCTGCCCGAAGAGAAATGATCCGCCAGATCGACGAGGTATTCGGCCTTGCGCCGCGAGAGACCGCAGCCGCGCAGGGATTCGACCGAGGAGGCCGCGACGCGCGAAGCCGCGAGGCGCGGGAAGCCGTGCGAAGGCAGGCGGCCGACGAGCGAGACGAACCGCCGCCAGATCGCATCTGCCGCCTTGACCGAAATCTGCTGGGCGACGATCGCCCGGGCGAGCGTCGTGAAAGGATCGGCACGACGCCGCAGGTGGAAGTCGGGATAGCGGCGGACCAGGCGCGCGAGCACGCGATCGCGGCGCGACAGCGCCTTCGTGGCCTCGTCCCAGTAGCGTGGTTTCATCGCGACTCGAGAGATTCGCTGCCGCCGCCGGCGAGCGAGCGGCCCGGAGAGGGCCGGCTCCGCCGCGGCGTCTGCAGAACCGGAAATGGTACATTAGCCCGAGTGCCGGTTTTTCCATCCTCGCCGCCTATTTCGCCGCGGGGCAGGCATCCCCGGAGGGAGCGCAAGTGAGCACAGCCGTAAGCGAGGATCGCCGGGTCGCGCAGTTGATCGACGCAGCGACGCAGGCCTTCGAGCGCGGCCAGACGCAGGATGGCGAGCGGCTCCTGCGGCAGGCGCAGACGGAAGCTCCCCAGCATCCTCTGGTCCTCAACGAGATCGCGCGGCACATGCTCGCCGCCGGCGATCCCGCGGGTGCGCGGCAGCTCCTCGAGCGCGCCCTGCAGAGCGCGCCATCCGTCACCTCGCTATGGCTCAACCTGGCGGCGGCGCTGCGCGGGCTCGGCCGCGCCGACGAGGAAATGGCGGCGGTCGAGAAGGCGCTCGCGCTCGAGCCGCGCAACCTGCGCGCACTGCTCCAGAAAGGCTCGCTGCAGGAGCTGCAGGGTCGCTCGCGAGCCGCCGCCGCTACCTATCGCATCGCTCTGCAGCTCATTCCGCCGGGTGCCGAGCCTCCGCCGGCGCTGCGTCCGGTGCTCAATCGCGCGAGGGATGCGGTCGAGGCCAACAATCGCTCGCTCGAGACCTTCCTCGACGAACGGCTGAAGGATGTGCGTGCGCGCCACGGCGGCGAGCGGCTGGATCGCTTCGATCGCTGCGTTGCGATGCTTCTGCAGAAAGAGCGCGTCTACCGGCAGCAGCCGAGCTTCATGTACTTCCCGCAGCTTCCGGCGATCGAGTTCTACCCGCGCGGTGACTTTCCCTGGCTCGACGCGATCGAAGCGGCCACCGACGACATCCGGGCGGAGCTCGTCAACGTGCTCGCCGACGGGCCGGCGACGCTGCAGCCCTACATCAACATCCGGGAAGGCTATCCGGTCGATCAGTGGCGCGAGCTCAACCACTCGCGGCGCTGGGGCGTCTATTTCCTCTGGCGCGAGGGCGTTCCGATCGCCGAGCACATCGACCGCTGTCCGCGGACCGCCGCCGCGCTTCGCGAGTGGCCGCGCTGGGAGGTGCCCGGCTACGGCCCGTCGGCCGTGTTCTCGATCCTCGACGCCAAGACGCGCATTCCGCCGCACACCGGCGTCCACAACACGCGGCTGACGGTGCACCTGCCGCTGATCATCCCGCCGGGTTGCGGCTTCCGCGTCGGCGGCGAGCGCCGCGAATGGATTCCGGGGAAGGCGTTCGTGTTCGACGATTCGATCGAGCACGAGGCGTGGAACGACAGCGACGTCCCGCGCGCCGTGCTGATCTTCGACATCTGGAGCCCGTTCCTGAGCGCCCCGGAGCGCGAGCTCGTGAGCAGGGTCACAGCGACGGTCGGCGAGTATTACGGCGCGCCGTCGTACACCGTGGCCTAACCTCTCGCGCGCGCCTGCCGGGGCGCTCCCCTCCATGGAGTGTGGTGCCGGCCCGAGCACCCGCGCGGAGTGGTACATTACGCCCCTTTCTTCGGGGGGCCGATGAGCGTTGCGAAGCGGTGTTGGCGGACGGCGGCGGGCGTGCTGCTGCTCGCTCTCCTGGCCTCCGCGCGCGCGCAAGCGGCGGCCGATCCCGCGAAGGTGCTGCGCGTCGCCTTCGACGTGGCCGAGACCGGCTTCGATCCGGTCAAAGTCACCGACAACTACTCCAGTCAGGTGCTGCGCTGCGTCTTCGAGCGCCTGCTCAGCTACGACTACCTCGCGCGCCCCGCCAAGCTCATTCCGGGAACCGCCGAAGCGATGCCGGAGGTGACCGACGGCGGCAAGACCTACACGTTCCGTCTGCGCAAGGGGATCTACTTCCAGACCGATCCCGCGTTCAAGGGCCAGCGCCGCGAGCTGACCGCCGCCGACTACGCGTACTCGATCGAGCGCTTCATGGACCCGGCCAATCGCTCGCCGTACCGCTTCCTGGTCGAAGGCAAGATCGTCGGCCTGGACGCGATGGCGAAGAAGGCGGCGCAGACCAGGCACTTCGACTACGACGCGAAAGTACCCGGTCTCGAGATCGTCGATCGGTACACGCTGCGCATCCACTTGAACGAAAGCGACTACAACTTCGCCTATATCATGGCGATGCCGTCGATCTCCGCCGTCGCGAGGGAAGTGATCGAGGCCTATGCGGACGACACCAACGCGCATCCCGTGGGCACCGGTCCGTACAGGCTCGTCTCGTGGACCCGCAAGGCCAAGATCGTCCTCGAGGCCAATCCGGACTATCGGGACGTGGTCTGGGACTTCGCCGGCTCGGACGATCCGCGCGACCGGGCCGCCGTGGCCGCGATGAAGGGCAAGCGAATCCCGCAGATCGGCCGCGTCGAGATCAGCATCATCGAGGAGGAGCAGTCGCGCTGGCTCGCCTTCCAGCGCGGCGAGATCGACTTCATCGACCGCTTCGGGTCGTTCGCGCCGATCGCGATCCCGGACAACAAGCTCGCGCCTTCCTTCGCGGCGCGCGGGATCACCTGGGACCGCAGCGTCGAGCCCGAGATCACCTACTACTTCTTCAACATGCAGGATCCGACGCTGGGCGGCTACACGAAGGAGCGGATCGCGCTGCGGCGCGCGCTCATGATGTCCTACAGCATCCAGGAGGAGATCGACGTCATCCGCAAGGGCCAGGCGATCGCCGACGAGAGCCCTGTCCCGCCGGGAGTGGTCGGCTACGACCCGAGCTACCGCAGCATCATCCGCTACGACCCGGTGCTCGCCAACCAGCTCCTCGACTACTTCGGCTACAAGAAGGGCGCGGACGGCTATCGCAACGATCCGTCGGGCAAGCCGTTCACGGTCGTGCTCACTTCCGAGCCGCAGGCGATCAGCCGCGACTACGACGACCTCTGGAAGAAGTCCCTCGACGCCATCGGCGTGCGCTTCGAGGCGAAGAAGGGGCCGTTCTCCGACAACATCAAGGCGGCCGAGGCCTGCCAGCTCGCGATGTGGGGCTCGGCCTGGGTCGCCGACTACCCCGACGGCGAGAACTTCATGCAGCTCTCGTACGGTCCGAACATCCACCAGAGCAACCACGCCTGCTACGAGTCTGCGGCCTACGATGCGCTGTACGTGAAGATGAAGAGCATGCCCGATTCGCCCGAGCGCAACCGCCTCTTCCTGCTCATGGCGCGGCAGATGGAGGTCGACAGCGTCTGGAAGCTGGGCGTCTCGCGCTACCGCAACGTGCTCGTCTCCCCGCAGCTCAAGGGCTATCGCTACCACCCGATCCTGGTCAACGCCTGGGAGTACATGGACCTCGATCCCAGCCTGCGCAAGCAGTGAATCGCCGGGACGAACGCGAAGCACCGCCTCGGATGCGCCGCGGGCTCCTCTTCGCTGCACTCCTCTGCGCGGCGTCCTCGGTCGCGCTCGCAGCCGACCCGGGCAAGGTCATCCGCTACGTTTTTCCCGCGGCCGAGACCGGCTTCGACCCGGCGGGTGGGCAGGACCTGTATTCGGGCACGATCGAGCAGGCGATCTTCGATCGGCTGCTCACCTACGACTATCTGGCGCGCCCGGCGAAGATCGTCCCCGGCGCCGCCGAAGCGCTGCCGCAGGTCAGCGACGACGGCAGGACCTATACCTTCAGGATCCGCAAGGGGATCTATTTCACGCCCGACCCGGCGTTCAACGGCAGGAGGCGCGAGCTCGTCGCCGAGGATTTCGTCTATTCGCTGAAGCGGTTGATCGATCCGAAGCTGCGCTCGCCCTGGGCCTGGCTGGTCGAAGGCAAGATCGTCGGGCTGGACGAGCTCGCCGCCGCCGCGGCGAAGAGCGGCAGATTCGACTACGACCGGAAGATTCCCGGCCTCGAGGCTGTCGACCGCTATACGCTGCGCATCCGGCTCAAGCAGACCGACTACAACCTGCCCTTCGTGCTCGCCCACGAGCCCACGTCGGCGGTCGCGCGGGAGGTGATCGAGAAGTACGCCGACGAATCGGGCCGCGCGATGTCCAATCCGGTCGGCACCGGACCCTACATGCTCAAGGACTGGGTTCGCGCCTCGAAGATCGTGCTCGAAGCCAACCCCGGCTACCGCGGCTTCGTCTGGGATTTCCAGCCGGGCAGCGATCCCGACGACGCGCGCATTGTGAAGGAGATGAAGGGCAAGAAGATGCCCCAGGTCGGGCGCGTGGAGATCAGCATCATCGAGGAGGACCAGGCGCGCCTGCTCGCCTTCGAGCGCGGCGAGATCGACATCATGAACATGGAGGCGCCGCTCGCGCCCAACGTGCTCGACGGCGACAAGCTCAAGCCCGAGTTCGTCAAGCGCGGCGTGAGGCTTTCGCGCTTTGTCGACCCGGAGATCACCTATCACTTCTGGAACATGCAGGACCCCGTGGTGGGAGGTCTGTCCAAGGAGAAGATCGCGCTGAGGCGTGCCATGGGGATGGCGTTCAGCCTCGACGACGAGATCCGGATCGTGCGCAACGGCCAGGCGATCGAGGCCCAGTACCCCATCCCTCCCGGGGTGGTCGGCCACGATCCGGGCTACCGGACCAGCATCAGGTACGACCCGGCCGCCGCCAACGCTCTGCTCGACCGCTTCGGCTACCTCAAGGGGGCCGACGGTTTCCGGACGCTTCCCGACGGCAAGCCGCTCGTCATCAAGTACACTTCACGCCCGGACACCCTGGGCCGGCAGCAGGACGAGCTCTGGGCGAAGGCCTTCGCGCTGCTCGGCATCCGCATGGAGGTCGTGAAGCTCAGGTTCCCGGATCAGATCAAGGCCGAGAAGGAGTGCAAGATCATGATGCGCAGCGCCGCATGGATCGCAGACTATCCTGACGGCGACAACTTCATGCAGCTCCTCTACAGCAAGAACATCCACCAGAACAACAACGCCTGCGCGACGATCCCCGAGTACGACCGGCTCTACGAGCGGAGCGCGCGCCTGCCGGCGTCCTCGCCCGAGCGCGACCGGCTGTATCACGAGATGACGAAGATCATCGAGGCGTACGCGCCGTGGCGGCTCGACATCAGCCGCTACCGCAACATGCTGACGCAGCCGCAGGTGCTCGGCTACAAGAAGCATCCCATCCTGCACGCGGAGTGGATGTACATCGACGTGAAATCGGGGAAGGGCGCGGGCGGCGGCGAAGGGAACGCGGGCGGGGGCGACTAGGCGTCCGACCCGGAACGGGGGCAGGCAACCGGGGCGCGGCACCGCGATCCCGGAGGAGGTGAAGCGATGTACGCATACATCATCCGGCGCGTGTTGCAGATGATCCCGACGATCCTCGGCGTCATCCTGCTCGTCTTCTTCCTGTTCAACTGGGTCGGCGGCGACCCGGCCTACGTCCTCGCCGGCAAGATCTCGAGCGCCGAGCAGATCGCCAACATCCGCAAGCAGCTCGGCGTCGACCAGCCTTACTACGTCCAGCTCTGGATCTTCGTGAAGCAGGTGCTGACCGCGGACTTCGGCGCGAGCTGGAGCACCAACGAAGCGGTATCCCACATCCTCGCGACGCGGCTCGGTCCTTCGCTGACCGTGTTGCTGCCCTGGCTCGCCATCTCGACCCTGATCTCGATCGGGCTCGCGCTCGCGGTCGCGTATGTCCGCGGCTCGCTCACCGACCGGGCCGTGATGATCGTGTGCACGGTCGGGCTGTCGATCTCGATCCTGGTCTACATCATCGTCTTCCAGTACGTATTCGCCTACAAGCTCGGTTGGTTCCCCGTCCAGGGCTGGGGCGACAGCCTTCGCGAGAACCTCTTCGTGTATTCGTCGCTGCCCATCCTCATCCTGCTGGTGGTGAGCATCGCGCCGGACCTGAGGCTCTTCCGCACCTTCGTGCTGGACGAGATCAACCAGGACTACGTGCGGACCGGCCGCGCCAAGGGCCTGTCCGAGAACCGGATCATGTGGCTGCATGTACTGCGCAACGCCTCGATTCCGATCATCACGCAGGTGATGGCGACGCTGCCAGGGCTGCTGATCGGCGCGTTTCTGGTCGAGCGCTTCTTCTCGATTCCCGGGATCGGCCGCGAGGTGATCCTCGCGGTGGAGCGCAGCGACTTCCCCGTGATCAAGGCGATCACCGTGTACGTCGCGGTCGCGACGATGGTGTTCAACCTCCTCGCCGACCTGATGTACAAGGCGGTGGACCCGCGCGTCCAGCTCAAATAGGAGCCCCGACATGCCCTTCGACGCGCCGCACGCGGTATCGCCGGGCCTGTGGGCGCTGGCGTGGAAGCGCCTGCGCTCCGACAAGGTGGCGATGGTGTCGCTCGCCATCGTCGCGCTGTTCCTGCTGCAGATGATGCTGTCGGCCGTCGGGCTGATCGCCGGGGACTGGGCGAAGGAGGTGGGCGTCAACTACGCGCCGCCGAGCTTCGTCGGCCCCGAGGAAGCTGCGCCCGCTGCGCCCGGTGCGGCCGCCAATCAGGCCGCGCCCGCCGTCTCCGACAAGCCGACCGAGCTGCCGATCAAGGATCCGCTCGCCGACGCGCTGGCGGCCATTCGCGGGCAGGCTGCGCCCGCGAGGAGCGAGGGCGCCGACACCTCGGCGGAGAGCAAGACCGTCGATCCGCTCGCCGATGTGATGGCGGAGATCAGGAGCAAGGAGGTCACGGCCGCCCCCGTGGAGCAGCGCCGCGCGACGCTGCCGCTCGGCGGCGACAAGTGGGGCCGGGACGTGCTCAAGAAGGTGATCAAGGGCTCGCAGACCTCGATCTTCGTCGGGCTGGCCGCGGCGGTCGTTGCCACGCTGCTGGGCACGGTCTTCGGCGCGGTGGCCGGCTATTACGGCAAGTGGCTCGACGACTTCTTCAACTGGTTCTACAGCGTGTTCACGTCCATCCCCTACCTGCTGCTTATCCTCGCGGTCGCCGCCGTGTTGCAGCAGAAAGGGATCATGACCATCGTGCTGATCCTGGGCCTGACCGGCTGGACCGGAACGTTCCGGCTGATCCGAGCGGAGTACCTCAAGCACAAAGGCCGGGAGTACGTGCAGGCGGCCGACGCGATCGGCGCGTCGAACGCCCGGCGCATGTTCATCCACATCTTCCCGAACGTGAGCCACATCGTCCTAGTGCAGCTCTCGATCTACACCGTGGCGTTCATCAAGTCCGAGGTGATCCTGTCGTTCCTCGGCTTCGGCGTTCCCGTCGACGTCGTATCCTGGGGATCGATGCTTAACGAGGCGCAGAACGAGCTGATCCTCGGCAAGTGGTGGCAGCTCGCCGCCGCCGGAACGTTCATGGCGGTACTGGTGACCGCGTTCAGCCTGTTCACCGACGCGCTGCGCGACGCGCTCGACCCGAAGCTCAAGTGACATGGAAACGCTGCTGTCGGTCCGCAACCTGCGGGTGAACTTCCGCCTGGACAAGGAGACGAGCTTCGAGGCCGTGAAGGGCGTGTCCTTCGACATCCCGCGCAACGCGACCGTGGCGCTGGTCGGCGAATCGGGCAGCGGGAAGTCCGTGACTTCGCTGTCGATTCTCGGCCTGCTGCCCAAGGAGAACGCCAGCATCCTCCCGGGCAGCGAGATCGTGTACGGGGGCCGCAACCTGGTCGGCCTCGATGCGCTCGGGCTCCGAAAGCTGCGCGGCGCCGACATCTCGATGATCTTTCAGGAGCCGATGACCTCGCTCAACCCGGTCTTCACGGTCGGCTTCCAGCTCTCCGAGGTCCTCCGGCTGCACATGGGCATGTCGCCGGGCGACGCCAGGAAGCGCGCCGTCGCGCTCCTCGAGGAAGTCGGCATTCCCGATCCGAAGTTCAAGGTCAATGCCTATCCCTCGCAGATGTCCGGCGGCCAGCAGCAGCGGGTGATGATCGCGATGGCTATCGCCTGCGAGCCCAAGCTCCTGATCGCCGACGAGCCCACGACGGCGCTCGACGTCACGATCCAGAAGCAGATCCTCGAGCTGATCGCGGCTCTGCAGCGGCGGCACGAGATGTCGGTGCTGTTCATCACCCACGACCTCGCGCTCGTCGGCGAGATCGCGGACTACGTCGTCGTCATGCGCAACGGGGAGATCCGGGAGCAGGGCCCCGCGGCGGCGGTTTTCGAGCGCCCGCAGGACGCCTACACCAAGGCGCTGCTCCAGTGCCGCCCGCGCCTCGACCGCCGCCCGGTTCGCCTGCCGGTCATCGAGGATTTCATGAATGGCGCCGGGCGCGGTGCGAACCTCGCCGAGCGCAGGCGCGGTGTGGGGGAGAGCGATCCGATCATCCTGGAGGTGCGCAACCTCGGGAAGGACTTCTACTCCCGCGACGGCTTGTTCGGCCGCCGGAAGTTCGAAGCGGTGAAGAGCGTTTCCTTCAAGCTGCCCAAGGGCAAGACGCTCGGGCTCGTGGGCGAGTCCGGATCCGGCAAGACGACGGTTGGCCTCACGCTCATGCGCCTGCACGAGGCATCGTCGGGCGAGGCGCTGTTCGAGGGCCGCGACATCCTGGCGATGACCCCGCGCGAGTTCATGAGCTACAAGCGGCGCATCCAGATCATCTTCCAGAATCCCTATGCGTCGCTGAACCCGCGCATGATCGTCGGCCAGATCCTCACCGAGCCGATGCTCATCCACGGAATCGGCGCCTCCGCCCAGGAGCGCACCGAGCTCGCATTCGAGATGCTGGGCAAGGTCGGCCTGCCCGAAGTGTCCTTCTACAAGTATCCGCACGAGTTCTCGGGCGGCCAGCGGCAGCGCATCGCGATCGCCCGCTGCCTGGCGCTCAAGCCCGACATCCTGATCTGCGACGAGTCGGTCTCGGCGCTCGACGTATCGGTGCAGGCGCAGGTGCTGAACCTGCTGCAGGATCTGCAGGACGAGTTCCGGCTCTCGTACATCTTCATCTCGCACGACCTCGCGGTCGTGAAGTACATCTCCGACCAGGTGATGGTGATGAACCAGGGTCAGATCATCGAGATCGCCGATTCGGACGAGATCTACCGGCATCCGCGCGAGCCCTACACGCAGAAGCTGCTTTCCGCGATTCCCAAGGGCTGGCACCACGGCCAGTGATCGCCGCGGCGTCCCGCGCGGCGAGGACGCTCGAAGCGAAGCTCGCGGTCGTGCCGCGCCGCCGCCGCGCTCCAGGCCAGGAGCCGCGCCGGCCCGAGCCAGCGCGATTCCGGGATTCGCCTGCCTCGTCGGGCCGACCGCTACAAGGTGAAGGCCATCTCGCGCACGACCGCGCCGGGGAGGCGCATGCTCGCGACGTCGCGCTGGTGGTAGGTATCGCTGCTGACCAGGAGCTCGCGTTCGGTCGTGAGGCCGGCAAGCTCGCTGCCGAGCAGCCGGAAGACAGTGTCGTCGAAGCGCATCACGTCCACCGGCGCGACGATCCGGCCGCTCTCGACCCAGAACGAGGCGAACCGCGTCATGCCGGTGAGACGGCAGGCGGGCCGGTCCGAGAAGTTGAGGTAATGGAGGTTGCCGATATAGAGGCCCGTATCGAGAAGGTCCAGCGCGTCGTCGGCGGCGAGCGTTCCTCCCTGCATCTCCAGCGACTCGGGCGTTTCCGAGGCGTTGGCGCCGTTGTGTGCCAGCGTGAACTCGCGGCCCGTCCGCGGGCTCACCAGCGAGCCCACCATCCGACCGTCGTCGACCAGCGGGACCTCGTTCGGTCGTGCGAAGCCGTCGTCCTGGAACGCGGGAGCAATGCCCTCCGAGGTCTTCTCGCTGAAGCTCACGGAAGGGTCGAGCCGGGCCGAGCCTTCGTTCAGGCGAAAGAGGCAGCTCTGCCGCGTCTGCAGCGCACGCCCGGAGAACCCGCCCCAGCACAGCATGCCGGCGATCTCCTCCATGGCGCTGGGTGCGAGATAGGCGCGATAACGGCCGGGCTCGAGGGCCTTAGACGGCCGGGCGAGGAGCCCGAGGCGCTCCCGCGCGCCCGCCATCTTCTCGGCCAGAACCGCGCCGTCCCAGTCGAATCCGCCGTACGCGCTCTTCACCGCCTTGTCCGCCCGGTGATAGAGGCTCCACTGCAGGCTGAAGCTCGCGACCTCGTGCCAGTTGCGCTGCCCCAGCGAGTTCGCGAAACCGCGGTATACCGGCCCGCCCGCGTAGATGCCGACCAGGTCCAGGCCGTGGGCGGCATCGAGGACGGCCTCCACGATGGCCTCGGCGGCCGGCAGCGAGCCGTGGCGAACCACGCGGCTGCTGCTCACGTCGGTCGCGTAGGCGAGGTGCGGGTCGTCGGGAAGCCCGGCAAGCGTTGCGCGCAAGCCGCGGAGCGCCGCGAAGACCGCCTCGCGATCGCTCGCGAGGTCGCCGGAGACGGTGAGCGACTGGTCGGCGTGCCGGTTGCCGTCGATCAGGCTCAGGCGCAGATAGCCCTGAGTGACCGATCCGGGCTGGCGGACCTTGCCGCGGTTGAAGCGCACGAAGTCCGAGCTCTCCGCGTCCAGCCGACAGGTGTAGCGTTCACCGCCACCGAGCGATCGGTCGAGGAGGGCGGCGAGGTCGCGGAAGTAGGTTTCGACGGGCGAGACGGCGTCCGTCATGCTTCGCCCCCGAAGACGTCGACCCCGGTGAAGACGCAGGCCGGAGCTGCGTGGCCCACCCGGATCACCTGGGAGGGTTCGCCCTTGCCGCAGAACGGCGTTCCGAGCACCTCCATGGTGGAGGCGTCGCCCACCCGGGCCAGGCTGCGCCAGAAGCTCGCCGAGATCCCGCGATAGTTCGGATTCTTCACGACGGTCGAGAGCTTGCCGTTCTCGATGAGCCGTCCCCACTCGCAGCCGAACTGGAACTTGTTGCGCGAATCGTCGATCGACCAGGAGCTGTTGGTGCTCATGAGCACGCCGCGCTCGATCCCGGCGATCAGCTCGCCGAGAGAGGCGTCGCCGGGCTCAAGATTGATGTTCGCCATGCGGTCGATCGGCGGCCGGTTCCAGTTGTCGGCCCTGGAGTTGGCGACGCCGGGAAGCCCGGCGCGGGCCTGCGAAAGGGCGCCTCCCAGCGGCCGCTCCAGGATGCCGTTGCGGATCAGATAGACCTTCGCGGCGGCTGTGCCGTCGTCATCGAAGGCGTAGCTCGCCAGCTCCTCGGGCAGCGTCGGGTCGAACGACACGTTGAGCAGCTCCGAGCCGTAGCGGTAGGTCCCGAACATGTCGAGCGTCACGAAGCTCGTGCCCGCGAAATTGCGCTCGTCGCCGAGGATGCGGTCGAGCTCGAGCGGATGCCCGATCGACTCGTGGATCTGCAGGATCACCTGATCGGGCATGAGCAGCACGTCGGTCGTGCCGCTGGGGCAATTGGGCGCGAACAGCAGCTCGAGCGCCTCCTCGGCGACGCGCCGGCCGCTGCCGGCGTAGGCGAAGCGCTCCAGCATCGACTCGCCGCCCTGCTGCGCCAGGCCGCGGTAGCCGTTGAGGGTGCGCATTTGCGTGTCCCCGTCGGCGTGCGCGGTGACCGCGATTCCCGGCATGACGAAGCGGTAGCGCTGGACGACGTCGCCTCCGGCGCTGGTGAGCAGGCGGTGCTCTCCGACCCGCGCCTCGACGGTCGCCTCCCAGTCGACGATGCGCGGGTCGAAGCCGGCCCCCCGGGATTCCTCGTTCAGGAGCTCGTACCACTCGCGCTGGGAGCGCCGGGAGCCCTCGACCTCGGGCGAGGCGTAGCTGCCCCGCGGCGCCGGGGTCGGCATCGCCCGGAAGTCGATCAGCGAGCGGCTCGCCGTGGCGCGCGCCCACGCCGTCGCGCGGTCGAGGGCGGCCTGGAGGCCGCGGGGGGAGAGGTCGCTGGTCGCGGCGTACCCGCAACCGCCGTCGGCGCGGGCGGTCAGCATCGCGCCGCGGTCGGAGACGAGCGCCGGCGGCTGGGGCACGTTCTTGCGCACTGCATAGCATTCGGCTTGCTCGTCGACCACGCGCAGCGACCAGAACTGGGCGTCGCTGTGGAGCTGCCGGAAGAGATCCGGGAAGGTTGGCATCGGGGCTTTCCGAAGGTTTGCGGCTCGCGGCGCAGCCGCGAAAAGCCGAGCATTATCGCTCGAACGTTCGCCGCGCGCACGCCGGCGGTGGCGCCCGAGGAACTAGGCGGCCGGGATCGCGCGGGCCGCAAGCCTCTCGAGGGCCGATCCCGTCACCCGGGTGATGCGCCAGTCCGGGAGGACGGAAGCGCCCAGGGATTCGTAGAAGCCGATCGCGGAGGCGTTCCAGTCGAGCACCGCCCATTCGAAGCGCCCGCAGCCGCGCTCGACCGCGATGCGGGCCAGGTGCACGAGGAGCGCCCTGCCGTAGCCTCGCCGACGGAACGCGGGCTGCACGAATAAATCCTCGAGATACAGGCCCTTCCGACCCAGAAAGGTCGAGAAATTATGGAAAAAAAGGGCAAAGGCGACCGGACGCTCGTCTTCCCAGCCGAGAAGCACTTCCGCCGCGGGTTTCGGACCGAAGAGCGCGGCGTCGAGGGCGACCTCGGTGGCCACGCACAGATGCCGCAGCTGCTCGTAGTCGGCCAGCGCCTCGATCATGCCGAGGACGTGGCGGACGTCGTCGCGCTTCGCCCGCAGGATGCGAAAGGCCACCGATCCTTCCTAAACACTCGCCGTCTGCGGTCCGCGATCGTTGGCGCATTGCAACATCGTGCGCCATTCCGATCGTCGCGTCGCGCGGCGCGTCGTCGCGTTGGCAGATTTGCAACAGAACTGTGAACCGATTGTATCGAAGCCGGGCAATTTGTTGCGGCCGGAATTCGCGCTGTTGTACCGTTGCAACTGTGCCCGACCGGGGGAATTCCCCACGATTCGGTTAGTTCTCTGGAGGTTCCATCGCAAATTCCCTGCAATTGAACCTTGAGCGGTCCAATGCCCGCTTGTCGGCGAAAGATTCGATACCAATGCGTTGGCGAATTTGAAGATTGTTGCAATTAGTCCTCAACTCCATGGGGGTTCACGATGAAAAGGATGCATAGAAAAAAGCTGTCGCTTGCGGTCACGCAGGCGGTCGGCGCCGGCATTCTCGTAGGCCTGGCGGCGCCGGCGGCCTACGGGCAGACGCCGGCCGGGTATCAGGAGAAGATCACGGTCACGGGCACGCGCATTCCGTCGCCCAACATTGAGAGCACGAGTCCGATCTCGATCATTTCGCCGGTCGACATCAAGATCGAGCACCCGGTCTCGATCGAAAACCTGCTGAACAACATGCCGCAGGTCTTCGCCGACCAGGGGAACATGCTCTCCAACGCCGCGACAGGCACGGCCGCGGTCGACCTGCGTGGTCTGGGCGCGTCCCGAACCCTGGTCCTGATCAACGGACGGCGTCTCCCGGCCGGTGACCCGACCATCTATGCGACCGACATCAACAGCATCCCCCTGCCGCTGATCCAGCGGGTCGACATCTATACCGGCGGCGCGTCCGCGGTGTACGGTTCGGACGCCATCTCCGGGGTCGTGAACTTCATCATGAACGACCGGTTCCAGGGCGTGCAGTTCGACTGGGGCCACAGTTTCTACAATCACCAGCAGAACAACGGGCTCGCCAGCGTCATCGCGGCGCGGGCGGTGACCAATCCCTCGCAGTTCAAGGTGCCGGGCGACGTCGATTCCGACGGCGAGGTCGAGAACTACAGCGTGGCGATGGGCAGCGACTTCGCCAACGGCAAGGGCAACGCCACCGTTTTCCTGGGCTATACGCGGCAGCATCCGGTGCTGCAGCGCGATCGTGACTACAGCGCGTGCGCGACGGGCCAGAGCGCGACCGGCTTCACCTGCGGCGGTTCGTCGACGGCCTACCCGGGTCGGTTCACGGACCTCAACACCGGCGCCAACTTCACCATCGCCGACTCCGCCGGCACCGTGCGGCCCTTCAACTCGGCCCTGGATCAGTTCAACTTCGCGCCGTACAACTTCTACCAGCGGCCCGACGAGCGCTACCTCGCCGACTTCTTCGCCCACTACGACATCCTTCCGTGGATGCGCACCTACACGGAATTCGAGTTCATGGATGACCGTACGCTGGCGCAGATCGCGCCGGGGGGGATCTTCTACGGCGGGCCGGGCAGCGAGAACCACCTGACCTTCGACAACCCGCTGCTGTCGGCCTCGTTCAAGGATGCGTTCGGCATCACGCCCGACACGCCCGGCGACGTGCTGATCGGCCGCCGGAATCTCGAGGGCGGCGGACGCCAGACCGACCTCCGCCATACGGATTACCGCGGCGTGCTCGGCTTCAAGGGCGAGCTTCCGTTCGCCCCGGGCTGGGACTACGACGCCTGGTACCAGATGGGCAAGAACGTCTTCCAGAGCACGTTCTTGAACGACTTCTCCGGTCAGCGCATCCTGAAAGCGCTGGATGTCGTTACCGACCCGGCCACCGGGCAGCCGGTTTGCCGCTCGGCGCTCGCGGGCACCGATCCGGCCTGCGTGCCGTACAACATCTTCCAGATCGGTGGCGTGACCCAGGCTGCGCTCGACTACCTCCAGGTGCCGGCCTTCCAGACGGGCTTCACCGAGCAGAGCGTGGTCGGTGCGACGCTGGCGGGCGACCTGGGGCAGTATGGGTGGCGGCTGCCGTGGGCCAAGGACGGCGTCGGCGTGGCGTTCGGCCTCGAGCGCCGGGTCGAGAAGCTCGAATTCCATCCCGACAACGAGTACGCGACGGGGGACCTGACCAGCTTCGCCGGGGCGACCTTGCCGATCGACGGCCGTTACACCGTGAAGGAAGCCTACACGGAAGTGAAGGTACCAATCATCCAGGACCGGCCGTGGGCCCAGCTCCTGAGCGTGAACGGCAGCTACCGCTACTCGGACTACAGCACCAACCACACGACCGACACCTACGGGATCGGCGCCGAGTGGGCTCCGATCAAGGAGCTGAGGTTCCGCGGCAGCTACCAGGAAGCCACCCGGGCGGCCAACATCATCGAGCTGTTCCTCGGCCAGGGTCTCAACCTGTTCAACATGGCGGCGGACCCCTGCGGAACGAGCGCGATCGGTGGGCCTCCCACCGCGACCCTCGCGCAGTGCTTGAAGACGGGCCTTCCTGCCAATCTGTACGGGTCGGTCAACCTCACCAACCAGGCGGGCCAGTACAACTACCTGCAGGGCGGCAACCCCAACCTGGATCCGGAAAAGTCCAAGAGCTACACGCTGGGCGTCGTGTGGTCTCCGACCCGCAACCTGAGCGCCTCGCTCGACTACTGGAAGATCAAGCTCGACAACGTGGTGAGCCGCGTTCCGCCCTCGCTGGCGGTCACGCAGTGCATCAACTCCGGCCAGTTCTGCGACCTGATCCACCGCGACCCGGTGCTCGGTACCCTGTGGGCCAATCAGGGGTTTGTGACCGGCACCAACATCAACCTGTCCAAGCGGAAGACGTCCGGCGTCGACGTGAACGCGAACTACCTCTACTCGCTCAATACCTGGGGTAGCCTCGCTTTCAACTTCGTCGGTACCTGGGTGAAGGAGTTCACGACCGAGCCGATCCCGGGTCTGGGCGACTACGACTGCGCGGGCCTTTACGGCGCGACCTGCGGCACGCCGACGCCGAAGTGGCGGCACAAGCTGCGCGGGACGTGGTCCACCCCCTGGAACGTCGACATCTCGGCGACCTGGCGCTACATCGACTCGGTCGACGTGGACCTCAGCAGCGGCAATCCTCTGCTGTCGGGAGACTTCTTCCCAGTGGTGAAGGAGCTCGGCGCGCGGAACTACATCGACCTCGCCGGATCGTGGGCTATCAACAAGACGTTCACGCTGTGGGGCGGGGTGAACAACCTGTTCGACAGGGACCCGCCGATCACCGACTCGAGCATCGCGGGCCCGGCGGCGGGCAACGGCAACACCTATCCGCAGGTCTACGACGCACTGGGCCGGCGGATCTTCATCAGCCTCACCGCCAAGTTCTGACCGGCGGCGCTCCAACGTGAAACGGCGAGCTTCGGCTCGCCGTTTTTTTTGGGAGGATCCGCGCTCGGGCGCGATCCCCGGACTCGAGTTATGGCTCGAAGCCGGCCACGTCGCCGGTGAACGCTTTCACCCCCGCCATCAGGGCCGTGATCATCGTGCGCTCGGGCGGGGTCAGGTGCGGGTGCCAGACGTCGAAGATGAGCACCACGCGCAGCTTGTCGCTGTCGTTCACGGCCTCGTGCTCGATCGTGTCGTCGAACACCCAGGCCTTGCCCGGAACCCACTCGCGCGTATCGTTGCCGACGCGGAAGCGGCAGCCCTCGGGGACGATGAGCGCGAGATGGGTGACCAGCCGCACGTTGGTTACGCCGGTGTGGGGGGGTATGCGGGTCTTGGGCTTGAGCAGCGAGAACATCGCCGAGGGCGTGCGTCCGGGCAGGTCGGGCTGCGGAACGCGGGAGATCACCGCCATGGTCCGCGGGCACTTGG
The DNA here is from genome assembly GCA_035501595.1 of Casimicrobiaceae bacterium. Lineage (GTDB taxonomy): Bacteria > Pseudomonadota > Gammaproteobacteria > Burkholderiales > Casimicrobiaceae > PALSA-1003. The sequence continues at coordinate 127,589 of DATJVX010000042.1, read as the reverse complement.
CGGCATTGTCCTCGATGCGCTGGCCCAGCTTGTAGAGGTGGAACGCGCTCCACCGGGGCGAATTGTTGAGCTCGGCGAACTGGTTCTGGGGGACGTCGTCGGGATAGGAGATGTAGGGCGTAAACCCTTCCTCGGCGTCGAGCGCGCCGAGGAACTCGTCGCGGACCCCGTCGGTCGCCGCCTCGAGCTCCTCCAGCCACGGAAATTCGGCGCGGTCGAAGAATTCGATCGGCGCGAGCTGGGGGTAGTGATAGACGACCGACTGGGAGTCGTACCTGCGCTTTCTACCGACCATGATGTCGAGCGAGTCCCGGAAGCGCTTCAGCTCCCGCCCCGCGCCGTCGTCATGGGCCTCGAGGTAGCGGTCCATGAATGCGGCGAAGTCCCGGTCGTACTGCTCGCGATACTTGAGCGCGTGGGCGACCGCGGGCCTCAGGTCGGCGTGCAGACGCTCCAGCGGAGGCGAGACGGTCGCTGCGGCGCCGTAGGCCATCGCGGCATGGTGCGTCCTGCCCTGGCGCTCGAGGAGGTCGGCGCGCAGCAGCAAGGCGACCAGCTCGGTCGGATCGAGCGAAAGCGCCCGCCGGATCGCGGCTTCCTCGCCCGGCTCGTCCTTGAGCTGACGGCAGGCCAGGGCCAGATTCACCCACTGCTGGGGCTCGGTCCCGTTGCTGTCGACGAGCCGCTGGAAGGCGGCGCGCGCTCCTTGCGTGTCTCCCCTGCGGAACGCGTGCAGACCGAGTGCCGTCAAGGTTCGCGCGTGGACGGGATCGATCGCGAGGATGCGCATCCAGAGGGAAACCGCCTCGGCATCGCGCCCGGATTGCGCGGCGTGCCCTGCCTGCATTTCCAGCGCATTGATCTCGGCCAATCCGGCCCCGGCGTTTTGCATCGGCCAAGTCTCCATGAGCAAGCGTCCCGCGGGCGGCGCCCGCATGCGCTTGGACTTTAGCATGTCGCTCGTGCCGAGCCGCAAGCGAGCTTTCTCCGTGTACGATTCGCTTTGGCGCACCCCTTGACGGGCCACGGCGCGCGACCGAACCGGATTCGAGACGTGTTCCTGAAGATCAAGAACCTGCTCACGAGCGCCGAGATAGAGAGGCTCGTCGCCCTGAGTCGCGAGCTGCGATTCGTCAATGGCCGCATGTCGAACCCGGCCAACGTGACCAAGGACAATCTGCAGGCGGACCTGACGGATCCCAGGTACGCCGATTCCGTCCAGATCGTCAATGCGGCCTTCGCGCGCTCGCGCGAGTTCGTCGATTTCGCGCTGCCCAAGCGGGTCGCTCCGCCGCTGCTTTGCCGCTACGAGCCCGGCATGAAATACGGGGCGCACGCCGACGCGGCCCTGATCCAGCTCGGCACGGCGCATCTGCGCTCCGACCTCTCCTGCACGGTCTTCGTTGGCGATCCCTCGTCGTACGAAGGGGGCGAGCTTTCCATCGTCCTGGGAAACCAGGCGATCGCCTTCAAGGGTGCGCCCGGCGAAGCCATCGTCTACCCCTCGACGGCGCTGCACGAAGTCGTCCCGGTGCGCTCGGGCCAGCGGCTGGTATCGATCACCTTCATCGAGAGCTACATTGCCGACCAGCACCAGCGGACGCAGGTCTACGAGCTCAACGAAATCGCCGCCATCGAGGGGCACTCGATGCGGTGGGAGAGCCGGACCCGTCTGGACGTCGTGCGGCAGAACCTGCTGCGGATGTGGTCGTCGACCTAGCGGATCAGCCGCTCAGGACCTCGGCGACGGCCGCATCGGAGCGCGCGAGGCGCTCCAGCCACTGCATTCCCCTGGCGATCTCGTCGCGATTCTGACGGCGGGACTCGCGCAGGACTTCGGCCCGGAGCTCCGGCGTGTAGGCGTACTCCGGCGCCTTCGAATAGCGGTTCAGCGCCGCGCTGCGGCCGATCGCCGAGAGAAAGCGCTCATCCGGCGGCAGCTCGAAGTGCGCGAGCACGCGGCGCGTGCCGTCGGCAGCGGCGGAGATGAATGCCTCGAAGTCCACGGGCAGGACTCGCCCCGGATAGCGCAGGGCCGCGGCGCGCTGCGCCCGGGATTCCACGAGCCAGCTCATCGCCGCCAGCTCACCCAGCGACATCGCGTGCAGCGGCGCGACGGGCGCGGCAACGGACGCCGCCAGCCGCCGCATACGCTCGGCTCCGTGCCCGCGGAGGTCGAGCGGCGAGTTTCTCCCCGCGAGCAGCGTCGCGAGATACGGCTCGGCGCGGAGGTTGAGATAGATCGCTCGCGAGCCTTCCCTGCGGTCGAGAAGCGCGGGCGCCAGGCGCCCGGCGCTGCTGGTCGCCTTCACCACGACGCTGCGCGTGGCGTCGTAGCCGCGCGACCACAGACGGGTGAGCGCGCCGAGGATCGAGTCGAATTGCGGGCCGGTGAGGAGCGAATCGGACCGGCCCAGCGCATCGTGCGCGTCGGCGAGCGTGCGCAGCGGCAGGGGCTCTCGGAGCGACAGAACGACGCCGGTCTCGTCCAGAACACGGCTCACGAGCGTCGAGCCGACGTGACCGGTATGGAAGATGTAGTGCAGCGGCCGCGGGTCGACGACCCGCCGCGAGCCCTCGTCGATTCGATCCAGCGGCAGCCACGCCCCCTTTGTCGTCGGCCCCAGGATGCGGTCGTCGAGGAAGCTCGCGCTGCGATATTGCGCCGCGCCGAATTCGACGAGCAGCACCGTGAGCGCGACGAGGTCGAGCTTCTGCAGGTACGCGTCGGGAGACGCGGGCAGGCGCCGGAGCAGCTCGTCGGCGACGGGATCGGGTGCCGCCTGGGTCACGGAAGGATTATGCCGGCCAGGCGGCTCGCGGAGAGCGCGGACCGACCGGTCGCGGCCTAGTGGAACGTCCCGGCGCCGTAGCGCAGCCTCAGCTCCGCGCCGACCCGGTCGATCACGCTCGCCCAGTCGCCGGGCGCGGGTTGCCGGAAGAGGCGTGCGGTCGGATACCACGGGCTGTCCTCGCGCTCCAGCATCCAGCGCCAGTCGTGGGGGTTGAAGGGCAGCAGGATCCACACGGGCTTGCCCATCGCTCCGGCCACGTGCGCTACGCTGGTGTCAACCGTGACGAGGACATCGGCGAGCTCGAGGGCGGCCGCGGTGTCGGCGAAGTCGTTGAGCTGGCCGCCGACGTGGCGAAGCTCGGGGCGCGAAGCGAGCAGCGGCAAATCGGCGTCGCGCAGCTCCGTCTGGAGGCTGATCCACTCCGCCCAGCCTGCGACGAGCCGCAGGAGCTCCGCGAGCGGAGCGCTGCGGCGGTCGTTCTTGAGCTTCATGCTCCCGCTCCACACGATCGCGATGCGCGGCCGCGGCCCCTTCGGTCCCAGCCTTTCCCGCCACGCGGCGACGCGCTCGGGGTCGCTGCGGAGATAGGGGATATGCGCCGGAATGCTGCCGGCGTCGGTCTTGAACGCGAGCGGCAGGCTCATGAGCGGACAGTGATAGTCGAAGGCGGGCAGAGGCGCGTCCTGCGGGAGCGCCTGCGCGGCGCCTTCCAGATCGGCCAGCAGCGGCAGGAGCGACGGCTGCACCTGAAGCAATACCCTCGCTCCCGTCGCCGCCACCTCCCGCGCGTAGCGGCAGAAGAGCAGGGTGTCGCCGAGCCCCAGCTCGCTGTGCAGCAGGATCGTGCGCCCGTGCAGCGCGGGAGCGCCCAGCCAGAGCGGCTGTTCGAACTCTCGCCGGTCGTGGCCGCGCTCGAGCTTCCACCGCCATTCGTATTCCTGCCAGCCGCGGGCGAAATCGCCGCTAAGGAGCAGGCAGTCGGCAAGGTTCCAGTGCGCGGCCGCGTGGTCCGGCTCGAGACTTAGCGCGCGCTCGTAGCTGGCGATCGCATCGCGGTGGCGGTGCAGGTCGCGCAGGGCATTGCCGCGGTTGTAGAACGCCTCGGCGTAGCGCGGATCGAGGGCGATGGCGCGCTCGAAGTCCTGCAGCGCCTCGGCGGGCCGATCGAGGTCGGCGAGCGCGAGGCCCCGGTTGTTGTGAGCGTGGGCGTAATCGGGCCGGAGCGAGACGGCGCGCGTGTAGCTTTCCACCGCCTCCGCTGTCCGCCCGAGCTCGCTCAGCGCGGCGCCCCGGCTGTTGTGCGCTTCCGCGTAGCCCGGTCGCAGGGCGATCGCCCGCTCGTAGCTCTCCAGCGCATCGGCATGCCGCTGCAGGCGGCCGAGGACGACGCCGCGATTGTGATGCGCCTCGGCGTAGTCCGCCCTGAGCGCGATCGCGCGATCGAAGCTCGCGAGGGCGTCTTCGGGACGTTGAAGCTCGCGCAGCGCGACCCCGCGGTTGTAGTAGGCGTCGACGTAATCGGCTTTGAGAGCGATGGCGCGCTCGTAGCTCTCCACGGCTTCGGCGCGCCGGCCGAGCTCGTCCAGCGCAACCCCGCGGTTGTAGTAGGCGTCGGCAACGTTGGGATTGGCACGTACCGCCCTCGACAGCAGCTCGGCGGCCTCTTCCGCCCGGCCCGCCTGCCCGGCGAGGATTCCCGACAGGTACAGAGCATCGAAATAGTTCGACTCCGCCGAGAGCGCCAGTCGGCAGAGACGCTCGGCTTCGGTCGTTTCGCCGCGGTGATACGCCGCCAGCGCATGCTGCACGGCCTGCGGCGCCGAAAGTCCCGATGCGCCCGACGCGCTTGCGGATCGACTAATTGGCACAATAACGGAGGAGCGTGAGCAGAAAGGTCCCTGCGGCGAGTCGATTGTAGCAGCCCGCCTCGCCCGGATCCGGCGCCGCAGGCTAACGGAAACGATCCATCGGACAAGAACCGCCATGGGCTTGGTCGAGTACCGCGTTCGCTCGTGCCTACGGCCGCAGGCGTTCATCTCGGGTCCCGGGGACTTCGACCTCGAGCCCGGCCGCCCGGTCGAAGCCTCGCGCCTGTCGGATCCGGACCTGAGCCCGTACTGCTTCGACCCGGCCGGCCGGACGCTGCTGTGCGTATCGACGTCGGACATATCCGACGCCGTGTTCTTCTATCAGGCGCAGCGCGAGCACGCGCGAAGCCTCGTCCGGGTGCCGTTCACGTCGCTGCCTCCTGGACCGGCGTCGCCTGCGCTCCTCTTCTCCGTCGGCCGCTGCGGTTCCACGCTGCTCGTGAGGGTGCTGCAGGCTGCCGGCGTCCGTGCCGTGTCGGAGCCGGACTTCTACACGCAGGCCGCCTGCATGGAACCGCTCGACCTCTCGCTCCGGGGCGCCATCGCCGGCGCGACCGCGCTCCTGCGCTGCGCGGTCGTCAAGCTGCGCCTGGAATGCAACAATGCGCCGCTGCTGATCGCCGGCGCGTTCGAGACGCCACGGATCATGTTCATCCTGCGCCATCCGATCGACTGGGCCGCATCGCTCAGGCGTTTGTCCCGCAATTCGCTCGACCTCGGCTGGGCGCTCGGGCGCCTGCGGAGCTCGCTTCTTGGGCTGGAACAGCTGGCGCGCAGCTACCCCGTGCGCGTCCTCTACTACGAGGATTTCCGCACGCTCGCACCGGGCGCGGTCGCCGACGCGCTCGAGTGGGCAGGGCACTCGGGAGGGATTCCACCCGAGAAGCTGAAGCGCCTGGCGGAGCGCGATGCGCAGGATGGAACGGTGGTCTCGCGAGCATCCGTCCGGAACGTTCCGGACGATGCGCCGTTCCGCGCGGCTTTCGGGCGGGAATGGGCGCGGTTGCGGCCCGCCGAGGTCATCGACCGCCTGCAGCTGAAGTTCCTGTAGACCGGCTGACGACCGGCTTGAAGCCTTCGTCACCGGAAAAGCACGCGTTCCCGCCGAACGGGACCGCGGTGTGCGCGGTCGAAATACGGGTGTACCATGGGCTGTTAGCCCGATCGGGTGCTCGACAGTCCCATCGATGGGAGTCCGCCATGAACGCTCGTAGCCTCTTTGCCTTGTGCACGGTGCTGCTGCTCGGTGTCGCAGCGCCCTCCGAAGCTGCCGACGCGGCGACAAGCGACGGTCTGGTCGCGGTCCATTCCTGGAATCTCGACGAGCTCTACCTGCGCCCGAATGCGGACCTGGGGGCGTATCGCAGCGTCATCATCGATCCCGCGCAGGTCTCGTTCCGGCCGGACTGGAACCGGGATTTCGTCGATCCCCACGCTTCGCTTCGCCGCCTTTCGCAAGACGACGTCCGGCGAATCACCGACGAGACGGCGGCCGGCCTGCAGAGCGCCCTGGCCGATGCGTTCAAGGGGCGCGGCTACGCCATTGCCACCGCCCCGGGTCCCGGCGTGCTGCGCGTTTCGCCCACGCTGAGCAACGTGTACGTCAATGCGGTCGAGGACATGTACACGGGGGGGACGACCAAGTCCTTCACCAAGGATGCGGGCGAGGCGACGCTCCTCCTCGACGTGCGTGATGCCGCGACCGGGGCGCTGCTGGCGCGCGTGGTGGATCGCCGCACCGCACAAGAAGCCAAGGGCACCCAGATCAACCAGCGCGGCGACGTGGTGAGGGGCCCGCGCGTGACAACCAACTTCTGGTTCGAGGATCTGTTCCGGAAATGGTCGGTGGCCTGCGTCAAGGAGCTCGAGGGCAGCAAGAAGTCCTGAGGGGTTTCGAACGCCGCCGCGGTTCCGCCTCGACCCGCGCCGGCGAAGCTGCCGAGGCCTCGGCCTAGATCGTCCAGGCCGCCTTGCCCCCGCCGTGGGCATCGATCGCTTCGAACATCGCGCTCACCATCGCGCGCTCCTCTTCGCTCAGCTCCGGTCGCCAGATCTCGAAGAGCAGGATGGCGCGGATCCGGTCGCTCAGGTTCCAGGCCTCGTGCTCCATCGTATCGTCGAACACCCAGGCCTGGCCTTCGACCGGGACGCGGATCTCGTTGCCGACGCGCAGGGCGCAGTCGCGCGGAACGATCAGCGGAAGATGGCAGATCAGCCGCGTATTGACGAAGCCCGTATGCGGCGGAATGCGGGCGCCCGGACGCAGCAGCGAAAACAGCACTGACGGCGAGCGGTTCCTGACCGTGGCCAGCGGTACGTCGGCGAGCGCGTCCATGGTGGCCGGACAACGCGCCGCGTTGGCGTCCACGATCCGGCCCTCCCGGCGAAGATAGAAGGCGCTCCAGGCCGGGTTGTCGAGCATGCCCGTCGGGTCGTAGCGCGGCCGGCGCGGGTCGGCCTGGACGTAGGGCTTGAAATCCTCGGGCGCCTCGAGTGCCGCCACGAGTTCGTCCCGGATGTCGGCCGTCGCGGCCTCGAGCCGGTCGAGCCAGGGAAAGGCTTCGCGCTCGTAGAACTGGATCTGCGGCAGCTCGGGAAAGTAGTAGAACTGGGGCTGCTGGTAGTAGACCTTCCTCTTCCCGATCAGGATGTCGAACGAGCGCACGAAGCGCGCGCTCGACGCTCGATCGAGGACGCCCTGCTGCGTCAGCCGATCCCTGAGGTAGCTCTCGAACTGCGCCGCATAGCGCTCGCAGGAGGCCTGCGCCCGGCTCAACGCCTGGCTCAGGTCCGGAGGCAGCTGCGCCGGCGGGGGCGCGGCCTTGATCGCAGCGACGTAGAACGAAGCCGCAGCGCGGTCGTCGCCCTCGGCTGCGAGCTGGTCGGCCTTGAGAATCAGCGCGGTCAGGTTTCGCGGATCGAGGGCGAGCGCTTGGTCGACGGCCGAGCGGGCTGCCGCATGTTCCTTGAGTCCGTGACAGGCGTGCGCCAGGCCGAGGAACGCCTCGGCGTCGGCGACGCCGGCCGCGACGATTTGCGCGAAGGCTTCGTGAGCCCGGCGAGGATCGCCGCGGCGCAGCGCTTCGGCGCCCGAGAGGGCGAGAGCGCGAGCGTCGACAGGAGGCGTGGGCATCGTCATCGGAAGGCGGGGCTCGCTCGGAAGAAGGCGTTCGCAGGTATCATCGCGCGGCGGGCATCGGATTCGCAACCTTGCTGCCGGGGAGCGCGAAGCCGTGGGATGGGAAAGTATGCTAAAAGACCCCACCGCCCGAACCGACCGCGAGGGAGACGATGCATAGACTTGCCGTCATTGTGTTTGGCGCCGCCGTGGCCGCTGCGCAATTCGCCTGGGCCGAGGACAAGATCGCCGACGTGACCGACATGGACGCGCTCCGCGCGGCGGTCCGAGCCGACAAGAAAGCATTCGTGGCCTCGACGCTGAAGCTCACGCCCGCGGAGGCGAAGAGGTTCTGGCCGATCTACGACAGCTACCAGCGCGTGGCCGACGACGCGAATCGGCGTCGCAGCCTGGCGGTGCAGGCGATCGTCGGCCTCGACAAACCGATCACCGATCTCTATGCCAAGAACCTCGCCAGCGAGCTGATCTCCGCCGACGAGGAGGAGGTCCGCGCCCGGCGCGCGCTCTCCAATCGGCTCATGCGGGGCGTTCCGACCCGGGTGGTGCCGCCGAGCAAAGCGGCGCGCTACCTGCAGCTCGAGTCGAAGATCCGGGCGATGCAGGCCTACGACATTGCTGCCGGGATTCCGCTGGTGAAATGACCGCGGGGCCTGCGCCGGTCTGTTGACCGAGCGCAGGGCGGGTCGCGGCGGTTTCCCCCGAGGTTCGGATGGACTTTTCGGCGTATTTGTGTAGAATCCTGCCGCTTTCGCGAGAGCCCGGTCCGCTTTTCCGTGAGCGGTGCCCCGCTGTTTTGGCGTCATCCCGAAGCTCCGAAGGAGCGATGCATGTCGGTGCGGCACCCGCTTTGGTGGTGCGCTGGGGCCGGTGTCCTGCTCCGCCTGCGCTTAGGGCGCGCAACAAGCGGCCGATAGAGCCGCCGACAGGGACGACGATAGTCGACCGGCCAAGCCGGCAGGATTCCGATCCGCTCTCCGACCGAACAACCCTCTGCCTGGAGACAACATGACGAAACTGACCCGTTTGGCGGCATGGGCGATGATCGTGCTCGCCGCGACGCCCGCGGCGCTCGCGCCATCCTTCGTATTCGCCCAGGGACAGCCCGCGGCGACCGCTGCGCCCGCGCAGCCTTCCGACGCCGCGGCCCCCGCCCCGGCGCCGCCGCCGACGGCGAGGAACGCGACCGAGATCGTCGAGAACCCGTACGGCCTCCAGGCGCTCTGGGCCGGCGGCGACATCGTCTCGAAGGGCACCATCGCCATCCTCGTCATCATGTCGATGGGGAGCTGGTACATCATCGTCACCAAGGTCTACGAGCAGTACAGGATGGGCCGCCAGGCGCGCGCCGCGGACAAGAAGTTCTGGAGCGCGCCGACGGTGCGCCAGGGTGCCGACGGCCTCAAGACCGGAAGCCCCTATCGCTTCATCGCCGAGTCCGGTCTCGAGGCGTCCACCAAGCACGGCGGGATGCAGGGCAACGTAGACGTCAACACCTGGATCACGATGTCGATCCAGCGCGCGATCGACAATGTCCAGAGCCGCACCCAGGACGGCCTCGCCTTTCTCGCCACGGTCGGGTCGACCGCGCCTTTCGTCGGGCTGTTCGGCACGGTGTGGGGGATCTATCACGCGCTGACGGCGATCGGCATCGCGGGCCAGGCCTCGATCGACAAGGTCGCGGGCCCGGTGGGCGAGGCGCTGATCATGACCGCGATCGGTCTCGCGGTGGCCGTCCCCGCGGTGCTCGGCTACAACTGGCTGGTGCGCCGGAACAAGTCCGCCATGGAGCAGGTCCGAAGCTTCGGCGCGGATCTGCACGCGGTGCTGCTCTCGGCGCCCAAGACGGTGAGCGCCACCGGAACGCGGGGCTAGATCATGGCGATGAACGTCGGCGCGGCCGACGGCGACGAAGACGAAGTCGTCTCCACCATCAACACCACGCCGCTGGTCGACGTGATGCTGGTGCTGCTTATCATCTTTCTGATCACGATTCCCGTCGTCACCACCTCGATTCCCGTTCAGCTCCCGAAGGAGCGCAACGAGGTCCGCGAGACCAAGCCCGAGAACATCACGCTCTCGGTCGACCAGCAGGGGCGCATCTACTGGAACGACCTGCGCATGCCGAGCACCAGCGCGCTGATCGAGCGGCTGAAGAAAGTCGCCGTCCTCACTCCGCAGCCGGAAGTGCAGATTCGCGGGGACGGGCGCTCGCGCTACGAGGGGGTGGGTCGCGTCATCTACGCCTGCCAGCGCGCGGGGATAGCCAAGGTGGGCTTCATCACCGAGCCGCCGCTCCGAGGGGGCGGACAGGGATGAGTCCTCAACACTGTCGCAGGAGCGCCGCATGGCGATGAACGTCGGCTCGTCGGGTTCCAGCATCGCGTCGCGCGATCCGCAGGTGATGATCGACATCAACACCACGCCGCTGATCGACGTCATGCTGGTGCTGCTGGTGATGCTGATCATCACGCTGCCGATCCAGCTTCATTCGGTCAATTTGAACATGCCGACCGGCAACCCGCCGCCGCCGAAGGTGCTGCCGGAGGTCGTGAAGATCGACATCGATTCCGGCGACACGGTGTACTGGAACGGGGTTGCGGTTCCCGACCGGGCGACGCTCGAGGACAAGATGAGGAGCGCCGCCGCCCAGCAGATCCAGCCGGAAGTGCACCTGCGGCCCGACAAGAACTCGCACTACGCCATCGCCGCCGGGGTCATGGCCTCGGCGCAGCGACTGGGGCTGACCAAGATCGGCATCGTCGGAAGCGAGCAGTTCATCGAGGAGTAGCGGCGCAGCGCATCGGCCGACAGACGGAGTCGCGAACGCAATGGATTTCGCCAGACGACAGAGAGATCCCACCCGGCACATGGTCGGGATCGGCATCGTGATCCTCGTGCACGTGATCGTGATCTACGGGCTGGTGACCGGGCTCGCGCGCAAGGCTGTCGAAGTGATCAAGAAGCCGCTCAACGCGACCATCGTCGAGGAGATCAAGGCGCCGCCGCCACCACCGCCGCCGCCCAAGAAGATCGAGATTCCGAAGACGCCGCCGCCACCGCAGCCCTACGTGCCGCCGCCGGACATCCCCGTGCCGACGATGCCCTCCGAGCCGGTGATCGCCGCGATCAGCCCGACACCGCCGCCGGCACCGCCCGTCATCGCCCCGCCGGCACCGCCCCCGCCGCCGCCGGCGAAGCCCGCGGTGAAGATCAATCCGCGACCCATCAGCGCGACCCCGCCGGACTATCCTTCGGAAGCCCAGCGCAAGGAGATCGAAGGCTCGGTGGTGGCGCACGTGTTCGTCGACGAGAACGGCAACGTCACCGACGTGAAGATCATCGAGGCCAAGCCTCCCAAGGTCATGCGCTATTTCGAGCAGGCGGCCAAGGAAGCGCTGAAGCAGTGGAAGTTCGCTCCGACCGGAGAGAAGTTCATCGGCGAGATCGAGGTCGACTTCAAGCTCCAGTAGCTTCCGGGCGGCCGGTCCTTCGATCCGGCCGGGCCCGAAAACGAGACGGCCGCCTGCGAGGCGGCCGTTTTCCTTTTCCAGACCGGCGACGCGGCGCTATTCCTCGCGCATCGCGATCACGATCGTGCTCCACGCGACCGCGCCCAGCACCGTGAGGGCGACGGCGATTCGCGGCAGCGTGAGCGGCTGCGCGACCACCGTCGCGACCAGCCCGCGGAAGACGTTGTAGAACAGGTCCGGGAGCGCGGTCGCCGCAGCCGCGACCGCGACCAGCCACAGCAGGGCGACGACGGGGCGGCGCCACGCGGGGAGCGCCGCGGGATGCGGCAGGCGCTCGAGGACGCGCGCGGTGAAACCATCGTCGGCCAGATACTCGGCCGAGCGCTCGGCGCCGTCGGTCCGGAGCGTGCGCTCCAGCCAATCGTCGTCCGGTTGCATCCGGTCAGCAGCCATCGTCACGGCTCGGGACTCCATCCGGCAAGTCGCGCCTTGAGTTTCTGCTTGGCGCGGAGGATATGCGTCTTGACCGTCCCCACGGGACAGCCCAGGACGTACGCCGCTTCCTCGTGCGACAGGTCGTTATGATAGCACTGGACGATTGCGGCCCGCTCCGCGTCGGAGAGCACCTCCATCGCGCGCTCGAGATCGACTTTCAGCGCCGCGCCGCGGGCGACCGGCATCGCGTCGGCGTCCTCGAGCTGGACCGCCTCGTCGGTCGACGCATCGTCGGGGAGCGGCACTTCCTTCATCTTCCGGGCGTCGGCGAGGAATGCGTTGTACGCGATGCGGTAGAGCCAGGTCGAGAACTTGGCTTCCTGACGAAACGAGCGCAGGTTCCGGTAGGCGAGCAGAAACGTCTCCTGCGCGAGATCGTCGGCGAGCGCGTGGTTTCCGCCCGTGAGCCGCCGCAAGCTCGCCCGCACCGCCGACTGATGGCGGCGCACCAGCTCTCCGAACGCGTGGCGGTCGTCCTGAACAAGGACGCGGGCGATGAGTTGCGCATCGCTGACCGCGGCGGACGGCATGAGCGGCGTTCGAGCGCGGGCATCAGCTCCCGCTCATCCCGGGCCGGCCGGAGTCTCCGGGGGCCTTGGCCTGATCCAAGTGGCGGCCCTCGAGCCACCAGAGCACGACGTAGCCCGCCCCGACGAAGAGCAGCACCAGCCCGATCCAGCTCGGCCCGCCGCCCGAAGTCAGCTCGTAGAAGGACAGCGCCAGGCCGACGGTCGAGAGGATCACGCCCTTGCGCAGATCGGACCAGACGACGCGCTTCCGCAGGTTGACGGCTTGCTGATAGACCTGCGGTGCCGCGCTCGCCGGCGGCGCACCGGTGGCGAGCGCATCGGCGGCCTGCGCCGGCGGCACGACGCCTTTTTCGGCGAGCGCCAGCATCGCTTCGTTCTGCAGGCGCGCCTTGCGCAGCTTGTACCAGATGATGCCGACGAGAAGCACGATCGGGGTGAGGAAGATCGAACCGACGACGAGGAAGATCAGCCCGATCACCCAGGGCATGCGCTCGCTCAGCGCTTCGAAATCGTCGTCGCTGTCGAAACGGATGCCCGCCGACCTGCGCGAGCTCGACTCGCCGTCGGCATCGTCCTTCGACCCGCTGTCGACGAGGAGCGTGGGCGGGAAGGCCTTGAGCGTGATCGTCGTGTCGCTCCTGGCCGGCGCATCGGCGGCTCGAGCAGGCGATCCTGCGAGAGCCAGACCCAGGGCAACGACCATGACCGCGGCGGGAGCCATCCAGGCTCGAATCCCGGCGCTCTCCGCGGTTGCAACATGCGGCATCTGCAGCTCCTTCGAAGTGGAGATTCGGATCTTAGATGCGGCGGACGGCGCCAATGGATTCAAGCTCATGGCCAAGCTCCCGGAGCGCAAGGGCGGCTCGAGGCCGCATGCTATCATTGCCCACCCCGCGGCGCCGTGGCCTACAACGCGCGCGGAGGCCACTCGGGGCGCGCCCATGAACAGGCTTGTCTTGCGCTTTCTCGCCGCCACGGCGCTGACCCTCGCGCTGACTGGCCGCGCCTGGGCGGCCGACGAGCCGGTAACCCTCAACTTCGTCAACGCCGACATCGAAGCCGTGGTCAAGGCGGTGGCGGAGATGACCGGCCGCAACTTCGTCCTCGACCCCCGCGTCAAGGGTGTGATCAACATCGTCTCCTCCCGCCCGATCCCGCCGTCGCTGGTCTATCCCACGCTGCTCTCCGCGTTGCGGCTCCAGGGCTACGCGGCCATCGAGACCGGCGGGATCACCAAGATCGTCCCGGAAGCCGACGCGAAGCAGAACGCCTCGCCGGTTTCGGCCGGTCCGGTCGCGGGCGGCGGCGACCGGCTGGTGACCGAGGTGTACGCGCTGAAGAACGAAAGCGCGGCTCAGCTCGTCAACGTGCTCCGGCCGCTCATCACGCCGAACAACAGCATCGCGGCGGTGACCACGGGCAACGCGCTGGTGATCACCGACTACGCCGACAACTTGAAGCGCATCGATCAGATCATCGCCTCGCTCGACGTTCCGCCGGCGGGCGAGCCCATCGTGGTTCCGCTGCGCAATGCATCGGCGCTGGACCTGGTGCAGATCGTCGGCCGTCTGCTCGCCGAGCCGGCGGGTGCGCCGGGCGCGGTCGCGGACGCGCAGCAGCGCGTATCGGTGGTCGCGGATCCGCGGTCGAACAGCATCCTGGTGCGGGCCGAGAGCCCCGCGCGGCTCGCGCGGGTGCGAGCGCTCATCGAGCAGCTCGACACGCCCGGCCGGGCAGGCGGCAACATCTTCATCATCTATCTGAAGAACGCCGAAGCCACGCGGGTCGCCCAGACCCTGCGCGCGCTGCTCGCCGGCGGGGGTGATACCGGTTCGGGGCAGAGCTCGCCGTCGCTCGCGCCGGCGACCTCGCTCAGCGGCAGCGCCCTGTCGACGCCGGCGACGCCCGCCGGGATGCCGGTCGCCACGCCTCAGGCAAGTGCCTCTGCAGGCCCGGGCGGCGCCAACGCGTTCAGCGCCGGCGGCGCGATGATCCAGGCGGATACGGCCAACAATGCGCTGATCGTAATGGCACCGGAGCCGATTTATAACAACATCCGCGCCGTGGTCGAGAAGCTCGACATCCGCCGCGCGCAGGTCTACGTCGAGGCGCTCATCGCCGAGGTGAGCGCGGACAAGGCCTCGGAGTTCGGCATCCAGTGGAATCTTCTCAATCCCAACGCCTTCAAGAACAACTCGACGCAGGTCGCCGGCGGGACCAACTTCGGGACGCGCGGAACCGGCACCAACATCTTCGACGCGCAGGCCAACCTCACATCCCTCGCGCAGGGACTCAACCTCGGCATCATTCGCGGGTCGATCACGATTCCGGGGATCGGGATCATCACCAACCTGGCGCTGCTCGCCCGCGCGCTGGAGACCGACGCGAAGACTAACATCCTCTCGACGCCCAACCTGCTCACGCTCGACAACGAGCAGGCGAAGATCATCGTCGCGGAAAACGTGCCGTTCATCACCGGGCAGTACGCGCAGACCGGATCGACGTCGACCGTGACTCCGTTCCAGACGATCGAGCGCAAGGACGTCGGGCTCATCCTGACGGTCAAGCCCCAGATCACCGAGGGAGGCAGCATCAGGCTCGGCATTTACGAGGAGGTCTCCCGCGTCGAGGACACGACCAACGCCGCTGGGATCATCACCAACAAGCGCTCGCTCGAGTCGACGGTGCTCGTCGACGACGGCCAGATCGTCGTCCTCGGCGGCCTCATCCAGGACAGCTTCACGGACAACTCGAACAAGATCCCGGTCGCCGGCGACATTCCCGGCGTCGGGACGCTGTTTCGCTACGACAATCGACAGCGGACCAAGACCAACCTGATGGTGTTTCTGAAGCCGACCATCGTTCGTTCCGGTACGGCGAGTAGCTCCGTGACCGCGGATCGCTACGACTATATCCTGGGCGAGCAGCAGAAGCTCAAGCCGGACCAGCGGCCGCTGTGGCCGCAACCCGATGTGCCGATGCTGCCGCCTCGGCCGATGCCCGCGCCCGCGACGGACGCGCAGGGCGGGACGCAGCCCAAGACGCCGTAGCGCTCCCGCGATGGCGACGCCCGCTTCCGCTTCGAACGCATCGCCCGCTTCCGGTCCGACGCAGCGGATTCCCTACGCCTTCGCGAGGACGCACGGCGTCCTCGCGCTCGCCGACGACGGCGAGGGGGTCCTGGTCCTGGTCCGCGGCGACGCTTCGCTTGAGGGCATCGCCGAGCTGAAGCGCGTGCTGCAGCGGCCGCTCAAGACCACCACGGTCAGCGCGGAGCGCTTCGCCGCCGAGCTCGCCAGCGCTTACAACCGGGCCTCGCCGGTCGCGCAGTTCACCGAGGATTTCTCGCGCGACACCGACCTCGCGCGGCTGCTGCAGGACATACCCAAGGCGGAAGACCTGCTCGGCCCGACATCCGACGCGCCGGTGATCCGCATGATCAACGCGCTGCTGCTCCAGGCGCTGCGCGAGCGCGCGTCCGACGTCCACTTCGAGCCCTACGAGGGCCGCTCCGTCGTGCGCTTTCGCGTCGACGGCGTGCTCACCGACGTTATCGAGCCGCCGAGGGCGCTGCACGCCGCGCTCGTATCGCGCCTGAAGGTCATGGCGAGCCTCGACATCGCGGAGAAGCGCCTGCCGCAGGATGGGCGCATGGCGCTCAAGCTCGGCGACAAGAGCGTCGACGTGCGCGTCTCGACGCTGCCGACCGGTCCCGGGGAGCGCGTCGTGCTGCGCCTGCTCGACAAGGACGCTGCGCGGCTCGATCTCGCGGCGCTCGGCATGAGCAAGACGACGCTCGCCGCGGTCGACCGGCTGATCCGGGAGCCGCACGGGATCGTGCTGGTCACGGGGCCCACTGGCTCCGGCAAGACGACGACGCTGTACGCGGCGATGTCCCGGCTCGACCGCGCCACGCTCAACGTGATGACGGTCGAGGATCCGATCGAGTTCGCCCTCGACGGCGTCGGGCAGACGCAGGTGAACCCGAGGATCGAGCTTTCCTTCGCCCGCGCATTGCGCTCGATCCTGCGTCAGGACCCGGACATCATCATGATCGGCGAGATCCGCGACCTCGAGACGGCGCAGATCGCGGTGCAGGCGAGCCTCACCGGCCATCTCGTGCTCGCCACGCTGCACACGAACGACGCGGTGAGCGCCGTGACGCGGCTCGCGGACATGGGCGTCGAGCCCTACCTCCTCGCCTCGAGCCTGCTCGGCGTCCTCGCCCAGCGGCTGGTGCGCTGCCTGTGTCCGGCGTGCCGCGAGGCGGTCGCGGCGACGGCGGGCGAGGCGGGCGTGCTGCAGGGCCTCGGCCTCGCAGGCACGCGCACGCTCTGGCGCGCCGAAGGCTGCGAGGCTTGCGCCCGCTCCGGCTACCGGGGCCGCACGGGGATCTACGAGCTGCTGCTGGTCGACGAGGACGTACGGCGCGCGATCCACGATCGCAGCGGCGAGCCCGCGCTGCGGGAGCTTGCGGCGGCCAAGGGTCTGCGCACGCTGGCGATGGACGGAGCCCGCTGGCTTGCCGACGGGACGACCTCGCTGCCGGAGCTGCTGCGCGTGACCGGCTCGGGCGGAAACGGAAGCTGACGATGGCGCGCGCGCCGCGATCGTTCCTGCTCGAGCAGCTGCGCGCCCAGGCCGATGCGGTCGCCGCCAGGCGGGTGCAGCAGCTCAAGCTCTCGCGCGAGGTCGTCGACCGCATCGATCAGCGCATGCACGCGGTATTCCAGTACTTCGACGAGGCCTGCAAGCTGCTGCAGATCATCTCTCCGCCGATCGAGCGCTCGTTCGAGCTGCCGCACATCGTGCGCTACGAGGGGCTCCACCTGGAGAAGGCCTCGGTGATGTTCCGGAAGCAGCGGGTGCTCGATCGCGATGTCTACGACTACGTGGTCGTCTACTACAGCCTGGCCGGACCGCCCCTGCTGCCGCTGCGGGTGGCGATACGCCGCTCCTCGGAGGTCGAGCGGGCGCTCGCCTCGGCGCACATCGAGTTCACGAGCGACACCGACTCCAGCGTGCAGACGGGCGCGACCTACAACGTGATCCGCTTCAAGCCGGGGCTTCGCTGCGAGGTGCGCTTCGACCCGGACTTCGAAAGCGGGCGGGTGGTCGTCACGCTGCGCAACGTCGACCGCTTCGAGCCGGTGATCCTCGATTTCGAAGTGGCGGCGCTCGACACGCGGGCGCTGGACGATCTGGCGAACCTGATGCTCGCCAAGCCGAGCCAGTTTCTGCTGCGTGCGCCCTTGCGCGGCTTCAGTCGCTGATTCCTGCGCGAGAATGCCGGCGTTCCGGTACGAAGCCGTCGACGCCGCGGGGCGTCCGCGCCGCGGTCTTCTCGACGCTACATCGGCGAGGGCCGCGCGCGATGCGCTGCGCGGACAGGGGCTGTTTCCGACCGCGGTCGACACGATGTCTGCGAGCCCGGATGCGCGCACCGGCGCGACCCGCCTGGCGCCCGGCATCCTCGCGCTCACCACGCGGCAGCTCTCCACGCTGGTCTCCTCGGGCATGCCGCTCGACCAGGCGCTCGCCGCCGTGGCCGAGCAGGCCGACCATCCCGGCGCCGCGCGGGTGCTGACGGCGGTCCGCGAGCAGGTCGCGGCAGGCGAACCGCTGTCGGGCGCGCTGTCGCGGTTCCCGCGCACGTTTTCGCAGCTCTATCGCGGTCTCGCCGCCGTTGGCGCCGAGAGCGGGCAGCTCGGCGGCGTTCTCTCGCGGCTGGCCGATTACCTCGAGGCGCGGCACGCGCTGCGCCAGAAGTTCACCGCGGCGCTGATCTATCCGGCGCTCGTGACGCTGGTCGCGCTCGCCGTCATCGCGACGCTGCTGCTCTACGTCGTTCCCCAGATCGTCGCCGTGTACCAGCAGTCCCGCCAGACCTTGCCGTGGCTCACCCGTGCGCTCATCGCGAGCAGCGACTTCGTGCGCGCCACCGGCTGGTACTGGCTGGCCGCTCTCGGGGCGCTCGCGATCGCGTTCGCGCTGACGCTGCGGCGCGAGCGCTGGCGCGAGAAGTGGCAGGAGCTGCTGCTCGCCACGCCGGTGGTCGGCGCCATCCTGCGCGGGCTGGACACGGCGCGCTTCGCGAGCACTCTGGCGATCCTCATCGGCAGCGGCGCACCGCTGCTGCGTGCGCTCGACACCGCGGGGAATGTGGTCTGGGCGAGGCCCATCAGGCGCGCGGCCGAGGCAGCCAGCGTGCGCGTCCGCGAGGGCGTATCGCTCGCCCGGGCTCTCGCCAGCCAGCGCGTCTTTCCGGCGCTGCTCGTCCACCTGGTCGCCAACGGCGAGGCGAGCGGCCAGCTTCCGGCGATGCTCGATCGCGCGGCCCGCGAGCAGGACGCGGACGTCGAGCGGCGGCTCGCGTGGCTCGCCGCGCTCGTCCAGCCGGTGCTCATCGTGTTCATGGGCGGGATCGTGCTCGTGCTGGTCCTGGCGGTCATGCTGCCGATCGTGTCGATGAACCAGCTCATCCGGTAGGCCGGCGCGAGCGCGCAGGGCGATTCCCGGGAGAGTCGACGCTCACCGCCGGCCCGCGGCATCGCTGCGCTCATCGCCGGGCTGCGGGCTTCTTGCTTGCCTGCGCCCGCAGCGCCCAGGCCACGTGCTCTCGCACCAGCGCGGATGGATCGTCCGAGCGGCGCTCCAGCGCGGCGACGATCGCGCGTTCCGGCTTCGCGTTGCCGAGGCCGACGGCGATGTTGCGCAACCAGCGCTCGTAGCCGATGCGCCGGATCGCACTGCCTTCCAGCCGGGACTCGAATTCCTGCGCGGTCCATGCGAAGAGCGCGACGAGCTCCGCGTCGTCGAGACCGTTGCGAACCGCGAAATCGTCTTCGCCGCTGCGCTGGGCGAACCTGTTCCACGGGCAGGCGAGCTGGCAGTCATCGCAGCCGTAGACGCGGTTGCCGATCAAGGGGCGGAGCGCTTCGGGAATGCTGCCCTTGAGCTCGATGGTGAGATAGGAGATGCAGCGGCGCGCATCCAGCTCGTAGGGCGCCACGATCGCGCCGGTGGGGCAGGCGTCGATGCACTCGCGGCAGGTGCCGCAATGGTCACTCGCCGGCGCATCCACCGGCAGCGGGAGGTCGGTGTAGATCTCGCCCAGGAAGAAGAACGAGCCCGCGTCGCGGGAGAGGAGGAGCGTGTGCTTGCCGCGCCAGCCGAGGCCTGCCTTGGCGGCGAGCGCGACTTCCAGCACCGGCGCGCTGTCGGTGAAGACGCGATGGCGGAAGTCACCGACGGCCGCCGCGATGCGCTCGACGAGCCGCTGCAGCTTCTTGCGCAGGACGCGATGGTAGTCACGTCCGAGCGCGTAGCGGGAGACGTAGGCCTTGGTGGAATCGCCGAGCACCGCCAGCGCGTCGCGCGCCGAGGGCAGATAGTCGAGGCGCGCGCTGATCACGCGCAGCGTTCCGGGCACGAGCTCCGCGGGCCGCGAGCGGCGCGTCCCATGCCGTGCCATATAATCCATCTCGCCGTGGCGCCCGGCGGCGAGCCACGCGAGCAGCCGGGCTTCCTCGGCCGCCAGCTCCGTGTCGGCGATGCCGATCTTCGAGAACCCGAGCTCGCGACCCCAGGCGCGGACGTCCCGCGCGAGCGCGACAGGATCGATGGCGGGCACCGGCGCCTCAGGGGTCACATCAGCTCGGACGCGAAGGAAAGGGGCGAATCATTATAGGATCGGTGCGTCGCTACCTCGCCGAGCCCGACGCCACCGCGCTCGCGGGAAAGGCGCTCGTGCAAGGGCTCCATGGCGGCATGATCGTCACGCTTTCCGGCGAGCTCGGCTCCGGGAAAACGACCCTCGTGCGCGGCATGCTGCGCGGCCTCGGCTGGAGCGCGCCCGTCAAGAGCCCGAGCTACGCGCTGGTTGAACATTATCAATTTTCGAGCTTATACTTTTATCATTTTGATTTTTATCGTGTCGAGGACCTCGAGGAATGGGACAGCGCGGGTTTCGCCGAATACTTTCGACCCGATGCCCTGGTGGTGATCGAGTGGCCCGAGCGCGTGAGCGCACGCTTGCGCGACGTCGATGTCGTCGCCAGGCTCCAGCACACCGAGCGGGGACGCACGCTGGAGCTTCTGTCCCGGTCCGAGGCGGGTGACGATTGTCTCGCCCGATTCGCCGCCACGATGGCCTGACCCGAGTCCAGCTCGAGCGGCGCCGCCTGTTGACCTGGGCGCTCGCGCCCGGTGCGCTGTGGCTGATCCCTGAGCTTGCGCGCGCGGCCGGCGTTCCGTCCGCGAGACTGTGGCCGGCGCAGGAGTACACGCGGCTCATCGTCGAATCGCCGACTGCGGTCGCCTACACGCTGCTGGCGATGAGGAATCCCGAGCGCCTCGTCCTCGATCTGGAGAAGGTCGACCTGAACGCGGAGCTCCTCGCCCTGCCGCTCCACGTGGACCCGAACGATCCCTACATCCAGTCGATTCGCGTAGCGCAGTTCCGTCCCGGCGTGGTGCGCATCGTGCTCGACCTGAAGGCGCAGGTGAACCCGCAGCTGTTCGGATTGAGTCCGGTCGGCGAATACGGCCATCGCGTCGTTCTCGATCTGTACCCGCTGACCCCTCCCGATCCGCTCATGGCCCTGCTTCAGGAGACCGAGCGCGACCGCGCGCGCGTGGGCGCGGAACCGCCGCCCCGGGCGCCCGACGAGAAGCCTGCGCCGCCGGAGCCCGAGAAGGCGGGCCCGAGCCGCCCTCCGAGGCGGACGATCATCGTGGCGATCGATCCCGGACACGGCGGCGAGGATCCGGGGGCGATCGGCCGGCGCGGCACCTGCGAGAAGACCGTCGCGCTGCAGATAGCGAAGAAGCTCAAGGCGCTGCTCGACGCCGAGCCCGGCATGCGCGCGATGCTCACGCGCGACGACGACTACTTCGTTCCGCTCGCCACGCGGGTGCAGAAGGCGCGGCGCGTGCAGGCGGATCTCTTCATCTCGATCCACGCCGACGCGTTCACCACGCCGAGCGCCCGCGGCTCGTCGGTGTTCGCGCTCTCCGAGCACGGCGCCACCAGCGCGGCCGCGCGCTGGCTCGCGCAGAACGAAAACGAGGCGGACCTGATCGGCGGCGTCAATCTCGACGCCAAGGATCCGATGCTCGCGAGGACGCTGCTCGATCTGTCGCAGACCGCGCAGATCAGCGACAGCCTGCGCGTCGGCCGCTCGGTCCTCGACGACATCGGCGCCGTGAACGCCCTGCACAAGGGGACCGTCGAGCAGGCCGGATTCGCCGTCCTGAAGGCGCCGGACATCCCGTCGATCCTGGTGGAGACCGCGTTCATCTCCAATCCCGACGAAGAGCAGATGCTCCGGGACGAGGGCCAGCAGCGCAAGCTCGCGGAGTCGATGCGCTCTGGCATCAAGCGCTACTTCGCCCTGAACCCGCCGCTGTCGAGGTCCCGCGTCGGCTGAGCGCCGCCGAACCCCGGCCATGGTTCGCTTCTTCCTCGGCTTCCTGATCCTGCAGGCGCTCATGTTCGGCGCCGAGCTCACGCCCTGGGCGCAGCACTTGTTCGTTGTGCCGTGGACCAACACGCTCGCCGCCGTCAGCGCCGACCTGGTCAAGCTCTTCGACACCCAGGTGTTCGCCGAGGGCAAGATCCTGCAGAGCCTGCGCAACGGTTTCGCCGTGTCGATCGAGGCCGGCTGCAACGGCGTCGAAGCGACGATCGTGCTGATCGCGGCGATACTCGCCTTTCCTGCGCCGTGGCCGCGCAAGCTCGCCGGGATCGCGATCGGAGTGGTGGCCGTCCAGGGCTTGAACGTGATCCGCGTGATCAGCCTGTTCTACCTCGGGCAGTGGAGCGAGCCGGCCTTCGAGTTCGCCCATCAGTACGTCTGGCAGGCGCTCATCATGCTGGACGTGCTCGTCATCTGGCTACTCTGGGTTCGCACGCTGCCGCGCGCCGCGCCGTCGACCGTCCCCGCGTGACCCGGTGACCGACTCGGCGACAGAGCCCTCGCTCGGACGTTTCGTGCTCCGTGTCGCGGGATGGCTCGTGCCCGCGTTCCTCGTGTGGTACGCGGCCGCGACGATCTTCGCGTGGCCGATCGTGCTCCTGACCCGCGGCGTAACCGGCCTCGTCTTCGGCAGCCTCGTGCGCGACGTCGAGCAGCATCGCTACTTCGTCACCATCGTGTCCACGCTCGGCGCGGCGGCGACCACGGAGCATCCCGCGGGCGGCGCGGTGTCGGTCGATCTCAATACGCTGCTCTACAGCTTCGGCTTCCCCATGCTCGCGGCGCTGACGCTGGCCGCGCGGCAGCCGCACGCATTGCGCACGCTCGCTCTGGGCTACGTCGCGCTCGCGCCCTGCGTCACGTTCGGGCTCGTCGCGGAATTCCTGAGGCACATCGTCTTCGGCCTGCCGGCATCGATCGCCGCGCAGGCGGGCTTCGGCGCGGTCGAGCGCGAGGTGATCGCCTTCGCCTATCAGTTCGGATCGCTGATCCTGCCGACGGTCGCACCCGCGGTCTTCTGGGTGCTCACGCACCGGCGCTTTCTAGAGCGGTTCGCCGGAGCCCGCGCCGCCGGCTCGCTCGCTCAGTAGCCCGCGCTTCCCACGCTGTGACCGGCGCGCTCGAGCGCCTCGATCGCGATGGTCCGCTGCACCGCGGGCACGAGGACGTAGTCAGTGTCGTAGGTCGCCAGCGCGAATACCGATACCCGCGCCGCCGCGAGCGGCGTCGTCACGCTGGCCAGGATGCCCGTCTGGTCGAGCGGCAAGGGCCCCGCGAAGCGGAACGCCCGCCACCCGCGGCTCGCGATCACGCCGTCCGGCACGCAGCGCTCGGCGCAAACGACCGAGAACTCTTCCGGTGTGCGCGTCATCGACCACCACGACGCGGACTGCGCCCAGGCGGGGACCGGGGCACCGGGATCGAGCCGGCAGACGGCCATCGAATCGGGCAGAAGCGTGAGCGAGAGCTTGGCCATCAGTGCCTGCCGGATGCGGATCCTAGCTTGCGTTGGCGCTCGCGCTCGCGCAGGACGCGTCGCTGGACCTTGCCGGTGGTCGTCATGGGCAGCGCGTCGATGAATTCGATCTCCTTCGGGTACTCGTAGGGCGCCAGGAACTCCCGGACGTGACGCTGGATGTCCTCCTCGAGCGCGGCGGCGGGCGCATGCCCGGCGGCGAGCACGATGAACGCCTTGACGACGTTGCCTCGCGTCTCATCGGGGCTCGGAACCACCGCCGCGTTGGCGACGGCCGGATGCTTGACCAGGCAATTCTCGATCTCGGACGGCCCGATGCGATAGCCCGCCGCCTTGAACATGTCGTCGGCGCGGCCCTGATACCAGAGATAGCCGTCCTCGTCGCGCCTCGCGAGATCGCCGGTTCGGCACCAGTCGCCGGTGAACTTCGCGGCGGTGGCCTGGGGATTGCTGAAGTACTCGAGGAAGAACACCGGGTCGGGCGTGCCGTCCGAGCCCAGCCTGTGCACCGCCACTTCGCCGACCGTGCCGACCGGAGACTCGTCGCCCGCATCGTCGATGACCGCGATGCGATGCCCGGGATAGGGCCGGCCCATCGACCCCGGCTTCGCGGGCCAGAGCGTATGCGAGTTGCCGACGATGTAGTTCATCTCGGTCTGGCCGAACATCTCGTTGACCGTGATGCCGAGGGCTTCCTGCGCCCAGCCGAAGACGGTCGAGCCGACCGCCTCGCCCGCGCTCATGACGCTGCGCAGCGAGAGCGCGAAGCGCGCCCGCGGCTCGGGCACCGCCTTCATCATCATCTTGAGAGCGGTCGGAAAGAGAAACGAATTGCGGACACGGTATTTCGCCATGAGCGCGAGCGCGCGCTCGGGATCGAAGCGCCCGCGGAAGCCGAGGATCGGGCGGCCGAAGTACAGCGTCGGGAGGAGCGCGTCCATCAGCCCGCCGGTCCACGCCCAGTCGGCTGGCGACCAGAACAGATCGTCCTCCTGCGGGAAGAGGTCGTGCGAGTGGATGAACCCCGGCAGGTTGCCCAGCAGGCAGCGCTGCGGCATCAGCGCACCCTTCGGCGGCCCGGTCGTGCCGCTCGTGTAGACGAGGAGCGCAGGGTCTCCGGCCTCCGTCCGGACCGCGGTGAAGCGATCGGAGGCCTTCTCGAGCAGCGATTCCCAGTCGACCGTCCAGGACTCCCGCGCACCCGCCACGCCGACGACGCCGGTCAGGGCAGGCAGCGCGGCCCTGACGGGGACGAGATTCGGAAGCGACGCGGGATCGCACAGTACGATCTTCGCCTCCGAGTTGCGCAGGCGATACTCGAGCGCGTCGGGTCCGAACAGGAACGATAGCGGAACCGCCACCGCGCCGAGCTGGTAGCAGGCGACGTGCGCGATGGCGGTTTCCGGTCGCTGCGGGAGGACGATGGCCACCTTGTCGCCGCGGCCGACGCCGTGTGCGCGGAGAGCGTTGGAGAGGCGGTTGGCCTGGCGCTGCAGGTCGGCGAAGCTGTACCGCGCCGTCGCGCCCGCCTCGTCCTCCCACAGCAGCGCCAGGCGCTCCGGCTCCGAGGCGTGGCGGCCGCAGACAGCGCGCGCGATGTTGAAGTCCGCGGGGACGCTCCAGCGATGCGCTGCGCAGATCTCCCGGTAGCGGTCGACCGTCATCGATAGGGGGGACGAGCGAAGGCCCTAGTGCGCCGGGGCGGACGAATCCTGCGCCGGCGAGGGCAGCGGCTCGAGCGTCGCCCAGACCCAGTCGGGGTGCTGCTCGAGCAGCCGCCCGAAGGCGATGCGCCGGGACGATTCGCCGACCTGCATGTGCAAGCGCTTGCCAGGCTGGTACTCGCCCGGCGGCACCACGAGCGTCTGCACCGGGGGCTCTCCCTCGCGCTTCTTGAGCGAGAGGAACAGCCCGCTGAATTGCCGCGCCGACGCGGTGGTCGTCTCGCCGTCGACCGAGTAGTCCGTGTCGCCCTTCTTGATCTCGGACAGCTCGACGCCGACCAGGTTGTTGGCGATCACCTGCAGGCCGATCTCCGCGCGGTCGGTCGTGAGCCGCTTCATGCGGCGCACGATCCCCACGGTCCACCGTCCGTCGTTCTGCGCCTTGGGCCGGATCGCGGCGATCGTGCCCAGCGTCACGACGTTGATCATGCTCATCGGCGCGACCAGCCGGAAGCCCGTCTGCGAGACGTCGCGCACTTCCCACGATCCGCCCGGAGGTGCGTAGGTCGCGAGCCGGCGCTGCGTCATCTCGGTCACCCGCGCGGTCTCGCTGCGCATCCGGCCGAAAGTGGCGATTTCCACCGTGTCGCCGAAGGTGCTGGGTCCACGCTTGCGCTCGACGATCGTCGCCGTCATCTCCTGGTCGCGCAGGAAGCC
This sequence comes from Casimicrobiaceae bacterium, assembly GCA_035501595.1. Classification (GTDB taxonomy): domain Bacteria; phylum Pseudomonadota; class Gammaproteobacteria; order Burkholderiales; family Casimicrobiaceae; genus PALSA-1003. Next base: position 101,955 of record DATJVX010000042.1, on the reverse strand, counting down.
GGAGATCTTGGCGAAGCCGATGATCGCGTCGACGCTGCCGTCGGCAGTCGTGCGTTCGCCGCGGCGCGCCAGCGGCCGGAACTCCGGGTCGACCTGCGAGGCGAGCTTGGAGAGCAGATTGAGCTGGTCGGCGCGGCGAGGCGTGCGCTCCGACAGCGGGTTGTTGCGCACCTTGTGATCAAGCATGATGACGTTCTGCATCAGCATCGCGTGCAGCGGGCGCGTGTCGAGGAAGAGCACCCGTCCCTCGAGAGGGTCGGGAGTTCGCCGCCTGAGCCCGGCGCGCGAGGAGAGATCGACGTAGAAGGTGGTGGCCGACGAGCCTTCGATGCTGAGCCGCAGCGGCGCGCACCATTCGGGCAGCTGCTCGGCTACCCACTCGAGATGCCGCGGCGTCAGGTTGCCCGCATTCATGAGCTGCAGCATGAGCACGCGCAGGTACTCGTGCTCGATGGTGGTCACGCCGCCCTCGGGCAGGACCGCGAGCGGCTGCCTCTCGTTCTGCGCCGAGCACGCCATCTGGAACAGCGAGTGCAGGTCGGTCCACTTGGCGGGAATCCACTGCTCGTAGCGGAAGAGCCTCACCTTCGCGTCGAGCCCCTGGTGGATGATCTGCCGCGCGATGAGCTGCGGCAGCAGCGATTGCCACTTGTTGCTCTGGGCGTGGGCGCTGACCTCCCGCGCGAAAGCCTGATAGCAGAGCAGGAAACCCTGGGTCAGGTCGAACAGCGCCTGCCAGAGCTGGTTCTCGACTTTGGTCGAGCGGCTCCCGTGCTCCAGATACTGGGTAGTGAGGCTCTTGCGCAGCGGCTCGGTGCGCAGGTCGAGAAGGAATGCCGCTTCCAGCCGCGCCGGCGTGCGACGGGCATCGCGCTCGGCGGCCCGGCCCAGCTCCGCCAGCACCCCCGCGTGCATCGCCAGAGGGTCGTTGACCGGGAAGGCGGCAAGCCACCGATCGACGGTCTTGGCGTCGGAGAGGGGGTCTTTTGTGGTCTTGCCGAATCCGAACATCTCGCGTGCGGCTCGAGCCGGCACGCCGCTTGCACAGCACCCATCGTCGTCGGCAGAGGAGACGGGGTACGGACGGGCAATCGCGCCGGAAGTCCTTGTTCCGAAAGCCGGATGATGGGCTAAAGCTTACGTCGTAGCAATACGGAGCAGCGAATCGACTGGGTGACTGACGTGGGGCGGCGAGATTTGCCGCAAATGCGACAGGCTGAAACGGACAAGCGATTTCTCTATACTTGTGGCACACAGAATGGGAAGGAAACGTTCATGGGCATCCTGATCAAGGCGCCGACCCGCCGGCGCGATACCGGCGTGCCGGTCGTGGCCACCGCGGTCACCGTCGACAACCGGTCGGCGCTGCACATTCGCGAGGTCGTGCGCATCACCGGCTTGCGCCGCGAGCAGCTCTACATGTGGCAGCGCCGATACGGCTTTCCCAACCCGTCGCGCGACGCTTTCGGCGACCGCGTCTATCCCCCGGACCAGGTCGCGCGGCTCAAGCTGATCAAGCAGCTCCTGTCCGAGGGCTGGCGCGCCGGGGCCGTCGTCCCGCTGGCCGACTCGGCGCTGCAGTCGATGCTGGGCATCGCGGTCGAAGACCCCGAGCCGCTGCCGACGGAGATCGAGACGGCGGTGAAGCTTCTCGCGGAGCACCGCGTCGGAGAGCTGCAGAACCATCTTTCGAAGCTTCTCGTCGGCCAGGGTTTGAGGCGATTCCTGGAGAAGACGCTCATCCCGCTCAACGAGGCGGTGCACGAGCGCGTCGTGCGCGGCGAGATGCAGAACTTCCAGGAGCTGCGCTTCGCGGACCTCGCGCAGCGCCTGCTGCGCGACGTCACGCGCCTGGTGCGCCCGACGCGGGACGCGAGGCAGATACTTCTCGCCACGCCTCCCAACGATCCCAACCAGCTCGGGCTGGCGATCCTCGAGCTGCTGCTCTTCACCGAAGGCGTCAATTGCCTCACGCTGGGCGCCGGTGTGCCCGCGCAGGAGATCGGCGGTGCGGCCCGGGCCTACAAGGTGAGCGTTGCCATCCTGCTGTTCGACCGGGGCATTTCCGGCAAGATCGCGGGCCAGGAGATTCGCTGGCTGCGCAGCGAGCTGCCGGAGGAGCTGCCGCTGATCGTGAGCGGACGCGCGGTGAACCTCCTCGCCAAGCCGATCGCCAACGTGCGCACGGCGGCCGATTTCAGCTCGGTGATGGGAACGATGCGCGAGCTGGGCGTGCTTGCGGCGAACGGAACCGGAGCGGTCCAGCGTGCGTGACGCCTTCGTCCGTCGGCTCCCATACGGCTTGCCGTTGGCGGGGCTGGTGCTGGTGACGTACCTCGTGTGGCGCGGCTGCGAGCTTCTCGTCGCCCGCCTGTTCTGACCGCGCGGGCGGCTGGACTTCAGCCCTCGCGCGAGTAGCGATCCATCCAGTCCGCGGTGGAGAGCGCGTCGGCATAGCCCTCGCCGCGCAGCGCTGCGATCACGCGCTCGCGGTCGGCGAGGCTTCGATTCTGCGATAGCTTGATCTTCACGTCCATGCGTTCGATCGCGAGGCGGAACCCGACGATCGCGTCCAGCATCGCCGCCAGCGGGCGTCCTTCGAGCTGCAGCCGCCACGGCGCGGCGCGCCCACCTTCGTAGCGCTCGATCATCTCTTCCAGCAGCCGCGGCGTCGCCGCGGTGTCGGGCAAGAGCTCGACGCGGCCGTGCACGTGCGCGATCGCGTAGTTCCAGGTCGGCACGGCCGTGGCCGGCTCGGCGTACCAGGAGGGCGAGACGTACGCGTGCGGGCCGTGGAAGATCGCGATCGAAGGGGCCCGCCCGAACCGTTCCCAGTGCGGATTGGCCCGCGCCATGTGTCCGAGCAGCGAGCCTTGGCTGCCGTCCTCCACCCGGTACTCGAGCGGCAGATGGCTGATCGAAGCCTCCGGATCGCCGGGCGTGATCAGGGTCGCGAAGGGATGCTCGCGCAGGAGCTTCGCGGCGACCGCCGCGTCCTTGGCGGCAAAAGCGCGCGGTGTGTACAGGCTCATCAGTGGACTATCGCCGCCGACGGTGCGGCGAACAGGCTGCGCGCTTCGGCGGCGTCGAATTCGTAGCGCCGGTTGCAGAACTCGCAATCCACGCCCACCCAGCCCCGCTCCGCGAGAATGCTCTCGACCTCGTCGCTCCCGAGAAGGCGCAGCGCCGCGGCAACGCGCTCCCGCGTGCAGGAGCAGCCGAAGCGCGGCCGGCGCGGCCGAAACGCCCGCAGGTCGTCGCTCGGAAACAGGGCGCGGAGCACGGCGTGGGCGTCCCCGGCATCGGAAGCGGCCGAGGCTTCGGCCACCGCGCCGGCGGCGCGGCGCCACGTCGCCGCGTCGGCGTCGGTCGAGGACGGCATGCGCTGCAAGAGCACGCCTCGGGCGCAGCCGCTCCCGGCTCTCAGCCACAGGCGGCTCTCGATCTGCTCGGACTTCGCGAGATAGTGCTCGAACAGCGCCGCCACGGATGCGCCTTCGAGGGCCACGACGCCCTGGTAGAGCGCGCCGCCGTCCTTGGGGTCGAGGGTGAGCACCATGCGGCTCGCTTCCTCGCCGCCGGCGAGGTCGGACAACCGCGCGCCAACGTCGATTTCACCTTCCCACTGAGCCGTCGCTCGAAGCTCGAGCGCGGCGCTGCACTCGACGACCAGAAGCCGGAGCTTCCCCCCGCCGTGGAGCTGCAGGATCAGGCTCCCCTTGAACTTGAGCGAATTGGCGAGCAGGCACACGGCAGCCAGCGTCTCTCCGATCAGCCGCTGCAGCCCGGGCGGATAGGGGTGGCAGGCGAGGATGTCGCGATAGGTCGCGTCCAGACTCACCACCGCGCCTCGCACGGCGGCGCGCTCGAATACGAAGCGCGTCAGCTCGTCCTCGAACCGCGGCTCCATTCCTACGCGCCGTCGATCGAAAAGCTGTACATCGTCATCGGCAGCCCGGAGTTCTTGTCGAACGTCGCGCCCGCTTCGATCCCGGCCTTCGCGACCGCGGTGGCGCTGCGCAATCGCCCGTAGAGCGCGTGCATCGCGCCGAGCGCGAACTCGCGCCCCGAGCCGATGGCCCAGAACTGCGTGTACTCGAACACCTCGCGCATCGAATACACCCCGAAAATGCCCTTCGCGTTGGCGATGAGCGCCGTGATCTGCGTCGACTCGTAAGGGTCGTCCTCTTCCTCCTTCGGATTGAGGAAGTGCTGGTCCTTGAGGATCGGATGGAGCTTGCGGAAGGTCTCGAAGATCGCCGGCTTGCTGCGGAAGTCGAGGTCCTTGTGCTGTGCGAGAAGGCTTTCGAACACGAGCTGGTGCGCAGCGCTGCCGCAAAGGCCGACGTAGGTGTCGCGGTACTTCACGATCTTGTCGTACATGCGATCGAACTGCGCGGAAAGCCGCGTGTCGCCGAAGGTCGTCAGCGAGTCGGCGGCGATGCAGATTTCGTTGTTCTTGCGGACAGCGACGAGAGTGGTCATGGCGAGGGAGGACGAAGCCGGCGGCGGCGCGGCGAGCGCCGAACATCGCGCCGGGAACGCAGCGGGACCTAGAATTATACCGCGGCCGGTGCGCCGGGCAGCATCGCCACCGGCGGCAGCTTCGCCGGCTCCCAGTGACGTTTCGCCCACAGCCAGAATTCGGCGACAGAGATCGGCGCCTCGGGCGGCTCGAGCTGCGCGAGGAATCGCCACGCGCGAAGCAGCGAAGCGAGCGGCGCGGCGGGCAAGGGCGGTGCGCCGGTCTGCTTGGAGAGCTTTTCTCCGCTCGGAAGGATCGCCACCGGGTGATGCAGATAGCTCGGAGTGCTCAAGCCCAGGGCGCGCTGCAGCCAGATCTGTCGCGGTGTGGAGGCGAGCAGATCGGCGCCACGGACCACATGCGTGATCGCCTGATCGGCGTCGTCGACCACGACCGCGAGCTGATACGCGAACATTCCGTCGGCACGCTTGACGATGAAGTCGCCTATGTCGATCTCGAGACGCTGCTCCTGCCAACTCTGCAGGCGGTCGCGAAAGCCGACGGGCTCGTCGGTCACCCGCATGCGCCGGGCGCGCGCGTCGCTCCCCGGGGCGACGCCGGCACGGCAGGTGCCGGGATAGACGCGCTCGCCGCCGGCGCCGATAGCGGAGCTCTCGAGCTCCTTGCGGGTGCAGGCGCAGGGATACACCCTTCCATCCGCAGCGAGCCGCTCGAGCGCGGCTTCGTAGAGATCGGTGCGCGCGCTCTGCAGCACGACCTCGCCGTCCCATTCGAATCCGTAGGTCTCCAGCATGGCCAGGATCGCCGTCGCGGCGTCCTTGCGGCTGCGGGGCTCGTCGACGTCCTCGATGCGCACGAGCCAGCTGCCTCCGGAAGCGCGGGCGTCGCAATAGCTCGCGAGCGCCGCGATGAGCGAGCCGAAGTGCAGGGGGCCGGTCGGCGAGGGCGCGAAGCGGCCGCGGTACGGCGTGCCGCGCGGCGTCACCGCCGGCGGTCGCTGTGCGCGTCGAGGCGCGCGGCTTCCATCGTGCCGCCGTTCGCCGCCGCGGAGCTCCAGCTCCAGTTTCGCCGCAGGTTGCCGAGGACGGCGTTGGGATACTCCGGCTGGCCCAGGCTGCCGTTGTAGCGCCCGAGCGCCCGATAGAGATCGCCGTTCTCCCGGTCGAGATAGAAGCGCAGGATCGTGCAGCCGTAGCGCAGGTTGGTGCGCAGGTTGAACAGATCGTGCTCCGGATTTCCGATCAACCGGACCCAGAACGGCATCACCTGCATGTAGCCGCGCGCGCTCGCGCTCGAGACGGCGTACTTGCGGAAATTGCTCTCGTGCTGGATCAGCGCGAGCACGAGCTGGGGATCGAGTCCCGCGCGCGAAGCTTCGTACTGCACGGTCACGAGGAAGTCGCGGCGCGTGGGCCAGTCGGGGATCTTCGCGGCGAGACGGGAGGACATGTCCGCCAGCCACGACCAGCCCTCGGCGTCGGTCGCGAAGACGAGCCGCGGCGCAGGATAGTCGCTCACCGAGCGGTGGAGCGAATTCTGCACCCCGGCGGCAAGCGCTTCTTCGATCTGCGCCCCCGCCTGCGAGACGGCCGGGAGGCCCGCGACCATCGCAGCGAGCGCGACGCGCGCGATGGCGATCCGCGCCTCGGCGGCGAATACGCGCCGCTTTCGCCGCGCATTCATGGCCCGGCTCGCGCGAGCAGGCCCCGCAACCGCGCGGCGCTCTCGCCCAGCGGGATCATGTGCGTCGCCCCGTCCCGACGGCCCTGGTATTCGACATTGCCCTCCTTCAGGCTTCGCTCGCCGATCGTGATGCGGTGCGGGATTCCGATCAGCTCGAGGTCAGCAAACATCACGCCAGGCCGCTCGCCGCGATCGTCGAGGAGCACTTCGATTCCCGCGCTTTCCAGTTCGTCGTGCAGCCGATCGGCCGCTTCGCGCACCGCCGGACTACGATCGTAGCCGACGGGCGCCACTGCGACCGCGAACGGAGCCAGCGGCTCGGGCCACACGATGCCCCGGGCATCGTTGTTCTGCTCGATGGCCGCGGCCACGACCCGCGTCACGCCGATCCCGTAGCAACCCATCTCCATGACCCGCTCTTGACCGTCGGCGTCCAGGAAAGTTGCGCCCAGCGCCTTGGAATACAGCGTGCCCAGCGCGAAGACGTGACCCACCTCGATGCCGCGGACGATCTCCAGCACGCCCTTGCCGTCGGGCGACGGGTCGCCCGCGACCACATTGCGCAGGTCGGCGACCAGATCCGGCTCGCGGCAATCGCGCCCGAAATTGGCGCCGCGCAGGTGGTAGTCGGCCTCGTTTGCGCCGCAGATGAAATCGCTCATCGGAGCGACCGTCCGGTCCACGATGAGCGGCATGTCGGCGGGCATGCCCACGGGTCCGAGGTAGCCGGGCGGCGAGCCCATCGCGGCGACGATCTCCGCGTCGCTCGCCCAGCGGAAACCCGCAAGCGCCGCCAGCTTGCCCGCCTTGATCTCGTTCAGCGTGTGATCGCCGCGTATGAGCAGCATGTGCACCCTGCCGCCGGCGCTTAGCATGATGCACTTCACGGTGCGCCCGAGCGGCAGGTGCAGGAGCCCGGCGACCTGCTCGCAGGTGGCGAGCCCGGGCGTCGGAATCTTCTGCATCGGTTCGGCGGGCGCCGCGCGATGCGCGTGCGGCGGCAGCGCTTCGGCCAGCTCGACGTTGGCCGCGTAGTCCGATGTCGGGCACCAGGCGATCGCGTCCTCGCCCGAGGGCGCGAGCACCTGGAATTCGTGCGAGGCCGAGCCCCCGATCTGGCCGGTGTCCGCGGCGACGGCGCGAAATTTCAACCCGAGGCGGGCGAAGATGCGCCCGTACGCGTCGTACATCGCCTGGTAGGACCGGAGCATCCCTGGCTTGTCGATGTCGAACGAATACGCATCCTTCATGACGAACTCGCGGGAGCGCATGACGCCGAAGCGCGGCCGGATCTCGTCGCGGAACTTGGTCTGGATGTGGTAGAAGTTGATCGGGAGCTGCTTGTAGCTCCTGAGCTCCCGGCGGGCGATGTCGGTGACGACTTCCTCCGACGTGGGTTGGATGACGAAATCGCGCTCGTGCCGGTCCTTGATGCGCAGGAGATCTGGGCCGTATTTGTCCCAGCGGCCCGATTCCTGCCACAGCTCGCCGGGTTGCACAACCGGCATGAGCAGCTCGATCGCGCCAGCACGGTTCATCTCTTCGCGCACGACCGCCTCGACCTTGCGGAGCACGCGCAGGCCGAGCGGCAACCAGGTGTAGATGCCGGCGGCGAGACGCCTGATCATGCCTGAGCGCAGCATGAGCCGATGACTGGCGAGCTCCGCTTCGGCGGGGGCTTCCTTGAGCGTCGAGATGAAAAAGCGGGACACGCGCATGGCGCGGTAGTCCTCGTTGCGCAAAGCCTTGCATTTTAGCGCACTCTGCGCGCGTGAGCCGCGATCCTGCGCAGCGGCAGGGTTGCCCGATTCCGCCGCTCGATCGCGACCGCCTGCGCGAGCAGGGGCTGCGCTTCGTCGTCGCGACCGAGCGCGGAGAGCGTCTCGGCCCAGCCGCGGTACGCCGGGGCATACGCGGCGTCGACGCGAACGGCCACCGCGAAGCGTGCCGGCGACTCGTCGCTCCTCCCCAGCGCGCGCAGCGCGCCCGCCCAGCCGGAGTGCGCCTGCGGATAGAACGGGTCGATCGCCACCGCGCGCTCGTAGTTGGCGAGCGCAAGCTCCGGTTCGCCCAGCGCGAGCAGCGCATCGCCGCGGCCGTATGCGGCGTCGCCCGCGCCCGGCGCGAGCGCGAGCGCGGCCTCGAAGTTGCCGACTGCGCCTCGCGCGTCGCCCGCGGCGAGCCGCGCGAAGCCCATGCCCTTCAGCGTCTCGCCGGTCTCGCCGGAGCGCTCGATCGCGTCGAGCGCGGCGGCGAGCGCCTTCTCCGGCCTCGCGAGCGCCGCGTACACCATCGCTGCCGGCGGCGAGCCCGGGACGTCGCGCGGACCGAGTGCCAGCGCGCGCTCGCACGCCGTCGCGGCCTGCTCGAGTCGATGGCGTCCGAACAGGGCGTAGCTCCACGCACTCCAGGCGCGCGAGTTTTCGGGCGCGAGCGCGAGTGCGCGGCGCGCCCATGCGAGCGCCTGATCGTGCCGATGGAGCAGAGAGGCGCTGATCGCGTTGCCGGCGATCAGCTCCGCGTCGCGGCAGGGAATCTCGAGAGCGAGGAGGCGATGGGCGCGCGCGTCGTCGAAGCGGCCGAGAAGGTCGAGCGCGTCGGCCCAGTTCTGGTGGATGAACGGCAGCTTCGGCCCGGCGGCGGCCGCCGCGCCGAAGCAATCGATCGCTTCCTCGAGTCGCCGCTGCTGCATCAGGCAGATCCCCTGCATGTTGAGCGCCCAGGGTCGCTCGGCTGGCCCGGAATGCTGCAGCATGTGCTCGAGCGTCGCCATGGTCCGCGTGAATGCGGGCTGCTCCTCGCGGCTCTCCTGGGCGAAGTAGCGATGCGCGAGGCCCCATGGATCGATCATCCCGAGGATGTCTTCGGCGCCCATGGCGACAACGGCGCCGATGTCCGGGGCGCGGTGAACGCCGAGGATGGATGCGCCCGAGGTTTCGCGCCGGCGCAGCGTGAGCTCGTAGCATCCGGCCTCGCGCGTGATCTCGCCGCCGACGTGCGTCTGCGGAATGCGCAGCAGGCGATGGATGGCGCGAGCGACGCTCTGCAGCGACATGCGGTTCGGCACGTGGAGGTCGACCGCGGTGACGTCGGCCGTCGCCCCGCGCAGCTCCGTGAGCGCGGGTGTCCCGCGCCGCATCGCGGCCAGCGCGTCGAGCATTCGCTCGGCGACTACGCCCGCGGAGTAGCCTCTCGAGTCGAGCGCGCGCGGAACTTCGATCGGGTCGAGGAAGAGGATGTTGCGGCGAAGCTCGCGCACGATGGCGTAGAGCGCCACACCGAGCGCGGCGAGCAGCACGATCGACAGCAGGATCGTGAAGATGGCGGTGAAGGCCTGGGCGAGGGAAGACAGCGCGTCCTGATCCAGGCCGAAGACCAGCGGCAGGGCTGTCGGTGGACGCGCGCGCGCGACGATCGGACCGCGGCACGCTGCGCCGGCGTCGAGCTCGCTGCGGCTGGCCATAGCTCGCGCTCCTTTCGCTCGACTCGCGCTCGGACGGAGCGCTCTCGATTCGAACGCCGAGTCGGCGACGCTTCGCATGGCGGGTGCCACGCTGGGCGTCTAGCATAGCAAAGTCCGGCCGCGGGACGCGACGCGACGGTGCCCACGGCCGCCGTGCGACAATGCCCGTCATGCCGATCGACATCGACGATCCGCGCGTCTTCCCGGCGCAGGTCGATCCGGCGCATGCGCCGCTCGTGTCGCTCGCCGAGGCCGGGCTCGCGGCGACCGCGATCGCGCGCGCCGACGAGGTTCACCGCGCTCTCACGCGCCTGGTCCTCGATTGCATGCGATCCGGAAGCGCGCTTCTGCTCGCGGAGGCGATCGCCGCAGCGCCGTCTCCGGCGATCGCCAAGGCGCTGTGGCGGGCGCTCATCGCCGCCTGGGCACCCTCCTGGCGCGAAGAGAGCGCAGTCGCGGCGACGCTGTTCGCGCTGCCCGTGATCGTGGTCGTCGGCAGGGAACCGGGGGCCGCCGCAGCGGAAGGCGAACAGATCCTTCCGGCGGTGCTGCACGATACGGGCAGGCTTGCCGCGATCCTGCGCGAGCACGGCGCGCTTCACGGCAACGAGTCGTTCGCCCTCTCCGCCGCGCTGGTCGCGAGCGACGCGCTCGACGTGTCCAGGCTCGGCGAGCTGATGGCCCGGCAGCGTCTCGCGGATGACGGAGCGAGCGGGCAGAATCTAGCCCCTACGCCGATCGCGCTCCAGCCCGGTCAGCAGACCGTGCACCTGCGGTTCCTGATGGGCACGGCGCTCGCTGCGCCGGGTGCGGAGCTGCTCGGCGACGGCGGCGTCGGCGCGTGGGGGATGCCGCTCGCGCGCGAGCTCGCCCGGCAGCTCGCGAGTTCCGAGGTCTCGGTGCTCGCCTTGCCGCGCACTCCGCAGTCTCCTCCCGCCGCGCTGCTGCAGGGTCGCGCCGCGCAGCGCGACGTGGGCGCGCACCTGTTCGCCAGCAACGCCATACGCCGATTGCGCAGCAGCGTCGGCGAGCCGATCGGCGTCATCAGCGCGCACCATTGTGCGGCGGCGCCTGGCGGTGGCGAGCTGCGCCTCTCCCTTTCGAGTCCGCTCGATCCGCGCCAGGCGGAAGGCTTCCGTTGCCCGCTGTTCCCGACGGATCGGGTCGAAGACGTCGGCGGCGGCCTGTTCGATTTGCTCCGCGACTGCCGCGTCGCGGACGTCCGCATCTATCCCGGAGTGCATCCCGATCGCGATCCGCGCACAGGAATGCTGCTGCTGTTCAAGCCCCTGGCCGAAGGCTTCGAGCCCACGCTGCATTGATCGTGCGCACGCTGACTTCGCCCCGATCCGGTCGAAATCGACCGCGTCACGCTCGACGAGGCAACGCGGCTACTCGCTTCGTCGACGCGGCGTTAGGGTGCTTCGCGCCGAGTGACCTTGCCGATTCCGCTGATCGTCTGCTTGAGCTTGGGGTCGCCGTAGTAATCCACCTTGCCGGCACCCGAGATGTCGACCGCAAGCGAGTCACGGGCATTGACGGTCGCCTTTCCCGCCCCGCTCACTTCGACGACGGCCTGCTCGCTGGCGAGCTTGCCGGCCTCGTAAACACCCGCGCCCGACAGGTCGACGCTCTGGCGCACGACTTTGCCGGCCAGGTCGACCTTGGTGGCGCCCGAGCCGTCGAGCTTGAGCGTCGTCACCTGCAGGTCGCCGACCTGCATCGTGCACGCTCCGGAGAGATCGACGCTCAGCGCGTCGCCTTTGAGCGCGTCGGCGTCGATGCTGACCGCCCCTGCAGTCTCGATCCGACTGAGCTCCCGCAGGTTGACGGTGATGTGCGCCGCGCGGCCCGAGGCGGGCCCCGGGAGCCACTGCCACGCATGGCGGCGATCGTCGATCTCGATTTCGAGCTTGCCGTCCTGCACGTCGGTCCGGACCCGCGTCGACGCCGGTGCGTCGATGCTCACGCCCTCGGTGGCGCCCTGGACCAGGGTCAGCGTGGCGTGGCCGGCGACGTCGATGGCATGGAAGCCGGCGAGCGCACGCGCCTCGTGCACGGGTCGGCTTCCCTGCGCGGCCCGGCCGTACGAGACGGCGGCGATGGCGATCAGGGTGGCGGCGACGATCGCCGCGAAGGCGATCAGGAAGGCTTTCATGCGCGGGCGGTTCCGGGGCAGTGTTCTCGGCTTTAGATGCCGGTGCGTCCGTCCGCGGATTCAACCCGTGCGGCGGCGCCGGCGTCGGCGGCTAGCTGGGACAGGTAGCGGCGGGCATTGGCCACGTAATGAGCGGCAATCGCCCGCAGGCCTGCGGCCTCGTCGTCCGAGAGCGTCCGCACCACCTTCCCGGGCGAGCCCAGGACCAGCGAGCGGTCGGGAATGACCTCGTGCTCGGTCACGAGGGCGTTGGCGCCGATCAGGCACTCGCGGCCGATCACGGCGTGATTGAGGATCAGCGCCTTGATGCCGACGAGCGATCCGTCGCCGATCGTGCAACCGTGCAGCATCGCCTGATGGCCGACGCTCACCTCCGCGCCCAGCGTCAACGGGATGCCGGCGTCGGTATGAAGCACCGAGGCGTCCTGCACGTTGCTGCGGGCGCCGATCGTGATGGTGTCGCTGTCGCCGCGAATCACCGTGTTGAACCAGACGGAGCTCTCGTCCTCGAGCACCACGCTGCCGATCACGGTGGCGTTGGCGGCGACGAAGTGATGGCGTCCGCGAAGCTGGACGCGCCGGGATTCGAGCGTGTAGAGCATCGCCTCGCGCCGTGGAGGAAAGCCCGATGATACGGCAGGCGCGCCCGCCGCGGCGGCTATAATCCGGGGAATCTCCCGGAGCGTGTCGTCATGAACCTCGATCGAGTCTCGGCCGGCCGAGATGTTCCGCACGATTGCAACGTCATCATCGAGATTCCGATGCACGGCGATCCGATCAAGTACGAGGTCGACAAGGAGACGGGCGCCGTCTTCGTCGACCGGTTCATGGCCACGGCGATGCGCTATCCGTGCAACTACGGCTACATTCCGAGGACCCTCTCGGAGGACGGCGATCCCTGCGACGTGCTGGTGATATCGCCGGTGCCGCTCATCACCGGCGTGGTCGTGCGCTGCCGGCCGATCGGCATGCTGCAGATGGACGATGAGAGCGGCCGCGACGCGAAGGTCCTCGCCGTGCCGATCGACAAGCTCTCGAGCCTGTACCGCGCGCTCGAGTCTCCGCGGGACCTTCCGGAGATCGCGACCCGGCAGATCGCGCACTTCTTCGAGCACTACAAGGACCTCGAGCCGGGCAAGTGGGTGCGCGTCTCGAGCTGGCTCGGGGCGACCGAGGCCAAGGCCGAGATCCTCGCTTCGGTGAGCCGCTACCAGGCGGCGACGCCGAAACCGGCGTTCTAGCGGGTTGAACCCGCCGGGTCGACGCCCGCAGAACGGAGCCGGCCATCGCGGACCAGCAGGGTCCCGGCGATGCGATCCTGGAGGAAGCGGCGATCGGGATCGACGGCCGGCCACAGGTAGTTGAACGCGAGCAGCACGAGCGCCCACCGCTCGGCGCCCCAGGGTTGCAGTGCTACCCAGCCCCCGATCGCCAGGGCCGGTCCCGTCAGGCAGGCGAGCCAGCGCCCCAGGGACCTGCCGACACCGACATCGGCCCCATTCGTGGTGCAGAGCTTGAGCCTCCACGTCTTCATTGCGAGCGTGCGCCGTCCGCCGCTCCAGAACCAAGCGCAGTACGCGGCGCATAGCCCGAGCGTGGCGGCCGCCGAGACGCGGCGTGCCCCGGCTGAGATGACGTACAGCGATCCTGCCGGCCGCGGGGTCGCTGCCGGAGGCGCCACGGCTGGAGTCACCAGAGGAAGCAGAGCGAAGCTCACGGCGATCACGAGCGCCGCGAGGAGCAGGGCCTCGTAGGCTGTCGCGCCCAGCCGACGCCCGAAGCCCGCGCCGGGGAGTTGCTGATCGCCTGATGCCGCGGCGGCTACGGCTTGCTCGCGGCCGGAGACGTCGCAGAAGGCGCGGGCCGGGCCGCGAGCTCGCGCCGCTTCTCGGGCGGGAGCTGCTGATACTCCTGCCACTGCTTCTGGACCTGCTGGCGCTTGTCCGGAGGCAGCTGCCTCATCTTCTTGTATTGTTCCCGCACCTGGTTACGCTGGTCGGGCGTCAGGTGGACCCAGGCGCTCATCTGCTCCTGCACGCGCTGCTGCTCTGCGGGCTTGAGCGTCGGATAGCGCTTGGCGATCCCGAGCCACTTCTGCTTGCGTGGCGCGTCGAACGAATCCCACTCCGAGGACAACGGCGCCAGGATCTGTTTGTCGGCCGGGGAGAGCTCCGCCCAGGTCGGACCCCGGGAGCCGAGCGCAGCCGCGGGCGGCGCCGCCACCGCGATCGCCAACGCGCCGGCCGCGATCAGGGCTCGGAACGCTTCAGCCAAGCCTGGAATCCCCGGTCCAGATAGGCTTCGATAGGCAGCTCGGAGGACAGGATGGCCGCATCGGTCTCCTCGATATCGCGCTGCTGCTGGACGCTCTGCCAGTATTGGTACGAGGCGAGCCCGCAGATGAGCACGAGGACGGCGAGCCAGATCCGCAGGTCCGCATAGACGCGGCGCGGCAGCATCGTCCGGCCGGCGCCGGCCAGAACGAGCTCGCTGGCCGTCTGCGGCTCGCGCGCTCTCGCGAGCGCGGCCTGGCGGGCGAGCTGCAGCTTGTAGGCCGTGCCGGGCTTTAGATCGGCAGCCCCACGGTCCAGGTAACCCATTATTTTCCTTGCGGTTTCTAGCTCGTTCATAAACTGATTCCCTTGGCCTTGAGCATCTCGGCCAGCGCATGGACGGCCCGCGAACAGTGAGTCTTCACACTTCCTTCGGAGCAACCCATGGCCGCGGCGGTCTCCGCCACGTCGAGTTCCTCCCAGTAACGCAAGAGAAATGCCTGACGTTGACGCGCCGGAAGCCGCGCCAGCGCCTGCTCGATCAAGGCGATGACCTGCGCCTGCTGATGCGCCCCTGCGGGGTCTATGGCCCAGTTCGAGTCGGATTTCCCCGGCAGGGTTTCAAGGGGATCGAAGTCCTCGTCGTCGTCCTTCTGCCCCAGTGCGGACAGCAGCGTCGTCCAGGTCGAGCGCACCTTCTGGCGCCGGAAATGGTCGTGGATGGTGTTTTGCAGGATTCGCTGGAAGAGCATGGGCAGCTCGCCGGGCGGCCTGTCGGCGTACTTCTCGGCGAGCTTCAGCATCGCGTCCTGGACGATATCGAGGGCGGCGTCCTCGTCGCGGACGGCGAAGAGCGCCTGCTTGAACGCACGGCGCTCCACCTCCGCGAGAAACGCCGACAGTTCGGATTGGGAAGCCAGGGTCGATTCGGAGGTCGGATCGGATCGGCGGATTATAAGAGTGCCGGCCGAGGGCATGCCGGAGAGTGCCATCCCGGTGCGCCGGCCCCGGGCGCTTGACCAAACACCGTCCGGCCGCTACTGTTATCCGGTCGACGGCAGCGTGAGGTCGACGGCAGGACTGCAAATACGGTCGTTGGCGTCCCCTCCGGACGCGCCACAAGCGCGTAGGAGCACCCGATGGGGCGCGGACCGGCTTTAAACCCGAAAAGCCTTTGAGCTTCAGGCGCCTGACCCAGGCGCGGCGCGTTTTGCAGACCCCGGTCGCGGTGACGCGAGCCGGGCACACGTGTTCATCCAACGCTTGAGGCGAAGAACCATGCAGCTCACCGGCGCAGAAATCGTCATCCGCTGCCTCCAGGAAGAGGGCGTCGAGTACGTCTTCGGCTACCCGGGCGGGGCGGTGCTCAACATCTACGACGAGCTCTTCAAGCAGGAGCAGGTCAAGCACGTGCTCGTACGCCACGAGCAGGGCGCGGCGCACGCCGCCGACGGCTACTCGCGCTCGTCGCGCAAGGTGGGGGTCTGCCTGGTGACCTCGGGGCCCGGCGTGACCAACGCCGTGACGGGCATCGCGACCGCGTACATGGACTCGATCCCGATGGTCGTCATCACCGGCCAGGTCCCCACCCACGCCATCGGGGAGGACGCGTTCCAGGAATGCGACACGGTCGGCATCACGCGGCCCTGCGTGAAGCACAATTTCCTGGTGAAGGACGTCGCCCAGCTCGCGGTGACGATGAAGAAGGCGTTCTACCTCGCCCAGACGGGGCGCCCCGGGCCGGTCCTGGTCGACATTCCCAAGGACGTGACGCAGGCGAAGGCCGAGTACCACTATCCGAAGACCATCTCGCTGCGCTCGTACAACCCGGTCACCCGCGGCCACGCGGGGCAGATCAAGAAGGCGGTCCAGCTCTTGCTCGAGGCAAAGCGGCCGATGATCTACGCCGGTGGCGGCGTGATACTCAACAACGCGTCGGCGCAGCTCACCCGATTCGTCCGCCTGCTCGGCTTTCCCTGCACGACCACCCTCATGGGCCTGGGCGGGTTTCCCGGGAGCGATCCGCAGTTCACCGGTCTTCCGGGCATGCACGGGACGTACGAGTCGAACATGGCGATGCAGAACTGCGACGTCCTGATCGCGATCGGCTCGCGCTTCGACGACCGGGTCATCGGCAACCCGGCGCACTTCTTCCGCGCCGACCGCAAGATCATCCATATCGACATCGATCCGTCGTCGATCTCCAAGCGCGTGCGGGTCGACGTGCCGATCGTCGGCTACGTCGCGGAGGTGCTCGACGAGATGCTGAGGCTCGTCGAGTCCTCGCCCCAGCGCCCCGATCCGCAGGCGCTGAAAGCCTGGTGGGCGGAGATCAAGGAGTGGCAGCGCAAGGATTGCCTCAAGTACGACCGCAATAGCGCGCTCATCAAGCCGCAGTACGTCGTCGAGAAGCTCTACGACATCACGGGCGGCGACGCGATCGTGACCTCCGACGTCGGCCAGCACCAGATGTGGGTCGCGCAGTACTACAAGTTCGACAAGCCGCGGCGCTGGATCAACTCGGGTGGCCTGGGCACGATGGGGTTCGGGCTTCCTGCCGCCATGGGGGCCGTCCTCGCCAATCCCGGAGCCACGGTCGCCTGCGTCACCGGCGAGGCGTCGATCCAGATGTGCATCCAGGAGCTCTCGACCTGCAAGCAGTACCACTTGCCCGTCAAGATCGTGAACCTCAACAACAAGTACATGGGCATGGTCCGGCAGTGGCAGGAATTCTTCTACGGCAACCGCTACGCGGAGTCGTACATGGACGCGCTGCCGGATTTCACGAAGCTCGCGGAGGCCTACGGGCACGTGGGCCTCAAGATCGAGAAGCCCGGGGACGTGGAAGGGGCGCTGCGCGAGGCGTTCAAGCAGAAGGAGCGGCTCGTGTTCCTCGACTTCATCACCGATCAGGCCGAGAACGTCTTCCCGATGGTGCCGGGCGGGAAGGGCCTGACCGAGATGATCCTCGCCGAGGAGCTATGAGCGCGGCGCGCGAATGCCGGGCGGCCGACACGGCACCTTGCCTGATGCGATACCCGCACGAGGAGGCGGTGCAGCCATGAGGCACATCCTGTCGATTCTGGTGGAGAACGAGGCCGGGGCCCTGTCGCGCATCTCGGGTTTGTTCTCGGCGCGGGGCTACAATATCGAGTCGCTGACCGTGGCGCCGACCGAGGACGCGACGATGTCGCGCATGACCATCGTCACGGTGGGCTCCGACGACGTGATCGAGCAGATCACCAAGCAGCTCAACAAGCTCGTCGAGGTCGTCAAGGTGGTCGATCTGACCGACGGCAACCACATCGAGCGCGAGCTCATGCTCGTCAAGGTGCGCGCCGCGGGCAAGGACCGGGACGAGATGAAGCGGCTCGCCGACATCTTCAGGGGACGCATTCTCGACGTGACCGACAAGAGCTACACGATCGAGCTCACGGGGCCGGGCGAGAAGCTCGACGCTTTCATCCAGGCGCTCGAGCCCGGGGTGATCCTGGAGACGGTGCGCACCGGCGCGTCGGGCATCGGCCGCGGCGAGCGTATTCTGAGAGTCTGAGAGGGGATGGCAATGATGAAGGTCTATTACGAAAAGGACGCCGACCTGTCGCTCATCAAGGGCAAGAAGGTGACCATCGTCGGCTACGGCTCGCAGGGACACGCCCATGCGCAGAATCTCCACGATTCCGGCGTGAAGGTGACCGTGGGCCTGCGTCCGGGCGGCGCCTCGTGGGACAAGGCGAAGAAGGCGGGGCTCAAGGTCGCGGCGGTGGCCGATGCCGTGAAGGGCGCCGATCTCGTGATGATGCTCATGCCCGACGAGCACATCGCGGCGGCGTACCGCTCGGAGGTCGAGCCCAACATCAAGAAGGGCGCGACGCTCGCCTTCGCGCACGGCTTCAACATCCACTACGGCCAGGTCGCGCCGCGCGCCGATCTCGACGTGGTGATGATCGCGCCCAAGGCGCCCGGACACACCGTGCGCTCGACCTACACCCAGGGCGGCGGCACGCCGATGCTGATCGCGGTCCACCAGGATGTGAGCCGCAAGGCGCGCGACCTCGCGCTCTCCTACGCGGCGGCGATCGGCGGCGCGCGGGCGGGGGTGATCGAGACCAGCTTCAAGGAAGAAACCGAGACTGATCTGTTCGGAGAGCAGACCGTGCTCTGCGGCGGCTGCGTCGAACTCGTCAAGAAGGGCTTCGAGGTCCTGGTCGAGGCGGGCTACGCGCCGGAGATGGCGTACTTCGAGTGCCTGCACGAGCTCAAGCTCATCGTCGACCTGATGTACGAGGGCGGGATCGGCACCATGAATTACTCGATCTCGAACAACGCCGAGTACGGCGAGTACGTCACGGGGCCGCTCATCGTCGACGAGAGGACCAAGGAAGCGATGCGCGCCGCGCTCGCGCGCATCCAGAGCGGCGAATACGCGAGGAGCTTCATCCTGGAGAACCGCGCCGGCGCGCCGATGCTGCTCTCGCGCCGCCGCATGACGGCCGAGCATCCCATCGAGCAGGTGGGCGCGCGGCTGCGGGACATGATGCCCTGGATCCGGAAGAACAAGCTCGTCGATCAGTCACGGAACTGAAGATGCACGAGGCTCACCGGCGCGCGACCCCGTCATCGCTGCGCCAGCGCGGGTGGCTGGGCCTCGTCGGGCTGCTCATCGCGCTGGTGATCGTCGCGGTGCTCGCGCAAACCGTGCTGAAGAGCTACGGATTGCTCGGTGCCGGCGAACGCAGCTCGCGGGCGGGCTCGCGCGCGCCGGGCGGCGCCGCTCCCGCCGCCGTCGACGCGACCGAGGCCGCACCGGCGCCGACGCAGCCGATCGAGCGCGCCCGCGGCGTCGAGCGGGAGCTGCAGCGCGACGCGGATGATCTCGGCCGGCGCATAGACGAACAGACGAAATAGGTTTCTCCCGCGCTCCCGCCGATTCAGGGCAGCCACCGAGCTCCGATGCCGAGCCCCGCCTATCCGCATCCCGTCATCGCCCGCGAAGGCTGGCCGTTCCTCGCGCCGGCGGTCGTCGTCGCGCTGATCGCGTCGTGGCTTGCGCCCTGGTGGCTCGCCGCGCTGGCGTGGCTCGCGACGCTCTTCGTCCTCCAGTTCTTCCGCGATCCCGCTCGCGTCGCCCCGCAGCAGCCGAACGCCGTGCTCGCGCCGGCCGACGGCAAGGTCGTGCGCGTCGAGCGCGCGCGCGATCCCTATCTCGACCGCGACGCGCTCAAGATCAGCGTGTTCATGAACGTCTTCAACGTGCACTCGAACCGCAGCCCGGTCGACGCCGAGGTGAAGAACAAGTGGTACCACCCCGGCAGCTTCTTGAACGCCGCGATCGACAAGGCATCGCTCGACAACGAGCGCTGCGCGCTGCAGCTGCGCACGGCCGGCGGCGCGGACGTGACCTGCGTGCAGATCGCCGGGCTGATCGCCCGCCGCATCCTGTGCTACGTCGACACCGGCGCGCGCCTGGCGCGCGGCGAGCGCTACGGGTTCATCCGCTTCGGCTCGCGCGTCGACGTGTATTTGCCTCCGGACGCCACGCCCAAGGTCGCGCCGGGCGATGTCGCCCGCGCGACGTCGACGATCATCGCCGAGCTCCGCTGACGCTTCGCGACCGCGCGTCCAACGCCGCGGCGCGTTTGCGGGTCGGCAGGCTTTGCTGCTAGGCTGTCCTTCATGGGAGATTTCCAGCAGCAGCGGGCGCTCGCCAAGAACCGAATCCGCCGCCGCGGCATCTATCTGTTGCCGAACCTGTTCACGACCGCCGCGCTGTTCGCGGGGTTCTACTCGATCGTGCAGGCGATGAACGGGCGCTTCGACCACGCGGCGATCGCGATCTTCGTCGCGATGGTGCTCGATGGCCTCGACGGCCGCGTCGCGCGCCTCACCAAGACGCAGAGCGCGTTCGGCGCGGAATACGACAGCCTGTCCGACATGGTCTGCTTCGGTGCCGCGCCGGCGCTGGTCGTCTACGAGTGGGCGCTGCTGTCGATGGCGAACCTCGGCTGGATGGCGGCGTTCGTCTATTGCGTATGCGCCGCGCTGCGGCTCGCGCGCTTCAACACGAACCTGGAGGTCGCGGACAAGCGCTTCTTCCAGGGATTGCCGAGCCCGTCCGCGGCAGCCCTCGTCGCGGGCTTCGTCTGGATCATGGACGACAACGCAGTCGATCCCGAAAGCGTGCGCTGGTGGGCGTGGGCCGTCACCGTGTTCGCGGGCCTGACCATGGTGAGCAACTTTCCCTACTACAGCTTCAAGACGATCAACCTGCGCCGCAGCGTCCCCTTCGTGGCCGTCTTCCTCGTCGCGCTCTTCTTCGTCCTCGTCAGCGTGCAACCGGCGATCGTCCTCTTCGCCGGCTTCGTCGTCTACGCGCTCTCCGGCTACGCCTGGTCGGCGTGGCGCGCGTGGCGCCGTCGCCGCGCAGCGCGCTAGCGCCGGCGCCCGAACCTAGCTCACCGCGCCGTCGGCAGGACGGCCTCGACGCGCCGCAGACGGCAGAGCTCCAGCGGGCTCGTCGACATGTTGGTCCGGACGAGAGCGCAGTCGCGGCGAGGCTCGCCGATGCGCAGCCCGTGGGCGGTGAGCACTTCGGCTCCCGCACCGGCGGGAAAGGCGAGCGAGTAGAGCGGACCGTCGTGCTCCCGGACGATCTTCGCGAGGGTTCGCTCGAGGAGGTTGCTGCGCCGCGGATCGTTGAGATTGTTCATCGCCCCCAGGAAGCGGCCGTCCGGAGGGAAGAACGGAAGGACGTAGGCCATCGGCGCGGGACTGGTCAGCAGCACGACGGCGTGCGGCGCCACCGGCGGCACGTCGACCATGAAATAGCGCTTGCCGGAGTCGATGTGCCACCAGTCGGGATAGCGAACCGTGAAGACAGCCAGCGCTGCGACCAGCAAAGTCGTGGTGGGCAACCAGCCCGGTGGAAGGATCTTCGCTTCGAAATGATGTCGCGAAAATTCACGACGCCACCATTCCGGATAGCGCAAGGTGGCCTGCGCGGCAACTGCGAGCGTTATGCCAGGTATCGGGCCCGTCGGGACGAACGTGCGCAGTAGACCCGCCAGCAGGGCTCCGGACAGCAATTCCAGAGGCAGCACGTAGCGATAGATCGAGTGGATCGCGGCCCAGAGCGCGAACGACGTGCACCAGAAGACGGCAAGCAGGCGCCAGACGGGCCGGGGGCCTGGAACAGCTGCGATTTCATCTCGCCTGGTGATTCGCCGGATTGACCAAGCGACGAGCGCCACGATCGCGAAGACGTAGAGCAGCGGCAGCCGCCAGTCGCGAAAGCGCAGCTCGGTGACGTACGACGACGAGTATCCGAAAAGAGGCAGCGGAAACGTGAGCCAGCCCAGCACAGTGTGCGGTCCGTAGCGGACGTGCAGAGGCGTCGGGTCCCACCAGGGCGAACGGAACAAGTCGTTTAAATACGGGAACAGCGGATTCGCGAAGTGCGCATACAGCGTCCACATCCAGGGACCGGCCGCGACGGCAACGCCAGCGAGCACCGCAACCCCAAAAGCGAGCGCGCGCCGGAACCCCAGCCAGAAGATCGGTCGCTGCAGCAGGAGCGCGGCGCACAGGCCGACCGCGGAGGTCCCCGCCGTGAGCTTCAAGCCGCTGGCGACGCCACACAGCAGGCCCGCGGCAGCGAGGCTCGGCCAGCGCAGCGTTCCGGCTGCCATGCGCGATACCACCAGCCACAGTGCGATCACGGTCAGTGCAGCGCCCGGCCACTCATTGACCGTCGAGCCGAGCTGCGACACCGAAGCCGCGCCGGTAACGCCGACGACGAACGCGATCGTGGCGTAGAACCATCGCTCCCCGAGGGGAAGGTCGGCGAAGAACACATGCAGGGTCTTGCCCAGGAAGAAGGCGCCCACGCCAGCGGGAAGCCCCATCGCGAACGAGATCAGCCGTGGCGGCCAGTCCGCCTCGACCATCCAGTAGAACGGCAGCTCGAGCAGCGGATTGTGGAAGCTCTGAAGCTGCGCAGGAGCGAGATCCCAGCCCAGCCGTCCGTGGGCGAACGCCCAGCCGTTGTAGAAGTGATAGTTCTGCAGGTCCCAGTTGGCGTCCTGCCCGAGGACGAAGACCGACACGCCGCCGGCGACGAGCATCGCCGCCGTAAGCAGCATCGACTGGATGAGGAATCGCGAAAAGCGCGGGGACGACACGGTGCCCGCCACCTTGGATACAGCACGCATCGCTTTGTCGATTATGCCACCGGCGCGGCGTCGTCCGCGCCGATCCTGGCGCCGCGGTTGCGCGCTGCCGCGAATCCCGCTATAGTCGTCGCATGAGTGGCAGCCGTGCCTTCCCGTCGCTTCGCCTCGCGACCGCCCTTCTCGGCGGTCTGCTGCTGCTGCGCCCCGCGCGCAGATAACTCACATCCCCCTTTGCGGTACCCGGTCCTGCCAGAGCTTGAGGCAGGAAGAGCGTTCGCGGCACGAATTGCAGGAGTCCACCATGCCTGACCATCTGATCGTTTTCGACACGACCTTGCGCGACGGCGAGCAGAGTCCCGGCGCCTCGATGACCAACGAAGAGAAGATGCGCATCGCCAAGCAGCTCGAGCGACTGCGCGTCGACGTGATCGAAGCCGGCTTTCCGGCGTCGTCCAACGGGGACTTCGCCGCCGTGAAGGCGATCGCCGCCGCGATCAAGGACAGCACGGTCTGCGCGCTGGGCCGCACCAACGAGACCGACATCCGGCGCGCGGGCGAGGCGCTGAAGGGAGCCAAGTCGGGCCGCATCCACACGTTCATCGCGGCCTCGCCGATCCACATGCAGATGAAGCTCAGGATGACCCCCGAGCAGGTGCTGGATCAGGCGGTGAGATCGATCAGATGGGCGTCCGAGTACACCGACGACGTCGAGTTCTCGCCCGAGGATGCTGGACGCTCCGAGCCCGACTTCCTGTGCCGGCTCATCGAAGCGGCGATCAAGGCCGGCGCGACGACGATCAATATCCCCGACACGGTCGGCTATACGATGCCGTGGCAGTTCGGCGCGCTGATCAAGAACCTGCGCGAGCGCATCCCGAACGCCGGCAAGGCGGTGTGGTCCGTCCACTGCCACAACGACCTCGGCATGGCGGTCGCCAACTCGCTCTCCGCGGTGATGCAGGGCGCGCGCCAGGTCGAGTGCACCGTGAACGGCCTCGGCGAGCGCGCGGGCAACGCGTCGCTCGAGGAGATCGTCATGGCGGTCAGGACCCGCAAGGACGTGTTTCCCTGCACGACGCGGATCGATACCACCCAGATCGTCGCGGCGTCGAAGCTCGTATCCGGCATCACCGGCTTTCCGGTGCAGCCGAACAAGGCGATCGTGGGCGCCAACGCCTTCGCGCACGAGTCCGGCATCCACCAGGACGGCGTGCTCAAGCATCGCGAGACCTACGAGATCATGCGCGCCGAAGACGTGGGCTGGGGCGCGAACCGCCTGGTGCTGGGCAAGCTCTCCGGGCGCAACGCCTTCAAGACGCGGCTCTCCGAGCTCGGCGTCGATCTCGGCAGCGAAGAGGCGCTCAATCACGCCTTCGCGCGCTTCAAGGAGCTTGCCGACAAGAAGGGCGAGGTGTTCGACGAGGACCTGCACGCGCTGGTTTCCGACGAGACCGTCACGCCGGAGCGCGAGTTCTACAAGCTGCTCTCGCTCAAGGTCGTGTCTGAGACGGGCGAAGTGCCCCAGGCCGAGGTGACGCTCGCCGCAGGCGAGGCCGAGCACAGCGTGCACACGCGCGGCGACGGCCCGATCGACGCCGCCTTCCGCGCCATCGAGCAGGTCGTGCGCTCCAAGGCCAGCATGCTTCTGTACTCGGTCAATGCGATCACCCGCGGCAGCGACGCGCAGGGCGAGGTGACCGTCCGCCTCGAGCGCGCGGGCCGCGTCGTCAACGGCCTCGGGTCGGATACCGACATCCTGGTCGCCTCCGCCAAGGCCTACATCAACGCGCTCAACAAGCTGCACAGCAAGGAGGAGCGGCTCAACCCGCAGCTGGCGGCGAACGTATGACGCTGCAGCAGCTCGACTCCGGCGCAGGGGAGCAGGCGGCGCTGCCGCCGGCGATCCGCGTCGGCGACGTCGAGCTGCCGGCGTGGCCCGAGCACCAGGTCGTCGAGCCCCTGTCGGCGCGGGTCATGGGCTCGACGCGATTCGCGGACCTCGAGGCGTTCCACCCGGCGCTGATCGCCGCGGTGCTCGCCGCCGAGAGCGATCCGCGCTGGCGCTCGGTCCTGGTGCTGCAGAAGCCCGGCGCGCGGGACCGGGCGGTGTTCCGCGGCGGCTGCGGCACCAAGGTGCGAAAGATCCCGGAGTGGGGCAACCCGGCGGCGTCGCTCATCCACGCGCGGGCGCTGATGCTGGCGCATCGCACGCTCTCGCGCCGCCCGGTGTATACCGACGACAGCTGGGCGAGCGTCTACCGCGCCGGCGACTATTGCATGCCGCACAGCCATCTGCGCTCGGACGTAAGCATCGTCTACATGCTCGATCCGGGAGACGACGATCCCGACGAGCCGATGGCCGGAAAGCTCTCCTTCGCCGACCCCCGGATCGACGCGTGCTGCCCGGACGAGCCGGCGCGGGTCACGCGACACATGATCCCGGAGATGACGCCCGGGACCATGCTGATCTTCTCGAGCGACTACCTCCACAGCGTCAACCCCTATCGCGGACGGCGGCCCCGCATCACGCTGTCGTGGAACGTGACGCTCAAGCCGCTGGCCGGGCGCCCCGGGGAAGGCTGGATGTAGCGCGGAGGCGCGGCGCATGCCCCGCGGGGCGCGCATCCTGCTATCATTTCCGCAGCGCAGCATTCCGCGCTCCGGCCATGGGAGCGGCACGGACCCCTCGGCCCCGCCGGCGTCGCTCCCGCGCTGGCGACCTGCCCGCTTCAGGGAGCAACCAAGGAACGGCCCATGAGCACCCCGCATTACGGCCCGGGCATCGAGATCACGGGCCGCATGACCGACGACTACTCCCGGATCCTGACGACGGAGGCGCTCGCCTTCGTCGCTCGCCTCCAGCGCGCCTTCGGCGGACGCCGTGCCGAGCTGCTCGGCCGCCGGGCCGAGCGGCAGCGTCAGTGGGACTCGGGCAAGCTGCCCGACTTCCTGCCCGAAACGCGCGCGATCCGCGATGCCGACTGGACCTGCGCGGCGGTTCCCGCCGACATCCAGGATCGGCGGGTCGAGATCACCGGCCCGGTCGACCGCAAGATGATCATCAACGCCCTCAACTCGGGCGCGAGCGTGTTCATGGCCGACTTCGAGGATGCCAACACGCCGAAGTGGGACAACAACATCCAGGGGCACATCAACCTGCGGGACGCGATTCGCCGCCGGATCGACTATGTCTCGCCGGAAGGCAAGAGCTACAGGCTCGGCGAGAAGCTCGCCACGCTGTTCGTGCGCCCGCGCGGCTGGCACCTGCCGGAGAAGCACGTGCGCATCGACGGCGCGGCCGTCTCCGGCGGGATGTTCGACCTCGGCCTCTATCTCTTCCACAACGCCAAGGAGCTGCTCGCCCGGGGCTCGGGACCGTACTTCTACCTGCCGAAGCTCGAGAGCCATCTCGAGGCGAGGCTGTGGAACGACGTCTTCGTCATGGCGCAGGAGGAGCTCGGGATTCCGCGCGGGAGCATCAAGGCGACCGTGCTCATCGAGACGATTCTCGCCGCCTTCGAGATGGACGAGATTCTCTACGAGCTGCGCGAGCATTCCGCGGGGCTCAATGCCGGCCGCTGGGACTACATCTTCAGCTGCATCAAGAAGTTCCGCAGCAACAAGGATTTCTGTCTCGCGGACCGGGCGCTGGTGACGATGACCACGCACTTCATGAGGAGCTACGCGGAGCTCCTGATCAAGACCTGCCACCGGCGCAACATCCACGCGATGGGCGGTATGGCGGCCCAGATTCCAATCAAGAACGATGAAGCCGCCAATGCCGAGGCGTTCGCCAAGGTTAAGGCCGACAAGGAGCGCGAGGCGACGTACGGCCACGACGGCACCTGGGTGGCGCATCCGGGGCTCGTGGCTGTGGCGAAGGAGGCGTTCGACCGACTGATGCCGCAGGCGAACCAGATCGCGACCAAGAAGAGGTCCGAGGTCAAGGTCAGCGCGGCGGATCTGCTCAAGTTCGAGCCGGAGCGGCCGATCACGGAAAAAGGCCTGAGGCTCAACATCAACGTGGCGATCCAGTACATCGGCGCCTGGCTCGCGGGCCAGGGCGCCGTTCCGATCTTCAATCTCATGGAGGATGCGGCTACGGCGGAGATCTCGCGCTCGCAGGTCTGGCAGTGGATCCGCTCGCCGAAAGGCGTGCTCGACGACGGGCGCAAGGTGACGAAGGAAATGGTCGCGGCTATGATCCCCGAGGAGCTCACCAAGATCCGGGGGCTGCTGGGCGCGTCGTTCGGGGAGGGGCGCTACGAAGAGGCCTCCGGCATCGTCGCCGAGCTGGTGGCGAGCGACAGCTTCGTGGAATTTCTGACGCTGCCCGCCTACGAGCGGATCGATTAGGGCGGCCGGCCGGCAGCCGATACAGTCCATTTATTTGTCCTATTGCAACAATCAATTGGACGTATAGCGAGCCGCTCGCGACAATGTCGATGCCTCGAGGCGAAGGCCCCGCCGCCGGCGCGGTCCGCCCCATCTCGATCGGACAGGAGACTGAAGATGAATCTGAAGGGCAGCAAGACGCATGAAAACCTGAAGGCGGCGTTCGCGGGCGAGTCCCAGGCCAATCGGCGCTACCTCTACTTCGCCAACAAGGCCGACGTCGAAGGCCAGAACGACGTCGCGGCGGTCTTCCGCTCGACCGCCGAAGGCGAAACCGGGCATGCGCACGGCCATCTGGACTATCTCGCGGCCATCGGCGATCCGGCCACCGACCTGCCGATCGGCAAGAGCCGCGACAACCTGAAGGCTGCGATCGCCGGGGAGACGCACGAGTACACCGATATGTACCCGGGGATGGCGAAGGCGGCGCGCAGCGAAGGCTTCGAGGAGATCGCGGACTGGTTCGAGACGCTGGCGAAAGCCGAGCGCTCGCACGCGAACCGGTTCCAGAAGGCGCTCGATTCGCTGAGCGATTAGCTGTTGTTTCGTCACGCCGCGTGCGCGGGTCGTGAATGCGTGACGGCGCCACGGCGTGACGCAATAACTCCGCGAATTGGAGTGGGCGCTACGCGCTCCTCAATTCGCGGTAAGCCTGATCTAACTGGCGGCATCAGCACGCTGTCGTCGAGCACGCTCGCCGCCGACAATCCATGACAACCCGCGAAGGCAGCCTCGACGCGCCGACCCGCCACGTCATCGACTGGCGCAATCCGGACTACTACGACGAAGCCGCGCTCAATCGCGAGCTCGAGCGGGTGTTCGACATTTGTCACGGCTGCCGCCGCTGCGTGAGCCTGTGCAATGCCTTTCCGACTCTGTTCGACCTGGTCGACGCCACCCAGGGCGGGGAGCTCACCGAAGTCGCGAAGAGCGATTTCGGGAAGGTCGTCGAGCAATGCTACCTCTGCGACCTGTGCTACATGACCAAGTGCCCGTACGTTCCGCCGCATCCGTGGAACGTCGACTTCCCGCACCTGATGCTTCGGGCGAAGGCGCGCAAGTTTGTCCATGGGGAGACGCGGCGGCGAGATCGGCTGCTGACCGGAACCGATCGCCTCGGCAGGCTGGCGACGATTCCGGTTGTGGTCCGGGCGGTCAACAAGGCGAACGAGAGCCCGCTCGCTCGCGCGGCGATCGAGAAGGTCTTCGGCGTGCACCGCGAGCGCAGGCTGCCTCCGTACGCCGCGCGGACATTCCCGGATCGAGCCCCGAACAGCCTGGCCTGGCCGGTCCGCGACGGCGCCCGCACGCCCGGGAAGGTGGCGGTCTTCTCGACCTGCTACGTCGATTACAACGAGCCGGGTATCGGGCTGGATCTGCTCGCGATCCTCGAGCACAACGAGATTCCCTACGCCCTTGTCGAGCGGGCGGCATGTTGCGGCATGCCCAAGCTCGAGCTCGGCGATCTCGAGTCGGTGCTCGCGATGAAGGACGCCAACGCACCCGGCCTCGCAAGGCTCGCCAGGCAAGGCTTCGCGATCCTGGCGCCGGTGCCGTCGTGCACGCTGATGTTCAAGAACGAGCTGCCGCTGCTCTTTCCCGAGGACGAGGACGTCCGCGCGGTCTCCGAGGCGATGTACGACCCCTTCGAGTATCTCGTGCAGCGCGACAAGGATGGGCTGCTGCGCAGAGACTTCGAGGTTCGGCTCGGCCGGGTCTCCTATCACGTCCCGTGTCATTCGCGGGTGCAGAACATCGGCCAGAAGACGCGCGAGGCCATCGAGTGGGTGCCCGGCACGACGGTGACGACGGTCGAGCGCTGCGCCGGGCACGACGGCACCTGGGGCGTGAAGAAGGAGTTCTACGCCGCTTCGATGAAGATCGGGCGCCCGGTGTTCCGGCAGATGGGCGAGGCTGAGCCCGACTACGTGAGCTCCGATTGTCCGATCGCCGGCCGCACGATCCTCCAGGGCATCGAAGAGGCGGCCCGCAAGGAGGGCCGCGCCGTCGGCGCGCGGACGGCGCATCCGCTGACGCTGCTGCGCATCGCCTACGGCCTGCCCGAGGACGCACGATGAAGATCAGCCGCGACAGCCTCCTGAGCCTCGAAGCCTACGCGCGCGAGCGCGCCGCCTTCCGGGCGCGCGTCCTCGAGCACAAGAAGCCGCGCACCGTCCACATCGGCGATCACGTGACGCTGCTGTTCGAGGACGAGCTCACGGTGCGCTACCAGATCCAGGAGATGCTGCGCATCGAGAGGACCTTCGAGGAAGCCGGCATCGAGGACGAGCTCGAGGTCTACAATCCTCTCGTCCCCGACGGCTCCAACTGGAAGGCGACCATGCTGGTCGAGTACGAGGACGCCGAGGAGCGCCGGCAGGCGCTTGCCCGGCTGCGCGGCATCGAGCGCCACGTGTGGGCGCGCATCGAAGGCTCGCCGCCGGTGCACGCCGTCGCCGACGAGGACCTCGACCGCACGAGCCCCGAGAAGACCGCGTCGGTGCACTTCCTGCGCTTCGAGCTCACCCCGGCCATGATCTCGGCCCTCCGGGGCGGCGCGCCGCTCGCGATCGGGATCGATCATCCGCAATACAGCGCTGCGCTCGATCCCGTGGCGCAGGCCACGCGCGCCGCGCTCCTCGCCGATCTCGCCTAGCCCCGCCTAGCGGGCGATGGTCCTCTCCCATTCGTCGCGCGCGATGCCGCGCACGTGGATGTCTTCGGGTGCGCCGCGATGGTCGCGCCGCTCAGTGCGCAGGAGCCGCATGCCGCATTTCTCCATGACCCGCCCCGACGCAGGATTGCGTGCGAGGTGCGAGGCGGTCACCGCTTCGAGGTCCAGAAGCTCGAAGCCGAGCGCGATCAGCGCCTGCGCCGCCGCGGTGGCGTAGCCTCGTCCCCAGTAGCGGCGGCCGATCCAGTAGCCGACGTTCTCGCGCTCGCCCGGCCGCGGGCGAAGACTTATCGCGCCCAGGAGCGGTCCGCCGGTTTCAGTGATCGCGTAGCTGTATTCGCGGCCCGCCGCGCGCTCGGCCTCATGCGTGGCGATCCAGGCCTGAGCCGCCCCCGCCGGATAGGGGTGGGGAATGAGCGCGGTCTTCTCCGCGACGTCGCGATCCCCGGCGAGAAGCTCGACCGTCGGAGCATCGCCTGCGACGAAATATCGCAGAACGACGGGCCCGGCGAGCAGGCGTTCCGGTAGCAAAGGAGCGCGGGCGGCCTTCAGTCCCGGAAGTTCCCGAACTGCACGGGCACCTCGGTGACGGTCTTTCTTACGAGCGCGATCGCGTTCTGCAACTCATCCTTCTTCGCGCCCGAGACGCGCACGGCCTCGCCCTGGATGCCCGCCTGGACCTTGAGCTTCGCGTCCTTGATCGCCTTGACGATCTTCTGCGCGAGCTCCTGCTCGATGCCGATGCGCAGCGTGGCAACCTGCTTGACCTTGTCGCCGCCGATCTTCTCGATCTCGCCGAACTTGAGCGAGCGCACGTCGACGCCGCGCTTCGAGAGCTTGCCCACGAGCACGTCGGTGACCTGCTTCAGCTTGAACTCGTTGTCGGCGTACAGCGTCAGCGCCTTGTCCTTGTGCTCGACGCGCGCGTCCGAGCCCTTGAAGTCGAAGCGCGTCGAGACTTCCTTGTTGGCCTGGTCGAGGGCGTTCCTGAGCTCCACCTGATTCACTTCCGAGACGATGTCGAAGGAGGGCATGGGGTACCGGAGAAGGCAATGGGATGGGTTCGGCGCTCGCCCGAGGGTGGCCGAACGGACCCGGCCGTCGTCGAACGTCCGCTAGAATAGCTAATTTTACGCGCCCGTCCACGCGCTTCGCCATGTCACGAATCCTGCACGATGTGCCCGTCGGCCAGAAGGTGGGTATCGCGTTCTCGGGCGGGCTCGACACGAGCGCGGCGCTGCACTGGATGCGCGCGAAGGGCGCGATCCCCTACGCGTACACGGCCAATCTGGGGCAGCCCGACGAGCCCGATTACGACGACATCCCCAGGCGGGCGCGAAGCTACGGCGCGCAGGCCGCCCGTCTCATCGACTGCCGCGCCGCGCTGGTCGCGGAAGGGATCGCGGCGCTGCAGTCGGGAGCGTTCCACATCTCGACCGCAGGCATCACCTATTTCAACACGACGCCGCTCGGGCGCGCGGTCACGGGCACCATGCTGGTGGTCGCGATGCGCGAGGACGACGTCCACATTTGGGGCGACGGCAGCACGTACAAGGGCAACGACATCGAGCGCTTCTACCGCTACGGGCTCCTGGCCAATCCGAGCCTGCGGATCTACAAACCGTGGCTCGACGCCGCGTTCATCGAGGAGCTGGGCGGCCGCAAGGAGATGTCGGAATACCTCCAGCGCGCCGGTTTCGCCTACCGTATGAGCGCGGAGAAAGCCTACTCGACCGACTCGAACCTCCTCGGCGCGACCCACGAAGCCAAGGACCTGGAGTTCCTCGACAACGGCATTCGCATCGTCGAGCCGATCATGGGCGTGGCCTTCTGGCGCGAGGACGTCGCGGTCAAGCCGGAAACGGTCGCCGTGCGCTTCGAGGAGGGACGCCCGGTGGCGCTCAACGGCGCGACGTTCCCCGACGAGGTGGCGCTGCTCCTCGAGGCGAACGCGATCGGGGGGCGCCACGGACTGGGCATGAGCGACCAGATCGAGAACCGCATCATCGAGGCGAAGAGCCGCGGCATCTACGAGGCGCCAGGGATGGCGCTGCTTCACGTCGCCTACGAGCGGCTGGTCACCGGGATCCACAACGAAGACACGATCGAGCAGTACCGGGACCAGGGCCGCCGGCTGGGAAGGCTGCTTTACCAGGGGCGCTGGTTCGATCCGCAGGCGATGATGCTGCGCGACACCGCGCAGCGCTGGGTCGCTCGCGCGGTGAGCGGGGAAGTGACGCTCGAGCTGCGCCGCGGCAACGACTACTCGATCCTCGACACGGCGAGCCCGAACCTGACTTACCGGCCCGAGCGGCTGACGATGGAGAAAGGCGCCGGCTCCTTCACGCCGCAGGATCGCATCGGCCAGCTCACGATGCGCGATCTCGACATCGCCGACACGCGCGAGAAGCTCCTCACCTACGCGAAAACGGGGCTGCTGCGCCCCTCGGAGAGCTCGCCGCTTCCCAGGCTCAGCGACGGCGACGGCGAGAAGGCGCGCTAGCGGGGGTGGAGGACGCGCCCCCGCGGCTTTCCGCGGCGCGCCGTCAGTCGATCTTCGCGCCCGTCTTCTTGATCACCGGCGCCCACTTGTCCGATTCGTTCCGGATCAGCGCGGCGAACTGCTCGGGCGTGCCGCCGATTAGCTCGAAGCCCTGCGCGTTGAGCGTCGACCTGACCGCGGGATCCTTCAGTATCGCGTCCATCTCGGCGTTGAGCCGCGTGACGATCGGCGTCGGCGTTCCCGCAGGCACGAGGACGCCGTTCCAGGCCAGCGCCTCGAAGCCCGGATAGCCCGCTTCGGCGATCGTAGGCAGCTCGGGCAGCAGCGCGAACCGGGTGGCCGTCGTCACGGCGAGCGCGCGCAGCTTGCCGGCGCGGATCTGCCCCTGCAGCGGCTGCATCACCGCGAACATCATCTGCGTCTCGCCCTGGATCGTCGCGGTGACCGCCGGCGGCGAGCCGTTGAACGGAACGTGCACGATGTCGAGCCCGGCGGTCGACTTCAGGAGCTCCATCGTGAGGTGCGAGGAGCTGCCGTTGCCGACCGAAGCGTAGTTGAGCTTGCCCGGATTGGCCTTGGCATAGGCCACGAGCTCCTTGACCGAATGGACCGGCAGATTCGCCGTCACCGCGAGCACGTTGGGCTGGCTCGACGTGATGATCACCGGCGCGAGGTCCTTCTGCGGCTCGTACGGAAGCTTGGTGTAGAGGTGCGGGCCGAACGCGAGCGGTCCGTTGAACGACATCAGCATGGTGTAGCCGTCCGGTGGCGACTTGGCCACGAAGTCGGTCGCGGCCGTGCCGCCGGCGGCGGGCCGGTCCTCGACCACGACCGATTGTCCGAGCCGGTCCTTGAGCTTGTCGCCGATGAGGCGCGCGAGCACGTCGAGCGAGCTGCCGGCAGGCGCGGCAACGATGAACTTGATCGGCCGGTCGGGCCAGGATTGTGCCTGGGCGGTCGCGATCAGGGAGATGGCGATCGTCGTGACGACCGCCGCGAGCATCGATCGGATGCGCATGCGGCTCATTCCGGCGCGTGGCATACCGCCTCGATGTTGTGTCCGTCCGGGTCGAGCACGAAGGCGCCGTAGTAGTTCGCGTGGTAGTGCGGCCTCAAGCCCGGCGCACCGTTGTCGCGGCCGCCGGCGGCCAGCGCGGCCTTGTAGAACGCGTCGACCTGTGCCCGTCTCTCGGCACGGAACGCGACGTGCAGCGGGGGCCGGTTGGGCGCGCCTTCGCCGATCCAGAAGTCCGGTTTCGGCGGCACGCCGAAACCGGCGTAGCCTTCCTGGTCCACGATCGCCGCGTAGCCCAGCGGCGCGAGGGCGGCAAGGTAGAAAGCCTTGCTTCTGGCGACGTCGCTTACGCCGACGCCCGTATGGTCGATCATCGTTGGCTCCTTCAGGTCTCGATGCGCCCGCAGACGAGATACTCGAGCAGGGCCTTCTGCGCGTGCAGCCGGTTCTCCGCCTCTTCCCACACCACGCTCTGCGGTCCGTCGATCACTTCCGCGGCGACCTCTTCGCCGCGATGCGCCGGCAGACAGTGCATGAACAGGGCGTCGGGCCTGGCTGCGCGCATCATCCGGGCGTCCACCATCCAGCCGGCGAAAGCGTGCAAGCGCTCCTCGTTCTCCTTCTCGTAGCCCATGCTGGTCCAGACGTCGGTCGTGACCAGGTCGGCGGCCCGGCATGCGGCCACCGGATCCGAAAAGATCTCGAGCTGCCGCGCCTCCGCCGGCGCGACGGCGGCGGACTCGAGGCCGTAGCCCGGCGGCGTGGAGACGTTGAGCTTGAAGCCGAAGATGGGGGCCGCCTGGAGCCAGGTGCGGCAGACGTTGTTTGCGTCACCGATCCACGCCACGGTCCTGCCAGCGATCGTGCCGCGGTGCTCGACGCAGGTGTAGATGTCCGCGAGGATCTGGCAGGGGTGGTATTCGTTGGTGAGCCCGTTGATCACCGGCACCCGCGAGTGCTCCGCGAAGCGCTCGATGATCGCTTGGTCGAACGTCCGGATCATCACGACGTCGACCATCCGGGAGACCACGCGCGCCAGGTCCTCGATGGGCTCGCCGCGCGAGAGCTGCGTGTCGTCCCGGTTCAGGTTGATCGCGATCCCGCCGAGCTGGTTCATGCCGGCCTCGAAGGACACGCGGGTGCGCGTCGAGGCTTTTTCGAACACCATCGCCAGCGTGCGGTCGCGCAACGGCTGGTAGATCTCGTAGCGCTTGAACCGTTCCTTGATCCAGCGGGTGCGCTCGAAGAGGTAGTCGAGCTCGTCGCGGCTGAAGTCCCGGAACTGCAGGAAATGCTTCGGTGGCATGCTTCGCGAGCTCCTGCGGCAGCGCCCCCGGAAACGAAAAGAGCGCCGTCCGGCGCTCTCTTTCCGCCGAGCGCGAGCGCTCTACGCCATGGCCTTGATCGCCTGGGCCAGGCGATGCTTGCTTCGCGATGCGAGATTCTTGTGCACGATCTTCTTGTCGGCGATGCGGTCGATGATCGACTGCTGCGCCTGGAGCTCCTTCATCGCGGCTGCCTTGTCGCCGGCGGCGATCGCTTTCCTCACGTTGCGCACTGCGCTGCGCAGCGCCGACTTGAGGCTCGCGTTGCGCCTGCGCGTCGCCTCGCTCTGGCGGGCGCGCTTCTTGGCTTGGGCGGTATTGGCCATGAAATCCGGCGTTTCTGGAGTGGCGAAAAAAGACCTGACATAATAATCGCTTTTCGCGATTCCCGCAAGGAGCCGCAGCGCTCTTTTCCGCATGCCTCCCGAGTCCCGCCCGCTGCCGCATCGCACGCATCGTCACGCTCGTCGATGAACCTGCTGAAGGCGTTATCGATGGTGAGCGCGATGACGCTGCTCTCGCGCATCACGGGCCTCGCGCGGGAAAGCCTGAAGGCGGTCGTCTTCGGCGCCGGGCTGCAGATGGACGCGTTCGAGGCGGCGTTCCGGCTGCCGAACATCCTGCGGCGGCTGTTCGCGGAAGGCGCGTTCTCGCAGGCATTCGTGCCGATCCTGGCCGAGTGCCAGCGCCGGCAAGGCGACGACGCGACGCGCGATCTCGTCGGCAAGATCGCGGGGCTGCTCGCGCTCGCGCTGCTGGGCGTGTCGGTGCTCGGGGTCCTCGCGGCGCCGTGGCTCGTCTATCTGCTCGCGGGCGGCTTCGCGCGGACACCGGGGAAAGTCGAGCTCACCGCCGCGATGATCCGGGTGATGTTCCCCTACATCCTGTTCATCTCGCTGGTGTCGCTCGCCGGCGGCGTGCTCAACGTCTATCGCCGCTTCGCGATCCCGGCGTTCACGCCGGTGCTGCTCAACCTCGCGATCATCGGCGCGGCGATCTTCCTCGCGCCGCACGTCGATCCGCCGATCATGGCGCTCGCCTGGGGTGTCGCCATCGGCGGCGTCGCGCAGCTGGCGCTCCAGATCCGGCCGCTCGCGAGGATCGGGATGCTGTCGCGTCCGAGGCTCGACTGGCGCGACCCGGGCGTGCGCCGCGTGATCTCCGCGATGGGGCCGGCGGTGCTGGGCGTATCGGCGGCGCAGATTTCCATTCTCATCAATACCCAGCTCGCGGCGCTCCTCGGCAACGGGCGGATCTCGTGGATCACCTACGCGGATCGGCTGATGGAGTTCCCGAGCGCGCTGCTGGGCGTGGCGCTCGGCACCATACTTCTGCCCAGCCTCTCGCGGCACTACCACGACGCCAACCACGGTCAGTACCGGGAGCTGCTCGACTGGGGACTGCGCATGACGTTCCTGCTCGCGCTGCCCGCCGCGCTCGCGTTCGCCATCCTCGCCACACCGCTGGTCGCGACGCTCTACCAGTACGGGCGCTTCACGGTGAACGACGTCTGGCAGACCCGCGCCGCGCTGCTCGGCTACAGCGTGGGGCTCCTGGGACTGAGCGCGGTCAAGATCCTGGCGCCCGGCTTCTACGCCCGCCAGGACATGCGCACTCCCGTGCGCACCGCTTTCCTGAGCCTGGTCGTGGCGCAGAGCCTGGCGGTGGCCCTGATGTTCCAGATCGGCCACGCGGGGCTCACGCTGGCGACGTCGATCGGCGCGTCGGTCAACGCCCTGCTGCTGTACCGGGCGCTGCGGCGCGCGGAGATCTTTGCGCCGCTCGCCGGATGGGGACGGTTTCTCGGCAGGCTCGCCGTCGCGCTGGCGGTGCTCGGCGCCGTGCTGTGGTGGACGGCCGGGCCGGACGAGGCGTGGCTGCGGGCGGGCCTCGCAGCCAGGGTCTCGCGCCTCGCGCTCGTGATCGGCGCCGGCGCAGTCGCCTACTTCACCGCGCTCTGGCTTCTCGGGTTCCGACTCGCGGACTTCAACCGCCGCGAGCCGTAGCAGAGGCGCCGGTCCGCCACGCTGCGAATCTGCGCCTCGCGCGCGACCGACCCGCCCCGACGCGTCAGTGGTTCCCGCCCGCCTTGCGGTACGGGCACTTTGGCTTGACGCACTCCACGTAGAGGTAGAGTGCGTGCTCGCTGATCTGGAATCCGCGATCGTTCGCGATCCTGGTCTGGCGCTTCTCGATCTCCGGATCGAAGAATTCCTCGACCCGCCCGCACTGCAGGCACACGAGGTGATCGTGGTGCCCGCCCTGGTTGAGCTCGAACACCGCCTTCCCGGATTCGAAGTGATGGCGGATGAGCAGGCCCGCCTGCTCGAACTGCGTGAGCACGCGGTACACGGTGGCGAGCCCGACGTCGACGCCTTCGGCGAGGAGCTGCTTGTAGACGTCCTCCGCGGTGAGGTGCCGAACCTTGCTCTGCTCGAAGAGATTGATGATCCGCAGCCGCGGCAGCGTGGCCTTGAGGCCCGCGCTCTTGAGGTTTTGCGACGTGGTCATGATCGGCAGCTTCTCCTGCCTATGATATAGTTTTCAGTCGATTTCTGCTGGGCGAATCCATTCATGCGCACGCTTCTCGGCGCGCTGATCCTGACGCTGGCGCTCGGGGGCTGCTCCTACCTTCCTCCGAGCCTCGGGATCTACAAGCTCGACATCAACCAGGGCAACTACATCACCCAGGACCAGGTCGACAAGCTCAGGGTCGGCCAGACCCGGCAGCAGGTCCGTGCGGTGCTCGGGACTCCGCTCGTCTCCGACGCGTTCCACGCGACGCGATGGGACTATGTCTACGAATTCGCTCGCCGCGGCCGTACCCTCGAGCGGCGCCAGTTCACCGTTTACTTCGTCGACGACAAGCTCGCGCGCTGGGAAGGCGACGAGATGCCGCCTCCGCCGGCGGAGCTGGCGCGCTCCGGCGGCGGCGACGCGGCGCTCGACAAGTCGCTGTCCACCGCACCCAAGACCGGCGAGACGAACTGGCTCGAGGATCTGCTCAGGAAGCTCGGATGGTGGGGGCAGTGACCCTCGAACGGCGCGCGTGCCCGGCCCTGCCGCGATGAGCCTGAAGCTCTGCATCGCCGGTGCCGGCGGCCGGATGGGCCAGACCCTGCTGGAGGCCGTGCTGGCCGATCCCGGCCTCGTGCTGGCGGGTGCGCTCGACATTCCCGCGAGCCCGCTCGTAGGCCGGGACGCGGGGGAACGCTTCGGGCGAGCGACCGGCGTCGCGGTTTCGGCCGATGTCGCCGCCGCGGTGGCGGGCGCCGACGTGCTGATCGACTTCACGCGCCCGGCCGGCACGCTCGCGCATCTCGCTGCCTGCGCGCAGGCCCGCGTCGGCGCTGTCGTCGGGACGACCGGTCTCACCGCGCAGGACAAGCAGGCACTCTCCGAGTTCGGGCATGCGATCCCGATCGTGTTCGCGCCGAACATGAGCGTCGGCGTCACGGTGCTCGTGCGGCTGGTCGAGCAGGCGGCGAAGCTCCTCGGCGAGGGATACGACGTCGAGATCGTCGAGATGCACCATCGGCACAAGGTGGATTCGCCGTCGGGCACTGCGCTACTCCTCGGCGAGGCTGCGGCGCGCGCGCTGGGCCGCGACCTCGGGGCCGATGCCGTGATGGGCCGCAGCGGTGTCACCGGCGAGCGCAGCCGGAGCGCGATCGGCTTCGCGAGCCTGCGTGGCGGCGACGTCGTGGGCGACCACAGCGTGATCTTCGCCGGCGCCGGAGAGCGCCTCGAGCTCACCCACCGCGCCGCTTCGCGGCTCAACTTCGCGCAGGGCGCGCTGAGGGCGGCCCGGTTCGTCGCGGCCAGGCGCGGATCGGGCACCCACGGCATGTTCGACATGCGCGACGTGCTGGGTCTGCGCTAGCGCGCCGGGAAGATCAGGCGGCGCTTCCCGCGCAACCTGCCGTGCCGCGGACGATCCGACGGAGGCGACTTGGCCCCGAACCCGAACCGCTTCGATCTCGCCGGCCGGCGGGCGCTCGTCACGGGTGGCGGCTCGGGCCTCGGCCTCGCGATCGCACGTGCGCTCGCCGAGGCCGGCGCGCAAGTCGTCATCAACGGACGCAACCGCACGCGTCTCGAAGCCGCGGCGAAAGCTCTGTCCCGCGAGGCGCTTGGCGTGGAGGTCGCTCCCTTCGACGTGACGCAGCCGCAGGCGGTGACGACCGCGGTCGCGGAGCTCGAGAAGGGCGGGCCGATCGACATCCTCGTCAACAATGCGGCGGTCAATCGGCGAGCGCCGCTGGAGAGCTTCGGCGACGAGGAGTGGCGCGCGCTTATGGCCGCCAACGTCGACGGTCCGTTCCACGTCGCGCGCGCGGTCATCCCGGGGATGAAAGCGCGCCGGCGCGGAAAGATCATCAACCTCTGCTCGCTCGCGAGCGATCTCGGGCGGCCCAACATCGTCGCCTACGCCACGAGCAAGGGCGGCGTTCGCATGCTCACCCGCGCGCTCGCGGTGGAACTCGCGCCGCACAACATCCAGGTGAACGGCATTGCCCCGGGGTTCTTTCGCACCGACATGAACGCGGCGCTCGTCGGCGACGCGGAATTCTCCGCCTGGGTCGCGCGCCGCACGCCCGCCGGTCGATGGGGCGATCCGCCCGAGATCGCGGGCGCGGCGATATTTCTCGCTTCCGCCGCGGCGGACTACGTCACGGGCCACATCCTCGCCGTCGACGGCGGATTCGGCGCCGCGTACTAGCGCACGGCGTGCCGGCGCGCGTTGAACCGGCAGCATTCGCGCGGTATAATCCACAGCCTTCGGAGCGGGGAAGGCTGTGCCTTCCCCGCTTCGCACGTCTGGATCCGCCATAGGAGCTTTTCCGTGTTCGCCGCGCCCGTCCCAGCGATTCTCGCGCTCGCCGACGGGACGCTGTTTCGCGGCCGATCGATCGGCGCGCCGGGGGCCTCCGCCGGCGAAGTGGTGTTCAACACGGCGATGACCGGCTACGAGGAGATCCTCACCGACCCTTCGTACGCCGGCCAGATCGTCACGCTCACCTATCCGCACATCGGCAATACCGGCGTCAATCAGGACGACGTCGAGTCGCGGCGGATCTTCGCCGCAGGGCTCGTGATCCGCGACCTGCCGCGGCTGGTCTCGAGCTTCCGCGCGCAGGGCGACCTCTCGAGCTTCTTGAGCAGGTCCGGCGTGGTCGGCATCTGCGACGTAGACACGCGGAAGCTCACGCGGCTGCTGCGCGAGAAGGGCGCCCAGAACGGCTGTCTCATGGCGGGCGAGGTCGACGAGCGCGAGGCTCTGGCCAAGGCGCGCGCGGCGCCGTCGATGGCCGGCCTGGATCTCGCCAGGGCGGTGAGCAGCAAGGAAGCCTACGACTGGAGCGCGAGCACCTGGGCCCTGGGGGCGGGCTACGAACCGGCGCCCGCGCCGCGCTATCACGTCGTCGCCTACGATTTCGGCATCAAGCACAACATCCTGCGCATGCTCGCGAGCCGCGGCTGCCGGCTCACCGTGGTTCCGGCGCAGACGCCGGCGAAGGACGCGCTCGCGCTCGAGCCGGACGGCATCTTCCTGTCGAACGGACCGGGCGACCCGGAGCCCTGCTTCTACGCGATCGATGCGATCCGCGAGTTTCTGCGCATCGGCAAGCCGACGTTCGGGATCTGCCTGGGCCATCAGCTGCTCGGGCTCGCGATCGGCGCGAGGACGCTCAAGATGAAGTTCGGCCACCACGGGGCCAATCATCCCGTGCTCGATCTCGATACCGGCCAGGTGCAGATCACGAGCCAGAACCATGGCTTCGCCGTCGATCCCTCGACGCTGCCTTCCGGTGCGCGGGTGACGCACGTGTCGCTCTTCGATGGCACGCTGCAGGGCTTCGCGCTGACCGACAAGCCGGCGTTCTGCTTCCAGGGCCACCCCGAAGCGAGCCCCGGACCGCACGATCTGGGCTACCTCTTCGACCGGTTCGCGAAGATGATGGACAAGCGGGCGAGCTAGCGATGCCCAAGCGCACCGATATCGAAAGCATCCTCATCATCGGCGCGGGCCCGATCATCATCGGCCAGGCCTGCGAGTTCGACTATTCGGGCGCGCAGGCCTGCAAGGCGCTGCGCGAAGAGGGCTACAAGGTCATCCTGGTCAACTCCAACCCGGCGACGATCATGACCGACCCGGAGATGGCCGACGTCACCTACATCGAGCCGATCACCTGGCAGATGGTCGCGCAGATCATCGAGCGGGAGCGTCCAGACGCGCTGCTGCCGACGATGGGCGGGCAGACCGCGCTCAACTGCGCGCTCGACCTGGCGCGCGAGGGCGTGCTCAACCGGTTCGACGTGGAGCTGATCGGCGCGTCGAAGAAGGCGATCGACAAGGCCGAGGACCGCGAGAAGTTCAAGGCGGCGATCACCCGCATCGGGCTCGCCTCGGCGCGCTCGGGCATCGCGCACGACCTCGAGCAGGCGCTGGCCGTGCAGGCCGAGATAGGTTTCCCGGCCGTGATCCGGCCCTCGTTCACGCTCGGCGGCACGGGCGGCGGCATCGCCTACAACAAGGACGAGTTCGTCGAGATGTGCAAGCGCGGCCTCGACGCCTCGCCGACGCGCGAGCTCCTGATCGAGCAGTCTCTCCTCGGCTGGAAGGAGTTCGAAACCGAGGTCGTGCGCGACAAGAAGGACAACTGCATCATCGTCTGCTCGATCGAGAACCTCGACCCGATGGGCGTGCACACGGGCGATTCCATCACGGTGGCGCCGGCGCAGACGCTTACCGACAAGGAATGGCAGATCATGCGCGACGCCTCGATCGCGATCCTGCGCGAGATCGGCGTGGACACCGGCGGCTCGAACGTACAGTTCGCGATCGACCCGCAGAACGGGCGCATGATCGTCATCGAGATGAATCCGCGGGTATCGCGCTCCTCCGCGCTCGCATCCAAGGCCACCGGCTTCCCGATCGCTAAGGTCGCGGCCAAGCTCGCCGTGGGCTACACGCTGGACGAGCTGAAGAACGACATCACGGGCGGCGCGACGCCGGCCTCCTTCGAGCCGACCATCGACTACGTCGTGACCAAGGTGCCGCGCTTCGCCTTCGAGAAGTTCAAGGCCGCGGACGACCGGCTCACCACGCAGATGAAGTCGGTCGGCGAGGTGATGGCGATCGGCCGCACGTTCCAGGAGTCGCTGCAGAAGGCGCTGCGCGGGCTCGAGACCGGCGTGGACGGCTTCAACCTGAAGACCGTCGATCCGCAGACGATCGCCGACGAGCTCGCGTATCCGCGGGCGGAACGCCTGTGGTACGTCGCCGACGCCTTCGGGATCGGCATGAGCGTCGACCAGATGTACCAGCTCACGAAGATCGATCGCTGGTTCCTGTCACAGATCAAGGAGATCGTCGACACCGAGCTCTCGATCGAGAAGCGCGCGGTCGCCGATTTCGCGACCGACGAGCTCCGCAGCCTCAAGCGCATGGGCTTCTCCGACCGCCGGCTCGCGCACCTGTGGAAGTCGAGCGAGTCCGAAGTGCGAGCGCGCCGCCACGCCCTGGGCATCCGTCCGGTCTACAAGCGCGTGGATACCTGCGCCGCGGAGTTCGCGACCCGGACCGCGTACATGTACTCGACCTACGAGGAGGAGTGCGAAGCTCAGCCGACCGACCGAAAGAAGGTGATCGTGCTGGGCGGCGGCCCCAACCGCATCGGCCAGGGCATCGAGTTCGACTACTGCTGCGTACACGCGGCCCTCGCGCTGCGCGAGGACGGCTTCGAAGTCATCATGGTCAATTGCAACCCGGAGACCGTCTCGACCGACTATGACATCTCCGACCGGCTGTACTTCGAGCCGCTGACCCTCGAGGACGTGCTCGAGATCGTCCATGTCGAGAAGCCCCACGGCGTGATCGTGCAGTACGGCGGCCAGACGCCGCTCAAGCTCGCCCGCGACCTCGAGAAGAACGGCGTCCCGATCATCGGCACGACGCCAGACATGATCGACATGGCCGAGGACCGCGAGCGCTTCCAGCAGCTCCTCCACCGCCTCAAGCTGCGCCAGCCGCCGAACCGCACGGCGCGCACCGAAGCAGAGGCGCTGCAGGCGGCGGAGGAAATCGGCTATCCGCTGGTCGTGCGCCCGTCGTACGTGCTCGGGGGGCGCGCGATGGAGATCGTGCACGAGCAGCGCGACCTCGAGCGCTACATGCGCGAGGCGGTCAAGGTATCCAACGACTCGCCGGTGCTGCTCGACCGCTTCCTGAACGATGCGATCGAAGTCGACGTCGACGCGGTGTGCGACGGCACCGACGTGATCATCGGCGGCATCATGGAGCACATCGAGCAGGCCGGCGTGCATTCGGGCGACTCGGCGTGCTCGCTGCCGCCGTTCTCGCTGTCGCGCGAGCTCCAGGACGAGCTCCGGCGCGAGACTGTCGCGCTGGCGCACGGCCTCGACGTCGTGGGCCTCATGAACGTGCAGTACGCGATCCAGTTCCCCGACCAGGAGAACGGCGGCAAGGGCGTGGTCTACGTGCTCGAGGTCAATCCGCGGGCCTCGCGCACCGTGCCCTACGTGTCCAAGGCGACCGGGCGGCCGCTCGCGAAGATCGCCGCGCGCTGCATGGTCGGGCGGACGCTCCGCGAGCAGGGCATCACTGGGGAGATCGTCCCGCCGTACTTTTCGGTCAAGGAAGCGGTGTTTCCCTTCATCAAGTTCCCCGGCGTGGATACCATCCTCGGCCCGGAGATGAAGTCGACGGGCGAAGTGATGGGCGTGGGCGAGACTTTCGCCGAAGCGTTCCTCAAGTCTCAGCTTGGCGCGGGCGTCCGACTGCCGGGCAGGGGCAAGGTGTTCGTGAGCGTGAAGAATCCGGACAAGCCGCGGGTCCTCGACGTCGCGCGCATCCTTTCGTCCCTGGGCTTCGATCTGGTGGCCACCCGCGGCACGGCGGCCGCGCTGTCGGCGGCGGGACTGGCAGTCACGCCCGTGAACAAGGTCGCGGAGGGCCGGCCCCACGTCGTCGACATGATGGTGAACGGCCAGATCGCGCTGGTGGTCAACACCGTGGAGGAGAAGCGCAACGCGATCCAGGACAGCTACGCCATTCGCCGCGCGGCGCTGAACGGCCAGATCCCCACCTATACGACCATCGCGGGTGCGCGCGCGGCCGCGATCGGCATGCAGGGCCTGCGGGAGTTGGTACCCTATTCCACGCAGTCGCTGCACCAGCGGCTGCGCTGACCTCCGCGAGGCTGCGCGACGAATGAACAAGCACCCCATGACCCTCGCCGGCGCACAAGCGCTCAAGGGAGAGCTGCATCGGCTCAAGACCGTCGAGCGGCCGGCGATCGTCCGCGCGATCGCCGAGGCGCGCTCCCACGGCGACATCTCCGAGAACGCCGAGTACGACGCGGCCAAGGAGCGCCAGGGCTTCATTGAGGCGCGCATCCGCGACATCGAATCGAAGCTCGC
Source organism: Casimicrobiaceae bacterium (assembly GCA_035501595.1). Lineage (GTDB taxonomy): Bacteria > Pseudomonadota > Gammaproteobacteria > Burkholderiales > Casimicrobiaceae > PALSA-1003. The sequence goes on along the minus strand of DATJVX010000042.1, from coordinate 58,362 downwards.
GCACGCGCACGTCGTCGATCCTGCCGCGGTCGACGCCGGCGGCAGGATTGTCTTCGGCGCCACCGTCGATCTCGAGGACCTCGCCTCGGGCGACGAGGTGAGCTACCAGATCGTCGGCGACGACGAGGCCGACATCAAGGCCGGCAAGATCTCGGTCAGCTCGCCGATCGCCCGCGCGCTCATCGGCAAGCACGCCGGCGACACCGCCGAGGTCGAGGCGCCTTCGGGCGTGCGCGAATACGAGGTGCTGGCGGTCCGGTACTCGTAGAGCCTGTCGACGGGCCTCGGTTGGCCGATGAGCCGAAGCCCAAGCGGCACTGCTTCGGTTCGGCGCGGAAACTGGATCGTGGCCCCGACTCGATCGTTCGGAGGCAGGACCTGCGCCTGGATGACCCCTAGGGATGCGGGCGGCGGCGTCGCCCGCCCGCCGGGGCGGGGGAGCGACGCGTGCGATGTCCAAGTCCCGCGGGCGGACGTGTCGGCGCGCGGGGCAGCGGCGTGCGCGGCCGCCGCACCTGCGGCGCCTTCTTAGCGGCTTCGACCGCCGGTTTCTCGGGCGCCGGTCGCCAAACCACGAGGAGCTTGCCGATGTGCTGGACCGGCGCCGCGCCGAGCTCGGCACAGATCCTCTCGAGCAGCGCTTCGCGGACCGTGCGATCGGCGAAGACGCGCACTTTGATGAGCTCGTGCGCCTTCAGGCTCACGTCGATCTCCCGCAGCACCGCCGGCGTGAGCCCCTGCTGCCCGACGCTCACCACGGGCTCGAGCCGATGCGCCCGGGCGCGCAGATCCCGGCGTTCGGCGGGCGTGAGCTCGAGCATCGCGGATTCGCCGTGCATGACTACGACGCCTGCGCGGCGTGCAGCATCTCGCGCACGGCGCGCAGGCCCGATTCGAGCGCGCCCTGCATCCAGGTGTGGGTGAGCGAGGCGTGCTCGCCGGCGAAATAGATCCGGCCCTCGGGCGCGACGATGTAGCGGTGCAGGGCCGAGTGCTGGCCCGGCATGAACCAGGCGAAGGCGCCGCCCGAAAGCGGATGATTGTCCCAGCTCCAGCTCGCCGTGCGGCGGATCAGCGACGCGTCCTGGAGCTGCGGATGCACGCGCGCGAGGGATTGCAGCGCCGCGGCCGCGCGCTCCGGGTGCGGCAGGCTCGCGAGCCGCCGCGCTGCCTGGCCCCAGGAATACGAGGCGAGCAGCACGCCCGGCCCAGCGGACACGCCGGGATTCTTCGACAGCGCGTTGTCCGACGGATAGTAGGCCGTGGCGATCGGCAGGTCGGTGAACGTTCCGCCCCCGAAGATCTCGTCGTCGATCTCCCAGAAGCGCCGCCGCGCGACCGCGAGCACTTTGGTCGACGAGTCGTAGTTGAGCTCCCGGATCGCGCGCGCCTTGGGCCCCGAGAGTCCCGGCTCGAAGCCGATGCGCGTGAGCACGGGGCAGGGCAGGGTGCACAGCAGGAAGTCGCCTTCGACGCGGCGCTCCATCCCGCGCTCCCGGTAGATCGCGGCGGCGCGGCGCTTCTCTGCGTCCTGCGTGATCCTGAGGACGGCGCAGCCGAGCTTCGGTTTCGATCGCAGGTTCCTCGCGAACGCGGAGGCGAGCGTGTCGGTCCCGTCGACCAGCTCGTCGAAGCCCTGAGTCCAGACTTCCTTCAGCTCCTCGCGCAGCGTCTCGGTCGCCGCCGAGGAGAGCAGCGTCTCCGAAGCGCTCGTGGTGGCGAGGAATTCGATCGCTTCGTCGGAGAGCCCGGCGGCTTCCAGGAGCTGCTGCAGCGATTGCTGGTCGTAGGCGCGCACGCGGTTGGTGGCCGGCGTGTCAGCGGACAGGTCGAGCCTCTCCTCCTCGGAGAGCGAGCGCACTGCCTTCCCGACGGCGGCATCCCAGAAGTAGTCCGGCGTCTGGTCGCGCTCGTCGTCGCGCAGCGCGAACAGCCCGTAGAGCGATCTCACGTGCGCGACGCGCCGCCGCTGCCCGCGCACGTAATAGTAGGCGTTGGGGTTCGAATAGACGAACGGCCGCAGCGGCAGATGGAACTCGGCGATGTACTGGCGTGTGATCTGGTGCCGCGTCGGGATGCGCATCGCACCGGCCTCGCCGTGCAGGCCGCTCTCGAAGCGAAGGGTCCGCGTCCGGCCGCCGATGTGGGACGGATCGGCCTCCAGGACCGTGACGCGGTGACCGCGGCGCTCGAGCTCGTAGGCCGCGACCAGCCCCGCCAGCCCCGCGCCGACGACCACGACGTGCAGCGCGGTCGAGGGATTGGACGTGGCCCCGAGCGCCGGCAGCGCGGCGTTCGCCGCCGCGGCGCCCGAGAGCGCGGTCAGCTGGCGCAGGAACTCGCGGCGCGCCGGCGACCGCGAGCCGCGGAGCGCCTGCATCGGCTCAGCGCGCGCCGAGCAGCTTGGCCGTCCTGGCGACGTGCTTCGGCTTGACCCAGAAGATCGCCGCGAACCGTCCCTTGCCGGCGACGACCGCGTCCATCGCCGTGATGCTGATCTTCGCCTTGGCGAGCTTGCCCAGGGTCTTGCCCATCGCGCCGACCCGGTCCTTGCCCTCGAGCAGGAATCCGCTCTTCTTCTTCGAGAGCTTGAGGCCGAGCTTCTTCGCCGCGCGCGCGAGCGCCGCGCTGCTCTCGGGCACGAGGTCGAGCTGACCCTTGCCGCCGCTCGGGAAGCCGGAGAACGCGAGGAGGTTGACGCCCTGCTCGGCGAGCCCGGCCAGGACCTTGGCGCCCTGGCCCGCGCTGTTGGGAACCATGACGTAGTAGTAATCGACCTTGCGTATGCGATCAGCCATGACATTCTCCTGGGGTTCGTGCCGGGAGCGCGCGCGCACGTCGGGACACGCTCGGACCACACTTTGTCGCCGTGCGCCGCGCGCGTCAAGGGCGGCGGCGGATCTGCGGGACCTCGACGATGCGCACGCCCTCGCGCGGAGGATCGGCGACTGCGCGCACGAGGCTCGCGACCATCTCTTCGCGCGTGACGAGACCGAGGCGCTCGGCGCCGGCACGCGTGGCGGGAGTCGCCCTGAGCAGCGCGTAGATCGGCGCGAGCAGGATCGGCCAGCGGTGCCCCGGGCCGAGCACGTACCACGGCCTCAGGATCGTCGCCGCGATGCCGGTGGCCCTCACCAGCGCCTCTCCCTCGACGCGCGCAGCGATGTAGGCGCGCATCACGGGTGCCGGGTGCGCGACGCTCACGTAGACGAGGTGCGCGGCACCCGCTCGCGCCGCCGCCTGCGTGGTGGCGCGAATCGAGCCGAGATCGACACGCCGGAACTCGGCCGCCTTCGCAGGGTTGGGATGAGGCGTTCCGACCAGGTGCACGACGCTCGCGCCCGGCGGAATCGCCGCCGCGAAGCTGTCGCCGGAGAGCGCGTCACCCGGAACCCCGACCGCCGCCGCCGGGAGCCGCGCGGCCGAGCCCGCGCGCGTCAGCGCGTGCACCGCATAGCCGCGTGCGAGAAGCGCGGGAAGGAGCGCGGTCCCGATATAGCCGGTGCCGCCGGTGACGAACACGGACGGCCCCATCGCCCGGCGATCAGGCGGGATGGGGGACCCGGAACCGCGTATCCCGGGGGAAGTCGAGACCGAACGTGCCGGCCAGGACGGCGAGGCGCTCGTCGTCGTCCGCAAGCGCGCGCCGCTCGGTGCCGTCGGGGCGCTCGATCGACAGCTCGTGATCGACGAGCGTGTAGCGCGCTTCGGGCGCCACGCGCTGCACGGTCAGGGTACGGACGAAGCGCGACAGCGGATAGGTCGAGACGTAGTGGTTGGTTACCTCGAAGTCGACCGGCAGCTGGGGCTCGAGGGTGAAGGTGTACAGATCCGCCCATGCTCCCTCGCGCAGCGAGCGCAGCACCCATGCTCCGTCGGCGCGGACCAGGCGATAGGTCCAGGCGAACTGACGGCAATCCTCGCCGTCGCCGAAGCGCACCGGCGACAGCGGTCCGGCGGATCCGAAGCCGACGTCGGCAAGCCAGTGCGCGCCTTCGCTCTCCACCCTGAGAACCATGTGGGTGCGCGGCAGCACGCGCGATGCGCCGAGGCGCACCCGGGCCGCCAGCAGGCTCACCTCGAAGCCGAGCGCCTGCAGCGCCGCCGCGAAGAGCGTGTTCTGCTCGAAGCAGTAGCCGCCGCGACCGCGGGCGACGAGCTTGTCCTGCAGGCTCGCGAGGTCGATGCGGATCGGCTGCCCCAGCAGGATGTCGAGGTTTTCGAACGGAATGTGCGTGGCGTGCGCGAAGTGCAGCCGGCGCAGCGTCTCGAGCGTGGGCTCCGGACGGCCGTGCTCGCCGATGCGCGAGAGATACGCATCGAGGTCGAGCTCGCCGCCCATCACAGCCGCAGCTTGACGCCGCTGAAGGTCACGGCGAGGAAGATCTCGCGCATGAACAGCCCCAGGCTTGCGACCAGCGCGAGCATCGCCAGGATGAAGAGCACCGCGACCGGCTTCGACAGGTCCACCGCGAGCAGCGCCCCCAGGAACGCGCCTGCCACGCACAGGCACACGAGCAGTCCGGAGGCAACGGCCGCCAGGATCGCGAAGTAGATCACCTGCGAGCGCCGGTCGAGGGTGGCCAGCTCGGCCCCGGCGTCCGCGGCGATTTGCTGACCCGCGTGGAGGACCCGGTCGTGGATCACGCGCCGGCGATCGACGGCCCGGCCCAGCCGGTTGTTGAGTGCGGTGATAAGGGTCCCGATCGCCGTGAGCAGGAAGACCGGCGCCACGGCGAGCTGGATCGCGTGGGTGATGGCGGAGATATTCGTTTCCACCGATCGGCTCGGTGCGAAAACGACACGACCTGCCGCGACTACTCCATCGCTTTGTCGACCGGGGGGGCGGGTGGCGTGGCTTCCGGCACCGGCTGTCCGGTCCGTTCCAGCTTGCGCAGCCGCTTTTCTTCCTTCTTCTGCTTCTTGGCGAGATCCCGCTGGCGCTTGACGAACGCGTAGTTGGGTTTCGGCAAAGGAGGTCCTCTTTCTGGCTGGTGGGTGGGGGAGCGATAGGGTAGGCCTTTTCGGGAGCGGGCGCTCGCGCTCAGCGCTTCATGTCCTTGGCGATCCAGATCACGAAGCCGATTGCGATCGCGCCCCAGATGAGCGCCATGACCGTGGACTCGGTGTAGAGCTCCCACATGGCCGCGTTGATCGTGCACAGAAAGACCACGGCGACCTTGAGGAGCCGGTCCCCGACGTTCCCCGTGACGTTGACGAGCCGCCCACCCATGCCTCGATTCTAACCTTCCGACTCCGCCGCCGTATCGACGGCGTGACGGCCGGGCGGATCCGGGGCCCGCGCTGTCGCGGCCGGCGCCTATGCGCTCCTCCGCCCCGGCCGCTTGCGCGCCGGGGCCCTTCCGAGGCAGACCATCACCGCCGCCAGTGCGAGGGCCATCGACAGGGGCGCGACGAGCAGCGACGCGAGCCAGTTCCAGGTGCCGCCGGGATCGAGGCTGGCGACGCTCGCGTAGACGACGATCGGGGCCAGGAGCGTCGCGACGAGCGAAGCCCGCAGCGCGTCGCGGAGAATCAATTCCGAGGCGACGCCGATCGCGACCGGCAAGAGAACGAGCACCAGTGCCGCTTCCACGCTGTCGACTCCACCGCTATCCGAAGGCTGCGCGAAGCGCGCGCCCCGGAAGATCGCGCCGTCCGTCAGGATTCCCAAGGCGCGCGCAGTCCCAGTTTAGGAGCCTGGCGAGCCGCGGTAAATAGCGGGTGCGCCGGGCGGGAATCGATGTCTCGGGGGGCCTCACGCGCCGCCGCTGCCGGCGGCCGGATCGTCGGGCCGGACGGTGTAGTCCCGGGCGCCGACCGGCCGGTAGACGGCCACGCTGGCATCGAGCAGGCCTCTTCGCTCGAGCACCGTCCGGGCATCGGCGAAGGCGCGCACGGGATCGACCGTGAGCAATGCGATGCGGCATTCGTCGGACCCGACGTCGCGGTCCTCGACTTCGCCCAGCTCGCCGAGACGCTCCGCGAGCGCGGTCTCGAGCGCGAGAATTTCGTCGAAGTCGTCGAAGGCGTCGCCGGGAAAGCGGAGCACGAGCTGGTAGCGCACCGTGTCGGCGATCGTGCCGAGGGAGCATCTCGCTGTCAACGCGCCGCGGGCAAGCTCGAGCGCGAGCGCAGCGAGCGTGGCGACGCAGTCGGCGTCGATCTTCAGGGCAAGCAGCGCGTCGGCGCGAGTACGCCCGCGGTTCACGGCGGCGATCGGCTTGCCGAGCTCGCTCGCCCGTTCGCAGAACCGGTAGCCGGAATAGGCCATCAGCGACGAGCCGACGACGAGCACGGCGTCGGCACCGCCCAGCGCGGCCAATGCGGCGTTCACCCGCGAGGGCGGCACGCCGTCGCCGAAGAAAACGACGTCGGGCTTGAGCACGCCGCCACAGCGCGGACAGCCTGGTGCGTCGAAGCCGGCGCCGTCGACTTCGAGGTCGGCGTCGCCGTCCGGCGCGACGGGCGCGTCGCGTTCCGCGAACGCCGGGTTCGCCGCCGCCATCACCGACTGCACGGCCGCGCGCGGAAGCGTGGCGGCGCATTCGACGCACACGACGCGATCGAGGCGTCCGTGCAGATCGATGACGCGCTCGCTCCCGGCGCGCTGGTGCAGGCCGTCGACATTCTGAGTGACGACTTGCCCGATGTGCCCGTCGCGCTGGAGCCGCGCCAGCGCGTCGTGCGCGGCGTTGGGAGCCGCGCGGGAGATCGCCGGCCATCCGACGAAGCTGCGCGCCCAGTAGCGCTTGCGCGCCGCTTCGCTGCGGGTGAATTCCTGCTGCGTGAGCGGAGGCTTGCGGCGCCAGTTGCCGTCGGCGTCGCGGTAGGCCGGAATGCCGGAAGCCGTGCTGATGCCCGCACCGGTCAGCACGAAAAGCCCCGGGTGATCGCGGACGAACCGGCCGAGCGTCGCCGGGCCCGCGCCGGGCCGGGCGGCTTCCTCAGCGCAGGGCGGCGCCACGCTCGGCGAGCAGGGCCCGAAGCACCGCGCGATGGCAGCGCGCCTCGTCCTCGCAGTAGCAACCGACCGAGAAATCGGCATGGCGGGAAAGCGCCGCGAGAACGTCGAGCGCGCGGGCATTGTCCGGCCGCAGCATTTCGGCGCGATACTTCCGGAAGAATGCCTGGCGCTCCCTGTCGGTGCGGGCGCGCTGTCCCAGTTTCATCGTCTCGAGGCTGGGCGCGAGGTTGGGGAACCACACGTCGTACCAATTGCCGGAAGCGAACTTCGCCTTGGGAACGCCGCGCGGCGGCCGCCGCACGGTCCCCAGGCGCAGCCCTTCGCCCGGCCCCCTCCGGCTGCCGAGCCTGACCACGCGCACGGTCATCGCCGCGCCCGCGTCACGCGTCGCCGGTCGGAACGATCGTCGCCGTCTCGACCATGAGGATCACCGCGCGCTCGGGCGCCCGCGTCCGATGGACCAGGCCTCTCGGAACGACGAAGCCCTGGCGCTCCGCGAGCTCCACGGTCCGGTCCTCGAGGTCGATCAGAAAGCGGCCGTCGAGCACGAAGAAGAACTCGTCGTCGTTTTCGTGCTTGTGCCAGTGGTACTCGCCGTGCAGCACGCCCAGGCGAACGACCGAGTCGTTGACCTTGCACAGGGTCTGGTTGTACCAGGGATGCGTGCAGGCCTCGACCAGCTTCGGCACGTCGACGACCGAAAGCGCCGGATGCAGGATGTCGAGGAAGGTTGCGTAGGGGTAGTCCTTGGGCTTGTTCATGCGGATCCTTTGAGCGGCGGATCGTTTGCGGCCGGTTCCATCATACGCTGCGCGCGGAGCGCTCGCCGCGATGGAGCCAGTGCCAGGGCTCGTAGCGGTAGCCGTGGCGATTGCCGCGCGGATACGACAGGAAGTAGCCGTGGCGCGCCGCGTTTTTCGCGAGCCAGGCGTAGGCCGCGGACCGCTCGAAAGCCTCGTCGAGCGGGTCGTCCGCGGCGAGCCCGACGTCGACCGCTCGCCCGGTATGGTGCTCGCTGTATCCCGGAGGGGCGCTGACCGCGAGAATCTGCTCGAGCGCCTGTCCGGCGGCGAGCTTGGCGCGCAGGATCTCGCGCTGTCGATCGAGACTTCGAAACGCCGAGACCAGATGCAGCTCGATCATCGCGCCCGCGGCGTCCGCCTTCATCGCGCGCCAGGCAGCGGCTGCCTCGGGGGTGAGCCGTTGCTCGCGGCCGCGGGCGTCGACCTCGGCGACCACGAGCGATTGCGCCTCCGCGCAGAGCTGCAGTCCACGGCGCCGAATCAGTGCAAGCGGAACCCCGATCTCCGCGAGGGCCGCGCGGACGCGCGCTTCGTAGCTCGCCACGCTCAAGCCCGCGCGCTCCGCGGTACGACGGTCGCTACGCGATGCGCTTCTGCATGAGCTGCCAGGTCGGCGCGATCCAGCCGTTGTGGGCCCAGAAGGCGATCGACGAGGCGCTCTCGCGCAGGACGAAGACGTTGCATTTCGGGATCTTCTCCGCGGCGAGCCCCGCGAAGCAGAACTCGATCAGCTGCCGGCTGATGCCCCTTCGTCGAAGCCCGGCAGAGACCGCGAGGTGATGGAGATAGCCGCGCCTGCCGTCGTGGCCGCAAAGGACCGCCCCGGCGATCGCGCCTGCGGCCGACGCGGCCACGGCGCTCAAGCCAGGGTTGCGCGCCAGGAACGCGGCGACGGCCTCGGGCGTGTCCGACTCGCTCAGGCTCACGCCCTCGCTGCGCTCCCAGAGCGCCCGAACCTCCGGATAGTCCACGATGGTCATGGCGCGGATCGTGCACTCCATCACGGGCTCGGGGAGGAGGCTGTTGCCGCATCGAGGGCGAGGGGCATCGACTTCGAGTATAGCGTTCAGCGCCTGCCGAAGCTGAGATCGCAGGGACGGGCATCGACGCGCTGCCCGGTCCCGTGCGAGCCGGCGAACTGCGCGACGATGCGATAGGCGTACGGCGTGCTCCGGCGAGGCTGGCCGATCGCGAAATCGGGGTCGCCGGTCAAACCCTGGGCGTTGAGATCGGCGCTCCCGTCGGGCTGGATCCGGCCGTCGAGCGCGAGCCAGCCCGGAGCGTTGCGCGCACCATGCTCGCCGTGCAGCGCGCCGTTCGACACCGTGACGGGAAATTCATAGAGGTAGCCGCGGGTCTTGCGCGCGCCGTCGACGACGTCGGGACAGGCGACGGTCGCGTCCCAGGTGCCGTCGAAGCCGTCGGCAGCGGGCGGCGCCGAAGTCGGCGCGGTCTGCGCCGCCGCGATGAGCGGCGCGCACGCGAGCCATGCGAATGCCAGGATGCCTTTCATGCTGCCCTTCCGAGGTTCTGCGCGAGATCGAGCGCGAGCTTCGCGGCGAAGACGTCCTCGATCGCGACGCCGACCGACTTGAATACGGTCGTGGCCGATGCCGGCACGGTCGCCTTTCCCGCGAAGATCTCGCCGACCTCGGCGTGGATACGGGCGCGCGACAGGATGATGTCGCCCGATTCCCTGCTCGCCGCTTCGCGCGATTCGACCACCAGGACGTTCCCCATCGCGACGTCGTCGAGCTCGCGCCAGGCCGGCATGGGCGCACCGACGGCGTTGACGTGGGCGCCGGGCTTGAGCCACGCGCCTTCGAGGATCGGTTCGCGGGCCGGCGTGGCGGTGACGATGACGTCGGCGCCGCGCACCGCCGACACGGCGTCGGTCGCGATCGCGCCGTGCCGCGCCGCGAAGCGCCGAGCGTGCTCCGGCGTCCGGCTCCATACCCGGACCTCGCGGAAGCTGCGGACGTGCTTCAGGGCATCGAGGTGAGCCGCCGCCTGTAGGCCGCTGCCCAGCAGCGCGAGAACGCTCGCTTCGCGCGCCGCGAGGCGAGCCGTCACCGCGGCCGACACGGCCGCCGTGCGCAACGCGGTGAGCGCCGAGGCCTCGAGCAGCGCGAGCGCCTCGCCGGTGTCGCGCCGCACGAGCACGACCAGCGCCGTGACCGTGGGTGCGCTGGTGCCTTCATTGGCGGGATAGAAGCTCACCAGCTTCGCGCCCATCGCCTCGGCGCCGGCCGCGGGCATGATGCCCCAGTAGCGCGCGCCCTCGTCGATCGTCAGCCATTCCCGCAGCGGCTGGACGACTTCGCCTGCGGACAATGCGACGAGCGCCTTTTCCATTGCGGGGATCAGCTCGGACCAGCGCAACGCCGCGCGTACGTCTGCGTCGCGGAGGTAGGGAATCATGCGCCGGCGAAACGAAGCTTCGGCAACGCGCCCCGATCCGTCCGACGGAGGGGACATGACTCCGGGGCGCTCGCTCTCAGGCGCGATTCGCGCCCGCGGCCGGATGCCGTCCGCCATTCACGAGCGAGCATCGTCCTCCAGCTTGCAGCCGCAGCGCGGACAGAACACGATCCGGGAGAGGAAGCCGGTGCGGTGCACGGTGAAGCCGCATCGCGGACAGAAGCGCGTGAGCTTGTAGCCCAAAAAGGAGATCGCGGCCACGGCGGGCACCGCCAGGTAGAGCACCTCGGTGCGCTGCGACAGCGCATAGGCGAAGGCGATGAAGATCAGGCCCGCCCCCGCGATCAGCGCGAGGTGCCAGCGTTTCTTGCGCTGGTAGGAGGCGCGCGTGTAGAAGATCCACAGCCCGATGCCGAGCGCGATCCAGACCGCGGCGAAGAGTGCGAAGAGATCGCCCGGGTGCAAGCCTCAGCTCCCAGCCGCTTCGAGCCCTCGGTCGATCGCGTTCCGGGACATCGCGGTTGGATCTGAACCGCGTGCTCAACCGCGGTGGCCCAGCAGCCGGGCAGGCAGGAGCAGCAGGCTCTTCACCAGCGCGAACGACGCACCGACGCAGACCCCGACCAGGCGCAGGGGCAGGGAGAGCAGCCAAACGACCGGAGCGACCACCAGCACCAGCAGCGCGATCGGCCACGAGATCGCCAGCAAAATACCCCAGCCGACGAGGAGCAGCAGCAGTCGCATTCGAATCCTTCCGGAAGCTGCCGAAGCGCCTACTCTATACCGGATGCGCGTGCCGGGCGAGCGGGCGTTCGAGCTACCGGCTGCGTCCGTCGACGGGCACGCGCTTGATGCTCCCGACGTCGACGTTTTCGAGGCAGCGCACGTTGACCGCCGCCGTCGCGGCCCCGCCCGGGCCGGTCCCGGTCGCGAACGGCGCGCAGCCGCAGCTCGGGCAGAAGTTGTGGCTGATGACGTGCTTGTTGAAGCGGTAGGTCGAAACGGCGTCTTCGGGCGTCTTCAAGTGGAAGCGCTCGCCGGGGACGAACCACAGGAGATAGCCCTTGCGGCTGCAGTGCGAGCAGTTGCACTCCTTCGCTTCCGTGAGATCGCCCTCGACCTCGAAGGCGATGCGACCGCAATGGCAGCTTCCGGTGTACTTGGTGGTCATGCCGAACCCCCTGGAATCGGATGCTCTCTCTGCGCTTCCGCGCGGAGCCAGCGATATTCGACGTCGGGCTCGCTCTCCGGGGCTGGGCTCACCCCGAATGCGACCGCGGTGAAGCCATGCCGCTCGTAGAACGCACGTGCCGCGGCGTTGCGCCGGAAAGTGTACAGCCGAAGCTCGTCGGGCGAGCGCTCCCGGGCCTTGCGGAGCAGCGCGGTCCCGATCCCCTGGCGCTGGCGCTCCGGGAAGACGCTGAGCTGGCGTATCCACGGGACGCGCAGCGCCATGACGCCGGCGAGCGCCGCGTCGGCTTCGGCAATCCAGATCTCGCACTCCGTAAGCAGGCGGCCGCGGAAGAACGCACGGGCGTCGTCGAGGCTGTGCCGCTGCTGCTCCGCCGAATACGGATAGCTCGCGAGATTGGTCTCGTGCCAGCGTCGGACGAGGTCCGGGAAATCGGCCTCCGCGAACGGACGCAGCGCGAGCATGGCGATGCCGGTCGCGGAAATCTCGCCCCGGCGTCAGCGCGGCGGCTTGGCGGGCACGAGCTGAACGGGATCGTAGAAGAAGGTCTCCTCCGCGATGCGCTCGCCCTCCCATCGCTGGCTGGCGAGCTCCTCGATCCGGGTCACCTTGCCGTCGTGCCACTCGAAGCGAAACACCCAGTGAATGACGACACGGTCGCCGTTCACGAATACCGGTCGCACGCACCTCGACGCCACCGCCTTCGCCCGCGACAGGACGCGGCGTTCGTTCGCGACGTGGGCGTCGCGTCCGACGCGCGGCGTCCTCTGATTCTCCTGCATCGTGGCATCCGCCGTGTAGAACTCCTCGACGGCTTCGAGGTGGGCGTTGGCCTCGACTCGGGCGATGAACCTCTCGAGCGTCTCCGTGGTCGGCATCGGGGTCGAGGATTCGTCGGGCGCGCGCCGGCGTCAGGGCTGCGAAACCAGGAGGTACGCGGCGAGAAGGAGGCCCAGCACGCCGACCGTCCCGGAGAGCAGAAGCGCGAAACCGCGACTGTAGGACGCGGGCAGATCGGCGGGCGGCAGCGTGGCGACGAAACGCCGGTGCTGAACGGTCGCCACCAGCACCGCGATCGCTCCGGCGAAGACGAACAGCACCCCGAGAACCGCCGATGCCGTCCAGTGTGTCTCGACCGCTTCGGGTGCGCGCTGCAGCGCGAGCAGGCGCAGGAAGAGGCCGAACCGGGCGACGACGAAGCCGAGTCCCATCACGGTGAGCCCGCTGCGCAGCCACGCGAGCAGCGTGCGCTCGGCGGCGAAGAAGACCCGCGGATCCGGTTCGCTCAAGGCTCGGGCAGCTCGCGCTGCATCATCGCTTCGTCGGGCTCGACCCCCGCCCGGGCCGACGCCTCCGGCGGGGCGGAGGAGAATCCGAGGCGCTCGAGCAGGCGCAGCGACCGGTGGTTGGCCCGCTTGAAGACGGCGGTCAGGCGGCGCACGCCATAGCCGCGTGCCAGCTCGCCGATCATCGCTTCGACCGCGACGCGAGCCAGGCCGCGACCCCAGTAGGCGCTGGAGAGCTCGTAGGCGATCGCAGCCGAGCCGTTCTCGCGCACGGTCGCCTGGACATATCCGATCAGCCCGGAGGAAGGCACGCGGATCACCCAGTTGAGCCACTGCTCGCGCTCGTCGGGCGAGCGCCGCGATTCGAGCTTCGCGAAGCGCTCGCGCAGGCGCTCGACCGAGGCCGGAGGCCGGTTCTCGTATTCGTAGATCGCCGGATCGCTCAGCACCGCGAACATTTCATCGGCATGCGCGGCGATCTGCGGCACCAGGGTCAGGCGGCCCGTCTCGATTGCGCGCACTCGGGGTCTCCCTCGCAGGATTCTTCCCGCGCGGGAGTGTACTGCGCGCGGCGGGCGCGCGTAAGCGCCGGGCGGCCGCGAACCGGAAAAGCGCCTCTGCTCACAACGCCCGGAAGAACCGGTCCGCCCTCGGCAGGTAGTAGCGGTCGTAGTCGAGCGACAGCACGACGGTGCGGGCCCTGCCGACGATCTCGTCGCGCGGGACGAAGCCGTACACGCGGGAATCGGCGCTGTTGTCGCGATTGTCTCCCAGCACCAGGTAATGGCCCTCGGGAACGACGACCGGGCCGAACGAGCTCATCCCGCTCCCGCCGTCGCGAGCGAGCTCGATTCGATGCGACCAGCCGGGATAGGATTCGCGCTCGAGGATCGCGCCCGCAGCGTACCCGGCTTCGGAGTAGCGCGCCTCGACGCCGTTGATCGTCAAGCGGTTGTGGCGCATCGCCACCGTATCGCCCGGCAGCCCGATGACCCGCTTCACGAGACGGGTCTGCGCTAGCTTCGAATCGAACACGACGATGTCTCCGCGCTGCGGGTCGCCGAGCCTGCGCAGCGAGATGTGCGTGAGCGGAACGCGCAGGTCGTAGGCGAGCTTGTCGACCAGGATGCGGTCGCCTTCCACGATCGTGGGCTGCATCGAGCCGCTGGGCACTTCGTTCCAGTCGGCCAGCGCGCTGCGAAAGATCACCATCAGGACGATGAACAATCCGAAGGCGCGGTAGTCGCGCCACAGTTTGCCGAGAGCTCCCTGCATGATTCGTGTCTCCTGTGCCCGTCCGTGGGCGGATCGACGGAACGCCTAGACGCCGCGAAAGCCCTCGTGCGGTCGAAGAGAGGCTATGGGGCTGGCTTGCGACATCCCTCCTCTGATCGCTGTCGCGACGCGTGGTTCCCGCGATCGGGTCGCCTCGCTCAGACCCCGCGCTTGACGCGCTGCCATTCCCGCTTGAGGATCGACTGCGCCAGCGCCGTGATGCCCTGGATGTCGCTCTCAGTCTCGACTTCGTGCGATTCCTCCGACAGCAATCGGTTGAAGGCGGCGTCGATCGCCGCGCAAGGCTGCTGGTGATCCGGCTTCGAAGGTTTGGTGAGCAGGCCGATCTTGGAACGCGAGAGCACCATGCGCTCGACTTTCTCCAGGAGCGCCGGATTCTCGCCGAGCGGACCGCGCCCCTGATCCCACTTCGCCTTCCACCTGGACTTGATGACCGCGGCGGCGACCAGCAGCGACAGCAGCTCGGCGATCATGTCGCGCAGGGACTCGATCCATTTCTGTCGATTCGCCGAGAGGACCGTCGCGTTGAACTGCCGTCGGGCGGCGGTGAGGGTGACGATCGGTCGGCGATCGACGCGACCAGTGCCGTGCACGCGGAGATGATGCCTGTGAGCAGTGGAGCCATGGTCAGCTCAGCGCAGATTCGACTCCGGCATGGCCGCCTTCAGGCGTGGATGAGCCGCCCGCCGCCGAACGACCAGTTCTCCCAGCGCGTTTCCTCGAAGACGACCATGACGTTCTCCGGACTGAGCCCCGGCGCCTTCGCCAGTCCGGCGACGATGGCGGCGAGGATCTGCTTCTTCACCTTCACGCTGCGGCCGACGGAGAGAACGATCTCGATGAGGGCGAAGTCGCCCGTGCGGGGAGCGTTCAGGTCCGGATAGTCCGCGTCGAAGCGGAAGTCGTCGTCGTCGAGCTCCAGGACCCGCTGGAAGCGATCCTTGTCCGGCACGCCGGAACCGATCAGTGCGCTGTGGACCGCGGCGAGCACCGCGGACTTGAATTCGCTCGATTTGCCTTTGCGGACCGTGAGTGTGACGAGTGGCATGGTGGCTCCCTGAGGGCCGTAGCATGATTCACGCGACGAAGGGCACGAGCGCGGGCACGCGACGGCAATAGTCGCGGTAGGCGTCGCCGAACTGCTCCCGCATCCAGCGCTCCTCCAAGCGGAGCTTGTAGACGAACGAAGCCGCGGCGACCACGACCGCGAGCACGCCCCGCCATTCGCCGATAGCGACCGCTGACCCGATGAACGCGAGCAGCAGTCCGGTGTAGATCGGATGCCGGACGAGCGCGTAGGGGCCGGTCGTCACGAGCTGGTGGCCTTCCTTGATGGTCACGGTTCCGCTCCAGTTGCCGCCGAGGTGGCGGCGCGCCCACACCGCGAAGAGCAGGCCGGCGGCGGTCAGGCCGATCGCGAGCGCGGCCAGCCAGGATTCGCGGGGGAGAAAGCGTTCGCTCAGACCGCCGCCCATCGGTCCCGTGGCGGCGAGAAGGAACACCGCCACCCACAGGGGAATCGTGTAGATCAGCCGCGAGTACAGCGGTTCCCGGCGCAGGACCGGCTTGACGCCGCGCGCGGAGATCCACCAATAGACGACCCAGGCGAGCCACATCGCCGAAATCAGTCCCGCCCGGACCATGGCCTGAGGACTCATCGTGGCTCCGGGACGTCGTCGAGCGAGCGGAACATGACGTAGGCGTCGACGAATCCACGGCCCGGGTGCCGGAACGCGCCGGGCAGCGTCCCGACGATCTCGAATCCGAGCTGCTGCCACAGCCGGACCGCCCGCTCGTTCGTGGAGACGACGAAGTTGAACTGCATCGCGCGAAACCCGAGGCGCCGCGCCTGGATCAGGCAATGCTCTCCCATCGCCCGGCCGACGCCGAGACCGCGCGCGCCGGGTGCCACCATGAAGCCCGCGTTCGCGACGTGGGCACCCGGGCCCGCCTGATTCGCCCTGAGGATGTAGGTCCCGACCACGGCGGCCTGGCTTTCCGCGACGAAGCAGCGGTGGGCAGGATTCAGCCAGTACCCGAGCGCCTCGTCACGACGAATGCGCGGATCGAGCGCGTAGGTGTCGCCCTGCGCGACGACGGCGTGAAAGATTTGCCAGATCGACTCGTCGTCGGAGGGATGCGCTTCGCGAATTTGCGGCATCGGTCGCATCACGGTGTGCGACGGGTCGCTTTCATGGCCGCGGCTGCCTTCCGCGCGAGGGCGAGGAGGTCGGCGACGTCCTCGCAGGTGTGGAACTCGAGCTCCAGCCACTGCGATGCGTGTCGCCGGAAGCGGGCGCGGGGATCTTTGCGCAGCCGCGCCTGGGCCGCACGAGGCAGCCTCAGATCCAGCAGCGTCGTCGAGTGCAGATGCGCGAACTCGCGGCCGTCGATGCACCAGGCCGGACGGCCGGCGGCACCGAAGCGTGACCGCGTCTCCACCACGCCGGGAAGCGCGGAGAGCAAGGCGCGCAGCTGCTCGGTCGGGCTCATGCAACGGGAACCTCAATGCGGCGCGCCATCGCAGCGCGACGGCGCGCTTCGAGGTCTCGGGCCACGCCGGTCGCACCGGCGGCATGGCGTGCGGATCATGGAGACGCGCTCGGCGGCCCCTTGAGCTCGACGACATTGCCCTCGGGATCGGTCAGGTAGATCGACGGTCCTTCGCCTTCGGCCCCGTAGCGGGACGCGACCTCGCCCGCGACGACGCCGTGCGAGGCGAGCTGCTCGCGGATGAGAGCCTCGTCGAACGGCTCGACGCGGAAGCAGAAGTGATCGAGATTTCGTCCCTCCTTGCCGGGTGCCGCGCCGCCGGCCGCCCCCAGCTTGCCGCCGATGGGAACGAGATCGAGCAGCGACCGGCCGGCGCGCAACTGGACGAGCCCGATCGAGTCCTGGAGGCGCTCGACCGTGCATCCGAGCGCCTCGCAGTAAAAGCGCAGCATCGCGCCCAGGTCGACGACTCTCAGCACGAGATGATCGATCTCGCGAATGCGGATCATCGACCTGCCGCTCATCGCGCGTCCTGGCGGTCCGGGCATCAGCAGCGAGAACTCGGGGCCGCCTACAGGCTCGCGTTGATCCGCAGCGCCTCGAGGCGAAGAGCGAGCTTCTGCTCCAGCTCGACCAGCTGCAGGCGCAGGCTTTCGAGCTGGCGCGCATCGGCGGTCGCGTGGATTGCTGCCCTGAGTCGAGCGCGTTGGTGGAACCACTCGATCTCCGGAGGAAGCGCGCCTGCGTCCTTGAGGATCTTCATAGGCATGCGCAGCGCCTGCGGCATGGCATCCCCGCCGGGATCGCTCGGCAGCGGCTTGCCGTAACTTTCCGAGCGGCTCAACTCTCCCGAGTCGGCCGCGTCCTTCAAGTGGCGCGCAATTTCCTCGTCGAAGGTGCTCATGCCGGTGTCTCGGCCGCGACTCTTCCGTTTCCGTAGACGGCACGGCTGCGATTCTGCCACCGAAAATGCTTCGGCTCCGCATCAGGCCCGGCCGTCGTTTCGCGCGTTCCGGCGCCACAGAGAGAGCCCGAAACCGGCGAGGATCAGCGCGAGGAGGGCGAGGCTCACGGCGGAACCCGGCGGCGTCCCGCTCCGGACGATCGGAAGGAAGAGCTGGAGGAGCTTCCCGCCCAGATGCTGCAGCAGGAGCAGCGCGAACATCAGCGGGACCATCGCGCGGTAGCGGATCGCGACCACGAGGCATAGCAGGCAGATCACGAGGTTGGCGAGTCCCAGCAGCGCGAAGAGCGAGACCACCGCCTGGGCGCCTGCGGGCGTGAAGCTGTCGAGCGGGATCCCGTCGGCCGAGCTGGCGACGAATTCGCCGCGGAAGATCGAGTTGAAGCCGATCACCGCCTTGACGAGCACGACCAGCCCGAAGAGCCAGAGCGCGAACTTGTGGCCGGCGTAGGCGTTGTCGATCCGCCGCGGCAGGAGCGATGTAAGCATGGGTATGGCTCGCGAGGAGTGGGGTGTCGATCGGGGGCTTGACACGGTATTTAGTGTTATAGTATAGTATATCACCATATGAGTCCAGAGACCAATCGGCCGCACCTCGATCCGTCGAATCATCGATGCAACCCGGCTTGAACCATCCCGCTGATTTCGCCCGCCGCTAGGAAACGATCCAACCATGGACCGGGAATGGAACGACAGCCAGCCGATCTACCGGCAGCTTCGCGACCGCGTCATCGCGATGATCCTGGACGGCGTCCTCGACGAAGGCGATCCGCTGCCCTCGGTGCGCAGCGTCGCGGCCGAATCCCGGGTGAATCCGCTGACGGTCCTGAAGGCCTACCAGCAGCTGGCCGACGAACAGCTCGTAGAGAAGAAGCGCGGCCTGGGCATGTTCGTGAGCTCCGGCGCTCGCAAGCTCCTGCTCCACGCGGAGCGCCGGAGATTCCTCGCCGAGGAATGGCCGAAGGTTCGCGCGACGATTCAGCGCCTCGGTCTGGAAGCCGAGGAGCTGCTGGCGACGCCCGCGGCTGCCTCGGCCCCGGCGCGCAAACCCAAGGAGAGCTGAAGCCATGCCATGCATCGAAGCACGCGGCCTGCGCAGGCGCTACGGCACGACCGTCGCCCTGGACGGCATCGATCTCACGGTCGACGAGGGCCGGATCCTCGGGCTCATCGGGCCCAACGGCGCGGGCAAGACGACCGCGCTCAAGGCGATCCTCGGCCTCACCCCGTACGAGGGCGAGCTCAAGGTCCTCGAGCGCAATCCCTGGGCGGAGCGCGACGAGCTCATGCGCGACGTGTGCTTCATCGCCGACGTGGCCGTGCTGCCGCGCTGGATGCGCGTGACGCAGGCCCTCGACTACGTAGCGGGCGTGCATCCGCGCTTCGACCGCGCGCGGGCGGAGGGCCTGCTCGCGAAGACCGCGGTCCGGCGCGAGAGCAGGATCGGCGATCTGTCGAAGGGCATGGTCACCCAGCTCCATCTCGCGCTGGTCATGGCCATCGATGCGAAGCTGCTGGTGCTCGACGAGCCCACGCTCGGCCTCGACATCCTCTTCCGCAAGCAGTTCTACGACTCGCTGCTCAACGACTACTTCGATCGCAACCGGACGATCATCGTGACGACGCACCAGGTCGAGGAGATTCAGCACGTGGTCACCGACCTGAAATTCATCGACCATGGGCGCATCGTCCTCGACTGCAGCATGGATGACTTCGAGACGCGCTACGTGGAGGTCATGGTCCATCCGGGGCAAGTCGCCGCGGCGCGCGAGCTCAAGCCGATTCACGAGCGCCAGGTCTTCGGTCACAGCATCCTGCTCTTCGAGCGCGTCGACCGCGAGCGGCTCGCGCCGTTCGGCGAGCTGCGCACACCGAGCATCGCGGACGTCTTCGTGGCGGTCGTCGGCGGGCGGAGCGCGGACGCGCAAGGGATGGCCGCATGATTGCCCGCGTGCAGCGCGCGTTCGCCGCTCGCGTCCCGGGTGCGGCAGCGGCAGGCAGCGAGAGCATGAACCCCATTCCGCGGCTCGCCGTCCCGGCCTGGAGCCTCGCCGTCGGAACCGCGGTGACCACGGTATCGCCGCTGTGGTTGCTGCTCGCGGGCGCGATTGCCGCGACGATGGGCACCTGGCCGCCGCATATCTGCCTTTGAAGCGAACTATGGCACTCGAAATTCCAGCCGCCGGCCGAAGCGTCGCGCCGCTTCCGGAGCGAGCGCCCCAGGGAGTCATCCGATGAACCATTCGTCCCATCCCGCGATCGGCGAGCCCGAATCGCGCCCCGAGAGCCGTGCGAGCGCGACGGTGTCGCCGACGCGGAGGCTGGTCTGGTCGGTGCGCCGCGAGCTGTGGGAGAACCGCTCGATCTACATCGCTCCGCTCGTCGTCGCCGGCGTGGCCCTGCTGGGCTTCGTCGTCAGCCTGGGCCACCAGGCCTGGCGCTCGCGCATGCTGCCGACACTCGCCCAGGTGCAGCACGAGAAGATCATCTTCCCCTACAGCATCAGCGCGATGCTGCTCGTCCTGACCGCTTTCATCGTCGGCGTCTTCTACTGCCTCGATGCGCTGCACGGAGAGCGACGCGACCGCAGCATCCTGTTCTGGAAGTCGCTGCCCGTGTCCGACCTGACGACGGTACTGTCGAAGGCCATGATCCCGCTCGTCGTCCTCCCGCTGCTGATGTTCCCGATCATCGTCATGGTGCAGCTGATCATGCTCGCACTGAGCACGATCGTCCTGCAGGGGAGCGGCGCGAACTCGGAGACGCTCTGGGCGCAGCTCGGGCTGTTCAAGATGTCGATCGTGCTGCTCTACGGCCTGGTCGCCATGGCGCTGTGGTACGCGCCGATCTACGGCTGGCTGCTGCTGGTCTCGGCCTGGGCGCGGCGTGCGGCGTTCCTGTGGGCGGTGCTGCCGCCCCTCGCGATCGGGATCTTCGAGAAGGTCGCGTTCAACACCTCCTACTTCGCCGGCCTCGTGAAATACCGACTGATGGGCTGGTTCTCGGAGGCCTTCGCGTTCCGCGCGGCGGCGGACGCGCCGGCCGATCCGCTGGCGCACGTGACCGCCGGCAACTTCTTCAGCACACCGGGCCTGTGGGCGGGGCTGGTCGTCGCCACGGTCCTCCTCGGCCTGGCGGTCTGGCTGCGGCGCTATCGAGAGCCGATCTGAGCGGATCCGCGCGCGGACTATCGGCGGAAAAGGCGCGACAGGGCGATCCCCAGGGCGGAGCGTCTCCTGGGCTGCAGTTCGGGAGGAAGGTCGACGTAGCGCCCGTGCACGTAGCACCAGCCCCAGGTTTCCCCCCAGTCCAGCGGCGCGATCAGCGGGTGGCCCGTCGAGTTGAAGTGGGCGAGCGCGTGCGTGTGCGGCGAATCCTCGCAGCATCCGACGTGACCGCACGACAGGCACACGCGCAGCTCGTTCCACTCGGCTCCCAGCGCGAGGCACTCCTCGCAGGCGAGGCCGCGTGCGGTGACGCGCCGCATCCCGCTCAGGTGCTCGCAAGGCTCGGCGCGCGGCGTCATGGCGAAGGCCGTAACGCGGCTGGAGTGCGCGCCGTCGGGACGCCCGCACGCCGGTTCCACTCAGCCTCGTTCACGCCCCGGAGGATCAGCCACACGCAGAGCGAGGCTTCGCCGACGAACGCCGGAACCAGGATGGCGGGAAAGATCCGCGCGGCGAAGCCGGGGGCGAGGATCAGCGCGAAGCTGTCGAGCAGATAGCTCGCGCCGGCGACCTGCATCAGGACGCCGACCGCCCGGGGCAGGTAGCCCGAGCGGAAGATGAGAATCCCGAGGATCAGGCAGGTGCAGCCGAAGAACACCAGGGCGACGCCGAAGCCGTAGTCGTGCGCCCGGAGCGAAAGGCTCGCGAGAGCGTAGAGCTGCTCGGGAGCGAACGCTTTCAGGTACCCGGCGCCGCCGAGCGGAAACAGCGCCGTGGCGAGATAGAGCGCGACCGCAGCTTCGATCGCGATCGACACCAGGTTGAAAAACGTCGCGAGCAAGGCGAGCTCCTTGCTCACGGGCCGCAGGAGGACATAGAAGATCCACGTCAGCGTGACCGCGCAGATCAGCAGCACGAGCTCGCCCGCGAAACCCAGGCGCCACAGCCATTCCATCGAGCGCAGGTTGGCGGCCGTCGCCGCCGCATTGCCCGGGACGACGATCCCTCCCCGGACGACGGTTTCGCCCAGGAGCCCAAGAGCGATGATGACGAGGTAGAGAACGCCTCCGATTCTCGACAGCCTCCGAGGCGAGTTGAGTGGCAGGCGCTCCACGTCAGATCCGCCTCGATCGTCCATTGTCCCGGCGGCCGCTTTCATTTCGCGCGAGGACGCTCCATCGCCACGCTCGATTGCACGAAGCCGAGCCTCTCGTAGAACGATGCGAGGCCCGGGCGCCCGGCGCGCAGCACCCAGCCGATCGCCGGATCGTCTCCCATCACGGCCTTGACCAGCGCCGTGCCGACACCCTTTCGGCGATGGCCCTCGGCGACGACCAGCATCGACAGATAGCCGTTCGACATCTCGTCGCAGATCGCTCTCGCGAACCCGATGACTTCGCCTTTCTCGACTGCCACGAGCGCCCGCTGAGAGCGGGCGACGAGCTGTGCGAACCGCTCGACGTCGGCGAGGCGCCCGCCGTCGAAGCCGTTGTCGACCAGGAGACGTCGCGCGGCCGCGAGCTCGGACCGGCGGATCGCGCGTATCTCCATCGACGGCCTAGGAAAGGATCGAGGCCGAGAGGCGCCGAAGCGCGGCGCGAGCCCCTGCATCGAAGCGGGGGAGCGGAGCTGCTCTCACCGTTGGCGCACCAGCGTATCCGTCGCGAAGGCCTGCCGCTTGCCGTCCGCGGCCTGGCTCTCCATGCGGAAAAGCCATTGGTCGCTCTCGGGCAGCCAGACGAACGTATTGAAGGACGGCCCCTCGGGATAGTCGAAACGGAACTCGATCGAATTGCCGGTCCGCGTTCCGCGCCCCAGCGCAGCGGCCCTGTTGTGCACCTCCTTGCCGCGGATCCTGCGCGTGCTGAGCCACTGCCCTTCGAGGTGGGCCATCAGATCGTCGTCGAACCGCCCTCCGGGCCCGTCGGACGCCGCCTCGGCAGCCGCGAGCTCGGGCCGGAGAATAGCGAGCGTTGCGAGGGAGAGGAAGCTTCGGCGCCGCATGCGGGCGAAGTGTACCCGGTCGGTCCGCGCCGCGCCGCATCGTCCTCGGCCCGCGCGCCGGCGTCGGTCTGGCCGATGGCCGTGCGGCGCTTGCGGCTCAGCGAGGAAAGCGCCCATCGATAGGACCATTCGACCAGCTCCTCGAGGTACGGAGCGGGAAAGCGCGACACGTCGACGATCGTGATCCAACCGTAGCGTCCCCGGTATCTCGCGGGCTTCACGCCGGGGACGTCGGTCAGCTCGATGAACCGGTCGGGCGTGACCCGGATGCTGAAGCGCCACCGCTCCGGCTGGCTGGTCTTGAAATAGGCGAATTTCTTGCCGCCGATCGAGTAGACGAGGAAATTCCACGGCTCGCCGTAGAGCGTTTGCGTCGCGTCGGGAAAGCCGCGGCAGTAGCGCTTGAGCTGGGAGGCGTTCATGCTCGCGGTGGCGGCTGCCTCTGCGCCTCGCCGGCGCGCCCGATCACGGCTTCGGCCTCGCGGACGAGACGCCGCAGAAGCTCCGCAGCCGGAGCGATGTCGCGGATGAGACCTGCTCCCTCGCCGGTCAGCACGCCGAAGCCCTCCGCGTCGCCCGCGCGATCGGCCTGCCGGTGCCGCGCTTCCTCCCGATTGATGGTCTGCGGTTGTGCGAGCTCGCGCTCGAGCCACTCCGCGTCGCCGTAGCCGCCGCCGATCAGGCCCAGCCCGCCGGCGCCGCTCACCGCCGCCGCGAGCCGACCGCCCGCTGCAAAGCCCATCGGCGCGGAAATCACCGGCTGCTCGATGCCGAGCGCGGGGGTCAGGCGCGTCTGCACCGGCGCCTCCGCGACATCGCGCGCATCCTGGTACTCAAGCTCCCTCCCGGCGGATCGTCGCGTCGGGGCTCGGCTGGCCCCGGATCACCCCTGGTTGGGTCGAAGCCGGACTGCGACGCCGTAGCAGAGGAATGCGGGGACCTTGCCTTGCGACCACGTCGAGCCGTGCTGGTCTATGCAGCTCACGCTGATCAGCGCGTCGGCGTTCAGGCGCGCCGCCTCGAGCTGCAGCGAAGCGACGGCCTCGTCCTTCGTCGCGTAGGTCGTGATCCGCGTCGCGGTCTGCGACGAGTCCGCCCAGATGTGACCCAAGATCGCGTAGGGCTTGCCGAGAAAGGGGTTCATCTCGTAGACCTGCACGGATCCTGCGCGCGCTGCGACGTCCGCCGGCGGCGCGCTGGAACAGCCCCAAACCAGCGCCACGACACCGGCGATCGGCAACGAAGCTGTGAATCGGAAGCGCATCGTGAGTCCTTTCCCGCCTGGCCGGATCGAGCGAGCCTTAGAGGCGGCATTCTCGCCCACGCCGGCGGGCGCCTGCAACTCGAGGCAAGCGCAATGGCGCGGCGGCAGCGGCTCTCGGGATCACGCGATGCGTCGATCGACCGAACGCCGGCTTAGGGAAGCAAGGCGCGCGGAGCATGTCATCTCGATGCGCGCTCGCCCGCAAAGTACGATTGATCGCGGACGACGAGCGACGCGGGCCGGATGCGGACCATGAGCTCCAGGCGATCGACGACACCGGCGCGGAAGTCCGCGTTCCACGCGGCTTCGTCCTCACCGAGGTAGCGGCTCAGGAGGCGATACAGCCGGGCGCGATCGAGCGCCTCGATCGATCCCGTGCCGCGAATGCCCACGTGGCGGAGCCGTCCGCGCGGCAGGTCGAACTCGACGATGCCGACGGCACATCGCGGCTCGGCCTCGATCCGCCTCGGGAAGCTGTCCCGGCGATTGCCGACGAGCCAGAGCTCGCGAGCCTCCCACAGGAACCAGACCGGCGACTCTCGCGGGCCGTCGGGCGAGGCCGTCGCCAGGTGGGCGAAGAGCGGCTGGCGAAGGAAGGCGTCGACGTCGAAATCGTCAGCCATCGCGGCCGTAGGCTTGCGCGCGCTCGGCCTCCAACAGGACTCGAACCGGGCGAATCGGCGTGCGCGTGTCGGGAGTGAAGAAGGGGTTGGTCTTCCAGGCCCCACCCAAGCGCGCGCCCAGCAGCGAGAGCATGAGCTTGGGCAGTCCGATCGCGGCGGCCATCGGCGTGCTCCGGACCGGGTTCAACGCCGACTCGGCGTTCACGGCCAGCCTCCGACTTCCGAACGAGCTCTCGATGGACGCCGGACCGCCTTCGAGGCAGCTGTGAGTGAGGCCCGCGTAGGGGAGTGCCGGACTCCTGGCGGTGTTGCCTACGGGGGTATCGCAGCAGCTCGCGTACCAGCGCAGGATCCCTCGCTCGCTCAGCGAAAGGCAGGCGAGCGCGTCGAGGCCCTCGGTGAAGTGCACGTGCTTCGGGACCAGGGCGACGACCTCGGTGCCGCCATCGGCGTCGGTGACCCCCGCCGTGCGCAGGAAGCGCGCGAACGCCTGGCAGTCCTTGCAGTAGCAAACGGCCCGTGTCGCGCCCATCGACGCTGTGACGTAGCCTCGAAGCCTGCCGCAGCGACAGCGAAGCGGATGGTTCATGCTAGGTCGGCCGGAGCGAAGGACGCAGCCTCATGCGGGGCCGGCCGCCAGCCGGGCTTCCATGAACACCGCGCTGTCGCTGTAGGCGGGCAGCGACTCGCGCGTCTGGTAGGCCTGCATGCTGTTGTCGTTGTACGGCGCGATCTCGACGAACCCCACGGACCGATACAGCTCATGCGCCGGCCCCAGGGCACGCAGGCTCTCGAGGCGGACCGTGAGGTATCCCAGCGAGCGCGCGTCCTCGAGCAGCCTTTCGACGAGCAGGCGTCCTGCGCCGATGCCCCGGGCCTCCGGCCTGACGTACATGCGCTGAATCTCGCCGAGGCCGGGAGCGAGGCGCTTGAGGCAGCCGACGCCGATGAACGCAGCTTCGTAACGGACGAGGTAGAACCGGCCGCGCGGCGGGAAGAACTTGGAGTCGTCGAAGTCCGATTCGATCATCGCCTCGACATCGAACGACAGGCCGTAGTTGGACCGGGCGACCTCCGCCACCCAGCGCAGGTACTCGGACACGAGCGCGCGTGCAGCGTCCCGCTGCTCGGGCGATTCGACCGTAACGAGGCTGACCGATTCGATGACCATCGCCGCAGCGTCCGCACGCGCCTCGGACCGCGTGTGCCGCTTCATCGGATCACCTCGTCGGCGCGCACCAGCAGCGATTGCGGGATCGCGAGGCCGAGCGCTTTCGCGGTCTTGAGGTTGATGACGAGCGCGAACTGGGTCGGCTGCTGTACCGGCAGGTCTCCCGGGCTGGCGCCTTTGAGAATCCGGTCCACGTAGTCGGCGACGAGCGCGTAGTGGTTCTGGAGCACCGGTCCGTACGAGACCAGGCCGCCGGCGCGCACGAGCTCCCGCCCGACGTCGTAGCTGGCCGGCAATCGATTCGTCGCGACGAAGTCCAGAAGCCGCGCCTGATTCGCGCCGATGAACGGCTCCATCATCACGAGGAGGGCGTCGGGGCGAGCGCGACGGATTTGGTCGAATGCCCGGGAGAAATCCTCCTCGCGGGCGACCTCCGCGACCACCAGGCTGACGCCGAATCGGCGGGCGCCGTCGCGCACGTTCTCGAGCAATGGAACCGTGGCCGCGTTCGTCGGGTTGGCGAGCACCGCCAGTTTGGTAAGCCGGGGCAGCATCTCGCGCAGGATGTCGACCTGCTTGACCCCCAGGTCCGGGACCATCGACGTCGTGCCGGTGACGTTGCCGCCCGGATGCGCGAGGCTTTGCACCAGGCCGGATCCGACTGGGTTCCCCGCGTGAGCCATCACGATCGGTATCGTGGTCGTCGCTTGATGGACGGCCGCGGTTGCGGCCGCGGCGATCGCGACGATCACGTCGGGGCGGCCGTCGACGACCTCGCGCGCGAGCTGCGTCAGCCGCTGCGAATCGCCGTCGGCGTAGCGCTCCTCGAGGACGACGGTCTTGCCTTCGAGATAACCGAGCTCGGCCATCCGATTCCGGAAGA
Source organism: Casimicrobiaceae bacterium (assembly GCA_035501595.1). GTDB lineage: Bacteria > Pseudomonadota > Gammaproteobacteria > Burkholderiales > Casimicrobiaceae > PALSA-1003. The sequence continues at coordinate 31,828 of DATJVX010000042.1, read as the reverse complement.
GCGTGACCGCCGATGACGGACCGCCGGCGCCACCGCTGTCCCTTGGCCCGAAAACCAGGACCGCCACGCGCGGAACGTTGGTGCCTTGCTCTGCACCGGCCGATAGCTGCCTTGCACCGGCAGCTCGCGGCCCCGCTTGCGGGAGGCTTCCCGCTTCCTTCGCCACGCTCGGCGCTTCGTTCTTGCCGCAGCCGCATAACGCGACGAGCGCCAGGAGAAAGCTGCGGCGATCCAGGAATCGGTATTGCCGCATGGCGTCGTCGCGATCGTTGGGACGGTTGAGGCGGCGGATCGGTGAGGCGAGCGTACACGAGACCGCCCGGGACCGCGAGTGGCGGCACGCGGACGTCGCCGCTAGTAGCTCAGGCTCTGCGGCAATCCGTCGTCGATCTCGTAGTAGTCGCCCTTGTCACCTGCGAACGTGTGCTTCGCCAATCGCACGCCGGTCGGCGGCTCGAACGCACCCATCGCGATCGAGATGTATTCGTAGCCTTCTATGGTTGCATTCCAGAACAGCGCCGAGCCGCACACCGAGCAGAATCCCCGCTGAACCTTCTCCGACGAGCGATACCACGTCACCTTGTCAGCGCCGTGCAGCGTGAGGTCCGCGCGCCGCACGTTGACGCCTACGAAGACGTGGCTCGTCTGCTTTCGGCACTGCGAGCAGTGACAGGCCTCGGGCTGCTTCTCCAGCCGGCCGGCGACTTCGAAGCTCACGGCACCACACAGGCACGAGCCTTTCAGCATGACAGCTTCCTTCGGAACATGGACCGCGTCGGTCGATGACGGGTTCGATTCGGCCGATCCAATCGATGCGAGCGTTCGACCCGGGCCTCGTGCCTAGCCGTCGCGCCGAGCTCGCGCAGGCGAGATGCGGCGACAGAAATACACCACGCGCTCGGTCTCCGCGAAACCGAGCGCACGATGAACGGTGTGCGCGGTGGAGTTCTCGAGAGGCGAGTCGGATGCGAGCTCGGTGCAGCCCGCGGCCGCGGCCCAAGCCTCGACCGCGGAGACCAGAGCGCGCGCCACGCCCCTTCGGCGCGCATCGGCTTCGACGTACAGCCCCTCGAGAAACGCGACCGGGGAGCTCGCCGTGCCGTTGACGTAGTCCGTGCGGATCGACGCTTCGACGAAGCCGATCGCCGAGCCGTCGTGCTCGGCCGCCAGCCGCACGAACTGCCCGCGCGCGACGACATCCGTCATGCATCGCAGGTGCTCCGTCTCGGAGCCGTCCGGCCACAGGCGGGAGCGCAGCGCGAGCCACCTTCGATCGCCGGCGCCGGGAGCTTCGATCCGCATCGTGGGCGGTCGATGCGTCTGTGAGCCGACGTCCGGCGAAGCGAGGCATCGGCTCGCTTGTGTCCTGTAGTCGATCCGCGGCATGTTGCCTCCAGAGTCCCGGCTCCGCTGCCGAAGGCTAGCTCGTGTGGTCGTGGACCACGCGCCAGCCTGCCGGGGTACGCAGCCAGACCAGCGAGAACCAGCCCGACTGCTGGGGAAGACCGCCTCCGGTCAAGCTGAAACGACCCGTCATGAGCGCAGATTCCGGCGAAAGAAGGCGGATCGACACCTGATCGAAGCCGAGTGTCTGCTTCGGCTTGCCATCCTTGAAGTAGGCGGCGCTGAACGAGGCCTCGATGGCGGCGATCGACGGCCTGGGCCCCGTCCTGGTCATGACGGTCACCGAGTCGTCGTAAATCGAGAGGTGCCCTTTGAGGTCCCCTGCATTCCAGCTCGCCGCCGACGCGCTCATCGCGGCCAGCATCTCGGCGCGCGCCTGCGCTTCGCGCCCCGCGCCCGATTCGTCGGCGGCGGGTGAAGCGGCGCAGCCGGCCAGAACGATGGCGGCGAAGGCGAGCACCGCGGCGCATGGTGCACGCATGCGATCGACGCCTAAGGCCCGGCTGCCGGGGACGCCGCGCGCGGCTCGTCCCCGTGACGCGCCCAGGCGAAGATCTGCGTTGTCGGTGGACCCAGCGGAGCCTTGTTCGGGTCGACTCCGGTCAGCGACAGGACCTGGTTCTTGAACCAGACGTGAAACGCTTCGGTCGCGCCGGCGTAGCGAGGTGCCGCTTCCACGGGGTCGGCGAGCGACGTTACCGCGATCACCCACGGACCATTGGGCGTCTGCTGGAGATGCCAGGATTCGTGATCGGCGCCGTAGTGGCGATAGAAGCGCTCGGCCTCGGCGGCGCGGGCGCCGGTCAGCTCGGAAGCAAAGGCATGCAGCTCGGCGACGGAGCTGCGAAGCGGAAACGCTCGGACGACCAGTGACATGGCGATCCTCCTCGAGAACGAAGCTTTGCGAACGCAGGGGAATCAGGGGTCCTTCTCGAACGCCCGCACGCCCGGCGGGAGCCGCACCCACGGGTGCCTGCGGCTATCGTAGATGGATACGCGAGGCGCCGGGAAACCAGGGTCGGCGAAGGCACCGACGCTGACGCCGACCGAGCCCTCCCCGCCCTCCTTGGTATGAAAGAGCGTCGTCCCGCAGACGGGACAGAACCTGAATCTGAACCGCGCGCCCTGGTCGCCCACGCGGACGTACTCGGTGGCGACGCCGGAGACTTCGTCGGGAGCGGCGAAGCTCGCGAGTGCGGCGAAGACGTGCCGGTCCGCCGCCGACAGGCGAGGCAGTGCCTGACGCCGACGCCTCGAGGCTCGCCTTCGACGCGAATGCGAAGCTGGCCGCAGGAGCAGGAAGCAATTCGGGACGTCATCGATCCAATCGTCGGCGCGCGGCCGGCTCACAGCGGCTTGATCATGCGCACGAGAGGGACGGAGACTCCACCGCGGTCGTCGACCCGGCGCTCGCATTCCTGATAGCCGCAGGCGCGATAGAGCGGCTCGCCCGCCATCGTCGACATAAGCTCCGCACGCACGAAGCCTTCGGCCCTCGCCGCCTCCTCGCAAAGCGAGATGATCAGCCGGCCCACCCCTTTGCGTGCTTGACTGGGATGAGTGTACATGGCGCGGATTCGCGCCGCATCCTTCGCCGGATCGAGCAGGTCGGCGCTGCGCCCCGGCGACCGGTCGCCGCCGTACAGCGTGGAGCGGCGGCTCCAACCGCCGCAGCCGGCAATCCGACCGCCGCTTTCCACGACGAAGTAGGTTCCGTCGTCGATGAGCTGCGTGTCCAGGCCCATGATGGTTCGGCTGGATTCGATCTGTGCGGCATCGAGGAACGGCTTCAGCAATTCGGAGATCGACGCGTCCACCAGCTCCCGCAGCGAATCGCAGTCATCCCGGCGGGCGAGTCGATGGCTCAGGCGGGCGGACTCGGACATGGCTGGGCTTCGCGGCTCCGCGCCCGCGGGCTGGCCGGGCGCTTCATTCCAGCGAGGCGCCCGCCGTGCGCCGGACGGGAATGCCGGTCGGATCGAAGCCTTCCAGACAGAAGACATTGATCCCGAAATAGTCGGGCGTGACCCGCTTGCGGTGAAACGGGTAGATGCCGCAGCGCCTGCAGAAGTAGTGGCGCGCGGTCATGGTATGAAAGCGGTACTCGGCCAGGAACTCGTCGCCCAGCAGCAGCCTGAATTGATTTTCGTGCACCTTGACCATCAGCGCATTCTTGCGGCGGCAAATCGAACAGTCGCACGTGGTCAGCTCCGGAAGGTCGGTATCGATTTCGAACCGAACGGCACCGCAATGGCAACTGCCGCGGTAGGTGCGCACGGGACGGCTGGTCATGATCCGCGGAGGGCTATACTCTTCGTGGGGCCTGCAACCGGAGAGGAGAGTCCATGCGCACGATACCGCTGGGCGCGCGCGGTTCCTTCACGATCGTCGTATCGCCCGAGCACCTGGCCAACCGCTTCAAGGATGCGACGCTGCCGGCGGTGTTCGCGACACCCGTCATGATCATGGCCATGGAGAACGCGGCGCTCAATGCGATCAAGCCCTACTTCGAGGCCGGCGAAAGCGCGGTCGGCACGCGAGTCGACGTGAGCCACCTGGCGGCGACTCCCGTCGGCCGCCGGGTCGTCGCCTTTGCCGAGGTCACGGGCGTCGTCGACCGCCGCATCGAGTTTCGGGTGCACGCCATGGATGGCGACGAGGAGATCGGCCGCGGCACCCACGAGCGCGCCGTCATCGATCTGGCCAGGTTCTCCAAGCGCCTGGCAGCCAAGTTCGCCAACCCCGCCGGCTGAAGCGGACGGCGACTCGCCAACGCGGCCGCGAGCCTCGCCGAGGATAGCACTGCTGGACTTCCGACACGAACGCCCGGGTGCGTCAACGGCAACGCGGCAGTCCCGGCGGAGGATGCGCAAATGAAGAGCCAACCGAAACCCGGAGGCCAAGCCGCTTCCAGGCTGATCGACGAAAGGATTGCGCAGCTCGATGACTGGCGGGGCGACACGCTGGCGAGGATGCGCGCTCTCATCCGGCAGGCCGACCCTGACGTCGTGGAAGAGTGGAAATGGATGGGGACACCGGTATGGTCCCACGACGGAGGCATCTGCACCGGAGAGTCGTACAAGTCCGTGGTCAAGCTGACCTTCTTCAAGGGCGCTTCCCTGAAGGATCCTCGCAAGCTCTTCAACTCGAGCCTCGACGGGAACGTCCGTCGCGCGATCGACATTCACGAGGGTGAACAGATCGACGCGAGCGCATTCAAGGCGCTCATCCGCGCAGCCGTCGCTCTCAATGCATCCGGCGGCAAGAAGCCCGCGAAGCGCAGCTAGGCATCGGGCAGCAACTCGACCGCGACGCCGGCGCGGATCGTATTGTGAACCTCGGCTACCGCGTCCGTTTCGCGCAGGAGCCGGGCCAGCTCCGCCTCCGGCGCAGCCGATTGGACTTTGGCGCGGTAGCGAATGTTCGTCGCCGCCAGGCCCACGTCCGGAAAGTCGGCGCTGGCCTCGACCTCCACCGCGTCGATGCGAACGCCCAGGCGCGCGGCTTCGCGAAAGAGGTCGTTGCAGTAGCAGGTGGCCAAGGCGAGCATCAGGAATTCGCCGCCGTTGACCGACGAGCCTCGGCCACTGCTCTTTGGCGCGACGTCGAGCGATCGGGTGACGGCGCCGGTGCTGACTTGCGTCCGGTGGGCCGAAGCGCAATTGCAGACCTTGGCGGAGATGAGCACTGATCGGACCTCCGGATTACTTCTTTGCGGGGCGCCGCGCCGTCGTGGCGGTGAACGCGATGCTCATCGTCCGATGCCGGGGAGCCTGGCTGCGAGCCACCGGCGTTTCGGGCCCAGCCTGCGCCGGCGCGAAGTCGTTGCAAGACATCAGGCGACCTGCTGGCCGATCCACCAGGTCGTTCCCCCGGCATCGCGGAAGCCGCCACGCTTGTCGGGATCGTCTCTCCGGACAGGCTCCTGGACGGGCTCCGCGCCCGCCTTCAATGCGCGGGCGAACGTGGCATCGACGTCGGGAACGTAGACGTGCACGTGCGCCGGCACCGCGGGCCAGCCGTCGATCGCGTCCGCCACCATGATGACCGTGTCGTCGATCCGGACCTCCCCGTGCTTGAGCTTCCCATTGCCCCGGGGAATCACCCGGAGCGGCTTCGCATCGAACACGGCAGCCAGGAAGTCGATCGTGGCCTGGGCGCCATCGACGATCAGGTAGGGCGAGGCGGAGCTGTAGCCTGTGGGTTTGAATGCCATGGGTCGTTCCTCACGATGCGACGACGAAGGATTCCTCTCCCTCGAGGCGCGCGCGGCCGGGCCTACGACGGCTCGCGTGCCGCTCGCAGCAACTGATACGCGAGACAGACCGCCAGGAGCAGAAGAATGGGAGCGGTGGCTAGCCCCGGGGTGTAGCCGCCTTCGCGAAGCGACCACAAAGGATGTCCGATCCCGTTGACGATCTCGATCGCCACCCAGAACCACGCGAACGCCGCTGCCGCGGGCCAGCCGCGCCGCACCGGCCAGAAGAAGCACCACAAGCCGAAGGCGAAGAGGGAAGCATTGAGCATCACGAAGCCGCGCTCGGGGTTGGACGATACGAGGCCGGTGAGAAACCGCGCCGGCGAAAACGATTCCCAGAGATGACCGAAATATTCTTCGAGGGAATGAGCTGCCTGCGCAAGCACCAGTGCCGCGAAAGTCGACTGGAAGCGCGGCATGCCCGCGGCCTACGAGCGCTCCCTGGCCAGCCTGCCGACGAACGCCCTGCCGGGGTTGTTGCCGGCAATCCACTCCTCGGGCGGAAAAAGCTCGAACAGGCCGACCTTGATGAGCGTCGGCACCGCGAGCTCCAGCTCCCGCTCCACCTGGCCGCGGTGCCCCGCGTTGTAGAGAGCGACGTTGTGCAGCATCGTGGCGACCGTGCCGGTTTGAACGGAGCTGCCGTCCTTCAGCTTGACCGCCGGCAGCGTCTCGCCTTGAGCGATGATCTTGGTGTTGACCTCAGCAAGGTCGCGGGCATTTTCAGGGGTGGTCATGGGGCCGACGTCCGTCTGCGAGGCTGAGAAGCGATACGCTACCACGAGACTCGGGATCGCTGGCTCGGTCCGGTCTCGAGGAACGAAGCGAAGCGGCGGCCAGCCGATGCGAGCGCTCCGCTCGAGCACCCGGTCAGGCGGCGGGTTCATCGTCTGTCGCGACGCCTCGACGCTTGCGCACGGACCAGTAGAGCGCGCCACCCACCGCGCCCACGATGACGCCCAGCGGGCCGGTGATGAAGATGCCCAGCAGAGGACCCTGATTGGCGCCCGGCGTGAAGATCATGGGACTGAAGAAGCCTATCGAGAACGCCACCGCGCCGGTGACCAGCGCTCCCAGAAGCACGGACGTCGCGAGACCGGCGTGCAGGGTCTGCGTTTGTCGCCAGACATAGCGCACGACGAGCACGGTCGCCAGCACCGCGACGACGAAGGCCGTCCACGCCGGCAGCCCGGCGATGCCGAGCAGCGCACCGCCGAACCAGTACGTGAAGTAGTACGTCGCGACGGCGCAGACGAAAGCTACGAGGAGGCGGAACAGGCTGCGCATCGCAGTACCGTTCAGGAGTCCACGCTGACGGGCCGCGAGACCACGCGCGTACGCACGGCCACGGCCCCGGGCAGAGGGCCGCCTGCGGCCGGTGCGGTCCGACGCGCAGTCGTGCGGCATGCAGGCATCCGCTACTGGATCACCTCGTCCGCGCGCAGCAGCAGCGATTGCGGAACGGCCAGGTTGAGGGCTTTGGCGGTCTTCAAATTGATGATCAACTGCAGCTTCGTCGGCTGCTCTACCGGCAGGTCCGCGGGCGATGCGCCGCGGAGAATCTTGTCGACGTAGGTCGCTGCGCTGCGATACAGATCGGGTATGTACGGTCCGTAGCTCATGAGCACGCCGGCCTGCGCGTATTCGGTGGCGTCGGTAATGGCAGGCAGGCGATGCCTGATCGCAACGTCTGCGATGCGCTCCTTGAGCAGATAGGTGAGCGGGCCGATGATGATCAGCAGGGCACCCACGCGCTTGCTGACGAGCCCGGCGAACTCGCTGTCGAAGCCCTCGGCCGTCCGGATGTCCGCGACGTCGACCGTCAGGTCGAGCTTTCGCGAAGCCTGTTCGAGCTCCGCGAATCCGACCTGGACCGATTTCTGTCCGATGACTCCGACTCTCGAAAGGTTGGGCACGAGCTCCTTGAGCATGGCGAGGTATTTCGCCCACAGCTCGGAGCTCGAGTCGGCGCTCAAGCCGGTGACGTTGCCTCCGGGCCGCGCCAGGCTCGCGACAAAACCCGATCTCACCGGATCGAAAGCGAAAACCATCACGATGGGTATCGTCTGCGTTGCCTGCCGGACGGCGGCGACGTGGATATTGGTGCCGGTGACGATCACGTCCGGCCGCAGGCGCACCAGCTCGGCGGCTAGATTGGGGAGGCGCTCCATCTTCCCGCCCCCGTAGCGCTGCTCGAAGACGACGTGGCGGCCCTCGACATAGCCGAGCTCGCGCATCCCCTCCCGTAACGCGTCGAACAACGGCGCGACCGATTCACGCGTCGCGCCGAGGAGAAAGCCTACGTGATAGACCTTCTCGGACTGGGCATGGGCCGCGGAATGCGCGATGACCAGGCCGCCCGCAATAAAGGTCCGCCGATCCATCCTTGGATACCCCCTGACGAACACGTAGCGCGTGATAGTACGCTAGTCCGCGCGCGGTTCGGACGGGAGCCGGTCGCCGGCGCAGCCGTGCCGCTTGCCGCCTAGCGGCGGGGCCGCCTGCCGGCAGGCCGTGCGCGAGGGCCGCGGGCGAGGCGCCCAGGCAAGCGAGGCGTCAGGCCTCGCGAGAGACCTCGGCGGCGATGGCTTGCGCGGGCTGAACCTTGGCGAACGCGCCGTTGAGCGCGGCCAGGTACGCCAGCTGAACCTGCGGCGCATCGATCGGCTGGCCGGAGAACTGCAGGGCCTTGGTGGCGCAGCCATCCTGCGCAAGCAGGCACTCGAAGCCAAGATCGGCCGCGGCGCGCACGGTGGTGTCCACGCACATGTGAGTCATCATGCCGGCCACCACGAGCCTCGAAGCGCGGACGGCGCGAAGCTGGTCGAGCAAAGTCGTCTCGCGAAAAGCGCTGGGAAAGTGCTTCGTGACGACAGCCTCTCCGGCCGAGGGCTTCGCGGCCGGGTGGAAGTCGACGCCCGTCGTGCCCGGCAGGAAGAACGTCGCGCCAGGCCGCCTCGCGACGTGCTGCAAGTGAAAGACCGGCAGAGCGCGCGCTCGAAATGCCTCCAGCAGGGCTCGTGCTTGCGCGACCGCGTCCTCCGCGCCGACCAGCTCCATGGCGCCACCCGGGAAGTAATCACGCTGAAGGTCGATCAGGACGAGGGCAGTGGTCACTTGAGTATCGAGTGAAGGCATCGGAACAGGTGAGGTGACGTCGAATCCGCGTGCGCTAACCGCGAGCGGAGTGACAGGCTACGCAGAGCTTGTTGCCCTCCGTGTCGCGGAAGTAAGCGCCGTAGCAGTCGGCGTGATACTCGGGCCTCGGTCCCGGCGCTCCTTCGGAAGTGCCGCCGTTGGCCGGCGCGACTTCGTAGGCTCGATCGACCGCTGCACGCGTGCTCGCAACGAAGGCCACCATCTGCCCGTTGCCGGCTGCATGAGGCTGCCCGTCGAATGGGCTGCCGATCAGGAAGAGCGGGCGGGGTCCGGGTGAGGACTGCCAACCCGCCCACGGGCGGTCTCTCTCGCAGAAGCGCTCCTCGATTCCGATAACGGACAGCAGTGCGCGATAGAAAGCCAGCGCGCGGTCGAAGTCCCGGACGCCGACGAAGATGTCAGAGAACAAGCGCGAGCTCCGCCTGCAGTCTCTCGTCTAACGGAGCAGCTTCGCCGGCCGCCCGCGGACGGCGGCCCAGCTTCGCCGGCGAACGGCGGGGTCGAGCGCATTCATGCAATGCGCCTGCGGCGAAGCCGCCGCGCATTGGCGGTCGCGCGGCGGTGGATGGGGGCGAGTCCGCGACCGAGAATGCCCAGGCCCGTCCGCGCGCCCCACGCCGGAGACCACATCTGCGACGGCCAAAGCGCCAGGTTCAGATTCGCGCGCCAAAGGGCCAGGTACATGGCGCTCCACGACTCGCAGAACGCGGCGAGCTTCTCCGCTCCCATCCGATGAAACTCGCGGCGGTCGCGGGCCGAGGGGGAGGGACCGGAGAAGGCAAGCCGCGCGAGGCGGTGCGCCATCACGTGCGGCGCGGCCAGCGAAAGCTCGAAGGCTTGCGTGGCGAGGCGCGCGGAGTTTCTGCGGCGACGACGCATGGATGACCTTTCGCGACCAGGCAAGCGTTAGCGAAGCGAGCCGGACGAACCGGGTTTCGCGCCTGCGCTCCACACGCGGACCAGCCTTGCGCCCAACACGGCCAGCGGGATCAGCGAGCCCAGGAACACGATGTGATACCACGCCGGGAAGGTAGCCCACAACCCGACGTGGACCGGCACGAACAGCGCGAGGAGCAGCACGGCGAACAGATAGATCGCCAATGGAGTGCTCCTGCCGATGGAGGCGCACGCCGCCCCGGCCGCGACCGAGGCGACGGCGCCGAGGATCAGCCGTGCGACGAGCATCCCCGAAGTGAACTGCATGGCCTTTTCGACGTCGCTGTAGCCGGCCACGAGCCAGCGGATGACGAAGTTGCCGACGGTGGCCACCGCGAACCAGACGACGAAGCCGGCGAGGATCGCGACAGCGGTTCGCAGCCAATGGGGCATGATCAGGTGACCGGCCAAGCTGCGGAAAGTGCGCTGATCGTAACGTAGTACCCGTCCGGATCGCGGAGCGAGAACTCCACGGTCCCCGTGTTCGGGTTCACGTGGGGCTCCTCCTCGAGGCGAGCGACGAGGGCCCGCGCTCTGGGCAGCGCCGCCTCGAGATCGTCCACCCGGAAAAACAGAAGGAGGCCGTTGCCCGGCTTCCCGCGACCGGGGCTCATCAGGGAGGGATGCTCGTGAGCGCTCCACGCGTGAAGACAGAGCAGCACCGTGCCGTCCGAGTCGAGGATCTGCCCGAAATCGTCATGAACGGGAGGAGTTTGCGGCTGGCCGAAGAGCGACTGGTACCACCGCAAGCTGGCAGCCACATCGCCTACCGCAATGATCGTCCACGTGCGCTTCATGAGCAACCCGCGTGCTACCCCGCGCTCAGGCGCGACTTCATGTCGGCGTACGCGACTTCGACCAGCGTCCGAAGGGCCCTGGCATCGACCCGACGGTTGGGCCGGAGCTTCACGTGGCGCATGAACTTGCCGGTGCCTTCCAGCAAGCGCGCCGGATCGGGGAGCTCTGCGCCGCAGAAGAATCCGACATTGACGTGAGCCCTGAAGGCGTTGACGTAGGCGAATGCCGCGTCACCTGCGCACGCCGTCGGATGGCCGTCGTGCAGCAGCTCCCGGACGTCGCTGCCGCACCGGCGCATGACCTCGAACCAATGCTGCGCGATCGCCCCCAGCTCGCCCGGGTGCTCGCGCATCCACGCTTCGACCGCGGGATCCCGCGTTGCCGCGCTCGGGAAACGGAAAGGCTCGCGCATCATGGCGACACCTCGATGTCGGGTCGAGCGGAGGCGACGGACCGATGGGCCGCCGGCGAGCGGTCAGGCCGCACTCAGCGCTCCTTCGAAGGCTTCGTGCCAGCGGCCGCGCTCCACCTCGAAGCAAACCATGCCGAGCTCACGCGCGGGTGCGATGTCGCGAACAGGGTCGTCCCCCACCATGATGCACGCGCCCGGCGCGACGCCAAGGCAGCGCGCGCCCGCCCGGAACATGGCGTGGTCCGGTTTCCAGCAGCCGGAATCCTCCGGGGTGATCACCGCTGCGACGTGCGACCGCAGGCCCGTGACGGCGACCTTGCGAAGCTGCTGCTGTCGATCCCCGTTGGTCACGATGACCTTTGGAATATGCGCCGAGCGCTCGAGGAACTCGCGAACCCCGGGAAGCAGTTGGCACGACGCTTCGTAGGCTCGGAGGTAGGGAAGAAGCGCTTCATCGGCCTCGGCGTCGGTAAGCTCTCTGCGCAGAAATTCGCGAATGCGCGCACGGCGCTGCTCCTGGAACGACACTTCCCCGCGCTCGTGCCGGTCCCAGTGCCTGGCGAAGATGCTCCGCCATTGCGGCAGCAGGGCGGAGGCGTCTTTCGCATCGAGCGACGCCCGATGAGCCTCGAGCAGCGCGCCGAAGGCGATCGCCGTGGATCGGTGGTCGTCGACCAGCGTGTCGTCGAGGTCGAGCAGGATGGGACGCACGACGCGAGCTAACCGATAGAGCGGTTCGGCTGCGCGCGGCGCCGGCGAGCGCTCCGCTCGAGCAAAGGGTCAGGCGTCATCTGCGGCGATCGAGCGCGAGAATCGACAAGCCGGCGGCGACAAAGGTGAGGCCCGCGCCGACGTTGGCGGCGAGGATCGCCCTGGGCCGGCGTGCGAGCCAGCTCGACAGCCGACCGGCGAAGCAGCCGAGCAGGGTAAAGATGATGGCCGTAAGCATCGAAAATACGGCGCCGAGCACGAGCATCTGAGCGTAGACGGGCCCCCGTCCCGCGGATACGAACTGAGGTATGAAAGCCACGACAAAGAGTCCCGGCTTCGGGTTGAGGACGTTCGAGAGCAGGCCGGTCATGAACACTCTCGGCAACGCCTGACGCGCGGCAGGCGAAAAGGAGATCAGGCTGCGCGACCGGAGGGCCTTGTAGCCGAGCCAGACCAGGTACGCAGCGCCGATCAACTTCACCAGCCAGAACGCGACAGGAGAGGTTTGCAACACCAACGCCAGACCGAGCGTGGCGGCAACCGTATGCAACATGATGCCGATGCCGGCGCCCGCCGACGACAGCGCGGCCGCGGCAGGGCCCTGGCTCAGGCCCCGACCGATGGCGAGAATGTTGTCGGGTCCGGGCGCGATGACGACGACGAGCACGGCGACGAGGTAGGCAAGGAGAACGTCGGTGGGAAACATGGCAACGTCGACGGTGGGCTGGCGCTCACGCGTATTTGTTCATCCAGTACTCCCACGGTCGATGAAGCACGGCGTGGTGCAGCTCGTCCGCCAGCCGAGCCTCTTCCGGCGCGAGGTACGTGGGCTCGCCGAGTGACATCGCGATGGGCTGGAGCTGCGCGTTGACCGTCGTGTACACCGCGCGGAACACTGCTTCCTTCAGCGACCCGCCGACGACCGTCGCTCCATGGCCGCGCATGAGCACCACGGCGCTGTTTCCCAGCGTCGCCGCGAGAGCGTGGCCGAGCTCGGCCCGGGTGATGAGCAGGTTGGTCATGCCGTGCTCCTTGCGGATATCGAATACCGGCACGCCGGCCGCGAGGAATCCGCACATGTGGTAGAGCGGGCGCAGCGGTGTCGCGCTCACGCCGAACGGGATCAGCGCCGGCGCGTGGGTATGCACTACCGCCGTCACATCGGGCCGGACGCGGTAGATCTCGCCGTGGATGAAGCGCTCGATCGACGGCCGAACATCGACCGGATGAACGACGCCGCTCCCCGCGTCGAGCTCGACCACGCCCGTCTCATCGAAGGGGCCACCCGCGTTGCTCCGGGTCATGAAGTAGTGATCGGGTTCGAGCGGATTTCGAACCGAAACATGGCCGAAGCCGTCGATCACACCCTCGCCGACGAGGATGCGGTTGGCCGCGAAGAGCTCCTCGAAGGTTTGCTGAAGGGGGGTAGCCATGGGGAAGGTGCAAGTCTACCGAATTGTCATGCCGAGCGAGTGACGCCGACCTGTGGCGAGCGCTCGGGTCGCGCTTCGCCGCGAGCAAATGGCCGCCGATCCGCGGAGAGCCTATTCGGGATAGAAGCCGGAAGCCACCAGGCCCGGAACGCCGTCGATCGTCACCGCCTTGACGTACGCCCATTTCTGCGATGGCTGGGATTGACCGGGCTTCGGGAACATGTAACCGACCCACCCGGATCCCTTGGTCCTGGCCACGCGGATGATTTCGTCGTGAAACAGCTTGCCGTTCGCGTCCTTCTGGCCCGAGACTTTCGTCCCCTCGCGTGCCGGGAAAGCCGGGTTCAGGAGAACGTCCGATTGCAGGTCGTAGGCGTACAGGTATGTATCGTCGTGGAACCACTCCGAGCCCTTCATCCTGAACTCCGCGAAAGCCGCCTTGCCCTCGCGGTCGATGAGCGCCGCTGCCCGGTCGACCAGCGCCTCCGTCTGCCGGGCCTTCTCGGATGGGGGCGGACCCTGAGATGCCGCGAGCTGCGGAATGGCAAGCAACGCTGCAAGGAACAGGATGCCCCCGGGCAAGTTTGTTCTGGCCATGGCCAACCTCCGATCGTAAGCGGCTGCATGAAGAGCTACCCGGTGCCGAATGGATCACTCGACAGCGCGGCCGTCAGCGACCCGGTCGAGCGAGTCCTTAGGCATCCCGGCTATGCAGAAGTTCGTGCCCCTAAGGCGTGAGCGCTCCGGTCGAACGAGAGGTCAGCCGGCACTTTGCGAGACGCGCTTGCGCATGGTGATGCTGGTCGGCCGGTCGTACCCGGGATGAGCGGTCTCCGCCACCTTCTCGAAGCCAAGGGCCGCGAAGGCCTCGTGGTTCTCGCTCAGCTCGACCCGGGTCTGAAGCTCGAGGAAGGGCCGCAGGTTGTCGCGGGCGATCCCCTCTGTGGCGGCCAGGAGCGCTCGGGCCACGCCTCTCCGGCGCGCAGTGTCGGCCACCGCGAGCTTGCCGACATAGACGCAGTCTTCCCGAAGGGCCGCGAAGGCACAGCCGACGAGCTCGGTTCCTTCCGTTGCGACGAACAGGATTTCTTCCTTCGCCTTCTCGCGAAGCGCATCGACGCCCATATCGTTCAAGGACGACGGAGGGTCGATCCGCGACTCCATGTAGGCGAACGCCCCTCGCAGAAGAGCGAGCAACTCGGGCCACGCGCAGAAGTCGGGCGGAGCGACGCGGATGCGCATCGGGGTCGGCGCCGCGTGGCGAAGGAAGGCGAGCGGGGCGGGGCGGAGGGGCGAGACGCGCCGGTGGGCGGTCCGCCTACTCCTCGAAGCGACGGGTCGCGTCGCGATCGCGCTCGTATCGTTTCGAGAGCGGAAACGGCGGCAACCAGGACTCGCGACGGACGGTCCAGACTTCGTAGGTCGGTGTGAGCTGGTCCGGGGCGTCCAGCGAGCCCAGGTTCACTTCGATCTCGTCCGCGGTGCGGGCGAAAACCGACGAGCCGCAGCGGGGACAGAAGTGGCGGCCGGCGTAGTCGCGTGTCTCGCCCTCGAACGTCACCGCATCCTGGGGGAACACCGCGAAAGCTTGAAAGAGCGCGCCGTGATGCTTGCGGCAGTCGAGACAGTGACAGAGGCCGACCCGGTACGGCCGGCCAGACGCCACGATGCGGACGCTGCCGCAGAGACAACCGCCGGTGAATCGGTCCATGCTGCATCTCCTCTGATCGAACGGATGGCGCAGCAGCGCCGCCGGCCCCTCCGTCCCCCGATTGCCGGCCCCGTGCCGTTCGACGTAGGATCGGCGCTCAGCATCATCCTTGTTGCCTGGAACGGACCATGACGATAGCAGGTGGATGCCTCTGCGGGGCGATTCGCTGGAAAAGCTCGGAGCCGCCGATTGTCACGCGCGTGTGCTGGTGCCGGGACTGCCAATATGTCGGCGCCGGCAGCGGAACGGTCAACGCCTGCTTCCGCACCGCGTCGTTCGTGGTGACGGGACAGACGAAGGACTATCCGAGCGTCGCGGACAGTGGCAGCAAGATGCACCGGCGATTCTGCCCGTCGTGCGGGACGCCGCTCTTCAGCGAGGCAGAGACGCGCCCTCACCTGATATTCGTCCGCGTCGGTACCTTCGACGATCCGAATCTTGCCAAGCCCGATATGACGATCTGGACCTCATCCAAGCCGCGCTGGGCCTGCATCGACGCCGAGTTGCCGCAAGTGGCGAAGCAACCGCCCCCCGCGGCGTGACGGTTGCCCGATCTGCCGGGCGACCCGGCCGCGAGCGTACGGCGCGTGAGCGTGGCCGTCGGGGCGTCCGGTTGTGCGAGCGGTCAGGTGTCTTCGCTTTCATCCGAGCGAGACGCCAGCCGCCACGCCAGCAGTCCCAGCAGCGAAGCGACGCTGCCGAGAAAGCACCAGAACCAGGCGAAGCCCTTTGCATCGGCGATGGTCGAGGGGTCCGTGAGACTCCCGAGCGACGAGAATCCGGTAACGGCCACGCTGAGGCAAATGGCTGCGAAGATTGCGCAGACGATCATCGTGGCGCGCAGCGAGAGCTTCATGACCGCGTGCTCATGCGTCGCCCGGCTCGAACAGCTCGATCGGGTTGCCCGAGGGATCATTCGCCAGAATCTGTCTTCCGCCGGGGCCGGAAACCACTTCGCTGCGCAGCTGCGCACCGGAGCGGGTCAGCTTTTCGATCAGCGAGTCGAGATCGCTGGTTTCCAGCACCAGCCTGTTCCAGCCGCCGGGAACGGGCTTCGAGCCGTCAGCCAGCGGCCGCGCGGCGGAGCTCGCCGGGCCGCTCAGCCAAAGCGTGAGATCGCCGCGCTTAACCATGGCGAAAGGCGGCCCCCATCGCTGCAGCAGCTCAAAATCCAGAACGCTGGTGTAGAACGCCACGGCAGCGTCGACGTCTGCGACGAGATATCGGACGACGGCCATTCGCTAGCTCCAGATGGTGCCGCGTAACGAGCCGAACTTGCCGGCGGCGAGCGGGCTGTGATGTCTTTCGGGGCGCATGTTGCGGGCTATTGTAAGTCAGCGTCATGCGACAGGTACCATCCTCGCGAGACGAAAGCCAGCACACGCCCCCGGTCATGCAGAGCTGACTGGCCGCGCGGAGGGCACGCCGATGCAACCGGCGAGCCGCCCGTTCGAAGGGCGTGAGTCAGGCCGCCCGCGGCGACCAGCGCTTGCTTCCGAGGAGAATGCCATGGTTCTGCCCGGGCGCATTCAGCGCGTAGATCTTCAGCGCCGACCAATCGAAGCAGGCCTCGAGCTCCGCCAGCGAGTCCGTGTCGAGTGATTCGTACACCTGGATCACGCAGAGGATGCGATTCGGCGCAACCGACTCGAACAGCCATTGGACGATCTCGATCACCGGCGGATCGGTGCGCCGCAGATCCAAACCGGAAGTCTGCTTCAGTGCATCACCCCACGGCGGCGCGATGAAGACGATCAGCAGCTCGTCGGCCGTCGATGAGAGGTCCTCGATGCCGGAACGAAAGTCGGTGTTGAGAATTTCGATCGGTAGCCCGAGCGCCGAAACGTTCTGGTGCATGAGCCGAAATACGCCTGTGTCCGCCTCGAAGCCCACGCCCTTCGCACCCGGCAGATGCCGCATCAGCCAATACAGCGTATTGCCCGAGCCGGCGAACGGATCGATAACCAGGGTACCCGCGGAGTGGGGCGCCTCGACAGCCGTCGCCGCGACATCGCGGCCCATGGCATTTGCCAGCACGTCTCGAGTGCATTCGACTGCGGTCCTTCCCATCAATCGAACGCCCTTGGCATACCAGTCTCCCGGGCGCATCCCGTAGACGGATACGTAGTCGGGGTCGCCAAAGCTGTCGGCGCCGTAGCGCTGGACCTCCCAGAGCTCCAAGACCGCGTTGCGTTTGCTGCCGCTCAACAGCAGGCGGCGGTCGTAGCGCGGTCGCGATGTGCCCGCCGTTTCCAGGGTCATTGGCAGTGCGAGAGCGTCACCGGCTATGCGAGCCCTAGAACCAGCGTAGCGCAAGGGGCCGGAGCAGTTTCGCGCCTGTTCACTGAGCTTCCGCGACAGGAAGAGCAATTCCCCTTACTTCTGCGGCGTTCTTGGATGGTCCGGCACGTTATAGAGTACCCGCAGCCGGAAGTTTCCGTACCAGGAAAGTTGCACGTCATTGTTCTTCGGCAGCCTGTCCGCATCGGCAGGAAGAAGCTCGAGGTCGTTGGCCAGCAAAAGCCCATTGTTCACCCGAGCGCCGGACGTCCACTGACCGACGTAAGGTGTGATGTCGACCTCCACCGGATGCGATTTCCAACCCAGGCGTACCTCGTTGATGAGAGGAAACGAGGGCGTGCCGAACGATTCGTCTGCCGCCATGCCGATTCGCGTGGCAAAGGACGTTCCCGGAAGCCGCGAGATCATACCCTCTGGGGTCGACCCCTCCACGGAGCGAAAGGTATCGAACAGGAGGATTGCGGACAGGATGCTGTCGTACTCATCAAGTGAAAACTTGACCTGTCCTCGCGCCAGCGTCGCACGAAATACATGGCAGGCCAAAGGCGCTGTTCCCGGATCATAGAGGTTTTCGTATCCGACCATTGCCTGGTCGAGCGTCCCCATATATTGCAGCGGCGGATATGTTGGGCCGGGACAGGCAGTAGCCGGCTTGCAAGGCGGGTCCGGGAAAAACCGTGGACACGTATGTCGGTTTCAATTCGTCGATCCGAAAATGTCATGGTGTGGCGCACGCCGCCACGAGGATGGCCAGGAGCCCTGCGGTGAGGCCACCCTTGTCGCTGGCAAGCCGTCCTCTGGAGCGCAGCGGATACCTCACGATGCATCATCCTTTGCGGTTGTCGATGGAAGGGGTTAAGCCTCCGGTTTGTGGCAAACCACCTCGATGTTGTGCCCGTCCGGGCCGATGACAAAAGCCGCATAGTAGTTCGCGTGGTAGTGCGGGCGCAGACCGGGTGCGCCATTGTCTTTGCCGCCGGCGTCCAGAGCCGCGCGATAGAAAGCGTCGACCTGCCGGCGATTCGCGGCCACGAACGCCAAGTGGAGGGGCGACGGTTTCGCTTCGGCCTGGTACAGGCACAACGAAGCCTTGGCCTTCGAGCTGAGCTCGACACCGTACGCCGGCGGCCCCTCCGAGACAACGGCTACGCCGAGCGGTCCGAGCGCCCTGAGGAAGAACGCTTTGCTCGCTTCGTAGTCGCTGGCTCCGAATTTGACGTGGTCAAACATGAGCTCACTTGGAGGGTGTGATCCTGCGCAAGGCCCGACGACCGAAGCTTGGGCGGCGCCGAGCGGGGCGTGCGCCGGCGGCGAAGGCTTCGGGCGAGCGGCTGGCCAAGCGGCGAGGCGTCATTTCGCGAAACGCTGAGCATGGCGCTCACGCGCTTTGGCGGCTTCTACTTCTCGATATTTCGGTGGAGCGCTTGTTTCCAACGAGCTGAGAAGAGTGCTGGAGACGGCGGCGATCCCTTCAACCGCGGCAAGGAAGGCGGCCTCGTTTGCCTTCGACGGCTTGGTGAAGCCGCTGACCTTTCGCACGAATTGCAGCGAAGCTGCGCGAATCTCCTCTTCCGTCACTGGCGGAGCGAAATTGAAGAGAGTCTTTATGTTCCGGCACATGTCCGTCGCCTCGGTGAATGGCGCCGCCTAACGAATCAAGCCTGCTGGCCGCGAGTGGACGCCGCGTCGCCGCCTGCGACCGGTTCGGTTGACGCGGGGTCTGAGAGCACGCTGAACCGCAAGTTTTTCGGCATCCATGGCGGCGGACTATAGGCCGGCCAATGCTGATTCGCAAATTGGCGGGCGATGGCCGTTCTTGGGCGAAAGCCGGCGCGCAGGGTCGCGACGTTCGACGAACGCGAACGATCGGGATTGGATGCGGCATCGGCGCCATCTTCGAGTCCCTCAAGCGACAAGCCGAACCACGAATCGCGATCGCATGCGCTAGAGCACCTGTTGTCGAGGCGCGAAGAATTTCCAGTGCCCCTCGGAAACGACTTCGACGTTGCCATCGACGACCTTGATGGCGGTTTGGTCGTCGATCGCGTATGCCGGCCCTCCGATGGCAGCCGCCCATCTTTCGGCGTCGGCCATCGTGTTCTCCGGCAGATCCGGGTGGTCCAGGTGCGGAAAAATCGAGAAGTCGACGATCCCCAGTGCGCGGTCGTCACCGGTGAGGGGTGGCTTCGACGCGACGAAATCGTCTCCGATACGAGGTGTCATCACCATGCTTCCGGCACTCAGTCCCACCCAGACCGCTCTCTCCAGCGTCGGCAGGAGCGCCGCGAGCCCGGACTGCCGCATCCAGTGACTGAGATACAGGGCGTCGCCGCCATTCACCAGAAGCACGTCCGCTTCCCGGACCCAGGGGATCCAGCGTTCTGCACCGATGCTCGGCAGCGCGGTGAGCTCAAGCACGCCCAAGGACTTCCATCCCAGCTCGCACATCGGGCATCGGGGCTCGCGGCCGCTGATGAATCGCCATGCGTTCTCGGGACGATTGCCCTGGGGGTAGCCGTATCCCGCAGTGGGGATGCACAGGGCGCTGCTGTCGGCGATCGGTCTGCCCAGGAGATCGACGAGCGCGTCGCGGATGCTCGCGTTCTTGATGCCCGCAGAAGTGAGAAGCAGCTTCATGCTTTCTCTGCTGGTCGCTGTCGCCAATCGCACCGTCTCCCGGCATCTGCCTCCCAGACGCCCGGAGCTCGCGGCTGCGGCAAAAGGGTCACTGGAAGGTCACTCCCGATTTGAGCGTGATCAGCAGCACGCCGGCGATGATCAGTGCGATTCCTCCCAACGCCGCCGCGTCGAAGCGCTGCCCCAGGAAGATGACCGAGGCGATGCATACGAGGGTGATGCCGACGCCAGCCCAGATCGCGTAAACGAGACCGACTGCCACGTACTTCAGGACAAAGCTCAACAGAATGCCGGCTATCGCGTAGAAGAAGACCGAAGCAATAGCCCACCACCACTTGGTCAAGCCATCCGAGAGCTTCAAGAGCATTGTGGCTATGACTTCACTGACGATCGCGACGGCGAGAAACGGATAGTGCACTTGGGAAATCTCCTGACTGAAGGACGCGAGCCGACAGCATCCGGCGCAGCTTCCTGGCGAGCCGGTCACTCGATCAGCCGATCAGCCCGCAATAGGATGGACTGCGGAATGGTGATGCCGAGGGCCTTGCCGGTTTTGAGGTTGGCAACAAGCTCGAACTTGGTCGGCTGCTCGATGGGCAAGCTGCCGGGCTTCGCGCCTTTGAGAATTCTGTCGACGTAGCTCGCAACTCGGCGGTATACGTCGGTGGTGTCCGCCCAATACGACAGAAGGCTTCCCGCTTCTGCATAATCCGGCAGGCCGCCCATCATCGGCAGTCGATGCTTCAGCGCGAGATCCGCCAGGCGTTGCCGATGAAAATGCGTCATCGGGTCCGCGAGGACGAGTAGCGCCTGGGCCTTTTCCGTCGTCATCGCATGGAACGCTCCGTCGAAGCCCTCGGGACCGCGCACGTCCAAAGCCTGAAGCAGGAGGCCGATCGAACCACCGCGTCCCTGGAGGGCTTTGACGGTCATCGGATGCCAGGGATTGTCGGGATTCCACAAGAGCGCTACCCGCGACAATCGGGGAACGGTCTCCTTGAGGAGATCGATCTGCTTGAGGCTCAGGTCGGCACTCAGGGTCGTCACGCCCGTAATATTGCCGCCCGGATTTGCGAGGCTTGCGACCAGGCCCAATTGAACCGGATCGGGCGTGTGCATCATGACTATCGGGATCGTGGCGGTCGCTCGCTTGGCGCTCAGGACGGCAGACGGATTGGCCGCGACGATCACGTCGACCTTGAGACCAACCAGATCCGACGCCAAGCCGTCGAGCCGTTCGATTCTTCCCTCTGGGTCCCTGATCTCGAGAACGACGTCGCGACCTTCGACGTATCCCAGGTCCGTCAAGCAGCGCATGAGTGTCGCCGGAGAGCTCGTCGAGAGCATGCCGATTCGATACGGCTTCGCTGCTTTCTGCGCCTGCGCGACGATCGGCGCGACCAGCGCGGCGAGCAGAAGCTGTCTGCGGCGGACGTGGTTCATCCTACTTTCAGTCGGTTGCGTGCGTCGCCCGTCCGACGCCCGGCGAACGAAGCCGGGCGGCGTCGAGCCGGACCGGCACGCCAGCGCCACCGGCGAGCGGCCCGGTTGAGGGGCATCGTCCTCACAACGCGTACGGCAAGGATAACCCGACAAGGAAGACCGCTGCACTAGCGAAGAAGGACACCACCGAGAAGCAGGAAGATACCAAGCGTAGCGACATTCCAGGCGAGCGAGCGAAGGAGGTGGATACCGGACGCATAAAGCGGAAGGTAGGCAATGCGCCCGCCGAAGTACAAAAGCGCGCCCCACTTGGAAAGCGAGCCATACGCGCCAGTGGCGTGCACCGTAAGGACGAGCGCGGCGAAGAAGGGGAACGTTTCGAGGAAGTTGGTGAGAGCCCGTGCGAGCCTGCCGGCCACGCCCGTGAGCGGCGGGAGGGGCTCGTCGCGCGCACTTGCGGTCCAGCGATAGCCGCGCTGGAGGCTGGCGGAGTGCGAGGCGAGAACGATGTGAACAATCCCAAGCATGATGCTCAGGCAGAGGACATAGAGCTCGAGACTCAAGGAAGTTTCATCCTAAACGAAGGTGGCGTCTAACGAACGGAGCCAAGCGGCCGCGAGCGGACGGTGCGCCAGCGCCGCAGGCGAGCGGTCCGGTTCAGCGAGTCGTTGGGCGTCATTCTTCTGTATCAACGAGCCCATACCAGGTCACGCTCGAACGTTCTCCGCCAGCGTGGCAATCTGGACGAACTCGACGCTGGGGCGCACACCGTAGAGACCGGTTACTCGCTCGAGAAGCTCGTCGCTAAAGAATGCCTGAGCCGCATCCTCTGACTCCCAAACGTAGAAGTTCCTGGCCTCACGCTTGCTCGAACTGAGGGTGAAGGCCTTTGAGCGCAGTCCTGGCAATCCCTCAAACTTCGCGCGTGAACTCTCGGCGATGTTTCGCACGAATCCTTCATCGAAATGGTCTCCGTAGCGAAACGTTACGAATACACCGATCACGGTCTACTCCTTTTCGATGCGGGCATCAAAAGTCACTCGAGAGGCGGGTGCTGCCCAACGAACCAAAGGTAAGTGGCAGCGCGCCCGGTTGAGTGAGTGGTCGGGTGTCATTCCGGCCATGTGCGGTCAATGTCTTGCGCGTAGAGGAGTATGGCCCGACGGTAGGCTTGAATCTCTCTGTCGCTTGACGTCTGCGCGAGCACCGCTAGAAGGCGCTCGACCGCCGCCTTGGATTGTCCGAGGTTATGAAGAGCCATGGCAAGGAAGACTTTCATCTCGTTCGCGTCGGGAAAACGCTCCACGCCCTGGCGTAGGATCGCCTCTGCCTCGGTGTACAGCCCGAGCGCACGGTAGGTGCTCCCCAAGCCGAGGTAGGCACCGCGAAGATGGCCCTCGGAAAGCGAACCCAGAAGTGCAGCACGATAGTAGGCGACTGCGGAAGCTTCTTCTCCGAGGAAGTCATGCACGCAAGCGGCCTCATAC
The DNA here is from genome assembly GCA_035501595.1 of Casimicrobiaceae bacterium. Taxonomy (GTDB): domain Bacteria; phylum Pseudomonadota; class Gammaproteobacteria; order Burkholderiales; family Casimicrobiaceae; genus PALSA-1003. The sequence continues at coordinate 9,138 of DATJVX010000042.1, read as the reverse complement.
TGAAGCTCAGCGTCATTCGGACTCTGAGCCGCGAGTGCGACTAGCAACTCCCGCGCCTCGGCGTGCTTCCCGCGGGCTCGAAGCTCCCTCGCCAAAGCGAGATTCATGATGCCTGACGACCCAAGCTAGCCGGTCGCGAGCGGACGGCGCGGAAGCGCCGCCAACAAGGCGTCCGCTGGAGCGGGTGGTTGGCCGAAGCAGCTACAGGAAGCGCCATTTGAGCAAGACCGCGACGGCGGCAGGGACAGTGAAGATAAGCAGAAAGATGGGCAACTCGTCGGCGAGCGAATACCCGGCTTTGGCGACACCGGCCCACAGGTTCAACGCGGCGAGCACGAACCACACCATGACGAATGCCCACGTCGCCACGCGAAGTGCATCGGCGAACTGGCCGGCGAACAACTTTCCGACCAAGAGGAATCCTCCCATCAACAGCAGGCCGGCTACGAGAAACTGAGCTGTTCGCATGAGGACGCGTGTTGAATTAAGCGGCGCCTAACGATCCAAGCTAACCCGCCGCGAGCAAACAGCACGCCAGCGCCGCCGACGAGCGGTCCGGTTGAGCGAGGGGCTAGGCATCACGGACGGCCTCTCTCGCGCGCCTTGCAGTGTTGGCTAGTGATGGTGCTCCGACGGTATCGGCGCTGGCGAGCCATCTGACCAGCGGCGCACAGGGATAAAAAGCACTGTCGGTTCGATAGGACTGCCTTCCGTGCCGAGAATCGGCGACCCTTCTAGCCCGGCGCCCCAGGTTTTTGCCTGGCCGTATGGGACGAACAGCATGATGTGCGGCAGCCATGGACCGCCGTCGGCCCGGTCGCCCAGGTTGCCCTGCTTCGACAGCATGAAGGAGAACGATCCGGCCTCGGGCATCTTGAACTGATGCTTTGCGAACGCCGCGCGCGTCTTTTCGATCATCTGCTGCTTGGTGGCACCTGCCAACGCCCACTCGGTTCGCTTCAGGTACTGCGGCAGGACGCTGCGCACGGCCGGCGCGTTGAAGCAGTTGGGCGCTCGGATTTTAGGATCCCAGAACACGGCATCGTCGAAGCCGGCGGTCCAAGACCGCTCGACGAAGCAGACAAAGCCGTTGTCGCCTTCGACGGCGGTTTGGTAGCCCTGCTTGCCGAGGACCAGCACCTTTGCGTGATCCGAGATCGAAGCGGCGCCGCGGTGCGCGCAAAGGCGATCTCGTCCTCGGGGTTGGCGAAGCGGTATTGATCGGCCGGAGCCATGATGGGATATGAAGGACCCGGTTTGTCCCGGGCGGCAGCACCTTTCTCGGCCGGCGGCGCCTGGGCAAAAGACGTTTGCGCGAGAAGCGCTCGGAAGCCACTGGAACGAGAGCTCGCTGGCTCGTCCAGCTTTAGAACCGTGAAGGAAACTTGGTCACCAACTCCAAGATCGGTTCGAACGGACGGATCGGGCACGGCGAGCCGTTGCCCGTGGTACTGCGCGATGTAGTGCTGCGCCACGTAGCCACCTGCGCTGATCCTTAGCACGTCGTCGATACCTGCCGCACAGGCCTCAACATGCTGGGAATCTCGCTCGGCGACACACTCCTCCGCCGCCGCGTTCCCAAACAGCAGAAGAGCAATTATGACGAGCAGGAGTGCTTTCACGATCCCTCCTGGAGTGTCGTGACGCCTGACGAGCGGCTAGGCGGCGGGTTCATGGCGAGACCGTTGGAACGTTGGCAGCCCATCGCCGAAATGGAGCCACCCCAGATCGTGGCTCAACCACGAATGATGCGTCGGCGGAAACAGATTGGGGTCGTCGAGGGAACACGTCGTGATATCGACGAAGCCGGGCCCATCGGCATGCTCATAGGTGAGGGGTGTTCCACAGCCTGTGCAAAAGGTGCGGCGCACGGGCGCAGAGGAATGAAACTCGGAAGGCCGCCCCTGAACCAAGTCAAACTGTGCGCTCGCGAACGTGACCCAGGCAACTACCGGTGCACCGGCGAGGCGGCGGCAGGTTTGACAATGGCAGACCATGCTGCCGGCAGGCTCGCCCGTGACGCGATAGCGAATTGCACCGCAGAGGCAGCCGCCATCTACAGCGGTCGTTGGCATTGCGACTCCTTACGGTCGTAACGAATCAGGCTAGCCAGCCGCGAGCAGACAGCGCGCCGGCGCCGGGGAGCGGTCCGGTTGAGCGTGGGGTCAGGCATCACGTGCCTCGATTGAAGCCTGCAGCGCCCAGAGGCGTGACACCAAGCTGAAGCCGATTTCGGCCAGCTCAGCCTGTGAAAATTGAAGGCGACGCAACTTGTCTCGATCGAGCTCGACCACGGACGGCGAGTAGGCGTGGGTGGAGTGCGGCAGCTGAGCGAGAACGTTCGACCACTGCGGCGGCATTTCGAAGCGTGGACGCTCGTAGCCCAGGCGGAAGGTTCCCGCAGGTCCGGGCTGCAGAGAGACAACCACGGCGTTTCGTTCAACGGTCTCTTTAGCGGATTGCGACATTACAAGCACTCCTTGAGGTAACACCTGGTTTCGAACGGCGGATCGGGGAACGGTGGAAGCGGACGGTTCTCCGCGCGGGCAGAGCGCAGGGCGGCCGAGTACACCTCATCAAACGGCGGCAGACCAGAGATGAAGAGAAGATCGCCGTACGCGACGCAGAGATTGAATGGCCTTCCCGTTTCCGGAACATCGGTTCGGACAACTCTCTTCTTCATGGACTAGGACAGCCTACGACGCCTGACGAGTAAGCTGACCGGTGCCGACGAGATGCTCACCACAATCAGCGCCGCCGGCCGGCGTCCGGCTGACCGCGAGTCAGGCGTCGTTCGTGGCTGCAGCTCATTGCCACGCCGGAGTGAAATACTCCACCACAACATAGATCACCTGGTAAATCACCGCGAAGAGCGACAGCAAGAGTTGCGCATTCTTGCTGCTTCGCCAAATCCCCAATCCGGCGATCAGCAGCAGCGCCGCCACGTGGATTGGATATGCGGCACCCAACATCGCCCAGTGCCCTTTTCCCTTGATTGAAGTGTCGACAAGGTCCATCAAGGTAATGATTGCGATCAGACCAAAAAACCAAGCCCGTCGCTGGATGAGGTAATTCTCATAGCTGCCGAAGCCATCGACATCGCGAGGAAACAACAGCGTGGCTATCATGAAATATAGTGCACAGTAAACGATGACGAACATGTATGAGGCAAGTGTCCAGCCCGACACCCAGCCCAGCCCAAATTCCCACCACCAAAACGTCACGATCGAAACGAATGCCCAGAGCACCCAATTCATGTGAACCCACGACCAGCCAAATCGCTTTGGATGCTCGATAATCGAGCCGATCCCGGTCAGGAGTTTCGCGACGCCGAGGCTAAGAATGATGCCCACAATCACTCGGATGTGGAGATAGAGCTCCTCTGGCCCGGGTGTCATCGTAGGGATGCGCCCCAAGTGAGCGGCCGATATCGACGCCTAACGAACTAAGCTCAGCAGCGCAAGCCGGCGGGCGCCAAAGGAAGGCGGCCGGACACGTGTCCGCTGGAGCGAGGGTTAGGGCTCTCTGAGCTTGCGTAGCGCAGCACCCCAGCCTCCCGATAGGACGAAGCGCGGAAACGTGACCCACTGCTCAAGGAAGAGCCGAGACACGAAATTGACCGGCCCACTGAAAGGCTGCGGTGGCACAGGCTCCAAGCGGTGACCACGACCTTGCAGCGCAACGGCTACGACGATACACCCGACAGCCAAAGCCAGGAGTAACCCCGAAGTCTGAAGGGCAGAGGCGACCAGCGTGACGGTGCCGAAGAGGAATAACGGCACCGCCGCGATGTGGATAAGCAAGTTACCGCGAGACTGGTGGTACTTGGGATAGCCCTCCCATTGCCAACGCAAGAGTTCGCCAGGGCGCATGGCCGATCTGCGAGAGAACTAACGAGCCAAGCTAACCGGCCGCGAGCGGGCAGCGCGCCAGCGCCGCCGGCGAACGGTCCGGTTGCCGAAGGCAGTCCGGTGCGACGAAGGGTTGGGCGGCACCGCAAGCACCCTCAGTTCCGGTCGTAGCGACAGAGGAATTCGTCGAGCAATGTCACATACCGGTCAGCCTCCTCGACGTGAGCCATGTGTGAACTACTCTCGAAGATCGCCCACTCGGAGTCTTGGATACCTCGGTGGACAGTCTCGGCAATCAGCGGAGTGGCCTCGTCATATCGACCCGAGGTCACCAGCGTCGGTACCTTGATCTCCGGCAGCCGCGCCACAATGTCCCAGTTCTTCAGGTTGCCGACGACATGAAATTCGCTCGGACCATTCATGGTCTGGTACACCTGCGGGTTGCGCTCCATCTTGGCGAAGGTGCGGGCGACCGCGTCTGGCATCGGGTCGACACGGATTACGTGGCGACGATAGAACTCCATCATCGCAGATTGATACTCGCTTGAGCTGGTCGTCCCGGCGGCTTCATGGCGCTGCAACAATGTCTGCACGTCGCTGGGCAAGCCTTCTCGCAGACGGTTTGCCTCGGTCACCCATTGGATCATGCTGGCTGGCGACGAAGCAATGGTGAGCGATGCCATGCCCACGGGCTGCATCAAGGCGCATTCCATCGCGAGCATCCCGCCCCAGGAGTGGCCAAGCAGGTGCAATTGATCAAGACCGAGGGCCCGGCGGACGACATCGACCTCCTCAACGAACAACGGCACTGTCCAGAGCGAAGGATCGTCCGGTTGATCCGAGTTTCCGCATCCAAGCTGATCGTAAAAGATCACCCGACGCCCGCGCTTGGCCATCGCGCCCAGAGACTCGAGGTAGTCATGACCGGCACCCGGCCCGCCGTGCAGGCAGAGCAGCGGTAACTTTCCCGGGAGTTCGTCTTCTTCACCCATGCAGCCGTACCAGACGCGGTATCCCCGGAATTCAATCGTTCCTTCGCGTGCATGCAGCAGAGGATCGATTGTCGGTAGATCATGCATCTCCGCACTCCGGTTCAGGCAACGGGCGCGTCAGCGTCGCCGCCCAACGAAGCAAGCTAACCGCCTGCGAGCGGATGGTGCGCCGGCGCCGCCGGCGAGCGATCCGGTTGAGCGGGTGGTTAGGGAGCACTGCCGTGCGCGCGGTGCCGGACCCGTTCAATAGGGACCTGCCGACAAGCGTTGCGAGAGCCACCAAATATTGCCGTGGGGGTCGCGGACTCCCCCTTGGCGGTCGCCGTAGGGCATGTCCCTGACGGTTGTGATCTCGGTTGCACCGGCAGAGACTGCTCGTCGTTGCGCGGCGTCAGTATTCTCGACGTACACGTAGTACGACGCGGGCATGGAGGGAAATTTGTCGGTTGCTTCACTCACCATGACGGTAGACGTGCCGAGGCGCACTTGGCTATTTGCAATCGCACCGTCGGAGCGAAGGCGGCGATCCGTTTCCACGCCACCTAGTCCGTCAACGAGGAAGCGTACAAATGCTGCGGCGTCGCGCATGAAGAAGTACGGGAAGACTGTTCCGAATCTAGGCGGTATATGCATTGCCACCTCTTTTGTACTGCCTAACGAATCCAGCTAACCGGCGCGCGCCGGCAGCCCCCGCAGGACGCAGGCCGGACAGGAGTCCGGTTGAGCGGGTGGTTAGGCGGCATCTCGCGGCAAGCGCTCAGTCAAGGAATTTCCAGGTATCCGCTCCATCGAAGCGCCTGACGACTACCGACTCCAAGAGCGCTGGTTCGAAATTACGCAGGTTCACTCCATGGCGGGCGCCGGGCTCGGGATTCAGCGGCTCCCAATGGGTGACGATGCCGCAAATTTTGCAGCGCACGTTCCTCAAGGTTCGATCGCCCCAGATGTAGCTTTCCGTGTTCTCAGGATGGCCTTGGACAGACACTGTTCCAAATTGATAGTAGGCCCATATTCCTCCCGAGCGCCGGCACAACGAGCAGTTGCAACTCGTGGCCTTGTCGGGCGCAGTCGGTAGCCTAAGGCGCACTGCTCCGCAGTGGCAGGAACCTTGCAGCGATGGTGTTGGCTGTTCGTCGTTCATGGGGTGGTACCGCTGGTTGTTGTGCCGCCTAATGAACGAGGCTAAGCGGACGCGAGCGGACGGCGCGCCAGCGCCGCCGGCGAGCGGTCCGGTTGAGCGTGTGGTTGGGCGGCACGGTTTACGCAACCTCAAGCAGGACATGCGGATTCTTCGCCGCCACCATGAGCAGAGTGCGCGCGGCACCCGATGGAGCGCGGCGACCTTGCTCCCACTCTTGCAGCGTCCGTACCGATACACCGAGAAGCGCGGCAAACCTTGCTTGGGATAGCCCGGTGCGTTCACGGATCGTCGCGACCGGCGGGAGAGTAATGACCCGCCCAACCTCACCACGTTTGAGCTCCCGCAGCCCTTCCAAGATCTCCTTGCCGATGTTGCGCTTTACCGTAGCCTCAGCCATCGATTTCATCCATGATCTGTTTGAGAACGTGAACCGAGATGTTCTCGGCCACGTTCTTAGCGTAGAGCGTCAGCATTCAGACCTGGCCATGCCGGGTGCGCAGAAAGTAGATGATGCGTAACCCTCCACGTTTCCCACGGCCGTATAGACCCCCACCGCATCTTGCGCACACCACCCGATCCGGGAATAACAGAGCCGAGCTCGGGATTGGCGATGATCGCTTGCTGGAGCCGCGAGTATTCGTCGTCGCTCAGGTACTCCTGTACGAGGCGCGTGAACAGCTTGGTCTCAACGAAGTTGAATATGCGCGATTATACGTCATTGCCGTAGTCCGTCAGTGCCGGATGCTGGGTGCGGCCCAAGGAAGCAGCTAACCGGCCGCGAACGGACGCCGCGCCAGCGCCGCCGGCGAGCGGGCCGGTCGAGCGATCGGTTAGGCCGCAGACGCGGGGCATTCGCGGAATGGTGTGAGGTCGACTTCAAAGGCGAGATATTGCGATCAATCAATGACACGGTTCGCTTGAATCAGAAGGGACGGCGCAATTGACAGTCCGAGCGCCTTCGCGGTTCTCTGGTTGATGACAAGTTGGAACTCCGTTGGCTGCTGTACCGCCAGGTCGGCGGGCTTGGTGCCCTGGAGAATCTTGTCAACATAGGTAGCGGCGACATCCCGCCAGGCGTCTTCGATATTAGGGCCGTAGCTCATGAGATTGCCGTCGACCGCAAAATCTTGCCACCCTGAAATCGTAGGAATTCGGTACTTGGCTGCAAATTCGGCAATCGCGCTCCGTTCGCGCATTATGAGCAAGTTCGACAGGGCGATGACGCCATCGATGTGATCCGTGTGCATGCCTTCAAGAGCGGCGCTGACTTCGCCGACGGTGTGCACAGGAAAGGGCTGAAGTGTCAGTCCGAGACGGCTTGCGGCAATCTGCGTTTCCCGCAACTCCTGTTCCTCACCGGGATGGAGCGGATTCGTGAGAGCGGCGAGGCGTAGAACGCGCGGAGCCGCTTGCTTTAGCAGTTCAACTCGTTTGCCTGCCAAGTCGGGAGCGAGGAGGGTGAACCCGGTAAGGTTGCCGCCGGGGCGAGCCAGGCTCGCGACAAGCTTAGCCGCTACAGGGTCACCGCTAAAGCCGAAGACGACGGACAGGGACCCGGCTGCGGCCTTTACCCCCGGTACTGCCTGGCCCAGCGCTACGAAAATGTCAACCTTCGATTGGACCAGTTGCACGGTAAGCCGAGCCGCCTCGTCGACCGAGTTTCCTTTCATCCAACGGTCATCGATCGTGAAGTTCTGCCCTTCGACATAGCCATGCTCGCGCATTCCTTGGCGAAATGCATCTAGGAGAGTCGCCGCCGCCGACGGAGAGTACCAGCCACCTACCCAACCAACGCGGGCTGAGCGACGGACCTCCGCGCGCGTGGGGACAGCGATGAGTCCTGCGCTAAGAGCTACGACGAATGTTCTTCGGTCCATCGTTCGATAACGTCGGTCCGTCTGCGGCCTAACGGACTAAGTTAACCGGCGCGACGACGGCCGGCGCCGAAGCACGCCGCCGAGGAGCGTCCGCGTTGAGAGGTTAGGCCGACTCGCTTGTACCCTCATGCCACGAACTCGACTGTAAGGCCAGGGAGCGCTATGCCCTTCACCGTGGTTCGCCAAGTTTCGTCTGCGACGACCGCGTGTGCAGTGGTGACAGTGCCCGTGGTCACTATCTCGTTTGCCTCCAACGGCTTGTACTCCGGCTGCGCCGCAAGTACGGCAATCAAGTGCGCAATCGCAGCCAATGGGCTACCCAGAACATTGGACCCGACACCGACCTCGCGTACATCTCCGTTGCGCGATAGCGCAATAGAAAACGTCTCAAGAGCCGCCATCAGATTCGCTCCCAGACGGTCGATAGGCTGGGGCTCACCAATCAGGAGCATTCCGTGCAGCCCACAATCCGCGACGGTATCGGCCACCTGAAACTTCCAGCCAGGGAAGTGCGATTGCACGATTTCAAATGCATGCGCGACCCAGTCGATGCACTCAACAATCGCTGAAAGATCGGTGCCAACCGGAGGCGCCGAGCGAAAGTGGAAAACGATCTCGGGCTCGATCTTCGGTTCCGTATACCGACTGAGGCTGCATGTTTGATGCCCGCCGGATACGTAGGTTACGGTAGTGTCATAAATATAGGCCCAGATGGGCTCGCGGACACCGTATTGTGCCCACATGTCGTAGTTGGTGAAGCCAATTTTGCGCCCAACTGCGACCGCGCCTTCTCTAAGCCGCCCATGGTGTATTAGGTCTGCGACCGCGTACGCTGAGCGTACGTCGAAGGCGTTCAGCTGCGATGTTAATGGCTCAATCTGCCGCCTCTCGTCCTGCGCGGCCTTCATCTGTAGCGCTATGGTGCGGATGTCGGACGCAAGTGCCATATCGACGACCTCGGTCGGCCTAACGACCAGAGCTAACCGGCCGCGAGCGGACGGCGCGCCATCGCCGCCGGCGAGCGGTCCTGTTGAGCGAGAGGTTAGGCGGCAGGCCGTGCAAGGTATTTTGGCGGAAGGGTAAGCACAAAGGCGAGAGCCTTCTCAAGCCAAAAGCTGACCCCATTGCGGGTTTCATAGCCGGCGGGATCGACAGTGATATATCCGCGCATAGGCTTGCCCGTGAATCGCATGATGTGCGCGTGCGGCGCTCGAAGTGCGGCCTCATACTGGGAGAGACCGACGCGAACCATAAGGTGCTCTTTGCCGACGGCGCAA
>DATJVX010000041.1:0-45790 GCA_035501595.1 Casimicrobiaceae bacterium | reverse complement strand
GCGCCGCCACGAGCAAGGGCGAAAGCAATCCGCTTCTCGACGAGTGGACGGGCCCCCACGGCGGCTTCCCGCGTTTCGACCGGATCGACGCCGGCAGCTTCAAGCCCGCCCTCATGAAGGCGATGGAGCTCAACCGGGCGGAAGTCGCCGCGATCGCCGGCAACCGCGCGCCCGCCGATTTCGACAACACCTGCGCAGCGCTCGAGGATTCGGGTCGAGCCTACCGGCGCGCGACCCAGATCTTCCGGATCTATACCTCGACGATGAATGACGATCGGCTCCGGTCGATCGAGGCGGAGATGGCGCCGGTGCTGTCCGCGTTCCAGGACGAGATCGTGCAGAACGAAGCGCTGTTCGCGCGCCTGAAGGCGGTCTACGACGCTCGCGCCGGATTGCCGCCCGAGCAGCAGCGGCTCGTCGAGGTGATCTACACGGCCTTCTTTCGCCGCGGCGCAGCGCTCGAGGCGATCGCCAAGGCGCGCTTGAAGGAGATCAACAAGCGCCTCGCGAGCCTCTTCACCACCTTCCGCCAGAACCAGCTCGCCGACGAAGAGAGCTTCGTGCTCGTGGTCGACGACGAAGCCGGTCTCGCGGGGTTGTCCGACAGCCTTCGCGCTGCGGCCGCCGATGCGGCCGTGCGGGCTGGACAGAGTGGCAAGTGCGTGTTCGCCAATACGCGCTCGTCGATGGAACCGTTCATCACCTACGCCTCGCGCCGCGATCTGCGCGAAAAGGCCTGGCGCATGTGGACGGCGCGCGGCGATCATCCCGGCGCCCGCGACAACAAGCCCGTGATCGCCGAAATCCTCAGACTGCGGGCGGAGCGCGCGGCGCTTCTCGGCTTCCCGAGTCACGCGCATTGGGTACTCGACGACAACATGGCCAGGAGCCCCGATGCCGCGATGGCGCTGCTCGAGAGAGTGTGGAAGGCGGCCGTCGCTCGCGCGCGCGAGGAGATCGCGGATCTCCAGGCGCTCGCCGACCAGGAAGGCGCCGGGATCAGGATCGAGCCCTGGGACTATCGCTACTACGCCGAAAAGCTGCGCAAGGCTAAATACGACCTCGACCAGGCGCAGGTGAGCCGGTATCTGCAGCTCGACAGGATTCGCGACGCGATGTTCTGGGTGGCCGGAGAGCTCTACGGACTGTCCTTCGCGCGGGTCGATGACGTGCCCGTCTACCAGTCCGACATGAGCGTCTATGAGGTCACGCGTGGAACCGAGCGCGTCGGCCTGTGGTACTTCGACTTCTTCGCGCGCGCCGGCAAGAGCTCCGGCGCCTGGATGAACGAGTATCGCAAGCAGGAGCGCTTCCGGGCCGAGGTCACTCCGGTCGTGTCCAACAACGCGAACTTCGTCAAGGGCAAGGCCGGCGAGCCGGTGCTCATCTCCTGGGCCGACGCGGTGACCATGTTTCATGAGTTCGGCCACGGCCTGCACGGCATCAGCTCGAATACGAGCTATCCGGACCTAGGCGGGACGTCGGTCAAGCGCGACTTCGTCGAATTGCCTAGCCAGTTGAACGAGCACTGGCTTCTCACGCCCGAGGTTCTCGGTCGCTTCGCGCTGCATCATCGGACCGGCGAGCCGATCCCGGCCGGGCTCGTAGCGAAGATCGAGCGAGCGAGGAATTTCGGCGAGGGATTCTCGACCGTCGAGTACCTGGCCTCGGCGATCTACGACATGAAGATCCACCTCGCGGCGACGCCCGGTCGCAGCGTCGACGCGGCCGCGTTCGAGAGAGAGACCCTGGCGGAGATCGGCTGCCCGGACGAAATCGCGATGCGTCACCGGCCCACTCACTTCGGCCACATCTTCGCGAGCGACGGTTATTCGGCCGGCTACTACGCCTACCTCTGGGCCGACACGCTGACGGCAGACGTGTTCGAGGCGTTCAAGGAGGCGGGCGGGCCCTACGACAAGGCCGTCGCGAAGCGCTATCTCGACACGATCCTGAGCGTAGGCAACTCCGTTGCGCCGGAGGCGGCTTTCCGAAGCTTCCGCGGCCGGGACGTCAACCCGGACGCGCTGATGCGCGCGCGCGGCTTCGCCGTTGGCGGAAGCTGACGCGGCGGATCTGCGGTCGAGCCGGAGCGGCGTCCAACGAACAGCCGGCGTCTAGCGCGCGCCCACCGGTGTGAAGCCGTGCTGCGCCAGGATCTCCTGGCCCCGGATCGACAATACGAAGAGCGCGAAGCGCTCCGCGCCGGGGCGCGTCGGGTCGATGACCGCCAGCGCGTAGCTCGCACCCACCGACAGCGGCTCGGGGACGGCGACGACGCGTGCCCCGGGGACCTCGCGCGCAGCCTGCGCCGCGTTCGTGCAGTAGGTGAGGAAGACGTCCGCCTTGCGCTCGGAGATGAGCATGCCGTAGACCGTCCGGCCCGGAGGCGCCTGCGGAGCGCCCGGTCCGCCGACGAGCTTGAGCGCCTTGGCCTCCAGCGCGGCGGACGCTCCCGGGCGAAGCTTCTCCGCCTTCTCGAAGAGCTGCCACGCATAGTCGCCGGAAGGGTCGGCCTTGGGCGTTGACGTACCGAGCTTCACCGTTGGATCGAGCATCCGATCGAGTAGCGTCGCGCTCGATACCTCGACACCGGGCGCCGCCAGCGCGCACAGCCTGTTGCGCGCGAACACGATCGCCGGGCCCGAGCGTCCCGCGCGCGCGAGCGCCTGTGGATGATCGACGTCGGCGGAGGCGAACACCGCCGCCGGCTCGCCTTTCTCGATGCGCTCGCGCAGCAGTCCCGACGGACCGAACGTCGTGGCCACCGGCGGGCCGCCCGAGGCCGTGAACGCCGCCGCGATGTCGATGATCGCGGCGCTGAGGCTGCCCGCGGCATAGACGCGCAGCATTGTTTCGTCCGCGGCAGCCGGGGCGCCGAGCATCAGAACGAGGACCGCGAGCGCGCTCGCGCTACGCGTTCGGATCGCCCGCATTGGGATAGAACAATTGCTCGCCGTTGATCTTGTACTCCGAGATGGCCTTCTGTCCCGCCGGCGAGACGAGCCAGTCGATGAACTGCTGGCCGAGCTCTTTCTTGACGTTCGGATGCTTCTCGGGATTGACCAGCATCACGCCGTACTGGTTGAACAGCCGCTTGTCGCCCTCGACCAGGATCACGAGGTCGGCGCGGTTCTTGAAGGCGAGCCAGGTCCCGCGGTCCGAGAGAATGTACGCGCCCATCGACGCCGCCGTGTTGAGCGCCGGACCCATGCCCTGTCCGGTGTCGCGATACCACGGACCCTTGGCCTTGTCGATGTCGATGCCCGATTCCTTCCAGAGCGCGAGCTCCGCGATGTGCGTGCCGCTCCGGTCGCCGCGCGAGACGAACGGCGCGTGCGCTTCCTCGATCTTCTTGAAGGCGACCAGGATGTCCCTGCCGCCGCCGACCTTCGCCGGGTCGCCCTTCGGTCCGATCAGGACGAAGTCGTTGTACATGACCGGAAAGCGCTTCACGCCCTGGCCTTCGGCGAGGAATTTCTCTTCGGCCGACTTGGCGTGGACGAACACGACGTCGGCGTCACCGCGGCGGCCGACGTCGAGCGCCTGCCCGGTCCCAAGCGCGACGACGTGGACCTTGACGCCTGTGGCCCGCTCGTAGACGGGCAGCAGGTAGCCGAACAGGCCCGACTGCTCGGTCGAAGTCGTCGAGGCGACGGTGATGAACTTGTCCTGCGCCGCCGCCGTCGTCGCGAGCATCAGCAGCGCGAGAGCGAGAAAACTCCGACGCGCGATCACCATGGCAACTCTCCTTCCAGGAATTGGACCGCTTCGGTCGAAGCCGGCCGCTTGAAAAATTGCTCACACGGGGCGCGCTCGAGGAGGCGCCCCTGGTGCAGGAAAAGGACCTCGTCGCCGAGGCGCCTCGCCTGTCCGAGATTGTGCGTGGCCATAACGATCTTCGTGCCCGACGCGTGCAGGGCCGCGATCACGCGCTCGATCTCGTGGATCGCACCCGGATCGAGGTTGGCCGTTGGCTCGTCGAGGAAGAGCACCTCCGGTCGAAGCGCCCAGACCCGCGCCAGGGCGACTCGCTGCTGCTCGCCGCCGGAGAGCACGCGCGCCGGACGCCCGGCCAGCGCTTCCAGTCCGACCTTGCGCAGGGCCTCGCGCGCCCGGCGCTCGCGGTCCGCCCAGGGCACGCGCGCGACGCCCAGCGCATGGGTGAGGTTGCCGAGCGCGGAGCGGCGCAGCATCACGGGGCGCTGGAAGACCATCGCCTGGCGCCTCGCCTCGCCGGGAAGCTCCGGGTGGCTCCAGGTGAGCGCGCCCGAGCTTGGCCGGAGCAGGCCGTGGCAGAGACGGAGCAGAACGCTCTTGCCCGCGCCGTTGGGGCCGACGATGATCGTTCGCGACCCCGCGTCCAGCGCGAGCGAGACGCCGTCGATGATCCGGCGGCCCCCCGCCTCGAAAGCGACGTCGTCGAGTCGGAGGAGAAGGAGCGATCGCGGACCGTGCATGATGGGCTCGCTCATCCGTAGCGCCGCTGCGCCGTCTCCTTGACGACGTAGGCTGCGGCGTTGAGCGCCAGCACGATCGTGACCAGCACGATGCCCAGGCCGAGGGCGAGCGGCAGGTCGCCCTTGCTCGTCTCCAGCGCGATCGCGGTGGTCATCACGCGCGTCACGCCGTCGATGTTCCCGCCCACGATGATGACCGCGCCGACCTCGGCCGCCGCGCGACCGAAGCCGGCCAGCACGATCGTGACCAGCGAGAAGCGCAGGTCCCAGAGCAGCGTCGCGGCCGAAGCGAGCCGCTTCTCGCCCAGCGAACGAAGCTGCTCCCGGTACTCGCTCCACGCGTCCTCCACGACCTGCCGCGAGAGCGCGGCGACGATGGGGATGATCAGGATCGTCTGCGCGATCACCATCGCGGTGGGGGTGAACAGCAAGCCGAGACTCCCCAGCGGGCCGGCGCGCGAGAGTAGCAGGTAGACGGCGAGGCCGACCACGACAGGCGGCAAGCCCATGAGCGCGTTGAGGACCACGACCACCGCTTGCCGCCCCGGAAACCGGCCCACTGCGACGCTCGCGCCCACCGGCAACCCGACCACGCAGGACAGCAGGACCGCGGTCAGGCTCACTCGCAGGCTCAGCAGCACGATATCGAGGAGCTTCGGATCAGCTCCGCCGATCAACTGCACCGCGCGCAGCGCGGCGTCGGAAACCGAGTTCACGATGGGACGGGCTCGCGGCTCGACAGGCCTGTCAGCAGTCGAAGCGCGCAGATGGTGCGCGCCTTCGATCCGCAACGCCCATCATAGGTCCGATCCACCGCTGCGAAAACATGCGGCGGAACGCATACCTGCGCCCGCGGGGATCAAAAGACCAGCGTCGCCCATTCGGGGTCGAGCACGCGTCCCAGGAATGCCGCCGCGCCCGCGATGCCGTAGACCTCAGGGACGAATCGACTGCGGTCGACCTGGTGGGCGTCGAGCGCATCGCTGCAGGCGAGAAACTTCGCGCCGAGGCGCGCGGCCTGCTGCATGTGATCGTAGACGCTCTTGTCGCGACCCGCGCCGGCGTAGATGCGCGCGGCCGCCCCGCCGACGAGCAGGAGCACCGACTTGCTCGAGAAGTGAACCTCGACCTCCGCATCCATCGCCGCCGCCGCAGCCGCCTGGAAGAACGGCGTCGCACAGAGATGGGGGACGTCGGGGCCGGCCGCCCACAGCAGAATCGCCAGGCGGGATTTCACGGCGGCGGCTCCTCGCCGAAGCTCTCCGCGAGCAGGCCCATGTAGGCCTCCACCGCGGAGGCAACCGCCGTCCCGGTGACGAGCAGCCGCCGATCGGCTTCCCAGGCGAGCGGCCGCAGCCGAACCAGCCAGCCCTCGTCATAGGGGTGCGCATTGATCAGCCCCGGATTGCGCTTGACCGCCGCGTTCGACGCCATGATCACGCCCGCGACCGGGGCGCGGATCGATCGGATGACCTTCGACATCTCGAGCAGCCCCAGAGATCGCTCCCGCTCAACATGCTCGCCCTCCCGCTTGGCCATGAAGTCGATGAAGGTCCCGGAGATGTGCGCGCCGAGGGAGGTGATGCCCACGGTGGCGTTGCCGTCAGGGTCGAGACGGACCCAGGAATCATGCTCCACGAGGTAGAACAGATCCTCCGGAAAGGCGAAGCCGCGGATGATCGACATGGCGACGGCGATCGGAACGATGCGGCGGGCGGCGGCACGGCAGCGGAGACGACGGGACTGCGGCCTCTAGACCTCGCGAGCGGTCATCCGATACTGGAAATTCTGCGGGTCGTAGTAATCGAGAGAGCCCTTGGCGCCTTCCGCGTAGGGATACATGAAGTGGCCGAGCGGCTTCGCCGTCTCCGGCGAGAGCCGCGTGTCGCCCGCCGTGTTGAAGGCGATCCAGTTCATTTCCCAGGCGCCGAACAGTGTCTGGCGCGCGAGCTTGACCCGCGGGTCGTCGAGGGGAAGCAGCCGGTCCTTTTCCTCCTCAAGGATCACCTTGCGCACGTCTGCGGGATCGACGGGCACCCAGCCGTAGCGCGGGTGGTAGAACTCCGCGCGGCAATGCTGCGCCCGGGTGATGTCGCCGCTCTTGCCGAGGCTCTTCCAGGTCGCCGAGTCGGCGACCCGCACGCCGTAGAGGTCGCGCGCCGGGATGCCCACCGAGCGGGCAAGTCCGACGAAAAGGGCGTTCAAGTCGGCGCACTTGCCTCCGAGGTTGCCCGATTCGAGCATGAAACGGATGTCGCCCGTCCCGCAGCCAACGACCTTGGGATCGCGATAGGTGTTCTCGACGATCCACTCGTAGATCGCGCGTGCGCGCGTCATCGGATCGGCGCTGACGTTCGGCGTGATCCGGCTGGCCGTGTCGCGCACGATGCCGCTCAACGGGATGTGGGCGGTCGACTGCAGGTACAGATCGAGTTCTTCGCGCGGAGCGTAATGCGGTTCGGCCGCCCGCGAGAAGTCCACGCTTCGGTTGCGGGTCGTGATCCGGTTGATCACCTGAAGCTTCGGGGCCGACGCCCGGTCCTCCCATTGCGCGAAGAAGCTGGGCGCCCCGTACCTGGGATCGCGATAGATCCCGGTCTTCGCCGGATTGCCGGTCCATCGAATGTCGACCGAGCGCTGGTAGTCCGTATCGCCGTACTGCGGAATCGGCAGCCAGAGCTTGAGCGGGAGGTCCTGCGGCCAGATCTCGACGTCGGTCACGACCTCGAAGGAGCGCCAGGGCGCGTCGGTCGGCGGCGGGGTGGGCGCGTCCGCGGCCACCGCGCTGGAGATCGTACCCGCAGCCGCCGAGACCGCTGCACCCGTTGCAAAGCCAAGAAAATCGCGTCGATCCATGAGGGCTACTCCGTCGTTGGCTCGCGCCGCACGGGCGACGAGGCTTTGGCGAACCCGGCCGCCGCGCGTGGCGCGATCGGCCGGGCATTCATGAGGGCGGAAGAGAATGGGAGTCGAACCCACCCGGAAGCGCATGGCGCCCCCAACCGGGTTTGAGGCCCGGCCGCCCCACCGGGGGCGATTCTCTTCCTCATAGTCGGTGCTCGCCGGCAGCGCGCGGGCGGCGCGCATCGCGCGCGCCCGCGGCCGGCGCATCGAGCGCAAGGAGGCTGTCGCCGCGCACGACGTGCCCATCGCGCACGCGTCGGGTGAAACCGACGCGGTCGAAGAATTCGAGGATCTGGATGGCGCGCTTGCGTCCCAGTCCCGTACGGTCGCGGAACTCCGCCGCGCGCACCTCGCCGGCGGCATCCTGCAGGCTCGCCGCGGTCGCGGCGAGCTCGCGGATCGCGGCGGGATGATAGAACAGGTCGCGGACGACCTGGTAGCTCTCGCCGCGCTTGGACGCGCGGATGAGCGCGGTGCGAACCAGCGCTTCGGGCTGCGCGAGGTCCTTCGCAAGATCGCGGACCCACGGCGGGTCGAACCGAGCACCGAGCAGCCGGGGAAGGATCCGGGCGACGAGGGTCGACTCCTGCGGGGACGGCGCATTGTCGTGCTGCGGCAGGTGCAGCCACGGGCCGCTCTGGCGCAGCTCGCCGGCGGCAAGCAGGTCTGCGATCAGCGCCCGGTACACGGCCGGGTCCAGCTTCGGAAACGCGATGCGCTTCAGTCGCGCGGCGTCGGGACCCATCTCCTCGCGATGCGCGTCGTGAAATGCGCCGAGTGCCTGCAGCGCCTGGGCCGCCAGCGCGCGCCAGCGGGCCTGCGAGATCAGAAAGTCCGCGCCGCCCGCCGCAACGCGGCGCGCACCGAGGCCCTCGACGGCTTCATCCAGGTGACACAGGTTTCCGGCGCGCGCGAAGCGCGCGAGATCGACGCCGGAGGCGGCCCCATCGAGCAGCCGCGCGAGCTGCGCACCCGGCGTGGGCTCCTCGAGCGCAGCGAGCACGGCGAGGCGCTCCGGCGAGCGCCGATAGCGGGTCGGCGCAAACGGATCGAGCACCCTGCCGCCGGCGAGGGTCTGCGTCGCCGACGCGTCGCGCACGATGAAGCGATCCCCGCGCCAGGCTGCGATCGGGCTGCGCAGGACCACTTGAACCAGGCGGCTCGCTTCCGGGGCGCTCTCGTCGACGTCCGGGCGCTGCGCATCCAGCGCGACGAGCCGCGCCACGACGTGCGCGGCGCCGAGGTGCAGGTGAACGCTCGCGCTCGAGTCCAGCACGCGCGAAGCGCCCCGGAGCGGGGTAAGGCGGGCGTCGAAGCGCGTGGTCGAGAGGGCAAGCTCCGGCGCGACGACCCAGTCGCCGCGACCGACTTCATCGCGCGCGATGCTCGCGAGATTGAGCGCACAGCGCTGCCCGGACGAGCCGAGTTCGCTGGCGCGGTTCTGGGCATGGACGCTGCGCACGCGAACCGCCCGCCCGGCCGGCGCGACGATCATCTCGTCGCCGACGCGGACCTCGCCCGAGTGCACCGTGCCGGTGACCACGGTTCCGATGCCCGTCAGCGTGAACGAGCGGTCCACCGCCAGGCGGAAATGGCCGTTGTCGGAGCGACGAACGGCCTCCGCGGCGCGAGTCGCGAGGTGGTCGCGCAGCGCGTCGATGCCTTGGCCGGTGCGCGCCGAGACCGGGTAGATGGGCGCATCACGGAGCGGGGTGCGGGCCGTGAGCGTGCGCAGCTCGGCGCTAACTTCCGCGACGCGCGAGCTGTCGACCACGTCGGTCTTGGTGAGCGCGATCGCGCCTTCTCCGATGCCGAGCAGCGCGAGGATATCGACGTGCTCGCGCGTCTGGGGCATGACGCCATCGTCCGCGGCGACGACCAGGAGCGCGAAGTCGATGCCAGTCGCGCCGGCGAGCATCGTATGGATGAAGCGCTCGTGGCCGGGGACGTCGACGAAGCCGAGAACATCGCCGCCGGCGAGCGCAGTGTACGCGTAGCCCAGGTCGATCGAGATGCCGCGGGCCTTCTCCTCCGGTAGGCGATCGGTATCGACGCCGGTCAGGGCGCGCACCAGGGTCGTCTTGCCGTGATCGATGTGCCCGGCCGTGCCGATGATCATGGCGTCGCCAGCCTCAGCTTGGGCAACTGGGCGACGAAGGCGTCCTCGTCGGTGAGCGTGCGCAGATCGAGCAGCAGCGCGTCGTCGGCGATGCGGCCGATGACCGGGATCGGCAGGGCGCGCAAGGCCCCCGCGAGCGTCTGCAGCGTCCACCCCGAGGATCGGCGGGCGTTGCGGCAGCGGATGCAGAGGCCCACGCTCGGCAGGACTTCGCCCGGCAACGAGCCGCTGCCGATCTGGCTCTGCACGGCCGCCTGCTCGACCACGAATCCTTCGCCCAGCGCGCCCGCCACCGCCGGGCCGACGCGCTGCGCGAGCTCGGCGATCTCCTGCCGGGAGCGGGTGAGGAGCCGCAGCGTCGGCAGGCGCTCGCCGAGCGTTTCCGGATGACGATACAGGGCGAGGGTCGCCTCGAGCGCCGAGAGCGTGAGCTTCGAGACACGCAGCGCGCGCTTGAGCGGGTGCTTGCGGATCCGGGCGATGCAGGCCGCGGTGCCGACGATCAGGCCGGCCTGGGGGCCGCCGAGGAGCTTGTCGCCGCTGAAGGTCACTACGTCGGCGCCTTGCTCGAGCGCCTCCTGCGGCAGAGGCTCCCGCGGCAGGCCGTAGGACGAGAGATCGACCAGGCTGCCGCTACCGAGATCGATTGCGAGCGGCACGCTCGCCGGGTGCGCAATCTGCGCGAGCGCGCCAGTGTCGACGCTCGCGGTGAAGCCGCGCACGACGTAGTTGCTGGTGTGGACCTTCATGATCAGCGCCGTGCGCGGTGTGAGCGCCTCGACGTAGTCCCGCGGATGGGTGCGGTTGGTCGTGCCCACCTCCACCATCCGCGCCCCGGCGCACTTCATCACGTCGGGCATCCGGAACGCGCCCCCGATCTCGACCAGCTCTCCGCGCGAGATGACGACCTCGCGGCGCGAAGCGAGCGCGGCGATGGTGAGCAGGACGGCCGCGGCGTTGTTGTTGACCACCGTCGCGGCTTGGGCGCCGGTCAATTCGCAGACGAGCTCCTCGACCAGCGCGTCGCGGTCTCCGCGTGCGCCGCCCGCGAGGTCGAACTCGAGATTGGCGGGCGACCGCGCCATGCCGACCATCCGTGCGATCGCCTCGTCCGCCAGCACCGCGCGGCCGAGGTTGGTATGCAGCACCGTGCCGGTGAGATTGAACACCGGCCGCAGGGCCGGCTCGAGGCGCGCTTCGATTCGCGCGGACAGCGCCCGGGCCACGTCGGCCTCGCCGCAGGCGCCGATCGTCTTCGCGCGAAGGGCCTCTTCCCGCCACTGCTTCAGCAGGGCGCGGGCCTCGCGGGTGACGAAGCTGCGGCCATGACGCTCGATCAGCGGAGCGACCGCACGACTCTTGAGGATCCGGTCGACCGAAGGCAGCCTGTCGAGCTGTACCTTCGAGCCACGGACCGTGGACTCGAGGGCCAGCGCGCTCATTCGGGCCCCGGATCTCCGTGGACGAGCATGAAGTTGATGCCCGAGGGATCGCTCCCCGTCTCGGCGACGAGCAGATCCAGAGGCAGCGAGGCCAGGTCGTCGGCCACCGGATCGACCAGGGGATCGCGGTCCATGTAGCAGATCTTAAGGTACGTTCCGCACTCCGCGCAGACTTCGGCTTTCACCGCCTTCTTTTCGACCGGGCCGCCGTCGTCGATCGCCTGGTAGCTGATGCCCTTCGTGCTCTCGCAGTTCGTGCACTTGATGCGCACCATGTGCCATTCGGTATTGCAGAGCGCGCAATGCAGGAAGCGGTAGCCTGCTTCCTCGGCGCCGATGCGGGCGATGCTCGCGGTCGGGCGGCTGCCGCAGCATGGACAGATCGTGCCGACGTCGATGCGTGGAAACGACGCGGCCCCCAGCGCCAGCGCGAGATGGGTAAAGTACACCTGCAGGCCGGCGCCGATCAGCGGCGCGGCAGCGACGTCCAATCCGAACGTGACCCCGCTCAGCAGCTTGCTCGCCTGGGCCTCGTAGAGCTCGTCGCGGCTGCGCTCGAGCGCGTCGGCGATCTCTCGCTGCCGCCCCTCGGTGCGGCGGGACAGCGCACGGAGGAGGTGGCGCAGTCCGTTGCACCATTGCTGATCGCGCTGATGGGTCTGGTAGTTGAGCGGCGGCATGCCGTGCTCGTTGCACTGTGCGATCGCTGCCGGCGAAGGCAGACGCGCCGGCGGCATGTCGTCGAGAAGCTCCTGCTGCGCCTCCGACACGAGCGCGATGAACTCGAGGTATCCGCCCATCGTATGACCCTGGGAGAGCGCCCGCAGCCGTGCCGCGCGGTCCGCGAACACGCTGCGCTCGGCAAGCCGCAGGAACGGAATCTCCGATCCTGCCCGGGTCGCGATCTCCTCCGGAGTCAGCAGCCGTGCCCGCATCGCTTGCGTGCTAGTTCTTGGTGACTTCGCGGTACCAGCGCGGGTGATTGAGCAGCGCCCAGCGGCGCGTGACCCAGCCCTGCGTCATGGCGCGAATCGAGCCCGTCGTCCACAGGGACATGTAGATGTGCCCGATCACCAGAAGAATGAGCCCCGTGGCGGCGAGCGCGTGCAGCAGCGTCGCCAGGCGAACCAGCCAGATCGGGAATGCGCCGGCGAAGTAGGGCCGCCAGAAGACGAACCCGGTGACCAGCAGCCCGAGCATGCACAGGGCGAGGAACCAGAAGAGCAGCTTTTGCCCGGCGTTGTACTTGCCCGCGGGTGGCGCGCGCTCTTCGTGGCCCGCCATCACGTCGCCCGCGTGCTTGAGCCATTCCTTGTCGCTCGCGTCGACGATGTTGTGGTGCCACACGCGCAGGGCCAATGCGATGAAGAAGACCGCCATGACCAGACCCAGGAAGGGATGGAGAATCCGCGTCCAGGGACCGCCGCCAAAGAGGTTCGTCATCCAGAACATCGACGGATGGAAGAAGGCGAGACCCGACAGGCCCGCCAGGAAGAAGAAGATCGCGAGAAGCCAATGCGATGCGCGCTCGACATAGACGTAGCGCTCGATGGCTCCGGGGGGGGCATGCATGGTCGCCTCCTTACTGTACGCGGGTCGGGGTCTTGGGTTCCGGGTCAGGGCCGTCGCCGGAATCCTTCGGACCGACCTTCAGGTAGTGCAGCACGCCGGCCAGCGCGGTGAGCCCCATCGCAGCGAGCGCAATGGGCTTCAGCGCGCCCTTCCACAGCGAGACCATCGGGCTGATGTGCGGATCCGCCGGCAGTCCGTGGTAGATCTCCGGCTGGTCGGCATGCTTGAGCACGTACATCACGTGCGTGCCGCCGACGCCTTTGGGGTCGTAGAGGCCGGCATTCTTGTAGCCGCGCTCCCGAAGGTCGACGAGCCGCTCCTCGGCGTGGTCGATCATGTCCTGCTTGCTGCCGAAGCTGATCGCCCCCGTCGGACAGGTCTTCACGCACGCCGGCTCGAGGCCGACGGTGACCCGATCCGAGCAGAGACTGCACTTGTAGGCCTTGTGGTCGTCCTTGGAGATCCTGGGGATGTTGAACGGGCAGCCCGTGACGCAGGAGCCGCAGCCGATGCAGTGCTCTTCGATGAAGTCGACGATGCCGTTGGAGTACTGGACGATCGCGCCGGGGGAAGGACAGGCCTTGAGACAGCCCGGGTCGGCGCAGTGCATGCAGCCGTCCTTGCGGATCAGCCACTCGAGCCTGCCGTCGTCCTCCTCGTGCTCGGTGAAGCGCATGACGGTCCAGGTGTCGGCCGTCAGGTCCGCGGGATTGTCGTAGACGCCGACGGTGTGGCCGATCACGTCGCGAAGGTCGTTCCATTCGCCGCAGGCGACTTGACACGCCTTGCAGCCGATGCACTTCGAGATGTCGATGAGCTTCGCCACCTCGATGGTGTTGCGCACCGAGGGCGGCTGGGTCGTCGTGGCCGAACGCTGCTTGATGTCGAGCGATTGCAACGAGGACATGGCCGCCTCCTACGCCTTCTCGATGGTCACGATGAACGCCTTGTACTCGGGCGTCTGCGTATTCGCATCCCCGACGAAGGGCGTCAGCGTGTTGGCGATGTAGCCGATCCTGGTCACGCCCGTGTAGCCCCAGTGGATCGGGACCCCGACGGTGTGCACCTTGGTCCCGCCGCAATCGAGCGCCTTGATCCGTTTGGTCACGCAGGCGACCGCCTGGATCTCGCCGCGATTGGAGCGGACCTTGACCATGTCGCCGTGGCTGATCCCCTTTTCCTTCGCGAGCTCCTCGCCGATCTCGACGAACTGCTGCGGCTGCGTGATCGCGTTGATATCCGCGTGCTTCGTCCAGAAATGGAAGTGCTCCGTGAGGCGGTAGGTCGTCGCGGCGTACGGGAAGTCTTTCGGCTTGCCGAAAGCCTCCAGGTCGCCCTTGAACACGCGCGCGGCGGGGTTGGAGAACACCTTCGGATTGTTCGGCGACATGAGGTTCTTGGCGACCGGCGATTCGAAGGGCTCGTAGTGCTCCGGCAGCGGACCGTCCGCCATCCCCGTCGGGGCGAAAAGGCGCGCCACGCCCTCCGCGGTCATGATGAACGGGCCGACTTCCTCGTCGGGCGCGGCGTCCGGCCGCATGTCGGGAATGTCGCTGCCGGCCCACGCCTTGCCGTTCCAGGCGATGAGCCTATGCTTCGGATTCCAGGGCTTGCCCTTGGGATCGGCGGATGCGCGGTTGTACAAAACCCGCCGATTGGCCGGCCAGGCCCAGGCCCAGCCCAGAGTCTGGCCGATGCCGAACGGATCGGAGTTGTCGCGGCGCGCCATCTGATTGCCGGCTTGCGTCCAGCAGCCGGAGTAGATCCAGCAGCCGCAGGACGTGCTCCCGTCGTCGCGCAGCATCGCGAAGCCGGGGAGCTGCGCTCCGGCGGGCAGCAGCACCTGCTTCGGGTCCTTCGGATCGGTGAGGGCGGTGAGCGCCTTGCCGTTGAACTCCATCGCCAGCTCGTCCGACGACGGGTGGTCGGAGATCTTGTGCGCCCAGGTGAGGTTCAGCAGCGGATCCGGATACGCACCGCCTTCCTTCGCGTACATCGCCTTGAGCCGCAGATACAGCCCCGCGATGATCTCCACGTCGGTCATCGCCTCGCCGGGGGGCTCGGCGCCCTTCCAGTGCCATTGCAGCCAGCGCCCCGAGTTGACGATCGAGCCGTCCTCTTCGGCGAAGCAGGTCGAGGGAAGACGGATGACCTCGGTCTGGATCTTGGAGGAATCGACGTCGTTCTGCGGGCCGAAGTTCTTCCAGAACTCGGAAGTCTCGGTGGCGAGCGGATCGATCACCACCAGGAACTTGAGCTTCGACAGGCCGCCGATGATCTTGTTCTTGTGCGGGAACGAGGCGACGGGATTGAAGCCCTGGCAGATGTAGCCGTTCATCTTGCCCTGGCCCATCAGCTCGAAGGCCTGCAGGACGTCGTAGACGCGGTCGAGCTTGGGCAGGTAGCTGTACGCCCAGTTGTTCTCCTTGGTCGCCGCGTCGCCGTACCACGCCTTCATGAGGCTCACGTGGAACTTCGGATAGTTCTGCCAGTAGCTCATCTGGTTCGGTCGCACCGGCTTCGTCGTCCGGACCCTGATGTAGTCCTCGTAGTTCTGCTCGGCGTCGCGAGGCAGCGAGAGGTAGCCGGGGAGCGAGTTCGAGAGCAGGCCCAGGTCCGTGAGGCCCTGGATGTTGCTGTGCCCGCGCAGCGCGTTCATCCCGCCGCCGGCCAGCCCGATGTTGCCGAGCAGCAGCTGCACGATCGCGCCGGTGCGGATCATCTGCGAGCCTTGCGAGTGCTGCGTCCAGCCGAGCGCGTACATGATCGTCATCACACGATCCGGCGCGGAGGTCGACGCGATGTGCTCGCAGACCTTGAGGAACGCGTCCTTCGGCGTCCCGCAGATCTGGGAGACGAGCTCCGGCGTGTAGCGTGAGTAGTGCTTCTTCATCACCTGGAAGACGCAGCGCGGATGCTGCATGGTCGGATCGACCGTGGCATAGCCATCCTTGCCGGTCTCGTACCCCCAGGTGCTCGGGTCGTAGCTTCGCTTGGCCTCGTTGTAGCCGGTGAACAGTCCGTCGGCGAACCCGTAGGTCTCGTTCAGCACGAAGGTCGCGTTGGTATAGTGCTTGACGTATTCGTGCTGGATCTTGTCGTTGGTGATGAGGTAGTTGATCACGCCGCCCAGGAAGGCGATGTCGGTGCCTACGCGGATCGGGGCGTAGTAGTCGGCCATCGCCGCCGAGCGCGTGAAACGCGGGTCGACGACGACGAGCCGGGCCTTGTTGTGCGCCTTGGCTTCGGTCACCCACTTGAATCCGCACGGGTGCGCCTCGGCGGCGTTCCCACCCATGATCAGCACGACGTCGGCGTTCTTGATGTCAACCCAGTGGTTGGTCATCGCGCCGCGGCCAAACGTCGGGGCCAGACTGGCCACCGTCGGGCCGTGTCAGACACGTGCCTGATTATCGAATACGAGCATCCCCAAGCTGCGCGCGAGCTTGTGCGTGATGTAGCCGGCTTCGTTGCTGGAGGCTGAAGCCGCGAGCATGCCGGTCGTCAGCCAGCGATTGACCACCTTGCCGTCGGCGGTGCCCGCGACGAAGTTCGCGTCGCGGTCGGCCTTCATCAGCTTGACCACGCGGTCGAAGGCCTCGTCCCAAGAGATGCGCTTCCACTCGCTGGACCCCGGCGCCCGGTATTCGGGGTGCCGAAGCCGGTTGGGGCTGTGGATGTAATCGAGCAGTCCCGCGCCCTTGGGACACAGCGTTCCCCGGTTCACGGGGTGATCGGGGTCGCCCTCGATGTGGATGATCTGGGAATGGGCGTTCTTCGCGTTGTCGCCCAGGCTGTACATGATGATCCCGCATCCGACCGAGCAGTAGGTGCAGGTGTTGCGCGTCTCGGTGGTGCGCGCGAGCTTGAAGCTGCGGGCCTCGGCGAGGACGGGCTGCGGAGAGAACCCGAGCAGGGCAAGGCTCGAGCCTCCGAGCCCGGCCGCGCAGGCTTTGAAAAATTGCCGGCGGTTCATGTCCATAGAACTCCCCCAAAACTGCGCTGTGGAAGGAAGATCGCGCTTCCCGCCAGCGCTTCGATGACGACGGGCGCCTGCCTCGGCGCCCGCACGGCGCTGCAAAAGGCTTCGGCCACTATATGTCCGCGTAAGCCAATTGGCAATTGAAGCTTTTGTGTAATTCACGCTGGGGAGAAGCGTCGCCCACGGGGCTTATGTATCCGTTTGCATATGACCCGCTACGGGCGGCCAGGGCGTCTTTCTTCCTGCTCGCGAAGGATGGCCGGCGGAACGGCGACCGCGGGCCGAGACCACCATTCAGGACCGGGCCGGGGGCCCGAACAGGTCGCTCAAGTGGATCTCGGCGCGCGAGGACTTCGTCTCGTAGCCGCCGATGCGCGCGACCGCCCGCGCGAAGGCGCTGCTCCGGGCGACCGCGACCATCGTGTCGACGGCCACGCGCGCCGACGAGCTCCGGCGGCAGGCGACGTAATAGTGCTCGGTCACGAGGTGCACGAAGCCGAGGCCGTGCGCACGGGCCGCGGCCTCGATGCCGAAGGCGGCGTCGGCCATTCCCGCCCGCACCGTGGCCGCGGTCGCCATGTGTGTGAACTCCTCGTGCTCGTAGCCTTTGATCGCCGCCGCCGCGAGGCCGTCGCGCGCGAGCATGGCGTCGAAGAGCAGCCGGGTCCCCGACCCGCGCTCGCGGTTGACGAACCGCAGGCCCAACCGAGCGAGGTCCTTGAGGCCGCGCACGCGCCGGGAAGCCTCCTTGGCGATCATCAGGCCCTGATGGCGCGAGAGCAGGCGCGCAACGTAGTGCTCGCGCCGATTGAGACGCGGCCTGAACTCCTCGAGCAGTGCTCCCAGAAGCGTCGGCGGATCCGGGACATGGAAGCCGGCGACGTCGCAATCGCCGCGCGCCAGGCTGTCGAGGCTATTCAGGCTGCCTTCGAAGTGCAGGTCGATCGCGAACTGGCCGTCGAGGCGCTCCTTGAGCTTGAGAAGCGCGATATCGTGGCTCGCGTGGATCTCGATGCGGGTGCGCGTGAAGTCGCTCGCGACGTTCAGGTGGTCGGCGAGAGCCCGGTCGAGCCCGTTGATGCTCTGCTCGATTCGCGGCGCGAGCCAGTCGCGGACTTCCGCCAGCCGCTTGCCGAAGGGCGTGAGATCGGTCCCCTGCCCGCGGGTCTGGACCACGAGCTTGTGCCCGGTGATCGCCTCCCAGCGGCGCAGCAGGCCCCACGCGTGGCGGTACGACACGTCCGCCTCGCGGATCGCGGTCACGAGCGAGCCGTGGCGCTGGATGGACGCGAGCAGCGCGAGAAGCTCGGGAGGGACAACGTACATCGCGTCCCGCCCGAGGCGTAGGTTGGCGTCGAGCTTGACCTTGAGCATCGGGGCGAGCGCTGGCGCGCTGACGAGAGCCAGCCGTCGAATATAACTCGAAGCCGACGGGCTTGAGTCTGCGCGCCCGAGCCAAGCGGCTCGAGCGCGTTCGTCCGGCCTCTTTGGTCGGATGCTAGCTCGAGCGCCGCCGGCGCGTTGCGAGCATTGCGGCGAAAAGCAGCCCTATCGTCGCCAGAACGGGAGGCTCGTCTACGACCTTGAGCAAGGCGAGGTTGGAGACGTATCGACCGCCTCGCAGGTCGCCGGGCAGCACGGTCCGGGAGAAGCCGTTGGACCCTAGCGAAGCGCCGTCGACCTGGTAGGCGACCAAGTCGCTCCGACCGCCCAATGCCGGGTCGAGCTCGGCGAGCGAGAACAGCACTTGGTAGCCGTCGCTTCCCGTCGCGAGGAGATAGCTGTCCAGGATATCGCCGATGCCCGCGCCCGCAAGCAGCGTCCAGAGCGCGACGCCCGTGTAGGCGTGCGGCCCGTTCTGAGTCGAGCCGGCGAAAAAGACCACGCCCGTGTCGGTGGTGGCGGGAAGCGCCGGCAACCCGGCGAGGTCGTACGTTGCGGGGCTGGCCACACCCGTGAGATCGCGCTGGGTCGTCGTTCCGCCGGGGCCTACCGGGGGGGCGGGGCGCGCCGAGGATAGATAGGTTCACAAGGCCTGCCAGGTCTCTCGTGCCGGTCGGGTCCTGCGGCACGACGAGCGTCGGCGTCGAAAGCAGCGCGCCGTTTTCCTCGTACGCCACCAGGTACGGTTGACCCGTCCCGCCGAACAGCGGATCGATCTCGCCGACCGAGAGCAGCGACGTGGTTCCGCCGGCACCCGTGGCGGCCCAGTCGCACCCTGGAGCCGTCGCTGGCGACCTCGTAGGCCGTGAGCGAATCCATCGTGATCGGGTCCATGCCGTTCGCCTCCCTTGGTTCGCGGGGGCTCCGCCGCAAAGCGCTATATGCCAGCAACTATAACCAGAATCGCCGCTATATTTGCACAGACATAGCCTGCCGGCAAATCAAGAATCGAGCCATCGCGGCCGGCGTCAGCGTGAGCGCGGGTCGAAAGCGGCGGCTGCCGGCATGCGCCGGGTCTGCGCGGTTTGGCCGACGTTATAGTTTGCTATATATTACCGAGGCAACACCTCAGGAAAACACCGGAGAGCTCGATGCCTCTGCTTCGTGCGGTACTCGGTACGCTGGCGGTCGCCGGCGTCGCTCTCCTCCTGCCGTCCCCGGCCGTGGCGGTCGACGTGACGGTCTTCGCCGCCGCAAGCCTCAAGGAGTCCATGGACGAGCAGGCGCGCCGGTTCGAGGCGACGACCGGGAACAAGGTGGTCGTGTCCTACGGCGGCAGCAACGCGCTCGCGAAGCAGATCGAATCGGGCGCTCCCGCGGACGTATTCATTTCAGCAGACCTGGATTGGATGGACTACCTCGACCAGCGGAAGCTGCTCAGGCCGAACACACGCTCGAAGCTTCTCAACAACACGCTGGTGCTGGTCGCGCCGGCGGGCAGCACGTCGACGCTCAAGATCGGGCCGAACTTCGCGCTCGCCTCCGCGCTCGGGTCGGACAGGCTGGCGATGGCCAATCCGGACAGCGTGCCGGCCGGAAAGTACGGCAAGAGCGCGCTCGAGAGCCTGGGTGTGTGGAAATCGGTCGAGGGCCAGGTGGCGCGCGCGGAGACGGTGCGCGCGGCGCTCGCCCTCGTATCGCGCGGCGAGGCGCCTTTCGGAATCGTCTACAAGACCGACGCCCTGGCCGACAAGGGGGTGAAGGTCGTCGACGACTTCCCGACCAGCAGCTACGCGCCGATCGTCTACCCCGTCGCCGTCGTGGCCGATGCGAAGTCGAGCGCGGCCGGTGCTCTCGTCGAGTATCTGCGCTCGCCAGCCGCCCGGCCGGTCTGGGAGACGTACGGATTCGCGCCGGCGCAATAGGCCATGCCCGGGCTGACGCCCGACGAGTGGAGCATCATCGCGCTGAGCCTCCGCGTCGCCCTCGTAAGTGTCGTCTGCAGCCTGCCCCTGGCGATCCTCGTGGCGTATGTACTCGCCCGGTTCTCGTTTCCCGGGAAGATGCTGTTCGACGCGATCGTCCATCTTCCCCTCGTGCTCCCCCCGGTCGTCGTCGGCTATGCGCTCCTCGTGCTGTTCGGCAAGCACGGCCCCGTCGGAAGCCTGCTCGATCAGTGGTTCGGGATCGTCTTCGCGTTTCGCTGGACCGGCGCGGCGCTCGCCTCGGCCGTCATGGGCTTCCCGCTCATGGTCCGCGCCATCCGCCTTTCGATCGCGGCCATCGACCGTCGTCTCGAAACGGCGGCGCGAACCCTGGGCGGCTCTGGCTTGTGGGTGTTCGCATCGATTACCCTGCCGCTCGCGCTCCCCGGCGTCATCACCGGGACGCTCCTGTCCTTTGCGCGCGGGCTCGGAGAGTTCGGCGCGACCATCACCTTCGTCTCGAACATCCCGGGCGAGACGCAGACGCTGCCGCTCGCGATCTACACGTTCACCCAGGTTCCGAGCGGCGACGCCGCGGCCCTGCGGCTCAGCATCATCGCCGTCGTGCTATCGCTCATTGCGCTCGCGACGTCGGAGTGGCTGACGCGGCGCGTCGACCCGGCAGGACGCCAATGATCGAGGTCGACATCGAGCAGCAGCTCGGCAGGTTCCATCTTTCGGTGGCTTTCCGCGCCGAGGCGCCGATCGTGGGGCTGTTCGGCGGCTCCGGCTCCGGCAAGACCAGCGTAGTGAACGCGATCGCGGGCATCACCCACCCCCAGCGAGGTTCGATCGTCGTCGACGGCAAGCGCCTGCTCGACGCGGCGCAGAACATCGACCTCGCGCCCGAGGAGCGGCGCGTAGGCTACGTCTTCCAGGACTCGTTGCTCTTTCCTCACCTGGACGTCCGGGCCAACCTGCTGTACGGGCGCAGGCTGCGGCCGAGGGCGGAGCACTTCATCGACGAGGACAGGGTGATCGAGCTCCTCGGCATCGGTTCGTTGCTCGGGCGGCGGCCGATCGCGCTGTCCGGCGGCGAGAGGCAGCGCGTGGCGATCGGGCGGGCGCTGCTGGCGCAACCGAGGATCATGCTCTTCGACGAGCCGCTCGCCTCGCTCGACGCTTCGCGCAAAGCCGAGATCCTGGCCTACATCGAGCGCTTGCGCGATGAGCTCCACATCCCGATGGTGTACGTCAGCCATTCCGTGCCCGAGGTCGCGCGCCTCGCCGACACGGTGGTCCTTCTGGCGGAAGGCAAGAGCGTGGCCGTGGGCAACCCCGAAGAGGCGATGCGCCGGGCCAACCTGATGCCGACGGCCGATCGCGACGAGCTGGGCTCGCTGATCGACACGCGGGTCGTGGAGCACGATGCGGGCGAGCGACTCACCACGCTCGCCTTCGACGGCGGCAAGCTCGTCGTCCCGCTGCTTGCCGACGCGCCCGGCGAGCGGGTGCGGGCGAGGATCCTGGCTCGCGACGTGTCGCTTGCCTTGCGCAAGCCCGCGGAAATAAGCATTCTCAACATCCTGCCCGGACGGGTAACATCGATCGGTGGCGACGAGGCGTCGACGGCGGACATCGAGCTCGCGATCGGCGCCGCGCGTCTGGTCGCGAGGATCACCCGTCGCTCGCTGCGCGAAATGGGATTGGGCGTCGGGCAGGAGGTCTATGCCCTCGTGAAGGCGGTTTCGTTCAACCAGGGAAGCGTCGGCTATGCGTAAGCAGCGGGAACTGGCGTGAAACCCGGCGTGCGTTTCCACATCCGCGATCGCATCGACGGGAGCGAGCCCGCGATCGGTCCGGGCAAGATCGCGCTTCTGGAGGCGATCGGCAGCACGGGATCGATCACGGCCGCGGCGAAAATGCTGGGAATGTCCTATCGTCGCGCCTGGCTCCTCGTCGACGAGACGAACCGTTGTCTGGTCGAAGCGGCGGTAAGGACCGCGGCGGGCGGCAAGCGCGGCGGGGGCACGGCGCTCACGCATGCAGGCGCCGACCTCGTGAAGCGCTATCGCGCGGTGGAGCGGGAGACGAGCTCAGCGGTGACGCGCAAGTTGAGGTCGATGCTGCGCGACGTTCCGCGGCGGCATCGGGCCGAGAAATAGCGGCGAGCCGTGGAGATCACCCTCTCTCCGATCGGCGTGGTGCATTGCCCGCATCCCACCCCGGAGGGCGTTCCTATCCAGGCGGCGTTCAGCGATACCGTCGGTACGCTGGAGGTCTACGACGACTATGTCGAGGGCCTGCGCGATATCGACGGCTTCGACTACCTGATCCTCGTCTATCGCTTTCACCTGGCAAACAACGAGCGCTTGGAGGTGACGCCCTTCCTGGACAACGAATCTCGCGGGGTGTTCGCGACGCGCGCGCCGACGCGACCCAACCGGATCGGCCTCTCGACCGTGCGTCTCCTGGCGAGGCGGGGCAACGTGCTCGATATCGGCAACGTCGACATGGTCTCGGGGACGCCCGTCATCGATATCAAGCCCTACGTGCCAGCTTTCGACAGCCGCCCGCAATGCCGGATCGGCTGGTTCGACGGGAAGCTCGATCGTGCCCCGTCACTGCGCGCCGACGATCGGATGCGCTAGCGCCGGCATCGGATCAACTCAACCTTCTGAAGGAAGACTTCCATGAAGATCAGTGCGCGCAATCAGTTCTCCGGAACGGTCAAGAACGTCGTCAGGGGCCCCGTCAGTGCCGAGGTCACGATCACGGTCGCCCCGGGCATCGACGTCGTCGCGGTCATCAGCGCCGGATCGGCGCAGAGCCTCGGCCTCGCCGCGGGCAAGCCCGCGCACGTGCTGATCAAGGCGACCAGCGTCCTGGTCGGGGTCGACTAGCATGTCGCTGCCTCTTAGCCGGCTGCTCGTCGCCGCGTTCGTCACGCTCCTCTGGGCCGCCGGCCTCGCCGCGCAAACTTCGTCGCCCGTCAGCTCGACGCTCGCCGTCGCGGGCAACGTCGAGCAGCCGCTGTCGCTCACGGTCGCGGACCTCAAGCGCTACCCGGCCCACCAGGTCGACTACGCGCCGGGACGCGGCGAGCACAAGGGCGGGCCCGGCCCGATCCGCCACTACAGGGGCTGCCTCCTGCGGGACGTCCTCGCGGCGGCCAGGCCCGTCGAAGGGAATCCGCGCGAGCTCCGGAAGAGCTACGTCGTCGCGACCGCCGGCGACGGCTACGAAGTCGTCTTTTCCTGGGCCGAGCTCTTCCTCACGCCCATCGGGGACGGCGTGTACGTCGTCTACGAGCGCGACGGGGCCGCGCTGCCCGACGATGAAGGGCGCATCGCGCTCATCGTGACGTCCGACGCGCGTCCGGTCCGCCACGTCAAGTGGCTCAAGGCGCTCGCACTGCGGATCGCCTGAGCCGGCAAGCCTCATCCTCCGGAAGGCCCGAGCCCTCCGCGCAGCGTAGTAAGTAGTACGATGGCGCTCCCGGACCGACTTCGCCCGGCATGGAATTCGCCTTCATCCTCGATCCGCTGCCCGAGCTCAAGGCCTACAAGGACACGAGCGTCGCGATGATGCGCGCGCTCGCCAAGGGTGGTCACCGCCTCGCCGTGACCGGGCAGCCGGACCTCCTGTGGCGCGCCGGCGAGACGCTCGCCGACATCCGGCCGCTCGAGCTCGCCGCCGACGAGCACGACTGGTTCCGGACCGGCGAGGCCTCGGTTCGCCCGCTCGAGTCCTTCGACGCGGTACTGATGCGCAAGGACCCGCCCTTCGACATGGAGTACGTGTACTCGACGTACCTGCTTGAGGCGGCGGAAGCGCGCGGCGCGCGCGTGTTCAACCGGCCGCGGGCGCTGCGCGATTACAACGAGAAGATGGCGATCGCGCGCTTCGCCGAATTCATCGTCCCCACGCTGGTCACGCGCGATCCCGAGCTCCTGCACGGGTTCATCGACGAGCACCGGGACTCGATCCTGAAGCCGCTCGACGGCATGGGCGGCGCCTCGGTCTTCCGTGTCCGCCGGGACGACCCCAATCGCAACGTGATCGTCGAGACCGTGGGCCACCACGGCGCGCGGACCGTGATGGCGCAGCGGTTCATTCCCGAAATCGTCGACGGCGACAAGCGCGTGATCGTGATCGCGGGCGAGCCCGTGCCGCAGGTTCTCGCGCGCATCCCCAAGCCGGGCGAGACCCGGGGCAACCTCGCCGCAGGCGGCCTCGGCGTCGCGCGACCGATCTCGCGCCGCGATCGGCAGATCGCCGAGAGCGTCGGCCCCAGGCTCTGGGCGGAGGGGATGCTGGTGGTGGGCCTGGACGTCATCGGCGACTATCTCACCGAGGTCAACGTCACCAGTCCGACAGGATTCGTCGAGATCGCGCAGCAAACTGGCTACGACGTCGCCGGACGCTTCGCCGAGGCGCTGGTCGCCGCCTGTCGTTAGCGGCGCGACAGGCTCCCGCCAGGCGCCTGCGCACGCCCGTTCTGCTAAGATGGTCCGGAAGGGGAGCCTTGGTCCCATGATCGGCATCCTGATCGTCTGCCACGGGACGCTCGCGAGCAGCCTGGCGGCGGCCGTCACGCACGTGCTCGGGCAGCGCCCGGCCCAATTCGAGACCTTCTCCGTCGGCGCCAAGGACGATCCGTCCCTGCTGCTGCCCAGGGCGCGGGAGCTGGTGCAGAGGCTCGACACCGGCGAGGGCGTGCTGGTCTTCTCCGACATCTACGGCGCAACCCCGTCCAACCTCGCGAGCAAGGTCCTGATCCCGGGCCGCGTCGAAGCCGTGGCCGGCGTCAATCTGCCGATGCTCGTGCGGGCGCTGACGTACAGGGACCGCGATCTCGGCACGATGATCAAGAAGGCGATCAGCGGCGGTTGCGACGGCGTCCTGCACGTGGAAGTCGATCCGCGGTATGCGGCAACAAGAGGTTGAGATCGTCAACAAGCTCGGGCTGCACGCCCGGGCGTCGGCCAAGCTCACGCAGCTCGCGGCGAAGTACCAGTGCGACGTTTCGCTTGCGCGCAACGGTCGCAAGGTCAACGCCAAGAGCATCATGGGCGTGATGATGTTGGCGGCGGGGAGGGGCAGCCGCATCACGCTGGAAACTGACGGACCTGACGAAACCGAGGCGATGAACGCGCTCATCGCCTTGATCGGGGATTATTTCGGAGAGGGGCAGTGAGCTTGCGCGACGCCTGACCCTCTGGGGTCGTCGATCGACGACACATGAAATTTCGCCATCGCCAGGAACCAATCCGCAAGCGGCCCGATCAATGGGAGAGCACGCTCGATGCTTCCCCGCTACCTTCGCGTGCCGGTATGCTACTTGCGGATCAACATGCAGACACGTCTCGTCAAGCTCACGAACCGCTTCGGGCTCCACGCCCGTGCGAGCGCCAGGGTCGTCGCGGTCGCCTCGCGCTTCCGCTGCAGCATATCGCTCATCTGGAACGGCCGCCGCGCCAGCGCGCGCAGCATGCTCGCAGTGATGCTGTTGGCCGCGGGCGTCGGAGCGACGATCCGGGTGGAGACCAGCGGGCCGGACGAGACGGAAGCGATGACCGCGATGGTTCAGCTCATCGCCGATCGCTTCGGGGAAGAACGATAGAACGCCCGGCGATGACGGCGGGTTCGCGCCGATGAGCTTCGTGCTGCACGGCATCGGCGTCTCGGGCGGCATCGCCATCGGCCGGGCGCAGCTCGTTTCCCACGCGACGCTCGAGGTCGCCCACTACTCGATCGTGCCGGAGCAGGTCCATTCCGAGATCGAGCGCCTGAGCCATGCCATGCGCACCGTGCAGAAGGAGCTCGAGAGCCTGCACGGCACGATGACCGCCAGCGATGCCCCGGCCGAGTTCGGCGCCTTCCTCGACGTGCACTGGATGATCCTCACCGATCCGACGCTGCACGAGGCGCCCAAGCGCACGATCGCCGAGCAGTTGTGCAACGCGGAATGGGCGCTCACTCAGCAGCTCGGCGTGCTCATCGAGCAGTTCGACTCGATCGAGGATCCGTATCTTCGCGAGCGCAAGGCGGACGTCGTGCATGTCGTGGAGCGCGTGCTCAAGGTCCTCATGGGGCGCCCCGGACCGGTGCGCCCCTCCCAGGAGCACGCCATCCTGGTCGCGCACGACCTGTCGCCTGCCGACGTGATCCAGTTCAAGAACAAGCATTTCGCGGCCTTCCTCACCGATCTGGGCGGCGTGACCTCGCACACCGCCATCGTCGCGCGCAGCCTCAACGTCCCCGCGGTGGTCGCGACGCACAACGCCCGTGCGCTGATCCGCGAGAACGAGATGCTGATCGTGGACGGCGCGCGCAACGTCGTCATCGTCAATCCCGACCATTCGGTGCTCGCCGAGTATCGGCTGCGGCAGGAGGAGTTCGAGCTCGAGCTCGCCAAGCTTCGCCGGTTGCGGACCACGCCCGCCACGACCCTCGACGGCTGCCGGGTCGAGCTCAACGCCAACATCGAGCTGCCCGAGGACCTCGAGCCCGCGATCGAGAACGGAGCGAGCGGCGTGGGCCTCTTCCGCACCGAGTTCCTGTTCCTCAATCGCGACGGTCTTCCCTCGGAGGACGAGCAGTTCGAGGCCTACCGCGCGGTCGCCGCGGGCATGAAAGGGAGGCCCGTCACGATCCGCACCTTCGATCTCGGCGCCGACAAGCACAAGGAGGGCCTCGACGGCCTCACGCGCGTCGCGCCGAATCCCGCGCTGGGGCTGCGAGCGGTGCGCTTCTGCCTGGCCGAGCCGCGGCTCTTTCTCACGCAGCTCCGGGCGATCCTGCGCGCGTCGCCCTACGGCAAGGTGAAGATCCTGCTGCCGATGCTCTCCAGCGTAGGCGAGATCGAGCAGGCGCTGGCGCTGATCGCTCAGGCGAAGGAGGCCCTGCGCGAGCAGAAGATCGCCTTCGACGCGGGCATCGAGGTGGGCGGCATGATCGAGATCCCCGCGGCCGTGCTGTCGATGGGCGCCTTTGCGAGCCGGCTCGACTTCCTGTCGATCGGCACCAACGACCTGATCCAGTACACGCTCGCGGTCGATCGCGCCGACGACGCGGTATCGCAGCTCTACGATGCGCTGCACCCGGCCGTGATCAAGCTGATCGCGCTCGCGATCTCAAGCGCCAGCAAGGCCGGCGTCCCGATCGCCGTCTGCGGCGAGATGGCGGGCGACGTGCGCTTCACGCGCCTGCTGCTCGGCATGGGGCTGCTCGACTTCTCGATGCACCCCGCGCACGTACTCGCGGTCAAGCAGCGCGTGCTGACGAGCGAGCTCGCGGCAGCCCGGGCGATCGTCGCGCGGATGCGCCGCACCGACGAGCCGGCGAAGCTCGTCGCGCTCCTCGCGAGGCTCAACGCCTGAATTGACAAGCCGCCATGCGCCGCTAAACTACGCCTCAGACGCGCCGATTTGACGATCAGCTTGCGGGCGCGAAGAAGGTCCTTCCGCGGCAACGGGGCCTTCGACAAATTCGGCTAAAGCGGCGAGGTTGAGGTTGCTCCGACCCGATTAGCGCAAAGCTGGTCGGGTTTTTTGTCGCCCATGACCTCACTCGGCTCCGTCGGCATCGTGCAAGCGCAGCGCGCCTCGTTCGGGGAAGCGCTGCCGCTGTCCTCGGGCGCAGTGCTGCCTGGCTTCGAGCTGGTCTACGAGACCTACGGCACGCTCGACGAGAGGCGCTCCAATGCCATCCTCGTCTGCCACGCGCTCAACGCGTCGCACCACGTCGCCGGCACGTATGCGGATCGCGCCGACAGCGAAGGCTGGTGGGACAACATGGTCGGTCCGGGCAAGCCGGTCGACACCGATCGGTTCTTCGTCGTCGGCGTCAACAACATCGGCAGCTGCTTCGGCTCGACGGGCCCCGCGTCGATCAACCCGGCCACGGGCAAGCCCTGGGGCTCCGATTTTCCGATCGTGACCGTCGAGGACTGGGTCGATGCGCAGGCGCGGCTCGCCGACCGGCTCGGCATCGAGCGTTTTGCGGCGGTGATGGGCGGAAGCCTGGGCGGCATGCAGGCGCTCTCCTGGGCGATCCGCTATCCGCAGCGCATCGCCAGCGCCCTGGTCATCGCCGCGGCCCCGAACCTCTCGGCGCAGAACATCGCCTTCAACGAAGTCGCGCGCGCGGCGATCCTCACCGATCCCGATTTCCACGACGGGCATTACTACGCCCGCGGCGTCAAGCCCGTCCGGGGGCTTCGCGTCGCCCGCATGATCGGGCACATCACCTACATCTCCGACGAGCAGATGGGCGAGAAATTCGGCCGCTCCCTGCGGGAAGGCCTCCACTACTCGTTCGCGCCGGAGTTCGAGATCGAGTCCTACCTGCGCTACCAGGGCGAGAAATTCTCCGAGTACTTCGACGCCAACACCTACCTGCGCATTACCAAGGCGCTCGACTACTTCGATCCCGCGGCGGCCGCGGGCGGAAGCCTCGCGAAGGCGCTCTCGGCCGCCACCTGCCCCTTCCTGGTCGTGTCCTTCACCACCGACTGGCGCTTCTCGCCGGCGCGCGCGCGAGAGATCGTGAAGGCGCTGGTCGACAACGCGCTCGACGTCTCCTACGCCGAGATCGTGGCGCCGCACGGCCACGACGCTTTCCTGCTCGACACGCCGCAGTACCACGCCGTCGTGCGCAAGTACCTCGAGCTCTTGTCGCCATGACGCGCATCCTGCGCCCGGATTTCTCCACGATCGCGGGGTGGATCGCGCCCGGAGCGCGGGTGCTCGACCTGGGCTGCGGCGACGGGAGCCTGTTCGCTTTCCTGCGCGAGTCGCGCCGCGTGACCGGCTACGGGATCGAGATCGACGATGCGGGTGTGCTCGCCTCGATCGGCAACGGCATCAACGTGATCCAGAGCGACCTCGAATCCGGCCTCGCGGGCTTCGACGACCAGAGCTTCGACAGCGTCATCCTGTCGCAGACGCTGCAAGCGATGCGCCACACCGAGGAGATCGTGCTCGAGATGCTGCGGGTCGGCCGCGAGGCGATCGTCACCTTTCCCAACTTCGGGCACTGGTCGCATCGCGCCCAGGTCATGCTCGGCCGGATGCCCGTCTCGGTGAGCCTGCCGTATCAGTGGTACGACACGCCCAACGTGCACCTGTGCACGGTCGCCGACTTCGACGCGTTCTGCGCGGCGCACGGTTTCGCCGTGCTCGAGCGCGTCGTGCTGCACGACGCGCGCCGGGTGAGCTGGCTTCCGAACCTCCTCGGCTCGCTCGCCATCTACCGCTTCCGGCGCAGGTAGGCGGCACCGAGGGGCCGCACTAGAATGCCGACGATGGGTGAATCGGTCGGCTGGCGCAAGGCGCTTTTCAACCGGCGGATGCTGATCTGCGTGTTCACGGGATTCAGCTCCGGCCTGCCGCTCTACATCCTGCTCAACCTCCTTCCGGCGTGGCTGCGCTCCGAGCACGTGGACCTGCGCTCGATCGGCCTTTTTGCGCTGATCCAGCTGCCCTTCACATGGAAGTTCCTGTGGTCGCCCCTGGTCGACCGCTACGCCGTGCCGGTGCTCGGACGCCGACGCGGGTGGATGCTCGCGACGCAGCTCTTGCTGCTCGTGTCCATACCGCTGTTCGGCATGCTCTCCCCGCAGCTCGACCTGTGGACGATCGCGTACCTCGCGGCGGTGGTCGCCTTCTTCGCCGCGACCCAGGACATCGTGCTCGACGCCTACCGCCGCCAGCTCCTGCCCGACGCGGAGCTCGGGCTCGGCAACGCGATCCACGTGCAGGCCTACCGCATCTCGAGCCTCGTTCCGGGCGCGCTGTCGCTCATCCTCGCCGACCTGCTGCCGTGGCAGACGGTATTCACGGTGACGGCGCTGTTCATGCTGCCGGGCATCGCCAATACCTTCCTGGTCGCGGAGCCCGCGCTCGCGCAGCCAGCTCCGCGCACGCTTAAGGAAGCCGTCGTCGAGCCGTTCCACGAGTTCGTGACGCGCTCCGGCGTCGGCGCGGCGCTTCTCGTGCTGGCGTTCATCTTCCTCTACAAGCTCGGCGACTCGATGGCGACCGCGCTCGCGACGCCTTTCTACCTGGACATGGGCTTCTCGCTCTCCGAGATCGGGCTCATCGCCAAGAACGCGGGACTCTGGGCGAGCGTCGCCGGCGGGCTGCTCGGCGGGCTCTGGATGCTCAAGATCGGCATCAACCGCGGCCTGTGGCTCTTCGGCCTCGTGCAGGTCGTGTCGATCCTCGGCTTCGCCTGGCTCGCCTACGTGAACCGGGCGGATCGGCTGCTGCTCGCGCTGGTGATCGCCTTCGAAGCGCTCGGCGTGGGCCTGGGGACCGCTGCCTTCACCGCGTTCATCGCCCGCGCGACCGATCCGCGCTACACCGCGACCCAGTTCGCGCTGTTCACGAGCCTCGCGTCGGTCCCACGCGCGCTGGTCAACGCGAGCACGGGCTGGATCGTCGAGCACACGGGCTGGTTCGCCTTCTTCCTGCTGTGCGCAGCGCTGGCGCTTCCGGGGATGGCGCTGCTCCTGAGCGTCGCGCCCTGGAACGGTCGAGCCGAGGCGGCCGTGCGCCCGGCGCCCCCGCCGGGCGGTCCGATCCGTCCGTGAAACCGCGACGCCGCGCCGCAGAGCTCGCGACGCGCGCTGGACGCGCCGCCGCCGCTATGCTCTGATCGGGCCTGGCGCGCCTGCCGGCGAACGAGACCAATGCGGATGCACAGACCACGCCCGGCCCGAGCGCCGGGTGCGCGCAGGGCGGGCGTGATCGCGGCGCTGGTGGTGGGCGCCTGCGCTGCGCCTGCGCCGACGCCGGACGCCCAGCTCGACGAGCTCTTCTCCGCCGAGCGCGCCTTCGCCAGGGAGTCGACCGAGCGTGGCATTCGCGCGGCGTTCCTCCACTATTTCGCGGTCGACGGGATCGACTTCCGGCCCGGTCCGGGCGTCATGCGCGAACGCATGCTCGCGCGGCCCGCACCCGCCGATCCGCTCGCGTTTTTGCTCGACTGGTCGCCGCAGGCGGGCGCGGTCGCGCGCGCCGGCGACCTCGGCTACACGACCGGGCCGTACTCGCTGTCGAATCAGCGCGACGCGAGCGCACCGGCGCGCTACGGCTATTTCTTCTCGGTCTGGAGGCGCGAGAACGGCCTATGGCGCGTGGCCCTGGATGCCGGCGTCTCGACGCCTGCCGCGCCCGCTCCCGATTCGCTCGCCGCGCGGACCGACCCGTCGACGGTGCCGGTGCGATGGCGCGAGGCAAGCGAGCCCGGGCGCGGCGCGGACGAGCTCCTCGCGCTCGAGCGCGAGGCGCGAAGCCTCGATCCGGATCCCGCGGCCGCCGCTTCCTACTTCGAGCTGCTCGCGGACTCCGCGCGCATTCTGCGCGAAGGCAGCTACGCGCTGATCGGTGCCGACGCGGCGCGCAAAGCGCTCGCCGCGAGCGGCCGGCGGGTCGTCTGGCTGCCCTCCGGCGTGGGCGCGTCCTCGAGCGACGACCTCGGCTTCACCTACGGACGCTACCAGCGCTCCGTCGGCGGCGCCGAAGAAGCCGCGGGCTACTACGTCCACGTGTGGCAGCGCGACCGCAACGGGGCCTGGCGCATCGCGGCCGAGGTACAGCTGCCTCCCGATTGAAGCAACGCGCGATGCGCTCGCCGCCGGACCGCCGGAAGCCGGTCACGACCGGTCGATCGCCTCCAGCT
Organism: Casimicrobiaceae bacterium; assembly: GCA_035501595.1. Taxonomy (GTDB): domain Bacteria; phylum Pseudomonadota; class Gammaproteobacteria; order Burkholderiales; family Casimicrobiaceae; genus PALSA-1003. The sequence continues at coordinate 14,312 of DATJVX010000041.1, read as the reverse complement.
GAGACTGCAGCTCGAGCCACGCCGCTTCGGCGCGGGCGAGCCGCCACGTCAGGTCGCCCTGGCGCTCGAGCGCAGCGACGAGGTTCTCCTTGCTCGTTTCCGCGTAGGCGTCCTCCGTCGCAAGCCAGGCCTCGAGCTCCTGCTTCTCCCCTTGGAGAGCCTGCATCTCGGCCTCCACGACGACGAGCTTGCCCGCGAGCGGGCGCTTGAGCTCCGCGAGGCGCGCTCGTTCCTCGGCTTCGGCGCGGCGGCGCGTCCTGCGATCGGCTGGGCCGCGAGCGGCCTCCTCGCCCTCGCCGTCGCTGCGGCGGCTGCGCACCCACTCGCGGTAGTCGTCCAGGTCCCCGTCGAAGGCCGACAGCGATCCGTCGTCCACGAGCCACAGCTCGTCCGCCGTCGCGCGCAGCAGGTGCCGGTCGTGGGCGACGACGACGAGCGCGCCTTCGTAGTCCTGGAGCGCCTCGGTCAGCGCCTCGCGCATCTCGATGTCGAGGTGGTTGGTGGGCTCGTCGAGCAGCAGGAGGTTCGGCCGCTGGCGCACGAGCAGCGCGAGCGTAAGCCGCGCTTTTTCGCCGCCGGAGAATTCGCCGGCCGCAGCCGTGACGCGGTCGCCGCGGAAATCGAACCCGCCCAGGAAGTCGCGCAGCTCCTGCTCGCGGGCGTCGGGCTCGAGCCGGCGCAGATGCCACAGCGCATCGTGCTCCAGCCGGAGCTGCTCGACCTGGTGCTGCGCGAAGTACCCGATGCGCAGCCCCTGGGCGGCGAGGACTCGTCCCGCGAGGGGTGCGAGCTCACCCGCGACCGCGCGCAACAGCGTCGACTTGCCGGCGCCGTTGGGCCCGAGGAGCCCGATGCGCGCCCCGGCGAGGATCGACCAGTCGAGCCCGCTTAAGATCGGCGCCGCACCGTAGCCGAGGGCGACGTGGTCGAGCTTGACGAGCTGGCGCGCGTGGATCGTGGTGGCCGGGAAGGCGAAGGCGAATGGGCTATCGACGTGGGCGGCGGCGATCAGCTCCATCCGCTCGAGCGCCTTGATCCGGCTCTGCGCCTGCCTTGCCTTGGTCGCCTTGGCGCGGAACCGATCGATGTAGGAGCGCAGGTGCGCGATCGTGCGCTGCTGCTTCTGATAGGCGGCCTGCTGCTGCGCGAGCGCCTGCGCGCGCTGGCTCTCGAAGGCGGTGTAGTTGCCGCTGTAGGAGCGCAGCTTGCGGCCGTCGAGGTGGACGACGGTCGTGACGACGGCGTCGAGGAAGTCGCGATCGTGGGTCACGAGCACGAGCGTGCCCGGGTAGCGCGCGAGCCACTCCTCGAACCAGAGGACCGCATCGAGGTCGAGGTGGTTGGTCGGCTCGTCGAGGAGCAGCAGGTCCGAGCGCGTCATCAGCGCCTGCGCGAGGTTCAGCCGCATGCGCCAGCCGCCCGAGAAGCTCGTCACGGGATCGCGGTGACGCTCGCTGGCGAAGCCCAGGCCGGCCAGCAGCGTCGCGGCTCGCGCCCGGGCGCTGTAGCCGTCGATCGTGCCGAAGCGCTGGTGGAGCTCGGCGAGATGCTCGCCGGAGGCCTGCGAATCGGCTTCGCCGGCCGCGAGCGCCCGCTCGATCGCGCGCAGCTCGGCATCTCCGTCGAGGACGAAGTCGATCGCGGGCACCGCGACGGCGGCCGTCTCCTGCGCGACGTGAGCGATCACCCACGAGGCGGGCAACGAGACCTCGCCCGCGTCGGCGTCGAGGCCGCCCATGAGCAGCGCGAGCAGCGACGACTTGCCGCTCCCGTTGGCGCCCACGAGCCCGAGCTTCTGCCCCGCATGGACGGTGAGCGAGGCGCCCTCGAGCAGCCGCTTGCTGCCGCGGGCGAGGGTGACGTCGGTGAGCCGGATCATGCGGTCGAGTGCCGTCTCGCCCGGGCGCGCTTCAGGCGCGCGCCGCGGTCAGGCGAGCTCGTAGTCGTAGTCGACGATCACCGGGGCGTGATCGGAGAAGCGTCGCGTCTTGTAGATCGAGGCCGCGCGCGCCGCGGCGGCGACGCGCGGCGTGGCGACCTGGTAGTCGATTCTCCAGCCGACGTTGTTCCTCCACGCGTGGCCGCGCGTGGACCAGAACGTGTAGTGGCCCGGCTCCTTGTTGACGCTGCGGAAGACGTCGACGAAGCCGATCTCGTCGAACACGCGGCTGAGCCACGCGCGCTCCTCCGGCAGGAAGCCCGAGTTCTTCTGGTTGCTGCGCCAGTTCGTGAGGTCGATTGCCTGGTGCGCTATGTTCCAGTCCCCGCAAAGGATGATCTCGCGCCGGCGCTTCCGGAGCTTCAGAAGATGCGGCAGGAAGGCTTCCATGAAGCGGAATTTCGACGCCTGGCGATGCGGTCCGGACGAACCGGAGGGCAGGTAGACGCTCGCGACCGCGACCCGGCCGAAATCGGCCTCGAGGTAGCGCCCTTCGGCGTCGAACTCGCTCGAGCCGAAGCCGGTGGTCACTTTGGGCTCGCACTTCGCGTACAGCGCGACGCCGGAGTAGCCCTTGCGGCCCGCGGCGAGGAAAAAGCCGTGCGACCGGCACGGTGCGAGCAGCGCGTGCGGCACCTCGTCGACATTGGCCTTGATCTCCTGCAGGCACACGACGTCCCAGGGCTCCACGCGCTTGAGCCAGCGAGACAGGCCCTTCCTCTCCGCGGCGCGGATGCCGTTGACGTTGAGGGTGACGATGCGCACGGGCGCCGGGCAGTTTACAGGTAAAATTCCACGCCGATGACCGGCTTCCGGCAGGATTTTCTCGCGTTCGCCCTGTCGCGCGGCGTGCTGCGATTCGGTCGCTTCGTGACCAAGGCGGGACGCGAAACGCCGTACTTCTTCAACGCCGGGCTCTTCGACGACGGCGAGAGCCTGCGTCGCCTGGGCGGGTTCTACGCGGAGGCCTATCTCGCCTCCGGCCTGCGCTGCGACCAGCTCTTCGGGCCGGCTTACAAAGGCATTACGCTGGTCGCCGCCACGGCCGTTGCGCTGGCGGAAAAAGGTCACAATCTGCCATACAGTTTCAACCGGAAAGAGGCCAAGGACCACGGCGAGGGCGGCCTGGTGGTGGGCGCCCCGCTCGCCGGCCGGGTCCTGATCGTGGACGACGTCGTGACGGAAGGAGGCGCCAAGCGGGAGGCGATCGAGCTCATCCGGGCCCAGGGGGCCGATCCGGCCGGCATCCTAATTGCATTCGACCGGATGGAACGGGGCCGGGGAGCGCGATCGGCAGCCCAGGAACTGACAGAAGAGTTCCGGCTGCCGGTCTTCGCCATTGCCTCGCTCGACGATCTGCTCGGCTTCCTGGGAGGGCGGCCGGAGCTCGCGAGCGAAGCCGCCCGGGTCATCGCCTACCGCGGGCAATATGGCGCGACGGCTGGCGAGAAGGCGGCGGGCACGGCATACGGGTGATCGCCGGCAGGAGCGAAGAATGAACCAGAGCAGCGATCGGGCAGGACGAGTCAGAGCGCGGTGGCTATCAGGCGCGGCAGCGCTGATCGGCCTGGCGGCGTTCGCGACCGCGGGTGCCGCCACGTACAAATGGACCGACGAAGACGGCAAGGTCCACTACAGCGACAAGGCGCCCCCGGAAACACCGCAGGGTGCGACCGTCCTCGACAAGCAGGGCCGCGCGGTCAAGAAGATCGAAGCGCCGCTTTCGCCCGAGGCGCAAAAAGCCAAGACCGACGAGGAGGAGAAGCAGAAGGCCGCGAGCCGGGCGCACGACGAGCAGGTGCGCCAGGACCGCGCGCTGCTGCAGTCCTACACCAGCGAGAACGAGATCGACCTCGCGCGCAACCGGGCAGTGTCGACGCTCGAGGCGCAGATCTCGTCGGCGCAGAGCTTCCGCGAGGCGCTCACGCGCCAGCAGAAGGCGCTTGCTGCGCGCAAGCAGGGCTACGAGGGCAAGCCGATCCCGGTCGAGCTCGACCGCGAGTCGGTGAGCGTCGACGAGGAGCTCTCGCGGCAGAACATCCTGATCCGGCAACGGCAGGAAGAGCTGGCCATGGTCACGGAGAAGTACGACACGATCAAGCAGCGCTGGCGGGACATCCTCGCCGACAAGGATCGCGCCGCGGCCGCCGAGCAGCCCGCGAAGGCGGCGGGCGCGATACCCGCCAAGGCCGCTGCCGCGCCCGCCAAGACGGGCACCAAGCCGGTGACGACCGCAGGGCAGGGCGTGACCAAGTAGGCGCCCGGTCGCCGTAGTCCGGGCGCGCGAGGCGCGGCACCCGGGAGGAAGCCGCTGTACCCGGATGTCACCCGCGCCCGCGGTCGCCACCGGCGGCGACCTGCGATAATCCGCCTTCTTCCGTCGACGGCGATCCCCGATGGCTCAGTACGTCTACACCATGAACCGGGTGGGCAAGATCGTGCCCCCTCGGCGAGTGATCCTGAAGGATATCTCGCTCTCCTTCTTCCCCGGCGCCAAGATCGGCGTGCTCGGGTTGAACGGTTCCGGCAAATCGAGCCTGCTCCGGATCATGTCCGGTGAAGACCGCGAATACGATGGCGAGGCGACGCCGATGCCCAACCTGCGGATCGGCTACCTGCCGCAGGAACCGCTGCTCGACCCGGCGCAGACGGTGCGTCAGGCGGTCGAGGAGGGCATGGGGGAAGTCCTCGCGGCCAAGGCGAAGCTCGAGGAGGTCTACGCCGCGTATGCCGAGCCCGACGCCGACTTCGATGCGCTCGCCGCGGAGCAGGCGAGGCTCGAGGCGATCATCGCGGCCTCCGGCGCGGACGCCGGCGTGCAGATGGACATCGCCGCCGACGCGCTGCGCCTGCCGCCCTGGGAGGCGAAGATCGAGACGCTCTCCGGCGGCGAGAAGCGGCGCGTGGCGCTGTGCCGTCTGCTGCTCTCCAAGCCGGACATGCTGCTCCTCGACGAGCCCACCAACCATCTCGACGCGGAGAGCGTGGAGTGGCTCGAGCAGTTCCTGCAGAAGTTTCCCGGGACCGTTATCGCGGTCACGCACGATCGCTACTTCCTCGACAACGCCGCCGAGTGGATCCTCGAGCTCGACCGCGGCTACGGCATCCCGTGGAAGGGCAACTACAGCTCCTGGCTCGAGCAGAAGGAAGCCCGGCTCGCCGTCGAGGCGAGGCAGGAGGCCGCGCGCATCAAGGCGATGGCGAAGGAGCTCGAATGGGTGCGCTCGAATGCCAGGGCGCGCCAGGCGAAGAGCAAGGCGCGGATCGCGCGGTTCGAGGAGCTCTCCTCCTACGAGCATCAGAAGCGCAACGAGACGCAGGAGATCTTCATCCCGGTCGCCGACCGGCTGGGCGACGCCGTGATCGAGTTCAAGAACGTGAGCAAGGGCTACGGCGACCGGCTGCTCGTCGACGACCTGTCGTTCAAGGTCCCCGCCGGCGCGATCGTCGGCGTGATCGGGCCCAACGGCGCGGGCAAGACGACGCTGTTTCGCATGATCGCCGGCAAGGACAAGCCCGACCGCGGCGAGATCGAGGTGGGGTCGACGGTGAAGCTCGCGATCGTCGACCAGACCCGCGAGGCGCTGCCCAACGACAAGACCGCCTGGGAGGCGATCTCCGGCGGGCAGGACATCATCACGGTCGGCAAGTTCGAGATGCCCTCGCGCGCCTATCTCGGCCGCTTCAACTTCAAGGGGTCGGACCAGCAGAAGAACGTCGGTGCGCTCTCCGGGGGCGAACGCGGGCGGCTGCACCTCGCCGCGACGCTGCTCGAAGGCGGGAACGTGCTCTTGCTCGACGAGCCGTCGAACGACCTCGACGTGGAGACGCTACGCGCGCTGGAGGACGCGCTCGCGGAGTTCGCCGGCAGCGCGCTCGTCGTCTCGCACGACCGGTGGTTCCTCGACCGGATCTCGACCCACATCCTCGCCGCCGAGGACGAGGGCCGGTGGGTCTTCGTGGAGGGCAACTACCAGGACTACGAAGCCGACAAGCGGAAGCGCCTCGGCGAAGAAGGCGCGCGGCCGCACCGGTTGCGCTACAAGCCGTTGATGCACTAGGACGAGCCTTCGTGGCCGTGCGGTGGGGCTCGGCCAAGGATTCACAAGAATTCAGAACGATTCAGCCCCACCCAAAGACTCATCGCTTTCAGCACGCGTAGATTGCTTCCCACGGCTGGCAACGGGGCGGCCCGGGGCGAGTCGACGGGAGCGCGAGGCAAGCGATGAAAATCCGACCGGTAGCGTGTTATGCGGCACTTTCGTGCCTAGCTGTCTGCTCTCCGGTGTCTCCGGCGGGCGCGGCGCTCCGCTATGTCGCGATCCCGCTCGACGCCGCCCTTCCCTATGCGAGCTTTGCGCATGGAATCAACGCAACCGGCGACGTGGCCGGCGAGTTCTGGGACTGGGACGCGGGCGGTGTTGCCTTTCGCAACGTCGGTGGCGTGATGCAGGTCCTCGGCACCATGGCCGACGGGAGCAGTGGAGAAGGGATAGACGACGAGGGGCAAGTCGCGGTCGAGTCATGGGTAACTGGGCGGGCCCTCCTATGGTCCGGAGACTCGATGCGGGACCTCGGCACCTTGGGCGGCGGCTTCACTCGCGCGTCGTCAGTCAGCGCTGGGCAGGTGACTGGCTATTCGCGGACTTCGTCCGGAGCCATGCGTGCATTCCGGTACGCAAACGGTGCCATGCTGGACCTCGGCACGCTCGGCGGGACGACCACGACGCCCGGTGGCATCGACAGCTGGGGAATTGGCATCAACCAGGCCGGCGACGTAACGGGAACATCCCTCCTTCCGGACGGCTCATACCGCGCGTTCATCTACTCGCGAGGCGCGATGCGAAGCCTCGGCACGCTTGACGGCGCCGGGGACAGCAACGGGGCGGCCATCAATGCGATCGGCCAGGTGACCGGGAACGCGTCGACGAAAGGCGGATTGTCCCACGCGTTTCTCTACACCAATGGCACGATGCTGGACCTCGGAACGCTAGGAGGCCGCAGCAGCGGGGGTTACGCCATCAACGCGCGTGGCGATGTGACGGGCAGCTCGGATGTGGCCTTCAACGTCTTCCGGGCGTTCCTGTACGCGGACGGAAGCATGTACGATTTGAATTCGATCGTGGTATCGGGTCTTGAAGGGTTTGCGTTATTTGAAGCATCAGGAATCAACGACCAACGCCAGATCGCCGCAACGGGCTGCAACGGGCACCTGTGCAGGGCGTTCAGGCTCGATCCCGTTCCCGAGTCGCCGAACGTCGTCGTCGAATACTATTACGCGGGGTTCGATCACTATTTTATGACGGCGAATCCGGAGGAAATCGCGATGCTCGACAACCGCGTCTTCGCGGGCTGGGTTCGGACCGGGCAGACCTTCAACGTGTATGTCGACTCGCCGATCGGGACAGGCGCGACGTGTCGGTTCTTTAGCGCGGCATTCGGCACCAAGAGCTCGCACTTCTATACATCCGACGTCGATGAATGCGCCGCGGTGAAAGGGAATCCAGCCTGGCAGTTCGAGGGAATTGTCTTCAATATCGCAGTCCCCGACCAGCATGGAGCGTGCCCGCCGAACACGCAGCCGGTCTACCGCCTGTACAACAACGGGCAGGGCGCGGCGCCGAACCATCGATTCACGACGAGTCTGGCGACGCGCGCGAAAATGGTGGAAACGGGATGGGTGCCCGAGGGAGCCGGTCCGATCGGTGTCGGAATGTGCGCTCCGCAGTAAAGCGATCGAGCTGCTTCTACGTGCCTGCGATAAATCCGCAGCGCTGGAGCACCGCCGCGATGCGTGCCTCGGCGCGCGCCTCGTCCCACTTCTCGTCGACGGGCAGGAACATGAGGTGCACGTCGCGCGCTTCATAGGCGAGGTCGACGAAGCGGGCAGCAGAATCGAGGTCACCGAGCCCTGCGTGCACGAGCGCGATCGCGCACGGAGGAACATAGCGTTCGCGGGCGAGCGCCAGCAGGGTGTCGAGAATCTGACGTGCTTCGGCTTCTCGTCCTCGCCGCGCTTCGAGGTAGCCGCGAAGCGCAATTACCTTGCTGTTCCCTCCGGACGTCCTGCCGGCATCGGCAATCGCGCGCTGCGCGAGATCGTGCTCGCCTAGCTGGACCGCGGCCTGGGCAAGTTGGAAGTGTCCGATCCAGAACTCCGGATCTATGGCGAGCGCCTGCCGGGCGAATTGCGCCGCGAGCACGTAATCGCGCCCCGCGTAGGCCACTTGCGCCGATAGCGCGTGATGCACGGGGAGCAACGGATCGAGTGCACGCGCACGCCGCATGGCGAGAAGCGAATCGCGCGTTTCGCCTCTGTGCGAATGCAGCAGACCGAGCATCCGGAAAGCGAACGAATAGGACGGGTCGATCTCGGTCGCGCGCTGAAACGCAGCCTCCGCGCCGGGCCAGTCCCAGTCGAGCCAGAACTTGCGGAACCCCACGGAGGCCTGCGCCTCGGCGAGATCGGGCTGTGCGAACAACGCGCGTTCCGAGGCCTCGGTCGCGCGCGCCAGGACTGCGCGTGGAGCAGCGTCGCCGGTGATCGGCATTGCCGAGTGCGCATCGGCGATGCCCGACCATGCGAGCGCGTAGTCGGGATCGAGGCGTGTCGCCTGCGCGAAGTGCTCGAGTGCCTTGCGCGTGCTAACCGGCGTGAGCTGGTGCCAAAGATGGCGTCCGCGAAGATAGCAATCGAAGGCTTTGACGTTTCGGGTCTGGCGACGGCCGAGCGCGGCGAGACGGCTCGGGTCGAGGCGCAGGCGCACCTGCTGTGCGATGCTGTTCGCGAGCTCGCATTGGAACTCGAGGACGCCCGTCGGCTCGCTGTCGAACGACGCCGTCCAGACGGATGTTTGATCGGTCGTGCGAACCAACGTCGCAGTCACCCGCCTGCGCCCCGATTCGCTGCGCAGCGAACCTTCGACCACATAGTCAGCGGCGAGATCGCGGCCGATGCGCGCCACGCTTTCGGACGTCTTGCGGTAGGCGATCACCGAGGTGCGGCTTACCACGGCGATGTGCCGGGGATCGATTTGACCGAGCGCGGCAATCATCTCCTCGGTCATGCCGTCGGCGAGATACTCCGTCCCGGGATCATGGTCGAGGTGAGCGAAAGGCAGCACGGCAACGACCAGCCGGTCGGGACGGGCCGCTGGCGTCGCCGCGACCTCCGCAACGTCGCCCACGAAGCGATAGCCGCGCCCTGGGACCGTCACGATGTATCGGTTTTCCCCATAGCGATCCTGCAGCACGCGACGCAGCGCGCCGATGTGCTGGTTGAGGTTGTTCTCCTCCACGATCGTGTCCGGCCACACCGCCCGCATCAGCGCGTCCTTGCGAACGAGTTCGCCCCGATGCCGGATCAGCTCCAGCAGCGTGTCGAAAGCCTTGGCGGTAAGCGGCGTGATTTCGTCCCGATGCAGGAGGCGGCGGCGTGCCGGCTCGAGCCGGAACTCGCCGAATTCGTAGGCTTCCCGAGCGCGGTCCCTGGCGTTCATCGCCGTCGATGTCAGCATTTTGTAAGGTAGTACGGATAGTACAGGATGCCGGGACCAGCGGCAGGGTCGAAGACCTCCTTCGACCCTGATGCATTGATCCTTCCAGCGCACCACGCCGGCCGGCTTCGTCGAGCTAGTCGGGCGGGAATTCGACGACCTCGAGCAAGGCCTGGATGACGCCGTCGTCGTTCATGCCGAGCTTGCGCGCGGCGGCGAGCGAGACGTCGGCAATGCGGTCGGGCACTGCGGGTCCCCGATCGTTCACCCGCAGCCGCACGCTGCGATGGTTCTTGAGATTGGTCACGCGCACCAGCGTGCCGAACGGCAGTGTACGGTGCGCCATTGTGAGGGCATTGGGATCGAACGGTTCGCCGCTGGCCGTTTTCTTGCCGGCGAAGCCGGCGCCATAGAGCGACACCCAACCGCGCTCGACGGGATAGGCACGGGTCTCGGGCGCCGGTGGTTGCACAGGGGCCGGGGCGGGCGCGGGAACAGCCGCGGGCGGCGTCAACGGGACGGTCGGCGGCGGCGCTTGAGGCGCCGCAGTCTCCGGCGCGGCTGGCTGCTGCGCACATCCCGCTTGCAGCGCGACGACAAGCACCGCGAGCCCGGAGAGCGCCGCGCGGCCGCGCTCAGCGATCACCCAGTCTTCGCCTGAGGATCGCATTCACTCGCGCGGGGTTCGCCTTGCCCCGGGTCGCGGCCATCACCTTGCCGACCAGCGCGTTGAAGGCTTTCTCCTTGCCCGCCCGGTATTCGGCGACGATCGCGGCGTTGGCCGCAAGCACCTCGTCGGCGACCTTCTCGAGGACGCCGGCATCCGAGATCTGCTTCAAGCCTCGCTTCTCGATGATCGCCTCGGCGCTGCCTTCCCCGGCCCACATGGCGTCGAAGACGTCCTTGGCGATCTTGCCCGAGATCGTCCCGTCCTCGATGCGCCGGAGCAGGTTCCCGAGTTGCGCCCCGGAAACCGGCGCGGCCGCGGACTCGAGGCCCGCCTTGTTGATCGCGGCGGAGAATTCTCCAAGCACCCAGTTCGCGGCGAGCTCCGCGGCAACGGGCGCGCGCACGGTGGCCTCGAAAACATCGGCGAGCCCCGGCAGCATCGTGAGACCCAGGGCACGGCCCGGGGGCAGTCGGTACTCGTCGACGAACCGCTGCCGCTTCGCTTCGGGCAGCTCCGGCAGCTCGGATCGGATCCGCTCGATCCACGCCTCGTCGACCACGAGCGGCGGAAGATCGGGGTCGGGGAAATATCGGTAATCCTGCGCGTCCTCCTTGCTGCGCATCGCGCGGGTCTCGTTGCGCTCAGGGTCGTAGAGGCGCGTCTCCTGCTGCACCGTGGCGCCGTCCTCGATCAGCTCGATCTGGCGGCGGATCTCGTAGGCGATCGCCTGGTGCAGGAAGCGGAAGCTGTTCAGGTTCTTGATCTCGCAGCGCGTGCCGAGCTTCGCATCGCCCGCGCGCCGCACCGAGACGTTGGCGTCGCAGCGAAAGCTTCCTTCCTGCATGTTGCCGTCGCAGATGTCGATCCAGCGCACGAGCCCATGCAGCGTCTTGGCGTACGCGACGGCCTCGTCGGCGCTCGCGAGGTCGGGCTCGGACACGATCTCGAGAAGCGGCATCCCCGCGCGGTTCAGGTCGATGCCGGTCATGCCCTGGAAGTCCTCGTGCAGGCTCTTGCCCGCGTCCTCCTCCAGGTGCGCGCGGGTGAGCCGCACCCGGATCTCGCCGCGCGTGGGCGAGGCGATCGCGATCTCGCCGCCCTGCACGACGGGAATCTCGTACTGACTGATCTGGTAGCCCTTGGGCAGATCGGGGTAGAAGTAGTTCTTGCGCGCGAAGACGCTGCGGCGGTTGATCGTCCCGCCGACCGCCAGGCCGAACTTGATCGCGCGCTCGAGCGCGCCCCTGTTCATCGCGGGCAGCACGCCGGGAAGGGCGATGTCGACCGCCGAGGCCTCGCTGTTGGGCGCGGCCCCGAAGGCGGTCGCGGCCCCGGAGAAGATCTTCGATCGCGTCGAGAGCTGCGCGTGCGTCTCCAGCCCGATGACCGCTTCCCAGCTCATCGCGCGCGCTCCGCCGCGACCTCGGCCGGCTCTCGCCGATGCCAGTCGGTCGCCTGCTGGTAGCGATGAGCGACGTTGAGGATCACGCTCTCGGCGAAGTTGTCGCCCTGGATCTGGAGGCCGATCGGCAGCCGGTTGCGGTCGAAGCCGCAGGGAATCGAGATCGCCGGCGCCCCGATCAGGTTGCCCGCGACCGTGAAGATGTCGTTCAGGTACATCTGCACCGGATCGTCGGTTTTCGCCCCGAGCTTGAACGCCGCCGAGGGCGCGGTCGGGCCGACGATGACGTCGCAGCGGCGATACGCGGCCCTGAACCCGTCGGCGATGAGGCGCCGCAGCTGCTGCGCCTTCAGGTAGTAGGCGTCGTAGTAGCCGTGCGAGAGCACGTAGGTGCCGACGAGGATCCGGCGCTTGACCTCGGCGCCGAAGCCCTCGGCGCGGGTCTTCTTGTACATGTCGGTCAGGTCGGCGTACTTCGCGGCGCGATGACCGTAGCGCACGCCGTCGAAGCGCGCCAGGTTCGACGAGGCTTCCGCCGGCGCGAGTACGTAGTACACGGGCACCGCGAGCTCCACGTTGGGCAGCGTCAGCTCGACCGTCGTCGCGCCGAGCTCGACGAGCTCGCGCACCGCCGCGCGGACGGCGGCCTCGACGTCGGCTTCGACGCCCGCGCCGAAGTACTCCTTCGGCATCCCGACGCGCAATCCCGCGAGCGGTTTCGCGCCGCCGGCTGCGCCGAGGAGCCGCAGGTAGTCTTCGCGCGGCCGATCGAGGCTCGTCGAATCGCGCGGATCGTGGCCAGCCATCGCATTCAGGAGCAGAGCGCAATCCTGCGCGGTCTGCGCGAACGGACCCGGCGTGTCGAAGCTCGACGCGAAGGCGACCAGCCCGTAGCGCGAACACAGCCCGTAGGTCGGCTTCAGGCCGCACACGCCGGAGAGCGCGGCGGGCTGGCGGATCGATCCACCCGTGTCGGTGCCGGTCGCGGCGGGAACGAGGCGCGCGGCGACGGCCGCCGCCGACCCGCCCGAGCTGCCACCCGGAACGTACTCCGGGTTCCAGGGACTGCGCACCGGGCCGAAGTACGAGGTCTCCGACGACGAGCCCATGGCGAACTCGTCCATGTTGGTCTTGCCGACCAGCACCATGCCGGCTTCCTCGAGGCGCTCGACCACGAACGCGCTGTACGGCGCGACGAAATCCTCGAGCATGCGCGAGCCGCAGGTGGTTCGCCAGCCGGCGGTCATGAGCACGTCCTTGTGCGCGACCGGGATGCCGGTGAGTGCCGTTGCGGCGCCGGACGCAAGGCGGGCGTCCGCCGCTCTCGCCTGCGCGAGCGTGCGTTCGCGATCGCGCGCCAGGAACGCGTTCAACCGCGGGTTCGCCGCATCGATGCGATCGAGCAGCGCGGAGGTCAGCTCGACGCTCGACACGCGCTTCGCGGCAAGCGCTTTCCCGAGCTCGGCGACGGAACCGGTGATCGAGCGCTCTATTCGACCACCTTCGGCACGAGATAGAGCCCGCTCTGCACGGCGGGGGCGACGCCCTGGTAGAGCTCGTGCCGGTCGTCCTCGGTGACGACATCGTCGCGAAGCGGCAGCGCGACGTCCTGGGCGTGCGCCATGGGCACGATCCCGGTGGTGTCGACGCCGCGCATCTTCTCGATCAGAGCGAAGATGCCGGCGAGCTTCGCTTCGACTTCGGCCGCCTCTTCGGGCGTGATCTCGATGCGGGCGAGATGCGCGATCCGCTGGACGTCGCCGGAGGAAAGTGCCATTTTCGGGGCTTTTGGAAGCCTTTTCGCCGGAGAACCGGTGTAGAGGCGAAGCATATTAGGTTATCATATTCGGATTGCCCGAGCCGGCCCCTCACCCGAGCGTGGAGGTCGCCTCGGGCGTATCACGAAAGCGCGCGACAAAGCTCCATGTTCGAATCGTTCAAGGGCTATTTTTCCAGCGACCTCGCCATCGACCTTGGCACCGCGAACACGCTGATCTACGTGCGCGGCAAGGGCATCGTGCTCAACGAGCCTTCGGTGGTGTCGATCCGCCAGGAAGGCGGCCCGAACGGCAAGCGCGTGATCCAGGAAGTAGGGCTCGCCGCGAAGCAGATGCTCGGGCGCACGCCGGGCAACATCACCGCGATCCGGCCGATGAAGGACGGCGTCATCGCCGACTTCACCGTCACCGAGCAGATGCTCAAGCAGTTCATCAAGAAGGTGCTCGATTCGAAGCTCTTCAGTCCTTCTCCGCGCATCATCATCTGCGTGCCCTGCGGTTCGACCCAGGTGGAGCGCCGGGCGATCCGCGAGTCGGCGCTCGGCGCCGGCGCCTCGAAGGTCTATCTGATCGAGGAGCCGATGGCCGCGGCGATCGGCGCCGACCTGCCGATCTCGGAGGCGACCGGCTCGATGGTCGTCGACATCGGCGGCGGCACCACCGAGGTCGGCGTGATCTCGCTCGGCGGCATGGTCTATTCGGGCAGCGTGCGCGTGGGCGGCGACAAGTTCGACGAGGCAATCGTCAACTATATCCGCCGGAACTACGGGATGCTGATCGGCGAGACGACCGCCGAGCTGATCAAGAAGACGATCGGCTCGGCGTTTCCCGGCTCCGAGGTGCGCGAGAAAGAAGTCAAGGGCCGCAACCTCGCGGAGGGGATCCCGCGCAGTTTCACCATCTCCAGCAACGAAATCCTGGAAGCGCTGACCGACCCGCTCAATAACATCGTGAGTGCAGTGAAGACCGCGCTGGAACAGACCCCGCCGGAACTGGGCGCCGACATCGCCAGCAAGGGCATGGTGCT
>DATJVX010000040.1:0-85473 GCA_035501595.1 Casimicrobiaceae bacterium | reverse complement strand
CACCAGCGGGCAGATATGCCCCGTACGGCGCGTAGAAGATCGCCGGGCACGTCCAGTCGGCGTTCGAACGCCAACGGAGCGTCGCTGCTTGATTTAACAGTTGGTTAAATCCCGGCGCGAGATAGTCAATGAACTGCAGCTCAAGGATTGGACGATAGCCCGTGGCGGCCAGACCAACACCGCTGCCGACAATCGTTGCTTCAGCGAGCGGAGAGTTGACTACACGTCCCGGATACCGGGTCGAAAGACCTTTGGTAAATCCGAATACGCCGCCCTTCGGATCTTCGACGTCTTCTCCAAATAGAATCGTGCTTGGGATGCGCTCCAGCGCTTGCCCCAGACACAAATTCATCGCACCAACCATCGTAAGATTCGGGCCTAAGAGCTGAAAAGGTACATCGTGTCCCGCCGGATTACTCGGACCTAAGACTTCTGTAGTCGCTGACGCTGGGGAGGGGCCTGGTTCCGTTTCGGCGAGGCGGTATGCTTCGTCAGCAACTTCGGCGGTTTCCCGTCGCAAATCAGCTAGGGTTTGAGGCGAAAGCTGATCGGTCTGAATGAGGGTTTGTGCATACAACTCGACTGGGTCACGACGTTTGACCTGGGCGAGTTCCTCGGGTGATCTATACACACGTTGATCGTCAGAGTGTGTGTGCGAAGCGATACGATCCAATTCAACCCAAAGAATCGTCGGACCCTCGCCGCGCCGTGCCTTTGCAACGGCCGCGCGACTCGCTCGATCGACTTCGGATACAAGCCTGCCGTCTACCTGCTGCAGAAGAGACGGGGAAAAGATACCAAGGCGGAATGGAAGAAGATCGGCTGTTCTCGTGCTAATGCCAAATCCATTGTCCTCCACTACGAAGACAATCGGAAGCCGATATTGCACTGCGAGCGTTACGGCTTCGTAGAACTCACCCTGCCGAGTAGAAGCATCACCAATCGTGCAAAGGACAACATTTGATTTCTTCGCCAGGGTAATACCCCACGCGGCACCCACCGCAGGCAGACACTGTGAACCAGTAGGACCAATTGGTGGGAAGATGCCAAGACGGCGATACGAGCCGTGCAGTGGCATCATCCTCCCCGCAGAGGAGGACTTTCCGGTCGCGAACTGATCGCGGGCAATTTCAAGTGTCGTGACACCGCGCGCCTGCATGAGCGCTCGATCTCGGTAGTACAGGAAAAGCAGATCGGCTGGTTCTAGCGTCCAAGCAATCGCTGCCAGCGACTCGTGCCCCAAGCAAGGGATCTGGAACCAGCCTACGCCCTGTCTGAGGAGCCGCTCTTCGCGAAGATCACCTGCGCGAATGAGCAATAGACTACGGAGCCTCTCTCGATTCCTTACTGAGAGCGACGGGTCCTGGTGCTGAACAGCTCGACCCGGAGAAGTCGTAGATGAACTGCGATTGACAGGAATAGAGCTTGACGCAGATCTTCCATGATCACGTGCATCAACCGCTCGAGCCGCTCTGGTGTCGCGACGCACCGAAGATCGCCTCTTCAAGGGAACGCCGGCTGGGCGCAATTTATTAGCAATGGAGACCCGGCGAGTCTACGCTCCCTAGCGATCCGAATACGCCGCATGTATCTCCCTCACCCTATCGATCCCCGCCGCAAACGCGTCGACGCAGTTGGCATCGAAGTGCTTGCCCTTCTGCGAGCGGAGGTAAGCGAATCCCTCGTCGATGCTCCACGGCTGCTTGTACGGTCGCTCGGTGACGAGCGCGTCGAACACGTCGGCGACGGCCACGATGCGAGCGACGATGGGAATGTCCTCGCCGTGCAGTCCCGTCGGATAGCCTGAGCCATCGTACTTCTCGTGGTGCCCGAGGGCAATGATCGCGCCCATGGAAAGGTATTTCGACGGGCTGCCCTTCAGGATGTCGTAGCCGATGCGCGGGTGCCCCTTCATCACGACCTCTTCCTCGGGGGAGAGGGGGCCGCCCTTGAGCAGGATGGCGTCGGGAATGCCTATCTTGCCGATGTCGTGCATGGGCGCGGCGAACTCGAGCACGTGGACCGTCTCCGGGGCGAGGCCGAGGTTGGTCCCGATGAGCGCCGAGTACTTGGCCATGCGCGCGAGGTGATTGCCGGTCGTGCGATCGCGGAATTCGCCCGCCTTGGCGAGCTTCGACAGCGTCTCGAGCTCGCGCTCGTGGATCTCGGCCACCGACTTGTCGACCTGGTACTGCAGCACGCGCGCCTGGTCGGAGAGCACGATCTTGTGCCGGCGGAGCTCCAGCAGGTTGGCGCAGCGCGCACGGGTCTCGTGCTCGTCGAGGGGCTTGATCAGGAAGTCGGTGGCTCCGGCCTCGAGCGCCTCGTAGCGCACGCGCCGATCGTCGACGACGGTGATCACCACGATCGGAACGTCGATGCAGTGCTGGAGCCCGCGCAGCTGCCGCACGAGCTGGATGCCGTCGAACTCCGGCAGCTTGTAATCCGTGAGGATCATGTCGACACGGTTGCTTCGGCAGTACTCGAGCGCCCGGCTCGGCGTGTCGAAGAGCTCCAGATTCAGCTTGCCGTCGATCTGCCGCACGATCTCCGCGAGGAGCAACCGGCTGCTGAAAAGGTCGTCGATGATGACGACGGTGTTGCGCTGCGCTCGCGCGAGGGCGAGTTCGGCGACGACGCCCGTCTTCTCGGTGTGGCGATGATGTGCGACGCTCATAAAACCCCCTTCGCGCTGAGCCCGAGGCTCGCTCGGGCAGCAACATCCGTCCCGTTCGCTTGTTTTCTTCCGCCGGCGTGCCGGCGGCAGGGCCGTCCTTCGAAGCCCGCTGCGATCAATGGCGGCGCTCGCCGCCAGCTGCGTTGCGGCGCCGCAGTCGAAGCCGAGCGGCCGGATTGCCGCTCGTCCGAAAGAAAATGGTCGGGGCGATGTGATTCGAACACACGACCCCCTGCACCCCATGCAGGTGCGCTACCAGGCTGCGCCACGCCCCGACACGACGCGTATTGTACCCGCGCCTTCACGAACCGTCCCTCAGCAGTTGCCGGATTTCCTCGATCTTCTGGCGGATCTGTGCCGGCGAGAGGCCTTCCTCGCCGTTGCTGCCATCAGAAGGGTGAGCCCCGGGGACGATCGGCGCGTCGGTGAGCACGTCCGCCTCCAGGCGGTGTCGCGCTCCGTTGATCGTGAAGCCCTGCTCGTAGAGCAGGTCCCGGATGCGCCGGATCAGCAGGACTTCGTGATGCTGGTAGTAGCGCCGGTTGCCGCGCCGCTTCACCGGCTTGAGCTGCGTGAATTCCTGCTCCCAGTAGCGGAGCACGTGTGGCTTGACGGCACACAGATCGCTCACCTCGCCGATCGTGAAGTAGCGCTTGGCGGGGATGGGCGGTAAGTTGGCCTTAGTCTGCCTGGGCTCCGCCATGGTTCGCGGCTTCGACCATTGCCTTCAGTTTCTGACTGGCGTGGAAGGTGACGACCCGACGCGCCGTGATCGGAATCTCTTCGCCGGTCTTCGGATTGCGTCCGGGCCGCTGCGGTTTTTCGCGGAGCTGGAAATTGCCGAAACCCGAAAGTTTCACGCTGTCGCCTGCCTCCAGCGCGATCCGGATTTCCTCGAAAAATCGCTCGACCATGTCCTTGGCTTCGCGCTTGTTCAATCCCAGCTGCTCGAACAGCAAATCGGCGAGTTCAGCTTTCGTCAGCGTCATCGGAGTCCCCGGCATCCCTAGCGGCGCAGCACGGCCTTGAATCGACTTTGGAGTTCGCGCAGCAACACCTCTACGGTCCCGTCGATTTCGGCGTCCGTTAAAGTACGTGCAGTATCTTGTATAAGCACCAGAATTGCAAGGCTTTTTTTGCCAGGATCTACGCCAGGGCCATGATAGACGTCAAAAATGCCCAATCTTTCGACGGATGGGTGCTTTATGGCGACCAGCGCGTCGAGCACATCCTGCGCCGGAATGGCCTCGTCGACGACCACGGCCAGATCCCGCCGAACGACGGGAAGCTTCGAAACCGGCCTCGCGACGGGCGTCGGCTGCTGCTCCAGCATGCCCACGTCGAGCTCGAACACGATGGGCGCGGCCGGGAGGTCGAAGCGGCGCACGAGTCTCGGATGCAGCTCGCCCAGCCAGCCCGCGGGCTCGCCCGCGATGCGCACCCGAGCCGAGCGCCCGGGATGCAGGGCAGGGTGCTCGCCGGCCTCCGTCGTGACCGCCCGTGGTGCGGCGAGCGCTTCGACGTCCGCCTTGACGTCGTAGAAGTCGACCGCGCGCTTGGCCTCGCCCCATTGCTCGGGGGCCGCGGAACCCGAAGCGAGGCCGCCCAGGCGCAGCGGCTGGCCGTAGCTCTCGCCGTCGCGGAAAAAGCAGCGCCCGAGCTCGAAAACGCGCACGCGCTCCTGCTTGCGGTTGGTGTTCGTGCGCAAGGTCTCGATGAGCCCGCCCAGCAGCGTGCTGCGCATCGCATCGAGGTCGCTCGCGATGGGGTTCAGCACGCGGATCGGGTTCGGCTCGATGCCGAGCGCGCGCTCCCAATCGGAGCTCACGAAGCTGAAGGTGATCACTTCCTGGTAATCGCGATCGACGAGCCGTTGCTTGAGGCTGTACGCGCCGCGCAGGCCTTCGGGGTCGGGCAGCATCGACTGCGGCTCGCGCGCAGGCGCGACCGGGATGCTGTCGTAGCCGTGGAGCCTAGCGACCTCCTCGACGAAATCCTCCTCGATCGCGAGATCGAAGCGGAACGAGGGTGGCGTGCAGACGAAGTCGTCGCCCTCGCGACGGGGCTCGAGCTGCAGCCGCTCGAAGATTCCGGCGATCTCCGCGGCGGGAATCGCAACCCCCAGCAGTCTCGCGATGCGCGAAGTGCGCACGCGCACCGGATCGCGGCGCGGGAGCTCGCCGCGCACGTCGACCAGCGGACCGGCCGCACCGCCGCACAGCTCGATGATGAGACGGGTCGCCCGGTCGACCGCCGCGGGCGCGTTGGCGAAGTCGACGCCGCGCTCGAAGCGGTAGCCGGCGTCGGTGACGAAGCCCAGGCGGCGGGCCTTGCCCTGGATCACCTCAGGGTTCCAGAACGCGCCCTCGAGGAAGACGTCGCGGGTGGCCTCACCGATACCGCTGTGCTCGCCGCCCATGATCCCGGCGAGGCCGAGCGGCTTCTTCTCGTCGGCGACCAGCAGCAGGTCCGGATCGAGGATGAGCGTCTGACCGTTCAAGAGCGTGAGCTTTTCGTCGCTGCGCGGGAAGCGCACGACGATCGATCCCTCGAGCTCGCCGTCGTCGTAGGCGTGCAGCGGCTGGCCCAGCTCGAGCATCACGTAGTTGGTCACATCGACCACGGCCGAGATCAAGCGGATGCCCGAGCGCTCGAGGCGGCGGCGCATCCACTCCGGTGTCGGCGCCTTCGGATCGATGCCCTGGATCAGGCGCCCGCAGAAGCGCGGACAGGCGACCGGGTCTTCGACGCGCACCCCGCGGATCGCCTTCGATTCGACGGCGACGGGGGCCGCCGGCGGTGGCTCGAGCGGCGAGACGGTGATCGCCGCGACCTCGCGCGCGATGCCGAGGATCGACAGGCAATCAGCGCGGTTCGGCGTCAACTTGAGCGTGAAAAGCGCGTCGTCGAGGTCGAGGGCGGCCCGGAGGTCGGCGCCCGGGTCGAGGCCGGGGTCGAGGACGAGGAGGCCCGAAGCGTCATCGGAGAGCCCGAGCTCCGCGGCTGAACAGAGCATCCCTTCGGACTGGACGCCGCGCATTTCCGCCTTTTCGATCGTTTTTCCGCCGGGCAGCGTCGTACCGGGCAGGGCGCAGGGCACCGTGATGCCGGGCGCGGCGTTGGGCGCGCCGCAGACGATAGAAAGCGCCTGCGGCCTGCCAGCATCGACCTTGCAGACCGTGAGCCGATCGGCGGTCGGGTGACGCGTCACCTCGATCACGCGGCCGGCCACGATTCCGGTGAACGGCGGCGCGGCAGGCACGCGCTCCTCGACCTCGAAGCCACCCATCGTCAGGGCGTCCGCGAGCTCCGCGCTGCCGATCGGCGGATCGACGAGCGTGCGCAGCCAGGCTTCGGAGAACTTCATGAACCTGCTGTCCCCGCCGAAGCGGGGACCCGGTAACTCGGGGACGAACGACGCTGGGCTCCCGCGTTCGCGGCAACGACGGATGGCACGATCATGCGAACTGCCTCAGGAACCGCAGGTCGTTCTCGAAGAACAGGCGCAGGTCGTCGACACCGTAGCGCAGCATCGCCAGCCGGTCGGGCCCCATGCCGAAAGCGAAGCCCTGGTAGCGCTCGGGGTCGATGCCGACGGCGCGCAGCACGTTCGGGTGCACCTGTCCGGCTCCGGAGATCTCGAGCCAGCCGTCGCCGAATCCCATGTCGATCTCCGCGGAGGGCTCGGTGAACGGGAAGAACGAGGGCCGGAAACGCACGCGCAGGTCGTCGCGCTCGAAGAATCGGCGCAGGAACTCCGTGAACACGCCTTTGAGGTCCGCGAAGCTCACGTCCTCGTCGATCCACAGTCCCTCGACCTGGTGGAACATCGGCGAGTGCGTGGCGTCGCTGTCGACGCGATACACGCGGCCCGGGGCGATGATCTTGATCGGCGGCGCGTGCTCTTCCATGTAGCGCACCTGGATCGGTGAGGTGTGCGTGCGCAGCACCATGCCGCCTTCGACGTAGAAGGTGTCGTGCATGGAACGCGCCGGGTGGTTCTCGGGCGTGTTGAGCGCGGTGAAGTTGTGGAAATCGTCCTCGATCTCGGGGCCGTCCGCGACCGCGAAGCCCATCGAGTGGAACAGCCGCTCGATGCGCTCGAGCGTGCGCGTGACCGGGTGCAGTCCGCCCGTGCCGCGGCCGCGGCCGGGAAGCGAGACGTCGAGCGCGTCGGCGGCGAGCGAGCGGGCAAGCTTCGCCTCGGCCAGCGCCTCGCGCCGCCGCTCAAGCGCCGCTTCCAGCGCCGCCTTCGCCTCGTTGATCCGCGCGCCGGCGGCCGGACGCTCGGCCGCCGCAAGGCGCCCGAGCGACTTGAGCTCGGCGGTGAGCCGGCCGCTCTTGCCGAGATAGCGCGCCTTGGCGTCTTCCAGCGCCGCCGCGTCGCCGCAGGCGCCAAAGTCGGCCAGCGCGGCCGCAACGATCGAATCGAGCTCGTTCATCGTCGCCAAAAAAAAAGGGAGGCGCTTCAATCGCCTCCCTCGTCGGTTTGCTGCCTTCAGACCAGAGAGGCTTTGGCCTGCTCCGCGATCTTGCTAAACGCCGCCTTGTCGTGGACCGCCAGGTCGGCCAGCACCTTGCGGTCGATGTCGATCGACGCCTTCTTCAATCCGTTCATGAACGCGCTGTAGGTGAGGCCCAGCTCGCGCGCGGCCGCGTTGATGCGGGCGATCCACAGTGCGCGGAACTCGCGCTTGCGCGCGCGGCGGTCGCGGTACTGGTACTGCCCCGCCTTCATCACCGCTTCCTTGGCCACGCGATAGACGTTGCCGCGCCGGCCGCGATAGCCCTTCGATTGCGCGAGAATCTTCTTGTGCCGCGCCTTGGCGGTCACGCCGCGCTTGACTCGTGGCATGGAGATTCTCCTTTACGCGTAAGGCAACATCGCCTTGACCGAGTCCGCGTTGGTGCTGTGGACGCCGGCCGACCCGCGAAGCTGCCGCTTGTTCTTGGTCGACTTCTTGGTGAGGATGTGGCGCTTGAACGCCTGCGAGCGCTTGATGCTGCCGCTGCCGCGTACGCGGAAGCGCTTCTTCGCGCCGCTCTTCGTCTTCATCTTCGGCATGATGCCTTCGCTGGCCTTTCTCTATTTGCTGCCCACCGCGGTGCTCTCCGGGGGAGAGGCTTGTTGCGCCTTGCCTTCCTTGGCTGGCGCCTGACCGGCTTCGGGCTTGTTCGGGTGATGCGGCTTCGCTGGTGCCTTCTTCGGAGCCAGCAGCATCACCATTTGCCGGCCCTCGAGCTTCGGAAACTGTTCGACGACGCTGTACGGCTCCAGGTCCCCGCGGATGCGTTCGAGAAGGCGGATGCCGAACTCCTGGTGCGCCATCTCGCGGCCGCGGAACCGCAACGTCACTTTCGCCTTGTCGCCCTCGCCGAGAAAGCGGATCAGGTTGCGCACCTTGATCTTGTAGTCGCCTTCGTCGGTTCCGGGTCGGAACTTCACTTCCTTGACCTGGATCTGCTTGAGCTTGAGCTTCGCCTCGTGCGCCCGCTTGGCTTCCCGGTACTTGAACTTGCCGAAATCCATGATCCGGCAAACCGGGGGCTTCGCGAGCGGCGCGATCTCGACCAGATCGAGCTCCGCCGCTTCCGCCCGCGCCATCGCGTCCGCGGTCGGTACGACGCCGATTTGCTCACCGTCTTGGCCTACCAAGCGAACCTCCGGGGCGGTGATCTCGCCGTTGATTCGCTGCGCTTTTTCCAGGGCTATTGCGTTCTCCTGCCGTTAATGAAAGACCGGCCGTGCTCGCGCCCGTCCCTCCCTGCCGGCGCTTCGGTTCAGCGCCGCTGCGCCTCGGCTTCGAGGCGGGAGGTGAAGGCCTCGAGGGGCATCGCCCCCAGGTCTTCGCCGGTACGCGTACGCACGGCCACGTGTCGGGCCTGCATCTCCTTGTCGCCCAGGATCAACTGGTACGGCAGCTTTTGCAGGCTATGTTCCCGAATTTTATAGTTTATCTTTTCGTTGCGCAAATCGGTTACGGCGCGATATCCGGCCTGCTTCAGCGCCGCCTGCACCTCCCGCGCATACTCCGCCTGGCGGTCGGTAATGGTCAGCACGGCGACTTGCACCGGCGCCAGCCAGAGCGGCATGGCGCCGGCGTGGTGCTCGATCAGGATCCCGATGAAGCGCTCGAGCGAGCCGAGGATCGCGCGGTGGAGCATGACCGGGATCTTGCGGGTATTGTCCTCGGCGACGTACTCCGCCCCGAGGCGCTCGGGCATCATGAAGTCCACCTGCATCGTGCCGCATTGCCAGGAGCGGCCGAGCGAATCGCGGAGCGAATAGTCGATCTTCGGGCCGTAGAACGCTCCGTCGCCCGGGAGGTCGGTCCACTCGACGCCGCAGGCTTCGAGCGCGCCTCGCAGCGCGGCTTCGGCGCGGTCCCAGACCTCGTCGGAGCCGATCCGCTTGTCCGGACGCAGCGACAGCCGGATCGCGATGTCGTCGAACCCGAAGTCCCTGTAGACCGAGAGCGCGAGGCGGTTGAACGCCGTGACTTCGGCTTCGATCTGCTCCGGGGTGCAGAAGATGTGACCGTCGTCCTGCACGAAGGCGCGCACGCGCATGATGCCGTGCAGCGCTCCCGACGCTTCGTTGCGGTGGCAGAAGCCGAACTCGCCGTAGCGCAGCGGCAGGTCCCGGTAGCTTCTCAGGTCGGAGTTGAAGATCTGCACGTGTCCGGGACAGTTCATCGGCTTGATCGCGAAGTCGCGCTTTTCCGACTCCGTGGTGAACATGTGCTCCTTGTAGTTCGCCCAGTGGCCGGAGCGCTCCCAGAGGCTGCGGTCGAGGATCATTGGCCCGCGCACCTCCTGGTAGCCGTTGTTCTGGTAGATCCTGCGCATGTACTGCTCGACCTGCTGCCAGAGCGTCCAGCCCTTGGGGTGCCAGAAAACCATCCCCGGCGCCTCGTCCTGCAGGTGGAAGAGGTCGAGCTGCCGGCCGAGCACCCGATGGTCCCGCTTCGCGGCTTCCTCCAGCCGGTGCAGGTACAGATCGAGCTCCTCGCGCTTCGCCCACGCCGTACCGTAGATCCGCTGCAGCATCTCGTTGCGCGAGTCGCCGCGCCAGTACGCGCCGGCGAGCTTGGTGAGCTTGAAGACCTTGAGCCGGCCTGTCGACGGCACGTGAGGCCCGCGGCACAGGTCGGTGAACTTCCCCTCGGTGTAGAGCGAGATCGGCTCGTCGGAGGGGATCGAGGCGATGATCTCCGCCTTGTAGTGCTCGCCCAGCGACTGGAAATAGCGCACCGCGTCGTCGCGCGGCATGAGCTTGCGCACGACCGGCTCGTCGAGCTTCGCGAGCTCCCCCATCTTGGCTTCGATGGCGGCGAGGTCCTCGGGCGTGAAGGGGCGCTTGTAGGAGAAGTCGTAGTAGAAGCCGTCCTCGATCACCGGGCCGATGGTGACCTGCGCGTCGGGGAAGAGCTCCTTGACCGCGTAGGCGAGCAGGTGCGCCGTCGAATGGCGCAGGACCTCGAGGCCTTCGGGGTCCTTGTCGGTGACGATGGCGAGTGCCGAATCGCGGTCGATCGTGTAGGAGGTGTCGACCAGCTTGCCGTCGACCTTGGCGGCGAGCGCGGCCTTGGCCAGGCCCGGGCCGATCGACTTGGCGACGTCGGCGACGGAGACCGGCGCGTCGAAGTGCTTCACCGCGCCGTCGGGCAATCGAATGTCAGGCATCGTTTGGGTCCTCGAAAACAAAAAAGTGCGGACGAGCCGCACTTTTTCGCTACAAATACTCGCGTGCAAGGCTCGCGCCCGGTCATCCGGCTCCTGTACGCGTTCGCGGTGTCATAACGCTGCCTTTCCGTCCTTCGATTCGTCGCTGCTGCGATCGAGCGCCCATGATAGCAAAATCCGCGGCGCTCAGCGGCGGGGCGAGAAGGCGATCAGCACGTTGCCGGGCTGCCCGCCGTACAGGCCGTAGCCGGAGCCCACGAGCAGCATGCCGCCGGCGAGGGTCGGACCTGCCGCGTCGATCGACCCGCCGTTGGCCTTCACGCCGTTCACGGTGGCGAAGGGTTTCGCCGTGTCGTAGTCCCACAGCAGTGCGCCGTCGGCGGTGGAGTACGCGCGGATGTGGCCGTCGACCGAGCCCGAAAGGACGTACTCGGGCGTAGCCGTCACCGCCGCCGATTGCGCGGGGCTGCAGTTGCTGCGATTCGCGCAGGCCCTCGAGGGCGGCGCGGTCCAGCGCGTCGCGCCGGTCGCCGGGTCGAGCGCGTGCAGCCCGCCGCCGACCTCCGGATTCGGCAGCAGCGGCTGCCCGAGGACGACGTTGGAGAATGCGATGTCGGAGACCGCGGCGTACACCGCCTTGCCGTCGGTGGCGAGACCCCATTGCACGCCGCCCAGAACCCCGCCTTTGCCGACGCGCGTCTGCCATACGATCCGGCCGCCGTCGTCCGGATCGAGCGCCCAGACCATCCCCGACTTCTGGCCGATCGTAAGCACGCGCCTGCCGGAGGCGAGCGTGATCAGGTTCGCCGAGTCGCCGAGGTCGGCGTCGGGCCCGCGCGGCTCGGGGCAGTTGGTCTTGTCCGGAGCGAAGCAGGCGTTGTTGCCCATGTCGCCCGCCGTCAGCTGCCGCGTCCACAGGATCCTGCCGGAATCGAGCGCGAGGGCGAGCACGGCGTCGCTGGCCGCCGTCGCCGGCGCGGAATGGTTGTCGCCCGTGCCCACATAGAGCGCGCGGCGCTTGCGATCGATCGTCGGCGCCGCCCAGATCGAGGCGCCGGAGGGTCCCCAGAGCTGCGTCCCGATGCCGTTCCTGCCTTGCGGGACCGCTTCGGGAAGCGTGTGCGTCGTCCAGATCGTCTTGCCCGTCGCGGCGTCGAGCGCGACCACCGCGCCCCGGCCCCTGCAGCATTCGAACCTCGGATCGATCGCGTCGCTGTCGTCGCCCACGGCGGTCGGGACATAGAGCTTGCCCTCGAACAGCGTCGGCGAGCCGGTGACCTGCACGTGAGGCGTGTCGTCGGCCAGCACTTTCCACACGGTCCTGCCGGTGGCCGCGTCGACCGAGTAGACGTAGCCGCGGCGATCTCCGAACAGCGCGACGATGCGCTTGCCGATGCGCGCGACGACGACCGCGGTGCGCACGCCGGCGCCCGCGGCGTAATCCCAGTAGTAGCAGCCCGAGCGGGCATCGAGCGCGTAGACGTGCCCGTTCTGGCTGCCGACGAAGACGCGGTTGGCGGCGATCGTGGGCTGGCCGAAAGCCACGACCGCGCCCGGGAAGCCGAACACCCATTTCACCTCGAGCCGTGGAAGCTGCGACGCGGCGATGCCGGGGGCCGGCTGATAGCGCCAGTTCTCGACGTTCGGGCTCCAGCCGTTGAACGAGGCTGCCGCGACCGCCAGCGGTGCCGGCCGGCCGGTGCAGCGTCCCGCCATCGGGGTCTCGGCCCCGGGCTTGCGTCCGGTCAGGTATTCGGCGAGCGAGGTGCGCTGCGCGGGCGAGAGCGCCGAACCCTGCAGCTTCATAAGCCCGTTGGTGAGCGCGTCGACGATCAAATCGGGCGACATCGCGCGGAGCGCGGTCGGGCTCGGCGCCCGCGTCGCCGGATTCTCGTGACAGGCGGCGCAGTGCTGCTGGAAGGTCGCCGCAGGAGCCGCCGGCGGCGACGCTTGCGACTGCGCGAACGCGGCACCCGGCGCGAAGAGGACGCCGACGACCGCGAGGGCGATGATTCTTCCGAGCGGAATGTTCAGTCGGCGCAAAGATGGTAGGCGCGATTGGACTCGAACCAACGACCCCCACCATGTCAAGGTGGTGCTCTAGCCAGCTGAGCTACGCGCCTGTCGGTGCCGATTATAGAGGACTCGGCCTGGCGCCGCCATGCGCGGGCGGAGCCAGGCCGATGGGTCGCGGCTAGCGACCGTACGTAGCGGTGAACGTCGTCTTTGCGATCAGCGCGGAGCCGATCGCCTTGTTGAGCGCGAAGCTGTAGAGACCCGCTGTCCCCGTCCGCGGCAGTCCGGCCGCGACCTGGACGTCGGGAATGTTCAGCGCGTAGATCGTGATGATGTAACGATGCGGCTTGTCGCCGACGGGAGGACAGGGCCCGCCGTAGTTGCCGTTGCCGCCGGTGGTTCCGGTATCCAGGAAGTCGGTGTTGCCGCCGAAGGCCGGGGCTGGCAGCGTGTTCGCCGAGTTGCCCGCGCCGCGCGGCAGGTTCGTGGTCGTCGCAGGGATGTTGTAGATCGCCCAGTGCCAGAAACCGCTTCCTGTCGGTGCGTCGGGATCGAACATCTGCAGCGAGAACGACTGCGTGCCGGCCGGCGGATTGGACCAGACGACCGCGGGCGACAGGTTGCCGCCCGTGCAGCCGAAGCCGTTCAGGACGAAGCTGTTCGCGAACGTTCCCGATGCGAGGTCGGGGCTGGTGACGGAAAAGACGGGGGTTTGCGCATCACCCCCGCCGCAGCCTGCGACGGCGGCGACGAACAGCGACGAGACCACCAACGACAGACACGGTTTTGCGTTCATGAAAGTCCTTTCTTATGTCAGTGGCAGGCGACCGTCTCTACCGGCGGTCGGTTAAGGCGCCAGCGCTTGGGGCAAGCCGGGGCGAAACTCCTCTCTGTGCGGGTCTTGCGCATTCACAGTCCTGGAACCTGCCCGCTATCGCGAAGGCACTGGATACTCCTCCCGGTTCGGCTCGTCAAATGCCTCGCTTGGGGCAAGCCGCCGGGCTGCGAAGTTGCCCGAGTCGAGGGCTACAGCGCGACGCGCAGCAGACCCACGATCAGCGGCTGGTGGGCCATGTAAATGAGCAGGCTGTGGCGTCCCAGCCAGGCGAGCCAACGAGGCGCCCGCGCGCCCATCGCGGCGACGCGGGCGGGGCGTGCGAGCACCGCGTGCCCGGCGGGAATCCCGAGCAGGACGACGCCCAGCCATGGAAACAGCGGGACGTAGTCCTCCGTGGCGGGTTTGTGCGTCATCATGCCGACCCAGTTGAGCCAAGGCTGGTCGAAGAAGGGCAGGTGCACCGTCGTTCCCAGGACGATGATCGCGATCCCCAGGGCCAAGGCGATCCGCGGACGGCGCACCAGCGGCCGGGCGAGGATCGAGCTCACCGCGATCGCGTGCAGGATGCCGAAGGTGATGAAACTCTGGGGAAAGGTGACGTAGCTCGCGATGCTGACGAGGATCGCGCAGCCGGCGATCAGCGCGACGCGGCGCCAGAACGGCTCGGGCCCACGGTGCGCGCGACTCGCGAGCACGAGGCTCACCCCGACCAGTGCGAGAAAGATCGTGACGATCAGCGCGCGCGAAGCGAGCCAGAACGGTTCGTGATTGAAGTCGGCCTGGATGACGCGGAACCAGGCGAGATCGAACGCGAGATGGTAGGCGACCATCAGGCAGATGCCCAGCCCGCGCAGAGCGTCGACCGCAGCGTGGCGGATCGTGGGCGGGGCAGCGGCTCGCGGAGCGGCGCTGCGGCGCCGGGAGCGTCGGCTCATGTCACGATCCCGACCAGGCGAGCCGGAAGCCGCCGTGGCCATCGGGCGCAGCGACGAGCGACAGCGCAGAGGCGATCGCCGCGGTGCGGTCGCGATCGAGGCCCGCGCGCGGACGGATCGTAGCGTCGATGCGGGGCGCGAGCGACGCCGTGAGCGCCACGCGCCCCGCGATTTCCACGTCGCCGCCGCGATTGGACAAAGCCCCTTCGATTTCTCGGCCGGTGCCCTGGACATCGCAGCGCACGTCGCCGAGCGCGATCCGCAGGCCGGGCTGAAGGGTCGGGACGGTGGCGTCCTGCCACTGGAGCGCGAGGTTGGCCTCGATCGCTCCCGGCGTCTGCACCAGCCGCTCGACATGGGCCGAGACGACGCCGCCGGCCGTCGCGATCGCGCCGGGTACGCCCGCGGTTTGGAGCAGACTCTCCATCGGCAGCGAAAGATCGAATCGCCGCAGCGTATTGCTGGCCGGGCCGGCGCTGAACTCCGCGGGGAGCGCTTCGCCGCCGCCGGTGCGGAGCGTCCCGCGCAGCTCGCCGACGAACAGCGGCCAGGCGTCGATGTGCCACGCCATCGCGCGGCGCGTGCCGCGCGGGAGCATGACGAGGTCGCCCGAGCCGTTCCACAGCGTTCCGGCCGCAGCGGCGATGCGCAACCGGCCGCCGCTCAGCGCCGAGACCCGCGCGTCGGCCAGCGTGGCCGGCGCGGTCGCCGCGACCGCGATCGCGAGCAGCAGGAGCGCCGTCGCGACGGCCAGCACGACCTTCATCAGCGCGTGAGCGTCACGTCGGCGCGCGCGAGTCCGGGCTCGACGCGCGCGGTGGCGACGACCTCCGTCGCGCGCAGGTGCCCGTCGCGCTGCAGCGCGTCGAGGACACCGGCGAGCGCGTCGAAGCCGATCGAATCGAACGTCACCCGCAGCCGGTCGTTGTCGACGCGCTCGACCTGGGTCGCTGCGGCCTTGAGATTCTTCGCGGCGAGAACTGCATCGAGCGCGGCTCGTGGCTCGGTCGCGGGCGGGGCGGGCGCGGCGCGTGCAAGCCCGGCGATGTCGTCCGCGGCGCGCCGCGCATCGGCGAGCGCCGTGTGCTCGGCGGCGGAGCGCTGGGCGAGCTGATCGCTGTCGCGGACGATGGGCTGCCAGACGACGAGCCACGCGAGGCTCACCGCGACGAGAGCCCCGAGCGCGGCGAGGATGCGGCGTTCGGTCCGCGAGCGAAGCTGCCACCAGCGCGCGAACGCTTCGCGCGCGGTTGCCGGGGTGGCCGTAGTCGCCATCAGTCCCAGCCGATACGCAGCCGCGTGCCGGCTTGAGTCGGCGCTACGATCGCGACCAGGCCCAGCTGCCGCAACTCGCTCTGCAGGCGCGAGGGCTCCTTCGCGTCGAGCTGCCCGAGGTCGAGCAGCAGGTGGCTGTCGGCGTAGGAGAGCGAGCGCAGGGCCCCGCGCGGCAGCGAGGCGAGCACGGGCGCGGCGCGCGAGAGCAGCGGGAGGAAATCGTCGCGCGCCGTGAGACCGGCCCGGTGCTTCAGATCGCGCTCGCGGTGTGCGAGCGCCAGCGCGGGCGCAGCGTCCGCAGCGCCGCCTTGCCCGAATCCCGGGACCGCGGCGCGCGCCAGCGCGGTCAGCTCGCGATCCATCGCGAACGACTGCCAGCGCAGCCACGCCCATTGCCCGAGGGTCGCCGCGATGTGGAGCGAGAGCGCGATCGCCGCGATCCACAGCGCAGGACGGAACATGCGTGCCGTTGCACGCGAGGACAGGCGCGGCTCGGGTCCGAAGCGGCCGCTCAGCAGATCGATCGCGCGGGCGTACGCCGACGGCGAGGCCTCCGCCCAGCGCCACGGCGTCCCGGCCGCAAACGCGATGCCGGTCGCTTGGCCGGCGGCGGCGAGGAAGGCCGGTCCGGCGCCGTCGGCATCGACGCGGACGGTGCGCGGGACGCCGCTGCCCGCTCGCGCCAGCGCCAGCGCGAGCTCGGCGGGAGGATCGTCGCCGTGCGCTGCGCCGACCGCGATCGTCGCGCCCCGGTCGGTGCTCACAAAGCCTGCGCGGCCGATCGACGACGCGCACCAGCGCCACACGCTCGACGCGCTCGGCGCGAGATCGCTTTCGAGCACCGCGCGATCCCAGTCGATATCGCAGCGCCGCGAGCCTTCGACGAAGGCGCTCATCCAGGCGCCCGCGACGATCGCGGCACGCAGGCCGCCGTCCGCATTCTGCGGTGCGAGCGCGACGTGGCTCTCGTCCGGCGCGTCCGCGAGCTGGTCTTCGAGCGCGTAGCGCACCGCCGCGTCGGCGCGCCCGGGCGGCAGCGGAGGCAGCTCCAGCGCCGCAACCCTGCCGTGCGCCGCGGCGATGACGGCTTCGACCCGGTCGGCTTCCGGCCACGCCGCCGGCGCAGCGCTGCCGCTGCGGGTCAGGTGGCCGGCGGCATCGTACAGCGCCCAAGGCGCAGCGCGCGTCGCCTGGGGCGGTTCGTCGACGAAAACGCGAAGCGTGGTCGAAGCCTGTGCCATGATCTCGCCGGTCGGCGGCGATTGTACTCGCGCCTCACTCGACGGTCTCCCAGACCACGCCGGGCCACTGCCCGGCGCCCGTCGAGCGCTTGAGCAGCGCCCGCGCGTGCGCCGTCGTGTCGGCCTGGCGCGCCTCGATCGTGACGATGAACCAGTCGCTCTTCACCGAGAGGATCGTCTCGTCGACCGCGAGCGCACTCCCCGGGAGCTTGCCGCGGAAGTCCGACACGGTGGCGAAGGGAGCGGCCATGCGAGCCGCGACGAGCGCCGCGGCGCCGGTCGCGTCGAGCCCGCCGATCGCCGCCATGAGAACCTCGGGCGGCGCGGTGTTGACGTTGATCGCCGACGGGGCGTCGATCGCATCGACGAAGGGCAAGAGGCGGGCGACGATCGTGCTGTCCGCGCCGCGCACGGCGAGCAGCTCCGAGACGCGCTCGAGCGGCGCATTGGCGGCGAGCCGCGGCACGCTTTGCGCGAGGTAGTAGCCGTCCTCGGCGCCGCCGTTGTCGGTCGGGATGCTGTCGGGGTCGACCCAGTCGCCGACGGCATTGAGGAACGACGGCGGCACGCCGAGCTCCGCGAGCAGGCGCTGAAACGCGGTGCGCGAGCTCGCCGACGCCGTGCCGGCCGCGAGGTTGTTCACGTTCAGCCCGGCCTGCGCGTCGGTGATGTAGCCGCTGATCGAGCCGCGCTCGATCGGCGTCGCGGGCAGGCGGAACGCCCACGGCTGCCCGAGATGGACCACGGTGGCCGGCGCGTTCTCGAAGACGATCTGCCGGGCCCACTGCACGCCGGCCATCGCGAGCGCCTGCGCCTGCACCTGGTCGCGCCGCAGCTCGTGCTCGCCGATCCAGCGCTGCTGCTGCCAGAGGAGCGTCGCGCCGATGATCGCGGCGAGCGCCGCAAGCAGCATCGCCATGACGACCGCGGCGCCGCGCGTGTTCATCGCAATGCCAGCCAGCGCTCGATGGTCTCGCCGGAGGCGAGGCTGAGATCGACCTTCACCGCCCGCGGCAGGTCGGCTTCGCCCGTCCTCGGCCAGCTGTCGACCCACGAGCCGTCGCGCGCAAGGTAGGCGAGCGTGAAGCCGGTCACTCCGGCGATCAGCGGATAGGCCGTCGGCTCCGCCGTTCGCAGCCGGTCGTAGCTCGCCCAGTACAGCACCTCGACGGCACCGTTGCGATAGCGGTATTCGAGCCGCGCCCCCGCGCTCGAGGGCTCCAGCGTGAATTCGGGGCCGGCGCGGGAGAACTCGAGGAGACCGTTGCCGGCGGCGTCGGCGCTCCCGAGCCATGCCGGCTCGACCGTGTCGCCGTATCGCGCCGGGCGCGGCATCGCCTGGCGCAGGTCGCCTTCGAGGCGCGCGAAAAAAAGGTCCAGCGTCCGCCAGCGCGTCGCCTCGGTCGCGAGCTTCTCCTCGCTGTCGGAGAGTGCCGCGAGCGCGCGGTAACCGAGCAGCGACAGGAGCGCCACGATCGCGACTGCGATCAGGACTTCGACCAGGGTGAAGCCACGCGGGTGTTCGCGACGATTCACGGCTGGGTCGCGCTGCCCACGTAGCCGACGAGTCGGGCGAGCACGTAGTCGGGCCGCGAGGTGTCGGCCACCGTGATCTCGACGCGGCGAAACGCCGGATTGGGCGTTCCGCCGACGGTGCGGTGCCAGGCGAAGAGCGCTCCCGCCTGAGTCTCGTTGCCATCGCTTTCGCCGACCGCCGGACCGGGCACCTCGAGCTGCGCGGCCGCCAGCCGATTCTGTGCGACCCAGAGCGCGAGCGTGCGCGCCTTGAGCGCGGTGGCAGTCTCCGCGCTCTGCGCGACGCTGCGGAACCCCGCGGCCAGGGCGACGGCGACGATCGCCAGCGCCACCAGGACTTCCACGAGGGTGAAGCCGCGGCGGGGCACGCCGGTGCCCTCTAGCGCGGCGTCGGGCCGACGAGCGCGACGCGGTTGAGCGGGTCGGAGGCGAGCACGATCTGCCATTGCGGCGAGGAGAACGCGATCACGAACGGCTCGTTGCGGCCGCTCGGAACGAAGGGCAGCACCGCGTTGCCCGGCACCGGCGCCCCGGCGTAGAGCTGCAGCGTCGCGACGAGCGGCGGCGGCAGCGCGCGCGGCGCGAGCGTGTCGTCGTCGGAGAGCGCCACCCACTGCTCGGCGTCCGCGCTTCCCGGGTCGCGGCGCCAGAAGCGATAACTGTCGCCGATCGCCGACACGCCGATGGTCTGGTTCTTCCACTGCGCGAGGAGAGCGGCGTGCTCCAGCGCACCGGCGAAGCGCCGCGCTTCGCGCTCGAGCGCCTGGCGGGGATCGGCTTCGAGCTGCGCGACCACGAGCCCTGCGGCGATGCCGATCACGACCAGCACGACGAGGATCTCGGCCAGCGTGAAACCGGCCGAGCCCCGGCGCCGCGCGCTCAGAGGTCCCACGAGCCGATATCGGCGTCGAAGCCCGTTCCGCCGGGTTGGCCATCGGCGCCGAAGCTGAACACGTCGATCTCGCCGTGCAATCCCGGGTTGAGGTACTGGTAGGGGTTGCCCCACGGATCCTTGGGCAGGCGCTCGAGATAGCCGTTGGGCTTCCAGTTCGGCGGCGCGGGGGGCGCCGTCGGTCGGATGACCAGCGCCGTGAGCCCCTGTTCGGTCGTGGGGTAGCGCTGGTTGTCGAGGCGGTAGAGCTTGAGCGCCTGCATGATCGCGGCGATGTCGTTCTTGGCCGCGATCACCCGCGCTTCGTCCGGCCGCTCGATGATGCGCGGCACGACCAGGGCCGCGAGGATGCCGAGGATCACGATCACGACCATGATCTCGATCAGGGTGAAGCCGCGGCGAGCGTGCGGGCGGCGGGCCGGCGCGTGCATCGGGCCATTATAATCGGGCGATTCCGGCTCATAGGTATCCAAACGTTTCATGCTGCGGCGACTGGTCGCGCTGCTCTTCCTGGCGCTCCTCGCAGCCGCGGGAGCGTATGCGTGGGTGACGCGCCATCCTCTGCCGCTGCCTGAGCGGCCGTTCACGTTCACCGTTCGCTCGGGCGAGAGCCTGCGCGCGGTCGCGCGCGGGCTCACCGGCGCCGGCGTGCTGCCTGCCGACTGGACGCTGATTGCGCTCGCGCGCATCGAGCGCGTCGATCGCGCGATCAAGGCGGGCAACTACGAAGTGCCGGCCGGCACCACGCTCGACGGGCTGCTCGCGAAGCTCACCCAGGGCGACGTCACCCAGACGAGCTTCACGATCGTCGAGGGCTGGTCGTGGCGCGATCTCCGGGAGGCCCTGCGCGCCGAGCCCGACGTCGCCAAGACGGTGCTCGACCTGCCTGAAGAAGCGCTGATGCGCGCGATCGGCGCGAGCGAGGCGCAGGTCGAAGGCTGGTTCTTCCCCGACACCTATTTCTTCGCCGCCGGCGCCACCGACGCCTCGCTCCTCAAGCGCGCGCACCGGGCCATGCAGCGGCGCCTCGACGCGGCGTGGGCGACGCGCAACCCGGGGCTCCCGCTCAATTCTCCCTACGAGGCGCTGGTGCTCGCGTCGATCGTGGAGAAGGAAACCGGTCAGCCCGCCGACCGGCCGCTCGTCGCCTCGGTGCTCGAGAACCGGCTGCGCCAGGGCATGCGGCTCCAGGCCGATCCCACCGTGATCTACGGCATCGGCGACCGTTACGGCGGCAGCCTCACGCGGCGCGACCTCGACACCGACACCGCCTACAACACCTATCTGCGCGACGGCCTACCGCCGACGCCGATCGCCTTGCCGGGACAGGCGGCGCTCGACGCCGTGCTGCATCCGCCGGCGACGCCGTACTTGTACTACGTGTCGCGCGGCGACGGCTCGAGCGAGTTCTCGGCGAGCCTGCCCGAGCACAACCGCGCGGTCGCGAAGTACCAGAGGGCCGCCCGCTAGGGCGAATGGGCGATGCCGTCACTCGCGCAGCGCGGCCGCTTCATCACGCTCGAAGGCATCGACGGGGCGGGCAAGAGCACGCACCTGCCGTGGATCAAGGAGCGCCTCGAGCGCGCCGGGCGGTCGGTATGGTCGACGCGCGAGCCGGGCGGGACGCCGCTCGGCGAGCGCCTGCGCGAGCTCCTGCTGCACGAGCCGATGACGCACCTGACCGAGGCCATGCTCATGTTCGCCGCGCGACGGGAGCACTGCGAGCGCGAGATCTGGCCGCGGCTCGAGCGCGGGACCTGGGTCGTCTGCGACCGGTTCACCGATGCGACCTACGCCTACCAGGGCGGGGGCCACGCGCTGCCCCGCGAGACGATCGCGGCGCTCGAGCGCATGGCGCTGGGCGATTTCCTCCCCGACCTCACGCTGGTGTTCGACGTTCCGATCGCGGTCGCGCGCGAGCGGCTTTCCGACGGACGCACACTGGACAAGTTCGAGCGCGAGCAGGGCGAGTTCTTCACGCGCGTGCGCGACGTCTACCTCGAGCGGGCACGGGCCGATCCGGCGCGCGTGCGCGTGGTCGACACGACCCGATCCCGCGCGGAGGTCCGGGCTGAGCTCGACGCCATCGTCTCGACGATCCAGGCATGAGCCGGGCGCGCGAGACCGAACCGATCGTCTGGCAGCCGCTCCTGCCGTGGCAGGAGGCGGCGGCGAAGGAGGCGCTCGCCGCCCGCGAGCGCTGGCCGCACGCACTTCTCATCGCGGGACGCCGCGGCATCGGTAAGCGGCGGCTCGCGCTCTACTTCGCGCAATCGCTCCTGTGCGAAGCACCGCGCGGCGACCGGACGGCGTGCGGCCGCTGCCCGAGCTGCGCGTACGTGGCCGCCGGGGCGCATCCGGACCTGCGGCTGATCGAGCCGGTCGAGCGCGACGAAGAGGGCAACGCCAAGCCCGTCGACGCGATTCTCGTCGACCGCATTCGCGAGCTCATCGACTTCGCGCAGCTGACGACTCACCGCCAGCGCGCGAAGGTGGCGCTGATCGCGCCGGCGGAAGCGATGAACGCGGCGGCGGCCAACGCGCTGCTTAAGACGCTCGAGGAGCCGCCGCCGTCGACCTATCTGCTGCTGGTCAGCGATCAACCCGGGCGGCTGCTTGCCACCGTTGTGAGCCGGTGCCGCCTCATGCCCGCGCCGGAGCCGGGCCGCAACGCGGCGAGAGACTGGCTTGCCGCGCAGGGCGTGGAGCGCGCCGAGCTCAAGCTCGCGCAGGCCGGCGGCGCGCCGCTGCTCGCCCTCGCTCTGGCCGATCCGGCGCTGCAACGCGAGCGCGACGCGCTGCTCGACGCGCTCGCCCAGCCGGAGCGGCTGTCGCCGCTCGCGTTCGGCGCTCGCCTGGACGCGCATCCCAGGGACGAGCGGGGAGCGCGGCTCGCCGACACGGTGCACTGGCTGCTCGCGTGGACCAGCGATCTCGCCGCCGTCGCGAGCGGCGGCGAGCCGCGCTTCCATCCCGATCGGCGCGACGCGCTGGCGAGCCTCGGCGCTCGGGTGGCGCGGGTAACGCTCTTCCGCTATTATCGAACGCTGCTGCGGCAACGCGAGCTTCTAAGCCATCCGCTGCAGCCGCGGCTGGTCGCCGAGGCGCTGCTGTTCGAGTATCGTACGGCGTTCTCGAGGGAGCAGGGCACGCCACTTTCGACATGAGCGACCGCTTCAA
The DNA here is from genome assembly GCA_035501595.1 of Casimicrobiaceae bacterium. GTDB lineage: Bacteria > Pseudomonadota > Gammaproteobacteria > Burkholderiales > Casimicrobiaceae > PALSA-1003. The sequence goes on along the minus strand of DATJVX010000040.1, from coordinate 63,197 downwards.
CGGCAATTCGACGACGCCCTCGGTCGCGAGGCCGGGCGTCCTTTCCCTCAACATCCGCGAGAAGGCCGCGCTCTACGCCGCCTACATGCCCTATCTCAAGGGCGGCGGTATCTTCATACCGACGAACCGGCAGTACCAGCTCGGCGAAGAAGTCTTCATGCTGCTCTCGCTCATGGACGATCCGCAGCGGATCGCGGTGCAGGGCAAGGTAGTCTGGATCACGCCCGAAGGAGTGCAAGGCAACCGGACGCAGGGCATCGGCGTCCAGTTCACCAACGACGAGACCGGCGCCGCGGCGCGCGCACACATCGAGAAGATCCTGGGCGAGATGCTGGCGTCCAACCGCCCTACCCATACGATGTAGGTGCTTGACGTTCGGCGCGTCGACCGGGGCCGAGAGCGCCGGGTCGAACGCGCCGAGTGAGTGCGTCACTCGTCCTGCCAGGCACCTTCTCGCCCCGACCCTCGCACGAGTGACGCACTAACCGTGTTTGTCGACTCTCACTGCCATCTCGATTTTCCCGAGCTCTCGGGGAACTTGCCGGCGGTGCTCGCGGCGATGGCAACGAACGCGGTCACGCACGCGCTGTGCATCGGCGTCAACCTGCCCGATCTGCCACGGGTGATGCAGATCGCTGCAGAGAACGGCAATCTCTACGCCAGTGCCGGCGTGCATCCGGACTACGAGGACACGCCGGAGCCGACGGTCGCCGAGCTGGTCGCGCTGGCCGGGCGTCCGAAGGTGGTCGCGGTCGGCGAGACCGGCCTCGACTACTATCGCCTGACCGGCGATCTCGCCTGGCAGCGCGAGCGGTTTCGGCGCCACATCCGCGCCGCGCGCGAATGTGCCAAGCCGCTGGTGATCCATACCCGCGCCGCCGCTGCCGACACGCTCACGCTCATGCGCGAGGAGCGGGCCGGCGATGCCGGCGGCGTCATGCACTGCTTCACAGAAACCTGGGACGTCGCGCAGGCCGCGATCGACATGGGCTTCCACATCTCATTCTCGGGCATCGTCACCTTCAAGAACGCGCAGGAGCTCAAGGAGGTCGCCCGCCGGGTGCCGCTCGAGAGGATGCTCATCGAAACCGACTCGCCGTATCTCGCACCGGTGCCGTTTCGCGGCAAGACGAACCAGCCCGCCTACGTCAGGCACGTCGCCGAGGAGATCGCTCGCCTGCGCGAGATTCCGCTCGAGGCGGTCGGCGCCGCGACTTCGGCCAACTTCTTTCGCCTCTTCGGAGTGACCCCTCATGCGGCTTGATCCCGCTCTTGTCGCGCGGCGGCTCGCGCTCGCGCTGGCGCTCCCGCTGCTCGCTCCGGCGCCCGGCCACGGCCAGGCCCTCTACGACGCGTTCGTTCGCGCCGTGGAGACCGACGACTCCGTCCAGGTGCGCGCGATGCTCGGCCGCGGCGTCGATCCCAACGTGGTCGATGCCCACGGGGAGCCGGTGCTCGTGGTGGCGGCGCGCGCCGGGTGGGAGAAGACCGTGGACGTTCTGCTGTCGGCAGGAGCCAAGGTCGACGCGGCGAACAGCTTCGGCGATCGGCCGATCATGGTCGCTGCCCTGAACGGTCATCTCGCCATCGTGAAGACGCTGCTTGCGCACGGCGCGGCGCTGAACGCGCCGGGCTGGACGCCACTTGCCTACGCCGCGAGCACCGGCCAGATCCACGTCGTGGGCTACCTCCTCGATGCCGGCGCGGCGATCGATGCGCCTTCGCCAAACGGCACGACGGCGCTGATGATGGCGGTGCGCGGAGGCTACCGCGAGACGGTGGGCCTGCTGCTAGACCGGGGCGCGAACGTCAATCTGCGCAACCAGCAGGAGGCCACCGCGCTCGGCTGGGCGAAGCGCGGAGGCTTCGACGACATCGAGGTCGCGCTGCGCCAGCACGGCGCGAAGTAGGCGACGATCCGCTCCCGGCCGCGTCACGTCAGCGCGGCCGGGAGCGGTGCCGCCGCGCCTCCTTGGGATCGGCAATGAGCGGCCGATAGATCTCCACCCGGTCTCCATCGGACAGCAGCCGATCGCGCTCGACGCGCCGCCCGAAGATGCCGACGGGCGAGCTCGAGAGATCCAGCTCCGGATGCAGTGCGGCCAGGCGCGATTCCGCGAGGGCGTCGGCGACGGTCGCGCCCGCCGCGAGCCGCAGTTCGACCTCGGTCGCGCGCTCCGGCAGCGCGAACACGACAGTCACCGTGATCGCGCTCACCGGCCGGTCCGATCGGGCAACGCGCCGTGGAGCGCTTCCGCGCGCTGCACGAAGGCGTCGACGAAGGTCCGGGCGATGTGGCCGAAGACCGGGCCGATGAGGCGCTCCAGCACGCCGGTCGCGAACTCGTAGCCAAGCGCGAGCTCGACCTTGCTGCCGCTCACGCCGAGCGCCGTGAACAGCCACGTCCCATCGAGGCGGCGGAACGGACCCGAGCGCAGCGCGATCAGGATGCGCTCGGGGCGCTCGATGCGGTTGGTGGTGGTGAAGTGCGCCCGCACCCCGCGGTAGTCGATGTCGAGACGGGCGACCGTCTCGCCGGCGCTGCGCTCGAGAATCGCGGCTCCGCTGCACCAGGGCAGGAATTGCGGATAGTCCTCGATCCGCTCGACGAGCTCCAGCATCTGCTCCGCGCCGTAAGGGACGAGCACCGACTTGTGCACGCTGGCCATTGCTACAATAGCTTCCGCGTCACCGCTTGCGAGCGCAATGAGCATCGTCGAAAACAAAAAAGCCTATCACGACTATTTCGTCGAGGAGAGACTCGAAGCCGGTCTCGCGCTCCAAGGCTGGGAGGTCAAGGCGATCCGCGCAGGACGCGCGCAGCTGAAGGAAGCCTACGTCGTGGTGAAGGGCGGCGAGATCGTGCTCCTCGGCGCGCACGTCACGCCGCTGCCGACCGCGTCGACGCACATCCGGCCCGACCCGACGCGCACGCGCAAGCTCCTGCTGCACCGTCCCGAGATCAACCGCCTGATCGGCAAGGTCGAGCGTGCCGGCTACACGCTGACGCCGCTCGATCTGCACTACAGCAAGGGACGCGTGAAGCTCGAGATCGGGCTCGCGCGCGGGAAGAAGCAGTACGACAAGCGCGCCACGCTCAAGGAGCGGGAATGGAAGCGGGAGCAGCAGCGGCTGCTGCGCGACCGGCCCGGCAGCGCGCGCGCTGCGCGGCCGCGCGGATGAGGGCGCTGCCTCCCGGCGTGTCGCTGCGCGCCGCGAGCGCCGTAGATGCGCCGGCGACCGCCGCGATCTACGCGCATCACGTGCGTCACGGCACCGCGAGCTTCGAGCTCGACCCTCCCGACACGGGCGAGATGGAGCGGCGCTGGCGCGACGTGACCGACCGCGGCCTGCCGTACCTCGTCGCCGTCTCGGCCGGCGAGGTGATCGGCTACGCCTACGCAGGTCCTTATCGGCCGCGTCCGGCGTATCGCTTCACGGTCGAGGACTCGGTATACGTGCGCGCGGATGCCTGCGGGCGCGGCATCGGGCGCGTGCTGCTCGGGGAGCTGATCGAGGCGGCGACCCATGCCGGCGCGCGGCAGATGATCGCCGTGATCGGCGACGCGGAAAACGCCGCCTCGATCGGCGTGCACGCCGCGCTCGGGTTCCGGCGCGTTGGCGTGCTCGACAAGGTGGGCAACAAGTTCTCGCGCTGGCTCGACGTCGTGCTCATGCAGCGCGCGCTCGGCCCCGGGGCCGGCGCGCCGGCGTCCTGACGCGATCGCATGGCGCGTGCCGACGCATCGCTGGGCAAGAATCGGGCGAACTACGTTCCGCTCTCGCCCGTGCAGTTCCTCGAGCGCGCCGCGCTCGTCTGGCCCGACAGGGTCGCGGTGCGTCACGGCGCGCTCGCCTACAGCTACCGTGAGCTCGAGGCGCGGTGCCGGCGGCTCGCCTCGGCGCTCGCGCGTCGCGGCATCGGGCGCGGCGACACGGTGGCGGTCATGGCGCCGAACGTTCCCGCGCTGCTCGAGGCTCACTACGGCGTGCCGGCGCTCGGCGCGATCCTGAACGCGCTCAACTACCGACTCGATGCGAAGACGATCGCCTTCTGTCTCGATCACGGCGGAGCGAAGCTGCTGCTCACCGACGCTGAGTTCGCGCCGACGGTCGAGCGCGCGCTCGAGGAGCTGGGCCGCGAGCTGCCGGTGGTCGACATCGACGATCCGGAGGGTCCGCGGGGGAAGGCGCTGGGGAGCCTCAGCTACGAAGCGCTGCTCGCGGCGGGCGATCCGGCGTTTGCGTGGCCGGGTCCCGACGACGAATGGGATTCGGCGTCGCTGCTCTACACCTCGGGTACGACCGGCGACCCCAAGGGCGTCGTCTACCACCATCGCGGCGCATACCTCAACGCGCTCGCCAACGCGCTCGCCTTCGGCTTGGACGCCGGCAGTGTCTATCTGTGGACGCTGCCGATGTTCCACTGCAATGGCTGGACCTACACCTGGGCGGTGACCGCGGCGGGCGGAACGCACGTCTGCCTGCGGCGCGTGGACCCGGCGAGAGTGTTCGCCGCGATCCGCGATCACCGCGTGACGCATCTCTGCGGCGCGCCGATCGTGCTCAACATGCTCGTGCACGCGCCGGCGGAGGCGAAGCTCGCCTTCGAGCACAGGGTGGAGGTGGCCACCGGCGGGGCGGCCCCGCCGTCCGCGGTCATCGAGGCGATGGAGAAGATGGGCTTTCGCGTGACGCATCTGTACGGCCTGACCGAGTCGTACGGGCCGGCGACGCTGTGCGCGCCGCAGGAACCCTGGGACGACCTCGCGCTCGACGAGCGCGCCCGCCTGATGGCGCGCCAGGGCGTGGCGATGCCGGCTCTCGCCGCCTGCCGTGTCGCCGACCCGGAGACGCTCGCGGCGGTGCCGCGCGACGGGACGACGGTCGGCGAGATCCTGCTCCGCGGCAACACGGTGATGAAGGGCTACCTGGACAATGCCAGCGCGACGTCGGCGGCGTTTCGGGGCGGCTGGTTCCACACCGGCGACCTCGCTGTCTGGCATCCCGACAACTACATCGAGATCAAGGATCGCGCCAAGGACATCATCATCTCGGGGGGCGAGAACATCAGCTCGCTCGAGATCGAGGAATGTCTCTACCGGCATCCGCAGGTCATGGAGGCGGCGGTGGTCGGGCGCCCCGATGCGCGCTGGGGCGAATCGCCGTGCGCGTTCGTCACGCTCAAGCCTGGAGCCCCGGAGCTCTCTGCCGACGACATCATCGCCTGGTGCCGCTCGCGCCTCGCCCACTTCAAGCTGCCGCGGACGATCGTCTTCGGCCCGCTGCCCAAGACCTCGACCGGGAAGGTCCAGAAGTTCGTGCTGCGCGACCGCGCCCGGGCGCTCTAAGGCGCGCCCGGCGTCAGCGGATCCATGACTTCTTCCACGCTATCCACGCCTTCGCCGCGGGCGTGAGCCCGATCCGGCGATCGAGCACGCGGAAGCCGTCCCGCTCGATCTCCTCGAGCAGCGCCTCGCCGATGGCGGCCATGATGATGCCGGTCCGCTGCGCGCGCCGGTCGGCTCGCGGCAGCCGCGCGAGCGCGCCCGCGCCGCGGCTGCGCGCCCGGGCCGCCTGGTGCTGCATGAGCGCGGTGAAGCCGGGCGGAAGCTGCGCCCGCAGGAGCTCGCGTGCGTCGACGCCGAACCGCGCGAGCTCGTCCTGAGGCACGTAGACGCGGCCACGGCGGGTATCCGCGCCCAGGTCGCGGATGATCGCGACCAGCCGCAGGGCCACGCCGAGCTCGAGCGCGTAGCCGCGCGTCGCGGACTCGCTGCAGCCCATGATGTCGGCCGAAAGACTCCAGAGGCCTCCGGCGAGGCTCAGGCAATGGCGCTCGAGCGAGCCGAAGTCGGGATAGCTGCGCTGGTCGAAGTCGGCGGCCGCCGCGTCGACGAGGGCGTCGAAGCGCTCTCGCGACAGTTCGAAGCTCGCGACGACGGGCGCGAGCGCCTGGGCGACCGGATGCTGGGGACGGCCGGCAAAGGCCGCCTCGATTTCCGCGCGCCACCAGCCGAGCTTCAGGTCCGCCACCCCCGGATCGGCGATCTCCCGGACGACGTCGGCGAGCTCGCGGCAGAGCGCGTGCACCGCGATCACTGCGCGACGCCGCGGCGGCCGCAGGACCTGGACCGCATAGTACAGGCTGGAGCCGACGGGCGCGGCCTTGCCGCCGCAGTAGTCGTCGGGGCTCACGGCGCGCTTCCCGCCGGGAGAGACCTCGCGTAATCGGCGGGAAACGCCGGCGCGCCAGATTTCGGCTTCAAAGGCGATGGCGGGAGACCGTCGCGCGGGCCGCGCGCGGGCTGCAAAGCTTCGCGGGTGCCGGCGTGCGTGCCGCCGGCTTTCCCCAGCGACGCTTCGCGTGGCGCGGTCTCGCCCCTTGGGCTATACTTAGCTGTTTGACGGACGGGCAGCGAAAGTGGCGGAATTGGTAGACGCACCGGCCTTAGGAGCCGGAGCCGAAAGGCGTGAGAGTTCGAGTCTCTCCTTTCGCACCAACGCCCCGCGTCAACTCGACTTCCACCCTCGGCCGGCGGGGCGGCGACCCACCATAGCAAGGAATCCGAACGCATGCAAACGACCCTGGAGACATTGGGACAGCTCGAGCGGCGGCTCCACGTCGCGCTGCCGAAGGCGCAGATCGAGGACGAGGTACAGAAGCGCCTCGCGGAGCTCGCCAAGACGGCGAAGGTGCCGGGATTCCGGCCGGGCAAGGTGCCCCTCAAGATGGTGGCGCAGCAGTACGGGCCGAAAGTGCGCTCCGACGTGATCTCCGACACGGTCCAGTCGAGCCTCAGCGACGCGCTGCGTACGCAGAACCTGCGCGTCGCGGGCTACCCGCGCATCGAGCCCCGGCCGGACGTCGGCGAGGACGAGTTCGGCTACTCGGCGGTGTTCGAGGTCTATCCGGAGATCACGCTCGGCGAGCTGTCCGCGGTGACGATCATCCGGCCCGTGGCGGAGGTCGGCTCCGCCGACGTCGACAACACCATCGAGATCCTGCGCAAGCAGCGCGCCCGCTACGAGCCGGTTTCGCGCGCGGCGCAAGCCGACGATCGGGCTCTGGTCGACTTCACGGGCACGATCGACGGCGTCGAGTTCCCCGGCGGCCAGGCGCGCGAGTTCACGATCACGCTCGGCGAAGGCAAGATGCTGCCGGGCTTCGAGGCCGCGCTCACCGGCATGAGCCCGGGCGAGACCCGGGAGTTCGACCTCACGTTTCCCGCCGACTACCACGGCAAGGAAGTCGCGGGGAAGCAGGCGCATTTCGTGATGACGCTGAAGTCGCTGGCCGAGCCCCAGCTGCCGGACGTCGACGCCGAGTTCGCCAGGAATTTCGGCATCGCCAGCGGCAGTCTCCCGGAGCTGCGCTCGGAGATCGCGGCCAACCTGTCGGTCGAGCTCAAGCGCAAGGTCGAGGGCATCCTCAAGGAGCAGGTGATGAAGGCGCTGCGCTCGACCAGCCAGCTCGTCGTGCCCAAGTCGCTCGTCGAGATCGAGGCGCACGCCCTGCGCGACCGCACGGCCGCCGAGCTCAAGGCGCGCGGCGTGAAGACCGAGGAGCTCGAGCTCACCCCTGACATGTTCCGCACGCAGGCCGAGGACCGCGTGGCGTTGAGCCTAGTCCTGAACGAGCTGGTTCACCGCAACGCGCTGCAGGCGCGGCCCGAGCAGATCCGCTCGCTCGTCGAGGAGGCCGCGCAGAGCTTCGAGCAGCCCGACGCCGTGATCCGCTGGCACTACGAGGATCCCTCGCGCCTGAACGAATACGAGGTCCGGGCAGTCGAACGCAACGTCATCGACTGGACACTGCAGCGGGCGAAGGTGGAGGATCAGCCGACGCGCTTCGAAGCGCTGATGGAGCCGCAGACGGCCTCCTGACCGACGAGCAAGCTTTCAACCTGGAAGAGCGAACGATGAGCAAGCGCACGGTAGACGAACCCAAGGGGCTGGGCCTGATCCCGATGGTGATCGAGCAGAGCGGTCGCGGCGAGCGCGCCTACGACATCTACTCGCGGCTGCTCAAGGAGCGGGTCGTCTTCCTCGTCGGGCCGGTGGACGAGGGCACCGCCAACCTCGTCGTCGCGCAGATGCTGTTTCTGGAGAGCGAGAACCCCGACAAGGACATCAACTTCTACATCAACTCGCCGGGCGGCTCGATTCCGGCCGGGCTGGCGATCTACGACACCATGCAGTTCATCAAGCCGGACATCTCGACCCTGTGCGTCGGGATGGCGGCGAGCATGGGCGCGTTCCTGCTCGCCGCGGGCGCCAAGGGCAAGCGCTTCGCGCTGCCCAATTCCACGGTGATGATCCACCAGCCGCTCGGCGGCTTCCAGGGGCAGGCCTCCGATGTGGCGATCCACGCCAAGTACATACTTTCGCTGCGGGAGCGGCTCAACCGGCTGTTTGCGCAGCATACCGGCAAGCCGATCGCCCAGATCGAGCGCGATACCGACCGCGACAACTTCCTCACGCCCGACGAGGCGCTGGAGTACGGCCTGATCGATAAAGTCTTGCGGACCAGGGCTTGAGTTCTGTAAAGTGTGCTGAGACCCCCGGCCGGGGGGTTTCCAGAGGCAGGTGAATGGCCGACAAGGCGTCCGGCGACAAGCTTTTGTACTGTTCCTTCTGCGGCAAGAGCCAGCATGAGGTGAGGAAGCTCATCGCCGGCCCGTCGGTGTTCATCTGCGACGAGTGCATCGAGCTCTGCAACGACATCATCCGCGAGGAGGGCGCGACCGCGGATACGTCCCGGGCGGACAAGAACAAGCTGCCCACCCCGCACGAGATCCGCAAGATCCTGGACCAGTACGTCATCGGCCAGGACCTCGCCAAGAAGATCCTCGCAGTTGCGGTCTACAACCACTACAAGCGGCTGGACACGGCGGTCAAGGAAGACGACGTCGAGCTCGCCAAGAGCAACATCCTGCTCATCGGCCCGACCGGCTCCGGGAAGACGCTCCTCGCTCAGACGCTGGCGCGGCTGCTCGACGTGCCGTTCGTCATCGCCGACGCCACAACGCTTACCGAAGCGGGCTACGTCGGCGAAGATGTAGAGAACATCATCCAGAAGCTCCTGCAGAAGTGCGATTACGACATCGAGAAGGCGCAGCGCGGCATCGTCTACATCGACGAGATCGACAAGATCTCGCGCAAGAGCGACAACCCCTCGATCACCCGCGACGTCTCGGGCGAAGGCGTGCAGCAGGCGCTGTTGAAGCTTATCGAAGGCACGATCGCCTCCGTGCCGCCGCAGGGCGGCCGCAAGCACCCGAACCAGGAGTTCGTCCAGGTCGACACGACCAACATCCTGTTCGTCTGCGGCGGCGCGTTCGACGGCCTGGAGAAGATCATCCGCCAGCGCACCGCGAAGACCGGCATCGGCTTCGGCGCCGAAGTGGCGAGCCCGGACGACCGCAAGGACATCAGCATCCTCCTGCGGGAGACCGAGCCGGAGGACCTGATCAAGTTCGGCCTGATCCCCGAGTTCGTCGGCCGGCTGCCCGTGGTGGCGACGCTCGAGGAGCTCGACGAGGCGGCCTTGATCCAGATCCTGATCGAGCCGAAGAACGCGCTGATCAAGCAATACCAGAAGATGTTCAGGATGGAAGGGGTCGAGCTGGAGATCCGCGAGCCCGCGCTCCAGGCGATCGCGAGCCGCGCGCTCGCCCGCAAGACCGGGGCCCGGGGCCTGCGCTCGATCCTGGAGCAGACGCTGCTCGATGTGATGTACGACCTGCCGTCGCACGTGAACCTCTCGCGTGTCATCGTCGACGAAGCGACCATCGCCAACGACGGCAAGCCGCTGCTGATGTTCGCCGAACAGCCCAAAGTGGCTGCGGCGCATTCCTGACTCACCGGGAGGGGAAAGGCGCCAGTCCCGGCTTGAACCGCCGGGCGGTGCCCCCATGTCCAACTCACGGGACTCTTACCTGACACGAATAGCGAGCCTCCATGGCCACTGAACTCGAAACCCGCTCCACCGCCCAGACGACCTTCCCGCTGCTGCCGCTGCGCGACGTGGTCGTGTTTCCCCACATGGTGATCCCGCTCTTCGTCGGCCGTCCGAAGTCGATCAAGGCGCTGGACGTCGCGATGGAGCACTCCAAGTTCATCCTGCTGGTGGCACAGAAGTCCGCCGCCAAGGACGACCCTGCCGCGAGCGATCTCTACGCCGTGGGCAGCGTCGCCACGGTCCTGCAGATGCTCAAGCTCCCCGACGGCACCGTGAAGGTACTGGTCGAAGGCACGCAGCGGGCGCAGATCGAGACGATCGACGAGTCGGGCGAGTACCTCAAGGCGCAGGCGATGCTGCTGCCGGGCGGCGAGGGTGCCACGCACGAGATCGAGGCGATGCGCCGCGCGCTGCTGTCGCAGTTCGACCAGTACGTGAAGCTCAACAAGAAGATTCCGCCCGAGATCCTGACCTCGATGTCCGGCATCGACGACGGCGGGCGCCTGGCCGATGCGATCGCCGCGCACCTGCCGCTCAAGCTCGAGCAGAAGCAGGAGATCCTCGAGATGCAGGACGTCGGCAAGCGCCTCGAGCACCTCCTCGGGCTGCTCGAAGGCGAGGTCGACATCCTCCAGGTCGAGAAGCGCATCCGCGGCCGCGTGAAGCGGCAGATGGAGAAGAGTCAGCGCGAGTACTACCTGAACGAACAGGTCAAGGCGATCCAGAAGGAGCTGGGCGAAGGCGACGAGTCGGCGGATCTCGACGAGACGGAGAAGAAGATCAAGGCCGCCAAGATGTCGAAGGAAGCCGAGAACAAGGCGCTCGCCGAGCTGAAGAAGCTGCGCATGATGTCGCCGATGTCGGCGGAAGCGACGGTCGTGCGCAACTACATCGATACGCTTCTCGGGCTGCCGTGGAAGAAGAAGAGCAAGATCAACAAGGACTTGAGCAACGCGGTCAAGGTGCTCGACGCCGATCACTACGGGCTCGAGAAGGTGAAGGAGCGCATCGTCGAGTACCTGGCGGTGCAGCAGCGCGTCGACCGGCTCAAGGCGCCGATCCTGTGCCTCGTCGGCGCCCCGGGCGTGGGCAAGACCTCACTCGGCCAGTCGATCGCGCGGGCGACCAACCGCAAGTTCGTGCGGATGTCGGTTGGCGGCGTGCGCGACGAGGCCGAGATCCGCGGCCACCGCCGGACCTACATCGGCTCGATGCCGGGCAAGATCCTGCAGAACATGACGAAGGTCGCGGTGCGCAATCCCCTGTTCCTGCTCGACGAGGTCGACAAGATGGGCATGGATTTCCGCGGCGACCCGTCGTCGGCCCTGCTTGAGGTGCTCGATCCGGAGCAGAACAACACCTTCGTCGACCACTACGTCGAGGTCGAGTACGACCTCTCGGACGTGATGTTCGTCGCGACGGCGAACACGCTCAACATCCCGCCGCCGCTCCTGGACCGCATGGAGGTGATCCGGCTATCGGGGTATACCGAGGACGAGAAGATCGCGATCGCCCGGCACTACCTCGTGCCCAAGCAGATGAAGCACAACGGCATCAAGGAGAACGAGCTGCACATCGCGGATTCCGCGCTGCGCGACATCACCCGCTACTACACGCGCGAGGCGGGGGTGCGCGCGCTCGAGCGCGACATCTCCAAGATCTGCCGCAAGGTCGTGAAGAGCCTCCTGCTCAAGGCGAGCGAAGGCAAGCCGCGCGCGGCCAAGGGACCGGTCGACGTCAGCGCCAAGAACCTCGACAAGTACCTGGGCGTGCGCAAGTTCAGCTACGGCATCGCAGAGAAGAAGAGCCAAGTGGGCCAGGTCACCGGCCTTGCGTGGACCGAGGTGGGCGGCGATCTGCTCACCATCGAAGCGGTGTCGCTCCCGGGCAAGGGCAAGACCACCACCACCGGCAAGCTGGGCGATGTCATGCAGGAGTCGATCCAGGCGGCGCTCTCGGTGGTGCGCCACCGCAGCGCGCAACTCGGGATCGCGGCGGACTTCTACCAGAAGACCGACCTCCACGTTCACCTGCCCGAGGGGGCGACGCCCAAGGACGGCCCCAGTGCCGGCATCGCGATCGGCACCGCGATGGTGTCGGTGCTCACGGGCATTCCGGTGCGAGCGGACATCGCGATGACCGGCGAGATCACGCTGCGCGGCGAAGTGCTGCCGATCGGGGGCTTGAAGGAGAAGCTGCTCGCCGCCGGCCGCGGCGGCATCAAGCGCGTGCTGATCCCCGAGGAGAACGTGAAGGATCTCACCGAGATTCCCGACGACATCAAGAACCGCCTCGAGATCCATCCGGTGCGCTGGATCGAGCAGGTTCTCGACCAGGCGCTGGAGCGCCAGCCCACGCCGCTCGCGGAAGCTGCGGCGGAGAGGCCCGCGGTCCCGGCTGCGCCGGTCGAGGAACCCACGGTCGTAATGAAGCATTAGTCGTACCAAAAAAGCGCGTCCTCGCGCGTCGCAACGGTCGCCGCGGCCTCGAAAGCCGCGGCGATTTTCTTTTCCTTGACACGACGTTTTCGCGATTGCTATAAAGCACGTTCGCCTCGCATTTTCGTTTCTCCTCGCTGGCATTCGTCCAAATACTCGATTCGAAAAGGGGACCCCGTGAACAAGTCAGAGCTGATCGATGCGATCGCGAAGCATGCCGACATATCGAAAGCGGCAGCGGGACGGGCGCTGGACGCGACGGTGAATTCGATCCGGGGCTCGCTCAAGAAGGGCGACATCGTCACGCTGGTCGGCTTCGGCTCGTTCTACGTGGGCAAGCGGACCGCTCGCCAGGGCCGCAATCCCCGGACGGGCGCGGCGATCAAGATCAAGGCTGCCCGAGTGCCGAAGTTCCGGGCTGGCAAAGCACTCAAGGAATCGGTAAACTAGCCTGTTTCGCGCGCATTGATCGCGGCCTGCGGCGCGGGAGCGGGTCTCGAGCGAACGACGGCACCCGGAGGCGCGGGCAGCGCGGCGGGTGCTTAGCTCAGCGGTAGAGCGTCGCCCTTACAAGGCGAATGTCGGGAGTTCGACCCTCTCAGCACCCACCAATTGAAGCGATGCGGATTCCGGAGTGGTAGTTCAGTTGGTTAGAATACCGGCCTGTCACGCCGGGGGTCGCGGGTTCGAGTCCCGTCCACTCCGCCAGAAACCTGAACCGAAGGGCGAACGCGAGTTCGCCCTTTTTGATCGCGGCGACTGATTCATGTACGACTTCATCTATCGGCGCAAGCGCCTCGTCCAGCTCGTCCTCGCGCTCATCTCGCTGCCGTTCGCGTTCTTCGGCGTCGACTACTACTTCCGCAACTCGAGCGGGGCCGCCGGCGAAGTAGCGAGCGTCGCCGGCGAAAAGGTCACGCGGGAGGAGTTCCAGGACGGCCTGCGCCAGCAGCAGGAGCGCATGCGCCAGGCGCTGGGCGCGAACTTCGACCCGGCCACATTCGACACCCCCGAGATGCGCTACTCGGTGCTCGAGCAGATGATCGGGCAGAAGCTGCTGCGCCGGGAGGCGCGGCGCGACCGGCTGACGGTCTCCGACGATCAGCTCCGTTCGTTCATCGCCGACATCCCCGCCTTTCAGGAGAACGGCAAGTTCTCGCAGAGCCGCTACGAGCAGCTGCTCGACATGCAGAATCCGCGCCGGACCCCGGCCCAGTTCGCCGAGGAGCTCCGGCGCGACCTCGTGCTGGCGCCGCTGCAGGAGCCCATCGTCGGGGGCTCGATCGTGGCCCGCAGCAACGTCGAGCGCTATCTCGACCTGCTCGAGCAGCAGCGCGAGGTGGCGATCGCCACCGTCGACGTCGACCCCTTCCTGAAGGAAGTGAAGATCGACGACGCCGAGGTGAAGCAGTACTACGACGGCAATCAGGGCGCCTTCCAGACGCCCGAGGAGGTGAAGCTCGACTACGTCAAGCTGACCCCCGATGCGCTGGCGGCCGAGGTCACGGTCGACCCGGCGGACGTGCGCAAGCAGTACGACGCTAACCCCAGGAACTACGGCAAGCCCGAGGAGCGCCAGGCCTCGCACATCCTGATCGCGGTGAAGCCCGACGCGACCGCCGCCGAGCAGGACGCCGCGAAGAAGAAGGCGGAGGAGATCGCCGCGGAAGCGAGGAAGAGCCCTGCCCAGTTCGCCGAGCTCGCCAAGAAATACTCCCAGGATCCGGGCTCGGCGTCGCAAGGCGGCGACCTTGGCTTCTTCTCCCGCGACGGCTCGATGGTCAAGCCCTTCGAGGACGCGGTCTTCTCGATGAAGGCCGGCGAGGTCTCCGAACCGATCAAGACCAACTTCGGCTGGCACGTCATCAAGCTCACCGAAGTGCGCCCCGCGAAGATGCAGAGCTTCGACGAGGTCAAGGCGCAGATCGAGCAGGATCTCAAGCGCCAGCGGGCGAGCGCCAAGTTCGCCGACGCCGCGGACCAGATGCAGAACCTGGTCTACGAACAGGCGGACTCGCTGGCGCCGGTTGCCAAGGCGCTCGACCTCAAGGTCGAGTCCACGCCGCTGCTCTCCCGCGCGCAGGTGCTCGCTCTCGCGCAGAACAACCAGAAATTCGTGCAGGCGGTTTTCAGCCCGGACTCGCTGCAGGCCAAGCGCAACACCGACGCGATCGAAGTCGCGCCGAACACGCTCATGGCGGCGCGCGTCGTCGAGTACAAGCCCGCGGCCCCGCGGCCGTTCGACGAGGTGAAGGCCGAGATCCGGCGCCAGCTCGAGCAGAAAGCCGCAGGCGAGCGCGCGCAGGCGGCGGGAAAGGCGAAGCTCGAGCAGCTGCAGCAGGGCAAGGAAGTCGACGTCGCGTTCGGCAAGCCGGTCACGGTGGCGCGCAGCCAGCCGCGTCCCGGGGTTCCGGCGGGGGCGCTGGCGGCAATCTTCCAGGTCGACGCATCGAAGCTGCCGGCCTACACGGGAGCGACCAACGAGCGGGGCGGCTACTCGCTGTATCGGGTGCAGCGGATTATCGCGCCGCCGCCACCCGATGCGGCCAAGGTCAACGCCTTCGCCGGCCGCATCGGCGATCAGCTCGGACGCGAGCTCGTCGCCGAGTACGTGGCGGGTCTACGGGCGAAGGCGGACATCAAGATCAACGACGCCGCGATCGAAGCCGACCTGTCGCAGCAACAGCCGCCGCCGGGCGCGAATCCGCCGCAGCGTCCCCAGCGCAGGCGCTAGGGCTCAGCTCGCCGGGGCGGCGTCGCAGTTCAGGCTGCGCAGCAGGTTTTCCGAGTCGGTGATGCTCTTCTGCCGGTCGGCGGCCTCGAGGTAGACCTTCTCGCCTTTGTCGTTGAAGCGGTAGACCGCGACATCGGAGCGCATGGTCTGGATGTTGCCGCGCAGCTGCGCGCAGCGGTCCAGCTTCGCTTTCGCGTCGGCCTGCGCCTTCTCCGCCTTCGCATCGTCTTCCGCGCGAGCGCGCTGGCGCGCGTTGATCTGCGCATCCTTGCTGGCCATGTCGCGAACGGCATTCGGATCCGCCGGCGGCAGCGCGGCGTTGATCCTCTCCGCTTTCACGCCGGCCGGCGGTGTATCGCCGTAGACCGTGCGGCCGTTCTCGTCGGTCCACTTGTACATTGCGGCGGCGGCCGGGAAGGCGGCGAATGCGAAAGCGCAGAGCACGACGGCAAGAGCGGTTCTGCGGTTCATGTCGGATGTCCCTAGACCCGATGACGACTACGGTAATGCAAACCGGTGAAGCGCGTCAAACCAGCGTGCACTGCGCGCATTGTGCTCGACAAACGTTTACCGGTCCCGGGGAGCCGCGTATAATCCGCTTTTGCGCATAGGAGAAACAACACCATGCGTGTCGTCCAGAAGGCGCTGACTTTCGACGACGTCCTGCTTCTCCCCGCCCATTCCTCCGTCGTCCCGCGCGACGTCAACCTCCAGACGCGGCTCACGCGCACGATCACGCTCAACATTCCACTGCTTTCGGCGGCGATGGACACCGTCACCGAAGCCGGGCTCGCCATCGCGATCGCCCAGGAAGGCGGCCTGGGGGTCGTGCACAAGAACATGTCGCCCAAGGCGCAGGCGGCGGAGGTCGCCCGCGTGAAGCGATTCGAGAGCGGCGTGGTGAAGGAGCCGATCACGATTCCGCCGACCATGTCGGTGCGCGAGGTGCTCGCGCTCACGCAGGCGCATCGCATCTCGGGACTGCCGGTGGTCGACGGCGGCAAGGTCGTGGGCATCGTGACCAACCGGGACCTGCGCTTCGAGACCAATCTCGATCAGCCGGTGGCGAACATCATGACCAAGGGCAACCGGCTGGTCACCGTGCCCGAGGGCACCGAGCTCGAGGAGGCGAAGGAGCTGATGCACCGGCATCGCCTGGAGCGCGTGCTGGTCGTGAACGATCGCTTCGAGCTGAAGGGCCTCATCACCGTCAAGGACATCCTGAAGTCGACCGAGCATCCGCTCGCCTGCAAGGACGACTTCGGGCGCCTGCGGGTCGGCGCCGCGGTCGGCACCGCCGGCGACAGCGAGGAGCGCATCGAGGCGCTGGTCGCGGCGGGCGTCGACGTCATCGTGGTCGACACCTCGCACGGTCACTCTCAGGGCGTGCTCGACCGCATAAGCCAGATCAAGAAGCGCTATCCGCAGCTGCCGGTGATCGGCGGGAACGTCGCGACCTCCGTGGGCGCGCGGGCCCTCGTCGATCACGGGGCGGACGCGATCAAGGTCGGCATCGGCCCGGGCTCGATCTGCACGACGCGCATCGTCGCCGGCGTCGGCGTGCCGCAGATCTCCGCGGTACAGAACGCGCGCGAGGGCGTGGCCAATCTCGACGTTCCGATCATCGCCGACGGAGGCATCCGCTATTCCGGAGACATCGCCAAGGCGATCGCCGCCGGGGCGTCCTGCGTGATGCTGGGCAGCCTTTTCGCCGGGACGGAGGAATCGCCCGGGGAGACCGAGCTCTACCAGGGCCGCTCTTACAAGAGCTACCGTGGCATGGGCTCGCTCGGCGCCATGCAGGAAGGATCGGCCGACCGCTACTTCCAGGACACCGAAGGCGAGGACGCGCCCGAGAAGCTCGTCCCGGAGGGCATCGAGGGCCGCGTGCCTTACAAGGGGCCGCTCTCGGCGGTGATCCACCAGCTGATGGGCGGCGTGCGCGCCGCGATGGGCTATTGCGGCTGCCCGACCATCGAGGCGATGCGCACGCGCGCCGAGTTCATCGAGATCACTTCCGCGGGCATCCGCGAATCGCACGTGCACGACGTGCAGATCACCAAGGAAGCACCGAACTACCGTGTCGAGTAGCAGGCCGGTCGCGTCCCTCGCCTCCGCGGGCCTCCGTGGCTGAGCCCGCACGCCGCGGCCGGCGGGCCGCGATGCCGTTCATCTTCGTGGTCGTGTTCATCGACGTGCTCGGCATCGGCATCGCGCTGCCGGTGCTGCCGCTGCTCGTCGGCGAGTTCACCGCGAGCCGCGAGCTGCAGTCGTACTGGTACGGGGCGCTGGTTATCACCTACGGCGTGATGCAGTTCTTCTGCGCGCCGCTCCTGGGCGCGCTGTCCGACCGCTTCGGGCGCCGCCCGCTGCTGCTCTGGTCGCTGCTCGGTCTCGGGGCGCACTTCCTGCTCCTCGCCCTGGCGCCCTCGCTCGGCTGGATGTTCGTCGCGCGGGTGCTCGGCGGAACGGCGGGCGCGAGCTTCACGGTGGCCAACGCCTACGCCTCCGACGTCTCCGCCCCGGAGCGGCGCGCGGCGGCCTTCGGCCTGATCGGGGCGGCCTTCGGGCTGGGCTTCATCTTCGGCCCGATGATCGGAGGACTGCTCGGCGCGGTCAGCCTGCGGCTGCCGTTCTACGCCGCCGCGGCGCTCTCGCTCGCCAACGCCACCTACGGCTACTTCCTCGTGCCGGAGTCGCTGCCGGTCGAGCGGCGGCGCGCGTTCTCGATCGCTCGCGCCAACCCGCTCGCCGCGCTCTCCGCGCTGGTGCGCCACCGCGAGATCGGGAGCCTGGTCATCGTGTTCGCTCTGGTCGTGCTCGCGCAGCTCATCCTGCAGGTGACCTGGGTGCTCTACACCAACTTCCGCTTCGGCTGGGACACGCGCGACAACGGCTTCGCGCTGTTCTGCGTCGGCCTGGTCGCGACCGTGGTGCAGGGGGCCCTGCTGGGCCGGCTGCTCAAGCGCTACGGCGAGGTGAAGCTCGCCATGACCGGCCTCGCGGTGGGCGCGATCGCCTACCTGCTCTACGGCCTCGCCCAGCACGGCTGGATGATGTACGCGATCATCGTCGGCAACTTCCTTTCCTTCGCAGCGGGACCGGCGCTGCAGTCGGTCGTGTCCAACGCGGTCGGGCCGAGCGAGCAGGGCGTCACCATGGGCGCGCTCAATTCGATCAACAGCATCATGTTCGTCGTGGCGCCGGCGATCGGCGCGCCGCTGCTCGCGCAGGTGGCGCAGCTTCCGCCGTCGGACTGGCGGGTGGGGACGACCTTCTACCTGTCGGCGATCCTGCAGGCGGTCGCGCTGTTCCTCGCGCGGCGGCACTTCGCGTACCGGAACCTGCCCCGCGCAGCCTGAGGTCCCGAGCCATGCACTGCCGGATCCTGATCCTCGATTTCGGCGCCCAGTACACCCAGCTCATCGCCCGGCGGGTGCGCGAGCTGCACGTGTACTGCGAGATCCAACCCTTCGACGTGGGCGACGCGTTCGTCCGCGATTTCGCGCCGGCGGGCATCATCCTGTCGGGCGGCCCGGAGAGCGTCACCGAAGGCGATACGCCGCGCGCCCCGGACGCCACGTGGCGGGCCGGCGCGCCGGTGCTCGGCATCTGCTACGGCATGCAGACGATGGCGGCGCAGCTCGGCGGCGGCGTCGAGAACGGGCTGACCCGCGAGTTCGGCTACGCGGAGGTGCGCGCCCAGGGGCACGGAAAGCTCCTCTCCGGCATCCAGGACCGCGGCAACGCTGCGGGACACGGCCTGCTCGATGTGTGGATGAGCCACGGCGACAAGGTCACGGCGCTGCCGCCGGGATTCTCCGTGATGGCGAGCAACGCCGCGACGCCGATCGCGGGGATGATGGACGAGTCGCGCCGCTTCTATGCCGTGCAGTTCCACCCGGAGGTGACGCACACGCGGCAGGGTCGGGTCATCCTCGAGCGCTTCGTGCGCGACATCTGCGGTTGCCGCGGCGACTGGACGATGCCGGGCTACGCGGACGAAGCGGTGGAGCGGATTCGCGCGGCGGTGGGCGGCGACGAGGTGATCCTCGGCCTTTCCGGCGGGGTGGATTCCTCGGTGGCCGCCGCGCTCATCCATCGCGCGATCGGCGATCAGCTCCTGTGCATCTTCGTCGACACGGGCCTGTTGCGCCAGGACGAAGCGAGGCAGGTGATGGACACGTTCGCCCGCCATCTCGGCGCGCGCGTCGACCACGTCGACGCCGGCGCAAGCTTCCTCTCGGCCCTCGAGGGCGTCGAGGATCCCGAGCAGAAGCGCAAGATCATCGGCCGCGAGTTCGTGCACGTCTTCCAGGCCGAAGCGGCGAAGCAGAAGCGGGCGAAGTGGCTCGCGCAGGGGACGATCTACCCCGACGTGATCGAGTCGGCGGCGGCGAAGACCAAGAAGGCGCACACGATCAAGTCGCATCACAACGTGGGCGGGCTGCCCGAGACGCTGCACCTGAAGCTGCTCGAACCGCTGCGCGAGCTCTTCAAGGACGAGGTCCGCGAGCTGGGGCTCTCGCTGGGCCTGCCTCGCGAGCTCGTGTACCGGCATCCTTTCCCCGGACCGGGGCTCGGCGTTCGCATCCTGGGCGAGGTGACGCGCGAGCGCGCGGATCTCCTGCGCCGGGCCGACGCGATATTCATCGAGGAGCTCCGGCGCGAAGGCTGGTACGACAGGGTCGCCCAGGCGTTCGCGGTGTTCCTGCCGGTGCGCTCGGTCGGCGTGATGGGCGACGGCCGCACCTACGAGCACGCGGTGGCGCTGCGCGCCGTGCAGACCACCGATTTCATGACCGCGCACTGGGCGCCGCTGCCGCACGAGCTTCTCGCCCGCGTGTCGAACCGCATCACCAACGAGGTGCGGGGCATCAACCGCGTGGTTTACGATATCTCGGGCAAGCCCCCGGCGACGATCGAATGGGAGTGATATGAAGCGCGAGCTCGTGTCCTCGGGTACGGTCTGGGAACCGGTCGTCGGCTACTCGCGGGCGGTTCGGGTCGGCCGTCAGATCTGGGTGTCCGGCACGACCGCCACGGATGCAGCGGGGCGGATCGTCGGTCAAGGCGACCCGTACGCGCAGGCGAAGGTCGCGATCGCCAACATCGAGCGCGCTCTTCGCCAGGCCGGCGCGCGGCTCGCCGACGTCGTGCGCACGCGCATCTACGTCGCCGACATCGCGCACTGGGAGGCGATCGGCAAGGCGCACGGCGAGGCGTTTCGCGACATCCGTCCCGCGTGCGCGATGGTCGAGGTCTCGCGCCTCATCGATCCGGCGATCCTGGTGGAGATCGAGGCCGACGCGATGGTCGCTGACGAGCGCTCCGCCGCCGAAGCCTGAGCCGTGACCGCGCGCACCGAGACGCCGGCGCCCTACGATGCGGTCGGTGCCGCCGACGCGGAGCGCTGGATGCGCGAGGCGCTCGCGCTCGCTCGGGGCGCGCAGGCGCGCGGAGAAGTGCCGGTGGGAGCGGTCGTCGTCTGCGACGGGCGGATCGTCGGCCGCGGAGGCAACGCGCCCATCGCGGCGAGCGATCCCACCGCTCACGCCGAGATCGCCGCGCTCCGCGACGCGGCGGCGGCACTGGGCAACTACCGCCTGCCGCAGTGCGATCTGTACGTGACGCTCGAGCCCTGCGTCATGTGCGCGGGGGCGATGCTGCACGCCCGGGTCCGCCGGCTCACGTTCGGCGCGCGCGATCCGAAGACCGGCGCCTGCGGCAGCGTGGTCGATCTGTTCGCCGACGCCCGGCTCAACCATCACACGCGGGTCGTCTGCGGCCTGCTCGCGGCGGAGTGCGGCGCGCTGTTGTCCGCGTTCTTCGCGGCGCGCCGCTAGGCACGAGGGCGATGCGACGTCGCTGGGGGATCGGCCTCTACGCGCCGGCCGGCTTCGCGACCGATCCCGCCGCCGTGGAGCGCGCGGTGCGACGCTTCGAGGCCGCGGGCCACCGCGTCGTCGTCGATCCCACGGTCGCGGGCCGCTGGCAGCGCTTCTCGGCGCCCGACGATGAGCGTCTCGCCGCGGTCGCGCGCATGACGGAGGATCCGCGGGTCGAGCTGGCGATCGCCGTGCGCGGCGGCTACGGCTGGTCGCGGCTCCTCGAGCGGCTGGACTTCACGCGCATCGCCGCCGCGAACAAGCGCTGGCTGGGCCACAGCGACTTCACGGCTTTCCAGCTCGCCGCACTCGCGGCGACGGGCATGGCGAGCTTCGCCGGGCCGCTCGCCGCGTACGATTTCGGCGCGAAATCGCCCTCGGAGTTCACGCTCCGGCACTGCTGGGACCTGCTCGGCAGCGCCGAGCATCGCGCACATTTTCCCGTGACCGCCGAGGCGGATCTGCTGGCCCAGGGCACGCTCTGGGGCGGCAACCTCTCGCTCGTCGCTCATCTCGTCGGCACTCGGCACCTGCCGCGGATCGACGGCGGCATTCTGTTCCTCGAAGATGTCGGCGAGCATCCGTACCGCGTCGAGCGCATGCTCTACCAGCTGCACTACGCGGGGATTCTCGCCCGCCAGCGCGCCGTCCTTCTGGGCGAGTTCAACGGCTACGAGCTCGGCGCGAACGACAACGGCTACGACCTCGAGCGCATGATCGAGCACTGCCGCGGCGCCTTCGCCGTGCCGATCGTCGCCGGGCTGCCGTTCGGGCATCGGCGCGACAAGCTCACGCTGCCGGTCGGCGGACGCTGTGCGCTCGCCGTGCGGGACGGCACGGCGCAGCTGGCGCTGTCGGGCTACTGAAGGAGCCATCGTGCGCATCGATTCGCTGGATCATTTCGTGCTGACGGTGGCCGACGTCGAAGCGACGCTCGGCTTCTATCACCGCGTGCTGGGGATGGAGGCCGTGACGTTCGCGGGCGGCCGCAAGGCGCTCGCTTTCGGGCGGCAGAAGATCAACCTGCACCCGCACGGCGGCGAATTCGAGCCCAAGGCGCTCCGCCCCGTGCCCGGCTCGGCGGACCTGTGCTTCCTCACCGCGGTGCCGCTTGGCGAAGTCGCGGCCCATCTCGAAACCGAAGGCGTGGCGATCATCGAGGGCCCGGTGCGGCGCACGGGCGCGACCGGCCCGATCCTCTCGGTCTACTTCCGCGATCCGGACGGCAACCTGATCGAAGTATCGAACCCGGTCACCGGCTGATCCGGAAGTCGAACCGGGCTTCGCTCGCCTCGCGGCCCGCCGCATCGAAGCTCTTCTCGATGAACCGGGCCGCGCCGTCGCGGCCAATGGTCAGCACCGTCGAGCAGCGCGTTCCGTACGTCGGGTCGACGATGAACGCGCTCGACAGGCGCCGCTCCCAGTCGACCGGGACGCCCGTCGAGGGCAGCGCCGTGGCGTCGGCTTGAGCGCGGTCGGCGAGGAGGTCGAACAGCGCGCCGACGTCGTCGCTTCCCGAGTCGAGCCACGCGTCCATCCGCGACTTGGACCGCACGACCTTTGGCCAGGGCGTCTCGAGAAGATGGTTCGACAAGCCGACGACGCCGGACCGCAGCGCGAGCGCGCCGCTCGCCCGGTTCGTCGTGTAGGCGGCTGTCCCTTCGTCGCCCACGAGCAGGCTGTAGCCGTGATAGCGCGAGCCATCGAGCGCGAGGCTCGCCGCGCTGGCGAGCGCGCTCGCCCGATCGCCGAGCGCGCGGGCGACGAGCATCCCGCGCGACGGAGCATCGGGATCGCGAGGAATGCCTTCGCGGTAATTGGTGACGAGTGCCCAGCGTCCCCGCCGGTCGACGCCGAACCACGTGCCGCCCCCGACGCGATCGCGGCCCGCGAGCCTGCCGTCGGGCCACCAGTGCGCCGGCTCGGCATCGCGGGCGTGGAACTCGTCGCGATTGGCGGCGATGACCGCGCAGAAACGCGGATGCGCATCGAGCGCCGCGAGAGCGAGACACATCGGCCTACGCTCCGCTGCGCAAAGGATCCCTGCGGGACATCAGCCGGGTGCCGCCACGAAGCGCTCCACGCGGCGTTGCGATCCCGCGGCCAGGAAGCCGGGGAAGCCGCTCGCGGAGGCCTCCTCGGCGAGCATCGCCTCGAGCCGATCCGGTTCTCGCACGCCTTGGTAGACCTCCATCCAGAGCCCCGGCTCGCGCTCGCCCTGGTAGAGCCGGCCGATGACGCCGAATCGCGCCTCGACGGCCCGGAAAGTCCGCGCGACTGCCTCGCGGGCGCGGCACGCCTGCTCCGGTGCGATGCGGTAGTAGCAGTAGATCTCGACCGGCGCCACGCGTCACGCGATGCGACCCGGCCGCTCGTTGCCCGCGGGCAGCGCATAGGGCAGCCGCAGGAGCGCCAGCGCGCGGCCGTCGTCCAGGCGGAGCGCCTCGCCGGCGATCGCGGCGCTCTGCGCGACCGCGAGCAGGTCCGCCCCGCCTTCGGGAGCGGCGGCGGCATTGACGATCGTCCCGCAGGGCTGGTCGCCGAAGGCCGACGCGTAGAGGCGCCCGCCAGGCTCGGGACACGCTCCGGCCACGTGCGCGAGCGCGAGGCGCTCCTTGAGCCGTCCAAGGTACTGCGTGCGGGCGACGATCTCCTGACCGGTGTAGCAGCCCTTGCCGAAGGAGATCGCGTCGAGGGCGTCGAGGTTGAGCATCTGGGGAACGAACGCCTCCTGGGTCGCCGCCGTCACCACCGGAACGCCGGCGCGCACGGTGAGCCATTCCCAGCAGGCGTAGCCGGCGGGACGCGCGCGCTCCGCGAGCGTGCTCCAGAGCCCCGGCGCGCGCTCAGGCCGGGAGAGCAGCAGAAAGCGGTTGCCGCGCATCGTGATCAGGATGCCGCCGTCGATGACAAGCGAGTGCTGGAGCGCAGGGGTGACGCCGATGCTGGCCGCGATGCACGCTGCCGCCGCAGGCCCGCCGATGCCGAGCCGCACCGTGCCCCGGCTCGCATCGGCGATCGAGACCTTGGCCCGTAGCACGTACATCCTCAGGCGCTTCTCGATCGGCGGAAGCAGCGACGACGGCAGCAGCAGCTCGAAGCGCTCGGAGCTCGCGCGGCGGACCAGGAAGTCGGCCACGACACGTCCCTTCGCCGAGCACCATGCCGAAAGCTGCGTCGCGCCGTCGGCCATTGCCGTGACGTCGCTGGTGAGCTGGCCCTGGAGGAACGTCGCCGCGTCGGTGCCCGTCACGGCGAGCACGGCCAGCGGCCCGAGATCGCAGAGGACCGCGGTGTCGCGTGCGGCCGCGAGCTCGGCGGATGCCTCGCCGAAGCCTGACACGACGTCGCCATCGAAGGACGCACCGCGCGTCCGGAGGAAATCCTGCCAGGTCGTCATGCGAAGGGCATCGCCGGCCCCTGCGGAGGACAGGGAAATTGTGCTAAAATCAAACGTTAATTTGGTCTGGTGGCGCCGTGGCCGGCAATCTTGGCGGTTTAACGGCGCCGGAATATTGCAGGACGCGTCGGACGAAGCGTCGCGCGGCTTCCGGGACCCGTGCCCGCCAGGCAATTCGCAGATCCGCCCGTTCAGGGTGCCTCGAGCCGCCGAAGCGGCTTGAAGGTGCAGGGGTGGATCGAGGCTCAACCCTGACAAAGGAGTGTAGTAATGTCGGTCACGATGCGTCAAATGCTGGAAGCCGGGGTCCACTTCGGCCACCAGACCCGCTACTGGAATCCGAAGATGGCGGATTACATCTTCGGCCAGCGCAACAAGATCCACATCGTCAACCTCGAGAAGACGATGGCGATGTACCAGGAGGCGGTGAAGTACGTCCGCCAGCTGGCCGCCAACCGCGGAACCATTCTGTTCGTCGGCACCAAGCGTCAGGCCCGCGACATCGTCGCCGAGGAGGCGCAGCGAGCCAGCATGCCTTACGTCGACCACCGCTGGCTCGGCGGCATGCTTACCAACTTCAAGACGGTGAAGGCGTCGATCAAGCGGCTCAAGGACCTCGAGACGATGGCCCAGGACGGCACCTTCGAGAAGATGAGCAAGCGCGAGGCGCTCACGCTCCAGCGGGAGATGGACAAGCTCAATCGCAGCCTCGGCGGGATCAAGGAGATGGCCGCGCTTCCCGACGCGCTCTTCGTGATCGACGTGGGCTACCAGAAGATCGCGGTCACCGAGGCGAACAAGCTGGGCATCCCGATCATCGGCGTGGTGGACACCAACCACTCGCCCGACGGGATCGCCTACGTGATCCCGGGCAACGACGATTCGAGCCGGGCCATCCGTCTCTACGCGCGGGGCGTGGCCGACGCGATCCTGGAGGGACGCAGCCAGGTGATCCAGGAGATCGTCCAGCCGGACGAATTCGTGGAGGTGTCGGCCGACGAGACGGCCGCCTGACCGGTCGCCGGAAAAGGGGCCGAGGCTCCTTTTTTTTGCCTCGGGCCCGGCCGCGACTCGACGGCGATGCGCGGCGGAAGTGCGTGGATGCGATGAGTCGCCCCAACGGCGGCTCGACCAGCGAAGGATTGGAGATGAGGCAATGGCAGAGATAACCGCGGGCATGGTCATGGAGCTGCGCAGCCGGACCGGGCTCCCGATGATGGAATGCAAGAGGGCGCTGGCCGAGTCCGGCGGCGACCTCGCGAAAGCCGAGGAGCTGCTGCGCATCAAGAGCGGCGCCCGGGCGTCGAAAGCGGCCGATCGCGTCGCGGCGGAGGGCGTGATCGGCGCCTTCGTCGCTGGCGACGGCAAGACCGGCGCGATGGTCGAGGTCAACTGCGAGACGGATTTCGTCGCGCGCAACCCGGACTTCGTGGCGTTCGCAGCTGCGCTGGCGAGGCTCGTCACCGACAAGGCCCCCGCCGACCCGGCGGCACTCACGGCGCTGCCGCACGCCGGCGGCACGGTCGAGACCGCGCGCCAGGCGCTGGTGCAGAAGATCGGCGAGAACGTGTCGGTGCGGCGCCTGGTCCGGCTCACGACACCCGGCCGCCTCGCGCAGTACGTGCACGGCGGCGGGCGCATCGGCGTGACCGTCGCCTACCAGGGCGGCGACGAGCAGACGGGCAAGGACGTGGCGATGCACATCGCCGCGTCGGTCGCCTCGGTCCGGCCGGTGTGCGTCTCGCGCGACCAGGTGCCGCGCGACTTGATCGAGCGCGAGCGCGCGATCTACACCGCGCAGGCCGCCGAATCGGGGAAGCCCGCGGAGATCGTCGCCAAGATGGTCGAGGGCAGGCTGAACAAGTTCCTCTCGGAAGTGACGCTCCTAGGCCAGCCGTTCGTGAAGAATCCCGACGAGACGGTCGAGAAATACCTGAAGAGCCGCGGCGCGAGCGTGCAGGGCTTCGAGCTCTACGTCGTCGGCGAGGGAATCGAGAAGAAGAAGGACGACTTCGCGGCCGAGGTCGCGGCGATGGCGAAGAGCGCCTGAAGGTGCATGCCCCGATCGCCTGATCTCCGGGAGGGAGCGCCATGACCGCACCGACCGTCGCCACGCTGCCCGCCGCGGCGCCCGCCGCTCGGACCGAGCCCGCGTACCGGAGGATCCTCCTCAAGCTCTCGGGCGAGGCGCTGATGGGCGACGATCCCTACGGCATCAATCGCGAGGTGATCGACCGCATCGTGGCCGAGATCGGCGAGGTCGTGCGGCTGGGCGTGCAGGTGGCCGTGGTCATCGGCGGCGGCAACATCTTCCGCGGCGTGGCGCCGGGCGCCGCCGGCATGGACCGGGCGACGGCGGACTACATGGGCATGCTGGCGACGCTCATGAACGCGCTGGCACTGCAGGACGCGATGCGCCGCGCGGGGATCGTATCGCGCGTCCAGTCGGCGCTGTCGATCGAGCAGGTCGCCGAGCCCTATATCCGCGGCAAGGCGCTGCGCTACCTCGAGGAGAACAAGGTGGTGATCTTCGCCGCGGGCACGGGCAACCCGTTCTTCACGACCGACACCGCCGCGGCCCTGCGGGGCCGCGAGATGGGCGTGGACATCGTGCTCAAGGCGACCAAGGTCGACGGCGTCTATACCTCGGATCCGAAGAAGAACCCCGACGCCAGGCGGTATCCGACGCTTACCTTCGACGAGGCGATCGTCAAGAATCTGAAGGTCATGGACGCGACCGCGCTGGCGCTGTGCCGCGACCAGAACATGCTGCTCAAGGTGTTCAGCATCTTCGTCCCGGGAGCGCTCAAGCGCGTGGTCATGGGCGAGGATGAAGGAACGCTGGTGCACTGCTGAGGAGGGCCGATGATTCCGGAGCTCAAGAAATCCGCGGAGCAGAAGATGCACAAGACGGTCGAGACGCTCAAGCACGACTACCAGAAGGTGCGCACCGGCCGCGCGCACACCGGGCTCCTTGATCACATCCAGGTCGACTACTACGGATCGATCATGCCCATCAACCAGGTCGCTAACGTGACCCTGGGCGACGCGCGCACGATCGCCGTGCAGCCCTGGGAGAAGAAGATGGTGCCGGTGGTCGAGAAGGCGATCCGCGACTCCGACCTGGGGCTCAATCCCTCCGTGTCCGGCGAGGTCATCCGCGTGCCGATGCCGGCGCTCACCGAAGAGCGCAGGAGGGAGCTGATCAAGGTGGTGCGCCACGAGGCGGAGAACGCGCGGGTGGCGGTGCGCAACGTTCGCCGCGACACCAACGAGCATCTGAAGAAGCTGCTCAAGGAGCACAAGGTATCCGAGGACGACGAGCGCCACGCGCAGACCGACGTCCAGAAGCTCACCGACCGCTACGTCGCCGAGATCGACAAGGTCCTTCAGGCGAAGGAAGCCGACTTGCTGGCTGTCTGACGGTCCGGACGAAGCCGACCCGTGGGATCGCATTCCGAAGCCCGACGCTCGCTCGAGCCGCCCGCCTACGAAAGCTCGACGCGCGAGATCCCGGCGCCGCGCGCCGTGCCGCGTCACGTCGCCATCATCATGGACGGCAACGGCCGCTGGGCGAAGCAGCGGATGCTGCCCCGCGTCGCCGGGCATCGCAAGGGCGTCGAGGCGGTGCGAGCTACGGTGCGCGCATGCATCGCGCGCGGGGTGGAGTTCCTCACGCTGTTCGCCTTCTCGAGCGAGAACTGGCGGCGCCCGCCGGACGAGGTCTCGATCCTGATGCAGCTCTTCGTGCGCACGCTGGAGCAGGAGGTCGTCAAGCTCAACGAGAACGGCATCCGCTTCAAGGTCATCGGCGACACGGTGCGCTTCGAGCCGCGGATCCGCGAGCTGATCACGGCGGGCGAGGCGCTCACCGCGGACAACGCTCGGCTCACGCTGACGATCGCGGCCAACTACGGCGGCCGCTGGGACATCGCGCAGGCCGCGCGGAATCTGCTGGCGGCGCACCCCGAAGCGATCCACGGTTTCGAGCCCGAAGCACTCGAGCCGTTCCTGTCCATGGCCTACGCGCCGGAGCCGGACCTGTTCATCCGCACCGGCGGCGAGCAGCGCATCTCCAACTTCCTGCTCTGGCAGCTCGCCTACACGGAGTTCTACTTCACCGACCGGCTCTGGCCCGACTTCGACGCCGCGGCGCTGGACGAAGCCATCGCGTCATACCAGCGGCGGGAGCGGCGCTATGGCCGGACCAGCGAGCAGCTCGCCGCGAGCGGCTGATCCGAAGTCGAGGAACGTGCTCAAGACGCGCATTCTCACGGCGGTCGCCTTGATCGCCGTGACGCTCGCGGCGCTGTTCTGGCTGCCGCCCCGGGGCTGGGGCGCCGTGACGCTCGTCGTCGTCGCCCTCGCCGCGCACGAATGGGCGAACCTGTGCGGCTACGCGACGCTCAACCGCGTCGCCTTCGTCGCCGTGGCCGTCGCGATCGGGGCGGATCTGCTGTTCGAGTTCGCGCCCGGCGCAGGCTGGCCCGCCGGCCTGACGCTGGCGGCCTGCGGCCTGGCCACCGTCTTCTGGCTGGCCGTGGCGCCGGCCTGGCTCGCCGCGGCGTGGCGCGTGCGATCCAAGGCCTTGCTCGCGCTCACCGGCTGGCTGGTGCTGCTGGCCTGGTGGATCGCGCTGGTGCAGCTGCAGGCGCGCTCGCCGGCGCTGCTGCTCGCCGTGATGGCGATCGTCTGGATCGCCGACACGGCGGCGTATTTCTCCGGGCGCACGTTCGGCAAGCGCAAGCTCGCGCCGACGGTAAGCCCGGGCAAGACCTGGGAGGGCGTGTACGGCGCGCTGGTGGCGACTGCGACCTACGCGCTGGCGATGCTCTGGCTCGCGCCGGAGCTGCTGCACGCCGGCTCGCGCTCGCCGCGCGCGATCGCAGCCTGGATCGCAGTCGTGCTCGCTCTCACCGGACTCTCGATCGTGGGAGACCTCTTCAAGTCGCTGCTCAAGAGGCAGCGCGGCGTCAAGGACAGCGGGCGGATCCTGCCCGGCCACGGCGGCGTGATCGACCGCATCGACGCGCTGCTCGCGGTCATGCCGCCGGCGGCGCTGCTGGTCAACTACGCGCTGCGCTGACGATGACCGACCCGCGCAGGATAACGGTTCTCGGCGCCACGGGCTCGATCGGCGCCTCGACGCTCGACGTGATCGCGCGCCACCCGGGCCGCTTCGCCGTCGCGGCGCTCGCCGCCCATCGCCGCTGGCCGGCGATGCTCGAGCTGATCGAGCGCTTCCGGCCCGCCTGCGCCGCGATGCTCGACCCGCAGGCGGCGCGCCAGCTCGACGAGGCGGTGAAGCGCGAAGGCCTGCCGACGCGCATCGTCGCGGGCGCCGAAGGGCTCTGCGAAGCCGCCGCGCTCGAGGACGTCGACACGGTCGTGGCGGGCATCGTCGGCGCGGCGGGGCTCGCCTCCACGCTTGCCGCGGCGAGCGCCGGAAAGCGGATCCTGCTCGCCAACAAGGAAACGCTGGTGATCGCCGGCGGAATCTTCATGACCGCGGTGCGCGACTGCGGCGCGACGCTGCTGCCCATCGACAGCGAGCACAACGCGATCTTCCAGTGCCTGCCCGCCGGGCGCGACGGATCGCGCGGCCGGGACGGCGTGCGCAGGATCCTGCTGACGGCCTCCGGCGGCCCGTTCCGCACGACGCCGGCGAGCGAACTCGCCCGGGTGACGCCGGAGCAGGCCTGCGCCCATCCCCGGTGGCGCATGGGGCGCAAGATCTCGATCGACTCGGCCACGATGATGAACAAGGGCCTCGAGACGATCGAGGCGCGCTGGCTGTTCGGTCTCGCGCCGGACGAGATCGAGATCCTGGTGCATCCGGAGAGCATCGTGCATTCGCTGGTCGAATACCGCGACGGCTCGGTGCTGGCGCAGCTCGGCAACCCCGACATGCGCACGCCGATCGCTCACGCGCTCGCTTGGCCCGATCGCGTCGAGGCCGGCATCACGCCCCTCGACCTCGCGCAGGTCGGCGCGCTCAGCTTCGCCGCTCCGGATCCGGAGCGCTTCCCCTGCCTCGCGCTCGCGCGCCAGGCGCTCGTCGCCGGAGGCACCGCGCCGGCGATCCTGAACGCGGCCAACGAGATCGCGGTGGCCGCGTTCCTGGAGCGGGAGATCGGATTCCTCGACATCGCCGACATCTGCGCCGAGGCCCTTTCCCAGCTGCCGGCGCGACCCGTGACTTCGCTCGACGACGCGCTCGAGGCGGATCGCGCGAGCCGCACGCTCTCGCTCGAGCTCGCGTCACGTCACGCGCTGTCCGTATGATCGACATCCTGCAGAAGATCCTGGCTTTCGTCGTAACGCTCGGCGTCCTGATCACCTTCCACGAGCTCGGTCACTACGTCGTGGCGCGGCTCGCGGGGGTCAAGGTGCTGCGCTTCTCGGTCGGCTTCGGCCGCGTGGTCTGGTCGCGGCGGCTCGGCCCTGATTCCACCGAATGGGCGCTCTCGGCGGTGCCTCTCGGCGGCTACGTGAAGATGGTCGACGAGCGCGAAGGCGAAGTCGCTCCGGCGGACGTCGGCCGCGCCTTCAATCGCCAGAGCGTGGGCAAGCGCAGCGCGATCGTCGCCGCCGGGCCGCTCGCGAACCTGCTGCTCGCCGTGCTGCTCCTGGCAGGGACTTACGTCGTCGGCGTCCCGGGACAGCGGGCGCTCCTCGCCACGCCGCCCGCGGACACGCCGGCCGCAGCGGCGGGCCTCGCCGACGGCGACGTCGTGACGGCCGTCGACGGCGCGCCGGTGCGCTCCTGGCAGGACCTGCGCTGGCGGCTGTTGCGCGCCTCGGGCAGCGATTCCGTGCAGCTCGCGCTCGATCGGCCGGGAGGCGTGCACACCGAGCGCAGGCTCTCGCTCGCCGCCGTCGGACCCGACGACTGGGAAGGCAACTTCATGAGCGTGCTCGGGCTGAAGCTCGATCTCGGTGCGCCGCTCGTGCGCGACGTTATCGCCGGGAAGCCCGCGGAGACCGCCGGACTTCGTGCCGGCGACGCCATCGTGGCGATCGACGGCGAGCCGATGCGCTCGCCCGCCGACGTCGCGGCTGCGACCAATGCGCATCCGGGGAAGAGCATGCGCGTCACGGTGAGGCGCGAGGAGAGGCAGCTTGACGTCGCGCTGACGCCGGAGCCCACCGACCAGAACGGACGCCGCGTCGGCATCGCGGGCGTGCGCCTCGCCATCGATCCCGTGGCGGCCGAGGGCCTCTCGCTCACCGTCCGCTACGGGCCGTTCGAGGCGGTCGCTCAGGCTGCGGCCAGGACTTGGGAGCTCTCCGCGTTCACCGTGAGGATGCTCGGCCGGATCATATCGGGCGGCGCGTCGCTCAAGAACATCAGCGGTCCGCTCACGATGGCGGATTACGCCGGGCAATCGGCCGCGGCCGGGGTGCTGACGTTCGTCGGTTATCTCGCGCTGATCAGCATCAGCCTCGGCGTGCTGAATCTCATGCCGGTGCCTTTACTCGACGGAGGGCACCTGTTGTATTATCTCGTCGAGATTTTCAAGGGCAGTCCTGTTTCCGACCGCGCTCTCGAGGTCGGCCAGCGCATCGGCATGGCCGTGCTGGCCATGTTGATGGCTTTGGCGCTCTTCAATGATCTTTCCCGTCTCCTGTGACGCCCGCGGCGGCGTGCGGGCCGTCGTGAAGCGCGTCGACGGGGGAGCCCGGGTCCGCTTCGCCTTTCTCGCCATCCTCCTGCTCTGGGCGCGCTTCGCGCCTCCGGCGTTCGCGTTCGAGCCGTTCACGGTGCGCGACATCCGCGTCGAGGGCGTGCAGCGCACCGACGCCGGGACGGTGTTCAACTACCTGCCGATCAAGGTCGGCGACCGCGTCGACGACGAGAAGGCCTCGGCCGCGGTCAAGGCGCTGTACGCGACCGGCTTCTTCCGCGACGTGCGCCTCGAGTCCGAGGGCAGCGTGCTCGTGGTCATCGTGCAGGAGCGGCCGACGATCAGCCAGATCGACATCGTCGGCACGCACGAATTCGACAAGGACACGCTGCGCAAGGCGCTCAAGGACATCGGCGTCGCCGAGTCGCGGATCTTCGACCGCTCCGCGCTCGATCGCGCCGAGCAGGAGTTCAAGCGCCAGTACATCAACCGCGGCTACTACGCGATGACGGTGACGACGACGGTGACGCCACAGGAGCGCAACCGCGTCGCGGTCAACTTCACCGTCGAGGAGGGCGAGGTCACCAAGATCGCCAACATCAACATCGTGGGCGCGCACGTCTTCTCCGAGGCCACGCTGCTCAAGGAGATCACGCTTTCCACGCCGAACTGGCTCTCCTGGTACACCAAGAACGACCAGTACTCCAAGCAGAAGCTCCAGGCCGACCTGGAGACGCTGCGCAGCTACTACACCAACCGCGGCTACCTCGAGTTCCTGGTCGATTCGACGCAGGTGTCCATCACTCCGGACAAGGAGCAGATCTACATCACGATCAACATCACCGAGGGCCCGAAGTACATGATCAGCGACATCCGGCTCGCCGGCGAGCTGCTGCTCCCCGAAGCCGAGATCAACCGCCTCATCCTCGTGCATCCGGGCGACGTGTATTCGCGCGAGAAGCTGACGCAGTCGACCAAGGCGATCTCGGACCGGATGGGCAGCGACGGCTACGCGTTCGCCAACGTCAACGCGGTGCCCGACATCGATCGCGTCAATCACACCGCCGCGTTCACCTTCTTCGTCGATCCGGGGCGGCGCGTGTACATCCGGCGGATCAACATCAGCGGCAACACCAAGACGCGCGACGAGGTCATCCGGCGCGAGCTGCGGCAGCTCGAGGGAGCCTGGTACGACTCGACGAGAATCGACCGCTCGAAGGTCCGCATCACCCGGCTCAACTACTTCGACGACGTGAACATCGAGACGCCGGCGGTGCCGGGCAGCCCGGACCAGGTCGATCTCGACGTGACGGTGACCGAGAAGCCGACCGGGAACCTGCTCGCCGGCATAGGCTACTCCAGCGCCGACGGGCTCGTGCTCACGGGCTCGGTGTCGCAGAACAACGTGCTCGGCACCGGCAATTCGCTGGTGGCTACGGTGAACACCAGCCGCATCAACCGCACGATCGCGGTGACTTACAACGAGCCCTACTGGACGGTGGACGGCGTCTCGCGCACGATCGAGATCTACGATAAGGCCGTCGACGCCTCGTCGCTCCCGCTGGCGCAGTATTCGACGAAGACGCTGGGTGGAGCGATCGGCTTCGGCATACCGGTCACGGAGACCGACAACATCATCGTCGGCTTCCGCTACGAGCATACCGAGCTGTCGCTGGTCGACTCGAGCCCGCAGATCTACCGCGACTTCGTCGACGAGTTCGGCTCCATCACCAACAGCGTGATCCTGACCGCCGGCTGGGCGCGGGACACCCGCGACAACGTGCTGTTTCCGACGCGCGGGCTGCTGCAGAGCGCGCTGGCCGAGTGGGGAACCCCGATCGGCGACCTGTCCTACTACAAGCTGAACTACGTCGCCCAGTGGTTCACGCCGCTGCCTCTGGCCACGGTGCTCATGCTGCGCGGCGAGTTCGGCTACGGCGGCGGCATCGGCGACAAACCGCTGCCGTTCTTCAAGGCGTATTATGCCGGGGGGGTAGGATCGGTCCGGGGCTACGAAACGGCCTCGCTCGGTCCGCAGGACAGCCAGGGCAACACGATCGGCGGCCGGCGCAAGATCGTCGCCAACGCGGAGTGGTTCTTTCCGATGCCCGGGATGAAGGCCGGCGACCAGTCGGTGCGGCTCTCGCTGTTCACGGACGCGGGTCAGATCTACGACAACGGGACGCAGCCCGAGCTCGAATCGTTTCGCTATTCGGCGGGGGCGGGACTGGCGTGGAACTCCCCGGTGGGACCGCTGAAGTTCAGCTACGGCATTCCGCTGAACAAGAAGCCGACCGACCGGGTGCAGCGCTTCCAGTTCCAGGTCGGGACGGTGTTCTGAAGGGAGTTTTCGGCTTGCAGCAGGAGACACACGGCATGAGGCATGCGTTCATCCGGGCGTGCGGCGCGTTGGCGCTCGCGCTCGTACCGGCCCTGGCGGCAGCGCAGGGCAGCGATTACAAGATCGGATTCGTGAACACGGAGCGATTGTTCAAGGAAGCCGCCCCGGCCAAGCGCGCGCAGCAGAAGCTCGAGCGCGAGTTCGCCGGCCGCGACACCGACATCCAGAAACTCAACAAGCAGGTCCGGGACCTTCAGGCGCTGCTCGAGAAAGACGGCGTGACCATGGCCGAGAGCGATCGCCGCAACAAGGAGCGCGACCTCGCCAACATGACCCGCGATCTGCAGCGCCTGCAGCGGGAGTTCCGCGAGGACCTCAACCTGCGCCGCAACGAGGAGCTCGCCGCGGTGCAGGAACGCGCGAACAAGGTGATCCAGGACATCGCGCAGAGCGAGAAATTCGACCTGATATTGCAGGACCCGGTGGTCTACGCGAGCGGGCGGATCGATATCACCGACAAGGTGATCAGGGCGCTCGCCGACAAGTAGGCGGAAGCCCCCGCGGGCGCCGCCCCAGCACATGAGCTCGTCGGATGGCGTTCCCCTGCACCGCCTCGCGAGCGCGAGCGGGGCCGAGCTCTCCGGCGACGGGGACGTGCTCATCGACCGCGTCGCGACGCTCGACGCCGCGGACAAGGGCGCGATCGCCTTCCTGTCCAATCCCAAGTACCGCAACCGGCTGGCCACTACCCGCGCCAGCGCGGTGATCGTCACGCCGACCGACGCCTCGGGGACGCCGCTGCCGAAGCTGATCGCGGAGAATCCCTACGCGACCTACGCCCGCGTGGCGGCGATCCTCAATCCGCCGCGCGCGCCGGTGCCCGGCGTGCACCCCACCGCGGTGGTCGGCCCCGGCGCCCGCGTGGCAGCGAGCGCCGCGATCGGTCCGCACGCGGTCGTCGGCGAGCGCACCGTGGTCGGCGAGCGCACGAGCGTGGGCGCAGGGACGGTGATCGGCGAGGACTGCATCGTGGGCGCCGATTGCGTGCTCTATCCCAGGGTCGTGCTCTACTCGCGGACCCACGTCGGGGCGCGCACCATCATCCACAGCGGCGTCGTCGTCGGCGCGGATGGGTTCGGCATGGCCGAGCTTGGCGGGCGCTGGCTCAAGGTGCCGCAGCTCGGCCGGACGCTGATCGGCGCCGACGTCGAGATCGGCGCCAACACGACGATCGACCGCGGCGCCATCGGCGACACCGTGATCGAGGACGACGTGAAGCTCGACAACCAGATCCAGATCGGGCACAACTGCCGGATCGGCGCGCACACCGCGATCGCGGGCTGCGTCGGGATCGCCGGCAGCACGAGCGTCGGCAGCAACTGCAAGATCGGCGGCGCGGCGATGATCGCCGGGCACCTGGAGATCGCCGCCGGATCGGTCATCTCGGCGGCGACCGGGCTGTTCGAGTCGGTTCGCTCGCCCGGCGTGTACACAGGCACGTTTCCCGCACTGCCGCACCGAGAGTGGCGGCACGTCGCGTCGGCGATGCGCCGGTTGCGCTCGATCGTCGAGCGCGTCCGGGCACTCGAGCGCGACCGCGGCGGCAAGGAGGGCTAATGCCCGCGATGGACATCGTCGAGATCATGCGGCACCTGCCGCACCGGTACCCCTTCCTCATGGTCGACCGGGTGCTGGAGTGCGACGCCGACGGCAAGCGCATCAAGGCGATCAAGAACGTCACGCTCGACGAGCCCTTCTTCGAGGGCCACTTCCCGGGCTACCCGGTCATGCCCGGGGTCCTGGTGATCGAAGCCATGGCGCAGGTGTCGGCGATCCTCGCCTACGTGATGCGGGGCGAATGCCACGACGGGCGCTCGCTGCTGTTCTTCGCCGGCATCGACGACGCGCGCTTCAAGCGCCCGGTCTTCCCGGGGGACCAGCTCGTGCTCGAGGCCGTAGAACTCAACGTCGTGCGCAGCGTGTTCAAGTTCTCCGCCAAGGCGAGCGTCGCTGGCGAGCTGGTCGCGCAAGCCCAGCTCATGGCCGCGGTCCGCGACGTCAAGGTCTGAAGCGGGCTTCGCGATGGCGAGCATCCATCCGACGGCGATCGTTGCTGCCGGAGCCCGCCTCGCGCCGGACGTCGCCGTTGGGGCGTTCTCGGTGATCGGCGCCGAGGTCGAGATCGGCGCCGGAACGACGGTCGCGAGCCACGTCGTGATCACCGGCCGGACCCGGATCGGCGGCCGCAACCGCATCTTCCAGTTCGCCTCGGTGGGCGAGATCCCTCAGGACCGGAAGTATGGCGGCGAGCCGACCGCGACCGCGATCGGCGACGACAACGTGATCCGGGAGTTCGTGACCGTGCACGCCGGGACCGCGCAGGATCGCGGCACGACGACCATCGGGAACCGCAACCTGCTGCTCGCGTACAGCCACGTCGCGCACGACTGCCTGATCGGCGACGACACGACCTTCTCGAACAACGCTCAGCTCGCCGGGCACGTGGTCGTAGGCGACTACGCCGTGCTGGGCGGTTTCGTCGGGGTTCACCAGTTCTGCCGCATCGGCGCCCACGCGATGATCGCCGCGGGCTCGATCGTGCTGCAGGACGTGCCGCCGTTCGTCACGGCGGCCGGCTACCCGGCGAAGCCTCGGGGCATCAACAGCGAAGGGCTGCGCCGGCGCGGATTCGCCGTCGCCGAGATCACCGCGATCCGCCGCGCCTACCGGGCGCTCTATCGGGCCAAGCTGCCGCTCGAGGAGGCGCGCGAGGCGATCGCCGCGCAGGCGGCCTCGTCGCCTGCAGTGAAGCTCATGAGCGAGTTCATGGAGACGCCCGGGCGGGGGATCATCCGTTGATCGAAGAGCGTGCAAGGCCCGAGGCCTGCGCCGGCCCCGGGTGCAGCGAGAGCGGCTAGGTTCCCGGAACGATGCGCCAGCGGGGCGAAGGTATCACGATTGGCATCGTCGCCGGCGAGGCGTCGGGCGACGTACTGGGGGCGGAGCTCATCGCCGCGGTGCGCTCGCGGTTGCCGGAGGTGCGCTTCGCCGGGATCGCGGGGCCGCGCATGGAGTCGGCGGGATGCGAGGCCTGGGAGCCGATGAGCCGGCTGGGCCTGCGCGGCTACGCCGAAGTCGCCTCGGAGCTTCCCGCGCTGGTGCTCATGCGACGCGCGCTGCGACGGCGGCTGCTCGCCGCCGGAGCGCCGCTGTTCATCGGCATCGACTCGCCGGACTTCAATCTGGGGCTCGAGCGGCAGCTCAAGCGCAGCGGGATGCGCACGATCCACTACGTGAGCCCCTCGGTGTGGGCATGGCGGCGCGAACGCATCGGCTCCATCGCGCGCAGCGCCGACCGGCTGCTCACGCTGTTTCCCTTCGAAGCACCGCTGTACGCCGATGCCGGGCTGCCGGTGACCTTCGTCGGTCATCCGCTGGCGAGGTCGGCTGCAACCGCTTCGACTCGGCGGCAGACGCGGGAGGTGCTGAAGCTCGACCGGGAACCGGTGTTCGCGCTGCTACCGGGGAGCCGGGTCTCGGAGCTCGAGATGCACGGCGAGCTGCTGCTGCGAGCCGCGGAGGAGATCCGCGCGGCGCAGCCGACCGCGCGATTCCTGGTGCCGCTGGTGAGCCGCGAGACGCGTGAGCAGTTCGAGGCCGCGCGCGACAGGCTCGCGCTGCACGAGCTGCCGATGACGATCCTCTACGGCCACGCCGACCGGGCGCTCAGGGCGGCCGACGTGGCGGTGGTCGCGTCGGGTACCGCCACGCTGGAGGCGGCGATGGCGCGCTGCCCGCACCTCGTTTTCTACCGCGTGCACGCGTTGACCGCGAGGATCGTTGCGCGGAAACTACTGCTACCCTATGTCGGATTGCCGAACGTGCTTGCCGGACGCTTCGTCGTCGCCGAATTCCTGCAGAACGATGCGACCGCGACCAATCTCGCCCGAGCGGCCCTGAACCTCTACGACGACGCGCTCGTGCGCCGGCGCCTCGAGGCGCTGTTCGCGGGCATGGCACGCTCGCTCTCGGCCGACACGCCCGGCCTCGTGGCCGACGCGGTCCAGGCCGAGCTCCGCACGGCGGGCGTCGCGTGCTGATCGCCGGCGTCGACGAAGCGGGGCGCGGGCCGCTCGCCGGACCCGTGATCGCCGCGGCGGTGATCTTCGATCCCGACGAGCGCCTGAAAGGCCTGCGCGACTCG
This sequence comes from Casimicrobiaceae bacterium, assembly GCA_035501595.1. GTDB lineage: Bacteria > Pseudomonadota > Gammaproteobacteria > Burkholderiales > Casimicrobiaceae > PALSA-1003. The sequence continues at coordinate 24,600 of DATJVX010000040.1, read as the reverse complement.
AAGCTTCTCACGCCGGAGGCGCGCGAGGAGCTGGCCGTGAAGATCCGCGCGCGCGCCGTGGCCTGGGCGATCGGAGCGGGCGCCGTCGGCGAGATCGACGCGCTCAACATCCACCATGCCACACTCCTCGCGATGAAGCGCGCGATCGACGGCCTCGCGACCCGGCCGGAGGTCGTCTGGATCGACGGGCTGCACTGTCCGGCAATCGACTGCCCGGCGCGGGCGATCGTCGACGGCGACCGGCTGATCGCGTCGATCGCGGCGGCATCGATTCTCGCCAAGACGACCCGCGACGCGATGCTGGTCGAGCTCGATCGCGAGTTTCCCGACTACGGCTTCGCCCGGCACAAGGGCTACGCCACCGCCGAGCACCTCGCGGCGCTGCGGCGGCTCGGGCCCTGTCCGGCGCACCGAAGGTTCTTCGGCCGCGTGTCGCAGGCCGAGCTCGATTTCTAGCCGCACCGGCCTCGCGACCGCACGCGCCCCGAGACGCGGCGCGGCTGCGCGGAGTATCATTCGAGCAAGAACGCGAAAGCAGCTCATCCGAAGTTTTCTGCGGAGCCAGCCAATGATCCATTGCGTATTGCACGATCCCGGCGATTCCGTGGCCGTCGTGGTGGTGGAGGGCGTCAAGGCGGGCCAGACGCTGACTGGACTCGTCCTCGACGAGGACCGCACGATCACGCTCGCCTGCACGCAAGACATCCCGCTTGGTCACAAGGTCGCGCTCAAGGACATGAGTGTGGGCGACACGGTCATCAAGTACGGCATCGACATCGGCAAGGTCGTGGCGCCGATCAAGCTCGGGCAGCACGCTCACGTCCACAACATCAAGACCAAGCGGTGGTAGGCATGCAGACCACGTTCCAGGGGTACCGGCGCGACAACGGCCGCGTCGGCGTGCGCAACCACGTCATCGTGCTGCCGGTCGACGACCTGTCGAACGCGGCCGCCGAAGCCGTGGCGAACAACATCAAGGGCGTGCTGGCGATCCCGCACCCCTACGGGCGCCTCCAGTTCGGGGCCGATCTCGAGCTGCATTTCCGCACGCTGATCGGCGCCGGGTGCAACCCGAACGTCGCGGCGGTGATCGTGATCGGCATCGAGGAGCAATGGACCCGGCGGGTCGTCGACGGCATCGCCAGGACCGGCAAGCCGGTCAGCGGCTTCGGCATCGAGCTGCATGGCGACCACGACACGATCATGCGTGCGTCGAAGGGCGCCCGCGAATACCTGCAGTACGCGAGCGAGCTCACGCGCGTGGAGTGCTCGCTGTCCGAGCTCTGGGTATCGTGCAAGTGCGGCGAGTCCGATACGACCTCCGGCTGCGGCTCCAACCCGACGGTAGGCAACGCTTTCGACAAGCTGCACGCCGCGGGATGCACGCTGGTGTTCGGCGAAACAACCGAGCTGACCGGCGGCGAGCAGATCGTCGCCGCGCGCTGCCGGGACGACGGCGTTCGCGCGGACTTCAGGCGCGTTTTCGACCGCTACCAGGAAGTGATCAATCGCCACAAGACCTCCGACCTGTCCGACTCGCAGCCGACCAAGGGCAACATCGCCGGCGGGCTGACGACCATCGAGGAGAAGGCGCTCGGGAACATCCAGAAGATCGGCAAGCAGTGCACGGTCGACGGCGTCCTCGACAAGGCCGAAACCCCGACGCACGAGGGGCTGTGGTTCATGGACAGCTCGTCGGCCGCCGCCGAGATGGTCACGCTCTGCGCCGCCGCGGGCTTCGTCGTGCACTTCTTTCCGACGGGGCAGGGCAACGTGATCGGCAATCCCATCCTGCCGGTGATCAAGATCTGCGCCAACCCCCGGACGGTGCGGACGATGAGGGAGCATGTCGACGTCGATACGTCGGGCCTCCTGCAGCGCGAGATCACCATGGATCAGGCGGGCGACAAGCTGCTCGAGATGATGTTCCGCACCGCCAACGGCAGGCTCACCGCCGCCGAGGCGCTGGGCCATCGCGAGTTCGTGCTGACGCGCCTGTACGAAAGCGCCTGACGCGATCGGACGAAGGCGCCGGGGCCCGTCCTATAATCACCCGTCTTTCCACGGAACGAGAACGATGCTCACGCTCCTGGCCCGCCGGACCTCCGCCGCGCTGCCGGCGCTAGCTGCGGCCGCGCTGCTCGCCCTTGCGCCGCTCGCGCGGGGCGAGATGGCCGAGATCACGGTCGCGAAGCAATACGGCATCGGCTACCTGCCGCTGATGCTGATGGAGGAGGGCGGACTGATCGAGAAGCACGCGAAGGCCGCGGGCATCGACGTCAAGGTCACCTGGGCCACCTTCGCGGGCGGCGGCGTCATGAACGACGCGCTGCTCTCGGGCGGTCTCCAGTTCGCCTCGGGCGGCGTCGGCCCGATGGTCACGCTGTGGTCGCGCACGCGCGGGAACCTCGACGTGCGCGGAGTCGCCGCGCTCGACTCGATGCCGCTGTACCTGGTGACGCGCAATCCGGAGGTGAAGACCGTCAAGGACCTCAGCGACAAGGACCGCATCGGCCTGCCGGCGGTCAAGATCTCGGTCCAGGCGCTCGCACTGCAGATGGCCGCCGAGCAGGCCTTCGGTCCCGGGCAGCAGAACCGCCTCGACTCGCTGACGGTCACGATGTCGCACCCGGACGCGATGCAGGCGCTGCTCTCCGGGCGCTCGGAGGTCGACGCGCATTTCGGCTCGCCGCCGTTCCAGTACCAGGAGCTCGCTCGGCCGGGCATGTACCGCGTGCTCAACAACTACGACGTGATGGGCGGCGCGGTCACGTTCAATGTCGTCTGGACGACGGAGAAATTCCGCGCCGAGAACCCGAAGCTCTACGACGCCTTCGTGAAGGCGCTCGACGAAGCCCAGGCGGCGATCAACCGCGACCGGCGCGGCTCGGCCGAGGCGTACCTGCGCATCTCGAAGGACAAGGACTCGCTCGACAACATCGTGCACATGCTGAACGATCCCGAGATCGTATTCACGACGACGCCGAACAACGTGATGAAGTACGCCGACTTCATGTTCCGGACCGGGGCGATCAAGGTCAAGCCCGAGAGCTGGAAGGAACTGTTCTTCCCCAACGTGCAAGGCTTGCCCGGAAGCTGATGGCCCTCGTCGAGGCCGCGGACGCGCTCGCGCTGCCCGACCTGGAGACGATCCGGTCGGCGCGCAGCCGGATCGCGCCGCACGTTCACCGGACGCCCGTGCTGCGCTGCCGCTCCCTCGACGAGGAGACGAGCGCGGAGCTCCACTTCAAGGCGGAGAACCTGCAGCGCACCGGCGCCTTCAAGGCCCGGGGAGCGAGCAACGCCGTGCTCTCGCTCTCCGCGGCGGAGGCGCGCCGCGGCGTGGTGACGCACTCCTCGGGCAATCACGGCGCGGCGCTCGCCTACGCCGCCGCGCTGCGGGGCATCCCCGCGTTCGTGGTGATGCCCGAGAACGCGGCGCGAACCAAGCAGGACAACGTGCGCCGCAGGGGCGCGACCATCCGCTTCTGCGCGCCGACGATCGAGGCGCGCGACGAGGTGCGCATCGCGCTCCAGCGCGAGACCGGCGCGACGCTGATCCATCCCTTCGACGACCCGCGGGTGATCGCGGGCCAGGGCACGGCCGCGCTCGAGCTGCTCGAGGATGCCCCGGGCCTCGACGCCGTCGTCGCGCCGGTCGGAGGCGGCGGGCTGCTGTCGGGCACCGCGATTGCGGTCAAGTCGCTTGCCCCGGCGGCGCGGGTGTTCGGCGCCGAGCCCGCCAACGCCGACGACGCCTCGCGCAGCTTCCGCACCGGCCGCGTCGAGCCGCTGCCTGCGGCGAGCACGATCGCCGACGGGCTGCGCACGACGCTGTCGCCGCGAACGCTCGGCGCCATCCGCGCGCACGCCGACGGGATCGGCCTCGCGAGCGAAGCGGGGATCGTGCGGGCGATGCGCATCATCTGGGAGCGGATGAAGATTGTCGTCGAGCCCTCCGCCGCGCTGCCGCTCGCGGCCATCCTCGAGGGCGCGCTCCCGGTTCGCGGGCTGCGGGTCGGCATCGTGCTCTCGGGCGGCAACGTGGACCTCGATCGCCTCCCGTGGCAGAGCTGACGGAGCGAGCGCGCTGGGCGGCGCGATGAACGAGGCGACGCCGATTCTCGATGTGCGCGGCGTCACGCTCCAGTACAAGACGCGCGACCACCTCGTCACGGCGACCTATCGCGTCGACTTCCGCGTCTTCCCCTCCGACCGCTTCGTGCTGCTGGGTCCTTCGGGCTGCGGCAAATCGACGCTGCTCAAGGCGGTCGGCGGCTACCTCGCGCCGGTCGAAGGCGAGATCCGGCTCAAGGACCAGGTCGTGAGCCGTCCGGGCCCGGACCGGATGATGGTATTCCAGGAGTTCGATCAGCTCCTGCCCTGGAAGACCGTCAAGCAGAACGTGATGTTCCCGCTGACCGCGAGCGGCCGTCTCGGCGGGAAAGCCGCGGAGGAGAAGGCGCTCGAATACATCGCCAAGGTCAATCTCACGCGCTTCGCGGACAGCTTTCCGCACACGCTCTCCGGCGGGATGAAGCAGCGCGTGGCGATCGCGCGCGGGATGGCGATGGAGCCGGACGTGCTGCTCATGGACGAGCCCTTCGCCTCGCTCGACGCGCTCACGCGGCGCAGGATGCAGGACGAGCTGCTGCAGCTCTGGGACGGCACGCGCTTCACCGTGCTGTTCGTGACGCATTCGATATCCGAGGCGATCAAGATCGGGAGCCGCATCCTGCTCCTTTCGCCGCATCCGGGACAGGTTAAGGCCGAGCTCAACAGCCTCGAGCACGAGCGCGCCGAGCCGGCCGCGGCGCAGGCGCTCGAGCAGCGGATCCACGCCATGCTCTTCGCCGACGCCGTCGAGGAGCACGCGCATGCCAGACCCCGTCTCGATGCGTGAAGAGTTCGTGCGCCAGCCGGCGGCGGATGCCGAGCGCGGCGTCGTCGAGAAGCCGCTGTCGCCGTGGGAGCGGATCTACAATGTCGCGGCGGTGCGCAAGCTCGCGATCCTGATCGTGCTCGCGGCGGCCTGGGAGATCTACGCGCGCTGGCTCGACAATCCTCTGCTGTTTCCGACGTTCAGCGCGACGCTCGAGGCCTTCCGGGACGGCATCGTGCACGGGACGCTGCTCGGCCGTGCGTGGGCCTCGATACGTATCCTGCTGATGGGCTACGCCGCGGGCATCGCGGCCGCGGCCCTCCTCACCGTCCTCGCCATCAGCTCGCGGCTCGGCACCGACCTCCTCGAGACGCTCACCGCGATGTTCAATCCGCTGCCGGCGATCGCGCTCCTGCCGCTCGCGCTGATCTGGTTCGGCCTGGGCGCGGGCAGCATCGTGTTCGTGCTCATCCATTCCGTGCTCTGGGCCGTGGCGCTCAACACCCATTCGGGCTTCCTCGCCGTCTCCAACACGCTGCGCATGGTCGGCCGCAACTACGGGCTTCGCGGGCTCGGCTACGTGGGCCGCGTCCTCATCCCCGCCGCGTTCCCGAGCATCCTGACGGGGTTCAAGATCGGCTGGGCGTTCGCATGGCGCACGCTGATCGCCGCCGAGCTGGTCTTCGGCGTCTCGTCGGGCTCGGGCGGGCTGGGATGGTTCATCTACGAGAACAAGAACCAGCTCGAGATTCCCAGCGTGTTCGCCGGGCTGCTCACGGTGATTATCATCGGGCTCCTGGTCGAGAACGTTATCTTCCGCACGGTCGAGCAGCGCACCGTGCGCCGGTGGGGGATGCAGAGCTGATGCGCGTGATCATCGCCGAGTTCATGGACGAGGCCGGCGTCCGACATCTCGCCGAGCGCCACGACACCGCCTACGACGCGAGCTTGAGCGAGCGCCGCGACGCGCTGCTCGCCGCGGTCGCGGAGGCCGATGCGCTGATCGTGCGCAACCGGACGCGCGTCGACGCGGCGCTGGTCGCTGCCGCGAGCCGGCTGCGTGTGGTCGGTCGCCTCGGCGTGGGCCTGGACAACATCGATCTCGCCGCCTGCGCGGCCCGCGGGATCGAGGTGATTCCGGCGACCGGAGCGAACGCGCTGGCGGTCGCCGAATACGTCATCGCGACGGCCTTCTTGCTCGTGCGCGGCGCGTACTCGAGCACCGCGGCGACGGCGGCCGGAGACTGGCCGCGCGCGGCGCTGTCGTCCGGAAGGGAGCTCCGCGGACGCACGCTGGGCTTGGTCGGCTTCGGAAGCATCGGGCGCGCGACGGCGCGGCTCGGCCGCGCGGTCGGGATGGGGACCATCGGCTTCGACGCCCACGTCGCCGCCTCGGCGGGTGAGTGGCGCGAGGAGCGAACGACGCCGCGTCGATTCGAAGAGCTGCTGCGCGAGTCGGACGTCGTGTCGCTGCACGTTCCGCTGGACCCGGCGACGCGCGGGCTCCTTGGCGCGGAGGCGCTCGCGCTCATGAAGCCCGACGCCGTGCTCGTCAACACGGCGCGGGGCGGTGTGGTCGACGAGGCCGCGCTCGCCGCGGCGCTCAAGGCAGGCAGGCTCGCGGGGGCCGCACTCGACGTCTTCGAGACCGAGCCGCTGGCTGCCGGCTCGCCGCTCGCCGGCTGTCCGAATCTCATCCTCACCCCGCACGTCGCCGGCGTGACGCGGGAGTCGAACCTGCGCGTGTCGATGCTGATCGCGCAGAAGGTCGCCGCCTCGCTCGACGCGGGGCGCGCGACGAGCTGAAGGCTCGAGGACCCGTGCCGAGAGTGACGCTCGATGCCTTGCGGGCCCTCGCGCAGCGCGCGCTCGCGCGGGCGGGCGCGGGCGACGAGATGGCGGCCGCGACCGCCGACGCGCTCGTCTACGCCGAGGCGCGGGGTCTCGCCTCGCACGGCCTGTCGCGCATCGGCCAGTACGCCACGCACCTCGGCAACGGTCGCGCCGACGGCAACGCCTGCCCGGAGATCGTCGCGGCAAAAGCCGGCGCGGTGCTCGTCGACGCGCACTGCGGGCTCGCCTTCCCGGCGTGCGCGCTCGCCGCGAGCGAGACCGTCCGCCGCGCACGCGAGCTCGGCGTCGCCTTCGCCGGCGTCACCAACAGCCATCACTTCGGGATGGCCGGGTATCACCTCGAGACAGTGGGCGCCGCGGGGCTGGTCGGACTGGCGTTCGGCAATTCGCCCGCCGCGATGCCGGCCGCCGGCGGAAGGCGGCCGCTGTTCGGCACCAATCCGATCGCCGCGATCTTTCCCCGCGCGCGCGAGGCGCCGCTGGTGATCGACCTCTCGCTCTCCGAGGTCGCGCGCGGCAAGCTCATGGTCGCTGCGCGCGACAAGATCGCGATCCCGCCGGGCTGGGCGCTCGACAAGGACGGCGCGCCGACCACCGATCCGGCCGCCGGCCTCGAGGGCAGCATGCTCCCGATGGGGGGCGCCAAAGGCGCGATGCTGGCGCTCGTCGTCGAGCTGCTCGTGACTTCGCTCACCGGCGCGGCGCTCGGCTTCGAAGCGAGCTCGTTCTTCGTCGACGAAGGCAACCGACCGCGGCTGGGCCAGGCGTTCCTCGCCATCGACCCCGGTGCGCTCGCGGGCCGCGCGGTCTATGCGGAGCGCATCGAGACCCTCGTCGCCGCCATGCTCGCCGATCCCGCGGTCCGGCTTCCCGGCGACCGCCGTCGCGCGCTCGCGGCCGCCGCGGAGAAGTACGGCGTCGAGCTCGCGCCGGCGCTGCACCGGGCGCTTCTCGAACGAGCGGGCTGATCAGCCGAGCGCGCGCGCAACCGTCTCGCGCAGCGCGTTGAACACGCCCGGGGCTGCCGCCACGACGTCGCTGCCGCGCAGACAGTCGGCGCCGCCTGCGAAGTCGCCGACCCGGCCGCCCGCTTCCCGCACGAGCAGCGCGCCGGCCGCGACCTCCCACGGCTTCAGGTTCATCACCCAGAAGCCGTCGAGCCGGCCGGCCGCGACGTACGCGAGGTCGAGCGCGCTCGCGCCGCCGCGACGCACGCCGCCGCAGCGCCGGGACAGCGCCTCGAAGACTCGCAGGTACGGCGCGAGCTTCGGGCTCTCGCGGCCGGGGACGACGGTTCCGACGAGCGCGCGTTCCAGCATCGTGCAGGCCGACACACGCAGCGCGACGCCATTCAAGAGCGCTCCGCGGGCCTTGACGGCCGTGAACAGCTCGTCGCGCATCGGGTCGAGCACGATGGCGTGCGTGACCTCGGGGCCATGCGCGAGCGCGATCGAGATCGCGTAGTACGGGTAGCCGTGGGCGAAGTTCGCGCTGCCATCGATGGCGTCGACGATCCAGCGCCAGGCCGGCGCCGATCCGCCGTCCGCGGCCTGCCCGCTCGCGACGATCGCGTGCTCGGGGAACGCGGCGGCCAGCGTCGTGACGATGGCGTTCTCGGCTTCCCTGTCCGCCGCCGAGGCAATCTCGCCCTGCTCGCCGGAGAAGGCGGGCAGGTGCCTGAGGTCCTCCGCCGCGTCGGCGATGACAGCGGCCGCGTTGCGGGCCGCACGCACCGCCACGGCGAGCGAAGGATCGCTCACGGCTCGTTCTCCTGCGGGCGGCGACGCCGGCACACGGAGGGCCTAGCTCAGCTTCACGCCGAGCATCATTCCGCCGTCCTCATGCTCGAGGTTGTGGCAGTGGAACATGTAGGTCTGATCGCCCGGGAACGGGCATGTGAAATCGAAGGCGATCCGGACGCTCTCGCCCGGCCAGACCAGCACCGTGTCCTTGCGGCCGCCCTCGGTGACGAGCCGGCCCTGCTCGTCGACCTTGAGCGCCGCGATGGCGTCGGGACTCGTCTGCCGCTCGAGCACTTGGAAAGCGAAGCCGTGCAGGTGCATCGCGTGAGGCATGCTGTTGAAGTAGTTGCGGATGAGCCAGACCTCGACACTGTTGCGCTTGACCTCGATCGGCGTCTCGTCCATCGCGAATACGCGATCGTTGATCCGCCAGCGGCCCTTGGCGAAGCCGAGGCGCAGCGGACGCTCGGTCGCTTGCGCGACATCGATGGACGGAAGCGTCGAGAGGGTCTCGGGAATCCTCGCCCGGTAGGCTGTCTTGTCGCGCACGCGCAGCGCGAGCAGCACCCGGGCCGAGCCTTCGGGAAGCGAGCCGCCGTCGCCGACACTCGGCGTCGCCGAGGCAGCGCCCGGCGGCATCGCGTGCCCGCCGGGCGCGTTGTCGGGGGACCACGCGGGCGTCGCGGCGCCGGCGTCCGCGGGCGCGGCTGTCTTCATGCGCATCGGGTCGAAGGCGAGCGTCTCGAGCACCACTGCATCCCCTGCCTCGAGATCGCTCAAGTCGAGCAGAACATCGAGCCTCTCGGCGGAGGCGAGAAAAGCGTCGACGCAGCGGCGCGGGGCGGGGAGCAGCCCGCCATCGTTGCCGACCAGGACGAAGGGAAAGGGCTTGCCGTCGAGCGTACGCCAGCCCAGGCGATAGGTTCGCGCGCTGGACGCGTTGAGGATCCTGAAACGGTACATGCGCGTGCCGACGTCGAGCTGGGGACACAGCGTGCCGTTGACATAGATCTCGGCGCCAAGCAGCCCGTGAATGCGGTCGGCATCGGTGGCCGGATAGTCGGCTCCGGCGCGGCGATCCTGCAGCACAAGCGGAATCTCGCTCGTGCCGGGGACGAGGTCCAGGGCCGAGCGCAGGCGGGCTTCGTCGGCGTCGGCGACCTCGAGCATGCCGAACATTCCGCGATAGGCCTGTCCCGCCGTGAGCCCGTGCGGGTGCGGATGGTACCAGTAGAGGGCGCCTCGGTTGCGAACGGTGAAATCATAGGCGTAGCGCTCTCCGGGCGCGGCCACCGTCAGGCCGCCGCCATCGTTGCGCGTGTCGACGGCGAGCCCGTGCCAGTGGACGATGGTCGCTTCGTCGATGTTGTTGAGAAGCTGGACGCGGACGCGCTGGCCCGGACGCACGACCAGCGTCGGATCGAGATATTCGACGCCGCGCGCCTGAGCGACGTAGCCGCGGGTCAAGCCGCCGGGCCATGGCAACCCCGGGGCCGCTGCCGCCGCACGCAGCGTTAAGACCTCGTCGTCGAGGGTCAGGCGTCCGAGGAATCCTCGATCCCGGGGCACGTAGAGCGGGCGGCTTGCCGAGCCGGGGCCGCAGAGGTCGCTTGCGATGCCAGGCGCGCGTGGGAGATCCGAGACGGAGCGACCAGGGAGCGCCGAGACGCTCAGGGCCGCAAACGCCTTCAGGAAATCCCTGCGGGTCGAACGGGTCATTCTCGGAATCCCGCGATTGGGCGCAGGCGCCGATTATCGTTCAATCGTCGCCGGTGCGGTACGCCAACGCGCGGCTGGCGTCCGAAGGGAACAAGGCTTGCCGGGCGGCGGCCCCGCGGTCAGTACGTGAGGCGAACCCCGATGAAGCCGCCGATCGGCGCCGCGGGGCTGTAGGAACGCGGGTTGGTCGCGTTCGGCGCTTCGACGAGAGGCACCGACGTGGTCGGCGAGAACGTTCCGAAGGTGTAGTACTTCTGATTGGTAAGGTTGTCGACCCAGGCGAAGAGCTGCACGTTCTTCGAGAACTGGTAGCTGGTGCTGGCGTTCAGCACGAAGTAACCCGGCAGCCGGGGTGTCAGGTTGGCCTCGTCGCCGAAGAGATAGGCGCCGCTGGAAGCGATGCCGGTCAGGCCCACGGTCCACTGGTCGGAGATCTTGTAGTAACCGCCGAACTTGAACTGGTGTTCCGGGATGCCCGGCAGGCGATCGCCGGACTGCACCGTGATGTTGCCGTCCTCATCCGCCGCAGGATTGTCTCCCGAGCCCTCGACGAAGCTGCTCCGGAAGCGCGCCTGGATGTAGGAGTACGCCGCATACGCGTTCCAGCGGTCGGTGACGAGCTGCACGCGGGCGTCCAGGCCGCGCCGCTGCGTCTGGCCGATGTTGGCGAAGTAGGCGCGTCCCTGCGTCACGCTGTTGACGAAGGCGATGTCGTTGTCCAGATCGGTCTGGAACAGCCCCAGCTCGTAGCTGAGCGCGCCGCCGGCGAACGGCGCTAGCGAGCCGCGAACGCCGGCCTCGATGGTGTGCGCGATCACCTGGTCGAGGTGCGGATCGCCGACGAAGAAGTTGGCGAGGCTGCAGGAATTCTCCGGGCCGGCGCAAGAGAGTTCGGACGGCGTAGGTGCGCGGTTCGCGACGGCGTAACCCGCGTACGCGGTCAGCGCCGAGGAGAAACGGTAGGTGAACCCGCCTGCGGGATTGAAGTGACTGTAGCTGTGGTCTCCGGACAGATCGCCGCCGAGCTGATCGTGGAGACTGATCTGAGCGTCGTTGTACCGCCCGGACAGCGTGAGCGCCGCCTGCGGCGTGAGGTTGAGGGTGTCGGCGAAGTAGACGCCGTAGTTGCTGTTGTCGATCGCCACCGAAACCGGCGAATTCGTGCCCGGCTCGTCGAGCAGAACCCCGGGGCCGATGAACTCGCGCGTATCGAGCGTCAGGCCGCCGAGGGTGGAGTTCGCGGTGAAGTCGTTGCGCGCGCCGTCGAAGCTCGCTCCCACGACGAAGTGGTTACGCAACCCGAAGAGGTCGCCGGTGTGGGTGAGCTGAGCCGACGCTCCGTAGGCCTTGGTGATCGTCTTCTGGATGTCGAGCTCCGAATATGGACCGCCGTTGAGAAAGTCGGGAATCGGCTCGCCGCCGGTGGTCGTGCTCACGACGCCGTCGTCGGAGCATAGGAACCCCGAGAGATCCGGGTCGTCGCATGGAAAATCGTTGGGAGCATTGCCGTTGACGACGTCCTGATGGAAGTGCCGATAGTAGGCGAGTGCCTGCACGGAGCTCCGATCCGTCAGGTCGAAGTTTCCGGTCAGACTGGTGGCGAAGTAGCGGTTCTTGATCTCGTTGGGCGCCGTGAACTGCGCCTTGCGGTTGACCTCGAGGAGCTCGATCGGCGACGTACCCGGGCCGTTCAGGTCCGAGTGGGCATAGGTCATGTTGAGATGAACCTCGGCCGAGCTGCCGCGCCAGCCGAAGTCGCCGTAGAGGTTCTGGATGGCCGACGATTGCAGATCCCTCCATCCTTCCTGGTGGACGGCGTCGCCAGCGATGTAGAACGCCGTGCTTCCATTCTGGCTGCCGAACTGGAATTCGCCCCGCGCATGGTGGAACGAGCCGCCCGAAACGTCACCCTCGAAGCCGTGATAGCCGAAGCCGTCCTTCAGGCGCAGGTTGAGCGCGCCGCCGAGCGCATTCAGTCCGAACACTGGGTTCGAGCCGAGCACATCGAGCCGATCGATTGCGATGTCCGGGATCAGCTCCCAGTCGACCGTATCCCCGAACGGCTGATTGAAGCGCATGCCGTTGACGTACACGGCCAGGCCCTGCGGCGTGCCCTGCAGCGGCGAGGCCGCAAAACCGTGGTAGAAGAATGTCGGCTGGAACGGATTCCCGGCAGCAGCGTCGAGAACCACGCCGCCGACCTGCTGATTGAGCGCCCGCGTCATGTCCGGCGTTCCGTCGCGCGAGATGTCGGTGCTCGTGAGGACGCGGGTCTGCGCGGGCACTGCGTCGCGGTCGATGCCTGAACCGATCAGGGGCGACACGCCGATGACGGTGACCGGCGCGAGCTTCGCGACCGGCGCGTCCGTCTGGGCCTGCGCCCATGCGACCGCGTGCAGGAGCGCGGTCACCGCGGTCAACAGTCGCCGCGGTTGCTTTATGATGTGGCGGCGCATGCCAACCCTTCGCCGCCCCTCCCCAGAGACCATGAGGCATCATGTCATCGCCGCTCAGCGCCGGGTACGGCTCGCATTCCTGACATGAGCCGGGAAAAATTCCCGAGGCTCGGCAGCGATTCCTGGAGAGCGCAACGAAATGCGGAGCTTTCGATGGTGATCGAGAAGCGGAGACGATCCAACGCGTGGCGCGATCTGGCGATCGTCGTGGCCGCCACGCTCACATTCGCGATCGTGAGCGTGCGGCTGGACCTCGGGGAAGCGTTCGCGCGCTGGGCGCGCCCGCTGGAGCGCTATCAGCTCGACGAGCTGCCGGGCATTCTGCTGTTCCTGGCGGTGGGCCTTGCCTGGCTCGCCTGGCGGCGCGCCTCGGAGGCGCGCGTCGAGCTCCGCCGCCGGCTCGCGATCGAAGCCGAGCTGGCGGCGATGCTGACCGAGAATCGGCGGCTCGAGCGCGCCAACGTGCGCCTCGTCGAGGACGAGCGGCGCAGGCTCGCCCGCGAGCTGCACGACGAGCTCGGGCAGAACCTGAACGCGATCAAGCTCGATGCGGTGTGCGTCCGCGAGCTGGCCGGCGCGGAGCCGGCCGCGGCGCGGTCGAGCGCCGCGTCGATCATCGATCTCGTCGATCGCGTGCAGCGCACGGTCGGCGACATGGTGCGGCGCCTGCGGCCGACCGGGCTGGACGAGCTGGGGCTGGCCGCGGCGCTCGAGGATTGCGTCGACGGCTGGCGGCGGCGCATGCCCGAGACGCGCTTCGAGCTTGCCGTTCCGACGCAGCCGTCCGACTGGGGAGAGCCGGTCAATATCGCCCTCTACCGGCTCGTCCAGGAAGCGCTCACGAACGTGGCGCGCCACGCGCGAGCACGCCGCGTCGCCGTGCAGCTGACCAGCGAGGAGGGTGGCGATGCACCGCAGGTCCAGACGCTGGTGCTGCAGATCACCGACGACGGTGTTGGCGCCGCCGGAGCGGCCGCGGGGCAGGGCCTCGGGCTGGTCGGGATGCGCGAGCGCGTGGAATCGCTCGGCGGTGTCTTCGATGCGTCTAGCCCGGCGCAGGGCGGATTCCGGATCGTGGCCAGGCTCCCGGTCGCGGGGGCGCTCGCATGACGCCCCGCACGGCGCCGATCTCGGTCCTGCTGGTCGACGACCACGCGGTCGTGCGCGAGGGCTATCGGCGACTGCTCGAGCGCGCCGAAGGCATCGAAGTCGCCGGTGAAGCCGCGTCGGCGATGGAGGCTTACCAGGCGTTCCGCCAAGTCGATCCCGACGTCGTCGTGATGGACATCTCGCTCCCCGACGTGAGCGGCATCGAAGCCATGCGCCGGCTGCTGCTCCGCGACCCGCGCGCGCGAGTCCTGGTGTTTAGCATCCACGACGAGCCGGTCTTCGCCGATCGCGCGTTCAGGGCGGGCGCGCGCGGCTACGTCACCAAGGCGAGCGCACCCGACGTGCTGGTCGACGCAGTGCGCGCGGTGGCCCGCGCGGACACGTTCCTGAGCCCGGACATCGCGCACGGCGTGGCCTTGCGCGCGCTTCGCGGGTCCGACGACGCGCTGCAGTCTCTGTCGGACCGCGAATTCGAGATTGTCCGGCTGCTTGCGCAGGGACGTTCGGTCCGCGAGATCGCGGAGCTCCTGTGCCTCAACCACAAGACCGTCGCGAACTACCAGTGGGCGATCCGGCAGAAGCTGGGGGCCGACACGGCGGTGGAGCTCCTGCGGATCGCTGCGGCGAACGGGCTCACCACCGCGCGGCCCGCCGAGGATGGGCTCGAGCTGCCGGAGAGACAGCGACGCTAGTGCGCTATCGCCACGCCCCAGGGCAGCTCGCCCACGGGAATGTCGGCGATCTTGGTGTTGGTCTGGGTGTCGATGACCGCCACGGCGTTCGATCGCCCGCAAGCCACGTAGAGCTTCCGGCCGTCTGGGGTGATGGCCATGTTCCACGGGCGCTTCCCGACCGGGATCCTGGCGATGATGGTGTTGGTGTCCGGGTCGATCACCTGCACGGTGCCCTCTCCGCCGGAGGAGACGTAGATGCGCTTGCCGTCGGGTCGCACCGTGACGCCGTTGGACCGGCTGCCCGCCTTGATCCGCGCGATCACCTCCCCTTTGGCCACGTCGAAGACGTTGACCATGTCGGCGTTCTCCGCCGCGACGTAGGCCCGGCTCGAATCCGGCAGAAAGCCGATGCCGCGCGGGCGGTCGCCCACTTTGACCGACTTCACGACCGTGTCCTTGGCCAGATCGACGATGTCGACGCTGTCGGCTTCCTCGCTGCTCACGTAGAGCCACTTGCCGTCGGGGCTGAACACCGCGTGCTCGGGGTTCTTGCCGCGCATCTTGATCCTGCGCTCGACCTTGCCCGAGGCCATGTTGACGAGCATCACCAGATTGTCTTCCTCGACTGCGGCCGATACCCACTTGCCATCGGCGGATACGTAGACGCCTTCGGGCGATTCGCCGAGCGCAACCCGTGCCACGATCGTGCCGGCGTCCGGGTCGATGACGAGTAGCGTGTTGTTCGGCTGGTCGCTCACGTACAGTCGCTTCCCGTCGGGCGCCATGGCGATGCCCCGCGGCTTGCCGCCCGTCTTGAAGGTCGTCGTGACCTTGTCGGTCGCCGTGTCGATGACCGAGATCGATCCGGACCCCTCGTTCGAGACGTAGGCGAACGGCGCGGCAAGCGCGGTCGCGCACAAGCATGCCGTTGCCGCCAGGATCGTTCGCAACAGTTCACGCATCTTGCTTCTCCTGTAGAGCCAGCGAGCGAGGATTTGACCGGCGATGCGGCCCGCGAGTTGCGGCGGCCCGCGCGCGGGCGCCTATCGTACACGACTTCCGGAGCCTGTTTGCCCACCCGGCGCGCCGACGCCGCATCACTTGAACTGCAGGCGCTCCAGGCGCAGGTACGTCCGGTTGGCGTTCTGCAGGTGCAGCGTTTCGTACTGGTCCCAGGCGGCGAACTCGGGCAGGTCGCAGCGGCCGCGGAGCTCCGCGAGCCCCACGCCTGCCTTGAGCAGCTCCGCGACGCGGGCTTCGAGCGCATCGAGATAGCGGAGGAGCGCGGCGATGTCGTCGCAGCTGCCGATCGGCCCGTAGGCCGGGACGAGATGCCGGCAGCGTGTCGCCGCGATCTCGCGCAGCGCGTCGCGCCAGCCGGCCGGATCCGCGTCGCGCAGATCGGGAACCCGATGGATCGATACCAGCGTTCCCGCGACGAGCGTCGACGTCGTCGGATCGAAGACGGCGAGCGCGCCGGGAGCGCTCGACCACGCGGGCGCGATGATTCGCAGCGGCCGTCCGATCGCGTCGAGCGCCTGGCTCGCATCGATCACACGGTCGGGTGCGACCACGCGGCTCCCGGCCATCGCCTCCTGCCCGAGCAACTCCGTGAGGTTGCGCAGGCAGCCGTCGCAACGCGAGGCGATCAGCTCGGCCGCCGCGCGATGCGCGAGCACGGGGATGCCGCGCGCCTGAAATGCGGCCGCGCCGAACACGGCTTCCTGCCCGGGATGGCTCAGAATCGCCAGCGCGATGCGCCGATCGGAAACGCCACGAACCGCGGCAATGATCTGTTCGCCCTCGCGATACGAGACGCCGGTGTCGACGACCACGACGCCGCTTGGGCCAACGAAGAAGGCGACATTCGCGACCCTTCCGCGATTGGCCCGGGAAATCTCCCCGCCCGTTCCGGGAAGAGCATAGACGCCTTCCGCGACCTCGACCGGTTGCGCGCGCACCGACCCGAACGCGCCGAGCACGCAGCACGCGGCGAGCACCGTCGCCGAGCGCCGCGCCGACCATGCGATGAACGCTCTCGCGGCCTGCCCGGCACGATCGAACCCGACGGGATGAATCCCACACCAAGCGGGAAGCCGCGCCTGTTGCACCGCGCCGGAGGAGGCCATGGTAGGCTCGGTTTCCGTCACGCCGTCCAGTCGAAGAAGGAGATGTGCGAGCGGCACTATTGCTTTGCAGCAAACGAAATCGATTCGCAGCGCGAGCTCGCAACCATTCTAGAACCTGTAGCTTGCAAAATTGACTTCCTTCCCGGGCGGGGAGAAACTCCTACGCGGTAGCGACCGACCTGCATTGGAGCGACAGGGGGATCGGGCGGCCGCGTCACGATAAGCTGAATTCACCTTGGAGGTCGATCATGGGGAGCGGTTACAGGCTGTCGTCCGTCGCGGGTCTGACGTTGGTGCTGGCGCTGCCGGGTGTCGCGGCGGCGAACGGCGATCTCGAGAAGCAGATCGCCAATCCGAACAACTGGGCGATGCAGGCCGGCGACATGTACAACCAGCGCCACAGCAAGCTGGCCCAGATCAATACCTCGAACGTGGGCAAGATGCAGGTCGCGTGGATGTTCTCGACGGGCGTCCTGCGCGGGCACGAAGGCTCGCCGCTGGTCGTCAACGGGATGATGTACCTCCACACGCCGTTCCCCAACAAGGTGTTCGCCATCGATCTCGACACGCAGAAGATCAAGTGGCGCTACGAGCCCAAGCAGGATTCGGCGGTGATCCCGCAGATGTGCTGCGACACGGTCTACCGCGGCCTCGCCTACGCCGAGAACAAGATCTTCCTGCAGCAGGCCGACACCACCTTGGTCGCACTGGACGCTGGCACCGGCAAGGTGCTCTGGTCGGTCAAGAACGGTGACCCTAAGGTGGGCGCGGTCAACACGAATGCGCCGCACGTTTTCAAGGACAAGGTCATCACCGGCATCTCGGGTGGCGAATGGGGCGTGCGCGGCTACATCACCGCGTACGATATCAACACCGGCAAGCAGGTGTGGCGAGCCTACAGCATGGGTCCGGATAGCGACATCCTCGTCGATGCCGACAGGACGATGACCTGGACCGACGGCGCGCTCGCGCCGGTGGGCAAGGACTCTTCGCTCAAGACTTGGCAGGGCGAGCAGTGGAAGACCGGCGGCGGCACGACCTGGGGCTGGTACAGCTACGACAAGGCGCTCAACCTCCTCTACTACGGCAGCGGCAATCCGTCGACCTGGAACCCGTCGCAGCGTCCGGGCGACAACAGGTGGTCGATGACGGTATGGGCGCGCGACGTGGACACGGGGATGGCCAAATGGGTCTACCAGATGACGCCTTGGGATCAGTGGGACTACGACGGCATCAACGAGATGATCCTCGCCGACATCACCGTGAAGGGCAAGCCGACCAAGGCTCTGGTGCACTTCGACCGCAACGGCTTTGGCTACACGCTCGATCGGACGACCGGCGCGCTGCTCGTCGCGGAAAAATTCGACCCGGCGGTCAACTGGGCGACCAAGGTCGATATGAAGACGGGCAGACCGCAAGTCGTCAAGCAATATGCCCCGGGCGAGAACGGCGCCGACTTCAACAACAAAGGTATCTGTCCCGCCGCGCTTGGATCGAAGGACGAGCAGCCGGCTTCGTTCAATCCCAAGAATCACCTGTTCTACGTGCCGACCAACCACGTGTGCATGGACTACGAGCCATTCAAGGTCGACTACGTCGCGGGCCAGCCCTACGTCGGCGCGACGCTCTCGATGTTCCCGGCTCCGGGCGGCACGCACATGGGCAACTTCATCGCCTGGGACGCGAGCACCGGCAAGATCGTGCAGAGCAAGCCCGAGAAGTTCTCGGTGTGGAGCGGCGTGCTGACGACTGACGGCGGGCTCGCGTGCTACGGAACGCTGGAGGGGTACCTGAAGTGCGTCGATCAGAACAACATCAACAAGGAACTGTTCAAGTTCAAGACGCCGTCGGGCATCATCGGCAACGTGTTCACCTACGAGCACAAGGGCAAGCAGTACATCGGTGTGTTCTCCGGCATCGGTGGCTGGGCCGGCATCGGCATGGCGGCGGGATTGGAGAAGGATACCGACGGTCTCGGTGCGGTCGGCGGCTACAAGGAGCTCAGGGACTACACGGAGCTGGGCGGCTCGTTGACGGTTTTCGCGCTGCCCAACTAGCGTTGCTGCATCATCGAGCGCCGGCGCGCATGGCGCGCCGGCGCTTTTTCGCTTACGCTTGGCTCTGGAACTGATCCGGAGCTGCGCCGGTCCCAGCGCCTACCCGCGACACTTCGGCAGATCCCATGACCCGCATACCCGCTCGACGCATCCTTTCGACGACGCTGCTCGTGGCGGCGAGCATGCTTGCCGCATCGCAGCCCGGCGCGCAAGCCCAGCTGCCTCAACCGGCGCCAGCTCAGGCGTCGACCCTGCCGCCGCCCTACAAGGTCGTCGACGGTTTCTACGTCGACCCCGTCACCATGGACGGCTTCCGGGCGTGGCGCGCCGCGGCCTGCGATCGCTGCCATGGCGCCTACCAGCAGGGCCTGGTCGGCCCGTCGCTGATCGTGAGCTTCCGCACGCTCACCAAGGACGACTTCATCAAGACCGTCACGGAAGGCCGCCTCGAGAAGGGCATGCCGAGCTTCAAGACCAGCAAGATGGTGATGGAGCACCTGGACGGGCTCTACGCCTATCTCAAGGGCCGCTCCAGCGGGGAGATCACGCAGTACCGCGTGCACGAGCTGAAAGAACGCCCGGACGCAGGCGCAGCCGCTCAAGGCTCCCACTGAAGACGCTGCGGCATATCGCGCTCGGCGCCGCGCTCGGCACCCTCGGCTGCATCGGGTCCGCGCTCGCGGAGGGCACGCCGACGGCGTTCCGGCCGTGCATCGATCCGAGCAACCTGCCCTTCGCCAATACGCAGGGCGAAGGATTCGAGAATCGCATCGCGGATCTCTTCGCGCAGACGCTCGGGCTGCCCGTCAAGAGCTACGCATTTCCGCAGCGCATGAACTTCGTGCGCAACACGCTTCGCTACCAGCTCCCCGGCGAAGACTACCGCTGCGACGTCGTCATGGGCGTGCCGGCGGGCTACGACCAGGTGTCGGCGACGATCCCGTACTACCACTCGACCTACGTGCTCGTGTATCCCAGGGGCAAGGGGCTCGACGGGCTGAAGAGCGGAACGGACCTTTTTGCCTTGCCGCCCGAAACGCTCAACAAGCTCACCATCGGCGTCTACGATCGCTCGCCCGCGTCCAAGTGGCTGGTCACGCACGGCCTCGAGGCGCGGACGAGACCCTATCCGATCATGTCGCCCGATCCGGAGCAGTATCCCGGCGAGATCATCGAGAAGGACCTCGCCGAGGGGAAGATCGGCGCGGCGATCGTGTGGGGACCGATCGGCGGCTATTTCGCCAAGCGCGTGCATAGCGTCGATCTCGTCGTGCTTCCGCTCAAGTCCGAGCCCGGCGTCAAGTTCGACTACGAGATCGCGATGGGTGTGCGCTACGGCGAGCGTGAGTGGAAGGAAACGATCGAGAAGCTGATCCGCGAGAAGCGTGCCGCCATCGCGCAGATCCTCCGCGAGTACAACGTCCCGATCGTCGACGAGCACGGCGACCTGGTCCAGTAGGAAAGGCGACATGACGGTGCGGCGCAGGGGCGGCGGAGCGAAGGTCGTCTCGGCGCTGCTTGCCGCGCTGCTGCCGGCCGGAATCGCTTTTGGAGAAACCCCGAGTCCTGCGTCTTTCCTCGCCCTCGCGGGCAGCGTGGTGCGCGTCGAGGCCGATCGCGAGAGCGGAGCGCTTGCGCTGGGCACGGGCGTGACCATCGCGCCGTCGATCGTCGTCACCAACTGTCACGTGTTGCGCGAAGCCACCTCCGTTCGCATCTCCGGGCTCGGTCGGCTGTGGCGGGTCGATAGCGAATCTCCGGACATTCGCCACGACCTGTGCTTCCTCAGGATCCCCGGCTGGACCGGCGCGCCGGTGCCCCTCGGCAGCAGCACGCGCTTGCGTCCCGGGGAGACAGTCGCGGCGCTGGGCTTTACCGGCGGGATGGGCAGATCGCTGCGCTTCGGCCGCGTCGTGGCGTTGCATGCCTTCGACGGCGCGGACATCATCGAGTCCGATAGCGCCTTCACTTCGGGCGCGAGCGGCGGGGGGCTGTTCGACGCGAGCGGAACGCTGGTGGGTTTGCTCACGTTCCGCAAAGCGGCGACGGGCGGGGGTTACTACTCGCTGCCGGCCGAGTGGATCGCGAGCCGCATCCCGAAGGAGGGCGAGTGGCGGGATCTTGCGCCCTTGCCGAGCGCCGGCGCGTTCTGGCAGAGCGATCCCGACTCGCTGCCGTACTTCATGCGCTGCGCGACGGTCGAGGCCGAAGGACGCTGGGGCGCGCTCCTCGAGCTGACCGACCGCTGGACGGTGGAATCGCCGCGCGATTCCGAGCCGCTGCGCGTGCGCGGCCGGGCGCTGCAGCGCCTCAACCAGCCGCAGGCGGCCGTCGCGGCCTACACCGCGGCGCTGCGGCTCGCGCCCGAGGATGCGCTCGCCTGGTACGGTCTCGCGCTCGCCTACGCTGCGCTGGGAGACGAGGCGGCATCGCTCAAGGCCGAAGCGACGCTCGCCTCGATAAGCGAGCCGCTGGCCGTGGACCTGCGCGACCGGCTCGCGAGGCCCCGAACAACGCAGTAGCTCGCCGCGACGCCGCCGGCTCGGACGCCGTCGGCCACGAGGAGGATCGATCGTGAACTTCAAGCTTGCCCTGCTGTTGCTGGCCGCCGCGGCGCCGCTCGCGCACGCCAACGACTTTCCGACGCGGGCGCGCGTCGAGTTCGTCCTCGAATGCATGCGCTCGAGCAAGGAGCCGGCGCAGGAGTCGATGTACAAGTGCTCCTGCGCCATCGACCTGATCGCGACCAAGGTGAAATACGACACCTGGGTCGATCTCTCGACCGTCGCGAACGGGATCACGATCGCAGGCGAGCGCGGAGGGGTCATGCGCGACCTGAAGGACGGCCGCAAGATCGCGGCGTCGTACCGCGATCTCCAGGCCGATGCCAAGAAGCGTTGCTTCCTCAATGAATAGCCGGCCGCGATCGCCTGCGGCCCGGCCTCCGGAGCCCGGAGCCGCCGCCGGCCTGCGCCTGCAGCTCGGGATCGCCGCGCTCGCGGCGCTGGCCTGGTCCGGCGCGTGGGCCGGCTCGGCGAAGCCCGCCTTCGCCGTCGAGAAGGCGGCGGCCGGCGTCTACGTCCACTACGGGCAGCAGGAGGAGATGACGCCCGCCAACGCCGGCGACGTCGCGAACATGGGTTTCGTCGTCGGCGAGCGCTGCGTCGCCGTGATCGACACGGGCGGGACGCGCGCGGTGGGCCGCATGCTGCGCGCGGCGATCCGCGAGGTGACGCCGCTCCCGGTGTGCTACGTCATCAACACCCACGTGCACCCCGACCACGTATTCGGCAACGCGGCATTCCTCGACGATCACCCCGAGTACGTCGGCCATGCGCACCTCGCCGAGGCGATGCGGCGGCGCGGGCCGACCTACCTGCGGGCGGTCCTGCGCGACGTGGGCAGCCCGGCGGAGGGTACGACGCTGGTGCTGCCGACCCGGTCGGTCGCCGACACGATGCGCCTCGACCTCGGCGGACGGGTCCTGGACCTGCGCGCCTGGCCGACGGCGCACACCGATACCGATCTCACCGTCTTCGACGAGGCGAGCGGCGTACTCTGGCTGGGCGACCTCTTGTTCGTGGGACATATCCCAGTGGTGGATGGGAGCCTCCAGGGATTCATCGGCGTGATCAGCGAGCTCAAGTCGATTCCGGCGCGGCAAGCGATTCCGGGTCACGGCCGGACCGACGGCTGGCTCGGCGCGCTCGCGGCCGAAGCGGGCTATCTCGAGCGGCTCCGGACCGACGTCCGGGCCGCGCTGGCGGCGAAGAAATCCCTCGCGGAGGCGGTCGACAGCATCGGTTACGACGCCTCTGAAGCTTGGCTCCTCGCCGACCGGTTCCACCGGAGGAACGTCACCGCCGCATACGCGGAGCTCGAATGGGCGCAATGACGCCGCGCACTGGCGAGGCGCACCTGCCCGACATACAATGACCGCGTTCGCCCCGCCGAAAGCACGCCGTGCATAACCGTCTCCGTGTCCTGTCCGCAACCGCGGGGTTTTGGCTGACCCTGTCGGGCGCCGCCTTGGGGCAGGACAATCCCGATGCGAGCCCGGTCTGGCGCGCCGTGCGCGCGGACCTCTTCTCCGGAATGCCGATCGCTCCGGCGGCGGACGTACTGGTGCTCGAGACGCCCAAGCGCGCGGAAGACGCGGCGATCGTGCCGGTGGCGATCCACGCGCAGTTTCCGCAGCGCGCGGACCACTACATCGAGAAGCTCTGGCTGATCGTCGACAACAATCCCTCGCCGATCGCGGCGGTCTTCCATCTCACACCGCAGAGCGGGCGCGCCGACATCGAAACGCGCATCCGGGTCGAGCAGTACACCTACGTGCGCGCGGTCGCGCTCGTCGACGGCAAGCTGTACATGGCGGCCAACTACGTAAAGGCGTCCGGCGGCTGCTCGGCGCCCGCGAGCAAGGATGCGGCCGCGGCGAGAGCGACCCTGGGCAGGATGCGGCTGCGCGCCGACGAGATCGGCGCGGCCGATCAGCCGGTGCTCGCGCAGCTCATGATCAGCCATCCGAACGATTCCGGTCTGGCGATGGATCAGGTGACGCGGACCTATGCCGTTCCGCATTTCGTGCGCACGGTCGAAGTGCGCTACGAAGGCAGGCCGCTGATGAGCGCGGACGTCGATTTCTCGATCAGCGAGAACCCGAACTTCCGGTTTTTCTTCGTCCCGGGCCACGGCGGGGAGATGGAAGCGAAAGTCGTGGACAACCAGGATCTCGAGTTCACCGCGAGTATCAAATTCGATCCGGCGCGCAGGGGGGCAGTTTCGACCGCGCGCTGACGGCGCGAGGCCGAAGCGATCAGTCGCAGCCGCCGGATCATCTAAAAGCGCAAGGAGGAGGTCGTGGACGTTCGTGCTGCTGTAGCTCATTCTGCAGGCGCACCGCTGGTGATCGAAACGGTGCAGCTGGACGGGCCGAAGGCGGGCGAGGTGCTCGTCGAAATCAAGGCCACCGGCATCTGCCACACCGACGAGTTCACTCGCTCCGGCGCGGACCCCGAGGGGCTCTTCCCGGCGATTCTCGGGCACGAGGGCGCGGGCATCGTCGTCGACGTGGGCCCGGGGGTGACGAGCGTGAAGAAGGGCGATCATGTGATCCCGCTCTATACGCCCGAATGCCGGCAGTGCAAGTCCTGCCTGTCGCGCAAGACCAACCTCTGCACGGCGATCCGGGCGACCCAGGGGAAGGGGCTCATGCCCGACGGCACCAGCCGCTTCTCGCTCAAGGGCAAGCCGGTGCATCACTACATGGGCTGCTCGACGTTCGCGAACTTCACCGTCCTGCCGGAGATCGCGGTGGCGAAGATCCGCGAGGACGCGCCGTTCGACAAGGTCTGCTACATCGGCTGCGGCGTGACGACCGGCATCGGCGCCGTGATCAACACCGCGAAGGTCGAGCCGGGCGCAAACGTCGTCGTGTTCGGGCTCGGCGGCATCGGCCTCAACGTCGTGCAGGGCGCGCGCATGGCAGGGGCCGGCATGATCGTCGGCGTGGATCTCAATCCGGCGCGCGAGGCGCTCGCCCGCAAGTTCGGTGCGACCCACTTCGTCAACCCGAAGGAAGTCAAGGGAGAACTGGTGCCCTACCTGGTCGACCTGACCGGCGGCGGCGCGGACTACAGCTTCGAGTGCATCGGCAACGTCGACGTCATGCGCCAGGCGCTCGAATGCTGCCATCGCGGCTGGGGCGTCTCGGTGATCATCGGCGTCGCGGGGTCAGGGCAGGAGATCAAGACGCGCCCGTTCCAGCTCGTGACCGGTCGGGTCTGGAAGGGTACGGCCTTCGGCGGCGCGCGCGGCCGCACCGACGTGCCCAGGATCGTCGACTGGTACATGTCGGGGAAGATCAACATCGACGATCTCATCACCCATGTTCTTCCGCTCGACCGCATCAACGAAGGCTTCGACCTGATGCACCAGGGCAAATCGATCCGGGCGGTCGTCACCTACTGATGCC
>DATJVX010000039.1:0-55132 GCA_035501595.1 Casimicrobiaceae bacterium | reverse complement strand
CCGCAGCAGCGTCGACTTCCCGCACCCCGACGGCCCCACCAGCACCATGAACTCCCCGTCCTTGATCTCGAACCCGATCCCGTGAATGACCTTCGTCCCACCAAAGCTCTTCTCAACGTTCTGGAACGACACCGATGCCATAGGGGTCCTCTCTAGCTCTTCACCGCGCCGGCGGTCAGCCCGCCGACCATGTAGCGCTTGAACGCATAGTAGATCGCCGCCGGAGGCAGCGCGTAGAGCAGCCCCACGGTCATCAGTAGTTCCCAGGGCGAATCGTCGGCCGCGAGGAAATTGCCGAGCGCCACTGCGAGCGTGATCTGCCGCTCGTTGGACAGCAGCAGGAACGCGTACAGGTATTCGTTCCACGCGAGCAGCAGCGCGTAGGTGCCGATCGCCACCAGCGAAGGGGTCATGAGCGGCACGTACACCAGCCGGAAGAGCTGCATGGGCGAAGCGCCGTCGATGCGCGCGGCCTCGTCGAGCTCGTAGGGCAGCTTGTCGGAGGCCTGCTTGAGCACCCAGATCGAGTAGGGCGCGGCGATGGTCACCATGGCGAGGATCAGGGCCCACTGATTGTTCAGCAGCCCGTAGATGCCCATCGTCTTGTACATCGGCACGGCGAGAAACGCCGCCGGGATGAAGTAGGTGAACAAGGCGAGGTTCATGATCGTGCGGCCGCCCCTCACCTTGAGCCGGCTGATGGCGAAGGCGGCTGCGGTCGCCACGACGAGGGTGAGCACCCCGACCGTCACTGCGATCAGCAGCGAATTGCCGAGCTGCAGCCAGAAGTGGGAGAGGTAGTAGTGCTGCTCGCGGAAGACGACCTCGAAGTTGTGCAGCGTCGGATGATCCGGCCAGAGCTTGCCGGCGAAAGCGGATTCCTTGGGCGAGATCGAGAACAGGAACAGGTGATAGATGGGCAGCAGCGTCCAGATCAGCACCGGGATGCCGATCAGGAGCAGCTTCGCTTCCGTCGAGGCGCGGCGCCAGCTCATCGCGACAGCCGCTTCATCATGAAGTACACGAGCGGCAGGACCAGAGGCATCGCGCAGACGATGGACGCCATCGCGAGATCGACCTGGTCGAGCCGCAGATAGCGGATGCCCAGCGTTGCCAGGATGTGGGTGAGGTCCGCAGGACCGCCGCCCGTCAGCAGGTAGACGCTGTTGAAATCTCCCAGCGTCCAGATCATCGACAGGATCGTGGAGGTGAGATACAGCGTCTGCAGTGAGGGCCAGGTGATCGACTTGAACTTCTGCCAGCTCGTCGCGCCGTCGACGGATGCCGCCTCATAGAGCTCGTTGGGGATCGCGAGCCGGCCGGCGATCAGAATCAACGTCCAGAAAGGCAGCGACTTCCAGATGTGCACGAGCACCGCCATCGACAGGGCGAGGATCGGATCGTTGAGCCAGTTCGGCCCGTCGGCGCCGGTGAGCTTGAAGATGACGTTATTGACGACCCCCCACTCGGGATTGAGCATGAAGCGGATCGAAAGGATCGTCGGGATCGAGGGCACCGCCCACGGCAGGATGAACACGAGCGAAAGCCACTTGATCCATGTGCGCGCCTGAACGAAGAAGCCCGACAGGAACAACGCGACGATCATCTTGAGATTGATGCCGACGATGAGAAACGCCAGCGTGTTGAGGACCGCCCGGCCGAACACCGGATCGTCGAAGAGCTTCGCATAGCTCGCCGGATGCCGCGCGAGCCACAATCCGTAGCCGACCGGGTAGAGCACGAACACGAGGAAGACCAGGACATAGGGGGCGAGCAGGATCGCCCCCCACGCCTGCCACGGCGTCAACCTTCTCTTGGCCGGCCCCGCGGGAAGCACTGGCCCGGCGCCGGGGATGGTCAGCGTCGTCATCGACTGGACCGTGGATGCGCTCGCGAAGCCGCCATCCCGCGAAGGCGGGACCCGGTGTCGTTCAACGCCAACGACGCCGGATTCCCGCTTGCGCGGGAATGACCGGAGCTATCCCGCGACCTGCTTGATCCGCGCGATCATCTCGTCGACCGCCTTGTCGACCGGAACCTTCTCGTTGACCACGCGGTTCATCGCCTTGGCCCAGACGTTCTCGTTGTTGATCACCGTGAACTTGTAGTTCTTGGTGAACTCGAAGGTCACCGTTCCTGCCGCATACTGGTTGTAGACCGATTGCCGGTGGCGATCGGCCTGCCAGAACGGACGCTGCTGCGCCACCTTGGTCACCGGGAACCACCGTCCGAGCGCACCCTCGACATAGGGTGTCAGGTTCTCCTCCTGCATCAGGAACGTCACGAACTCCTTCGCCCGCTTCTTGTTCTTCGCGCCCTCGAAGATGACCCCGGTCTTGACCGCTGTGCGATAGACCATCTTGCTGCCGTCGGGCTTGTTGGGGAAACCGGCGGTGCGGATGAGCTCGTAGTAGTTCTTCTTGGCCTGGGCGCGCTGCTCCGCGGAGAGCGTCTCGTTGTTGGCGTCGTCGAGCCACTTCGCGGCAATGGAGATCGTCGCGTTGTGCGTCATCACGGTGGTCTTGTTGTGAAACGCGACGTTGTTGTCCG
Source organism: Casimicrobiaceae bacterium (assembly GCA_035501595.1). Classification (GTDB taxonomy): domain Bacteria; phylum Pseudomonadota; class Gammaproteobacteria; order Burkholderiales; family Casimicrobiaceae; genus PALSA-1003. Next base: position 52,582 of record DATJVX010000039.1, on the reverse strand, counting down.
GATCCTTCCACGAGGTCGACGAAGGCGGCGTGCAGCCCTTCGTGTAGACGGCAGTGTAGTCGGTCAGCGCGCCGATCAGGCCCTGTCTCACCTTAGGATCGTCGACCAGCAGCTTGCCGTTGTCGTCGACGAGCTTGACGTTGTAGGCGTCCATGAAGGTGAGGAACGAGTAAAACGAATCGCTCGAATCCACGCCCATGGGCTGCCCGATGCCGTAAAGCCGCTGGCCGGTCTTCTGCCGCAGGGCCGGCTGCACCTTGTCGCACCAGAACGACCAGTAGCCCTTCCAGTCGGTCGGGATGTCCGACTCCTTGAACCCGGCGTCGCCAAGCATGTCGATCCAGTACTCGATGTGCATCGTCTGCTGCTTTAGCGGGAAGGCGTAGTAGGCGCGCTTCTTCGTCTTGTCGTTGTACAGGTACGTCGTCTCCACCGTGTTCGGCGCGAAGTTGGCCTTGAGCGGCGTGATGACGTCGGTGATGTCCTCGAGCTTGCCGTCGAACGCCCATTTCCCGGTGACCTGGAAGTCGTAGACGTCGGCGTAGGCGACGTCGGGCGGCGTGCCCGCGTCGAGCGCCGACACGGTCTTCGGGATCATGTCCTGCACGGGGTACTGGGAGAGCTCGATCTTGACCTTGGTCTTGTCCTCGAACTTCTTGATCGCGGCGAACAGGGCGTCGTCTTCCGACTTGTAGAAGCCCTTGACCCACCACACGGTCAGCGTTTCCTGCGCGAGCGCGTGGCCGGCGAATGCGACGGCACAGCCGGCGACCACGCCGGCGAAGAACTTTTTCATCGATCTCCTCCTTGAAATGAAGCTGTCCTGACTTCGCGTACCCTCGACTCTCAAGCGTCCGCTACCCTACATCACCGCCCCGAGATACCAGGGCACGAACTCGTTCTGCCCGTAGCCGTGGCGCTCGCTCTTGGTCTTCGCACCCGACGCGGTGTCGAGCATCAGGCGGAAGAAGCGCTCGCCCATCTGCTCGACGCTCGAGGTGCCGTCCACGATCTCGCCGCAGTTGATGTCGATGTCCTCCTCCTGCCGGTTCCACAGCGCGGTGTTGGTCGCGAGCTTGAGCGAGGGCGAGGGCGCGCAGCCGTACGCCGACCCGCGGCCCGTGGTGAAACAGATCATGTTCGCGCCGCCCGCGACCTGTCCGGTCGCCGACACCGGATCGTAGCCCGGCGTATCCATGTAGACGAGGCCTTTCGCGGTCACGGCTTGCGCGTACTCGTAGACATCGACCAGGTTGGTCGTGCCGCCCTTAGCCACCGCGCCCAGGGACTTCTCCAGGATGGTCGTCAGGCCGCCGGCCTTGTTGCCGGGAGACGGGTTGTTGTTCATCTCGCCCTTGTTGCGCGCGGTATAGTCTTCCCACCACCGGATGCGCGCGACGAGCTTCTCTCCGACCTCGCGCGACACCGCGCGGCGCGTGAGCAGGTGCTCGGCGCCGTAGATCTCCGGAGTTTCCGACAGGATCGCGGTGCCGCCGTGGTGCACGAGCAGGTCGACGGCGGCGCCGAGCGCGGGGTTCGCGGTGATGCCCGAGTAGCCGTCCGAGCCGCCGCACTGCAGCCCCAGCACGAGATGGCTGGCGGGCACGGGCTCGCGCTCGACCGCGTTCGCGTGCGGCAGCATCTCGCGGATCATCTCCACGCCGCGCGCGATCGTCTTCGCCGTGCCGCCGGTGTCCTGGATGCTGAAGGTGCGCAGCAGCGGCCCCTCCTCGAGGCGTTCCGCGCCGAGCAGCGCCGCGACCTGGTTCGCCTCGCAGCCCAGGCCCACGATCAGCACGCCGGCGAAATTCGCGTGCCGAGCGTAGCCGCCGAGCGTGCGCCTTAGCACGCGCATGCTCTCGCCGTTGACGTCCATGCCGCAGCCGCTGCCGTGCGTGAGCGCGACCACGCCGTCGACGCGCGGGAAGGCGGCCAGCGCTTCGCCCCTGAACGCGTCGGCGATGCCGTGCGCGACGGTGGCCGAGCAGTTGACCGTCGACAGGATGCCGACGTAGTTGCGCGTGGCGACGCGGCCGTCGGGTCGTACGATCCCCTGGAAGGTCGCCGGCGTGTCGACGTAGCGGGTCGGCTTCGCGTCGGCGCCGAAGGCGTAGTCGCGCGCGAAGTCGCCCATCGCGAGATTGTGCAGGTGCACGTGCTCGCCGGCCGCGATGTCGCGCTTGGCGAAGCCGATGATCTGGTCGTAGCGCTTCACCGGCTCGCCGGCGCGGATCGCCCGGGTGGCGATCTTATGGCCGGGCGGCACCAGCCCCGAGACCCGGACGTTCTCGTCGATGATCGAGGTCCCGGAGACGAGCTGCCCGCGCGCAATCACCACGTCGTCGTTCGGGTGAAGGCGGATCGTGAGCGAGGTCTTGGTCAGCATGGGTGGCTCCTGCGGCAGGCCGCGGATCGATCTTAAGCGCCCGAAGGCGCGGCGGGTTCCCCGGTCAGCTAGTATAGAAGAGCCGGGGGAGCCACAGCGAGATCGACGGCAGATAAGTGACGAGCGCCAGCGCGACCAGCAGCGGGAGCAGCCACGGCAGGATCGCCATGGTCGTGCGCTCGAACGAAAGCCGGGCGATGCGGGCGAGCACGAAGAGGACCATGCCCATCGGCGGGTGCAGCAGCCCGATCATCAGGTTGAGCACCATGATCAGCCCGAAGTGAACGCCGTCGATGCCGAGCTGGTGGACCACCGGCATCAGCACCGGGACCAGGATCAGGATCGCGGCCGTCGGCTCCAGGAAGCAGCCGACGAAGAGCATCAGCAGGTTGGCGAGCAGCAGGAACGCCCAGGCGCCGTGCGTGAAGGACAGCACCCACGCCGCGAAGGCATCGGTCACCTTGGTGACGGTGAGAAGCCAACCGAAGATCGACGCCGCCGCGACGATGAACATGACGGTCGAGGTCGTCTCTATAGTCTCCATCGAGACCTTGACCAGCATCTTCCACGAAAGCGTCCGGTACCAGGTCATGCCCAGGAAGAGCGACCAGACGCACGCGGCGATCGCGCCCTCGGTGGGCGTGAACACGCCGGTGGTCATCCCGCCCACCAGCAGCACCGGCGTCATGATCGGCAGCACGGCGTCGAAGCGGAAATACCGATCGGCCGCGAGCAGCGCCGCCATGCCGACGCCCACTGCCGCATTGAACGGCGCGCCGAGCTGGATCGCCCCCCACATCGCTAGCGGGAAGACGATCACGAGCAGGAGCTCCAGCATCGCCTTGCCCACGCGCTTCAGCTCGAAGGGGACGTCGCCGCCCCACTTGTACTTCCACGCGTAGTAGCTCACCGTCGCCATCATGAGCACGGCCATCACCACCCCCGGCATGATGCCGGCGAGGAAGAGCTGGCCGACCGAGACGTCGGCCATCATCCCGTAGATGACGAAGGGCAGCGACGGCGGGATGATCGGGCCGAGCGTCGAGGACGCGGCGGTGACGCCGACCGCGAACTCCACCGGGTAGCCCTGGTCCTTCATCGCCTTGATCTCGATCGTGCCCAGGCCCGCGGCCTCGGCGATCGCGGTGCCCGACATGCCGGCGAAGATCATCGAGGCGATGACGTTGACGTGCCCCAGGCCTCCGCGCAGCCAGCCGACCAGCGCGAGCGCGAAGTTGTAGATGCGCGTGGTGATGCCGGCGTTGTTCATCAGGTTGCCGGCGAGGATGAAGAAAGGGACCGCGAGCAGCGGGAAGCTGTCGATGCCGCTGATCATCCGGTGCACGACCGCGAAGGGCGGCAGGTCGCCGGTTAGCAGGATGTAGACGAGCGCCGAGCCCGCCATCGCGATCGCCACGGGGATGCCCGTGGCCATGCCGGCGAGGAAGCTGCCCAGCAGCGCGGGCGTCATGGCGCGGGCGCCTGCGCGTCGTCGGGCCGGTCGAGCTGGCTGTAGCCGCGCCGCCAGTTGCGCACGGCGACCTGCACCGCGCGCAGCGCGCCCAACGCGAAACCGGCCAGGCACACGCCGTACACCAGGTTCATCGGCAGGTCGATGATGGTCATCTTGTAGTTGCCCATCTTCATCATCATCTGGCCGGTGAGGACCGATACGTAGGCGAAGAACGCGATCTGCACCGCATCGACCAGCGTCGACAGCACGCGGCCAAGGCGCCGCGGGATCACCCGATACAGGAAGTCGACGTGGATGTGCCGCTCGTCGCGCACCGCGGCAGCGATCCCGACGAAAACGGTGCAGATGAGCAGGTAGCGCGCGATCTCCTCGGTCCAGGCCGCCGAGTCGTTGAGGAAGTAGCGCGTGAAGAACTGGTAGCAGACGTTGAACGCGAGCAGCCAGAAGAAGCCGAACGCGATCCACGCCTCCAGCGAATAGGCGCGCAGGTCGATCGGCGCGTCGGTGAGATGGACGTGCCCCGAAGCGTCGAGGACGTGCTCGTCGCGCTTCGCTGAGCCGGGATCGGTCATGAATGGGCGGCCCGCGGAACCCCTCGCTGCGGGCTCGTCAGGCTACTTGATCGCCTGGATCTTGTCCCAGTCGGCCTTCGAGTAGCCCATCGACTCGAGCGTCACGTTCTTCAGGATCGCGTCCTTGAACGAGGTCTTGTCGACGGCGATCACCTGCAGGCCCTTCTTCTTGAACTCGTCGGCGAGCTCGGCCTCGCGCTTCTGGATCTCGGCGGTCGCGTTGGCGGCGGCCTCCTGCGTGACGTCGGTGAAGATCTTCTTGTCCTGGTCGGAGAGCTTGTTCCACACGTGCGGCGCCACCTGTGTCGCGAGCGAGTCGACGATGTGCCCGGTCAGGATGATGTTCTTCTGCACCTCGTAGAACTTCTTCGCCTCGATGGTCGTGAGCGGGTTCTCCTGCGCATCGACGGTGCCGTTCTGCAGCGCGAGATAGACCTCCGCGAAGGCGATCGGCGTCGGGTTGGCGCCGCAGGCCTTCGGCAACGCGAGGTAGGCCGGCACGTCCGGCACACGCATCTTGAGGCCCTTCATCCCGGCGCAGTCGGTGAAGGCGCGGCTGGAGGTCGTCTGGCGGACGCCGTAATAGGTGATCGCGGTGATCTGGATGCCGGTCTTGCCGCGATACTCGTCGACCATGCCCTTGAAGACGTCGCTCTTGGCGAACTTGAGCAGGTGGTCGCCATCGCGGAAGGTGTAGGGGTAGTAGCCCACCCCGATCCGCGGCATGGTGCGCGCCGCGAAGGAGAGCCCCGAGATGATCATGTCCACCGTGCCGAGGGTGAGCCCCTGGTTGATGTCGGACTCCTTGCCGAGGCTCGAGGCCGGGAAGACATCGATGTGGTACCGGCCGTTGGTGCGCTTCTCGATCTCCTGCGCCGCCCAGACCGACCACCTGTGATAGGGCTCGGACGTTTCATAGACGTGCGCCCACTTGAGCTTGACCTGCTGCGCCGTGGCCGCGCCGGCGGCAAGGCAGACTGCGAGAACGACGATGGCCGCTCTTCCGATCCAACGCATGATGATTTCCTCCCTGATGTGATCCTGACTCAGGCCGCGACGAGCTGCACCTTCGTCGATTGAGTTTTGTCGCGCGCCAGCGCGAACGCCTTGACCGCTTCCTGGAGCGGGAACTGGCCCGAGAGCAGCGGCTTCACGTCCACGCGCCGCGAAGCGATGTATTCGACGGCCCAGTCGAACTCGATCCCCCAGCGGAACGCGCCCTTGAAGTCGAGCTCCTTGGCCATGATCTCGTTGACGACGAAGGGCAGGGCCTGGTGCGGCAGCGTGCCGACCTGCACCAGCGTCCCGCCGCGCTTCAACGCCGCCATGCAGGCGTCGAGCGCCGGCGGGCTCCCCGAGGCTTCGAACGCGACGTCGAACTGCGGCGCCGCCAGCGCCTCGCGGTCGCGATCGGCGCGGATCGTGCGCGCGACGCCGATCGCGCGTGCCGTCTCGAGCGGCCGGTCGAGCACGTCGCAGGCCGTGACCGACGTCGCTCCCTTGAGCTTCGCGGCGATCATGGTGAGGCAGCCGATGGTCCCGGCGCCGGCCACGAGCACGCTCTTGCCCAGGAGATCCCCGGCGCGGTGGACCGCGTGCAGGCCGACCGCGAGCGGCTCGGCGAAGGCGAGCTCACCGAGGCTCACGTCGGCCGACACCGGATAGCATTGCCGCTCGCCGAGGACGAAGCACTCCGCGAACATCCCCTGGACGTGGGGATAGACGCTGGCGCTGCCGAGAAAGCGCATGTTGCGGCAAAGCTGCTCGCGGCCTTCGCGGCAGTAGTCGCAGCGGCCGCAGGCCTGCGAGGGACTGACCGCGATCTTGTCTCCGGGCTTCACGCGCGTCACCCCGGACCCCACTTTCGCGACCACGCCCGAGGCCTCGTGACCGGGGACGAGCGGCTCGCGGATCACGAAGCTGCCGTTGCGGCCTTCGTAGTAGTAGTGGAGGTCCGAGCCGCAGATGCCGCCTGCTCCGAGGCGGATCAGCACTTGGCCCGGCCCGACCGCCGGCTCGGCGGTCTGGTCGAGACGCAGATCGTCCTTGGCGTGGATTCGACAGGTCAGCATCCGCTCGCTCCTCGCTTCAGAGGGTTCAGTGCTTCGCGTCCCAGCTGCGGCTGAAACGCCTGTAGGCCCGGTCCAAGTGGCGGTGCATCGCCGCCCGCGCCGCGTCCGCGTCGCGCTCCGCGATCGCGTCCAGCACCACGCGATGCTCGGCGATCGCCCGCGACCACTGGTCCGGGCTGTCGTAATGGTGCTCGAGGCGCGCGAACAGCGGTCCGGTGCGCTCGTCCCACAGCATCTTCACCACCGCCACCAGCGCGCCGTTGCCCGTGGCCTCGGCGACGCGCAGGTGGAACAGCCTGTCCTCCGAGAGCGGCGGGCGATGCGCCTGCCCGGCCGAGCTCTCCATCTGCTGCAGCGCCTCGGCGACCGCGTCGATCTGCGCGCGTTTCGCGTGCTTTGCCGCCAGCGCCGCGCACTCGCTCTCGATCACCCAGCGCGCGCGCAGCACCTCGAACGGGCCCATCGCCGCCTGGACCAGGGGGCTCGTCTCGCCATCGCCGCCGGGCCCCAGCACGTAGATGCCCGAGCCGATGCGCACTTCGACCAGTCCCTCGACCTCCAGCGCGATCAGCGCCTCCCGCACCGACGGTCGCGACACGCCGAGCTGGCGCGCGAGGTCGCGCTCCGGCGGCAGGCGCGTGCCCGCGGGAAATTCGCGCGAGCGGATGAGCGTGCGGATCTGGTCGGCGATCTGGCGGTAGAGGCGGCGCGGCTCGATGCTGTGGATCGGCATGCCTCGCGGCTCGCGCGGGCGGCCGGCTCCTGATGGCAGGCGTCAAGCCTAAGCAAGCGGGCCCATTTGGTCAAGTGGTCTTACCAATTCCGGGCCTTTGGTAGACTATGCGCTTCGGCGGGGAGCTCGAGCGGCATGCAGGACAGGACGGTAGGACGCCTCGCGGGCAAGACGGCGCTGGTCACCGCGGCGGGGCAGGGAATCGGCAAGGCCAGCGCGCTCGCCATGGCCGCGGAAGGTGCGCGCGTATTCGCCACCGACGTGAACCCGAGGGGGCTCGCGAGCCTCACGGGCGAGGAGAACGTCGTCACGCGGGTGCTCGACGTCCTGGACGACGACGCGATCCGCGGCGCGCTCGAGGAGCTGCCGGCGCTGGACGTGCTGTTCAACTGCGCGGGCTACGTCCATCACGGCACGATCCTCGACTGCGCGCCGAAGGACTGGGACTTCAGCTTCGCGCTCAATGTGCGCGCCATGTACGTCACGATCAGGGAGGCGCTCCCGCGGATGCTGGAGCACGGCGGCGGCAGCATCATCAACATGGCCTCGGTCGCCGGCTCGATCAGGGGACTGCCCAACCGCTTCGTCTACGGCGCGTCCAAGGCCGCCGTCATCGGGCTCACCAAGTCCGTCGCCGCGGACTTCGTCGCCCGCGGCATCCGCTGCAACGCGATCGCGCCGGGGACGGTCGACACGCCTTCGCTCGCCGAGCGCATCAACGCCCTGCCCGATCCCGCCGAAGCGCGCAAGGCGTTCATCGCCCGGCAGCCGATGGGGCGCCTCGCCAGGCCCGGTGAGATCGCCCCAATCGTGGTGTTCCTGGCCTCCGACGAATCCGCCTTCGCGACGGGCAATGTGTATTCTATCGACGGCGGAATGACGATCTAGAGGCGATTCCGAACCACGCCGCCGGGGCTTCGACCAGCTCGGCGCCGGCGGCGCACCGAAAACCCTTCGCCCCGAGCCAGTCGAGAGGCGAACCTGAGCCGAAAGAAGACCCGATGAAACTCGTACGCTATGGCCCGCCGGGCAAGGAGAAGCCCGGGCTGATCGACGCCGAAGGCAAGCTCCGCGACCTGTCGCGGAAGGTGAAGGACATCAACCCGGATGCGCTGGCGCCCGCGAAGCTCAAGGAGCTCGCGCGCCTCGATGCGAAGAAGCTGCCGCTCGTGAAAGGCAAGCCGCGGCTCGGGCCGTGCGTCGCCGGCGTGCCCAAGTTCGTCGCGATCGGACTGAACTACGTCGATCACGCCAAGGAGTCGGGCAACCCGATCCCCGAGCATCCCGTCGTCTTCTACAAGGCGGAGACCTGCATCGTCGGCGCCAACGACAACATCATGCTGCCGCCCGATTCGACCCACACCGACTGGGAGGTCGAGCTCGGGGTGGTGATCGGCAAGACCGCGCGCTACGTCGACAAGAAGGACGCGCTCAAGCACGTTGCGGGCTATTGCATCGTCAACGACGTCTCCGAGCGCGAGTACCAGATGAAGCGCAGCGCCTCGCAGTGGAGCAAGGGCAAGGGCTGCGACACCTTCGGGCCCATCGGCCCCTGGCTCGTGACCGCAGACGAAGTGAAGGACCCGCAGAATCTCGACATGTGGCTGGACGTGAACGGCGAGAAGCGCCAGCGCGGCAACACCCGCACGATGATCTTCGGCGTCGCCGACCTCGTCGCCGACGTCTCGAAGTACATGACGCTCCTGCCGGGCGATCTCATCACCACCGGCACGCCCCCGGGCGTGGGGCTGGGGATGAAGCCCGAGCCGAAGTTCCTGAAGGCGGGCGACGTGGTGACGCTCGGCATCGAGGGCCTCGGTCAGCAGCGGCAGCACGTGGTCGCGTTCAAGGCCAAGAGGTAGGCGGGGTTCGCGACGTGCCGCCGATGCGAGCCTCCGCGCAGGCGAACGGCGCGGGCGCGACGCGCAACCTGTCGCGCGACGACTTCCTGTACCCCGCGCTCGCTCCGCATCGCACCGGCCGGCTCGCCCTCGATGCGGTGCACACGATGTACTGGGAGGAGTGCGGCAATCCGCGAGGCCAGCCCGCCGTGTTCCTGCACGGCGGGCCCGGCGGCGGCATCGCGCCCGATCACCGCCGATACTTCGATTCCTCGTTCTACCGCATCGTGCTCTACGACCAGCGGGGCTCGGGCCAGTCGGTGCCACTCGGAGAGCTTCGCGACAACACCACCCAGCACCTCATCGCCGATCTCGAGCGGCTGCGCGCTCATCTCGGCATCGCCCGCTGGGTCGTCTTCGGCGGGTCGTGGGGATCGACGCTGGCGCTCGCCTACGCGCAGAGTCATCCCGACCGCGTGCTCGCGCTCGTGCTGCGCGGGGTGTTCCTCGCGCGCGACCGGGAAGTCCGCTGGTTCATGCACGAGATGGGCAACGTCTTCCCGGAAGCCTGGAGCGCGTTTGCCGGGTTCCTGCCCAAGGCCGAGCGCTCCGATCTGCTCGGCCACTACTATCGCCGGCTCACGGACCCGGACCCTTCCGTGCACCTCCCGGCGGCGCACGCCTGGAGCCGCTACGAGAGCTCCTGCTCCACACTGCTGCCCGATCCCGATCTCCTCGCTCACTTCGACGAGGACGCGGTGGCGCTCGCGATCGCCCGCATCGAGGCGCACTACTTCGTGCACGGCCTGTTTCTCGACGGCGATGCGCTGCTTCGCGGCGTCGAGCGGCTGCGGGCGATTCCCTGCAGCATCGTCCAGGGCCGCTACGACATCGTCTGTCCGATCCGCAGCGCCGACGATCTGCACCACGCGTGGCCGGAGGCGCAGTACGTGGTGGTGCCCGACGCGGGCCATTCCGCGCGCGAGCCCGGCATCGCGCGCGAGCTCGTTGCCGCGACCGACCGGTTCCGGGGGCAGTCCGCGCGCTGAGGGCGGTCCCGGGGCTCGCGTCGCCTGCCGCCGGGTCCCGAAGCTCAGCGGGCGGGTGTTCCCGGGTTCGCTTCGCTTACCGCCGCGCTCGGCCCCGGGCGGCGCGCCGTCAACTGGAAGGACAGCTCGATCTCGTCGCCGACGAACGGCAGGCCGAAGGTCATGCCGAAATCCGAGCGCCGGATCGACGAGACGACGGCCACGCCGCAGCGCTCGCCGCCCCGGTCCCGGCCGCATTCCATCCGCTCGACGCGGACCGCGACGGGGCGCGTCATGTTGTGCATCGTGAGCTCCCCCGCGGCGCCCGCGAGGCCGGTGGCGTCGAACTGGAGCTGCGTGGAGCGAAAGCGCATCTCGGGGAAGCGCGACGCGTCGAACATCGAGTCGCCGCGGATGAAGTCGTCGCGCACCGGCCAGCCGGTGTCGACGGAGTCGGCGTCGATCGAGAAATCGATGCTGCCCGAGCGGGCGTCGCTGTCGAGCACGATCGTCCCCCGGGTGCGGGCGAAGCGCCCGTGAAGCGTGGTCACCCAGAAGTGGGCCACCGAGAATTCCGCGCGAGTGAGCTCCGGATCGACCCGGAAGAGCTCGGGCTCGGCGAACGCGTCTTCGCCGTGCGCGATCGCTTGAGACGCCGCCAGCGCGAGGAGAGCGTGCGTCCAGACGGCCGCCGGACGGGCCTCCGCGCGTCTCATCCCGCGTCGTCTCGGTACGCCTCGATCGGAATGACGATCCGAACCTCGTCGCTGGTTGCGTTCGGGATGCCCGCCTTCATGCCCCATTCGGAGCGCTTGATGGTGGCCGTCGCCTCGCCGCCGCAGACCGGCTTCTTGTTGAAGGGATTCTCGCCGCAGCTGAAGTTCGAGACCTTGAGCGCGACCGGACGGGTCACGCCGATCATCGTGAGCTCGCCGTCCGCGCCGACGAGCTTGTCGCCGTCGAACGCGAGGTTCGTCGACTTGAAGCTCATCGTCGGATACTTCTCGACGTTGAAGTAGTTCTCGCCCTTGAGTATGGCGTCGACGCGCGCGTCGTGCGACCGGATCGAGGCGGTGTCGATGGTCACGTCGATCGTGCCCTTCCGGGCGCCGCGATCGAGCGTGACCTTGCCCGAGAGCTTGCCGAACGATCCCCACTGCGTGCTCAGCCCGCGCATGTGCTGGATCTCGTAGCGTGGCTCGGAATGCGACGGATCGATGGTATAGCTCTCGTCGGCGAGCGCGGTTCCCGCCGACAGCGCGCAGGCCAGCGCGACCTCGGCAGCCAGGCGGGGCGACGGGGCAAGGCTCCTGTTGGTGAACATCACGGACCTCCGGGGTTCAAAGCGTCAGCGAAGCGAAAGCCGGAACATTGCAAACAGCCGGCAGAGGCGTTTGATTCCACCCGCCGCTACTGCACGGCCGGCAGGACCATCCGCACCCGCACCAGCACCTCGTTGGCGACCGTCGATGGGTCGGCCCACTCGCCTTCGCCGACGTGAAAGTCGAGCCGCTTCAGCGTGAAGCTTCCTTCGGCGACGCTGTTCCCGGAGGCGTCCTTCTTGAGCGCGATCGGGACGACCTCGTCCCGGGTGATCCCCTTGATCGTCAGCGCGCCAGCCACGTCGTACCTGTCGGGCCCCGTCTGCCGGATCGAGCTCGATACGAACCTCGCCACCGGGAAGCGCGCCGTGTCGAACCAGACGCGGCCCTTGACCTCGCCCTCGGACTCCTCGCTCGCGAGGTCGATGCTGCCGAGGTCGATCTCGAGGTCGGCCTTCGAGTGTCCGAGATCCTGCGGCAGGAGCGCGATATTGGCCTTCCACTTGCGAAAGCGCCCTTCGACGTTGACGCCCATCTGCTTCGACACGAAGCGGATCTCGCTCTTGTCGATCAGCACGCCCTGGGCCCCGGCCTGCGCCGCCGTCAGCAGCAGCGCCCCGAGAGTCGGCACGAACGAACGCAGCAGAGTCATGGTCACGCGGTTCCTCTGGAGCGGCGGCGCAGCCCCGCCAGGGGCAGCATCCGCCACAGCACGGTATCCCGGGCGACGAAATGATGCCGGAGCGCCGCCGCGGCATGCACACAGACCAGGGCGAGCAGCGTGAAGTTCAATGTCGCGTGGCAGCCGCGGAGGACTGCCGCCAGCGCCTTGTCCTTGGGCACGAGGTCGGGAAGCGGCACGAGGCCGAGATAGACGACCTGCACGCCGGTGGCCGAGCTGTAGAGCCAGCCGCTCACCGGAATCAGCAGCAGCAGGGCGTAGAGCGCCGCGTGCGACACCGTCGCCGCGCGCCGCTGCCACTGCGGCATCGCCGCCGGCGGCGGCGGACGATGCCCGGCGCGCCAGGCAAGCCGCAGGCAGGTCACGAGCCACACGGTGATGCCGACGGACTTGTGCCAGAAGTAGAGCTCGAGCTTCCGCCGCGACAGAGGCAAGCCGACCATCGACAGCCCGAGCGTGAAGCCGCAGACGATCAGCGCGGCGGCGAGCCAGTGCAGGACGACGGCCGTCGTGGTGTATTTCGCTGGCGCATCGCTCGCCGTCATCGCCGCGCTCGGGTCCTCGCTCTCGACGCCGTCGGTATAATGCCACGAACGTTCGTCGGCCTCCTTCGTGACCCGCAGCTCGCGCGCCATCCCGGTCCTGCTCTTCTGGGCCTCGATCGCGTCCGTCGTTTCCGCCTTCGCCGCCGAACCCGGCTCGCCTCCGCCTCCCGCGAAGCCGCGCCCGAAGATCGGCCTGGTCCTCTCGGGCGGCGGCGCGCGCGGGATCAGCCATGTCGGCGTGCTCAAGGTCCTGGAGGAGATGCGCATCCCCGTCGACTACATCGCCGCCACGAGCATGGGCGCGATCGTCGGCGGGCTCTACGCGAGCGACATGTCGCCCGACGAGATGGAGCGCCAGATCACCGCGGTCGACTGGCCGACGCTGTTCTCCGACAGTCCGCCCCGGCAGGACCTGGGGCTGCGCCGCAAGGAATACGAGGCGCGCTTCCCGCTCGGCTTCGAGCTGGGGCTGCGCGACGGCCAGATCCGCCTGTTCAAGGGCGCGATCTCCGGCAGTAACCTCGAGCTGTTCCTGCACGAGCTCACGCGGCAGGCGGACAACGTGCCGAGCTTCGATCAGCTGCAGATTCCGTTCCGCGCCGTGGCGACCGACATGGTGACCGGTCAGCCGGTGGTGTTCGACCGCGGCCTTCTGTACAAGGCGATGCGGGCGAGCATGTCGGTGCCGGGCATGTTCGCGCCGATCGAGATCGACGACCGCATCCTGGGCGACGGCGGGCTCACGAACAACCTGCCGGTCGACGTCGTCAGGGCGATGGGCGCCGACGTCGTCATTGCGGTCAACATCGGCACGCCGCTGATGACGCGCGAGCAGCTCACCTCGGTGTTCGGACTCACCTCGCAGATGCTCAACATCCTGACCGAGCAGAACGTCCGCGAGCGCCTGGCGATGCTGCGTCCCGGCGACATCCTGATCCAGCCGGACCTGGGCGAGCTCACGTTCTCGGATTTCGTGAAGGGCGCGGAATTCATCAAGCGCGGCGAGGCGGCGGCGCGGGCGGCACGCAGCCAGCTCGCGGCGCTCTCGCTCTCGCCCGAGGCCTACACCGCGTACCGGGCGGGACGGGTGTACTTCGCCGAGGGCAAGCCTCCGACGATCGACTTCGTGCGCATCGAGCACGCCGAATACAGCAATCCCGACGTGCTCCTCAAGCAGATGGACACGACAGCGGGCCAGCCGCTCGACGTCGCGAAGCTCCACGAGGACATTTCGCGCCTGTACGGGCGGGGGGACTTCGAGCGCATCGACTACCGCCTGGTGGAGGAATCCGCCCGCCGCGGCCTCGTCATCGATGTCGACGAGAAGGAGTGGGGACCCAACTACTTCCGCTTCGGGCTGACGCTCGACACCGACTTGAAGGGCGAGAGCAAGTTCGACCTGATCGCGGGACATCGGCGCACGTGGATCAACTCTCTCGGCGGCGAATGGGTGAACGAGGTCACGATCGGCAACACGCGCCGTATCGCGACCGAGTTCTACCAGCCACTCAACACCGGGAGCTGGCTGTTCGTCTCGCCCTACGGGGAAGTCAGGCGCGAGCCACAGGACATATTCGTCGATGCGCATCGCGTCGCCGAGTACGACATCCTGACCGAGCAGACCGGGGTCGATCTGGGCACGCCCTTCGGCAGCTACGGCGAGCTTCGCCTGGGATACCGGTTCGCGCACTATCGCGCCGATCCGCTGATCGCGCTCCCCGGGTTTCCAACTGGCAAGTCGGACGAGGGCGGGATCAACCTGCTCGCGCGCTACGACCGGCTCGACGACCCGTACTTCCCGAGACACGGAGCGAGGGCCACGCTCGAGTACTTCGTCGGAATGCCGGAGCTCGGGGGCGACGGCAGCTCGAGCCGGGCGCTGCTCAACGCGCAGCTTCCGATTGCCCTCGGAGCGAAGGACACGCTCGTGCCCGCCGTGCGCTTCGGCGAATCGAAGGGCAGCCTCGACGTCGCGACGGACTTCACCCTCGGCGGATTCCTCCAGTTGTCCGGCCTGCGCACCGACCAGCTGCGCGGCAACTACCTCGGCTTCGGGCGCGTGGTTTACCTGCACGAGATTGGCCGCTCGAGCGCGATCGGCAAGGGGATCTACGTCGGCGGCTCGCTCGAGCTCGGCGATACCTGGGGCAATCGCAGCGACGTATCGGTCACGGGCCTGACGGGCGCAGCGAGCGTGTTCTTCGCCGCGGACAGCTATCTCGGGCCCTTCTACCTCGCTTACGGCCACGCGACCAACGGCAACTCGAGCTTCTACCTCTTCCTCGGGCGTCCGCAATGACCCGGGCCGTGCCGCGCGCGGTCCTGGCGCTCGCGGTTTCGATCGCCGCGGCGTCCGCGGGCGCGGCCCTGCCGCGCGCGGTCGCGCGAGCATTCCTGGACGAGCACATCCCGCTCGCCTCGATCGGCGCGGTCGTTCAGGAGGTCGGCGCGCGGCAGCCGCTGATCTCTCACCAGCCCGCGAGGCCGATGAATCCCGCGTCGACGATGAAGCTCGTGACGACCTTCGCCGCGCTGGAGCTTCTCGGTTCCGACTTCCGCTGGAAGACCGAGGCCTACGCAGCCGGTCCCATCGCGGACGGCGTGCTCGACGGCGACCTGGTGCTCAAGGGCTACGGCGACCCCAAGATCACCATCGAGCAGTTCCAGGCCTTCATCGCGGCGCTGCGCGCGACAGGGCTCTCCGCCATCCGGGGCGATCTCGTCCTCGACCGGAGCTACTTCGCGCTCTCCCCGCACGATCCGGCCGCCTTCGACAGCGAGCCGCTCAAGCCGTACAACGTCGGCCCCGACGCGCTGCTCGTGAATTTCAAGAGCCTGCGCTTCGTCTTCGCTCCGAACGCGGCGGGCAACGCGACCGACGTCCGCGCGGAGCCGCCGCTCGAGAGCGTCGCGCTTTCCGGCTCGCCGCAGCTCGTCGCCGGCGACTGCGGCGACTGGCGTGGCGCGCTGGGCGCGAGCTTCGTCAACGGCCCGGAGCGCGCGGAGGCGCGGTTCACCGGCCGCTATGCCGCGGCGTGCGGCGAGCGCGACTGGTACGTCGCGCTGCTCGACCATCGCCACTACGTCCACGCCATGTTCGCGCACTACTGGAAGGAGGCCGGCGGCAGCTTTGCCGGCGGCGTGCGCGACGGGCGTGCTCCCGAACACGCGAAGCCTCTCGCCACGCTGCAGTCGACGCCACTGTACGACGCCATCCGGGACATCAACAAGCTGTCCAACAACGTGATGGCCCGGCAGCTCTTCCTCACGCTCGCGATCTCCGCCTATCCGCCGCCCGCCACGACCGAGCACGCCGTCGCCGCGGTACGGCATTGGCTGGCCAGGCGCAGGCTGCGCTTTCCCGAGCTCGTCATGGAGAACGGCTCGGGGCTGTCGCGGCGCGAGCGCATCGCCGCGAAGAGCATGGCCGCGCTGCTCCTGGCCGCCGACGGGAGCGCCGTGCGCGGCGACTACGTCAGCTCGCTCGCGGTCGCCGGTGCCGACGGCACGATGCGCAAGCGCTTCCTCGACGAGAACGTCGCCGACCAGGCACTGCTCAAGACCGGCACGCTGGAAGGCGTGCGCGCGCTCGCCGGCTACGTTCTGGCCCGCGACGGCCGACGCTATGTCGTCGTGTGCTTCGTCAACCACGCCAACGCCTCCCGCGCCCAGCGGGCACTGGACCTCCTCGTCGAGGGCGTGTACGCCGGCGGCTTCGGCGCCGACGCCGCGGCCGGGCGGCCGCGCTAGAGGCGCGCCGCGTGGGACCGCTCAAGCTGATCTTCGTCCACACCCCGAAATCGGGCGGGACTTCGATACGCGCGGCGGTGAGAGAGTTCTTCTCGGCCGATCTCGTCGTCGAGGACTACGGCGATCGGCCCAACGATCCCGCTTCGCCGATGAACATCGACCCCTGCGGATTCCTCGACCGGTGCCGGCGGAACCATGCCCTCGCCTTGCCGAACAAGGCCGCCGTCATCGGCCACTTCTGGATCGCGAAATACGAAGGGGTTGCCGCCGAGATCCGCGCGACCATCCTGAGGGAGCCGATCGCCCGCGCGATATCCCAGTTCTTCTTCTGGCCCGCGACGCGAAATGCCAATAACGCCCTGCATCAGTACGTCCTCGCCAACCGCCTGTCCTTTGCGGAATTCGCGAGGATTCCGCGCATCAACGCGTTGTACACATCGGTGTATTTTCGCGATGTTGACATGGCCCAGTTCGACTTCGTCGGAACCTACGAGAGGCTCTCGCAGGACTGGGCGCCGACGCTGGCCCGCCTCGGCGTCGCCCCGGCGCCACCGCGCCTCGAGCTCAATCGCACGGTCGACCTCCTCGCCGAATACGACGCGAAGAGATCGGAAATCCTCAACGACCCGCGGATGATGGCGCGGCTGCGCGACCTGTTTGCCGACGACCTTCGGTTCTACGAGCGCTTCGCGCGCTAGCGCGGCGTCACATCCCGGGAACGGGCCGGTTTTCCTTGAACAGCAGGTAGCCGCGGATCAGCCGATAGAGGACCCAGATCGTCGTCGCGATCCAGATCCCGTAGCCGATCAGCACGCCCAGCAGGAGCAGCCACCACAGCAGCGCGGCGATGATCCCGCCGATCACGCCCCAAAGCAGCGAGAACCAGAACGTGCGGATCAACCAGCGGTAGTGCGACGCGAGCCAGGTACCCGCGGCATCGGAGCGCTTCACATAGGCGATGACGACGGCCACGATGCCCAGAACGCCGAACAGCGGCAGCACGAGGGGAAAGCCGTGGGCGAGCAGAGGGACGACCGCGGCGATCCCGAAGAGCAGGTAGACGACCAGCGTCGTCGAAACGAGCGACGGGCTCGGCGCGTCCGGCGCGGGCGTGACGGGCAGATCGGCCATTCGAGCATCCCCCCTTGTTGTCGATTTCCCCGCGGCTCCGCCCGCCAGCAGCGGCTCCGCGGCCTATTTCGCGTAGCGGCTGCCGTCCTTGTGCGCCGCGTATCCGCCCTTCTCGTCGAAGCCCCACATCAGGTCGTCGTCGGGATAGAACGCGTTGTCGCCGTCGATGCGGTTGCCGACCTCGAGATATTTCGCGGGCGCCGAGCTTCGGTTGACGAAGTGGTGGGCGTCCTGCTTGCCCCCGGGATAGCCCGCGCACATGCCGGCGTGGAGCGTCTGCTCGCCGCCTTCGGTGACGAGCACGACCTCGCCTTCGAGCACGTAGACGAATTCGTCCTCGAGGGTATGCCAGTGGCGCAGCGCCGACTGCCCGCCGGGGCCCAGCGTCACGAGGTTGACGCCGAAGCGCGTGAGGCCGCAGGCGTCGCCCAGCCGACGCTTCACGCGATCGCCCATGCGCGAGCGAAACGGCTCGGGGTAGAGGGAGCCGCGCCGCTCGGGGACATCGGCGGGATCCAGGGCGGGGAGCGCGAGTCGGGGCATGTATCGAAAGGCCGTCGGACGACGGCCGATTGCGGCCGTGCGGCGATGGTACATAATACGTCATCCGGTGCGCGATGGCTCGACTGCACCGGCCCCCATCCCCAAGGGAGAAAGCCATGAACGCCGCACGATTCGAACGCAGCCGCGACGCGCTGGTGAAGGACTTCGCCGACGTGCTCGCGGAGGCCGAGACCCTCCTCAAGCAGGCCGCGAAGGAGTCCGGCGACCGGGCCACCGATCTGCGCTCGCAGGTCGAGAACAAGCTGCGGTCGGCGAAGCTGCGTCTGGCCGACATGCACGAGGACGCGATGGACAGCGCCAAGGCGGCAGCCAGCGCCACCGACGACTACGTCCGCGATAATCCGTGGCAGGCGATCGGCGTCGCGGCCGCGGTCGGCTTCCTGGTCGGGCTCGTCGTCAGCCGCCGGTAATCCCGTGCCCGACTCCCGCGAAGGGCGGACGGTCGTCGGACTCGGCGACGCGCTCTCCGGCCTGGCCGCGAGCGCGGTCGCGATGCTGCGCACGCGCATGGAGCTCGCCACCCTCGAGTTCGAGGAGCAGCGCGAGCGGACCAAGATGATGCTCATCCTGGCCGTGGTCGCGACGGTCTTCGCCTGCTTCACGCTGATCGCTCTCTCCGCGCTCGTCGTCACGCTGTTCTGGGAGCGCTCGCCGGTCGGGGCGCTCCTGGGCGTCGCGGTGACCTACGCGATCATCGCCGGCATCGCCATCTACGCGCTCAAGCAGAACTCGTTCCCGCGCCCGTTCGCGGCCACGCTGCGCGAGCTAGAGCGCGATGCCGAAGCGCTGCGGAGGAAATCGTGAGCTCCTTCGCCGAGCTTGCCGCCCGCAAGCAGCTCCTCGTCGCCGAGCTCGATCTGCAGCGCATGCAGATGAGCCTGCACGCGGGCCAGGCGCGCGCTGCGCTTCGTCCCGCCGGCATGCTGGGCGGAGCGATCGCGCGCCCGGCCGCCACCATCGCGCTCGTCGACGCGGTCGCGCCGCTGTTCGGATTCACCCGCCTGGCGCGGGTCGTGCGGCTCGCCGCGCTCGCGCTTGCCGCGTACCGGATCGCGCGCGTGTGGCGCTCGCGCACGCCGGGTCCACCGCCGCCGGCTTAGCCCTCCTAAGCCCGGTAAGGCCCGGGTTCGCTCGAGCTTACCCGGGCTACAACCCCAGCTCGCTCCAGAGCGCGTCGACGCGGCGCTTGACCGCTTCGTCCATGGCGATCGGGCGCCCCCAGCGGCGCTGCGTCTCCGCCGGCCACTTGGAGGTCGCGTCGATCCCCATCTTGCTGCCCAGGCCGGCCACGGGCGAAGCGAAATCGAGGTAGTCGATCGGCGTGTTCTCGACGATCAGCGCGTCGCGCGCGGCGTCGACCCGCGTCGAGATCGCCCAGACCACCTCCTTCCAGTCCCGGGCATCGACGTCGTCGTCGATCACGATCACGAACTTGGTGTACATGAACTGCCGGAGGAAGCTCCACACGCCGAGCATGACGCGCTTGGGGTGCCCGGGATACTGCTTTTTCATGCTCACCACCGCGACGCGGTACGAGCAGGCTTCCGGCGGCAGGTAGAAATCGACGATCTCGGGAAACTGCTTCTGCAGCAGCGGCACGAACACCTCGTTCAGCGCCACGCCGAGGACCGCGGGCTCGTCCGGCGGCTTGCCGGTGTAGGTGCTGTGGTAAATGGGCTCGCGCCGCAGCGTGATGCGCTCGATGGTGAGCACCGGGAAGCGCTCGGCTTCGTTGTAGTAGCCGGTGTGATCGCCGAACGGGCCTTCGAGCGCGGTCTCGTAGCCGGTCGGATCCGCGGGATCAGGGTGGATGAAGCCCTCGAGCACGATCTCGGCCGAGGCGGGCACGCGCAGATCGTGCGTCACGCACTTGACGATCTCGGTCCGCGCGCCGCGCAGCAGTCCCGCGAACTGATACTCGGACAGCGTGTCCGGGACCGGCGTGACGGCGCCCAGGATGGTCGCCGGGTCGGCGCCGAGGGCGACCGCCACCGGAAAGGCCTTTCCCGGTAACGCAACGGCGTGATCTCGGAAATCGAGCGCGCCGCCGCGATGCGGCAGCCAGCGCATGATCACCCGGTTGCGGCCGAGCACCTGCTGCCGGTAGATGCCGAGATTCTGGCGCTCCTTGTGCGGGCCGCGGGTTACCGTGAGCCCCCAGGTAATGAGCGGCGCCACGTCGCCCGGCCAGCAGGTCTGAATCGGCAGGCGCGCGAGATCGACGTCGGCGCCCTCCCACACCACCTCGTGGCACGGCGCCGAGCCGCGCTCCTTCGGCGCCATGTGCATCACCTGCATGAAGACGGGCCGCGTGTTGCGCCAGGCGTCGAGCAAACCCTTCGGCGGCTCGGGCTCCTTCAGAAACGCGAGCAGCTTGCCGACCTCGCGCAGGCTCGCGACCGATTCCTCGCCCAGCGCGAGGGCCACGCGCAGCGGCGTTCCGAACAGATTGCCCAGCACGGGGATCGCGTGGCCCTTCGGCTTCTCGAACAGCAGCGCGGGGCCGTTCGACTTGAGCACGCGATCGCAGATCTCGGTCATCTCGAGCCGCGGATCGACCTGCGCCGGGATGCGCCGCAGCTCAGCGCGGCGCTCGAGCTGCGAAATGAAGTCGCGAAGGTCGCTGTATTTCATGATCGAAGGGCGCAAGCGCTGCAGCCGCGAAGCATCTTATCAAAGCGCGCCGCTTCGTCAGGAACGTCGGAAAAGGCGGCTTTCGGCCCCACTTTGCCCAAAAAACAGGCAATGTGTCGGGCGGCGGCGACAGTTGCCGTCGCATCGTTGCCACA
The DNA here is from genome assembly GCA_035501595.1 of Casimicrobiaceae bacterium. GTDB lineage: Bacteria > Pseudomonadota > Gammaproteobacteria > Burkholderiales > Casimicrobiaceae > PALSA-1003. The sequence continues at coordinate 31,693 of DATJVX010000039.1, read as the reverse complement.
GCCCGTTGCCCGGACGGTATTATTCGAGCCCGCGGCTGGACCGTCGCAGCAGCCGGTCGCTATGCTGCTTTACAAGGGCTCGACGAGCCCGCACCGACCTCGAGGAGTTCACCGCTTGCGCAGCATTGCGGCCGCAATCATGGCCTGTCTGGGAGTCGTCGCCCTCGCGTGGGCGCCGCCCGGCGCTGCCCAGCAGGCGGGCACGCAGGCCGCGGTCGTAGCGCACAGCGTGCTGCTCAACAAGAAGGCGCCCCAGATCCGCCTGCTTCTCGACCAGAACACCCTCGCGTCGACCTGCGGCGGCAGCGCGTTCAACGTCAACACGTTCATCAGCGTCGATGCGACCGCATCGGCGGACGTGAAGGTCACGGCGCCGGGCGTCGGCCTGATCGAGGAATTCACCGACCAGACCGGCGCCAACATCGGTCCCTACCACGCCAAGTTCCCGGCCTTTCACATTCTCGGCTTCGGAGGCGGGCTGCCGCCGAATACGCCGATCACCATCACCGTGACGACCTACACCGGCGCGAACCTGACCGGCGCCGTCAACTCGGTGAGCTCGCTCAGCTTCAACTGCACCACCGGCGTCGTCCTCGCGTCGCCGACGGCCGAGCTCGCGATCGGCGTTCCGGCGCTTTCCGATTGGGCGCTCGCGGCGACCGCAGCGCTCGTCCTGGCGCTCGGCGCGGCCGCGCTCCGGCGGGATCGCCGCCGCGCCTAAGCCTCACAGCGCGAGCCAGCGCGGCGGCCACTGCGGCGCGCGCATCGCGTAGTCGGCGACAGTCCCGGCGAAGATCGCCAGCCCGAGCCAGTGGTTCCCCAGGAAGGCACGGAAGCAGCCCGCGCGCTCGCGCTTGCGGATCAAGACGTAGTGCCACAGCGCGAGCAGCGTCGCGACGAGCACGCCGGCGTAGAAGAACGGGCCGAGGGACTGCATGCGCCCGACGAGCAGCAGCATGCCGAGGTAGATGGCGTAGCAGGCCATCACCGCCGGCACGTCGAAGCGGCCCAGCGCGATCGCCGAAGTGCGCAGGCCCAGCTTGAGGTCGTCGTCGCGATCGACCATCGCGTACTCGGTATCGTAGGCGAAGACCCAGAAGAAATTCGCGGCAAACAGCCACCAGCCGCCGGCCGGAACCCCGCCGTACACCGCGGCGAACGCCATCGGAATCCCGAAGGAGAAGGCGATGCCCAGGAACGCCTGCGGCAGCACGAAGAAGCGCTTGAAGAACGGGTACGCGATCGCGATGGCGAGCGCGGGGATCGAAAGGAGGGCGGTGAAGCGGTTGAAGCGCACGATCAGCAGGAATGCGGCGAGCGCCAGGACCGCGGCCAGCGCGAGCGCCTCCCAGGGCTCGATCTCGCGGCGCGCGAGCGGACGGTTGCGCGTGCGCTCGACGAAGGCGTCGAAGTTCCGGTCGGCGTAGTCGTTCATTGCGCAGCCGGCGGAGCGCATGAGCAGCGTGCCGAGGACGAAGATCACGACGACGACCACCGACGGGGAGCCGGAGGTGGCGATCCACAGCGCGGTGAGCGTCGGCCAGAGGAGCAGCAGCGTGCCGATCGGCCGGTCGAGGCGGATCAGACGCTCGTAGGCGTCCAGCCGCGCGGCGATCCTCGCCCAGCGGCTCCTTGGCAGCGCGGCCGAGTCGCGGCTCACAGCGGCAGCGGAATCTGCTTCCTGGGCTCGCGCGCCGCGATCTGGGCCAGCAGGGTCGCCGGCGTCGGATAGCGCAGCTGCAGCCGGAGCTCGCGCTTCATGCGCGCGTTCGACAGCCGCCGCGACTCGCTCATGAACGAGAGCAGCAGCGGTGCGATGCGGCTCTCGGCCTCCTCCCAGGAGACGCGCGGCGGACGCGGCAGGCGATAGGCATCGGCCACCGCGTCGAACCAGTCGCCCATCTTGAGCTCGGCGTCGTCGGCGACGTTGTAGGCGCGGTTCGGCTTGCCGCGGAACAGCGCCGCCACGCAGGCCCGTGCGAGATCGTCGGCATGGATGTGGTTGGTGAACACGTCGTCCTCGGCGTTGAGCACGGGCGTGCCCTGCCGCAGCCGCTCGAGCGGCAGCCGCGTCGCCGCGTAGATGCCCGGCGCGCGCAGGATGGAAAGGCGCACGCCGTAGCGTCTTGCCCAGCGGCGCAGGCGCTCCTCCGCGGCGACTCGCCGCCGCGCTCGCGGCGTCTCGCCGCGACGCGGGCGGGCCTCGGCGACGCGCGCACCGGCGCAATCGCCGTACACGCCGCTCGTGCTGATGTAGACGAAGCGCTGCGGTATAATCCGCGCCTTCGTCAGCGCCGCGACGAGGTGCGCAGTGCGCGGATCATCGCGGCCTTCGCTCGGCGGCGGCGCAAAGTGCAGCACGGCGAACGGCGCGGCGCGCAGGCGATCGAGGCTCTGGTAGCGGTCGAGATCGCCGATGATCGGAACGATGCCGGCGCCCGCGAGCCGCGCGACGTCCGCCGGCCGGCGGGTAAGCCCGTAGAGGCGAACCTTGCCGCGCAGCAAGGCCGCGGTTCGCAGGGCGATGTCGCCGCAACCAATCAGCAATACCCGGATCACTCTCTCACCTGGCGTCCTGACACGAGCGACGCGGCACCGATGCCGTTCGAGATCATTATAAAACCAAGCGGCCACGCCTTTGCATGCGACGAAGGCGAGAGCGTGCTCGCCGCGGCGATGCGCGCCGACCTCATGATTCCCTACGGCTGCCGCAACGGCGCCTGCGGCACCTGCAAGGGCAGGATCCTCGAGGGCGAGGTCGACTACGGCGTGCACCAGGCCGGCACGCTTACCGATGGCGAGAGGAGAGCAGGGCTCGCACTGTTCTGCGTGGCGCGGCCGAAGACGCCGCTCGCGATCGAGGTGCGCGAGGTGCGCCGGGCGGGGGACATCCAGGTCCGCAGGCTTCCCTGCCGGGTCGAGAAGATCGACAAGGTCGCGCCCGACGTCGCGGTCGTTTCGCTCAAGCTGCCGGCGAACGAGCGCCTGCAATACCTCGCCGGACAGTATATCGACCTGCTGCTCAAGGACGGCCGGCGCCGGAGCTTCTCGATCGCCACGCCGCCCGAGGACGACGCGCTGCTCGAGCTGCACGTCCGGCACGTGCCCGGCGGCTACTTCAGCGGGCAGCTCTTCAACGAGTTCAAGGGCCGCGAGATCCTTCGCCTCGAGGGGCCGCTCGGCACGTTCTTCCTGCGCGACGATTCCGACAAGCCGATCGTGCTCGTCGCCGGAGGCACGGGCTTCGCGCCGATCAAGGCGCTGATCGAGCACGCGCTCAACCACGACGTGCAGCGGCCGATGGTGCTCTACTGGGGTGCGCGGGCCCTGCGCGACCTCTACCTGCCCGACCTTCCGGGCACCTGGCAGGCGCGCCGGCCCGACTTCCGCTTCATCCCGGTGCTCTCCGATCCGCTGCCGGAAGACGGCTGGCCCGGCCGCACGGGCCTCGTGCACAAGGCGGTGATGACCGACTTTCCTGATCTCTCCGGCTACCAGGTTTATGCCTGCGGCGGCCCCGGAATGATCGACGCGGCGCGCCACGATTTCACGGCGCTGTGCAGGCTGCCGGAGAACGAGTTCTTCGCCGATTCGTTCACCTACGCGGTGCAGGCGGAGGCGCCGGCGTGAGCTGCGTCGACCGGGCGACCCGGGCTGTGCAATGACCGCCTTCGAATCGTCCTTCAACGTTTCTTTCTTTCCCAATGCGGAGTTTTTCGCCGCTGACCTGTTCTACGAGTCCTTCCGGACTCCGTTTCCTGTCCCGCGCGAGCACGCGGGCCTGTCGATCCCCACGCCGCCCGAGAGCTGGAAGCAGGAGGTCGCGTTCTACAAGTGGCCGGACGAGCATATCGAGGTGGTCGGCTTCTGCAACTGGATTCGCCATGCCGACTGCTACCTATGCGGCGGCATGTGCGTTCGAAGCAGCTTCTATCGCCGCCTGCCGAGGGAGCACTGGGTCGCCTGCCGGGCCCGCGGAGGCGTCGCCCAGATCGTTCTCGAAACGGCGTTCAGCACACTTACCGACTGCGTGGCGTGGTTCGGCTATTGCGGCGACCGCAAGGCGTACATCGTCGACATTCGCGCCGGCTACCAGCCCACGCGGCATCGGTACCTGATCGTGAAGTGGAACGCGTCTCTGGACGCGACCGGGCAAAGGGCGCTCGAGGACCGGCTAGCGGCTATCGGTCCTTTCTAGGATCCGTTGCCTGCTCGCAGAGAACCGGTGACAGCGTATCACCCGCATACCCTTCCATGAGGCTTCGATCGCAACGCTGCTACGTCTCCAGTATCGATGCTAGGGCACTCGGACTCTTCCAGTGGTGGCCGCAAATGTAGCGAGGTAAGCACCATTGGCTCTCGTGGCCGGTGATCATCTTCGGTTCGTCAGTAAACGCTGCACGCAAACCGATTCGTTCCGAGTTCGATGGCAAATATTCCCCTACGAGGAACGCGTTGTACTGACCAAATGGGAACGCAAAGTAAGGGGCGTGGCGCCCATTCGTACGAGCCGCGATCGCAATACCGGCGTTGCGGATCTGTGCGTCCGCGTCCTCGGCGGTGGTGACCTGACGGAAGTCGCCCTTCGCCTGTCGCGAGTGGGCTACCGTTCGCAACGCAGGATGGAGATGGTCCCAGCTGTGGTTAGCTATAGATATTAGCCCGCTGTCGATTGCACGATTCCACCAATCGTCCGTCATCGCCCCGGGACCGACAAACGTATACTCTGCGTCGTAAGTCGACTCAATCACGCGCCGCGCGTCTGGCGACGCGATTACGAAGCTCGTTGCGCAAAGACTGGGTTGCGTGCGCACCCCACGCTTGGCGACAAAGTCGCGCATGATTCCCAGGAACCCACGTTGCGGGCCAAATGTTGGATGTGTGAATGCGTCAACGTCGTAGATGGGACCATCGTCAAAGGTAATGGCCACCTTCACGCTCTCGTCGTGGCCGCCTCTCGCCCCCTGGGTTAGCTCATCGACCACCTCGCTTAGCGAAACGATCTCGCACCCAAGATCGGTGATCAGATCGAGATCAACCTTTAGGGCGACATGGTCATTTCGACTGTACGTTTCGCCTACGACGTGGTGCGAGTGATATGTCAACACATGCGCGCGCATGAAAACTCCACAACTGTTGACGCCGAAGCGCCCCGCGGACTATAATATTCGCGCAACTGGAGATCCGCTCACTGACGCAAGTAGCGTGACGAAGCACACTCAGTGCAATGCTGGGTGGTGTACCAAGTACGAACAATAACGCGATTGCAGCAAGCGAAGGGCCGGTCGCCTCGGCGTCGCCACGATATTTCTCGCCCTCAATGGGGGTCGCGACGCGGTGGCACGCGCCCCATGGATGGTGTCCAGGATGTCCAGTTTCGGTACGGCTTGAAACTGCTTTCAACGAGATTCGAGCCGGTAACACGAACACTGACCTTGAGGGTGATCCATGAATATATCAGCTGTATTCCGCAGCATCCTATTATCGGGTTTTTTCTATTGCTCGCTCGCCCCAGTCGCGCTCGCGAGCTCTTTCGTCGCCCTGAAGGACGCAGAATGCCTAAACGGTGCGTTCTTCACCGGTTGGACCGTTGGCGGTCAGTATATGGATCCAAACAATGGCGTCTTGCAGAACCAATATTCGATGCTCGTTCGCTGGCAGGGCAACGATATGGTGACCAACTCCGTGTCGTACGACATGGGGCACCTCACTGGATTTCACAGCCCCTACCAGAGGGGACGGCAACCTGAGGACCCCAATGGGTCACCAGGCGTTCAGGTGAATTGCCAGGATGCAGGGGTTTTGATCAATACGTGGGACACGCCCCATCGCCCTATTGTCGGAGGAGCCTACAACGATATGTGGGGTTACGCCTGGGGCATGAGTTCGCAGCCACACCCGTTCGTAGATAGCACGGGCAAAGCCGCCGAGCTCGTGCTGCAGTCCAACCTCGGTGTTGCGACGTGGCTACCTGTCGCGGCACCCGGATCCAACATCAACAATATGAGGGTCGATCTGACGTTCTTCGCATACATTCTGGACACTACTCATCCCTCTCTGCATCCGATCGCGATAATCGCGCGAGCCGGATCAGTAAACGTAGACACCACGTGCCCGCCAAGCGGCCCCTGCTACTACCGAGACGGCTTCGTCGGCTACGACTACAGTGACTCAATGACGCAGACCGCGGCTGCGCAGTATCCGACTTGGTTCGCGCCCGGGCAGACAGGCAACGGAGTCTGGTTCGCCTCGGGACCGATAAGCACCGCGTCCACAAACACGAATCCCTACATCACGACGCGGTATACGCAGGGAGTTGATAGCTCGATACCCTACGGGAACAACAGTAACCCTCCGATGCTCTTCTATAGGGCTCATATCACCCAGTCTAACGTCGTGGCAATGATAAATGCCATCAACTCCAGCGCCTGCCTAGGTCCACCGAACTGCCCAGCGAAGGGTTACTCGACGGATCCGCGTAACTACGTGCTCCAATACGCTGGGGTAGCGTCGGAGGTTTCCTTGGCGAATGATCACTACGATGCTTCGCCAACGAGTTGGATACCAAACGATCCTAACAAGGACCAAGCCGCCTTCGGAGCGCATTTTAACGGATTTAGCGTATGGCAATATTTACCTTAGTAGGGCTAGATACGTTCTAGGGTCATCCGCACGCCTAAGGCGGTCGGCGTTGACCGGTTAGCGCCTTCAGCCCGCTGGGCGTGCTTACCAAGGCAATCTGCTCTCTGAGCTGTCGCTCGAATTCATTGACACTCGCATCGTCAACGTTCCACGTCCCACGGCAAGTCGCTTCGATTATTAGCTCATTGACTGCGGGATCGAAGTGGTAGATGTCGTCGTAGCGGTCGAGGTCGTGGGTGACCGATGCATCAGGCTGCAGATCCACGATACGGACGTTGGATAGCGCACGTGTGACCTTGAAGACGTAGCGCTTGAACGCGAAGGTGACGTCGAGCTGGTCGCGTTGCGCGAAGTCGACCCAGACCAGGATCGAGTACGGCGGCCAGACGAGATCGAATTCCGTCTCGGGGTGCCGGCGCAGGATCGGCAGCAGGTTGTGCTCGAAGCTCGCACGCATGCCAGAAAGCGTGCGCTGCGGCTGCTGGTAGCGGGCGTTGAGGTGCTCGAGATCGAGGCCCCGCAGCACCTTGTCGCGGCCGAACTTGACCACGTTGCCCCAGAACCACGCCGCGTTGGGATCGGAGGTGAAGCGCTCGGTCGTGTCTCCCCTGACGATGCGCCAGGCCTTCACGAGCACGTCCCAGGACAGCAGGTAGGGCAGGTCGTTGAAGGGGTCGTGGTCGTAGAGATACCGCGGCAGCGGCCCGGCGACGTCCTGCCGCTCGTCGACCGAGCCCGCGAACTCGTTGAAGTCGAGCACGGCGATGACCCGCTTCAGCGGCCGGTTGGCGAACGCGGTCTCGATCATCAGCCGCTGCTCCGACGCGCTCATCGCCGGCATCGAGAGATTCACCGCGCTCCCGCCGCAGGCCAGCGCCACGAAGTCGTTGCGCGTGTTCTCCATGATCGAGGAGCCCGAGACGATCGTGTCGTAGGCCTGGTTCCGGGCGAGCCCCGGGTTGATGTAGCGGTGATGCAGGAAGTAGAAGCGCGGCGGATAGCGCGAGGCGAGGTGGTACTGCTGGAACGGATCGACCCATACGATGAATGCGCCGACCGCGCACAGCGCCGCCACGGCGAGCGCGAGCACGGCGGCGAGCCACCGTGCGCTCGACCGCTCCACCGTCACGCTCGGAGAGGGGGGCAGCTCCATCAGAAATTGAAATAGAGGAAGGGCGTCACCTTGCCGAGCTGCAGGATCGACCAGACGAGGGCGACCGCGACTGCGGCCCCGCGCGGCCAGGTCGGCCGGAAATCGCGCACGAGCGCGTTGGAGTTGCGCCGCAGCCCGACGACCAGCATCCCGGCGACGAGCGCGGCGCCCGTGACCCCGAGCGGGCTCTGCGCGTCGGGCGCGAGCGCGTGGGCGAGCATGTCCCGCCAGCGCTCTGTTGCGGCATTCATCCCGGCCATCGCGCGGAGCATCGCCCCGGCGCCTTCGAGCGAGCCCGCGCGGAAGAACACCCAGGCGACCATCACGAACGCGAAGGTGAGCGCCCAGGCCAGCGCGCGCGGAAGCCTCATCCCGGTGCGCTCCCACGCGCGGAGGCAGACGAGACCGACGCCGTGCATCGCTCCCCAGGCGACGAACGTCCACGCCGCGCCGTGCCACAGGCCGCCCAGCAGGAAGGTGATCAGGACGTTGAGCGCCGCGCGCGCTTCGCCGCGGCGGTTGCCGCCCAGCGGAATGTAGAGGTATTCGCGCAGGAAGCGCGACAGCGTCATGTGCCAGCGCCGCCAGAACTCGCGGATGTCGGTCGAGTGGTACGGCGAGTCGAAGTTGATCGGCATCTGAATGTTGAACATGCGCGCCGCGCCCAGCGCCATGTCGGTATAGCCGCTGAAGTCGAAGTAGATCTCCAGGGTGTACGCGAGCACCGCCAGCCACGCCGTCAGCGCGGACAGGCTCTCCGGATGGTCGAAGCCTGCCGCCACGACCGGCGCCAGCGGATCGGCGATGCAAACCTTCTTCACCAGCCCGATCGCCAACAGGAAGAGCCCGGCGGCGATGTGCCAGGGCTGCGGCCGCTTGTTCGACGGCGAGGCGAACTGCGGCATCATCTCGCTGTGGTGCAGGATCGGTCCGGCGAGCAGGTGCGGGAAGAAGCTCACGAACAGCGCGTAGTTGCACAGGCTCGGCTCGGTCGCGCGGCCGCGGTGGACGTCGACCAGGTACGCGATCTGGGTGAAGGTGAAGAAGCTGATGCCGAGCGGCAGCACGATGTGCGGCAGCGCGAGCGGGAGCCCGGTGGCGGCGGCGAAGTTGCGCACGGCGAAGTCGGCGTACTTGAACACGCCGAGGAGCAGCAGGTTGGCGGCGATACCCGCGGCGAGCAGCGCTTTCGCGTGCCTCGGGCGCGAGCGCAGGAGCGAGCCGACCGCGAAGTTGAAGCCGATGCTGCCGGCGATCAGCGGCAGGTACCTCGGATTCCACCACCCGTAGAAGAAGAGCGAGGCCGCGACCAGCGCTCCGACCGCGAGGCCGGCCCGGACGCGACCGAGCAGGAAGAACGCCGCGAGCGCGAGCGGCAGGAAGTAGATCAGGTAGTCGTAGCTGTTGAAGAGCATCGCGTCTCGCGCTCTCGCAATCCCGCGAGATTGAACACGGGAATCGCCGGCCCGGCAAGCATCCTCGGCGGGCCCGGCGTGTATCATCTGCCGCGTCGCCGCTTCCGGACACCGCGCCTTCACGCACCTCGCCACGATGCTGCACGGAAAGAGGATCGCCGTCGTGATGCCCGCCTACCGGGCGGAGAAGACGCTCGAGGAATGCTTTCGCGCGATCCCGGGCGACGTGGTCGACGTCGTGCTTCTCGTCGACGACGCGAGCGACGACGCGACGCTCGCGGTGGCGAAGCGCCTCGGCATCGCGGCCTACCGGCATCCCGAGAACCGCGGCTACGGCGCGAACCAGAAGACCTGCTACGCGCTCGCGCTGGAGCGCGGCGCCGATATCGTGGTGATGCTCCACCCCGACTACCAGTACGACCCGCGGCTCATCACGCCGATGGCGGCGATGGTCGCCTCGGGCGTCTACGACGTCGTGATCGGCTCGCGCATCCTCGGCAATACCGCCATCGCCGGCGGCATGCCGCTCTACAAGTACGTCGCCAACCGTGCACTCACGGCGCTGCAGAACCTCGTCGTGGGCTCGAAGCTCTCCGAGTTCCACACCGGCTACCGGGCCTTCGCCCGCAGGGTCATCGAGACGCTGCCCCTGGCCGCGAACTCGCAGGATTTCCTGTTCGACAACCAGATGCTGATCCAGGCGCACGCCTTCGGCATGCGCATCGGCGAGATCTCCTGCCCGACGCGCTATTTCGAGGAAGCGAGCGAGATCAGCTTCGCCCGCTCGATCGTCTACGGCTGCGGCGTGCTCTGGACCAGCCTGCAATACCGGCTGTGGCGCTGGGGCCTCGCGCGGCCGCGCATCTTCTCGACCGAGCCGCAGTTGAAGCTCGGCCCGGCCACCGACGCGCGGCCCGCGGCGACATGATCGCGGCGCGCGGCTGGCGGTGGCCGTGGACGGTCCTCGCCGCGGCCGCAGTGCTCGCCGGCCTGTGGCTGCGCTGCTACCAGCTCGGCGACCAGGTACTCGTCGACGACGAGTGGCACGCGCTGCACAAGGTCATCCATTCCGATGCACCCGGCATCGCGACCACGTTCGGCTTCGCCGACCATAGCATCCCGCTCACGCTCTACTACCGCTTCCTCGCGCTGCACGGCGGGCTGACCGAATGGGTGATGCACGTGCCGCTGCTGATCGCCGGCATCGCGCTGCTGTTCGCCGCGCTGTCACTGCGCGAGACCGGCGCGGCGACCCGCGCGACCTGGGTGACGCTGCTCGCGATCTCGCCGCTCTGCGTCTACCTGAGCCGGACCGCGCGTCCCTACGCGCTCACCTGCCTGCTCTGCTTCGTCGCCATCGTCGCCTTTCGCCGCTGGTGGCGGCGGGAGCGCGGCGCCGCGGCCTGGGGGGCGGCGTATGCGCTTACGACGTTCCTTGCCGGCTGGCTGCACCCGATCACGCTGCCCTTCACGCTCCTGCCGTTCGCGTACTACGGAGCGCGCGCGCTGCTGTCCTTGCGTCGAGACGCGAGCGGGCTGCGAGCCCCGCTCGGGCGCCTCGTGCTGCTCGGGGGGATCACCGCGCTGCTGCTCGCCGCGGCGCTGGTGCCTCCGCTCGTGAACGACTGGTCGAGGTTCGCGGCGAAGGCCGGGACGGACGCGGTCACGCCGGAGAGCGTCTACCGGACGCTCCTCATGCTCTACGGCATCTCGCAGCCACCGCTCCTCGTCGCGCTGGTCGCGCTGACCGCGATCGGCGTGCAGCGCACCTGGCGGCGCGATCCCGACTTCGTCGTCTATCTCGCGACGGTCACGCTCGGCGCAGCGGCGGCCATCGCGCTCGCAAGGCCGCAGTGGATCCATCACCAGGGCGTGTACGCGCGCTACCTCCTGCCCGCGCTGCCGTTCCTGCTGATGTTCCTCGCCGAAGGGGCGCTCGCATGCGTCGAGACGCTGCGCGCGCCCGCCTGGCGCGCGCCGACCGTGCTCGTCGCGGCGGCGCTCCTGTGGTGGGCGGGGCCGATGCCGGACTACCTTTACCGGCCCAACCAGTTCATGGGCCACCTGCGCTTCCAGTACGACTACGACCCCGGGCACAACCCCTACGTCCTGGAAATTCCCCGCGATCCGATTCCGGAGTTCTACCGGGAGCTCGCGAAGCGGGCGCCGCGCTCGCTGACGCTCGTCGAGGCGCCGTGGCGGCTCGATTCGAACTTCAACCCGCAGCCCTGGTACCAGCAGATCCATCGGCAGTACGTGAAGATCGGGCTCGTGACGCCGGTCTGCGGGGTGCGCGACTTCGGCGAGTATCCGGCCACCGTGCGCGCGCTGCGCATGCGCGAGCTGGTGCACCTCTCGGAGATCCTGGCCGGAAAATCCTACGGCGCCGACTACCTCGTGATGCACCTCAAGCCATGGAAGACCCCGCCGGACGCGGAGGTCGAATGGCCCGACGTCGCGGCGTGCCTGCCGGGCATCGAGTGGAAGCTGGGTCCGCCCGTCTACGGCGACGATCAGATCGTCGTGTTCGACCTGAAGCGGGCGCGCTGATCGCCGGCCTTCCCCCAGGCTTCGGCCTGGATCATCCCGCCTTCAGCTCGTCGGTCGCGAGCTTGAGCGCGGCGACGAAATGCGCGTTGGCCTCGTCGCCTCGCCCGAGCCTGCCGAGCATCTCGCCCAGCGTGAGATGCGTGCGCCAGCGGTTGTCCAGCGCGAGGCTCGCCTCGAGATAGGTCTGCGCCTTCCCCCAGAGCTGGGCGCGCTCGCAGAGCACGCCGAGCACCTGCAGCAGCGCGGCGTCGTCGTTGTGCGCGACGAGCCAGGCTTCGGCCTGCTCGAGCTGGCGCGTCGCATCGCCGAGGCGGCATGCGCCGTAGACCTCGACCAGGTCCGAATCCCATTCGCGCTCGAGGCTGCGCACGACGATGTCCGCCGCTTCGCGATCGCCGCCGAGCTGAAGGTAGCTCCTCGCCGCCGCCCGCGCGATCCGCGGCTCGGTGCGCGTCGCCTCGGGAAGCCGGCTCCATGCTTCGCGCAAGCCGACCGGATCGGTGGCCAGCGCGCGCAGCTGCTCGCGCTGCGCGGCGAACCTGACCTCCGCCCCCTGTGCGGCGTCGAACACGCCCCGCTTGACGAGCTGATCGACCAGCGTCGGAATGTCGGCGAAGCGGCGCGCCGCCTGCGTGGCGCGAAGCTCCAGCCGCAGCGCCGCGGTGTGCAGTCCCGCCTCGCGCTTGAGCTCGCTCAGGATGCGCAAGGCCTCCTGGGGCTGACCCTGCTCCAGCGCGCTTTCCGCCGAGAGCGTGAGCCTCGATACGGCGAGGCTGCGCGCCTGCGCCTCGGGCCGTCCCAGCAGCTCCTCGGCCGCGCCATATTGGCGCACGTCGATCGCGGCCCGCGCGCCGATCAGCGCCGCGAGCCCCGACGCGCCGGGAAACGACAGCGCCTCGCTCGCCTGCTGCTGCGCCTTGACGTAGCGGCCTTCGAGGAGCGCCACGGTGGCGGCGTCCTGCTTCGTCCGCGAGCGCGCCTCGCGCTGCCTGCGCCGCCACGCCCGCACCTGCGCCGGGAGCCGCGCCGTGTGCACGATCATGCGGAGCACGAGGTAGAGCGTGACGAACCCGGCCGCGATGATGAACAGGAACAGATTGAGCGAGAGCTCGATGCGATACGGCGCCGCGACCAGCAGCGCGTAGCCGTTGTTGAGCTTCGCCGCCAGCGCCGCGACGACGGCCGCGACGGCGAGCAGCAGGAACCAGAACAGCGCACGCATTGCGGGCCTCGGGCTCGCGACCGCTAGCGGGAGCGCTTCTCGCGCTGGAGCTGCAGCACGCGCACCGCGTCCAGGCTTCCCGCGAGCGCGGGCAGCTCGATGGTCATGTCGGTCTTGCGCAGCTCTCGCACGAGCGTCTGCACCAGCTGGACGCTCTTCGCGCGCGTGTCGAAGTATTTCTTGAGCCACGCGTCTGCGGCGCCGAGGTCGGCGCGGAAGTTCGGCTGGTCGCGGAACAGCAGATCGAATCGCGCCGCGAGCAGCCGGAGCTTCAGGTTCTCCCGCAGGAAGTACTGCTGCGGCGGAGTGAGCAGGGGCGCTTCGGGGCGGTCGAGGTTCTCGACCCGCACGAGCCCGCGCAACTCGCCCCAGGCCTCGCGCAGGAAGCGTCGCCACCCCGGCTCGTCCTTGGGCGCGGCTTCCTCTTCGGGCGCGGGCAGCCGCTCCTCGAGCGCGAAGGGCAGCGTGTCGACGGCCGCGATCGCCTGGTCGAGGCGCAGCGAGAGCCCCGGCACGTCGACGAAGGGCACCGCCTTGAGCCGGTCGATGTCGCGGCCGATCGCCCGCCGCAGCGGCACGAACTGCGGCCGATCGAGGCGCTGCAGCTTCTGGTCGGCGACCTGCAGCGCGGCGAGCGCGCTGGAGACGTTGCCCGCGAGCTGCAGCTGCTGGCTCGCGAGCAGCAGCACCTGTTCGACTTCGGTGAGCGCCCACTCGTCGCGCGACGGCGCGAGCTCCCGGTAGAGCGCCTCGAGCGCGGCCTGCTGCGACTGCGACTCGGCGAGGCGGTTCTCGAGAAGCGTGATCTTCGCCTGCGCGTCGCGGAGGTCGTCCTGCGCGACCTTGAGCGTTTCCTGCGTGACCTTGTCGGTCACCTCGAGGCGCGCCAGGCGCTGCGCCACCTCGAGTCGCAGCTCGCGGTCGCGGTTGCGCGCATCCATCCAGGCCGCGGCGAGCGCGATGGCGAGCCCGAGCACGGCCACGATGCCGAGCCAGGCCCAGCGGCGAGGCTCCCGGCGTGCCGGCACCGAGGCTTGCGGCGCCGAGCTCGGCAAGCGGACTTCGTCCTGGGAATCCGGCATGATGGAATGCGGCCCTCGCGAGGGGCGCGCGGCGGTTGGGCGAACTCGTGTCGATTGTAGCAGGAGGAGCCTAACCCTCTGCCGAGAGACTTCAGTAGAATGACCCGGCGCGGCGCTTCGGGGACTGCGCACTATCTGGCTTCCACGCTTCCATGACTTTCGTACTGCTTGCGATCGTCGCCGTGCTCGCGGCGCTCGTCGGCTACGTCGTGGGCTCGCGCCGCGGCTCGGGGTCCGCGACGGCGCCTCCGCCCGCGGTCGGCGGGGATTCCCCGCCGGCGATCGCCGCGCGCGACGCGCCGCTCGGGCAGCTCGCCGAGCTCGCCCACGAGCGCGAGCGGCTGTTCCACGACCTCGCCGACGCGCGCACCGACGCCGCGCGCTATCGCCAGGTGATCGTCGACATCGAGAACAACGCACCGCCGCCGATTCTCGCCGGCGTCGGCGAGCCCGACGACCTGAAGCTGATCGTCGGCGTCGGCCCGGTGCTCGAGCGCATGCTTCACAACCTGGGCATCACGACCTTCCGGCAGATCGCCCGCTGGACGGACCGGGAGGTTTCCGAGTTCGACGCTCGGCTCCCCGAATTCCCGGGGCGCATTCAGCGCGATCAGTGGGTGACGCAGGCCCGCGCGCTGCACCGGTCCAAGTACGGGCAGAGCGCGACCGGAGCGCCAGCGGGCGGATGAGCGCTGAATCCGCGGCGCCGCGCGCCGGCGTGGCGTCGAGCCTCGCCCTGGTCGCGGTCCTCGGGCTCACCTGGGGTTGCAACTGGCCGGTGCTCAAGGTCGGTGTCACCGCGCTCGCGCCGCTCACCTTCCGAACGACGACGCTGCCTTTCGCGGCGCTCGCTTTGCTCGCGATCGCCAGGCTCTCCGGGGAATCGCTGCGCATCCCGCGCGAATCGTGGGGACGCTTCGCCGCCCTCGCCTTCCTCAACATCACCGCGTGGAACGTGCTCATCGTCTTCGGCGTGCAGCAGATGCCTGCCGGCCGCTCCGCGATCATCGCCTACACGCTGCCGATCTGGAGCGTCCTGTTCTCGCTGTGGCTGCTGCACGAGCCGCTGTCGGGGCGCAAGATCGCGGGACTCGTCCTCGGGATCGCCGGCATGGCGGTGCTGCTCGGCGACGAGGCGCTCGACGTGCGGCGCGCGCCGACGGGCACGCTGCTCATTCTCGGCGCGGCGCTCGCCTGGGGCCTGGGGACCGTGCTGCTGCGGCGCTGGCACCTGCCGCTGCCGCATAACGCGCTCACGGGCTGGATGATGCTCGTCGGCTGGATCCCGGTGGCGCTGGCCGCGCCGGCATTCGACCCGCAGCTCCGCTCGCTCTCGGGCCTGTCGGGGGCCGCGTGGTTCGCGATCTTCTACAACATCTTCCTGTCCGGCGTGATCGCGAACTGGACGTGGTTCCGCATGGCCCGCACGCTCCCCGTGGCGGTGAGCTCGCTCTCCTCGCTGCTGGTGCCGGTGATCGGCGTGTTCTCCGGCATGCTGTTCCTGGGCGAGCGGCCGGGGGCGAGCGAGTTCGTCGCGCTCGGACTCGTGCTCGCCTCGGTGGCCTGCGTGATGTGGCCGGTGCGGGGTGCGCGCGTGGCCGGGCGCTGAGCGGAGCGAACCCCGGGACGGATGTTTTCGATTCCCGGCATCCCGGGCAGCGGCTCAGCCGGTGCTACGTCGCCTGACCGGCCCTAGGCGAGCTCCGGAATGAGCGTCAGCACGCCCTTCCCCGCGAAGTACGCGTCGAGGTTCGCCTTGCACAGGTCGCCCATCGCCTGCCGTGTCTCGCGGGTGGCGCTGCCGACGTGGGGCAGCACAACCACGCTGTCCATCGCGAGCAGCGGCGCGGGGATGTGCGGCTCGTCGGCGAAGACGTCGAGCCCCGCGCCCTTGATGACGCCGCCCTCGAGCGCCGCGACCAGCGCCGCCTCGTCGACGATCGAGCCGCGGGCGATGTTGACGAGCGTTCCCTTCTTGCCGAGTGCGGTGAGCACCTTGGCATCGACGATGTGCTTCGTCGCTTCGCCGCCCGGGCAGGCGACGATCAGGAACTCCACGCCGGCGGCGAGCGTCGCGAGGTCCGGCACGTACTCGTAGGGCACGCTCTGCGGCCTGCGGCCGGTGTACGAGATCTTCATGCCCATCGCGGAGAGCCGCTGCGCGATCGCCTTGCCGATGCGCCCCAGGCCGAGGATGCCGGCCCGCTTCCCGCCGAGCTTGGTGGTGAGCTCCGGTCCGCGCTTCTCCCATTCGCCGCTGCGCGCGAAGCGATTGAGCCGCGCGAAGCCGCGGCCGGTCATGAGCACCAGGCCCAGCGCCACGTCGGCGACGTCGTCGGTCAGGACGTCGGGGGTGTTGGTCACCTTGATGCCGCGCCCCCTGCAGTAGGCGACCGGCACGCCGTCGTAGCCGACGCCGAACACCGAGATGATCTCGAGCTTCGGCAGCTGGTCGAGCAGCGTCGTGGGCGTCATCGAGCCGCCGCTCTGCACCAGCCCGCGAACGCGCGCGCCTTCGGCCGCGAGCAATCCCGGCTTGTGGCTCGACGCGTAGTAGTCGTGGCAGCGATAGTCGGCCTTGAGCGGCTCGTCGAGGAACGGCGGCAGCGGCGCGGTGACGAGGATGTCGGGTTGCATGGCGTCAGCTCTCCCGGTGGCGGGCGAAATATTCTAGCAACGAGGCAAGCAGGCCCGCGTCCGCCGGCGGAGTCACAATCGTCTCGCGCAGGCCCATCGACTGGCCGTGCTCCGCGATGCGCGGATGCGGAACGAATGCCGGCGTCGCGGCGAGGTAGCGGCGTCCCTCGGAATCGAGGATCGCCCACAGGTTGTCGAGGCCCTCGGACGAGGTGAGCGTCACGGCGTCGATACGCTTCTCGCGCCAGGCCTCGATCAGTCCGGCGGCGCCCGCCTGCGGCCGGGCGCGGCGATAGCATTCCACCTGCGTCACCTGCGCGCCGCGCGCTTCGAGCGCGCTCTTCAGGAGCTCTCGGCCCGTGTCTCCGCGGAAGATCACGACGCGCTTGCCGGCGACGCTTTGCAGCTCGGGCAGGGCGAGCAGGCCTTCGCTGTCCATCGTCGTCGCCGGGATGCGCACGTTGCCGACGCCGACCGTCGCCAGCGCCGCGGCCGTGCCGGGGCCCGGCGCGAGCGTGAGAAGGCCCGGCGGCCAGCTCGCCGGATCGGCGACGCCGTACTCGGCGGCATTGGCGCTCACGAACACCGCGATGTCGTAGCGCGCGAGTTGCCATTGCACCTCGCGCAGCGCCGCCGGATCGGCGGGCGGCAGGATCACGATCGCGGGAAAGACGAGCGGCTGTCCGCCGAGCGCGGCGATCTCGCGCGCGAGCCCCGCCGCCTGCCGCGCGGGCCGGGTGACGACGATGCCCGCGCCCCGAAGCGACCTGTTCATGATGCGCCGGCGAGTACGGCAGCCGCGCCGCGGGCGAGAAGCTCCGCTCCGAGGACCTCGCCGAGCGCTTGCGCGTCGTGCAGCGTGGCGAGCCTCGCAGCGCGCTCGCCGCGCAGCACCGCTCGCCCGTCCCGGCTCGCGACCAGCCCTCGCAGCCACAGCTCGCCGTCGCGCGCCACCGCGTAGGCGGCGAGCGGCGTGCGGCAGCTTCCGGCGAGCGTCCTGCCGAAGGCGCGCTCGGCGGCGGTGGCGAGCGTGGTCGTGCGGTCCGCGAGCGGCGCGAGCGCCGCGACGACGTCGGCCCGGTCCGCGCGGCACTCGAGCGCGAGCGCTCCCTGGCCGACCGCGGGCAGGCTGTCCTCCGGCTCGAGCAGCGAGGCGATGCGATCGGCGAAGCCGAGGCGCTTGAGTCCGATCGCCGCAAGGATGATCGCGGCCTGATTGCCCTCGTCGAGCCGATGCAGGCGGGTGTTCACGTTGCCGCGCAGCGGCTGCACCTCGAGCTGCGGGTAGCGCTCGCGCAGCTGCGCTTCGCGGCGCAGGCTCGACGTACCCACCACGCTGCCGGGCGGCAGCTCCGCGAGCCGGCCGTAGCGGTTGGACACGAAGGCATCGCGGGCGTCCTCGCGAGCGAGGATCGCCGCCAGCGCGAAGCCGGACGGCAGCTCCATCGGCACGTCCTTGAGCGAATGCGTGGCGAGGTCGGCGCGGCCTTCGGCCATCGCCTGCTCGAGCTCCTTGATGAAAAGCCCCTTGCCGCCGATGTCGGCGAGCGGCAGATCGAGCCTGCGATCGCCCTGCGTCGTGAGCCCGAGGATCTCCACCCGGCACGAAGGATAGAGCGCTAGGAGTCGCTCGCGCACGTGCTCCGCCTGCCACAGCGCGAGCGCGGACTGGCGCGTGGCGATGACGAGGCGTTCGGGATCGGGCATGAACTGCTGGAGGATGCCCCGGATGGGCACGCGATTCCGGCGGCCACGGATTGTAGCCCGGGACGATCGCGCTGCGCGAATCCCGCGGCGAGTAAGCTGTGCGCGCAGGGCGGCCATCGCGGACGCAGGGTGCTCCCGCGGCTCGCTCCCTCACCCCGGGCTACGGAGCATCCGCCCGGCGCCGGAACCATCCGGTCAGCGACACGCGCTCGCGCCTGCACGGCAGCACCTCGTGCTCGAAGCGATCGGCGAGGAAGCACGCGAGCGTTCCGCCAAGCGGGAGAACGTCTCGGGCATCGTCCCACGCCAGATGCAGCCGCAGCGCGCCGCCGTCCGCTACGGTCCACGCCTCGTTCAGGTACAGCACCCACGAGAGCACGCGGGCGTCGTCGTCACGGAAGCGATCGCGATGGCGCCGGTAGAAGGCGCCCGGCGGATAGATCGCGTAATGGGCTTCGAGCGAAAAGAGGCCGAGCAGGGTGCGTTGGTTGAGTTCGACGCGGAGCGCCTCCAGCGCCTCGAACCAGGCCTCCTCGGGCGAGGCGAGCGCGGAGGCGTCCAGCCAGCAGACGCGATCGCCGCGGACGTCGGCCCGCTCGACGCGTGCGGCGCCGCGACCGACGCCGGAGGGATGGAATTCTTCCGCGGCATCGCGCCGTCGCGCCTCGCTCGCGAGGGTTCGGGTCAAGCCCGCTCCGGCGAAGCCGGAGACGATCGCGAACCCGTCCTCGGCGATGCCGGAGCACACGCGGGCAAGCGACGCCCGGCCGACCGAAGTCTCGCTCAGATGCGGCATCGCGGCGCCGGCGTCGGGACTCGCGGCCGTCCTATAATCCGGGGGCGCTCGGCCGTGGTCGCGGCCGGCGCCGTTCCTCTCGCCAGGAGGCTTTGCTCATGCGCGTCGTGATCACCGGGGGCGCGGGTTTTCTCGGCCGGCGCCTCGCCAAGGCGCTGCTCGAGCGCGGCTCGCTGACCGACGCTCGCGGACGCAAGCGCGAGCTGCGGGAGCTCGTGCTCGTCGACGTCGCAGCCGCGCCGGTCGCCGACGCCCGCGTGTCGGTGGTCACCGGCGACCTCGCCGATCCCGCGCTGATCGAGAGCACGCTCACTCCCGACACCGATTCGGTGTTTCACCTCGCGGCGGTGGTGAGCGGACAGGCCGAGGCCGAGTTCGATACCGGCATGCGGGTGAACGTCGACGCGACGCGCGCCCTGCTCGAGCGCTGCCGGAAGCTCGCCGCGCCGCCCAAGCTCGTGTTCACGAGCTCGCTCGCCGTGTTCGGCGGGTCGCTCCCCGATCCGGTGCCCGATGACGCGCAGCTCACGCCGCAGACCTCCTACGGGACGCAGAAGGCGATCGGCGAGCTCCTCGTCTACGACATGACGCGCAAGGGCTACATCGACGGACGCAGCCTGCGGCTGCCGACGGTGACGGTGCGTCCCGGCAAGCCGAACCGGGCAGCCTCGTCGTTCGCGAGCGCGATCATCCGCGAGCCGCTCTCGGGCGTCGATTTCGTCTGCCCGGTGGCGCGCGACACTCGCGTCTGGGTCGTGTCGCCGCGCTCGGTGGTCGCGAGCCTGATCGTCGGTCACGAGGCCCCGGCCGCGAGCTTCGCGCACACGCGCTCGGTCAATGTTCCGGGGATCGAAGTGAGCGTCGCCGAGATGGTCGCGGCGTTGCACCGCATCGCCGGAGACGCGACGGCGGAGCGCGTGCAGTGGCGCCTCGATCCGGTGATCGACCGCATCGTGCAGACCTGGCCCGCGCGCTTCGCCCCCGTGCTCGGACCGAAGCTCGGCATGCGCGCCGACCCGGATTTCGACAGCATCGTGCGGGCGTACATCGCGGACGATCGCGCGGGCTGACGCGAGCCTCACGCCGCGGCGGCGACGGCGAGCGGCTCGACCTCGCGGAGCGCGGCGAGGAAGAGCTCTGGTCCCGCGCCCTGGAGCAGGCTCGCGTCGGAGAGCATTCGCCGCCAGGTGCGCGCACCGGATGCGCCGTGGTAGAGGCCCAGCACGTGTCGGGCGATGGCGCGCAGGCTCACCCCGCGGGCGAGCTGCTCGGCGGCGTAGGGCACGAGGCGCTCGACGATCTGCGCGCGGGTGCGCGTCGGCGCCGGGACGCCGAAGGCATAGCCCTCCGCTTCGGCGAGCAGATACGGGTTGTGGTACGCCGCGCGCCCGAGCATGACGCCGTCGACGCGCTCGAGCTCGGCGGCGGTGGCCTCGTGCGTGGCGAGGCCGCCGTTGATGACGATCGTCAGCTCCGGAAAATCGCGCTTGAGCCGGTGCACGTAGTCGTACTTCAAGGGCGGGACCTCGCGGTTCTGCTTCGGCGAAAGCCCCTTGAGAATGGCGTTGCGCGCGTGGACCAGGAAGACGCTGGCGCCGCCTTCCGCCACGGTGCCCACGAAGTCCCGCACGAAGGCATAGTCCTCGACCGCGTCGATGCCGATGCGATGCTTGACGGTCACCGGGAGCGCCACGGCGTCGCGCATGGCGCGCACGCAGTCGGCAACCAGCGCCGGCTCCGCCATGAGGCAGGCTCCGAAGGCCCCCGTCTGCACGCGCTCCGACGGGCAGCCGACGTTCAGGTTGATCTCGTCGTAGCCCCAGGCTTCGCCCAGGCGCGCGCAGTACGCGAGCGCCTGCGGGTCGCTGCCTCCGAGCTGCAGCGCCACCGGATGCTCGGCGGGATCGAAGTCGAGGTGCCGCGGGACGTTGCCGAACCGCAGCGCGCCGGTCGTGATCATCTCGGTGTAGAGGCGCACGCGCGGCGCGACCAGCCGCAGGAAATACCGGCAATGCCGGTCGGTACAGTCCATCATCGGAGCGACACAGAGCCGATGCGAGCTTGCGGTCATGCGCAAATTCTAGAGGCCCAGCGCTCCCATAGCGAGCATCCGGCGGCCTCGCGGATCGGCGGCTCGCGTGCGCACGCGGCCCGGCCTGCGGCCGGGTGACCGCCGGCCGCGGCGCCCGGAGGCGCCGCGGCTTCGAAACCTATTCCGCTACGGCCATGCCCGAGCCGCCCATCTCCTTGGGCAGGTCCCTGAGCTTGGGCAGCCCGTCGTGGATGTGGAGGTTCGTCTCCTGGTAGTTCACGTGCACGCCCGGCCGGTACGCGAAATCGGGAATCACCGCGGCGTACACGTCGGTGAGGTTCCACATCGGGTGCTCGGTGTAGAGGTGGCCTCCGCAGCTCTTGCACCACTTGCGAAAGCTCTTCGGCGTCTTGTGATACGTGCCGATGCTGTCCGCGCCCTTGGTGACCCGGACGGCATCCGGCTTCCACAGCGTGAACGCGTTCACCGGCCCCGCGGACCAGTGGCGGCAGGATTCGCAGTGGCAGTAGCCCATCGCCGCGGGCTCGCCCGTGACCGTGAACTGCACGGCGCCGCAGAAGCAGCTGCCGTGGTACGTCTTGCCTTCGACCGCCTGCGCGGCCGCTTCGGGACTCTTGACGCTTGCCATGCCGGTGCTCCCTTCGGTGAATGGCCCGGAGCCCGCGCTCCGCGGCACAAATTGTTCTGTCCTCCAGGCGCTGCTAGTATCCACGTCGCCGACCCTCCCGTATTCGCCGGAACGCCGCGGTTCTTGCCCGAAACCCCATGGATGCGCTGTCGGACGTCTTGAAATCGGTTCGCCTCGAGGGAGCGCTCTACCTGAACGCGGAGTTCACCGCCCCCTGGTGCATCCGCGGCGAATGCAGCGTCGCGAGCGTGCGGCAGCGCCTGGCAGGCGCCGAGCACGTCGTGTTCTTCCACTTCCTCACCGAGGGCCGCTGCAAGGTCCGACTCGACGATTCCGAGGATGTGCACGAGGTCTCTGCCGGAGAGCTGATCCTGATCCCTCAGGACGACAGGCACCTTCTCGGCAGCGACGTCTCGCTCTCGCCCATGGGAGGAGACAGCCTGCAGCTCGACCTCGACGGCGACATCGTTCAGCTCCGCCACGGCGGGGGAGGAGCCACGACGCGCTTCGTCTGCGGCTACCTCGCGTGCAGCCGCAGCGTCTGCCGGCCGCTGCTGGAGGCGCTTCCGCGCGTGCTGCGCATCCCCATCGGCGACGGCCCGACGTCGATCCTGCTGCGCGACCTGCTGCGCGTGGGCGTGCGTGAGTCGTCGGTGCTTACCCCCGGCGCGGGATCGCTGCTCGCCAAGCTCTCCGAGCTGATGTTCGTCGAAGCGCTCCGGCGCTACGTGGAGAATCTGCCGCCGCAGGGCATGGGCTGGCTCGCGGGACTGCGCGATGCCCAGGTCGGGCGCGCGCTGGCGCTGATGCATGGAGAGCCGTCGAAGGCGTGGACGGTCGACGAGCTCGCCTGCGCGGTCGCGCTGTCGCGCTCCGCGCTCGCGGACCGCTTCACGACGCTGGTCGGCGAGCCGCCGATGCAGTACCTGATGCGCTGGCGCCTCGCGCTCGCGGCGCAGATGCTCCGTGCCGGCCGGGAAACGGTAGTGCGCGTCGCCGAGCGCAGCGGCTACGAGTCGGAGGCCGCGTTCAATCGCGCGTTCAAGCGCGAGTTCGGCATGCCGCCGGCTACGTGGCGGCGGGCCGCGCCGGGCTAGCCTTTCTCTCCCCGGCCGCCGCGGGCATGTCGGCCCCGGCGAGGATCTGCTCGAGGCAGCGCGCGAGCTGCTCCACGAACGCCGGGTTGCGTGGGTCGAGCGCGTCGTCGTGCGTCGTGCCGACCTCGATGCGCTCGACGGGCCCGGTGAAAATCCTTTTCAGGTACTCCTGCTGGGCGCTCGCCATGCGCTGGCGGCTCGACAGCATGTAGACGGGTCCGTCGTAGGGTTCCGGCTCGTGCTTCCAGATCGCTTCCTCCAGCGCACGAGCCGTGCGCACCGCCGCGGTCGCGTACTTCGGGTCGTCGATCGGCGTCACGAACCGGCCTTCGCTCTTTCTCGATCGAATCCTGAAGAGCAGATCCCATTCGCGCAGGGAGCCCAGAACGCGCTGCTCGGGCGGATCGAACAGCAGCAGCGGGAGCACGCGCTCTCCCGCCGCGCGCAGCGCCCGCGCCATGACCACGGCGATCAGCGCCCCGGCACAGAGCGCCGCGAGAAAGTACGGCCCCGCGAAGCGGCGCTGGCGAATTTCGCTCAGGTAGTCGGCGGCCATCGCCTCGATCGTCGCGTGCGGCTCGCCCAGCCCGTCGAGACCGCGCGCCTGAAACGCCCAGACCGGGAGATCGTCCGGCAGCAGGCCCAGGAAATGCGGGCTGATGAAGGCCTGGCCCAGGCGCCCGTGGACGAGCAGGAGCGGCGGCAGGCTGCCGGGCTGGCGAATCGGAAGCAGGACCGGGATCGAGTCCGCCGCGGCCGTGCGGCTGCGCTCGATTCTCGCGGCGATCCCGGCGACGGTCGCGTCCTCGTAGAACTTCGCGAGGCTCACGCCGAAGCGGTCGAGCACCCGGCTCTGGAGCTCGACCGCCGAGAGCGAATCGCCCCCGAGCAGGAAGAAGTCGTCGTCGCGGCCGATCGGCGTCTGCTGCAGGAGCTGCTCGAACATCGACGCGATCGTCTTCTCGAGCTCGCCCGCGGGAGGAACCACGTTGCGCGACGGATCGATGCGCGGCGGCTCGATCGCGACGAGCCTCTGCCGATCGATCTTCCCCGTAGCGGTCAGCGGCAACGCGTCCAGGAAGACGTACGCGCCGGGCAGCATGTAGGAAGGCAGGCGCTTCGCGATCCGGCGGCGAACCGCCAGGGGATCGCGCTGCGCGCCCGGTGCGGCGACGAGGTAGGCGACGAGCCGGTCGGCCTCGGGATTGCCTTCGTCGCGCGATGCGATCACCGCCGATTTCTCGACCTCGGGACAGGCGGCCAGCGCCGCTTCGACTTCCGACAAGTCGATCGACTGCCCGCGGATCTTCACGCGGCTGCCCTTGCGCCCGAGGAAGTGCAGGTTCCCCTCGCCGTCGATGCGCGCGAGGTCGCCGGCCGCGTAGCGCCTCGCAGCGCCGGGCGGAGCGGGCGGAAATGCGGCGGCATCGAGGTCGGGACGGCGCCAGTAGCCGGGGCTCAGGTGCGCGCTCTCGACGACGAGATCGCCTACCTCGTCGACCGCCGCGCCGGTTCCGTCCTCGCGCAGCACGCGCACCGACACTCCTTGCGGGCTTCGCCCGACGGGGAGTATCCCCCCGCCGGCGTGAGGGTCGTCGTGGCGCACCACGTACTGCGCGATGACGTTGGCCTCGGTGGCGGCGAGGTGGTTGACCAGGACGCACTCGGGGCGGGCGTGCCGCCGCAGCAGCTCGACGTCGCTCTCGAACACCGTTTCGCCGCCGAGGTCCACGGCGCGCAGACGCTCGAGCCTGCGCGCCGGATCGAGCCCAGCGAGCAGGCCGCGAAACACCGTGGGCACGGCATGCAGGACGCCGATCCGCTCGCGGTCGAGCCATTCGGCGAGCGCGGCGACGCCGTCGCGGCGCACGTCGTAGGCGCACAGGGTCGCGCCGTTGAAGAGCGCGCCGAAGACGTCCATCATCGACGCGCTGAAGCTCATCGTGTAGAGAAGCGAGACGCGGTCGGCTTCGCCGATCGAAAGCGTGCGCGCGTAGGCGTCGGCGAAGAAGGTCACGTTGCGATGGGTCTGCGACACGCCCTTGGGCTGCCCCGTCGAGCCGGACGTGTAATAGAGATTGGCGAGCGTGTCCGGATCGACGCCGGGACGCGCCATCGCCGCCGGCGCCGGTCCGATGTCCTCGAGCGCGATCACCGTGCAGGCCGCGGGCACGAGCGCGCGGGCGCGCCCGAGCTGGCCGCGCGCGGTGAGCAGCACCGCCGGGTCGCTGTCGCGAACGATGAGCCTCAGGCGATCGTCGGGATCGCCCGCGTCGAGCGGAACGTAGGCGCGGCCGGAACGCGCCGCGCCGAAGATCGACTCGATCGCGGGGATCTTGTCCTCGAAGAGCAGTGCCACGAATCCCCGCGCCGCCCCCTGCGCGGCCTGGATCCGCGCGGCGATCGCGTCGGCGCGCGCGTCGAGCGCGCCGTAGGTCAATCGGGCGTCGCGCTCGACGACGGCTGTCCGGTCGGCGAGCCGGCTCGCCACGCGGGCCAGCCGCTCGGCGATCGCTGCCGGTTCGTGATCCATCGCCATGTGCCCTGCCCGTCTTCGCTCGCCGGTCGCCGTCCATCGATTTCCGGCGCGGCCGACAGTAACACAAAGGCGGCACGAACGCGGCACAAGCGGGCGCACGGCCCAGCCGATCCTTCAGTCGGCCAGAAGCTCCGGCGCGAGCTCGTGCCGCGCGGACAGCCCCGCGCCAGGCCGCAGGCGCGTCGGCTCGAGCGCCGGCGGAAGAAGCAACGTCGCCCGCAGGCCGGGAGCGTTGTCGGCGAGCTCGAGGCGGCCACCGTGGAGGCGCGCGACCGCGGCGACGAGGCTCAAGCCCAGGCCCACGCCCGGCGTTCCGCGGCTCGCATCGCCGCGATAGAAGCGCTCGACGACCCTGGCCCTCTCCGCATCGGCGATGCCCGGTCCATGATCGGAGACCGCCATTTCGACGACGCTCGCGTCCCGGCGCACCGTGATCGCGATGCTGCCGTCGCCGTACTTGAGCGCGTTTTCCACGAGATTGGCGAGCGCCTGCGAGAGCAGCAGCGGGTCGCCCGCGACCGTCGGCGCGCCGGCGGCGTCGAGGGCGAGATTCACGCCCTCGAGCTCGGCGACCGGCTGATAGAAGTCGGCGACGTCGCCGGCCAGCGCAGCCACGTCCACGGGGACGAAGCCGGAGCGCCGCACACCGGTGTCGATCTCCGCCAGCCGCAGCAGCGCGTTGAAGATCCCGATCACGCGGTCGACGTCGGTCACGGCTGCCTCGATTTCCGCATAGACCCGTTCCGCGCCGGGCCGCACGAGTGAAAGCTCCTCGAGGCGCGAGCGCAGCTCCGCGAGCGGCGTGCGCAAGTCGTGCGCGATCGCGTTCGATACGTCGCGCACGCCGTGGAACAGCTGCTCGATCTGATCGAGCATCCGGTTGACGGTCTGGGCGAGCAGATCGAGCTCGTCGCCGCCGCCCCGTACCGGCAGGCGGCGCGAGAAATCTCCCTCGACGATCGCGAGCGCAGTCTGCCGGATACGATGGACCTCGGAGAGGAGCGCCCGCCGGATGAGCCATCCGCCGAGAACGCCGGCGAGCGCGAGGACGGCGCTCGCCCCTGCGAGGCCGTACAGGAACAGGATCTCGAGCGGCCTGAAGCGCGAGCTGTCGCGCCCGACCAGCAGGTTGTAGCCGCCGGGGAGCTCCGTGCGCACGAGCAGAGCGCGGATCGACCGTCCATCCTGGGTGATCGTAAGCCTGTGCACGCCCGGGGCCCGAGGCGCTTGGCCCGGCCAGGCGTCGAGGTTGCCCGCGAGCGGCCGCAGGCTTTGATCGGCGAAGAGGATGATGCTGTTGGCGACGTGCTGGCGATTGACGCGGGCGGCGATCACCGCGGCGAGCACGTCGGGACCCTCGCTGTGGAAGATGTCGGTGAGGCTCTGCACGTCCTCGCGCAGGAGCTCCGTGCGCACCTCCTCGACGTTCTCGCGCCACGTGTACCACAGCGGCCCCGCGAAGAGCGCCAGCACGGCGATGCCCAGCGCGACGTAGCCGAGCGCAAACCGGAACGCCGTCGAGCGCGGCAGCCTACGCATTCGCCGTCAGCATGTAGCCCGCGTTGCGGATGGTCCGCAGCAGGGGCCGCTCTCCGCCGGGCTCGATCTTCTGGCGGAGCTTGCTCACGTGAACGTCGACGACGTTGGTCTGCGGGTCGAATCGATAGTCCCACACGCCTTCGAGGAGCATCGTGCGGGTGACGACCTGATCGGCGTGGCGCATCAGGTACTCGAGCAGCTTGAATTCGCGCGGCTGCAGCGCGACCGCCCGCGCCCCGCGCGTGACCTTGCGCGACAGCAGATCCATCTTGAGATCGCCGACGGCGAGCGTCGTCGAATCGCCCGCGCGCGTTCTGCGCACCAGCGCGTCGAGCCTGGCGAGCAGCTCGCCGAAGGCGAACGGCTTGACGAGATAGTCGTCGCCACCGGCTTTC
This sequence comes from Casimicrobiaceae bacterium, assembly GCA_035501595.1. Taxonomy (GTDB): domain Bacteria; phylum Pseudomonadota; class Gammaproteobacteria; order Burkholderiales; family Casimicrobiaceae; genus PALSA-1003. The sequence continues at coordinate 4,238 of DATJVX010000039.1, read as the reverse complement.
AGCCCGCGGATGCGTTCGTCGACGTCGGACAAGGCGCTCAGGATGAGGATCGGCGTCCGGCTGCCGTTGCTGCGCAGCGCGGCGATGATTCCGAGTCCGTCGATCTCGCCGGGAAGCATCCTGTCGAGGACGATCGCGTCGTAGGCCTCGCCTGCCGCGAGAAACATGCCGTCGCGGCCGTTGTCGGCATGATCGATGGTGTGGCCCGCCTCGACCAGACCCTTGATCACGAAGCGCGAGACGCGCTCGTTGTCTTCGACCAGCAGCAGCTTCATCGCCGGGTTCGGAAATCGCGGGCCCTCGGCGCGGTGCGCCAGGACCCGCTGGATCGGACAGGCGAGGCGCAGCCTAAGTTCACGCGGCGCGTCGGCGGAAACTCCCCGGTCACGCCGCGCCGAGCCGTGCCTCTCGCGCCTCTAGCCCGAGCTTCCCGGTGCGGGGGCGAGCCGCCACGCATCGCTGTCCGACGACAGAGCCTGCAGCTCGCGCTCGGTCAGACCGTGGGGATGGCTCTGCGCGAAGCTCGCGACGGCCGGCGCCGGCGCTTCGGTCGGGCTCGCGATCTGCCAGGCGTCGCCGGACGAGGCGTCCGACTGCAGCTCGCGCTCGGAGAGGCCGCCCGGGTTCGCCTGGCGCCACGCCGACGGCGCGGCGCCGAAGCTCGGGTTGCCGGTGCCCGGAAGATTCGCCCCGTTGAAGGCCGCGTACGACTCTCCGGTGAACGGATTGAGGCTGCTGTCGTGGGCGTAGGCGACGCTCGAGGAGGCGGCGGCCAGCGCCGCGGTGAGCGCAGCGCCCTTCATCCGCATGAGGAACGACCGTTTCATGAGATTCTCCTTTCGGTATGCAGGCGAGCCCAACGCTCGCTCGCCACCACTATGAAGCCGCCCGGATTACCGGCGGATGGACGGCGCATTAACGGCGGTTAATGCCGCCGCGCGAAGCGGCGCGCGGCCGCCTTGAATCGGCGGTTCGGCGCCGCTATGATCGCCAGTGATTTCCGGGGGGCCGGCAGACTCCCTGCTCGAAGACGCCGTGGCGTCCAAGCTCTGCTCCATGATTCGGGCCGATCCCCGAAGGAGTGATGCCTTGGCTGGCGACACGCGAATCCCTTCTTCGCTCGACAGCCGGACGCTTTCGTCCGCCGTGCGCCGGTTGCTGCTCGCGCGAGGCCTGCGCGCCTTCGCCGACGGCTTCGTGAGCCTGCTGCTGCCCGCGCACCTGCTGGGGCTGGGACTCTCGCCGCTCCAGGTGGGCGCGATCGCCACGGGAACGCTGCTCGGCTCCGGCGCGCTCACGCTCTGCGTGGGGCTCCGCGCGAATCGGATCGGCACGCGCACGCTGCTCACGGCCGCCGCCGGGCTCATGTGCGCGACCGGCCTGGGCTTCGCGGCCATCACCTCGTTCTGGCCCCTGCTGGTCGTCGCGGTCGTCGGCACGCTCAATCCTTCGAGCGGCGACGTCAGCGTCTTCCTGCCGCTCGAGCACGCGGTGCTCGCGCGCGTGGTCACCGATCGCGAGCGCACCGGCGCGTTCGCGCGCTACAGCCTCGTCGGCGCGCTGGCCGCGGCACTGGGTGCGCTCGCCGCCGGCGCGCCCGAGCTCGCGCATCAGTGGCTCGGCGTCGCGCCGCGTGTGCTCTATCCGTGGATGTTCGTCCTCTATGCCACGCTCGGCCTGCTCGCGGGCGTCATCTATCGGCGGCTGCCCGCTGCCGGCGCAGCTCAGGCCGGGCCGACGGCCCCGCTCGAGCAGTCCAGGCGCGTCGTGTACACGCTCGCCGCGCTGTTCGGCCTCGACGCATTCGGCGGCGGCTTCATCGTGCAGTCGCTGCTGGCCCTGTGGCTCTTCGAGAGGTTCCAGCTCTCGGTGGCCGCCGCGGGAACGATCTTCTTCTGGACGGGCCTCCTGTCGGCGCTGTCCTATCTGGTCGCGGCCCGCATCGCGCGGCGCATCGGCCTCGTGAACACGATGGTGTTCACTCACCTGCCCGCGAACCTGCTGCTCCTGCTCCTGCCTTTCGCGTCCGATCTCGGCTGGGTCATCGCCTTGCTGCTCGCGCGAAGCGCGCTCTCCCAGATGGACGTTCCCACCCGCAGCTCGTACGTGATGGCGGTAGTGTCGCCGGCCGAGCGCCCGGCCGCCGCGAGCATCACCTCGGTACCGCGCAGCCTCGCCTCGGCGCTCGGCCCGCTGCTCGCCGGCTATCTGCTCGGGCTGTCGCCCTTCGGCTGGCCGCTGATCGTCGCAGGCGGCCTCAAGATCGTCTACGACTTCCTGCTTCTGGCCACGTTTCGCGCGGTGCGGCCGCCCGAGGAGGCAAGCTCGGCGTAGGCCCAGGAGGGCCGGTCTCCGGCCTCCGGCGGCCCGGCGCGCAAAAGCGCCGTCAAGTGTCGCCGCGCGGCAGATCGACTGCGGAGCGCGTCGTCGCCAGGCGCGACGCTGCAGGGAGGAGCACGCCCTTCGACGTCGACGAGTGCACTACAACTCGGGCCGGCGGTCGGTTCTCCGAGGCGCCGTTCCCACGCTTCCCTGACGAACCGCCCGTTCGCTGCGCCGCAGCGCCGATTTCGGGCATGTCTCTTGCTGTGAGGTGCGGACCTCGATCACGGCTTTTTTCCGGGCGGAGACAGCTTGAAGGGCGAACTGAACCTGCAGACGTGGGCCCAGCGTGCCGCACGCTCGACGCTCGCGACGAGGACCTCCAGCGCGACGTCGGTCCTGTTCCTGACCGCGATGCTCGCGGTCGGAACCGCGGCGCTCTATTCGTTCCGCAGCCAGATCACCGACGTGATGATCGCGGACCAGAACAGGCTGCTCGAGCGCGTAGCGGACAACCTCAACCAGAAGCTCCTCGGTCTGCAGAAGGCGCTCACCGAGAGCGCGCGCGACATTCACGATCCGGACGTCGCTTCGGGCGACGCCGCGCAGCGCTACCTGGACCGCAATACCGGCCTGTACGCCGCGGTCGATCGCTCGACCTTCCTGTTCGATGCCCGGGGCATCGAGCTCGCCGAGCGCCCCTTCCGTCCGAATCGACGCGGCCTCGACGGGTCGTTCCGCCCCTATATCAAGGACACGATCCGTACGCAGCGGCCGGTGATCTCGGAGCCGTTCGTCACCAACGTCGGCGACGGCAACATGGTGCTCGTGCTGACCACCCCGGTATTCGGCAAGGACGGCAGCTTCATCGCCATCCTGACCGGCAGTCTCGGTCTCACCAATCCCGGGATGCTCGGCAACGTCGCCAAGACCTCGATCGGCAAGACGGGCTACCTGTTCGTCGTCACCGCCGATGGCAAGCTCATCATGCATCCCGACCGCGCGCGGCTCTCGCAGCTCGCGTTCGCTCCGGGGACCAATCCGCTGTTCGACCGCGCCCTCAACGGCTTCGAGGGCACGGGCGAGAGCGTCGGCGCCGACGGCCGCGAGGCGTTCGTCACCTACAAGCGCGTTCCCGCGTCGAACTGGATCGTGGCCGCCGTCTATCCGAAGGACGAGGCCTTCGCAGCCATCAACGAGCTGATCTGGCGCTTCGTCGCCTTTCTGCTGGTCGCCTGCATCGGCGTCGTCGCCTCGGTGTGGCTGCTCACGAAGTTCCTGATGCGTCCGCTCGTCTCGCTCACCCGGCACCTGAGTCGCTACACGAACAACGAGGAGCGCCTCGCGCCGCTCGCCGGCGATTCCAATCGCGGGAGCGGCGACATCCGCGCGCTCACCAGCGCTTTCAATCAGCTCGCGGCGCGCCTGTGCCAGCGCGAGGACGCGCTGATCGAGACGATGCGCAGCTTCCAGCTCATCACGGAGAACTCCACCGACCTCATCACCAAGCTCCGGCTCGACGGCGGCATCACCTACGCCTCGCCGGTCGCGCACAGCGTCCTGGGATTCGCGCCGGACCAGCTCACGGGGCATTCGCTGCTCGAGTTCGTCCATCCGGAGGACTACGAAGTCGTCCGCGTCGCGATGGGAGTCGCCGCCCAGGACAAGTCGCCGCCGACGGTCGTCTATCGCGCGCGGCATCTCGACCAGCGCTACATCTGGTTCGAGACCACGCTGCGGCTCATGAAGGGCGCCGCCGGGGAGGAAACGGCGGAGATCCTGTGCATCTCGCGCGACATCAGCGAGCGCCGGCGGATGGAGGAGCGGCTGCACGAGCTCGCCCGCACCGACCACCTCACCAACATCCCGAACCGCGTGCTGCTCGCGGAGCGCTTCGCGAGCGGCCTCTCGCAGGC
>DATJVX010000038.1:0-170893 GCA_035501595.1 Casimicrobiaceae bacterium | reverse complement strand
GACGGCGATCTGCCCGTGCCAGGCTCGGCGAGCGTGAGCTTCACGGGTGGGACGACCTCGTGCGTCGGCGCGCCGCCGGTCGCGGGCTCGGGCTTCACGATCGCCCCCTGGGCGACCGGGTTCTTCGCGCAGAGCTTCTTCTTCGGGAACGTCAACTGGGGCGGCTGTCCCGGAGCCTCGAATCCGACGTTCACGCCGTCCGGCACGGCGCTGGTCACCGACTTCCGTACGGGCGATCTCTTCAGCTTCGGGCTGGGCGGCGGCGCGTCCGCGGGCCACAACCTCTCGAATCTCGGCCCCACCCTGGGTCAGCCGACCTTCGGGAAGGATGGACGCTTGTATGCGACCCACGGCGCCACCGGGGCCGGCTTCACGACCGGCGACATCGTGGAGATCGATCCGGCGACCGGCGCGCAGCTGCGGGTCGTGGCTTCGGGCCTGACCTGCCCCAACGGACTTTCGGTCGATCCGCTGAGCGGCGATCTGTTCTTCGACGACGAATGCTACGGCGCCGGCTCGGACGACCCTTCGATCTGGCGGATTCACGATCCCGCCGGTGCGGCAACGAAGTCGGTCTACGCGACGCTGCCTTCCACACCCAACGGTCAGCTCGCTTTCGCACCCGACGGCACGCTGTACGCGGTGACCGGCTACACGGGAGCGCAGCAGGTCGTGCAGGTCGGCGGCACGGACACTTCGTCTCCGCCGAACGTGGCGACGCTCTCCGGCCTGTCGTCGTTCTTCTGCCTGACGATGGGAGAAGCGCAGGCGAGCGGAGCGGCGAAATCGCTGATCGTCTGCGACGGCAACGGCATCGAGCTGATCGACATCACGACCAATCCTTTCGCGCATACCGTGCTCATCTCGAGCGGCAACGCGGGGTCGGGCGTGATCGGGCCGGACGGTTGCCTCTACACTCAGGGCAGCGACACCGTCTACAAGCTCGCGCCAAGCTCCGGAGGCTGCGGCTTCCTGCCGACCAATCCGAGCCCGACGCTGGCGCTGACCCCTGTCACGGTGACGCCTAATCCCGTCCAGGGCGGCACGCAGACCATGACGGCGACCTTCAAGAACGTCACCGTCCCCGCGGGAACGCCGGTTCAGTTTGCCATCTTCGGGGCGAATCCTCGGATCATGCTCGCCGATGCCGACGCGAACGGCGTCGCGGCGGTGACCTACCAGGGCCTGCTCGCGGGAACGGACAAGATCACGGCCAGCGGCGCGGCAGGTGCGTCGATGCTCGTCTCCAATCCCGCGCAGGTCACCTGGGGGAGCGGTCAGGACGTCACCTACCTCGACTTGAGCGCGAGCCCGGCTGGCGGGACCATCAATCAGAGCGTTACCCTGAAAGCCTCGCTGTCCGATGCTTCGCTGAACCCGCTCAAGACGATTTCCGGCGCGCCGATCCACTTCACGCTCGGAGTCCAATCCTGCGACGGCAGCACCGACGCGAGCGGCGTGGCGAGCTGCAGTCTCACGCCGGGCGCGACCGGTCAGCTCACCCTGACCGCGACCTACGCCGGGTCTTCGAGCTACACGTCGGCTTCGGCCGCGGAGACCTTCAGCGTGGTCGCCGCGGCGGGCACGGCGCCCGGACCGCCGACCATCGACAGCGTGACGGGGGGCGACGGCACGATTACGGTCGCCTTTTCACCGCCTGCGGATGGCGGCAGCAGCCCGATCATCTCGTACACGGTCGCCTGCACGCCGACCGGCAACGGGGTGCCGGGCTCGCAGACCGGAACGGGAAGCCCGATCACGGTGCACGGGCTCACACCCGGCGTCGCGTACAGCTGCACGGTGGACGCGAGCAACGCGTCGGGCCCGGGAAGCGCGTCGCCGCCGTCGCAGGTCGTGATCCTGCAGGCGCGAACCGGCGCGCAGTCGATCCCGGCGCTCGACGACGCGAACCTGCTCGCGCTCGCGGCGCTGCTCGCACTGATCGGAGGAGCGGCGTTGGCCCGCCGGCGCGATGACGGGCCGCGCCGCGCGAGAGGCTAGCCTGCGTTCATGCGCTGCGCGGCATCGTCGCGCAGCGCATAGACGCCCTCCCGCAGACGCTTGAGCCGCTCTTTCGGGCGTTCCTGCGCGTCCGCAGCGGAGAACGGCTTCAGGGCGCCGATGCGCACCTGGATCGTCCTTCCCCTCAGGCGCACGAACTCCCGCAGCAGCAGCAGCGTCCGGAAAGCCGGATGGATGAGGCCCATGAGCTGAAAGCGCCACGAATTGCGGCCCTCGAAGTAGAGCGGCACGCAAGCCGCGTGCGCGAGGTCGATCAGGGAAGCGAGGTGCGGACTCCACGGCGGATCGGTCACGCGGCATGCGGGCAGCGTGAGGTGCGAGCAGAGCTGCGATGGAAAGATGAGCAGCGCTCCCCCGCCCCGCAAGTGCTGGACCGCCTCGCGCAGTCCCCTGCGATTGGTGCTCATGCGCCCGGCGCCCGAGGCGATATCGACCCAGATCGTGTGCGCGGCGTGGAAGTCGAACCCCGCCAGCGCACCGTTGGCGAGCACCTTCGTATCGGGCCGGCGTGCCAGCGCGAGCGAAAGCGCGAGCAGCGCGTCGGCGAATCCATAGGGATGATTGGCATAGAACACGAGCGAGCCGGCGCGCGAGAGATCCGCCGAAGCGCCGCTGCCCGCGACCTCCCACGAAATGCCCGCGGCAGCGAACACGTCGGCGATCTGCCCGCGAACATCGGCGTTGTCCGCCCTCACGTTCGCGCCGGCGCAAAGTCGCTCGAACTCGGCGATGCCGAGGCGGCGCTCGATGAATCGCAGCAGCGCATCCGGGGGCGCAGCGACGCCCAGCGCGGCCAGAATCCGTTTGGTATCGACGACGCGTCCCACGCGATTCTCCGACGGCGAACCGTCGCGAGTGTGCAGGACGCCATCTTACGAAAGCAAGCTCGAGCAACGCTTTCTTCGCGATCGAGCTGCGTGCGCGTTGAACCCCGACGCAACGGCGCCCTCTAAATAGCCCGAGAAGGGTGTGTCACTTGCCGTAAGGACGACCGACGTTCTGCGGAGGAGTGTTATGGCCACCCAGGCAAGCGCTCTGAAAAGCACGCCCGCGTTCGCAGCGCAGCGACTGTCCGTATCGATCGCGCAATCGCCGGAGGAAGTGAAGGAGGCGCAGCGGCTGCGCCACCGCGTCTTCGTCGAAGAGATGGGGGCGCAGAGCGCATCCGACGGCAGGCTCGAGCGCGACCGCTTCGATCCGTTCTGCAGGCATCTCATCGTGCGCGATCGTGCCACGCGCCAGGTCGTGGGCACGTATCGCATCCTCACGCCCGAGCGTGCCGCGGCGCTGGGCTCGTTCATGGCGGAGCGCGAATTCGATCTGGCAGCGTTCGCCGCGATCCGCGATCGTATCGCCGAGGTCGGCCGCGCCTGCATCGATGCGCGTTATCGCAGCGGCTCGACGATCATGCTGCTGTGGTCGGGGCTGGCGTCCTACGCCCTCTCGCGCGGCTGGGGCTTCCTCTTCGGCTGCGTCAGCGTCGGCTTCGGCGAAGGCGACGAGAATGCGGCCGCGATCTTCGAGAGCATCGCAGCCTGCCATCGCGCGCCCGAGCGCTACCGCGTTGCGCCCTGGGAGCCCCTGCGCCCCGCGCGCCGGCGCCGCGGCGATCCCGCCCGCGTGCCCGCGCTCCTGAAGGGTTACCTGCGCGCCGGAGCCTGGGTCTGCGGCGAGCCCGCGTGGGATGCCGAGTTCAGGACCGCCGATCTGCCGGTCCTGCTCCCCCTCGACCGGGTCGAGGAGCGCTACGCCCGTCATTTCCTCCGCGAGAACGCGGTCGCCGCCGGCTGAGGCGAGTCGCTGCAGGGCCGGGCAGGGAGTTCCGGCGTTTTGTAATTGTTGCTTACAAAAAAGCCGAGGCGCGCCGGCAACTGCGCCTGTTAGCCATCGTCCAACGGCGGTGGCCCACGGGAGCGCGAGGGATGTCGTCGACCGTCCTTTCGGGTAGGGAGATTCGCGGCGGGGAGGCGCCCGCGCCCGTCCACGTGATCAATCCGCTCTGGGATCCCCAGGGTGGAAGCGACTGGCGCGCCGTCGAGATGTACGCCGCCCTGAGCCACGAGACGCCGACCCGGTTGTGGAGCCGGTTCGACCCGGCGCCCATCTTCCGCGAGCGCTATCCGGTCGAGACCATCCGCCCCTGGCGCGGGCGCTGGCCGGTCGGCGGGACCTTCATTTTCGTCGGCGCCTATTTTCGCGTCGGCCATTGGTTCAAAGCCGCGTTCCCGCAGCGCACGATCCTGGTCTACAACACCTATCAGCCCGACCGGCTCGCGAAAGCGCTCGCGCGGCTCGAGGCCTGGCATCGCACGCCGGTCGAGGTCGTGTACACCTCGCCGCTGCTGCGGCGGCTCTCGAGCCGCCCGGGTCCGGTGATCGAGAGCCCGATCGATCTGGACAGGTTTATTCCGTGCCGCGAACCTCGCCAGGCGCAGCCGTTCACCGTCGGAAGGCTCTCGCGGGACATCCCTACCAAGCATCATCACGACGACGCGCAGGTCTATCGCGCGCTGGCGGTCTCCGGCATCGCGGTGCGGGTAATGGGCGGCACCTGCGTGCGCGATCGAGTCGATACCTCGAGCCGCGCGAGCTTCGTGCCCGCGGGCTCGCAGCGTCCGGTCGACTTCCTCCACAGCCTCGACTGTTTCTATTACCGCACCAGCGATCATTGGCTCGAGGCCTTCGGACGAGTCGTGTTCGAAGCGATGGCCTGCGGCCTTCCCGTCGTGTGCGGGCGCCGCGGCGGCTACGCGGACTACATCGCGCACGGCGTCAACGGCTTTCTGTTCGACACGAGCGAGCAGGCCATCGCGCTCATCCGCCAGCTGCGGACCGACCCCGGATTGCGGGCGCGCATCGGTCGGGCCGCGCGCCAGACCGTCGAGGAGCTCTACGGCGGCAGCGCATGGCGGCGCAAGCTCGCGTTTTTCCTTGCGCGCGATCGGCGGCGCGAACCGAGCTTCGGGACGGCATTCGATCCAACGCCTTCCCGCATGCTGTAGTCGATCATCCCCGGCGTCTTCGCCGGTGCGGCATTCGCCGCCCGTGTCATCGCGGCATCCCTCGGGCGCGTTATTCGCTTAGCTCGCGGCGGCCCGGTTCGTGCTGCGGCAGAAGCGGCAGGCAGCACGCGATGACGCCGCCCTGCCGCGCGATGCACAATGCCGGTAAGGGATGCCACCCGGCGGGCAACGACTACAACTTGCGATATCCATAACGACCAAGGACCGATCATGAAGCGTCTCCCGTCCGCTCTGCGAAGCTCGGCCATCACCCTGTGTAGCGCGGTGGCGCTGCTCGCCAGCGCGACCGCATCCGCCGATCCGCCGGACCGCGCCGCGCGCCTCGCCCAGGTGGCCGGCGTCGTGAGCTTCTCTCCCGCGGGCGAAGACGATTGGGCGATCGCGGAGCCGAACCGTCCGGTGACGACCGGCGACCGCATCTGGTCCGACGCGGGCTCGCACGTCGAGCTGCAGATCGGAGACGCGGCGGCGCGCCTCGGGGCGAATACCAGCGTCGCGGTGCTGAATCTCGACGACAGGATCGGTCAGTTCCAGCTCGCGCAAGGGACGCTCAATCTGCGCGTGCGCCGGATCCAGGGCGACCAGTTCTACGAGGTCGACACACCGACACTCGCGTTCTCGGTTCACCGCGCCGGCGACTATCGCGTCGACGTCGATCCTTCCGGTAACACCACCGTGATCCAGGTGCGCGCGGGCCAGGGCGAAGCCTGGGGCGAGGGGACGGCGTACGTGATCGACGCCGGGCAGCAGTACAGCTTCATCGGTGAGGGCTTGCGCGACTATCGTTACGATCCGGCGCCGCCTCCCGACGATTTCGACCGTTGGTGCCTCGATCGCAATCGGCGCGAGGATGCCGCCGTTGCCGCGCGCTACGTCTCGCCCGACATGGTCGGCTACGCCGACCTCGACGAGTATGGCACCTGGCGCAGCGTGGAAGGCTACGGCACGGTCTGGGTGCCTACGCAGGTCGCGGTCGGCTGGGTACCGTATCACTACGGCCGCTGGGCCTGGGTCGAGCCGTGGGGCTGGACCTGGATCGACGACACGCCGTGGGGATTCGCTCCGTTCCACTACGGGCGCTGGGCGTATCTGTCGCAGCACTGGTGCTGGGTGCCTGGACCGATCGCGGTGCGCCCCGTGTATGCGCCGGCGCTGGTCGCGTTCATCGGTGGAGCGGGGTTCAGCCTGGCGATCGGCACCGGGCCCGTCGCGGGCGTGGCCTGGTTCCCTCTCGGCGTCGGCGAGGTCTATCGTCCCTCGTACGCGGTGAGCCGGAACTACTTCACCAGCATCAACGTGAGCAACACGGTGATCAACAACACCTACGTCACGAACATCTACAACAATCCCGGCGCGAGCGTCACCTATCGCAACCGCGAAGTCGCCGGAGCCGTGACCGCGGTTCCGTCGAGCGCGTTCGCGAGCGGCGAGCGCGTGGAGCGTCACGCGGTCGCGGTGCAGCGCGACGTGGTCGCGCGCGAGCAGGTCACCAACGTCGCGGCGGTGACGCCGTCACGGGCGTCGGTCATTGCGGCCGGCGCCGCGGTCGCGGGAGCGGCCGCCGTTGCCGCGGTTCGTCATCCGCCGGCGGCAGTGCTGAATCGCACGGTGGTCGCCCGCACCGCGCCGCCCGCGCCTCCGCCGTCGTTCGCGTCGCGAGCTTCGATGCTTTCTTCGCAACCGGGCCGGCCGCTCGATGCCGACAAGCTCAGGGGCATCGGCGGCGCGCGGAGCGCGGAATCGCCCAAGGTGAAGGTGGTCACGCCCAGCGTAACGCCTCGGGTGCCGGAGAAAAGCGCGGCGAAGGGCGGCCCGCCCGGTCGGCAGACCACGCAGGGACGCGCGGTTAACGAGCGCCCCGGCGCCGCGCCGTCCGGCGTTCCGCAGCCGCCGGCGGCGGCGCAGGAGCGATTCAAGGGCGGACCGCCGCAGGGTCAGGCCGGGCAGCAGGAACAGCCTGCTCGGCAGCCGCAGCAGCAGGTGGACCGGGCCCGGCAGCAGCAATCGCAGCAGCGAGCGCAACAGGAGCGCTTCCAGCAGGAACGCACCCAGCAGGAGCAGCGCGCGAGGCAGCAGGAGCAGCTCGAGCGCGCTCAGCAGCAGCAACGAACTCAGCAGCAGTCGCAGCAACGGGGGCAGCAGGAGCGCTTCCAGCAGCAGGGGAGAGCCCAGCAGCAACAGCAGCCGCCGCGAGCGCAGCAACAACCGCAGCAACAACAGGAGCGGGCACAGCAACAACAGCAGCAGCGCGCTCAGCAGCAGGGGCAGCGACGCGAAGAGCCCAAAGGCAAAAGCCAGAATCAGGACAAGGACAAGGACAAGGATCGCGACGCCCGCCAATAGCACCCGGCGGGCGCATCGCGCCTCTCAGCGTTCGAACTTCACCGAGAGCACGATCGAAGTCTGGGTGCGCTGGATGCCGTCGAGACGGCCGATGGCATCGAGATGCCGGTCGATCTCCTCGGTGCTGCCCCCTTCGATGCGCACCTCGTAGTCGAACACGCCCGAAAGCGCGTAGAGGGCGCGCACCCACGGCTGCGCCTCCAGCGTCCGAACGATGCGCTCGCCCGCCTTGGGATCGACATTGACCAGAACCTGGGCGGCGATCCGCTGCCGCGCAAAGCCCTCGCTTACGCGTACGGTGTAGCCGGCGATGACGCCGTCGCGCTCCAGGCGGCGAATGCGCTCCTGAACCGTGGTGCGGGCGACGCCGAGCTTGCGCGCGAGGGAGGCCGCGGGCTCGCGGGCGTTGCGGCGAAGCAGTGCGAGCAGACGCTCCTGCTCGGTCCCGAGACGTCGATTCGTCGTTTTCGTTGGCATTTCGACGGATTTGCACCCTCAAAGCGACCAAACGAAGCCTATATTCCGACAGCCGCCCTGTCTACACTGGCGGCTTTCCCAACGAGCTTCGACCTGCTGCCATGACCTCGCTCATCCTCCTCGGCGCCGGCAAGATCGGCGAGACGATCGCGCACCTGCTCAAGCGCTCGGGCGACTATCACCTGACGGTTGCCGACCAGGATCCGGCCCGCCTCGAGGCGCTCGCCGCGCTCGGCGTGGCCACGCGGCGCGCGCGATTGAGCGATCCCGCCGAGCTGCCGCCCCTCGTCCGCGGCCAGCAGATGGTCGTGAGCGCGCTGCCGTTCTATCTCACGCCCGCGGTTGCCGAAGCCGCGACCGCGGCAGGCGCCCACTATTTCGATCTTACCGAGGACGTCGAGAGCACGCGCCGCGTCAAGGCGCTGGCGGCCGAGGCGCGCAGCGTGCTCATGCCCCAGTGCGGCCTCGCGCCGGGGTTCATCTCGGTCCTCGCGCATTCGATGACGCGCAAGTTCGAGCGCCTGCGCGACGTTCACATGCGGGTCGGGGCGCTGCCGGTCTATCCGACCAACGCGCTCAAGTACAACCTCACCTGGAGCACCGACGGGCTCATCAACGAATACTGCAATCCCTGCGAGGCGATCATCGACGGCAGCCGGATGGAGACCCTCGCGCTGGAGGAGATGGAAGCCTTCTCTCTCGACGGCATCGCCTACGAGGCGTTCAACACCTCGGGCGGCCTCGGGACGCTCTGCGACACGCTAGAAGGCAAGGTCGAGAACCTGAACTACAAGACGGTGCGCTACCCCGGGCACCGCGACCTCGTGAAGATGCTCATCCGCGACCTGCGCCTCGGCCAGCGGCGGGAGCTGCTGAAGGACGTGCTCGAGGCGTCGGTGCCGATGACGCGGCAGGACGTGGTGCTGGTCTTTGTCACCGTGAGCGGGATGCAGGAGGGCCGGCTGACGCAGGAGTCCTTCGCGAAGAAGGTCTACAGCCAGGCGATCGACGACAGGCTCTATTCCGCGATCCAGATCACGACCGCCGCCGGCGTATGCGCGATGGTCGATCTGGTGCGCGAAGGCGTGCTTCCGGCCAGGGGCTTCGTTCGCCAGGAAGACGCCGAACTGGAGCGCTTCCTCGCGAACCGCTTCGGGCAGTATTATGCGTAGAGCACTCGTGCCATGTGCGGACGCTTCGATCAGCACGCGCCACCCGCGCGCTACGCCGACTACGTCGAGGCGTTGCTGCACGAGGAGCGCGAGGAGCCGTCGCCGCGGTACAACGTAGCGCCGCAGACCCGGGCGTGGGTAGCGCGCGCGGCGCGCGACGGGCGGCGAGAGCTCGTTCCGCTCCTCTGGGGCCTGGTCTCGTATTGGGACGACGATCCTGCGAAGGCCGTGAAGCCGATCAACGCGCGCTCCGAAAGCGCGGCTTCGCGCCCGATGTTCCGCAAGCTCATGGAGATCCATCGCTGCGTGGTCCCCGTGAACGGCTTCTACGAGTGGCGCAAGGCGCCGGCGGGCCGGATTCCATACTACATTCGCTCCGCGGACGGCGCGCCGATGCTGCTCGCGGGCCTGTGGGACCGCTGGAAGCGCGGCGACGCCGCGCCGGTCGAGTCGTTCACGATCCTGACCACCGCGGCCAATCCCTCGATCGCGGTCCTCCACGATCGTATGCCGGCGATTCTCGGTCGCGGGGACCTCGCGCGCTGGCTGGATCGGAGCGAGAAGGACGTCGCGGCGGCGCAGGCGCTGCTCCGTCCGCAGCCGATGGAGGCGCTGCGCGCCTATCCCGTGAGCCGGCGCGTGAATTCCGCCGCCAACGAGGGTGCCGAGCTGATCGAGCCCGTCGCGGGCGAGCCCGTGGCATGATGGACCCGCCATGATCCGCGACCCCGACACGCTGGCCGCCCTGATCGAGGGGATCGCGCAGTTCGTGCGCGAGCGGCTGATCCCCAGCGAGGCGCTGGTCGAGGACACCGACGCGATTCCCGAGCCGATCGTGGCCGAGATGAAGGCTCTCGGGCTCTTCGGCCTGTCGATCCCGCAGGAGTACGGGGGCATCGGGCTGACCATGGAGGAGGAGGTCAGCGTCGCTTTCGAGCTGGGAAAAACCTCGCCGGCATTCCGCTCGCTGTTCGGCACGAACAACGGCATCGGCTCGCAGGGCATCATCATCGACGGCACGCCGGAGCAGAAGGCGCGCTACCTGCCGCGGCTCGCCTCGGGCGAGCTGATCGGCTCGTTCGCGCTGACCGAGCCTGGATCGGGCTCCGACGCCGCTTCGCTGTCGACGACTGCGCTCCGCGACGGCGACGCCTACGTCCTGAACGGCAGCAAGCGGTTCATCACCAATGCGCCGGAGGCGGGCATCTTCACGGTGATGGCGCGGACGAATCCGGCCGAGCGGAGCGCCCGCGGCATCTCCGCGTTCATCGTCGAACGCGGCACGCCGGGACTCTCGGTCGGCAAGTCCGACCGCAAGATGGGCCAGCGCGGGGCACATACCGCCGACGTCACCTTCGGCGATTGCCGAATCCCCGCGGGTCAGCTCATCGGCGGCAGGGAGGGCGTGGGCTTCAAGACCGCGATGAAGGTTCTCGACAAGGGACGGCTGCACATCGGCGCGGTCTGCGTGGGCGCCGCCGAGCGCATGCTTGCCGACACGCTGCGCTACGCCCTCGAACGCAAGCAGTTCGGGCAGCCGATCGCGGAGTTTCAGCTCGTGCAGGCGATGCTTGCCGACAGCCGGAGCGAGATCTACGCGGCGCGCTCGATGGTCGTCGATGCCGCACGCCGGCGCGACGACGGACACGACGTCGGCACCGAGGCCGCCTGCGTGAAGCTCTTCGCCTCCGAGATGTGCGGGCGCGTGGCGGACCGCTGCGTGCAGGTCCACGGCGGCGCGGGCTACATGCGCGACTACGCGATCGAGCGCTTTTATCGCGACGTGCGGCTGTTCAGGCTCTACGAGGGAACGAGCCAGATCCAGCAGCTCGTGATCGCGCGCAACATGATCCGCGAGGCGCAGCGCTGAGCGATCTTCAACCGAGGCGACGTGCCGCGGCAGCGCAGCGGCGCTCGCGCGAACCGGAGTGAGGCCATGACCGACCATACCTACAAACACATCGAGCTCACCGGCTCGTCGAGCAAGGGCAGCGACGACGCCGTTCGCAACGCCATCGCGCAGGCCGCCAAGACGGTGCGCAACCTGCAGTGGTTCCAGGTCGTCGAGTCCCGGGGCCACATCATCGACGGCAAGGTCGCGCACTGGCAGGTGACCTTGAAGGTCGGCTTCACCCTCGAGGGCTGACTCGCGGGGCAAAAACGCCCCGCGCGAAGGCGGGGCGTCTGATGTTCAGGGCAGGGATCAGGTCCGACGGCCGATCAGGACTGCGGTCGGCATGCCGAATCGCGCCGAGGATCTGCCCTACCTGAGATCCAGTATCGGCGCATCCCTCGATGCCCGCAATCGGCGGCGCTCCTATTTTGGCGTAGGACCCCTGGGCAGCTAGCGTAGGAGCGGCGGGACGACGCTTCCGGCGTACGATGCCTAGCCGCCGGCAGCACCTCCGTGCAGGCAATCGGACCGCGCGGCGCCGTCGAGCGGAGCGCAGCGATTGAGCGAGTTGGTGTCGCGCGCCGAAGTGTCGCCCGGGTACGGGACGTAGACGTAATAGTCAGGCGACGCCACGTAGGCGTCGAAGCTCCCATAGGCGGGGCTGCGAGCCTGCGGGTACGGGTCGTAGTAGGTCATGTACGGCGGGTAGGTCTCCACGTACGCGGGCTGCGCCATGTAGCCCTCGCTCGGAAAGCCGTAGCGCGCATCCGCTGCGTCGCGGCATGCGTCCCGCAGCTCGAGAGGCTTCCGATCGCAGTAATACAGCGCGCGCTCGTAGGCTGTGGTCGCCGCGTAGTACGCGGTCCCGCTCTGAGCGTGGATCTGAACGTCGTTGCTGGCCTGGTCGGGGATAGCCTGCCGCGGAGAGTCGTTATCCGCGCCGATCGGCTGGCGACCGTTGTCTCCGGCCTGCGATCCCCAGGCAAACGCCGTGAGCGGCAGCGCGGCGATCGCGGCGACAAGGGTCAGATGACGAAGGGCGAAGCGATGGGACATGAGTGGCTCCTGCTGGAACGAGAGGGCTCGCGAGCGCGGTCGTCAGAGCCGGCGATGCAGATCCGCCTTGGCGGCACGCTTCTCGACGTGAAGCCTATGCTGCGCCCTGCGCGCAGGCTCGAGCTATCGGCCTCGAGCCGATTTTTGCGTAGGCAGCGCAGGCTTGTTGCTCGGCGGGCGTCCTACGCCGACACGGCGCGCGCCCGCGCTCCGGGCGTGATGGCCGGAACGCCAACTTCGGTATCCCTCGGCGCCCGATAGTGCGGTAAAGTGCCGTCAGGCCCGCGTCAGTCCCTCATGGGGCGCCTGACAGGCCCGCCGAAGGCACCAGGGGAGGCGAACGAGCAGTGGAATTTTCGCTCACGCCGGAGCAGACCGAGCGACAGCAGCGCATCACGGGGTGGGCCGAACGGTCCCTGAATCACGATCTCGCGGCGCGCGATCGCGCGCCGACGTTCAATCGCGACGGCTGGCGGGCATCCGCGACCCTCGGCCTGCCGGGGCTCGTGGCGCCGTCGCGCCACGGCGGCGCGGAGCTCGACCCGGTGTCGACGATGGCGGCGCTCGAAGGCCTCGGCCGAGGCTCGCGCGACAACGGCTTCAACTTCGCACTCAACGCCCACCTCTGGGGCTGCGTGCACCCGCTGGTCGCGTTCGGCAGCGAACAGCAGAAGCTCGCGTACCTGCCCCGCCTCGCCGGGGGCGAGTGGGTAGGCGCGCTCGCCGCGACCGAGCGCGAAGCCGGCTCCGACGTGTTCAGCCTGCGCACGCACGCAGCGAAGCGCGACAACGCCTACGTGCTCACCGGCGACAAGACGATGATCACCAACGCCCCCGTCGCCGATCTCTTCCTCGTTCTGGCGACGCTCGATCCAAAGCGCGGCGCCTTCGGCCTGAGCGCGTTTCTGGTCGAGCGGGGGACGCCGGGCCTTCGCGTGAGCGAGGGCATCGACAAGATGGGGCTGTCGACCGCGGCGATGGGCGCGCTCGTGCTCGATGGCTGCGTGGTGCCTGCGCGCAACCGTCTCGGCCAGGAAGGCGCGGGCCTCGCGATCTTCAACCACATCATGGACTGGGAGCGGGGGTTCATCATGGGCTTCGCCGCGGGCGCGATGGCGCGGCAGCTCGAGGCCTGCGTGGCGCACGCGCGGCAGCGGCGCCAGTTCGACCAACCGATCGGCCAGTTCCAGGCGGTCGCCGACCGCCTGGTCGAGATGCGTCTGCGGCTGGAGACCTCGCGCCTGCTGCTGTATCGCTTCGCGTGGCTCAAGCGCGAGCCGCGCGCGACGCTGGCCGAGGCCGCGATGACCAAGCTCGTGGTCAGCGAGGCCTGGGTCCGCTCATGCGAGGACGCGATGCGCATCCACGGCGGCTACGGCTATCTCACCGAGACGGGCGTCGAGCGCGACCTGCGCGACGCGCTCGGCAGCCTGTACTACTCGGGGACCGCCGAGATGCAGCGGCGCATCATCGCTCGCTGGCTGGGGCTGTGAGGAGCCGACGATGCTCCAGCACCTGCTGATCCAGAGCGCGGCGAGGCACCCGGACCGGACCGCGGCCGTCGACCGCGAGGCCTCACTCAGCTATCGCGAGCTCGAGAAAGCCTCGGCCCGCCTCGCCGAGGCGCTGCGCTCGCGCGGCGTGGGTCCCGGCGACCGCGTGGGCCTCTACCTCGACAAGTCGCTCCCCGGGTTGATCGCGCTGTGGGGCGTCCTGCGCGCGGGAGCCGCCTATGTGCCGCTCGACGTCGCCTCGCCGCCCAGGCGGGTCGCGCGAATCGTCGCCAACGGCGAGCTCTGCGCGATCCTGAGCACCGCAGCGCGATGGCCGACGCTCGCGCCCGCGCTCGCGAGCGCGCCGGCGCTGGTCGCCATAGCGCAGTCGGCGCTGCGGCCGCTCGAGACGGCGTTCGCCTTCGAGACGCACGGTCAGGGGCACGCACCTTCGGCGCGTACAACGCCCCCTGATGACGACCCCGAGCGCGCCGCCTACATCCTCTACACCTCGGGCTCGACCGGTCAGCCCAAGGGCGTCGTCCTGAGCCATCGCGCGGCCCGCTCGTTCGTCGACTGGGCCGCCGCGGCGACGCAGCTCGGGCCCGACGACGTCGTGTCGAGCCATGCTCCGTGGCACTTCGACCTGTCGGTGTTCGACCTGTTCGCGAGCTGCCGCGCGGGCGCCGCCGTCGCGCTCGTTCCAGCGGAGCTCAATGTCTTCCCCCGCAACCTCGCGGACTGGATCGCGCAGCAGCGCATCACCGTGTGGTATTCCGTGCCCTCGCTGCTTTCGCGGCTCGCGCTGTCCGGCAAGCTGGAGCGCCACGACTGGTCGCGGCTTCGCGAGATCATCTTCGCCGGCGAGGTGTTCCCCGTCGATCACCTGCGGCGCCTCCGCGAGCAGATCCCCGACGCGCGCTACTGGAACTGGTACGGCCCGACCGAGACGAACGTCTGCACCGCGTACGCGGTGGACGCGCTCGCGCCGGGGCAGACGGCGCCGCTCCCGATCGGCGCGGCCTGCGCGAACTGCAGACTCGTCGTGCTCGACGAAGCGGGGCGGGTCTGTTCGCGCGGCGACGCGGGCGAGCTCTGGGTCAGCGGACCGAGCGTGATGACCGGCTACCAGGCAATGCCAGAGGCCACCGCGCAGGCGCTCGTCGCTCGCGGGGAAGGGGGCGAGCGGATGCTGTGGTACGGGACGGGAGACATCGTGCGCGAGGACGATGCCGGCCTGCTGCATCTGCTGGGGCGCCGCGACGGCATGATCAAGAGCCGCGGCTACCGCATCGAGCTGGGCGAGATCGAAAGCGTGCTCCACCAGCATCCGGCGATTGCCGAAGCCGCGGCGGTCGCGCTGCCGGACGCGGAGATCGGCCACGTCATCCGGGCTGCCGTGGTCGCTCGCGCGGGCCAGTCACCCGACCGGAGCGCGCTCCGGGCGTTCTGCGTCGATCGGCTTCCCGCGTACATGATTCCGCTGTCGATCGAGGTGCTGGCGACGCTTCCTCGCGGGAGCACCGGCAAGGTCGACCGGCTCCGGCTGCGCGAGGAGCTCGCACCGACGACGCAGAGGCCTCCAGAGGCGCTCACCGCGGGCCCGGAGACGGCCTCGCGCAGCCCATAGACGTTTCGGGGCACCCCGAAACGCATCCACACCAGGGAGATCGATCATGCACCGTGACCCGACGCGCCGAGACGCAGCATGAAGTACACCGACGAGCAGATCTTCGACGCGCTCGCCTCGTATTTCTCCCGCGAGGGCATCGGTCGGGAAAACGCGACCGTCATTGGACCCGACACCGACATCATCGGCCAGGGGCTGGTCGACTCACTGGGCATCTTCAAACTTATCGCGTTCGTGGAGGAGACTTTCGCGGTGACGATCGAGCCCGATGACGTGCTGCTCGAGCATTTCCAGACGCCGCGTGCCTTGCGCAACCTGATCGTCGCGAAGCTGAGCGGCGAGGCCCGGGCCGCGGTCTAGGAAGGGAGAGAGGCGCGTGAGCGCGGTTCCCGAATCCTGCGACGTCGTAGTGATCGGCGGGGGCCCTGCGGGGAGCCTCGCCGCGACCTATCTCACCGCCAAGGGCTACTCGGTCGCCCTGCTCGAACGGCAGAAGCATCCCCGCTACCAGGTTGGAGAAAGCCTTCTGCCCGACGTCTGGAAGTATTGCGACGCCGCCGGCGTAAGCGACGCGATCGCCGCCGAGGGCTTCGTCAGGAAAGCCGGCGGCAGCGTCGACTGGAACGGCGAAATGCGCCGGCTCTCATTCGGCGATTTCGGTTACACGCGGCCCGCGCTGCACGTCGAGCGCGACCGCTTCGATCACATCCTGCTCGAGCGGGCGCGCGCCTCCGGGGCCTGGATAGGCGAGGAGATCGCAGCGCTCGAAGCGGACTTCTCGCGCGCGGAGGACGACGACCGCGAGATCGCGGTGAGCTATCGCCGGGTCGGCGACGAAGCGGTGGGCCGCATTCGCTGTCGCTACGTGCTCGACGCGACCGGCCAGACCGGCGTGCTCGGGCGGCAGCTCGGGCTGCGCGTGTTCGACGAGGGCTTTCGCTTCATGAGCGTGTGGGGCTATTACGACAATTCGAGCTACCTCGCCGCCGACGGCATGATCCACCCGGCGGAGTCGGTGAGAAAAGTCCCGCCGACGACCTATGTGAGCGCGCTGCCGCAGGGCGACGGCTGGGCCTGGCTCTGGCACATCATGCTCCGCCAGACGACGAGCATCGGCCTCGTCGTGCCGATCGCCTGGGCGCACGAGACGAAGGGGAGCGGCGAATCCTGGGAGGACTGGTTCCTGAGGCAGTGCCCGGCGATCCCGCTGCTTCAGCGGCTGCTCGTCGACGCCACGTTCTGCAGGGGCTCGGTGCGGCTGGTGCGCAACTATTCCTACAAGTCGAAGCGCATTGCCGGCCCGGGCTTCCTCCTGCTCGGCGACGCCGCCGGTTTCGTCGACCCCATCTTCTCGGTCGGCGTGGTGTTCAGCATGTATTCGGCGTACGCGGCGGCGCACACGGTCGATCGCTGCCTCGCGCAGCGCGCCCGGCGCGAGCACCATCGCTCGATCTTCTCCTCGCAGATGCAGGCGCGGCTCGAGCTCAGCCGTTCGCTCGCGCTGCCCTACTACCAGGCGCAGGATGCCGGGCACGCGCAGGCGCGGCAGGCGATGGCCTTCAGCAGCGCCCAGGCGCAGGCGCTCATGTACGCCGCCTCCATGCTGACCGATCGCTCCGGCAACTTCGACTCGATGGCAGACAGCCCGGAGGCGCATCGAGCGGCGATCGAGCGCGTGCGCCCGCTCAAGAATCCCCTCGACTAGCGGTCGCGAACGAGTCGCCATGCTGTACCTCCTGAGACCGATCGAGCGCCACGCGCGGAGGCACCTCGCCACCGAGCGCGATCGCCTGCGCTTCGATCGCGCCAGACGCTTCGTCGACGAGTCCGAGAAGAGGGGACGGGCCGACGGCAGCGCCTATCGCATCCACGCCCGCTGGCTGAAGTTCCTCTGCAGCAGCGCGGCCGTGCAGAAAGACATCTGGCCCGAGGACGCCGATTTCCTGTGCCGTTTCGCCGCCGCGTTCGGCTTGCCGCCGGCCCAGCGGGATGGATTCGTCGGCCTGGCGCTGCTGGGTCGACTGTGGCGGGCATGGTCCTACGACGAGATGATGCGCGGGCCGCCGGAGCTCGTGGGCCGGGTCACGCGAGTCGAAGGCTGGGAGCGCTTCGAGCGTTGCCGCGGCGACGGCGCGGGGGTCATCGTTCTGCCGGTCCACGGCCAGTTCGCCCGCCTGTTCCAGCGGTACCTCCGCCATCGCGGCCACGACGGCCTCGAGCTCGGCATCACCAACGACCAGCTCGAGCACAGGGCCATCCGGACGCCCGTCGCCAAGCGCTTCGAGCTCGCGCGACAGATGCACGCGGCCAAGCATGCGCTCGCCCGCGGGGGCATCGTCTTCAACCTGCCCGATGCGCGGCAGAACCTCGACAACGCGCGCTCGGTGGAGTTCTTCGGGCGGCAGCGCCGGATCGCCGCCGGGTTCGCGGAGCTCGCGCTCAAGACCGGCGCTCACGCCATTCCCGCCGCCTTCCGATTCTCGCCGCGCGGGTTCTTCGTCTTCGAGTTCGGAGAGCCCTTCGTCGTCCCGCCACAGAGCGCGTCGCACGAGGAACGCGTCGCTTCGCTCGTCGGCCAGTACGCCGCGTTCCTGCGAGAGGAATGGAGCCGCTATCCCTGGAACATCGACTGGACGCATCTGCGCCACTACCTCCTCCTGCCGAAAGACGATCCGGCGCGTGGCGAGATCGCGGAAGCCGCGCAGGTTCGCGAAGCGAGACCGGTCGGGGAAGGCCTGGCGCGATGACCCGGCTCGTCCGATACCGCCGCGGGGGAATTGCCGCTAAAATGCAGGGCGTTACGCCAGCAGGCGCTCTCCACATTTTCCACGGCCCCTGAGAGACGCCGCCGCCGAGCGATGACGAGGAGCAGCGAAGTGAGCGCGAATGTCTCGACGTCGAAGTTTCTCCGTCGCCGGCAGCTTCTTCGAGGGGCGGCTGCTGCGACCCTGGCGGTGGTCGCGCGGCCCCGGGCGCAGGGCGCGGGGAAGCCGTTGCAGGTCGGCGGGCTTCCCGTGACCTGCAATCTCACGCTTCCGGTGGCCTGCGCCGCGTCGGGCGCGACCAAGGGCGCGGCTCAGTCGATGCTGTTCGAGTTCAGCAAGTACAGCGGCTGGCCGGAGCTCAAGGAGTCGCTGATGACGGGGCGCATCAAGGCTGCGTACATGCTCGCCCCGCTCATCATGGACCTCGCCGACAGCACGATACCGGTGAAGGTCGTATCGCTCGGGCACCGGTCCGGTGCGGTCATCATGGTCCGCACCGATTCCCCGTTCAAGCACTTCAAGGATCTCGCGGGCAAGCGCGTCGCCATCCCGAGCCGCTTCGCGGTGGACTATCTCTTCCTGCGGAAGATGCTCGCCAAGGAAGGCATGACGCTCAAGGACGTCGAGGTGATCGAGATGGCGCCGCCGGACATGCCGGCCGCGCTCTACGCCAAGGCCGTAGAGGCCTATGCGACCGGGGAACCTTTCGGCGCCGTCGCGCAGCGCGCCGGCTACGCGCGGCCGCTGAGCATGACCCGGGACGAGTGGCCGAACTACATCTGCTGCGTGCTCACCGTTCGCGACGAGCTGATCAAGGAGAACCGGCCGCTGGTGCAGGAGCTCGTCAACTACGTCCAGGGCGCGGGCACGTGGCTCGACGCGGCGCCCGCGAATCGCACCAAGGCCGTGCAGATCGCGGCCGGACCGAAGTTTTTCAACCAGGATCCGAACGTGCTCCAGTTCGTGATGGACAACCCTTCGGACCGGGTCACCTACGGCGACCTGCGCCTCATCAGGTCGGAATTCGAGGAGCTGATGGACCTGTCCATCGCGGCCGGAACGATCAAGCACCATTCACCGTATGAAAAGTACGTCGACGAGAGCTTCGTCAGGAACATCGCGCCCGCGCGCATCAGCCTCTGAAGCGCTGCCCTCGCCGGCGGGACTGAGCCGCGCGCTCCTGGTCTCGCTGCTCCTCGTCGTCGGTCTCGCCGCGCAAGCCGCGAGCGCGCCGGAGCTGCGGGGCGGCGTTTTCGAGCCCCCGCGCGCCGCGCCGGATTTCTCCCTCAAGGGCACGAATGGCGCCGAGTTCAAGCTCTCCAGCTACCGCGGCAAGGTCGTCGCGCTCGCCTTCGGCTACACGCATTGCCCGAGCGTCTGCCCGACCACGCTCGCCTTTCTCGCCGAGGCGCGCAGGAAGCTGGCCGCGGCCGGCGCCGACTTCCAGGTCGTCTACGTGACAGTCGACCCCGAGCGAGACACGGCGCAGCAGCTCAAGGGCTTCCTCGCGTCCTTCGACCCGACGTTCGTTGGAGCGACCGGGACCCCGCAGCAGCTGGCCGGCGTGCGCAAGGACTACGGGATCACCGTGTCGGACAAGATCTTCGTCGAGACGCTTCCGAAGTCGAGCTACTTCCTCGACCACTCTTCGTTCATCTACCTGATCGATCGCGGCGGCAGGATCCGGGAGATGATGCCGTACGGCGTGTCCGCGGACGACATGGAGCACGACGTCAAGATGCTGCTGGCCAAGTGACGACCCACCAGCTGCTGCGTCGAGGTCTCTGGGCCCTGCTGGCGATCGCCGCGGTCTGCGTTCCGGCGTGGGCGGCGTTCGCGCCCATTCATTCCGATTCGCGGGAGCTCACCTACGAGATCCCCAAGGGCACCTTCGCGCGCCGACAGGCCGGGGAGAAGTTCGACCTCATCCCGTCGGAGATCCGGCTCACGATCGGCGTACAGGACGTGCTGGTGATGAAGAACCACGACGTCGTCCCGCATCTTTTCGGGCCCGTGCTGATCATGCCGGACCAGTCCTTTCGGCTTCCGTTCCGGAAGGCTTCCACCTACATCTTCACCTGCCCGCTGCACACCAGCGGGCTGCTGACCATCGTCGTCGATCCCGAGCCCGAGCTCGGCTGGACGCGGCTGCGCTGGCGCACGGCCGCCGCGGCGCAACGCGCGGCGGCGCTGTAGCGCGCTCTGCACCGTGGGAAAGCTGAAGCAGATACTCCTGCCCCTCGCTGTCGCAGCGGCGCTCGTCGCCGTATGGTGGGCCGCCGTCGTCGCGGCGCAGAGCGTCATCTTCCCTTCGCCGCTGCAGGTGCTGACCGCCATCGTCGACCTCGCGCGGGGCGGCGAGCTCTGGGCGCACATCGGCGCGTCGCTCTACCGGGTGGGCGCGGGTTTCGGTCTGGCCGTGGCGATCGGCATTCCGGTGGGCCTGTGGATCGGCTGGATTCGCGGCGCCTTCGATACCGTCAATCCCCTGGTCCAGATCCTGAGGCCCATCTCGCCCATCGCCTGGATCCCGATCGCGATCCTGTGGTTCGGCGTCGGCGACCTGTCTCCGATCTTCCTGATCTTTCTCTCGTCCGTTTTCCCCACGATCATCCAGACGGCCGCGGGGGTGCACACGATCGAAGGCCAGTACCTCCGCGCGGCCGAGAACTTCGGCGTCTCCCGCCGCAAGCTCTTCTTCCAGGTCGTGATCCCGGCCGTGCTGCCGCAGATCATCGTCGGCCTGCGGGTGAGCCTCGGGATCGCCTGGCTGGTGGTGGTCGCGGCCGAGATGATCGCGCTTCGTTCGGGCCTCGGCTACCTCATCATCGACTCGCGCAATGCCGGCAACCGTTACGATCTCGTCGTCGCGGCGATGATCATCATCGGCCTCACCGGCCTGCTGCTCGATACGATGATGCGGCGGCTGGAGCGGCTGAAGACGGTCAGGTGGCGGTATGGCCGATAAGATCGTCGTCCGCGCGGTCTCGAAGAGCTACCCGACCGACCGCGGCGCGCTGGCGGTTCTCCGCGGCATCGATTTCACCGTGGGCAACGGCGAGTTCGTCGCGATGGTGGGCCCGTCAGGCTGCGGCAAGACGACGCTGCTGCACTTGATCGCGGGCTTCGATCGGCCCGACACCGGGAACATCTCCGTCGACGGCGCGCCGCAGGGGCGTCCGAGCCCGAAGGGCATTCTCATCTCGCAGAAGGGGTCGGTGTTTCCGTGGCTGACCGTCCGGCGGAACCTCATGTTCGGCTTGAACGGGCACAGCAACAAGGTCGAGCTCAGCGACCACTACGCGGGGCTCGTCGGGCTGAGCGGCTTCGAGCGGAGCTATCCGCACGAGCTTTCGGGCGGGATGCTCAAGCGGCTCGAGCTCGCCCGCGCGCTGGTGGTGAAGCCCGACATCCTCTACATGGACGAGCCGCTCGGGGCGCTCGATGCGCTCACGAACCTGCAGATGCGCCTCGAGTTGCGGCGGATCCTCGAGATCGAGAAGCACACCTGCTTGCTCATCACCCACGACGTCGAGGAGGCGATCCACCTCGCCGATCGGATTTTGGTCCTCTCGCCGCGTCCCGCGAGCATCCAGGCCACCTTCGACGTGCCCTTCCCGCACCCGCGGCACCTGGGGCATCCGGCCCTGGTGGAGCTCAAGGCGGCGATCCTGCGCGAGTTCGGACTGGTCAGCTGAGGGCGGAGGGCGTCCCGCGGCCCGCAGGCCGCGTGTGCCGAGTCCGCCTCACCTAGCGTCGGCGTCGTTGCGCAGGAAGCAAAGCGCTCCGGCCGGCGATCCTCGTCCACGATTCGCCGCCCACGCCGCGTTGCGCCGGATTGACGCCGGCGAACCGCCGATCCGTCGGATTTCCCCCCGGGCGCTCGCTGGGCTTCCTACATTGCCCGGCAACGCTCACCCAAGGGGAGGGTCCGATGAAAGCGATTGCCGCCGCCGTGCTGCTCCTTGCTCTGGGCGGGACCTCGTACGCGCAGACCGGAGATCCCGCGCGGGGATCGACGCTGTATCACACCACGTACAAATGCACCGACTGCCACGGCGATCCTCCAGGAGCGAACCCGGCCAACGACCAGTTCCTGATCAAGCAGGGGACGCCCTTGGGAATCGCCAACGCGGTCGTGCTCATTCCGGACATGAGCGCACGCTACCTCGGGATTCTCGACGTGAATGCCGTTGACCTCGCGGACCTTTCCGCCTACCTTGCACAATTTGCCGCGCCTCCGCTTTCGGCGAATTACGAGGGCATCTGGTGGAACTCTCCGGCCGGGTCGGAGTCGGGCTGGGGGATAAATTTCGAGCACCAGGGCGACATCATCTTCGCGACCTGGTTCACCTACGACACCAAAGGCAAAGGCTGGTGGCTGGTCATGATCGCCAGCAAGAGCGCGCCGAACACCTACGCCGGAACGCTCTATACGACGAGCGGTCCGGCCTTCAATGCCGTCCCGTTCAATCCGGCGAACGTCGTCTCGACGGCGGTCGGGAGCGCGACGCTGAGCTTCACCGACGCGAACAACGGCAGCTTCTCGTACACCGTGAACGGGGTCTCCCAGGCGAAGAGCATCACGCGCCAGGTCTTCGGGCCGCTGCCTACCTGCGCGACGGCGGTCGACCTCGCTGCCGCGACCAACTACCAGGGCCTGTGGTGGGCGGCGCCGCCGGGCTCGGAATCAGGCTGGGGCGTCAACTTCGCGCACGAAGGGGATACGATCTTCGCCACGTGGTTCACCTACGATCTGGACGGCACGCCGCTGTGGCTCGTGGCGATCGCCGCCAAGACGGCGCCGGGCGTGTATGCCGGCACGCTCTACCGTACCACCGGACCCGCGTTCAGCGCCGTGCCGTTCGATCCCGCGAACGTGGTCAGCACGGCGGTCGGCAACGCGACCCTGACCTTCACCGACGGCAACACGGGAACCTTCGCGTACAACGTGAACGGTATCGCGCAGGTGAAAGCGATCACGAGACAGGTCTTCAGCGGCACCGGCACCACCTGCCACTAGGCCATGGCGCGCTCACGGGCGCGCCCGCACGACCAGGAACGCCGGGGGTGGCATGATTCACCAGCCCGCGTCGCGCCGAAAGCGGCGCGGCGCGCCACGCCGAGGACTTCGCAGCTTGGACGCTTTCCACCGCGTTGTATTAAGCTGCCGTACTAAGTCCGGTTGATCCGGCCGGAGCGGTCGCGATGAACGGCAAGGGGGCATGGGCGAGCCGCGTTTCCAAGTGGTGGGATTCGTGGTTCGCGGGGCTGACGTGGAAAGGCGTGGCGATGATCGTCGTGCTCTGCGCGATCAACGCCGTGCGCCGGAACTCACAGCTGGTCGTGCCGGAGCTGATGGCGACATACCTACCCGCCGCGGCCGTGGCGTTCGTCGATTCGCTCATTTACGCGTGGCTGATTGCGTTGACCGTCGTGGCCGTTTGCAATCGCGTTCCACCCGGCGCGCGCTGGCGCTATCCCCTGGCAGTCGCCGCGATCCTGGTCTCGAGCACCATCGGGCTCGTCATCGTCCAGGCGATCGAAGCCCAGTTCCCGGGGCCAGTGGGCGACGCGATGCCTGGGAAAAGCACGTGGTCGATCGTGCTCGACGGGTTGCCACTGCTCTGGCCTCGTCATACGCTCATCGCCGGTCTTTTCTCCGCCGTTTACCTCTACTTCCGGCGCAGCGAAGAATACGCGGCGGCGGCGCACGCGGCCGAACAGCAGCGGCTCCAGCTCGACCAGCGCATGGAAGAAGCGCGGCTCCAGGTCCTGCAGGCGCAGATCGAACCGCACTTCCTGTTCAATACGCTTGCCACCGTGCGCCGGCTCTATCAGACCAATCGCGCGACCGCCGCGTCCATGCTCGACAACCTGATGCGCTATCTGGCGGTCGCGCTGCCGCAGATGCGGACCGCCGAGTCGACGCTCGGACGGGAGAGGGCGCTGGCTGAAGCCTACCTGAACATCCAGCGAATCCGCATGGGACGCCGCCTCTCGTTCGCGATCGACATCGCCCCCGCGCTCGACGATGCGAAGCTGCCGCCGATGATGCTTCTGACGCTCGCCGAGAACGCGATCAAGCACGGCCTGAACCCGCTGCCCGAAGGCGGCTTCATCCGCATCAGCGCGCGCGTCGACGCGCAGCGGCTGCAGGTCCGGGTGGCCGATTCCGGTCGAGGCTTCCAGCGCACGGCCGGCGGCGGGACCGGGCTCGCCAATATCCGCGCGCGCCTCGCGGCCCTGTACGGCCGCAGCGCACAGCTCAGCGTCGCCAACAACCAGCCTAGAGGCGTCACGGCGACGATCGCGCTGCCCTACGCGAAGGTCCCCGCAGCGACGGGAGCTCCGGCATGACGACGCTCGCGTCAGGTCGATCGGTCCGCGGTGGGTGGCTCGCGGGCGGCGCCCTTCCCAACCTGTGGCGCGGGCTCTCGCGCCGGCATGTCGAGGCGGCGCTGCTTCTGGGCGTGCTGGTGTCCGCGATGCACCTGGTCGGGAGCCCCTTAAGCTTCAGGGATTACGGAGTCGCCAACGCGCTGCACACCGTGCTGAGCGACCAGGTCGGCGCGTTCTGCATGATGCTGGCAGTCGCCTTGGCCGACCACGTCGTCGCAGGCGACGGGCGGCGCAGGCTGCCGTACATCCTCGCCGTGGTCGCGGGCGCGGCCCTGTGGGCGCTGGTCGAATATGCGGGATTCCGAGTGCTGGGCGTGGGCGTGCGCTGGTATCCCGTCGGAAAATTCACCGGTGCGGCCGAGATCCAATGGCGCACGACCTATGGATTGCTAGAATGGTTCCTGCTCGGCGGCGCGGCGACCTTCATCGTTCTCGACGCGAGACGGGCACGGATCGAGCAGCGTCGTCTGCGAATCGCGGAAATCGAGCGCGCGCGAACCGCCAAGCGGATGCTCGAATCGCAGCTCCAGGCGATGCAGGCACGCGTCGAGCCCCAGTTCCTGTTCAACACCATGGCGCAAGTGAGACAGCTCTACGACGTCGATTCCGGCCTCGCCGAGCGCATGCTCGATGACCTGATCGCGTACCTGCGGGCCGCGATGCCCCAGATGCGCGATTCGACGTCGACCGTCGGCCGCGAGATGGACCTCCTGCGGGCGTACCTGGGGATCGTCAAAGTGGGCCTTGGTGATCGCCTTTGCGTCGACTTCCGCATGTCCGACGAGTCGGCGCGCGGCCGCATGCCGCCGATGATGCTCCTGCCTCTGATCGATCAAGCGATCGCACCCGGGCTCGATGCTTCCCGTTCGGCGCGGACGCTGCGCATCTCCAGCGAAGTCGCCGCTGGGAGGCTGCGCATCCGCATCGAGGACAGCGCTCGGGCGTTCGCTGCGCTGGAGGCCGCGGCCGAGGTCTCGAACATCCGCGAAAGATTGGCCGCTCTGTACGGCGATCGGGCACAGCTCCAATGGTGGTGCGGTCCTGAACCGCCGCCCCAGGCGACGATGGAGATGCCTTTCGAGGCGGTCGAGGTTGACGGCGAGCCGGCCGATCCTGGCGTCGCGTTCCGCGCGGAGCAGATGTCTTGAGAACGCTCCGGGCGATCATCGCCGAAGACGAACCGGTGCTGCGCCAGGAGCTCAAGGAGGCGCTTGGCGGCCTGTGGCCGGAACTCGTGATCTGCGCCGAAGCCGAGGACGGCATCGAGGCGGCGCACGCGCTCGAGGCCCACGCCGCCGACATCCTGTTCCTCGACATCGAGATGCCAGGCATGAACGGCCTGGAGGTCGCGCGCCAGGCGAGCGGGCGCTGCCACGTCGTCTTCGTCACGGCCTACGAAAAATACGCCGTCGCCGCATTCGAGCAGGGCGCGGTCGACTATGTGATGAAGCCGTTCTCGCCCGCTCGGCTTGCCGCGACGGTGACGCGGCTGCGAAAGAAGATCGGGACCGAACCAGCCAATCTCGAGGGCCTGCTGGAAATTCTCGGCCGTGGCCGGGACCCGAAGGAGTTCCTGCGGTGGATCACCGTGACGCGCGGCGAGGAGCTGCGGCTGGTGACAGTCGAGGAGATCTGCTACTTCCAGGCCGACAACAAGTACACACGCATCGTGACTCCGGAGCAGGAATCTCTGATCCGGCGCACGATCCGGGAGCTTGTCGATCAGCTCGACCCGAACGCGTTCTGGCAGATCCATCGCGGCACGCTCGTCAACGTGAACGCGATCGCGGGGCTGACGCGGGACATGAGCGGTCACCTGCGGGTCCGGCTCAAGCAGCGCAAGGAGACGC
Organism: Casimicrobiaceae bacterium; assembly: GCA_035501595.1. Taxonomy (GTDB): domain Bacteria; phylum Pseudomonadota; class Gammaproteobacteria; order Burkholderiales; family Casimicrobiaceae; genus PALSA-1003. The sequence continues at coordinate 144,766 of DATJVX010000038.1, read as the reverse complement.
TGCCGGTGAGCGATCCGTACGTGCATCGATTCCGGCAGCTGTAGCGCGAGCAAAGCGCGGAGCCTGCTTCGCGGCCTCTCACCCCCGGCGGAGCTTTGAACCCGCCGGCCGCGTTACCGATTGACTTGTCCCTTCTCGAGCATGTCCCGGACGAGATAGGCAACGCCCCGGCTCCAGCTCTGGTCCGTGTTGCCGCGCAGATCCACCGACTTCTGCAGCAGGACCTCGCCCGTCGCGACAGCTTCGATCCGGATGTTGATGTTGAGAATGAGATTGCTGACCTTTTGGACCCAGCCTACGAGGACGCGGTCGGTGCCGAGCGAGCGGGCGATCTCGAGCTCGCAGCCGTTGCACAGGTAGAGCGCCGTCGCGGCGCGATGCTTCTCGATGAGCCCGGTCGCGGGCCTGCGGTCGACCGGAGCGTAGAGCCCGTCTGCGCCGAGCTCATGCTCGAGCTGATCCCGGACTGCGGCCAGGCGCGGGTACTCCGCCGTGGCAGGGGCCAGCTCGCGCTGATCGTCGACGAGATCGAAATCGAGGACCGCGATGCGCTTCAGCGCCTCGCCGTCGGCAAGGCCATGATCGATGCAGAGCAGGGCGCAGAACAACGCTGCAGCCGCCCGCGACGCGAATGGAGCGATTCCCGGCATGTCGTACCGAAGGCGGATTGCTCTTTGAAATTGCCGCGGGAGGCGCACGAACTATACCTCGGGAGGGCTTCCCGAAGAGACGCTCGGAAGCTGCCGGAAGCCGGACCGCCGGTCCATTTGCGCACGCCCGGTGTCCGGCCTATAGTCCCGCCGACGTCGCGGGCTGCTCGCCGTTCGTGGAGTCTGCGGAGGGCGCGGCGCTCGCCGCCGACGCGGTGGCGAACGACCCTGCAGCTCGACGGGGCAACCAACAACATCAGGGGAGGCGCGTCGTGGCACGTCGAATCTCGCAATTCGTCACGGGATGCTTGTTCGCGTGTGCGGCGTTCGGCGGGATCGCCGTCGCGCAGCCGGCGCCGCACTGGATCGCCGCCTGGGCCGCATCGGCGCACGGCCCTTACGCGGTCGGTAACCCAACGGCGCAGCCGGAGCTGAAATTCGCCTTCCCGGATGCCGCGCGAGGGGCAAGCGACCAGTCGTTCCGGCTGATCGTGCGCCCGGATGTCTGGGGCAAGCAGGCGCGGCTTCGCCTGTCGAACGCCTTCGGCACGAAGCCGGTCACCTTTGACGGCGTCTACGTCGGTCTGCAGAACAGCGGGGCGGCGGTGCTGGCGGGGACGAGTCGTGCGGTGACGTTCGCCGGCAAGCCGTCGGTCACGGTCGCGCCAGGCGCGGACGTCGTTTCCGACCCGGTCGCGCTGCCCTTCGTCAGGAATCCGGCCGATCCGATGCTGGTCGGCCGGCGCCTCGCGGTCAGCTTCCACGTCGCGGGCGAAAGCGGTCCGATGACCTGGCACGCGAAGGCGCTGACCACGTCGTACCTGTCGATGCCTGGCACGGGAGCGCGCAGCAGCGACGAAAGCGAGCTGTCGTTTCCGCTCTCCTCGACATCGTGGTATTTCCTCGATGCGATCTACATGACCGCGCCGCCGCACACGCGGGTGATCGTGGCGTTCGGCGATTCCATCACCGACGGCACCGCTTCCACGCTGAACGCGGACGACCGCTGGCCCGACGTCTTCGCGCGCCGCCTGCACGCGGCGACCGGCAATCGCTACTCGGTCGTCAACGAAGGCATCGGGGGAAACCAGATCATCGGGCCGGCCGACTACGCGAGCAACCCATTCGCCGGCGGACCCTCGGCGCTCGATCGGCTGCAGCGCGACGTTATCAGCCTGCCCGGCGTTTCCGTCGTCATCTGGCTCGAGGGCATCAACGACTTCGCCGCGGGTAGCGCCTCGGTGCAGGCCGTATCGGATGGCGCGCGCGACGTCGTGCGGCGCCTGCGCGCCAAGATTCCCGGCGTGCGGATCTACGGGGCGACCGTGACCGCCTCACTCAACAGCCCCAACGCGGCCTATGCGGGAGCCGATGTCGATGCGAAGCGCAAGGAATACAACCATTTCATCCGCACGGCAGGCATCTTCGACGGGGTGATCGACTTCGACGCCGTGACGCTGGATACGAGGACCGGGGAGCTGCGCGCCGAGTATCAGCCGAACTCGACGACAGGCGGCCCGGGCGACAAGATCCATCCCAACCGGGCGGGCTACGCCGCGATGGGCAACGCGATCGACGTGGGGATGATCGCCGGGAGACCGTGAAGCAGGCTCGCGCGTCCGAGAACGATTCACGGCCCCCGCGCCGCCTTGGTCCTTGGCTGCGAGCCCGGCGGTTCCCACCGTTCCGATCGGCTAACGCCTGGAAGACATGCGCCGGCTCAAGGACTAGTATGTCGCCTCCGACGGACAGGAGCCCTCCTATGAAGCCCAGACTAGCTCTTCTCGCTATGTTTGCCGTTGCCATAGCTTGTGGCGCCGTTCCGGTCGGGGCAGCCGCGCCCACCGTCGAAATGACGTGGATGTCGATCGCTAACTGGTACTTCAAGATCGGCGACAAGCGGATCATCATGGACGGCTACATCACGCGTGTGCCCGAGAGTCTGTTCGTCGCGTCGACGGTATTCCCGAAGGACTTGTACACCTTCACTAAGGGCCCCTACGGCGTCGACGTGCCGGCGATCACGCGCGTCAGGAACGCGATGCTCGGCGGCGACAAGCTCGACCTGCTGCTCGCTGGCCACGCCCACTTCGATCACAGCTGGGACACGCCGACATGGTCGCAGCTGACTGGCGCTCCCATGATCGGCAGCCTCTCGGCGTGCCTGCAGGCGAATGCGCAGGGCGTCACCGGCGATGGCTGCCGCGTTGTCAGCGGCGGAGAGCGCTTTGACCTCGGCGGCGGACTGACGATGCGCGTCGTGCGCTGGAACCACAGTGGCGACAGCACGAACCCGATCCAGCACTTCGCGCGCGAACTGTATCGGCCGCCGGTGCCGGACCCGGCCACCGGGGGGCTGCGTGCCGGCGTCGGCGAGGACTATCCGAACGGAGGCGGCAACCGCGCGTTTCTCTTCACGATAGATTCGCCCGAGGGCAAGCTCTCGTTCTTCGTCAACAACTCGGCGAGCGCCTTCGATCTCGACAAGGACGTGATCGTCGATGGCGTCAGCTACGGCTCGCCGCTCGGCAATCTCGCAGCGGCGATGAAGGACGCCGGGCTGGCGCAGGTCGACGCCTGGGTCGCGACCGGCGGCGAGCCGGTTGCAAAGATGGTGGTGCCGGTGATCCATCCGAAGGCCTATGTGCCGAACCACTGGGATGGACTCTTCAATCCCTTCTGGGGCGGCATGCCTTACCCCTTCAAGGACGACGACCTGCGCGCCTACCTCGACGCTCAGAACATACCGCTACTGGCGCAAACGCAGTATTTCGACAAATTCGTCCTGACGCCGAGTGGCATTTCGCGCGACGTCAACCACGAGGTCAAGAATGCGCTCGGCTTCGCCGACACTCAGCGATTCAGCCGCGCACTACTCGATGCCGTCGACCAGGTCGCGTCGACCAGCGTCGGCGATGATTGTGGCGAAGGTTTTGCGCTGCCGAGCCAGTGGGCGCGGTCGTTCGCGCTGCTCGAGCATCGAAGCTCGATCAACAGCGCAGGGCCCTGAACCGAGGCGGTTCGCGCTCTCGCCGGGGCCGTCACCCTCCGCTGTCGCCGAGATGTCTTGGAGATGGTGCTGTTGAGTGGACTCGAACCACCGACCTACTGATTACGAATCAGTTGCTCTACCAACTGAGCTACAACAGCGCACGGGGCTTGCTCGCAGCAATTATACCGGCGGCATCCCGCTGGGGCCAGCGGCGCCGGGTACCCGCGCGGGCACGCCTCGCCGACGCGCGGGATGAGCGCTGAACACCACTTGTCCGGATTCCACGCCGTCACCGCGCGGCTGCGCGCGCAGCCCGAGAGCGTGCGTGGCGTCTACGTCGCCGTGGCGCGGCGCGACCGGCGCACACGCGAGCTCGTCGAGCGTGCGCGGGGCGCCGGGGTTGCCGTGCACGCGGTCGACGACGATCGCCTCGCGGCGCTCGCGGGCACCGACCGGCACCAGGGCATCGTCGCGGTGGTCGACGCGACGGCTCCCGGCCGCACGCTCGAAGAGATCCTCGACGGCCTGCGCGAGCCGGCGCTGCTGCTGGTGCTCGACGGCGTCACCGACCCGCACAATCTCGGCGCCTGCCTGCGCAGCGCGGACGCCTTCGGCGCGCAGGCGGTCGTCGTGCCGAAGGATCGCGCCGCAGGGCTCAATGCGACGGTCGCGAAAGCGGCGTCCGGAGCCGCGGAAACGATCCCGCTCGTGAGCGTGACCAATCTCGCGCGGGCGCTCGCCGAGCTCAAGGAGCGCGGCGTATGGATCGTCGGCGCCGAGGTCGGCGGCGAGAGCCTGTTCGAAGCCGATCTCTCCGGCCCCATCGCGTGGGTCCTTGGCGCCGAGGGCGCAGGGCTCCGCCGGCTCACGCGCGAGTCCTGCGACCGCGTCGTGACCATCCCGATGCAGGGCGAAGTCGAATCGCTGAATGTGTCGGTGGCCGCGGGCGTGTGCCTGTTCGCGACTCGCCGGCAGCGTGCCGTCGCGCGGAGCCCCTGAAGCGGGCGTCGTCGGCTTTCCTTCGGCGTTGGACTAGCATCCTAACCGCAGGTCCGCAGGCGCCGCAGCATCCCCAGAAGCAGCGAGGCAAGTGAGGCGGTGATGAACCACGCCATCGTCTTCAGGCCGATGCGGCCGATCGACTTCGAGTCGCCCATATGGGCGATGCCGACGACCAGGGTGGAGAACACCAGCGGAGCGATGATCATCTTGATCAGCCGGAGGAATACGTCCGTGAACGGCGAGATGTATCCCGCGACGGTCTTGGCCGTTTCCGGCGTCGGCAGCAGTTCGTGGCACATCCAACCCACGCCCGCGATCATGCTCAGAAGATCCACGTCGTCAGCTTGGATTTCATGCCCCTCCCCCAGTGGCGAACCTCCGGCTAAGGTGCCTTGCTCCTGGTCAACGTCCTCCGTCCGGGGGACTCCCTGAGCCTGCCGCTTCCCGACGTGGGCGCATCAACCAGTCTCAAGACGGCTTCGCTGTCACTGAAGGAGTTCGTCACCCATCTCGTGCCGCGAAGCGTCGTCGAGGCGATGGCGAACAACGAGATCCTGAAGATCTCCGTCTTCTCGGTGTTCTTCGGCGCCGCCGCCTCGTCGTTCGGCGAAAAGGCGAAGACCGTGATCGACTGGGTGGAGCAGGCCTCGCATATCATGCTGAAGGTGACGGTCCATGTGATGTCGCTCGCGCCGATCGCCGTGTTCGCCGCCATGGCATCGATCGTGACGACGCAGGGACTGGGCATCCCTTGGGTCTACGGCAAGTTCATGGGCCAGTTCTATCTCGGCATCGCGATCCTGTGGTGCCTGCTCGAGCATCCGGTCGTACCGTGACCTGGACGGACGCACCGTCGCGGTCACCCCGGCGAGCACCAACGAAGCGGCGATCAAGACGCTCGCGCAGCGCCAGCGGCTGAGGATCTCGCTCGCCGTCGTTCCCGGCAACGCTCAAGCTTTCGATGCCGTCGCGACCGGCAAGGCGGACGCGTGGGCCGGCGACCACGCCGTGCTCGCCGCAACGGCGGCCGAATCGAGCAATCCGGGAGGCTTCTCGGTCCTCGACGAATTCCTCTCCTACGATCCCTACGGGATCATGTATCGCAAAGACGACCCCGCCCTCGATGCGCTCGTGAAACGCTCCTTCGAGAGGCTGGCCGAGAACCGCGATCTCGCGCGGCTCTACGACCAGTGGTTCCTGCGCAAGCTGCCGTCGGGGCGCACCCTGGGTCTCGCGATGAGCCCGCAGCTGGAATCGATCTTCGAGTCGCTCGGTCAGCCGACGGAGTGAGGCGATCGGCGGGCGCGGCGAAGCGGCCCTGCTGTTGCCTTGGCTCGCGCCCGCGACTACGATGGGCATCTTCCGCGCGTCGCCGCGCTTCAGCAAAACTTTTGGGGGATCCATGCTCGCTCGCCGCTTCGCCGCCCGTCGCCGCAGACTCCGGATGGCGCTCGCCGTCAGCCTCGCGCTGTCCTGCTCGGCGGTCGCTGCGAAAGGGACGCTGGTTTACTGCTCCGAGGGCAGCCCCGAAGGCTTCCAGCCGCAGTTCTTCACCACCGGCACGACCTTCGACGCGGTCTCGGTTCCGATGTTCAACCGCCTGGTCGAGTTCGAGATCGGCACGACCAACATTGTGCCGGCGCTCGCCGAATCCTGGACGGTGTCGCCCGACGGCAAGGCTTACACCTTCACGCTGCGCAAGGGCGTCAAGTTCCACAGCAATGCGAACTTCAAGCCGACGCGCGACTTCAACGCCGACGACGTGCTGTTCTCCTGGAACCGGATGGCCGACGAGAATCACCCGTTCCACAAGATGACCGCCGGCCAGACCTTCTCCTACTACGACGACATGGGCATGAAGAACATCGTCGACAAGGTCGAGAGGCTCGACGACTACGCCGTGCGCTTCGACCTGAAGCGGCCGGAGGCGCCGTTCCTGGCCGACATGGCGATGGATTTCGCGTCGATCCTGTCGAAGGAGTACTTCGAGACGATGCAGAAGAAGGGCACGCCGAACGCCGCCGACGTCTATCCGATCGGCACCGGACCCTTCGAATTCGTCTCCTATCAGAAGGACGCGATCATCCGCTACCGCGCCTTCGACAAGTACTGGGGCGGCCGCCCGAAGATCGACAACCTCGTCTACTCGATCACCCGTGATGCCACCGCGCGCTATGCCAAGCTCAAGACGGGCGAGTGCCAGGTCATGGCCTTCCCGAAGCCGGCGGACCTCGACGAGATGAAGAAGGACCCGCAGCTCAACGTGCTCTCGAAGGAAGGCCTCAACATCGGCTACATCGCCTTCAACGTCGAGAAGAAGCCCTTCGACGACAAGCGCGTGCGTCAGGCGCTGAACTATGCGACCAACAAGGACGCGATCCTCAAGGCGGTCTACCAGGGCAACGGCCAGGTCGCGAAGAATCCGATCCCGCCGATCCTGTGGAGCTACAACGACGCGATCAAGGACTACGCCTACGATCCGGCGAAGGCGAGGGAGCTGCTGGCGCAGGCCGGATTCCCCAACGGCTTCGAGCTGGAGCTGTGGTACCTGCCGGTGACGCGGCCCTACAACCCGGACGGCAAGCGCATGGCCGAGATGATCCAGGCCGACTGGGAGAAGGTCGGGGTGAAGGCGAAGCTCCTCACCTACGAATGGGCGGAGTACCGCAAGCGCGCCAAGGGCGGCGAGCACCAGGTGGTGATGTTCGGCTGGTCCGGCGACAACGGCGATCCCGACAACTTCTTCGTGCCGCTGCTGGGCTGCGAGGCGGTGAAGGGCGGCGGGAACAACGCGCGCTGGTGCAACAAGCAGTTCGAGGACCTGGTCGTCAAGGCCGCGCAGACCCCAAAGCAGGCCGACCGCGCCAGGCTCTACGGAGAGGCGCAGGTGATCGTCAAGGAAGAGGCGCCCTGGATCACGATCGCGCACTCGGTGCGCTTCGACCCGCTGCGCAAGGAAGTCAAGGGCTACAAGATGGACGCGACGGCGCACCACTATTTCGACAAGGTCGAGCTCGCGCCGACGCCGTAGGCGCGGGGCTTCGATCCCGGCTCTGGGCGGAGACGATGCCGTATTGGTCATCCCCGCGAAGGCCGGGATCCAAGTTGAGACGCCATTGCACCACCCATAGGAACCTGGGCCCCGGCCTGCGCCGGGGCGACAGGGCGAATCGTCGTCCCCGCGCAAGCGGGGACCCGGTGTCGGTGCCACCCAAAGACGCTGCATTCCCGCCTGCGCGGGAATGACGCGCAGCCCATGCTCGCCTTCGTCCTCCGCCGCGTCGCGCTGATCGTTCCGACCTTCCTCGGCGTGACGCTGCTCGCCTTCGCGCTGATCCATCTCATTCCCGGCGATCCGGTGGAGAACCTCTCCGGCGAGCGCGGGATGGACCCGGCGCGCAGGCTGCGGCTTCTGCACGAGTTCGGGCTCGACCGCCCGCTTCCGGTCCAGTACCTCGACTATGTGGGGCAGGTCCTCGAGGGCGACCTGGGCAGCTCGCTTACGACGCACGAGCCCGTGCTGCAGGAGTTCCGCACGCTTTTCCCGGCGACGGTCGAGCTCGCGTTCTTCGCGATGCTGCTCGCCGTCGCACTGGGCCTCCCGGCGGGAATTCTCGCGGCGATCAGGCGCAACACCGCCGCCGACTACGCTGTCATGGGCATCTCTCTGACCGGTTATTCGATGCCGATCTTCTGGTGGGCGCTTCTGCTCATCCTGTTCTTTTCGGTGCAGCTCGGCTGGACGCCGGTCTCGGGCCGCATCGCGGTCGAATACGACGTCCCGGCGGCGTCGGGCTTCATGCTCGTGGATACGCTGCGCGCCGGCGACTGGGGCGCCTTTCGCTCGGCGCTGTCGCACCTGATCCTGCCGTCGATCGCGCTGGGCACGATCCCGCTCGCCGTGATCGCGCGGATGACGCGCTCGGCGATGCTGGAGGTGCTGCGCGAGGACTACGTGCGCGCAGCCCGCGCCAAAGGGCTCAAGCGGCGGCAGGTGATCGTCGTCCACGCGCTGCGCAACGCGCTCATCCCGGTGATCACGGTGATCGGCCTCCAGGTGGGGCTGCTGCTGTCGGGCGCGATTCTCACCGAGACGATCTTTTCCTGGCCGGGCGTGGGCAACTGGCTGATCCACGGCGTTCAGTCGCGGGACTATCCGGTCGTCCAGGGCGGCATTCTGCTGATCGCGACCATCGTGATCAGCGTGAATCTGCTCGTCGATCTCACCTACGGGGTAGTCAACCCGAGGATCCGGCACGCGTGATCGAAGTCGAGGAAAGCCTGGAGGCCGTGGAGCCGGGTCCGCGCGCCGCCGGCCCGCTGACCGAGTTCTGGCACGCGTACGCCCAGAGCCGGGGCGCGCTCGTCGGTCTGGCGATCGCCGTCGCGCTGGTCCTGCTGGCGATCTTCGCCGGTGCGCTCGCGCCGCACTCGCCCTACGAGCAGTACCGCGAGCTCACGCTCAGCCCTCCCGCCTGGCAGGGCGGCGATCCGCGCTTCCTTCTCGGCACGGACGCAGTCGGCCGCGACATCCTTTCGCGCCTGATCTACGGCACGCGGCTCTCGCTGCTCATCGGCCTCATCTCGGTGGCGATCTCGCTCTCGTTCGGCATCGTGCTCGGCGTGATCGCCGGCTACCTCCGCGGCTGGACCGAGACCACGATCATGCGGCTGATGGACGTGATGCTGGCGCTGCCGAGCCTGCTGCTGGCGATCGCCGTCGTCGCGATCCTCGGCCCGGGGCTGATCAACGCGATGTATGCGATCGCGATCGTGCTGGTGCCGCACTACGTGCGCCTGACGCGCGCCGCGGTGATCGCGGAGAAGGCGAGGGAATACGTGCTGTCGTCGAAGATCGCCGGCGCGGGCCCCCTGCGCGTCATGTTCAGCACGATCCTGCCTAACTGCCTCGCGCCGCTGATCGTGCAGGCGACGCTGGGCTTCTCCTCGGCGATCCTCGATGCCGCGGCGCTCGGCTTCCTGGGCCTCGGCGCGCAGCCCCCGATGCCGGAATGGGGCTCGATGCTCGCCGACGCGCTGGAGTTCATCCAGAGGGCGTCGTGGGTCGTGACCTTCCCGGGGCTCGCGATCCTGGTGACGGTGCTCGCCTTCAACCTCATGGGCGACGGCCTGCGCGACGCGCTCGATCCGCGGCTGAAGCGCTGACGACGCCATGGCGCTGCTCGAGGTCGAGGACCTGCATGTCGAGTTCGGTTCGGTGTCGGACCCCATCATCGCGGTCGACGGCGTCCAACTCACGCTGGAGGCGGGCGAGGTCGTCGGCTGCGTGGGCGAGTCCGGATCGGGCAAGAGCGTGACGGCCCTCGCGCTGATGGGCCTCACGGAATTTCCCGGGCGCGTGCGTGCCCACAGGCTCGCGCTCGCCGGCCACGATCTGAGGACGCTTTCGGGCAGGCAGCACCGCCGGATTGTGGGCAAGGAGATCGCGATGATCTTCCAGGACCCGCTCGCGAGCCTCGATCCTTGTTACACGGTGGCATTCCAGCTCGCGGAGACACTGCGCGTGCACGGGACGCACGCGGAGCGCTCGAGCGCGAAGCTGCGACGCGCCCGTGCCCTCGAGCTCCTGCGGCAGGTTGAGATACCGGACGCGGAGGCGCGGCTCGCCGCCTTTCCCCACCAGCTCTCCGGCGGCATGGCGCAGCGGGTGATGATCGCGATGGCGATCGCCTGCAATCCGAAGCTACTGATCGCGGACGAGCCGACGACCGCGCTCGACGTGACCGTGCAGGCGCAGGTGCTCGGGCTGCTCCTCAAGCTCCAGCGCGAGCGCGGCATGGCGCTGCTGCTGATTACGCACGATCTCGCGGTCGTCGCCGAGACGGCGCAGCGCGTGTACGTCATGTATGCGGGCCAGGTCGTCGAGACCGGCCCCGTGCCCGGGATCTTCGCGGCACCGCTGCATCCGTACACGCAGGCGCTGCTCGCGGCGCTGCCCGAGCACAATCTCGATCGGAAGCGCCTGAAGGCGATCCGCGGCGTCGTCCCGGGGTCGCGCGACCGGCCGTCGGGCTGCCTGCTGCATCCGCGCTGCGACTACGCGCTCGAGCGCTGCCGCGCCGAGCGGCCTCGCCTGGAAGGCGCACGCGGACGCGAGTCGCGCTGCCACTTTCCCCTGGACGAGCGGGGGCGCCCCACCCACGGATGGGCGCCGATGTCCCGGGTCCGCGCCTCCAGCCCATGATCGCCGCCGCGCCCCTCCTGGAAGCGAGCGATCTTGCGCGCCACTATCCTGTCCGCCGCGGGTTCCTGCGGAAAAACGGGCTGGTGCGGGCGCTCGACGGCGTGTCGTTCACGGTCGCGCAGGGTCAGACGCTCGCGGTCGTGGGCGAATCGGGCTGCGGCAAGTCGACGCTCGCCAGGGCCGTGACGATGATCGAGCGCCCGACCGCGGGGAGCCTCCGGATCGCGGGCGAAGACGTAGGGACCGCGGACGCGCGCACGCTCAAGCGCCTGCGCCCGAGCGTGCAGATGGTGTTCCAGAATCCCTTCGCGTCGCTCAATCCGCGCAAGCGCGTGTCCGCGCTGCTCGAGGAGCCGCTGGCAGTCAACGACGACCCGGGGCCGGCCGCCCGGCGCGAGGCGGCGCTCGCCATGATGGCGCGGGTCGGGCTGCGCCCCGAGCACTACCGCCGCTATCCGCACATGTTCTCGGGCGGGCAGCGGCAGCGCATCGCGGTCGCTCGTGCGCTCATGCTGCGACCGCGCCTCGTGGTCGCCGACGAGCCGGTTTCGGCGCTGGACGTATCGATCCAGGCCCAGGTCCTGAACCTGCTGATGGACCTGCAGGAGGAGCTCGGGATCGCCTACCTGTTCATTTCGCACAATCTGCAGGTCGTGCGGCACATCGCCGATGCGGTCATGGTCATGTACCTCGGCAAGGCGGTCGAGTACGGTCCGAAGGACGCCGTCTTCCAGCGGCCCGCGCATCCCTACACGCGGGCGTTGCTCGCCAGCACGCCGACGCTCGACCCGCGCTTGCGCCGCGAGCGCATCGCGCTCCGCGGCGAGCTGCCTTCGCCGCTCGCGCCGCCGTCCGGTTGCCGCTTCCATACGCGCTGCCCATACGCGGTGGAGCGCTGCCGCACCGAGGCCCCGGCGCTGCTGCCTCTGCGCGAGGTCCAGGTCGCTTGCCACCGCGCGGCCGAGATCGCGGAGACGCGCTAGCCGGCCTCGAGCGCGCCGGTTCGATGCGCGGAGAACGTTCCCGGGGCTCGCTCCGCTCGCCACCGGGCTTGCGCCGCCGCCCGGGCGCGGCGCCGCGTTGACGCTGCCGCGACCTTTCGGCATCATCGACCGAGGTCATCCAATCTCAAGGGCGCGTCCCGCGCGCCTAGACAACAACTCCTTGCTCGCCTTCATCCTTCGCCGCGCCCTCCAGTCGATCGTCGTCATGGCGGTCGTCGCGTTGATTGCGTTCGGCCTGTTCACGTTCACGGGCGACCCGGTGACCTTCATGGTCGGGCAGGACGCCACTCAGGAGCAGCGCGCGCAGCTGCGCTCGGAACTGGGCCTGGACCAGCCGTTCTACGTGCAGTTCGGGCGCTTCGTCGGCCGCGCGCTCCACGGTGAATTCGGGCTGTCGCTGCGGCAGGGCCGCCCGGTATCCACGCTGCTCAAGGAGCGCCTCCCGGCGACCCTCGAGCTCGCCCTGACCGCCGCCGTGCTGGCGCTGATCCTCGGCATCCCGGCGGGGGTGTACACGGCGCTGCGGCGCGACTCGTGGCTCTCCCACCTCCTGCTCAGCGTGTCGCTGGTCGGAGTGTCGCTGCCGACGTTCCTCATCGGCATCCTGCTCATCCTGATCTTCGCGGTGGTCCTCGGCTGGCTGCCTTCCTTCGGACGCGGGGAGACCGTGGCGCTCGGCTGGTGGACGACCGGCTTTCTCACCAAGAGCGGGCTCAAGGCGCTGGTCCTGCCGTCGATCACGCTGTCGCTGTTCCAGATGACCCTGATCATGCGCCTCGTGCGCGCCGAGATGCTCGAAGTGCTGCGCACCGACTACATCAAGTTTGCGCGTGCCCGCGGGCTCACCGATCGCGCGATCCACTTCGGGCATGCGCTCAAGAACACGCTGGTGCCCGTGATAACCATCACCGGGCTGCAGCTCGGCGCGATCATCGCCTTCGCCATCATCACCGAGACGGTGTTCCAGTGGCCGGGCATGGGCCTGCTGTTCATCCAGGCGGTGAGCTTCGCCGACGTGCCGGTGATGGCTGCGTATCTCTGCTTCATCGCACTCGTCTTCGTGGTCATAAATCTCATTGTCGACCTGCTCTACTACGCGGTCGACCCGCGGCTGCGCATCGAGCGCCTCGTTGCCGCCCACTGAGCGCCCGCGCCGATGACCCCGGTCGACTACCTCCGCAACGAGCACGCCGAGCTCACCTCGCTGCGGCGCGACCTGCACGCGCATCCGGAGCTCGGCTTCGAGGAGCATCGCACGGTCGAGGTGGTGACGCGCGAGCTCGACCGGCTCGGCGTCGAGTACCACACCCGGGTGGGCAAGACCGGCGTCGTCGCGGTGATCCGCGGCCGGAGCGGCGACAGCGGCCGCGCGGTCGGGCTGCGCGCCGACATGGACGCGCTGCCGATGCACGAGGAGAACGATTTCCCGCACGCCTCGCGCTTCAAGGGGCGGATGCACGGCTGCGGCCACGACGGACACACCGCCATGCTGCTCGGCGCCGCGCGCTACCTCGCTGCGACCCGGCGTTTCGACGGCACCGCCTATCTCATCTTCCAGCCCGGCGAAGAAGGCTACGCCGGAGGCAAGGCGATGGTCGAAGACGGCCTCTTCGAGCGCTTTCCCGCCGACGAGATCTACGCGCTGCACAACTGGCCCGCGCTGCCGCCGGGAACGATCGCGGTGCGCCCGGGGCCGATGATGGCCGCGGCCGACCGCATCGAGATCCACGTCGAAGGGCGCGGGGGCCACGGCGCGCACCCCTACCTCGCGGTCGACCCGGTCCTGGTCGCCGGACACATCATCACCGCCGCGCAGTCGATCGTCTCGCGCAACGTCAGCCCGCTCGACACGGCGGTGGTGAGCCTCTGCGCGATGCACGCCGGCAACCTGGCGGCGATGAGCGTGATTCCGCGCGACGCGCGGCTGGTCGGAACCGTGCGCACGTTCCGGCCCGAAACGCAGGACGCGATCGAGCGCAGGCTCAACGACTTGGTGCATTCCATCGCGGCGGCCTTCGGCGCGAACGCCACGCTCAAGTACGAGCGGGTGTATCCGGCGACGATCAACAGCGAGCGCGAGGCGGAGTTCGCGGCAAGCGTCGCGGATACGCTGGTCGGACCGGAGAACGTGGTGCGCAACCTCGAGCCCAGCATGGGATCGGAGGACTTCTCCTTCATGCTGCAGCGGCGCCCGGGCGCCTACGCCCGGCTGGGGCAGGGCGGCGCCGAAGGCGGCTGCTTCCTGCACAACAGCCGGTACGACTTCAACGACGACGTCATTCCGATCGGCGCCGGCTATCTCGCCGCGCTCGCCGAGACGGCACTGCCGCTCGAGCGATGAGTCCTTCATCCTACTTCGCGCAGAGCTACGGCGAGGCGCGCGACAAGTTCCTCGCCGCGGCGGCCGCGCGGGGGGCACGCACGTCGCGGCACGTGCACCCGAGCGAGCGTGGCGCGAGGGGCGAGGAGCTCTCGATCGACCTGGCGGAGATCGGCGACGAGCGCTCGCAAGCATTGCTGCTCCTGAGCTCCGGCACCCACGGCGTCGAAGGCTTCTGCGGATCCGGCTGCCAGGTCGCCCTGCTCCGCGACGAGGCCTTCGTCGGGGCGGTCTCGCGGTCGGGCGTCGCGGTGCTGATGCTGCACGCCCTCAACCCCTACGGCTTCTCGCACCTGCGGCGTGCCAACGAAGACAATGCCGATCTCAATCGCAACTTCGTCGATTTCACGCGCCCGCTGCCCGCCACGCCCGCCTATGCGGAGATCCATCCGCTGCTGCTGCCCGCGACCTGGCCCGCCCCCGACGACACCGAGGCGAGGCTCCACGCCTGGATCAAGGCGCACGGGGAGAAGGCCTTCCAGGCCGCGGTGAGCGGCGGCCAGTACAGCCACCCCGACGGAATGTTCTACGGCGGGAGCGAGCCGTCCTGGAGCAACGCCTCGCTGCGCGCAGTGCTCCGGGCGCGCGCCTCGCCCCGGCAGCGGCTCGGGTGGATCGATTTCCACACGGGGCTCGGTCCGCGCGGCCACGGCGAGATGATCTACTCGGGTCGCGACGACCGCGCCGCGGTCGCCCGCACCAGAGCCTGGTGGGGTGAAGCCGTGACGTCGTTCTTCGACGGCTCTTCGACCTCGGCGCACGTGACCGGGATCATCACCGACGCCGGCGGCTCCGAGTGCCCGAATACCGAGATGACGGCGATGGCGCTCGAATACGGGACCTATCCTCTCGCGCACACGCTGCAGGCGCTGCGCGCGGAGCACTGGCTGCACAACCATCCCGACGCGCCCGTGCCGCAGCGCGAAGCCATCAAGCGCGGTATCCGCGACACGTTCTACATCGACGCCGACGACTGGAAGGCGGCGGTCTGCGAGCAGGCGAGGGCGGCCTGTCTCAAGGCTCTCGCCGCTCTGGCGCCGGCGGCGGTCCACAGCTGAAGACACGCGGCAACGCATCTTGGAAAACGGAGGCCATCGACCATGAGGACGTTCCGATTCACCAAAGCTCTTTTCGCCGCGGCGGTCGTCGCCGGCGGATTCGCCGCCGCGTCCGCGCTGGCGGCGACGTTCAAGTTCGCCGACCAGGGCGACTCCATCTCGATGGATCCGCACGCGCTCAACGAGACGCTCCAGCTCAACATAACCGGCAACATGTACGAGCCGCTGGTCGGCCGCGGCAAGAAGCTCGAGCTCGAGCCGCTCCTCGCCACGACGTGGAAGCAGACGGCTCCGACGGTCTGGCGCTTCACCCTGCGCCCGAACGTCAAGTTCCACGACGGCACACCGTTCACCGCCGACGACGTGATCTTCAGCTACGAGCGCGCCAAGGCGGACGGCTCCGACATGAAGACCTACGTCGGCCCGATCAAGGAGATCAGGAAGATCGACGACCTCACGATCGACATCGTGACGAGCGAGCCCTTCCCGATCCTCCCGGACACGATCAACCAGTGGTACATCATGAGCAAGGCGTGGTGCGAGAAGAACAACGCCACCACCCCGGTCGACGTGCGCAAGGGCAAGGAGAACGCCGCCACGCTGAAGGCGAACGGGACGGGTCCGTTCATGCTCAAGTCCCGCGAGCCGGGGGTGCGCACTGTGCTGGTGCCGAATCCGAACTACTGGACCAAGATCGAGAGCAACATCACCGAGGCCGTGTTCACGCCGATCGGCAACGCGGCCACGCGGGTCGCGGCGCTCATCTCGGGCGATATCGACATGATGGAGCCGGTGCCGCTCCAGGACCTCGACAAGCTGCGCGCGGGTCCGAACCTCAAGCTGATGGTGGGGCCGGAGCTGCGCACCATCTTCCTGGGAATGGACCAGTCGCGCGACGAGCTTCTTTACTCGAACGTGAAGGGCAAGAACCCGTTCAAGGACAAGCGCGTTCGCCAGGCGTTCTACCAGGGCATCGACGAGGACGCGATCGCCAAGACCGTCATGCGCGGTGCCGCGACGCCGAGCGGCCTCATGATCGCCCCCGGCATCCGCGGCTACGACAAGGCGCTCAATACCCGGCTGCCCTACGATCCGGTCGCGGCCAAGAAGCTGCTGGCCGACGCGGGCTATCCCAACGGCTTCATCGTCAGCATGAACTGCCCGAACGACCGCTATGTCAACGATGCGCAAATCTGCCAGGCGGTCTCGGCGATGCTCGCCAAGATCGGCGTCAAGGTCAATCTCAACGCCGAGACCAAGGTCACCTACTTCCCCAAGATCCTGTCGCGCGACACGTCGTTCTACCTGCTGGGCTGGACGCCAGGCTCCTACGACGCCCACAACGCGATCTACGCCCTGATCATGTCGCCGGGCGCGTCGGGCCAGGGACAGTTCAACCTCGGCAGCTACTCGAACAAGCGCGTGGACGAGCTGGGCAACGAGATTGCCCGCGAGCTCGACCCGAAGAAGCGCGACGCGGAGATCGCGGAGCTGTTCAAGATCCACCGAGACGAGATCGGGAACATTCCGCTGCATCAGCAGGCCCTCGCCTGGGGGATGAAGAAGAACGTCGATCTCACGCAGCTCGCCGACAACAACAACTGGCTCAAGTGGGTAGTGATCAAGCCGGCGCCGTGATGCGGACGCAAGGCGAGCCGCGCGACGGGAAAGCTCGGCGTCCCCGCGAAGGCCGCGACCCGGCGGCCTCGCCTCCGGACAACGCCGGATTCCCGCTCGCGCGGGAATGACGATACCGGCATGGCCACCATCGCCGCGCCGTCCCGCCTCGCCCGCTGGTGGGACGGCGACATCGCCTGGAGCTTCCGGCATTCGCCGGTCGCGGTCGTCTCGGCGATCGTGCTGGCCCTGTGCCTTGGGGCGGCGCTGTTCGCGCCGTGGGTGGCGCCGCACAACCCCTTCGACCTCGCCACGCTCAACCTGAGCGACGCGCTCACGCCTCCGCACGGCATGGAGGGCGCGAAACCGGAGTACCTCCTCGGTACCGACGACCAGGGACGCGACGTGCTGTCCGCGATCATGTTCGGCACGCGGATCTCGCTGCTCGTCGGCGCCCTCGCGGTGGCGCTGTCGGTGGCGATGGGCGTGAGCCTCGGGCTCGCCTCGGGCTACTCCGGCGGCCGGGTCGACGCGTTCATCATGCGCGCCGCCGACGTGCAGCTCTCCTTTCCGGCGATTCTCATCGCGCTCCTGATCGACGGCGTGGCGCGGGCCGTGCTGCCGCGCAGCGCGCACAGCGACCTGGCGCTCTTCGTGCTGGTCCTCTCGATCGGCGTGTCCAACTGGCCGCAGTACGCGCGGACGGTCCGCGGTTCGACGCTGGTGGAGAAGAACAAGGAATACGTGCAGGCCGCGCGGGTCATCGGCGTCAGGCCGGCGGCGATCGTGTTCCGGCACCTGCTGCCCAACGTGCTCGGCCCGGTGCTGGTGCTCGCCACCATCAACATCGCGACCGCGATCGTGCTCGAAGCCACGCTTTCGTTCCTCGGCGTCGGCGTGCCGCCGACGCGGCCGTCGCTGGGAACGCTGATCCGCGTCGGCAACGATTTTCTGTTCTCCGGGGAATGGTGGATCACCATCTTCCCGGGAGCCGCGCTGGTGATCCTGGTCCTAGCGATCAACCTGCTCGGCGACTGGCTGCGCGACGCGCTCAACCCCAAGCTCAAGTGATCCGCTGATGGTCGACGCGCTGCTCGCGGTCACGGATCTGCGCGTCGAGTTCCCGACGCGCCACGGGACGCTGGTCGCGGTCGACGGCGTGTCGCTGTCGATCGCGCGGGGCGAGGTGCTCGGCGTCGTCGGCGAATCCGGCGCCGGCAAGTCGCTGACCGGCGCCGCGGTCATCGGGCTCATCGACCCTCCCGGCCGCATCGGGGCGGGCGAGGTCTGGCTCGCCGGCCGACGCATCGACAACCTCCCCGCGGAAGGCCTGCGCCGCATTCGCGGCCGCGAGATCGGGGCCGTGTTCCAGGACCCGCTCACCTCGCTGGATCCGCTCTACACGATCGGCCGCCAGCTCACGGAGACGATGACGACGCACCTCAAGCTGTCGTCTTCGACTGCGCGGCAGCGCGCCCTCGATCTTCTGGGTGAAGTCGGGATCCCCGCGCCGAAGCGGCGCTTCGACCACTATCCGCATCAGTTCTCCGGCGGGATGCGCCAGCGGGTCGTGATCGCCCTGGCGCTCGCGGCCAACCCGAAGCTCATCATCGCGGACGAGCCGACGACGGCGCTCGACGTCTCGATCCAGGCACAGATCATCGCGCTGATGAAACGCCTGTGCCGCGAGCACGGAACGGCCGTGATGCTGATCACGCACGACATGGGCGTGATCGCGGAGACGGCGGACCGGGTCGCGGTGATGTACGCGGGCAGGATCGTCGAGATCGGGCCGGTCGCCGACGTCATCCACGACCCGCGGCATCCCTATACGCAGGGGCTGATGGGCTCGATTCCCTCGATCGTCGCCGATCGGGACGAACTAGCGCAGATCGAGGGCGCGATGCCGCGGCTCACCGCCATTCCTGCCGGCTGCGCGTTCCACCCGCGCTGCCCGCACGCCTTCGACCGCTGCCGGCGCGAGCGGCCCGAGCTCATGCCTGCGGGCGCGACCCGCGCTGCCTGCTGGCTGGTGGCCGCGTGAAGACGCCCGCCGCCGGAGCGTTGCCGGGCGCGCCGCTGGTCGAGCTGGTCGACGTCGCGCGCCACTTCGACGTCTCCCCGCCGTGGCTCAACCGGATGCTCGAAGGCAAGCCGAGGGCTCTGCTGAAGGCGGTGGACGGAGTGAGCCTCTCGATCGCGCGCGGCGAAACGCTCGGGCTGGTCGGGGAATCCGGATGCGGCAAGTCCACTGTCGCCCGGCTCATCGTCGGCCTGTACCGGCCGACCCGCGGCGAGATCCGCTACGGCGGCCGGAGGATCGACCTCGACGGCGCGCGGCGCCCGGTGCGACGGGAAATGCAGATGATCTTCCAGGATCCCTACGCGAGCCTCAATCCGCGCTGGCACGTCTCCGACATCGTGGCCGAGCCCCTGCTCGCGGCTCCGGGGGAAGAACGCCTTTCCGGGCCCGCGATCGCGGCCCGCGTCGCCGAGCTCCTCGAGCAGGTCGGCCTGGTGCGCGCCGACGGCGCCAAGTTCCCGCACCAGTTCTCGGGCGGTCAGCGCCAGCGGATCTCGATCGCCCGGGCGCTCGCGGGCAGCCCGAAGTTCCTCGTCTGCGACGAGCCGACCTCCGCGCTCGACGTCTCGGTGCAGGCCCAGGTGCTCAACCTGATGCGGCGGCTGCAGCGAGAGCTGGGCCTGACGCTGCTCTTCATCTCCCACAATCTCGCCGTCGTGCATCACGTTGCCGACCGGGTCGGCGTGATGTACCTCGGGCGAATCGTCGAGGTCGCGGGGACGAAAGCGCTTTTCGCCGATCCGCAGCACCCCTACACCCGCATGCTGCTCGAGGCGGTGCCCGACCTGGCGCTGACCGGCAAGCCGCGCACCGCGGTGGCGGGCGAGGTCCCCAACCCGCTGGAGCCGCCGAAGGGCTGTGCGTTTCATCCGCGCTGCCCGTATGCGAACGAGCGCTGCCGCGTCGAGGTTCCGCTGCTCAAGCCGGTGCGTCGCGCGGGGGCCGATGCCGGAGAAGCTGCGTGTCACGCCGTCGAGGAGGGACGCCTCGCGCGGTCCCCTACGGTCCGCGTCTGAGGGGCGTGGGAAGCGCCGCTTCGGTCGCGGCCGCGCCGACGAGATCGGCTATAATCACCGCTCGAATGGCGGGCCGCTCACCAGAGGCGGGCCTGCTGCGTCGTGCCGCAACGTCCGCCGGCACGCACCCTGGTTAGTGCAGTCCGTCTCCAGAAGAAACGAATTGCGCCTCACTGAAATCAAGCTGGCCGGGTTCAAGTCGTTCGTCGACCCGGTCACAATCGCGACCCCGGGACAACTCGTCGGCATCGTCGGCCCCAACGGCTGCGGCAAGTCGAACGTCATCGACGCCGTTCGCTGGGTGCTCGGGGAGTCCAAGGCTTCCGCGCTGCGCGGCGAGTCGATGCAGGACGTCATCTTCAACGGCGCCGGCGACCGCGCGCCGGTCGGGCGCGCCTCGGTCGAGCTGTTCTTCGACAACAGCCAGGGGCGCGTCGGCGGCCAGTGGGGCCGCTACACCGAGCTCTCGATCAAGCGCGTGCTGACGCGCGACGGCGACTCGACCTACTACATCAACAGCATCCCGGTGCGCCGCCGCGATATCCACGACCTCTTTCTGGGCACCGGGCTCGGCCCCCGCGCCTACGCCATCATCGAGCAGGGGATGATCAGCCGCGTGATCGAGGCGCGGCCCGAGGAGCTGCGGGTGTTCCTCGAGGAGGCCGCCGGCGTGTCGAAGTACAAGGAGCGGCGCAGGGAAACCGAGTCGCGGCTTGCCGACACCCGCACCAATCTCGCACGCGTCGAGGACATCCGCACCGAGCTCGCGGGCCAGCTCGAGAAGCTCGAGGCGCAGGCGCAGGTCGCGGCCCGGTACCGCGACTTCGAGACGAGGCTCAAGCAGGCGCAGCATCTCGCCTGGTTCGCGAAGCAGCAGGATGCCGTGCGGCTGCGCGAGCGATACGCGGGCGACATCGCCAACCTCAGCGCCGCGTTCGAGGCGGTGCAGGCGGAACTGCGGGCGGCCGAGAACGGTGTCGAGCGGCTGCGCGCCGAGCAATACCGGGCCGGCGACGAGCTCCACGAGAAGCAGGGCGCCTTTTACGCAGCCAATGCCGAGGTGACGCGGCTCGAGCAGCAGCTTCAGTTCGCGCGCGAGAGCGAGGAGCGCCTCGCGCAGCAGGCCGCGCAGATCGATGAGCTGCTGGCCGGGCTCGCGACGCAGATCGACACCGTGGCGCGCGAGGCCGGAGACGGGCGGCGCGAGCTCGAGACCGCGATCGAGCGCAGCGCGGCCGCTGCGGGGAGCGAGCGCGAGGCGGCCGCTGCGATGCCTGACGCGGAAGCCGCCGTGGCATCGACGGAGGATGCGCTTGCCGAGGTCCAGCAGCGCGTGGCCGCGCGCGAGCAGGCAATCCGCGTCGGCGAGACCCGGCGCGAGAGCGCCGACAAGGCGCTCGCGGCGCTCGAGCAACGGCGCGGGCGGCTCGACGCGGAGGCTGCGTCGCTCGGGAGGCCGCTCGCCGAGCAGATCGCGCTGGTGGCCGAACAGCTCGAGCAGGAGAGCGCCGACCTGGCCGGTCGAGAGGCCGCGCTGGGCGGGCTGCGCGAGGCGGTGCAGGCCTTGCAGGAGCGCCAGCGCGCCGCGAGCGATGCCTGGGAGCAGGCGAGCCGCGCGCTCGCCGAGCGCGAAGCGCGTTCGACCGCGCTCGCCGCATTGCAGGCGAAGATCGGGCGCGGCAAGGACGTCGATGAATGGCTCGCGGCGCGCCGCCTCGAGCACGCGCGTCGGCTCTGGCAACAGCTCGACATCGAGCCCGGCTGGGAGGATGCACTGGAGGCGGTGCTGCGCGAGCGGCTCAACGCGCTCGAGATCGAGCGCCTCGACGCGGCGCTCGCTTGGCTGGAGGACGGCGCGCTTCCGGGACGCATCGCCGCCTACGCGGCGGACGCCGGCGCCGGCTTGCGCAGCATCGAGGCGGACTCGCTCCTCGCCAAGGTCGAGCCGGCGCGGCCGGCGCTCGCGCGCGTGCTCGGCGACTGGCTCGCGGGCGTACGCTGTCGGGCGAGCGTGACCCAGGCGCTGGCTGATCGGTCGCAGTTGCGCTCGGGCGAAGCCTTCGTCACCCCCGAAGGCCACGTCGTCAGCGCCCAGGGCATCAGCTTCTTCGCCCCGGACAGCGAACTGCACGGCGTGCTCGCGCGCCAGCGGGAGCTCTCGGAGCTCGAGGGCTCGATCGCGCCGGCGCGCAAGGCCGCGCAGGCGACCGCCTCCGAGCGTGATGCCATCGAGGCCGAGCTCACGACCCGCCACGCGGCCTACCACGACGAAGGCATCGCGCTCTCCTCGCAGCAGCGCCGCTGCCACGACCTCGACCTGGAGCTGCAGCAGTTGAGGCAGACCGCCGAGGCCGCCGACAGACGCCGCGCCGCGATCTCCGGCGAGATCGCCGCGATCGCCGCCGAAGAGGCGCTGGAGCGTGAATCGCGGTCGACCATCGACGCCGGCATCGCGGCCGAGCGCGCACGGCTCGCGGAGGAGGGCCGGGCGCGTGACCAGGCCGTCGAGGCGCAGGAACGCGCGGAGGCCGCGCGGGAGGCCGCGCGCGAGCGCGTGCGCGGCGCCGAGCGGGCAAGCCAGGAGGCGAGCTTCGCAGAGCGGTCGTGCCGCGAGCGGCTCGACGAATACGCGCGCCGCCGCGAGGCGCTGCAAGGGCAGGTGACGCAGCAGCGCTCGCTGCTCGCACAGCTCACGGCACAGCGTGAGCAAACCGACTGGGCGCCGGTCGAGGCGTCGCTGCAGAGCCAGCTCGCCGTCCGGACGACGACCGAAGAGGCGCTCGCCGCGGCCCGCGATCGCCAGGAAGCGGTCGCGGCCGAGCTTCGCACCGCCGAGGAGGGGCGGCTCGCGGTGGAGCAGAAGCTCGAGCCGGCGCGCTCCAAGATCGAAGAGGTGCGCCTGAAGGAGCAGGCCGCGCTGGTCGCCGAGCAGCAGCTCGCCGAGCAGCTCGCGGAGGCCCGTGCCGACGTCGCAGCGCTGCCGGCCGCACTCAAGGCCTGGGGACGCGCGAGCAGCCTGCCCGCGGAGATCGAGCGGCTCACGCAGGCGATCGCCGAGCTCGGTGCGGTCAACCTGGCGGCGCTCGACGAGCTCCGGCAGTCGACGGAGCGCAAGGCTTACCTCGATTCCCAGGCGCAGGACCTGACCGAGGCGATGGCCACACTCGAGTCCGCCATCCGGCAGATCGATCGCGAATCGCGCGAGCTGCTGCAGCAGACCTTCGACGGCGTCAACGCGAACTTCGGCAAGCTCTTTCCCGCGCTCTTCGGCGGCGGCCAGGCGAGACTCCTCCTCACCGGCGAGGAGATCCTCGATTCCGGCGTGCAGGTGAATGCGCAGCCGCCCGGGAAGCGCAACACGTCGATTCACGTCCTGTCCGGCGGCGAAAAGGCGCTCACGGCGATCGCGCTCGTGTTCGCGCTGTTCCAGCTCAACCCGGCGCCGTTCTGCCTGCTCGACGAAGTCGACGCGCCGCTCGACGACCCGAACACCGAGCGCTTCTGCGCGATGGTACGCAGGATGGCCGAGGTGACGCAGTTCGTCTTCATCAGCCACAACAAGATCACGATGGAAATGGCCGCCCAGCTCGTCGGGATCACGATGCCGGATCCCGGCGTCTCGCGAGTCGTCGCGGTCGATATCGGCGAGGCGCTGGAAATGGCGGACGCGCGGGCGCCGAGGCAGGTCGCGGCGGCCTCCTGATGGACGCCTGGCTGCGCAGCGTCGCCACGCACCCTTCGCTGTTCATCGCGCTGGTCGCCGCCGGCTTCGCGCTGGTGATCGGCGTTCTGATCTACAACCTCGTCCAGGAACGCCGCGCCCGCGCGCGGTTGCGCAGGGCATTCGGTGCGGCGCCGGGCGCGGAGCGCGAACGCGCCGAACCGTCGCTGCACGGCGCCGCCGACGCGCCCCGCAGCGCCGCGATCGACGAGTCGCCCGGGGAACCGACGGCGGATTCGCCCCCGGAAGAGCCGCCAGACGAGGCGGACGGCGCGCTACCCACGCCGCTCGGCGCCGTACGCGGTACGCGCGATGGCAGCGGCCCGGATCCCGACATCGAATGCGTCGCCTTGCTCACGCCGGGCTCGCCGGTGCCGAGCGCGGCGTTCGCGCGCGCCCGCGCCGCGTCCCTCGGCAAGCCCGCGCGGTGGCTCGGGCGCCGCGGTCCTTCGCTCCCATGGCAGGCGCTCGACGCGTCGGCGGGACCCTGGCAGCAGATCGCTGCTTGCCTGCTGCTGGCGGACCGCTCGGGCGCAGCGGGCCGCGGCGACATCTCCAATTTCCTCGCCCTCGTGGGCGGAGTCGCCGCGGAGCTGGCCGCCGAATTCGCGCCGCCCGATCCGGGGGAGGAAGCCGCCCGCGCAGAGGAGCTCGACCGCCTGTGCGCCGATCTCGACGTCCAGATCGGGCTCACCATCCTCAAGAGCGAGGCGGGGCAGATCGCCGGCACGCGCCTTCGCGGCGTCGCGGAAGCCGCCGGATTTCGCCTCGCGGCCGGCGGCCAGTTCGAATACCTGCAGGACGAGACCGGCGCGGTGCTGTGCAGCCTGCACAACTACAACCAGGAGCCGTTCACGGCGGAGTCCCTGCGCGCCGTATCCACCCCGGGCGTGGTGCTCCTCATCGACGTGCCGCGGGTGGCCGATCCGGTGCGCGTGTTCGACCAGATGCGGATGACGGCGAAGCGCCTCGCGCACACCCTCGAAGGGGTCCTGGTCGACGACAACCGCCGGCCGCTCGACGATGCGGCGCTGGCGGCGATCCGGACGCAGGTGCAGGCGACCGCAAGCGCGCTGCGCGAAGCGCACATCGATCCGGGCGGCCCGCGCGCCCTGCGGCTGTTCGGTTGAACGGCAGCCGATGAGCGCGGTCGTGCCTAGGAAAGCCGCCGCGCAGGCGGCCCGCCTGCGCGCGGCGATCGAGGAGCACAACTACCGCTACTACGTGCAGGACGCGCCGACGATCAGCGACGCCGAGTACGACGCGCTGTTTCGCGAGCTCGAGGCGCTCGAGCGCGACTATCCCGCGCTCGCTAGCGCCGATTCGCCGACTCAGCGCGTAGGCGGCCCGCCGGTCTCCGCCTTCGAGGCGGTGACCCACCGCGTGCCCATGCTCTCGATCGCCAACGCCTTCACCGCCGAAGAGGCGCAAGCCTTCGACCGGCGCGTGCGCGAGGCCCTCGACGTCGACGAGGTGGAGTACGAGGCGGAGCCCAAGTTCGACGGCCTGGCCGTGAGCCTCGCCTACGAGCGCGGCAGCCTCAAGGGCGGCGGCACCCGCGGCGACGGCTACACCGGCGAGAACGTCACCGCCAACCTGAAGACGATCGCCGCGATTCCTCTGCGCCTCCGCGGCCCGGGCGTGCCCCCGTACATCGAGGTGCGAGGCGAGGTCCTGATGCTCAAGCGGGATTTCGACCGGCTCAACGCCGCGCAGGCGCAGAAGGGCGAGAAGACGTTCGTCAATCCGCGCAACGCCGCCGCCGGGGCGCTGCGGCAGCTCGACCCGAAGATGACCGCGCAGCGCAGGCTCGCCTTCTTCGCCTACGGCATCGGTGCCGTGGAATGGGGGTCGAAGCAGCGGGCGCCGGCGACCCAGTCGGCGCTGCTCGACCGCCTGGCCGCCCTTCGCTTCCCGGTCACCCGGGAGCGCGCCGTGGTGCGGCGGCTCGAGGGCTTGCTCGACTATTATCGGCGCGTCGGCGAGCGGCGCGACCGACTGCCCTACCAGATCGACGGGGTCGTCTACAAGGTCAACGATGCCGCGCAGCAGGAGCGCCTTGGGTTCGTCGCGCGGGCGCCGCGCTTCGCGCTCGCGCATAAGTTCGCCGCCGAGGAGATGGCGACCGAGGTGCTCGGCATCGAGGTGCAGGTCGGGCGCACCGGAGCGCTGACGCCCGTCGCGCGGCTCAAGCCCGTCTTCGTCGGGGGCGTGACCGTGACCAACGCCACGCTGCACAACGAGGACGAGGTCCGGCGCAAGGACGTGCGCATCGGCGATACGGTGGTCGTGCGCCGCGCCGGCGACGTGATCCCCGAAGTGGTGCGCACGCTCGTCGAGAAGCGGCCGAAGGGCGCACGCGAGTTCGTCATGCCGCGCAAGTGCCCGGAGTGCGGCTCGGCGGTCGTGCGCCTGCCCGACGAGGCCGTGGCGCGCTGCTCGGGAGGTCTCGTGTGCCCGGCCCAGCGCAAGCAGGCGCTGCTGCACTTCGCGAGCCGCCGGGCGATGGACATCGAGGGCCTCGGCGAGCGCCTGGTCGATCAACTGGTCGACGCGGAGATCGTGCACACGCCGGCGGACCTCTACAAGCTCGGCGTCGCGGGGCTGGCCGAGCTGGAGCGCATGGCGGAGAAGTCGGCGAGCAACGTCGTCGCGGCGATCGACAGGAGCCGCACGACGAGCCTGGCGCGCTTCATCTACGCGCTGGGCATCCGGCACGTAGGAGAGGAGACCGCGAAGGATCTGGCCCGCCATTTCGGCCGCCTCGAGGACCTGATCGCTTCCGACGAATCGGGCCTCCTGGAGGTCGAGGACGTCGGGCCGGTGCTTGCCGAGAGCATTCACCAGTTCTTCGCCGAGGCGCACAACCGCGAGGTCATTGCCCAGCTCCGCGCGGCCGGGGTACATTGGCCGGCGAGCGAGCCGCGGCGCGCACCGGCCGGCAAACTGCACGGCCTCACTCTCGTGCTGACCGGGACGCTGCCCTCGCTCACGCGCGACGAAGCGAAGGACCTGATCGAGGCTCACGGCGGAAAGGTGGCCGGCAGCGTTTCGAAAAAGACCGCCTACGTCGTCGCCGGTGCCGACCCGGGCGGCAAATTCGATCGGGCGCGGGAACTCGGCGTGCCGGTGATCGACGAACGAGGGCTCAAGGCGCTGGTGGCGCGAGGCAAGGCATGACGAAGGAGCGCATCCATGGCGTTCGGTAAGATCCGCAAGGCGGTATTTCCGGTCGCGGGGCTCGGCAGCCGCTTTCTGCCGGTGACCAAGGCGAGCCCCAAGGAGATGCTCCCGATCGTCGACAAGCCGCTCATCCAGTTCGCGGTGGAGGAGGCGGCGGCCGCTGGCATCACGGAAATGATCTTCATCACCGGGCGCAACAAGCGGGCGATCGAGGATCACTTCGACAAGGCCTACGAGCTCGAGACCGAGCTCGCCGCGCGCAAGAAGACCAAGCTGCTGCAGGCCGTGCAGAGCGGGGTGCCGCGGGGGATCAACTTCATCTACATCCGCCAGGCGGAGGCGCTGGGCCTCGGGCACGCCGTGCTGTGCGCCGCACCGGTGATCGGCGAGGAGCCCTTCGCAGTGCTGCTCGCCGACGACCTGATCGACGCCAGAGTCGGCGTGATGCAGCAGATGTGCGACATCGCCAAGCGCGAGCAGTACTCGGTCATCGGCGTCATGCCGGTGGCGCAGGCCGACATCGGAAGCTACGGCATCGTCGAGACCGACGCCCTCGGCGATCGCCTCGGGCGCATCACGCGCATCGTCGAGAAGCCCAAGCCGGGCACCACTCCGTCGACGCTCGCCGTGGTCGGACGCTACATCCTCACGCCCCGGATCTTCCATCACTTGCGCACGGCGGAGCCGGGCGCGGGCGGCGAGATTCAGCTGACCGACGCCATCTCTCACCTGCTCGACGACGAGAAGGTGCTTGCCTACCGCTTCGAGGGCCGGCGCTACGACTGCGGCAACAAGCTCGGCTATCTCGAAGCGACCGTCGACTACGGCGTGAAGCACCCGGAGGTGGGCGAGGAGTTCTCCCGATTCCTCGCCGAGCGCAAGGCGCCCGGCGAGCCGGCCGCCTCGCTTCGAGGCCGCGAGGACCGGCGCGTCGCCCAGGACACGCCCTCGGCGGAGTAGGGCAGCACGTGCCGCGATGACGCTCAACGAGCTGCGCTACGTGGTCGCCATCGCGCAGGAAAGAAGCTTCGGGCGCGCCGCGCAACGCTGCTTCGTGAGCCAACCGGCGCTGTCGGTGGCGGTCCAGAAGCTCGAGGACGAGCTTGGCACGCAGCTCTTCGAGCGCGGGAAAACCGAGGTGACCGTCACGCCGGTCGGCGAGCGGATCGTCGAGCAGGCGCAGAAGGTGCTCGAGGAAGCCACGCGTATCCGCGACATCGCGCAGGCGGGACGCAACCAGCTCGTCGGGCTCTTCCGTCTCGGGGTGCTCTACACCGTCGCCCCGTATCTGCTCCCCGATCTCATCCCGGCGCTCAACGCGCGGGCGCCGGAGATGCCGCTCGAGATCGAGGAGAACCTGACCGACCACCTCGAGGCCGCGCTCAAGACCGGCCGCATCGACGCGGCGATCGTCGCGCTGCCTTTCCAGCCGCCGGGCGTGATCACCGAGTTCCTCTACGAGGAGCCGTTCCAGGTCGTCGTGCCGCAGCAGCATCGCTGGGCGCGCCGCAAGACGATCCAGCCCTCGGAGCTTTCCGGCGAGCACACCATCCTGCTCAACGTCGGCCACTGCTTTCGCGACCAAGTCCTCGATGCCTGCCCCGAGCTCAATCGCAGCGCCGCGCCGATCACGCGCAGCAACTCGCTCGAGACGATACGCAACATGGTCGCTTCGGGGCTGGGCGTGTCGGTGCTGCCGCGCGACGCCCTCACGCCGAAGTACCACAGCCGGCTGGTGGTGGCGGTCCCTTTCGCGCGGCCGGTGCCGACGCGCCGCATCGCGCTCGCGCATCGCAAGAGCTTTCCGAGGCCCGCCGCGGTCGAGGCGATTCGCGACGCGGTGCTCGAATGCCGCGCGGAAAAGGCGGAGCGCACGAGGACGCAGCGGGCGGC
Source organism: Casimicrobiaceae bacterium (assembly GCA_035501595.1). GTDB lineage: Bacteria > Pseudomonadota > Gammaproteobacteria > Burkholderiales > Casimicrobiaceae > PALSA-1003. The sequence continues at coordinate 115,962 of DATJVX010000038.1, read as the reverse complement.
GGGCTGACCATAACCACGGGGAGTGAACGAGGCATGGCTTCGGATCTGAAAGGCAAGAGCATCCTGATCACCGGCTCGTCGACGGGAATCGGCGCCGCCGCTGCGCGGGCCTTCGCGAAGGAGGGTGCGAAGATCGCGGTGCACTACAACGCGAGCCGCGAGGCCGCGCAGCGCGTCGCGGCGGAGGTCCGCTCCCTCGGCGGGGATGCGCAGCTGGTCGCCGGGGATGTGACCCGGTCCGCCGACGTGCGGCGTATCGTCGCCGAGGCGCTCGCGGCCTTCGGCAGGATCGACGTCCTGGTCAACAATGCCGGGGGCCTCGTCGCCCGGACGCGGATCGAGGACTACACCGAGGCGTACCTGCAACAAGTGCTGGCGCTCAACGTGATCCAGGTCGCGCTCTTCATGCACGAGGTCGTGCCGATCATGCGCCGGCAGAAGAAGGGCAACGTGATCAACGTGAGCTCCATCGCTGCCCGGCACGGCGGCGGTGCGGGCGCGATCGTCTACGCGGGAGCCAAGGGCTTCATTTCGACCGCCACCAAGGGCTGGGCGAAGGAAGTCGTCGGCGACGGCATCCGCGTCAATGCCGTGTCGCCGGGCGTGATCACGACGCCGTTTCACGAGCGCTATTCGACGGCCGAGCAGCTCAGGGCGATGCAGGCCACGATTCCCATGAATCGCCTGGGCAGCCCCGAGGAGTGCGCGGGCAGCTTCGTGTTCCTCGCCTCCGACGAGCTCTCCGGCTACGTCACCGGGCAGGTGATCGAGGTCAACGGCGGCCAGTACATGCCGTAGCCCCGGATGAGGTCATCGAGCTTCCTGGACGCCCCGGCCCGCAAGCAATCCGCGCGCGCATCGCGCCGGGGATGCGCTAGGGCTTCACCAGCGCCGGCAGATCGGCGAGCGAGTCGATGACGTGGTCGGGACGCGGTCCGTGGCGCTCGAGGGGCGCGGAAGACCGGCTCACCCAGATGGCAACGAAGCCGCAGGCCTTGGCGCCGACGACGTCCCAGCCGTTCGCCGAGACGAAGCCGATGCGCGAGGGCGGCAGCTTCAGGTAGTCGGTCGCCAGCTGGTACACGCGCGGGCTCGGCTTGTAGATGCCGGCGGCGTCTGCCGAGAGCACCGCGTCGAGGTGCAGCGCGATGCCCGTTGCCGCTGCAAGAGGCTCGAGCATGCCCCGCGTGCCGTTGGAAAGGATCACCCGCGGCAGGGGCGCCAGCGCCGCCAGAGCCGGAGCGACGTCGGGATACGGGGACAGGTCGAGGTACGCGTCCAGCAGGCGATGGCGCGCCGGAGCAGTGAGCGAAAGCCCGAGCACATCCGCGGCGTGATCGAGCGCGTGCGCGGTGATCGCGCCGAAATCCTCCCGCCGCTGCGTCGGGCTCAGCATCAGGCTTTGCAGCCAGGAGTATTCGAGCTGCTTGGCGCGCCACAGCCGCTCCAGCGCCGCCCCTTGCTTGGGAAAGAGGCGATCGGCCGACGCGGAGACCGACTCGACGTCGAAGAGCGTCCCGTAAGCGTCGAACACCAGCGCATCGACGGGCGCCGCGCCTGGCGAGTTGACAATCATCGCGCGCCTCCCGCGCGGAATTTTTCTGTCATCGTATGCAAAAATTGCGCTGATGTGGCGTGCGACGCGAACGCCAGGTAAAAAAATAGGGGTTGCACTCGCGTACAACCCCCCGGTTCAATGGTGGGCGATACTGGGATCGAACCAGTGACCCCTGCCGTGTGAAGGCAATGCTCTACCGCTGAGCTAACCGCCCGCGCGAACCCAGACAGGAGCGGGTATTTAAGCACAGCGCGAAAATCAGGGTCAAACGAAGTGGTCAATGTGTCTAGGTATGTCATGGACAATAAATGGCACCACAATGGTGCGACTCGGGTCGCTATGCACCCCCCTCGCGCCCCGATGACGGAGGGCATTTTCGTAACTTAAAGCGGCAAAAGCAAAAATCTGGCTGGCTCAAGTCTTGCTCAAACCAGCCGATCCGCCGATCTTCGACCTATGGCCTCGGTCATTTACGATGAAATGCGTGACGGCGACGGCTCTGTCCGGCCGCACTACCGGGGCTTTTTCGACTGGCTGGAGCGGACCGGACCGGAGCGGATCGCCCAGAAGCGGGACGAGGCCGACCGTGCCTTCCACCGCGTCGGCATCACCTTCGCGGTCTACGGCGAGGATGCCGGCACCGAGCGGCTGATCCCCTTCGACATGGTTCCGCGGATCATCCCGACCGCGGATTGGCTCACGCTCGAGCGGGGGCTGAAGCAGCGCGTGCAGGCGCTCAACCTGTTCCTGCACGACATCTACCACGACCAGAACATTCTTAAAGCGGGCGTCGTCCCCGCCGAGCGCGTTCTGAACAACACCCAGTACCGGCGCGAGATGCACGGCTGGGACGTGCCCGCGGGCATCTACGCGCACATCGCGGGCGTCGACGTCGTGCGCGCCGACGAAGGTGTGTACTACGTGCTCGAGGACAACCTGCGCGTGCCTTCCGGCGTGTCGTACATGCTGGAGAACCGGCGCATGATGATGCGGCTGCTGCCCGAGCTGTTCGCAAGCCAGTCGATCAAGCCGGTCGAGCATTACCCGGACGTGCTGCTCGAGAACCTGCGGGGCGTGGCCCCGTCGGGGGAGGAGCATCCGGAGGTCGCCGTCCTCACGCCCGGGGTATTCAATTCCGCGTACTTCGAGCACGCGTTCCTCGCCCAGCAGATGGGTGTGGAGCTGGTCGAAGGCCCGGACCTGTTCGTGCACAACGATACGCTCTACATGCGCACCACCCGCGGCTCCAAGCGGGTCCATGTCCTCTACCGCCGGGTCGACGACGACTTCCTCGATCCGCGCACGTTCCGGCCGGACTCGGTCCTCGGCGTACCGGGCCTCTTCGCGGCGTACCGTGCCGGGCGGGTGACGCTCGCCAACGCGATCGGCACAGGCGTCGCCGACGACAAGTCGATCTACGCCTACGTGCCGGAGATGATCCGCTTCTACCTCGCCGAGGAGCCGATCCTCAACAACGTGCCGACCTGGCAGCTTTCGAAGGGCGACGATCTGCGCTATTGCCTCGAGCATCTCGCGGAGCTGGTCGTGAAGGAGGTCCATGGCGCGGGCGGCTACGGGATGCTGATCGGCCCCGCGGCGAGCGCCGCCGAGCGCGACGCGTTCCGCAGTCGGATCGTCGCCGAGCCGCACAAGTACATCGCGCAGCCCACCCTCTCGCTGTCGACGTGCCCGACGTTCACCGAGAGCGGCCTCGCGCCGCGGCACGTCGACCTGCGGCCGTACGTCCTCTCGGGCAAGACGGTGAACCTCGTCCCGGGCGGGCTTACGCGGGTAGCGCTCCGCAAGGGCTCGCTCGTCGTCAATTCCTCCCAGGGCGGCGGCACCAAGGACACCTGGGTCGTCGCGCACGCCTAGCACCCGCAAAGTCGCCATGCTCTGCCGAACCGCGAACGAACTCTACTGGATGGCCCGGCACATCGAGCGCGCCGAGAACACCGCCCGGCTGCTCGACGTCACCTACCGGATGTCGCTCCTGCCCTACGAGGCGGTCGCCCCGGGGCTCGCCTGGGCCGAGCCCTGGGCGGTGCCGCTGATCACCTCGGGCCTGGCGACCGCGTTCTACCAGCGCTTTCCGGTCCTGTCGGCCGAGGGCGTGCTGCGCTTCCTGATCCTCGACGCAGGGAACCGGTCGTCGATCTACGCCTGCCTGCGCGCGGCGCGCGAGTCGGCGCGCTCGGTGCGCGGCGCAATCACCTCGGAGATGTACGAAGACCTGAACTCGGCGTGGCTGGAAATGCGCGACTTCGACTACGAGCGCATCCAGTCGACGGGAGTCTCCGCGTTCCTCGAATGGGTCAAGATGCGCTCGCACCTGTTCCGCGGTGTGACCTTCGGCACGATGCTGCGCGATGAGGCCTACCACTTCATCCGGCTCGGCACCCACATCGAGCGCGCGGACAACACCGCCCGCATCCTCGACGTGAAATACCACACGCTGCTGCCGTCCGCGGCGGACGTCGGCGGCGCCGTCGACTACTACCAGTGGAGCGCGCTGCTGCGCTCGGTGTCCGGGTTCGAGTCGTACCGCAAGATCTACAGTGACGTGATCACGCCGCGGCGCGTCGCCGAGCTCCTCATCCTGCGCGACGACATGCCGCGCTCGCTGCACTCGTGCATGAACTTCATCCACGAGACGCTCGAGCTGCTGTGCGACGAGAACAGCCGCGAGCTCGAGCGGGCGTCGGGCGACCTGCACGCGCGCCTGCACTACGGACGCACCGACGACGTCATCAAGTTCGGCCTGCACGAGTACCTCATGGAGTTCCTCGAGCGGATCTCGGGCCTCGGCGACGGGATCAACCGGTCGTTCCTCGTCCCTCCGCACGAGGTGAGCCTTCCGATCCGGTAGAATCGCGCGACGCCCGCAACCCGAGCTGCCGCCGATGACCTATTGCGTCGCCATGTCGCTGGACGCCGGCCTGATCTTCGCGTCCGATTCCCGCACCAACGCGGGCGTCGACCAGATCGGCCGGTTCTCCAAGATGCGCGTGTTCGTGCGCGACGGCCAGCGCGTCATCGTGACCCTTGCCTCCGGCAACCTCTCGATCACGCAGAACGCGCTCAGCATTCTGGAGCAGCGAGCGTCCAGCGACGCGGGCACGCACCTGTGGAATGCGGCCTCGATGTTCGACGTCGCGCGGCTGGTCGGCGACGCGCTGCGCGAGGTGAAGTCCCGCGAAGGCCCGTACCTGCAGCAGAACAACATCGATTCGCACGCCAACTTCATCGTCGGCGGACAGCTCGGCGGCGAGGCGCCGCGGCTGTTCGAGGTCTACAGCGAGGGCAACTTCATCGAGACGACCCCGGACACCTGCTACTTCCAGATCGGCGAAAGCAAGTACGGCAAGCCGGTGATCGACCGCGTGATCACCAGGGCCACGGGGCTGCTCGAGGCCACCAAGTGCACGATCGTCTCGTTCGATTCGACCATGCGCTCCAACATATCGGTGGGACTGCCGATCGACCTGGTGATCTATGAGACGGACAGCCTGAGGATCCGGCTTCAGCGCCGGATAGAGGAGTCCGATCCGTATTTCCAGATGATCCACACGCAATGGGGCGAGGGCCTGCGGCGGGTGTTCGCGCAGCTTCCGAATCCCGACTGGTGAGACTTCGCCCGCGCTTTAATGGCCATCCGGATTGCTCTTCAGCATCGCACGACCTACCAGTTCGACCGGCTCGTCAACGTGGGTCCGCACGAGATCCGCCTGCGGCCCGCGCCGCATTGCCGGACGCCGGTCGCGAGCTATTCGCTCGCGGTCGAGCCGGCCCGCCACTTCCTCAACTGGCAGCAGGATCCGTACGGCAACTGGGTCGCGCGCCTGACGTTTCCCGAGCGCACGGACAAGCTGGAGGTACTCGTCGATCTCGTCGCCGAGATGACGGTGATCAACCCGTTCGATTTCTTCGTCGATCGCGCGGCGGAGACCTTTCCCTTCGACTATTCGCCGGCGCTCGCCAAGGAGCTCGCTCCGTTCCTGGAAACGGCTGCGGCGGGCCCGCGCCTCGCCGCCTGGCTCGAAGCCTTCCGCGCCACGCTGACCCCGGGCGAGAGCACCGTGGACATGCTGGTGCGTCTCAACCAGCGGCTGCAGCGTGAGATCCGCTACCTGGTGCGCATGGAGGCGGGGGTGCAGGAGCTGGAGCAGACGCTCGAGCGCGCCTGCGGCTCGTGTCGCGACTCGGCCTGGCTGCTGGTGCAGATCCTGCGCAGTCTGGGCCTCGCCGCCCGGTTCGCGTCGGGCTACCTGATCCAGCTCGCCGCGGACGAGCGCCCGATCGATGGGCCGGCAGGGCCGGAGCGCGACTTCACGGATCTGCACGCCTGGGCCGAAGCCTATCTTCCGGGCGCCGGCTGGATCGGGCTCGATCCGACCTCGGGCCTGCTCGCGGGCGAAGGCCACCTCCCGCTCGCCTGCACGGCGGATCCAGGCAACGCCGCGCCGGTCATCGGCTTCACCGACGTGTGCGAGGTCGACTTCCGCTTCGCGATGCACGTCACGCGCTTCCGCGAGGATCCCCGCGTCACCCGGCCCTACAGCGATGCGCAGTGGGCGGCGATCGATGCGCTGGGCGAGCGCATCGACGCCGATCTCGCTGCGCACGACGTCCGACTCACCCAGGGCGGCGAGCCGACCTTCGTCTCCGTCGACGACATGGACGGCGCGGAGTGGAACTACACCGCGCTGGGTCCGGCCAAGCGCGCGCTCGCCGAGACGCTCCTCCATCGCCTCAAGCCGCATTTCGCGAACAACGGCCTCCTGCACCAGGGGGAGGGCAAGTGGTATCCGGGCGAGCCGCTGCCGCGATGGTCGCTCTCCGCGTACTGGCGCGGCGACGGCGAGCCGCTGTGGAGCGACGAGCGGCTGTTCGCTGACACCCGCAGCGCGGGGACCCGCACCGTCGACGACGCCGCGGCGCTGGCGCGGCGGCTCGCGCAGTCGCTGGGCTTGCCCGCCTCGATGGTGCTCACGGCCTACGAGGACGTGCCGCGGCTTCTCGCAGCCGAGGCGGCGCTGCCCGTGAACGCCGATCCGCTGAAGGCGAACTTGGCCGATGCCGACGAGCGTGCGCGCCTCGCCCGTCTGCTGCTCGCGGGCCCGGAGCAGCCCTGCGGCTACGTCCTTCCGCTCAAGGCGGCCGACGAGCACCGAGGCGCCCTGGCGCGGGTCTGGGAATCGAGCCCTTGGCCGCTCCGCCGCGAGCGCCTGTACGCGATCGCCGGCGATTCGCCGCTCGGCCTGCGGTTGCCGCTCCAGTCGCTTCCGGACGTGCTGCCGGAGGAAGCCGACGTCGAGCCGCCGCTCGATCCCTTCGCGCCTTCGGAGGCACTCCCACGTCGCGAGGAGCTGCGCCGCCGGCGCGCCGCGCGGGCGCGAGGCGCGAAGCCGCGCGAGGTAGTGAAGACCGCGCTCACGATCCAGGTTCGCTCGGGGCACCTCCACGCGTTCATGCCGCCGCTGGTGCGTCTCGACGACTACGCTGCGCTGCTCGCGGCCGTCGAAGACGCCGTGCGCGAGCTCGGCGCCACCGTCGTCATCGAAGGCTATCCCCCGCCGCGCGATGCGCGGCTCAAGTCGCTGAGCGTGACGCCCGATCCGGGGGTCATCGAGGTCAACATCCACCCGGCGAGCTCGTGGCGCGAGCTCGTCGACACGACGCAGACGCTCTACGCGGAGGCGCGGGGAGCGCGGCTCGGCACCGAGAAATTCATGCTCGACGGCCGGCACACGGGAACCGGCGGCGGAAACCACGTCACGCTCGGCGGCGCGACGCCTGCCGACAGTCCGCTGCTGCGGCGGCCCGACCTGCTGCGCAGCCTCGTGACGTACTGGCAGAACCACCCCTCGCTGTCGTACCTGTTCTCGGGCCTGTTCATCGGCCCGACCAGCCAGGCGCCGCGCGTCGACGAGGCGCGCGACGACCGGCTTTACGAGCTCGAGATCGCCTTCCAGCAGCTCGAGCGCGAGCATCGGGCGAGCGAAGACACCGCGCGCCCCTGGCTGGTGGACCGGCTGCTGCGCAACCTGCTCACCGATCTCACCGGCAATACGCATCGGGCGGAATTCTCCATCGACAAGCTCTATTCGCCCGACGGTCCGACCGGGCGCCTGGGGCTGCTCGAGTTCCGCGGCTTCGAGATGCCGCCCCACCCGCGCATGAGCGCCGTGCAGATGCTGCTGCTCCGCGCGCTGGTCGCCCGGTTCTGGCAGCTGCCGTACCGCGGCCGGCTGGTACGATGGGGCACCGCGCTGCACGACCGCTGGCTGTTGCCGCACTTCGTCGCCGCCGACATCGCCGGCGTCGTCGCCGAATTGCGCGACTTCGGCCACGCCTTCGATGCGGCGTGGCTCGATCCCTTCGTCGAATTCCGCTTTCCCCGCTACGGCACCGTTGCCTACGAGGGCGTGACCGTGGAGCTGCGCCAGGCCATCGAGCCCTGGCACGTGCTGGGCGAGGAGGTGAGCCGCGGAGGCACGGCGCGCTTCGTCGATTCTTCGGTCGAACGCCTCCAGGTGAGGGTCGACGGCGCCACGCCGGGTCGGCACGCGATTTCGTGCAACGGCCGGGCGCTCCCCCTCGCGCCGACCGGCGTCCCCGGCGAATACGTCGCCGGCGTGCGCTTCCGCGCCTGGAGCCCGCCGTCGGCGCTGCATCCGACGATCGGCGTGCAGGCGCCGCTCACCTTCGACGTGGTCGACAAATGGTCGGGGCGTTCGCTCGGCGGCTGCACCTACCACGTCGCACATCCGGGCGGGCGCAACTACGAGACCTTCCCGGTCAACGCGAACGAGGCGGAAGCCCGTCGAGTCGCGCGATTCTGGGCGCAGGGCCACACGCCGGGACCCATGCAGCTCGCCGTGGAGCCACCGAATCCGGCGATGCCGACGACGCTCGATTTGCGCTGGCAGCCCGGCGCGCTCTGACGCTGGCCCGCGCTCGCGCGCGGCGGCGCTCGCACGGGCTTCGGTACAATCACCGCTTTCCTCGCGCCCACATCCGCGTCGCGCCGTGCCGACCGTACGCACCCGCTTTGCGCCCAGCCCCACCGGGTACCTGCATCTCGGAGGCGCGCGCACCGCGCTCTTCGCCTGGGCCTTCGCCCGCCACCACGCGGGAGAGTTCGTTCTTCGCATCGAGGACACCGACCGGGAACGCTCCACGGCGGAGGCGATCGACGCGATTCTCGAAGGCATGAAGTGGCTGGGTCTCGACTACGACGAGGGCCCGTACTTCCAGATGCAGCGCCTGGATCGCTACCGGCAGGTTCTGGACGAGCTGCTACGGCAAGGCCTGGCCTATCCCTGCTACATGACGCCGGCGGAGCTCGAGCAGCTGCGCGCCGCCCAGCTCGCCCGGGGCGAGAAGCCGCGCTACGACGGCCGCTGGCGTCCCGAGAACCTGCGGCCGGGGCAGAAGCCGCCCCCCGGCGCCGAGCCCGTGTTCCGCTTCAAGAATCCGCTCGAGGGCAGCGTCGCCTGGGACGACCAGGTCAAGGGCCCGATCGAGATCGCGAACGCCGAGCTCGACGATCTGGTGATCGTGCGCCGCGACGGCGTTCCGACCTACAACTTCGGCGTCGTGGTCGACGATCTCGACATGAGCATCACGCACGTCATTCGAGGCGACGATCATGTCAACAACACGCCGCGGCAGATCAACATCTTCCGCGCGCTCGGCGCGGAGCCGCCGATGTTCGGGCACCTGCCGACCGTGCTCGGTGCCGACGGCAGCAAGCTGTCGAAGCGCCACGGCGCGGTCAGCGTGATCGAATACGAGAGGGAAGGCTTCCTGCCGGAGGCGATGGTCAACTTCCTCGCGCGGCTGGGCTGGGCACACGGCGACGACGAAATCTTCAGCCAGGAGCAGCTGGTCGCATGGTTCGACATCGCGCACGTCCACCCGTCGCCGGCGCGCTTCGATATCGACAAGCTGCACTGGGTCAACCACGAGCACCTCAAGCGGCTCCCCGAGGAAGTGCTGGCCGAGCGTCTGCAGCCGTTCCTGGAGAGAACGCCCGCGCTCGACCTGTGGAGCGGGCCGCCGCTTCCCCGGGTGGCTGCGCTGCTGCGCGATCGCTCGCCGACGCTCGTGAAGATGGCGAAGGAAGCCGAGTACTTCTACGGCGAGACGGCCGACATGAAGGCGGTGCAGGAAAAGGCAGCCAGGGAAGTCGACGCCCGGATCCGTCCGGGGCTGGCGGACCTCGTCGCGGCTTTCGAAGGCATCGACTGGACGCGCGAGGCGATCGGCGCGGCGATCAAGGCAGCCGCGGCGCAGCACCAGCTCAAGCCACCACAGATCATGATGGCGGTGCGCACGATCGTCACCGGTACGCCGCAGACGCCCGCGATCGATGCGGTGCTCGCACTGCTGGGACGCGAGCGCGCTCGCGAGCGCCTGCGGCGTGCGCTCGCATGACTTGTTCCACGGCGTGAAACAGCGTTTGTGAAGCGAGGTGACTTCCAGTAAACTGAGAATTTCCAGAACTTGTCGCCCATGACCAAGTTCGTGTTTGTAACGGGTGGCGTCGTCTCCTCGCTGGGGAAGGGCATCGCCGCCGCCTCGCTCGCCGCCATCCTCGCCTCCCGCGGCATCCGAGTCACCAATCTCAAGCTCGACCCGTACATCAACGTCGATCCTGGAACGATGAGCCCGTTCCAGCACGGCGAGGTGTTCGTGACCGAGGACGGCGCCGAGACCGACCTCGACCTCGGGCACTACGAGCGCTTCGTCGACGTGAAGATGGCCCGGCGCAACAACTTCACCACGGGCCAGATCTACGAGAGCGTGATCCGCAAGGAGCGGCGAGGCGACTACCTCGGCGGCACGGTGCAGGTGATCCCGCACATCACCGACGAGATCAAGAGCTGGATCGTTGCCGGCGCCGCAACCAACGGAGCCGAGGCGGAGGTCGCGGTGGTAGAAGTCGGCGGCACCGTCGGCGACATCGAATCGCTGCCGTTTCTCGAGGCGATCCGCCAGATGGGCATAACGATGGGGCGCGACAACGTCTGCTACATCCACCTGACGCTCGTGCCGTTCATCGCCACGGCCGGGGAGATGAAGACCAAGCCGACGCAGCACTCGGTGAAGGAACTGCGGGAGATCGGCATCCAGCCCGACATAGTCATGTGCCGCGCCGACCGGCCGCTGCCCGACGGCGACCGGCGCAAGATCGCGCTCTTCACCAACGTCACCCCCGAGGCGGTCATCCCGGCGCTCGACACCGACTCGATCTACAAGATCCCGGCAGCGCTGCACGCCGAAGGGCTCGACGAGATCGTCTGCCGGAAGCTGAGCCTGAGCCCCAGGCCCGCCGACCTGACCGTCTGGCACAAGCTGGTCGACGCTCTCGTGCATCCCGAGCACGAAGTCCACGTGGCGATGGTCGGCAAGTACGTCGACCTCACCGAATCCTACAAGTCGCTTTCCGAGGCGCTGATCCATGCCGGCATCCATACGCGCAGCCGCGTGCGGATCCACTACGTCGACTCGGAGGCGGTCGAGCGCGACGGCGTCGGCGCGCTCGAGCGCATGGATGCGATCCTCGTTCCCGGAGGCTTCGGCAAGCGCGGCGTCGAAGGCAAGATCGCGGCGATCCGCTACGCGCGCGAGAACGGCATCCCCTATCTCGGCATCTGCCTCGGCATGCAACTCGCGGTGATCGAGTATGCCCGGCACAAGGCAGGGCTGGCCGGCGCCAACAGCACGGAGTTCGACCCCGATACGCCGCATCCGGTGGTCGCGCTCGTGACCGAGTGGCAGAACCGCGACGGCACAGTCGAGCGGCGCAGCGCTCAATCCAATCTCGGCGGCACGATGCGCCTCGGCGCGCAGCCCTGCGAGGTGGTCCCGGGCTCGCTCGCGCATCGCATCTACGGCTCGACGAGCGTGGCCGAGCGCCATCGTCATCGCTACGAGGTCAACAACCACTACCTGCCGAGGCTGGAGGCCGCCGGCCTGGGGGTCGGTGCCTGGGCGAAGAGCGCGCTCGCAGGCGATCTGTGCGAGATGATCGAGCTCGCCGATCACCCGTGGTTCTTCGGCTGCCAGTACCACCCCGAATTCACGTCGAACCCGCGACGCGGTCATCCGCTGTTCATCGCCTACATCGACGCGGCGCTTGCGCACGCACGCGAAGCGCGCGACGAGCCGGCGCGCGCCCGGCCGCAGCTCGTCGCCTGACCGGGCGGCAGCGATGGAGCTGTGCGGATTCGAGGCCGGGCTGGACCGGCCTCTCTTCCTCATTGCCGGCCCCTGCGTGGTCGAATCCGAGCGCCTGCAGGTCGACGTCGCCGGCAGTCTCAAGGAGACTTGCGCCGCGCTAGGCGTGCCGCTCATCTTCAAGTCTTCGTACGACAAGGCCAACCGCAGCTCGTCGCAATCGTTCCGCGGCCTCGGGATCGACGAGGGACTGCGCATACTCTCGGAGGTCAGGCGCCAGGTCGGCGTGCCGGTGCTGACCGACGTGCACACCGAGGACGAGGTCGCGGCCGCAGCCGCGGTCGTCGACGTGCTGCAGACGCCGGCGTTTCTCTGCCGCCAGACCGACTTCATCCGCGCCGTCGCCTCGGCCGGGAAGCCGGTGAACATCAAGAAGGGGCAGTTTCTCGCGCCGGAGGACATGGTCAACGTCGTGGCCAAGGCGCGGCAAGCGAGCGGCGCCGACAACATTCTCGTCTGCGAGCGCGGGGCGTCGTTCGGCTATCACAACCTCGTCTCCGACATGCGCTCGCTCGCGATCATGAGGGCGACGGGCTGCCCGGTCGTATTCGACGCGACGCACTCGGTCCAGCTGCCGGGAGGGCAGGGAACGTCGAGCGGAGGCCAGCGCGAGTTCGTGCCGGTGCTGGCCCGCGCCGCCGTCGCGTCGGGCGTCGCCGGCATCTTCATGGAAACGCATCCGGATCCGGCGCGGGCACCCTCGGACGGCCCCAATGCCTGGCCGCTCCACCGCGTGCGCGAGCTCCTCGGGACGCTCGTCGAGATCGACGCGGCGGTGAAGCGCGCGGGGTTTCCCGAACAAGAGCTGATGGCGGCGGGCGCCGCCCAACCAAGGGGAGCACAACGAGCATGAGCGCCATCGTCGACGTCATCGCCCGCGAGATTCTCGACTCACGCGGCAATCCCACGATCGAAGCCGACGTGGTGCTCGAGTCCGGCACGAGCGGGCGGGCCGCCGTGCCCTCGGGCGCGTCCACGGGCTCGAAGGAGGCGATCGAGCTGCGCGACGGCGACCCGGCGCGCTACGGCGGCAAGGGCGTGCAGAAGGCGGTCGAGCACGTGAACACCGAGATCTGCGAAGCGATCATCGGCCTCGATGCCTCGGAGCAGGCGTTCGTCGACCGCACGCTGATCGAGCTCGACGGGACCGAGAACAAGGCTCGCCTCGGCGCGAACGCGATTCTCGCGGTGTCCTGCGCGGTCGCCAAGGCGGCCGCGGAGGAGTCCACGCTGCCGCTGTACCGCTATCTCGGCGGCGCGGCCGAGATGGCGCTGCCGGTGCCGCTCATGAACGTCATCAACGGCGGTGCGCATGCCAACAACTCGATCGACATGCAGGAGTTCATGCTCGTGCCGATCGGCGCTCCGACGTTCCGGGAAGCGCTGCGCTACGGCGCGGAAATCTTCCAGGCGCTGAAGAAGCTGATCGACGTCAAGGGGATGGCGACCACCGTGGGCGACGAAGGCGGATTCGCACCAAACCTCGAGAGCAACGAAGCCGCGTTGCGGCTTCTTCTGGAGGCGATCGACAAGGCCGGGTACACCGCCGGGACCGACGTCGCGCTTGCGATCGACTGCGCCGCCTCCGAGTACTACCGCGAGGGCGTCTACGAGCTCGAAGGCGAGGGCGCGAAGCTCACCCGCTCGCAGATGGTCGACTACCTGGCCGCGTGGGCCGACAAGTATCCGATCATCTCCATCGAGGACGGCATGGCCGAGGACGACTGGGACGGCTGGAAGCTGCTCACCGACCGGCTGGGCCGCAAGCTTCAGCTCGTCGGCGACGACATCTTCGTCACCAACCCGAAGATCCTCCGGCAGGGGATCGCCAGGGGCGTCGCCAACTCGATCCTCGTCAAGGTGAACCAGATCGGGACGCTCACCGAGACGTTCGCCGCCGTCGGCATGGCGATGCGCGCGGGCTACACGACGGTCATCTCGCATCGCTCAGGCGAGACCGAGGACAGCCTGATCGCCGACATCGCAGTGGGCACGAACGCTGGCCAGATCAAGACCGGCTCGCTGTCGCGCTCGGACCGGATCGCGAAATACAACCAGCTCCTGCGCATCGAAGAAGACCTGGGCGACGTGGCGCAGTACAGCGGCCGCGCCGCCTTCCACCAGCTCAGGTAGGGTTGACGATGCGCTGGCTCGCCCTCGTCTTCCTGCTGCTCATCGCCGCGCTGCAGTATCCGGTGTGGCTCGGCAAGGGGGGATGGTTCAGCGTGCGGGAGCTCGGCGCCCAGGTCGCGGCGCAGCGCGAGACCAACGCCGGGCTCAAGGCCCGCAACGAGGCGCTGGACGCCGACGTGCGCGACTTGAAGCAAGGTGTCGAGGCGATCGAGGAGCGCGCGCGATCGGAGCTCGGGATGATCCGGCAGGACGAGATCTTCTTCCAGCTGGCGCCGGACGCGGCTCCCGGCTCGTCGTCCCGCGCACCGGGCGCCCCCGCTGCGAAGCCGCGCTCGACGGGCGCCACGGGGACGCAGAGCCCCGGACCGTCGCCGCCGCGCGACTGACGCAGCGTCGATGCCGCGCATCACCTCGCGCGACAATCCCCGGCTGCGCGAGGCGGCGCAGCTGATCGCCTCCTCGCGCGAGCGCCGCAAGGCGCAGCGCTGCGTGCTCGAAGGCGAGCATCTCGTGGCCGCCTACCGGCGCCGCATCGGTCCGCCGGAAACGTTGATCGTCGCCGAGACCGCGCGGGAGCGACCCGCCGTTCGCTCGCTTCTCTCCGACGCTGCGCCTTCGCGCACGCTGATCGTCGGCAGCGCGGCCTGGGCGAGCCTCGGCTCCGTGCCCGGCGCGGCGGGGGTGCTCGCGGTCGTGCCGACGCCGCGGCCGCGGGCCTCGACAGCGGCGGACTTCTGCCTTCTGCTGGACGACGTCCAGGATCCGGGAAACGTCGGCTCGAGCCTGCGCAGCGCCGCGGCCGCCGGCGTGGCGCAGGTCTTCCTCGCACCGGGCTGCGCCTTCGCGTGGTCGCCCAAGGTCCTCCGCGCGGCCCAGGGCGCGCACTTTCACCTGGACATTCACGAGGACGTGGACCTCGCCGCCTGGGCGCGCGCCTATCGCGGCCGGGTGATCGCGACCGCGGGCGCGGCCGGCGAATCGCTCTACGACGCGGATCTGACCGGCGCGGTGGCGATCGCCATCGGTAACGAGGGCGCAGGCGTCTCCGAGGAGCTGCGCGCGGCGGCGAGCGCGACGGTAGCGATTCCCATGCCGGGACGCTTCGAATCGCTCAACGCCGCGGCGGCGGCGGCCGTGTGCCTCTTCGAATGCGTCCGGCAGCGCGACTGCCGGCGAGCCTGAACGCCGCTCGCTACTGCAGGTCCACCGCCGAGAAGCTCGCGTCCTCCTGGCAATTGCCGCCGACCGGCGCGCTGAACCGGCCTTCGATCCCGAGCGATGTCTTCTTGATCTCGAACAGGTTCACGCTGGTGCTGAGCCCGTCCTGGCACTGGTAGGTCCCGCTGGTGATGCTGTAGAGCTGGCCGGTCTGCACCAGCGTCCCCGACAGCGTGCAGCTCTCGCCGAGGCCGTTGTAGCTGAATCCGAACGAGACGCTGGAGCCTGTCTGCTGCACCTGCAGGTCGAAGGTATCCTTGTAGAGGAAATCGTTGCTGGGGTCGCTGCAGCCGGAGTATCCGCCGGCCTGGCCGCCGGTGTAGTTCCCGGTGAGGTCGACCGTCACCAGCGTCTGGCGCACGATGGACTTGGTCACGGTCGGCCCGTTGTTCAGCGTGTAGGTCAGCGAGCCTTGCGCCGCATTGACAGGAGTGAACGACGCCGTGCCCGCAGCGGTGGGTGCCCAGGCCGATGGATTCCAGGGCGAGCCGAAGTAGGTCCCGACCGTGGAGTAGAGCGTCCCCGAGAAATTGCCGTTCGCGTCCGCGGAGGTGATCGCCACGTACCAGGTGGGCTTGCCGCCCTGGTCGTACACGAAGAACGTCATGAAAAGAATGTCGGCGTTCTGGGTGAAATTCACGCCCCAGCCGCTCTCGGCCGGGACGTACCACATGTCGGAATAGTCGGTGGCAAACGCCGGGAGCGCGCAGCCGGCGAAGAGCAAAGCTACGAAGAGACGCTTGAGCATGAGCGGAGCCTTCCAATGCCAACGGCATAAGTGTAGCAGCGTCACGCGGCTGCCGTTGTAACAAGGGGTAACAGCGTGTCGATCGCCGCGCGATCGGGCAGCGAGGGCTGCGCGCCGCGGCTCGCGCACGCGAGCGTGCCCGCGGCGACCGCGTGCGCGAGGGCTTCGCGCAGATCCGACCCGGCGTCGAGCTTCGCCGCAAGCACGCCGACGAAAGCGTCGCCCGCACCGGTCGTGTCGACGACGTCAACGAGCGGCGGCATCGCGCTCAGGCACTCGGCGCCGCTGCAGGCGATCGCACCCGCGCGTCCCCGCGTGACGACGGCCGTGAGGCGCGGGAACACGGCCGCCGCAGCGCGCGCAAACGCCGCCGGCTCGCCCGGCCAGCCCCGCGCGGGCGCGAGCGCGGCGGCCTCGGTCTCGTTGACAACCAGCAGGTCGATCCTGCGGAGAAGATCGGCGGGCACCGGCCGCGCCGGCGCCGCGTTGAGCACGATGCGCGCGCCGCGATCCCTTGCACGCTCAGCGATTGCCGCGTTGGCATCAGCCGGAACCTCGTGCTGCAGGACGAGCGTCGTCGCGGGCCCGAGCACAGCGTCGGGCACGGCCTCGGGGTCGGCGCGCTCGTTGGCGCCGGCAGCGATCGCGATGCAGTTCTCGGCGAGCGCGTCGACCAGGATCGTGGCGCTGCCCGTGGCGTCCGAAAGCTTCGCGACGCCGTCGAGACCCACTCCGGCGGCCGCGAGCAGCGCGAGAGCCGCGTCGGCGAAGGGATCGCGACCGACCGCTCCATAGAGCGCGACCGCGGCGCCGGCGCGGGCCGCGGCGAGCGCCTGGTTGGCGCCCTTGCCGCCCGCGTGCATCGCGAACGATTCGGCGACGATGGTCTCGCCGGGACGGGGAAAGCGGGCGACGCGGGTGATGAAGTCGACGTTGATGGATCCGAAGACGACGACCATGCCTCGGACGGCTAGGCGTTGACCACGCCCTTGACGAGCAGGATGTTGCCGTAGGGCCGCAGTTCGCCGCTGCGCACGACGGCGAAGGCGCTGCGCGCCCGTTCGTAGAACGCGGCGCGCGGCAGATGCCCGATCTCGGCGTCGGCGAGACCGTGCCTGGTGAACGCCGCGGCGAATTCGCGCACCGGCTCCGGCAGCGCCCCGGGGTCGTCGATGACCTCCATGGTGAAGGCGGCAGGCACGGCCACGGCGTCGAGCGGGAAAACGCTCAGCACCGCGTCGAGCGCTTCGGAGGACGACGCTCCGGCGAGCTGCAGCAGTCGCCGGCCCACGCTGGCCGCCGGAAAGTTGGCGTCGACGATCGCGATTTCGTCGCCGTGGCCCATCGCGGCGAGCGCGTGGAGCAGGTCGGCGTGCAACAGCGGGTGGATACCTTTGAGCATCGGGACCTCTAGGCTTTGACACCGCCGTGGGTGAGCCCCACGACGATTTCCTTCTGGATGACGATGGTGAGCAGCAGCACGGGCACAGTGACTACCAGCGCGGCTGCGGCGAGCGGTCCCCAGGCGAGCTGCTCGAAGGTGAGCACGTTGTACACCGCGGCGGGAAGCGTGCGCGTCGCGCGTCCGGCGAGCACCGCGCCGAAGACGAAGTTGTTCCAGGAGAAGATGAAGGCGAGGATCGTTCCGACCACGATGCCCGGCCGCGCCAGCGGCAGCGCGACGTGGCGGAAGCTCGTCCAGACGCTGCCGCCGTCGATCAGCGCAGCCTCTTCGAGCTCCCGGGGAAGTGTCTCGAAGTGCCCGGCCATCACGTAGACGACGATGGGCACGGTGATGACCAGATGGGTGATCACGAGCGAGGTGAGCGTGTTGTTGAGCCCGAGGAACTGGAACACCGTGAACAGCGGAATCAGGTACGACAGCGCCGGCGTCATGCGCGCGATGAGGATGAGCACGGTGATCTTGTGCGCCTGGGCGCGGGCGATCCCATAGCCGGCGGGGATGCCGACCGCGAGCGCGACCAGCGTCGCGAGTCCGGACACCACGATGCTGTTCCAGAAGTACAGCCCCATCGAGTTCTCGGTGAACACCTGGACGAAGTTGCCGAGCGTCGGATGGGCGGGAACGAACACCGGCGGGTAGGCCGTGTTGTCGACCTCGGTCTTGACGGACAGCGAAAGCATCCAGAGGAAGACCAGGATCGCCGGCGAGACGATGACGGCGACGGAGAAGCCGAACGCCGCCTTGCGCCAGCCGCGTCTCAACCGCGCGCGCCTCGCCGCCGGCAGCGGCAGCGTCGCGGTCAGGTCCATTTGGCCCGCTGCCGCACGTAGAGGAGCAGGAGCGCCAGCGCCAGGATGATCGCGAAGAAGACGACGACCACGGCCGAGGCGTTGCCGATGTTGTAGAAAGCGAAGGCTTGCAGGTAGAGGTAGAGGTTGATCGTCTCCGACGCCGTGCCGGGTCCGCCCTGGCTGATCACGTATATCGTATCGAAGGCCTTGACGGCGTCGATGGTGCGGATCACCGCGGCAACGACCAGGAAGGGCGCGATCAGCGGCAGGGTGATGTAGCGGAAGAGCTGCCATTCGGAGGCGCCGTCGATGCGCGCCGACTCGTAGGGCTCGGTGGGCAGCGCCGCGAGGCCGCCCAGCACGATCAGCATGACCAGCGGCGTCCAGTGCCAGATCTCGACCAGCACGAGGCTCGGGATCACCCATGTCGGGGAATACACCCACAGCGAAGGCGGCAGGCCCACGAGCGAGAGCAGGTAGTTGAGGACGCCCTGCTGCGGGTGGAACATCATCGTCCAGACGAGCGCCACGGCGACCGGCGTGGCCATCATCGGCATGGTGAAGATCCCGCGCAGGACGCCGCGGAACGCGAACCGCCGATGGAAGATCAGCGCCGCGGCCAGGCCCAGCACGAGGGGCACGACCACCGCGAGCGCGGTGAAGTAGAACGTGTGGACGATCGCCTCGAGAAAGCGCTGGTTGGTGACGAGCGCGAGGTAGTTGTCCAGCCCCACGAAGTGCGCCGCGGAGCCGATCGTCCAGTCGAAGGCGCTCATCCAGACCGTGAACAGCCACGGAAAGACGATCACCGCGCCGACGACGATCAGCGCGGGCAGCGCGAACAGGCGATAGCTGCGGCGGCGACGGGCGAGGAAGCCCGGGCGCGCGGCGGCGATTGCGGCCGAAGTCACGCCGGCTCTTCAGGCCTTCTCGCTCTTGTCGAGCACGGGCTGGAACTCCGCGGTGGCGCGCTTGAGCTCGGTCGCGGGATCGGCCCCGTTGATCATGTTGGTGAGCGCCACCCCGAAGACGTCTCGGAACTCGGTGACGGGCGCGATTACCGGCAAACCGGGCTGCGCGATCGCCGCCGACTTGAGCATGCACTCGACCCATTCCTTCGGTGCCTTGAAATCGCTCGAGGCCTGCGCGGCGGCATAGGCCGAGTTGCGCACCGGCGCACCGGCGGCCGCCTGCAGCATGCGGGTCTGGTTGGCCTTGTTCGACGCCCACTGCAGGTAGAACCACGCCGGTCCCTTCTTCTTGCTGTAGGCCGAGATGCCTTCGCCGTCACCGAACAGCGCCGAGACCTGCGCCTTCGGACCCGGAGGCATCACGCCGTAGCCGACCTTGCCGACGATGCGCGACTTGGTCGGGTCCTCCAGCGGCGACGCGAAGCCGATGCCGTCGAGCCACATCGCCGCCTTGCCTTGCAGGAACAGGCTCTGCGCCTCGTTCCAGTTGAAGCCCGCCACACCCTGCGGACCGCTCCTGGCGAGCAGCGTCTGGTACATCTTCGCCGCTTCGACCGCCTCGGGCGAATCGGTGAGGAGCCTGCCCTTGGCATCCATGAACGTGCCGCCGTAGCCCAGGAGGAAGCTCGTCCACACCGGCACGTTCGCGTTCTTGAGCCCCCGGCCAACGAAGCCCGCCACGCCCTTGCCGGGATCGTTGAGCCTCGCGGCGGCGTCGACCATCTCCGGGAAGCTTTTCGGATACGCCACGCCCTTCGCCGCGAACAGCTCCTTGTTCCAGTACACGACCCAGGGATCTAGGTTGAAGGGCAGGCTCATGACCCGGCCATCGGGCTCGACCGCGTAGTTGAGGCCGCCCTTCGCGAAGTCGGCGAAATCGAGGTCGGGCGCCGCCATTGACTTGTCGTTGATGTACGGCCGGAGATCGATGAGCCAGTTGTTCTTCGCGAACTGGCGCTTCTGCACGTGATAGGAGAGCGCGATCACGTCGAAGCTCGGATTGCCCGAGTTGAACTCGATGACCGCCTTCTGCCGCTGCTGCTGCTCGGGCACCATTTCGGAGCCGACCTCGATGCCGGTGAGGTCCTCGAATTCCTTGTGGTACTTGGTCAGCAGGTCTCCGCGCGGGCTCTTGACGAGCAGGATCTCGATCTTCTCGCCCTTGTAGCGCTTCCAGTCGAACGCTCCCTGGGCCTGCGCGAGAAGCGTTGCGCCGGGCAACGCGCTCGCGGCCGCGACGCCTGCGCCGGCCTGCAGCAGGCGGCGGCGCAGCCTCTGGACGGGCTCGTTGCGGACTCGGTCAGCCATGGTATTTCTCCCTGTCGAAAGGTGCCTCTGGAAGCGGCGGTCGCCTCAGCCCGAATCATAGTCCACCGGCGCGGCTGGCGCGGTCAGTGAATCGCGTCCTGCGCCTTGAACACGGCGATCAGCTTCTCCGCCGTGCAATCGGGCGCGCGCGCTACCGCGAGGATCTCCGCCTCGCGCCGCGCGACCCTGCCCGCGGCTTCCGGCAAGTCGCGGATCGCCTGCACCGGAACCACCACGGCGCCGTGACGATCGGCATGGACGATGTCCCCGGAGCGCACTGGCATCCCGAGCACTTCCACCTCGCTGCCGAAATCGACCAGGTTGGCGTAGGCGTGCGACGGGCCGATGGCCCCGGCGAGAAGCTGAAAGCCCGCGGCCCACTGGTCGATATCGCGCACCGATCCATTGGTGACCACGCCGAGCGAACCCAGACCGCGATGGATCGCGGACTGGACCTCGCCCCAGAACGCGCCGTAGCCGGCATCCGCGCCGTCGAGATCCTGGATGAGCACCACCGAAGGCTTGGGGCCGGCGTCGATGTAACGGTAGTACGCGTGTCGCAGCTCGCGAACCTCCGCGGCGCCGAGCGCGGGCGCGTTCCTGGCGCGGATGCGCGCCGTGCGGGCGAAGCCCACGACGGGCTTGAGCGCCGGAAAGCCGCACACCGCCGGGCGGGTGGTGTACCCGCGAGCGCGCGACTCCGGGATGAGCAGCTCGAGCGCGTTGCAGATCGTGGGCGTGTCGAACTCGGCGAGCGCACTCAGCTCGGCCGAAGTCGGCGGGATGGAAGCCATCGTGCCTTTCGGGCCGGAGTGCAGCGTTGCGAGGCGGGTCGATCGCCCCTAGGCGCTGCGGGCGGATGCTGACATTATCCGGCATGTCCGCGGGCGCGCCATGGCTCCGAGCGAAACATCGACCTCAAGCGACGAACCATGACCGGGCGCGTCGACGCGCACCACCATGTCTGGCAGCTCGCCCGTGGCGACTACGGTTGGCTGCAGCCGGTCCCCGAGCTCGCGCCGATCTTCCGCGACTTCGGCCTCGACGAGCTCTCGCCGCTGATCGCCGCCGCGGGGATCGACGCGACCGTGCTCGTCCAGGCCGCGCCCACCGTCGCCGAGACGCGCTTCCTGCTCGGCATCGCGCAGCGCAGCGCGGGTCTCGTGCGGGGCGTCGTGGGCTGGGTCGATCTCGACGCCGACGACGCGCCGGAGGCGCTCGCCGCGCTCGCCGGAGACTCCCGGCTCAAGAGCATCCGCCCCATGCTGCAAGACCTCGCGGATCCGCAATGGCTGCTTCGTCCCGCCGTGCGGCGCTCGCTCGCGGCCCTGCTACCACTGGGCTTGCGCTTCGACGCGCTGGTGAAGGCCCGCGAGCTCAAGCCGCTGCTGCGCGCGCTCGAGCTTCAACCCGACCTCGCGGTCGTCGTGGATCATTGCGCCAAGCCCGATATCGCCGGCGGCGCCTGGCGGCCGTGGGCGGACGACCTGGCGCGGATCGCGCGGTACACCTCCGCCGCCTGCAAGCTCTCGGGGCTTGCGACCGAGGCGGGCCCAGGCTGGACGGTCGACGGGCTGCGCCGCTACGTCGATCACGTCCTCGAATGCTTCGGACCGGAGCGGCTCATGTGGGGCAGCGACTGGCCGGTGCTCACGCTCGCGGCGAGCTATGGGCAGTGGGTGGCGGCGACTGACGCGCTGCTGCGCGATGTCCCGCCCGCGGCCCGCCACGCGATCCTCGGCGAGAACGCACGCCGCTTCTACGGCCTGGGCTGAGGCAACTGCGCCGCGCCGGCGCGCGGCGATCGCGCTAGAAGATGTGCCGCTGCAGGCCGCCGCGATGCAGGATCGTCGTGGCGATCTCCTCGATCGAGCGGCTGGTGGTGTCGATCGAGGAGATGCGCTCGCGCTGCATGAGTGCCTCGGCCTCGCGCACCTCGTAGCGGCAGTTGTCGAGCGAGGCGTACTTGCTGTTCGGACGCCGCGCCTGGCGGATCTGCTGCAGCCGCTCCGGGTCGATGGTGAGCCCAAAGAGCTTGTCCCTGTAGGGACGCACCGACGCCGGGAGCTCACCGTCGGCGAAGTCGTCGGGCGTCAGGGGAAAGTTCGCGGCGAGCACGCCGAACTGCAGCGCGAGATAGAGCGTGGTCGGCGTCTTCCCGCAGCGCGAGACGCCGACGAGGATCACCTGCGCTTTGGACAGGTCGCGCGTGGTCGCGCCGTCGTCGTGCGCCTGGGCGAAGTTGATCGCCTCGATCCGGGCGAAGTACTCGTGGATGTTCGCGATCCCGTGCGAGCGGCCCGCCGCGTGCGAGGACTTGGCCGACAGCTCCCCCTCGAGCGGGGCGATGAACACCTGGAAGAGATCGAGGAAGAGCGCGTTCACCTGCCCGAGCTGCGCGCTCATCGCCTCGTCGACGATCGAGCTGAACACCAGCGGCCGCTTGCCATCGGCGGCCCCGGTAGCATCGATCCGTCGCACGACCTCGGCGATCTTCTCCGGCGTGTCGACGAACGGGATCGTGCGGCGCTGGAAGTCGAAGGTCTCGAACTGCGACAGCAGGCTGTTGCCCAGCATCTCCGCGGTGATGCCGGTGCGGTCGGAGACGAAGAAGACCGTGCGGCGGCGCGCCGCGTCCACGGTCGCGGAGTCGCTCTGGCTCACCAGTCGTGCCAGACCGGCGTGACGCCGACCGGAAGCGGCGGCACGTCGCCCAGGTCGACATAGCTCTCGCCCGGACCGTGATAGTCGGAGCCGCACGAGGCGAGCAGCCCACGGCGCCGCGCGTGGCAGGCGAAATCGGTGATCTGGGCCGCGCTGTGCGACGGCGACACGACCTCGATGCCGTCGCCGCCCACGTCGCGGAACTCGTCGAGGAGCTCCCGCAGCTCGCCTGGTCCGACCTTGTAGCGGCCCGGATGCGCGAGCACGGCGCGCCCTCCGGCGGCGTGGATCCAGTCGATCGCCTCGGCGAGCCCGGCCCAGGCATGTTCGACGTGGCCCGGCCGGCCGCGGACGAGGAAGCGCTTGAACACGTCCCGCATCTCGCGCACGTGTCCGGCCTCGACCAGGAAGCGCGCGAAATGGGTGCGGCTGATCAGGCGCTCGCTGGTCACGAAGCGGAGCGCGCCCTCGTAGGCGCCGGGGATCCCGGCATCGGCCAGCGAAGCGCCGATCCTCCGGGCCCGCTCCGCCCGCCCCGCGCGGATCCGGGCCAGCCCGTCCCGCAGGCTGGGACACGCGGCGTCGATGCGCAGCCCCAGCACGTGCAGGGTCACGTCGCGCCAGGACACCGAAAGCTCCGCCCCGGCCACGAGGCGGAGCGGCGCCCCGGAAGCCTGGGCTCGCGCCTCGTCGAGGCCGGAGAGCTCGTCGTGGTCGGTCAGGGCCAGGACGTCGACGCCCCGGGCGCTGGCGCGCCGCACGAGCGCGGCCGGGGTGAGCAGGCCGTCCGAATGGGTCGAATGGGAGTGGAGGTCGTAGCGGGGCACGGGTGGGCCGGGAGGTTTACGCGCCGGGAGGCGCCGATCCGGGCGAAACCGGGAGTTTAGCAAAAGCAGCAAGCCCGGCCGGGGCCTTCCGTGAACATGATGTATACGCGCAACGCGCCGCCCGCCGGTCGATTCCGGCCGCTCGCGCCTCTTGCTTTCGTTCGGGACTTTGGTCAACAATTATGCCAATGGTATCGGGAACCGACGTACAGCGACATTTGCGGAACATTTGCACGTCGGCGCGTGTCCTTTTGATAGCGTAAGCGGCGACAAGTCGTGAAACTCTTCGAACGGGTACTGAATCCACGCGAGATTCGCCGCAGGCTCGGGCTGAATCAGGAGCAGTTCTGGACTCAGATCGGAGTCACCCAGAGCGGCGGCTCGCGCTACGAAAGCGGCCGCGAGATGCCGAAGCCGGTGCGCGAGCTCCTGCGCCTGGTGCACGTCGAGCAGGTGGATCTGTCGCAGGTGAAGCGCGTCGACTTCGAGATCATCAACTATCTCAAGGAATCGCACCCCGATCTCTACCGTAACCTGCGCCGGGCCGCGCGCACCAGGCACAAGGGGGCAACGGGTGCGGCGGGCGAGGGTGGTCCCTTCGATACCGAGGCACCGCTCGAGCGCCAGGCGGAAACCGTCGACGACGAGTAGCTTCACCGGCGAGACGGCAGCGCTCGGCTCGCGCGATTTTCTGTCCCTCGGAAGACGTCTGAACGGCTAGAATTCGCCGCGCCAATTGCACGCGGAGACCTCATGGCCGAGCAGCAACGGGTGATCGGCTTCGATCACCTGCGCATGTCCGACGCCGACAAGGTGGGCGGCAAGAACGCCTCCCTGGGCGAGATGATCAGCCAGCTTCAGCCCGCGGGGGTGCGCGTCCCCGGCGGTTTCGCGACGACCGCTGGCGCCTTTCGCGAATTTCTCGGGCAGGCCGGCCTGAAGGAGCGGATCGACTCGGCGCTTGCCAGCCTCGACGTCGACGACGTCGCCACGCTCGCGCGCACCGGGAAAGAGATCCGCGGCTGGGTGACGGCCGCGAGGCTTCCTGCTGCGCTGGAGCATGAGGTCGGCGTGGCGTATGAGGCGCTGACCGGCAAGACGCCGAATGCGACGGTGGCCGTGCGGTCTTCCGCAACCGCCGAGGACATGCCTGATGCGAGCTTCGCTGGTCAACAGGAAACATTTCTTAATATCAAAGGATTGGATAACGTACTTCATGCGATAAAGGAGGTATTCGCCTCCCTCTACAACGACCGGGCGATCGCTTATCGAGTCCACAAGGGCTACACCCATGCGGACGCAGCGCTCTCAGCCGGCGTCCAGCGCATGGTCCGCAGCGACCGGGGCGCCGCCGGCGTCATGTTCACCCTCGATACCGAATCGGGCTTCGACCAGGTCGTTTTCATCAACGCCTCGTACGGGCTCGGCGAGAGCGTGGTGCAGGGCGCGGTGAACCCGGACGAGTTCTACGTCTACAAGCCCAATCTCGCCGCCGGGCGAAAGGCGGTGCTCTCGAAGAGCCTCGGCACGAAGGCGACCCGGATGATCTACGGCGAGGCGACACGCGCGGGCCGGTCGGTGCGCAGCGTCGACGTCGATGCGAAGGAGCGGAGCCGCTTCTCCATTACCGATGCCGAAGCCGAAGAGCTCGCCCGCTATGCGGTTGCGATCGAGAAGCACTACCGGCGCCCGATGGATGTCGAGTGGGGGCGCGACGGCGAGGACGGCAAGCTCTACATCCTCCAGGCGCGTCCCGAGACGGTCCAATCGCGCAAGAACGGCGGCCACCAGGTGCGCCGCTACAAGCTCGCGGGGCAATCGAAGCTGCTCGCGAGCGGTCGCGCGATCGGCCAGAAGATCGGCCAGGGCACCGTGCGACTGATCCGGTCGGCGGCGGAGATGGATCGCGTCCAGGAAGGCGACGTGCTGGTCACGGAGATGACCGATCCGGACTGGGAGCCGGTGATGAAGCGCGCCGCGGCGATCGTTACCAACCGGGGCGGACGCACCTGCCACGCGGCGATCATCGCCCGCGAGCTCGGCATCCCCGCGGTCGTCGGCTGCGAGAACGCCACCAGCACGCTCGCTGACGGCCAGGAAGTGACGGTGTCCTGCGCCGAAGGCGACACGGGCAACGTCTACGAGGGCAGGCTCGCCGTCGAGACCGTCGACGTGGCCACCGAGCGCATGCCCGCGCTGCCGACCAAGATCATGATGAACGTCGGCAACCCCGAGCTCGCGTTCGGCTTCCGCCAGCTTCCCAACGAGGGCGTGGGGCTCGCGCGGCTGGAGTTCATCATCGCCAAGAACGTCGGCGTGCACCCGCGAGCGGTGCTGGCATTCGAGCAGCAGGCCGCCGAGCTCAAGGCGAAGATCGCCGAGCGCATCGCCGGCTATGCGAACCCGGTCGAGTTCTACGTCGCGAAGATCGCCGAGGGAGTCGCGACGATCGCCGCCGCCTTCTGGCCGAAGAAGGTGATCGTGCGGCTCTCGGACTTCAAGTCCAACGAGTACTCGAACCTGCTCGGCGGCGAGCGCTACGAGGACGACGAGGAGAACCCGATGCTCGGCTTCCGCGGCGCCTCGCGCTATATCGCGGAGTCGTTCTACGAGTGCTTCGCGCTGGAATGCCGGGCGATCAAGCGCGTGCGCGACGACATGGGGCTCGCCAACGTCGAGGTGATGATTCCGTTCGTGCGCACCGTGGGCGAGGCGCAGGAAGTCATGAAGCTGCTCGCGAAGAACGGCCTCGAGCGCGGCGCCAACGGCTTGCGCGTCATCATGATGTGCGAGATCCCGTCGAACGCGCTGCTCGCGGAGCGCTTCCTCGAGCACTTCGACGGGTTCTCCATCGGCTCGAACGACATGACCCAGCTCACGCTCGGCGTCGACCGCGACGCCGGCGGCGCCATCGCGTCCACGTTCGACGAGCGCGACGAGGCGGTCAAGGCGATGCTCTCGATGGCGATCGAGGCCTGCCGCAAGGCCGGCAAGTACGCGGGCATCTGCGGCCAGGGTCCCTCGGACCACCCCGATCTCGCGCAATGGCTCCTCGAGCAGAAGATCGAGAGCATGTCGCTCAATCCGGATACGGTCGTCGAGACCTGGCTCGCGCTGGCGAAAGGCGTGGGGCGGGCCGGCGGCGGGGAGAAACCGGCGGCAAGCGAGTCAAAGCCCGAGGGCAAGTCGCAGGCGAAGACGAAGTCCGACACGACCGCGAAGTAGCGATCGGCTGCTAGGCCTTCCGGACGATTGACCCGACCTGCGGCGGCGGGCTCAATCGCTCGCATGAGAGGGCCGCCGCCGCTTCGCATCGAATTAGCGCGCTCGCGGCTCGCCGTTGCCTTCATCGTCGCCGCTTATCTCGCCAGCGCGACGCTCATCGCGCTCATGCCCTTCGACGCGCTGCAGCGCGCGCTCGCGGTCGTCGCGATCGGCGCATACGCCATCCGGACACTGCGCATCCAGCCCTCGGCGAACGCCCGCGCGATCGCCGCCGTCGAGCTCTCGGCGGATGGGAGCGTCGTCCTGGTCGAAGGCGGCGGGGCTCGCCGACACGGGCGGGCGCTGGCCACGTCCTACGTCGGAACGGCCGTCGTCACGCTGGTCACGCGCGTAGAAGGCTTGCGCCGGGCGCGGGCGATCGCGATCTTTCCGGACATGATTTCCGCCGAAGAGATGCGGCGCTTGCGCGTGTTGCTGCGCGTCGGCGGATCGTCGCAGCCAGGGGCGGAGCCGCCGTAGCGCGAGCTCAAGCGAAGCCATGCCTGGGACCCGGGATCAGCTCGCGCTCGCCGGGCTGCATCTCCCGTGGGCTATGACGAGCGCTTAAGCCACCCCTGGGCATCGATCACGCCACCGCTCTCGCCCTTGGGCTGCCCGGCGAGCAGATAGAGGTAGAGCGGCAAGAGCGCCTCGGGCGGTGGCAGACGCGTCACGTCGTCTCCGGGATGCGTCTGCGCGCGCAGCGGCGAGCGCATCGGACCCGGCACGACGCCGTTGACCCGCAGATTGTCCACGTTGTCCCATTCGTCGGCCAGGATCCTCAGCAGCGCGGAGAGGCCGGCCTTGGCCACGGCATAGCCGCCCCAGTAGGCTCGCGGCTCCTGCCCGCGCGTGTCGAGCGTGAACACGACGCTCGCGTCCGGCGCGGCGCGCAGGAGCGGCAGGAGCGCTCGCGTGAGCCCGAAGGGTGCGAGGAGATCGACGCGCAGCGTGGCGAGCCACTGATCGAACGCCTGGTGCTCGATCGGTCCGAGCGTGCCCAGCATCACCGCGGCGTGGACGAGCGCGTCGACCCGCTGCGACTGCGCCTGCAGCGCGCTCGCGACGTTCGCGAAGTCCTCGGCGTGCGCGGTCGCCAGATCGAGCGGCAGGATCGACGGCTCGGGGTGTCCCGCAACGACGATCTCGTCGTAGAGCGCCTCGAGCTTGCGCACGACGCGGCCGTGCAGCACGACCGTGGCGCCGTGCGACGCGCAGCCGAGGGCGAGCACTCGACCGAGCCCGCCGGTTGCACCGGTGATCACGACGACGCGGCCCGCGAGCGAGGTCTCCGACGGCTTGGTCGCATCGGGCATCGGCATGGGCAGTCCCCTTGTCCGGCCGATGATAGTCGAATGCCGGCGCTCGAGCCCGGATCGAACGAGGGCGATGCAGCCCGGTGGAGCGGAGCGATGCCCCGGATCCGACGCTGCCTGGTTTGCCAGCGCCAGGCCCGGAGCCTATAATTCGACGCTCGCCGTGGGGCTATAGCTCAGCTGGGAGAGCGCTTGCATGGCATGCAAGAGGTCAGCGGTTCGATCCCGCTTAGCTCCACCATCTGCCCTCGTCGTTTTCCGCCTCGTCCCCATCGTCTAGAGGCCTAGGACATCGCCCTTTCACGGCGGTAACGGGGGTTCGAATCCCCCTGGGGACGCCATATAAAACGGCTATCTATACTCCGAGAATGGGATCCTGACTGCGGTCCCGAATTAGCTTGCAGACATCAACGAATATGATCCGCCAAAAGACCATGGTCCGCGCTGGCGCACGGTCGAATCGCTCAGGCGGCGCTGCTGCGCCGATAGCAGACACTCCTACGGCCGCTAACGACCCGAAGCGGACGTACCAACGCACAAACAAGAGAACCCGCCGAAGCGGGGTCCGTTGCCGTGGGAGTGAGACTACTGCTTTCGCTGGCGTCGCGAGAAACCAAGTCCAGCGAGGCCAATGCCGAGCAGGGCGAGCGTAGCGGGTTCGGGGACCGTAGGTGTGACTGCGCTACCCGCGATTTCAATGTCGTAGCTGAAGGTCACGGTATTTTCAGCATTGAAGCAGGTGAAACCGGTCGACACGCCTGGAGGGCACGTCACCGAGGTAAGCCCCGGATTGAAGTCCGAGCTGATACTTAGGAAAGTGTTCTCCGATCCGCCTGGCGCTTGAAAGCCAGTGGACGTCGCGGTGATGTTTTCGAAGAGCTCAATCAAATACGGTGTCGATGGTCCGACAATGTCGAACGATTCGGCTACTTCTATGGACGACGAGCCTGTTCCGCTCCCGAACGCGTGTAGATCGAGCATAATCGCTGGTGTAGGCGGAAGCGTATCGAGGGCAAGCGTAGCGTAAAACTGACCGCTTCCCGTTGCGGTTAAAGTCACGCTCGGTATGTCATTACTCGTCGTGACTCCGCTCGGAAGAACGAAGTCAAACTCCGCCGTCAGTTGCACATCGTAGGATGAAATCGGCCCTGCGCCGGCGTTGTTCATCAACGCGAGGCTGATCAGCAGTGCACTCATCAACAAAGACAGACGCGCAACCCAAGTACCAGTCTTGTTCATTGCCCCCCCGAAGCGAGGTCACCGTTGGACGGCCCAACCTCACGGGTGCAAAGCAATGGCCGTGCCGCGACTTCAATCAGACGCTAGAACAGGGCCTTAATAGTCTTGCCGAAATGCAGGCGTAAGCCCACTGTAAAGAACGCCGACGGCAAGGTTGTGTAGGCCGAATCGCGAAAGCTCAGCGGTTCTGGGATTCTTGATCTTCAGCCATGTCGCGTGTGACGGCGAATTTCTCACGCAACGACTTGACGGCCGCACGTACGAACTGTGGTGACTGCAAGTCCTTTGCGACGGTCTCGACCACGGCGCCTTAAACGCGCGCGGCAAGCATGTTCCGGCTGCCTTTCGCGGTCTGCGTCCGATAGAGCTCGGCGCTTGAGGTGCGGTTGCCGTGCCATGGCGCGCCGCCGGGGTCTTGAGAAGCCCGGTCAGCACGTAGGTCGCCGCGGTCTGGCGGCTGTCTCTGTAGTTGCCCTTCTCTATCTACAGCAACACCGTTCGGCAACTGCGTCACTGACGAGCGCGCGGTGCGTATCCAGCTGGATCACCCATTCGCTGCGCGGACGGCATTTCACGCCGCCAAGTCCACTCCTCAAGCGCCTTGGGCATGAATTCGGTGCCGTGATCGACGGTGATCGAAACCGGTACGCCGAGCTGATTGACCACCCGCTCCAAGCCGTCGGAAACGCTTCTTCCGGAGTGCGCAAGACCGGGCTCTAGCGCCGGACTCTGCGACTATATTGATCCGCCACGGGCAGCACCCGAAACGCTCGGCCGTCAAATAACGCATCGTGGACGAAGTTCATGCTCCATCGTTCGTGTGTGCAGGTGCCAGCGGCGCCGGCCCACGATGTAGGCACATATGTTTGCGCCGACGGACCAGCATCCGGGAGTTGCAGTCCCTGGCGCAATTCACGCGGGCGCCGTGGTACCGCGAGAGTACGGCGCGCGACCAAAGTGCTCTAGCGATGCGCATTCGCGACCTCGCCCACGCACGGCCGCGCTTTGCATATCAGCGGATCACCGTGCTATTGCGACGCGAGGGCTGGCGAGTGAATCGCAAACGGGGCCGGCGGCTATATCGGCTCCAGCCGACACCAACGCACGGTGCGCACTTGGAATTTCTCCCGGATCCACGGCACGAGCTCTCGCCAGCCTCAGACTTAGTGAGATGGTCCGCCTCGCCCTCACCTTCCATGGCTTCGCCTCCTGGTGGCGGCTGTTCATGAATCTGTGACGCGACTGGCAACGCATCGTGGCATCACAAGAAGAAACAGCCAGTGTCGAGGTGGACATACAACGTGAGCGGCAAGACCAAGCGTGTCCGTCGGGCTGCGCGATGCGGGCACCATTGCCAGCTTCGCTCTCGGCTTAAGGAAGCACCTTCTACATTCGCGTCAACAGGACGACTTGAAAAAATGGTCAACCGCGAAGGGGAAACTGCTTTCCGGCCGTCCCGCGATCGTGCTAAATTGTTCTGCGTCCGTTACGGCCCATCACCCGGGTGAGCGGCCGTAATGGAATGGCTGAGTTCCGCAAGATGGGCAACTTCCGAAG
Organism: Casimicrobiaceae bacterium; assembly: GCA_035501595.1. GTDB lineage: Bacteria > Pseudomonadota > Gammaproteobacteria > Burkholderiales > Casimicrobiaceae > PALSA-1003. The sequence continues at coordinate 84,655 of DATJVX010000038.1, read as the reverse complement.
GGGAAGTCGCATGGATGCAAAAGAGCACGGATACCATCCCGCGGAATACGTCCATCGCGACAATCGCGAATGGGAAACCATCCGCTGGCCGGGACAGACGGGGAAGATGCTGTTTCACCCGAAGCCGGAGCGGCCGACCGAACCCAACGCGGGCGTCGTGCGCTACGAGCCCGGCGCGCACCATCCTTTGCACAAGCACGACTTCGCCCAGGTCTGGTACATCCTCGAAGGAGACTTCCGGATCGGCGGCAAGATGTACGGCCCCGGTACGATGGTGTACTACCCGGATCCGCACTTCGAAGAGGATCTGTTCACGGAAACGGGCGGCGAGATGCTGTTCGTCCAGTATCCCGGCCCGAGCACCGGTGGGCGACCGATCTACGACGGTCGCTTCAATATGCAAGAGCGCAAGGCCGTCGAGGAAGAGCGAACCGACCGGTGAGAATCCGACAGGGCAGCGGCGGCCTGATCGCGTGCGTCGACCCGGCGAGGCGCGCGACGGGCAGCGGCTGATTGTAAGCATTTCGCAAGCTTCACGTCAGGGAACGCCCATCGCGCGGAGTGGCTGTTTCGCAAATGACACAACTCGGGATGGAAATTTTGTAACAGCGCTTCCCAGCGGTTGGTGCGGCTCGTCGCACCGCCTTACCATCCCCTGAAAGCTGCATCACGGGCCGTAGCCAACACGGGGGATAACATGAACAACCCGCTCTCGAAAAGGACGGCGCCAGCGGTTGCGCTCGCTATCGCTTCGATCGCCAGCGCCGCACCGTTTTCCGTGACGTACACGGACACGGTTTCCGACCGCGGATTCATCTCCGACATCAACGTCGGCGAGCAGGCGAAGGTGACGCTCGTGCTTGACAACGGCGGCACTTCCACCGCCAGCCAGACCTGGACGGCGGCGGATGTTCAGTGCGTCATCTTTACGTTCAACAATACTTCCAACAAATTTGCTGCCATCAACTACGGCGGCTCGTCGTTTCCGATCACGACCGGCAGCTTCACCACCGACGGATCGGGCAATCTTCAGGCGGGCACCCTCGGCTGGGACGATGACAGCGACGGTATTGCGAAGCCGGTTGCGACCAATATCACGGATGTAACCGGCGTCGGCAATTGGTACCTTGACGGCACGAATACTGATTTCGTCGTCGAGCTGACCGGACCTGTCGGGGGCCCGGTCAACTTCACGAACTTCGCAAACACCGCGATAATCACCGACTGGAGCAACCCCACATCGGCGAACGGGGTCTGCGCTAGCTTTTTTGCCCCGCCGCCGACTCCGAACCCTGCCTCCATTCCCACGCTGAGCCAGTGGGCCTTGATGGTCCTATCGACCTTGATCGGCCTCGCCGCGATCCTGGGCCTGCGCCGGTATCGCAGGTAGCGCGCCCCCGGTCCTGCGCATCGCGGAGGGCCGGCAGGGCCTTCGCCGACCGCGGCTCTTCTTAGCAGCGCCGTCGACTCCGCGTCCGTGCGCAACCGGCGGAGCCGGATCGGTGCAGGCGGCTGCTCGGCGGAAATTCGCAATCGCACCGTCGTGGTCGACGTGTGATACTGTGCCGCACTCGAGCCTGAGGCTGTGCCCTCCTGCACGGCGGCAACCGGTTCGGATTCCGTCGACAACGGCAAGCTGCCCGCTCGACCCACCAGCAGCTCGACCCAGCCCAGTGGCAGACCAACTCGGCAGGAGGCGCGTGACAGCTCCGATCCCTCGTCAGCGGTGGTCGAACAACGGCGCAAAGTTCGTAGCCGCCGGTATTCTCTTTCTGTCGTTGTCCGCCGTCGAGCAAGTTTGCGCCGACGGCACGGGCTGGTACACCCCGCCGCAAGTAGCGCAGGGGCGCTGGGAGTATTCGCAGAAGTGCGGCGTGTGCCACGGCGCGCAGCTGCAGGGCGGAGGCGCGCCGGCGCTCAAAGGGACCGCCTTCATCCAGCAATGGGACGGGAAGAAGCTTTCCGATCTCTACGAATACGTCCACAACAATATGCCCCTCGGCCTCGGCGCGTCGCTGCCGAGCCAGGAGTACGCCGACGTCGTCGCTTTCGTCCTCGCGCAGAACGGCCTGCCGGCCGGGATCGAGAAATTCACGCCGATGTCGCCGATGGAGCGCGTGCTCGATCTGGCGGCGCCTCCCGCTGCGGGAAGTCCGCTGGTCGCGGCGGCGCCGCCGGGCGAGATCAGGATCGGCGCGCTCTACGGCAAGCTGCAGCAGCCCTCGAGCTCCGGGCCGACGCAGGCCGAGCTGGACGCCGCGGACACCGCGACGACGAACTGGCTCATGTACAACAAGGGCTATCGCGGCGAGCGCTATTCGCTGCTCAAGGAAATTACGGTCAACAACGCCGGCAAGCTCCGGCCCGTGTGCATGTTCCAGCTCGGCGAGATCGGCACGTTCTCGACCGGGCCGGTGATGTACGACGGCATCCTCTACGCGACCACCCATCTGGGCACCTACGCGATCGACGCCACGACCTGCAAGAAGCTCTGGGCCCACCAGCACGTGGCGCAGGGACCGGAGATGAACGCGACCAACAAGGGTGTCGCGATCGCCGGGGGCCGCGTGATCCGCGGCACGCAGGACGGATTCCTCTACGCGCTCGACGCCAAGACCGGCGAGCCGCTCTGGGTGCGGCAGGTGGCCGACTGGAGCATCGGCGAGGGCGTCGGCGCAGCGCCGATCGTCTGGAACGGCATCGTCTACGTGGCGAAGGCGGGTGGCGACTGGGGCATTCGCGGGCGCATGATGGCCTTCAAGGTCGAAGACGGCTCGCTCGCCTGGGCGTTCGACCTGATTCCGACCGGGAGCCAGACCGGCGCGAATACCTGGGAGCGCGCCGGCTCGGCCGAGCACGGCGGCGGGGCAGCGTGGGTGACCTACGCGCTCGACCGCGAAACGGGCACGCTGTTCGTGCCGGTAGGCAATCCCGGCCCCGACTACAACAACAAGCTGCGGCCCGGTGCGAACCTCTTCACGATCTCGACCGTTGCGCTCGACGCGCGCACGGGGAGCCTCAAGTGGTGGTACCAGCTGCGGCCCAACGACAACCACGACTGGGACGCGACCGTGGTGTCCCTCGTCGACGCCGGCGGCCGGAAGCTCGTCGCGACCGGCGGCAAGGAAGGCATCCTGCACGTGCTCGACCGGGACAGCGGCCGGCTCGTGTTCAAGCTGCCGATGACCACGGTCCTCAATCACGACGCGCCGCTCACGCCCGAAGGCGTCCGGGTGTGTCCGGTCGCAGGCATTCAGTGGAACGGTCCCGCGTACAGTCCGCAGACCGGATTGCTCTACGTGAACGCGATCGACTGGTGCACGGTATTCAAGGCCGGGCCCGACCCGAAGTGGGTCGCGACGATCCCCTACACGGGACTCGCCAACGGCTGGGGAACCAACGATCCGATCACGCAATGGTCCGGCTGGATCAACGCCGTCGATCCGAAGACCGGCACGATCGCCTGGCGCGTGAAGACGCCTGCGCCGATGTACGCCGCCTTGACGCCGACGGCGGGCGGAGTGCTCTTCACCGGCGACCTCGAGGGCAACTTCCTCGCGCTCGACGCGAGCAACGGCAGGGAGCTCTATCGCTTCGATACGGGCGGTCCCCTCGCCGGCGGCGTCATCACCTACGAGGTCAGGGGCAAGCAGTATATCGCGGTGGCGTCGGGGCACAGCGGCGGATCCATACCGCTCACCGGCAGCACGACGATCGTCATATTCAGCGAGTAGGATAGGCGCCGATGCGTGATCCAGTGGTATCGATCTCGATGGGGCGCCTGCGCGATTCGCGCCAAGGCGGCTGGCTGCGGATGCTCGCCGTGGTTGCAACGGCGACGCTCGCCTTCGGCTGCGCGGCTCCGACGCCGGCGCCGCCGCCGGATCTCAAGAGCCAGCTCGCGGCGGCCGGTTTCAAGGTCGTGCCCGCGACGACCCGCGCGCAGCAGGAGCACCTGCAAACGCTCGCACCCGGCCAGGTGACCGAGTGGCAACGCACGGGCAGGACCTATTTCGTCTATCCCGACGCCAGCCGGAACCGGCTCTATGTCGGCACGCAGAAGGAGTACGACAGGTTTCGCAGGCTCGTGCCCGGCGCGGGCGGCCCGACGCCTGCGCAACAGACGGCCGCCGACATGGCGGCGTACAACAAGCAGGATGCCGCCATCCGGCGCGCTCAGGGTGATACGATGGATCCGTACGCTGTCTGGACGAGCTTCGACGATCTCGGCTGGTAATTGATTCTCGAGCGGCGCGCGTGCGATCGGTGAACACGGGCGTGCCGGGATCGCTGCGGCACGCGGCGCCGCCCGATCATCCTCGGGAGGATCGGCTATGGACGTAACGTTGCTACGCACGCTGGGTCGCGCCTGGTGGCTCGTACTGCTGCGCGGGATCGCCGCGGTCATCTTCGGCATTCTCGCCTGGACCTGGCCAGGCGCCACGCTCCTCACGCTTACGCTGTTCTGGGGCGCCTACGCGCTGGTCGACGGCGTGGCCGCGCTGTGGGGCGGATGGCAGACCAAGGACGGCGGCCGGCCGATGTGGCAGATCGTGCTGGTCGGGCTGCTCGGCATCGCTGCCGGGATCTTCACTTTCATCTCGCCTGCACTTACGGCGATCGCGCTGCTGATCCTGATCGCGGTCTGGGCGATCGTGAACGGCGTCTTCGAGATCGCTGCCGCGATCCGGCTGCGCAAGGAGATCAGCAACGAGTGGCTGCTCATCTTGTCGGGCGCGCTGTCGATCGCGTTCGGCGTGCTGATGATCGCGAACCCGGGCGCCGGCGCCATGGCGGTGCTGTGGCTCATCGGCGCTTTCGCGGTCATCTACGGCGTGCTGCTGATCGCGCTCTCGTTCAAGCTCCGGGGACACCGGGGGCTCGCGCCGAGCACCGCGTAGCGAGCCGCCTCGGCTCCCGCGACGGACGCGACGGCATGCCGGGCCGCAGCCCGAGCTTCCGTCGCGCCGCGGGTTGCGCTGTCGCTGCCGTGGTCGCGGTGCTGAGTGTGGCCGTCGCCGCGGAGGACGAGAGCCCCGCCGTCGTTCCGTATCGCCCCTCGGTGGCGACGCCCGCTGCGCTGCCGGCGCCCGGCTGGCCGGAGCTCGAGGCGGGGTGGGCGGAGGCCAAAGGCGGCGATGCGGCGCGCAGCCGTTCGACGCCGCTGCTGCTCAAGCTCGCGTGGAGCGAGAGCTGGGGCGTGCTCGTCGGCACCGATGCCTGCGACTGGCAGCGGGCCTTCGACGGAACCACGGCGCGCAGCGGCGGCGATACGACGCTCCAGCTCAAGTACAAGTACGCCGTCAGCGACGCGGTGTCGCTCGGTGCGCAGGCGGGCGCCGCAATGCCGACGGCGCGGCCGCCTTTCGGCACGGGGAAAACCGACTGGAACGCGCTCGGCATCGCGAGCTACAGCTCAGACCAGGGAGAACTCGACGTCAACCTCGGCGGGACGCGGCTCGGCGCGGTCGACGATGGGCAGGGGCGCTGGCAGGGCACGTGGGCCGTCTCCTCGTTTCACTCGCTTCCCCACGGCTTCGGCATCACGGCCGAAGTCTCCGGCGTCGCCCAGCGGCATGCATCCGCGCTGTCGCAGCTCCTCGGCGCGTTGAGCTACGGCGTGAGCCGGCAGCTCGTGCTCGACGTCGGCGTCGTCGCGGGCCTCTCCCGCGCTTCACCCGACTGGCAGATCATGACCGGCCTGACGGTGCAGGTCGGCCACTGGTTCTGAAGCGCGTCCCCAGTGCACCGGTGCGGGGGCCCTCGAAGGGCGGTGCTAGAATCGTCGTCGGGGCGATCGGCTCGACGAGCCGCGTGTCGCGGGCAACCGCCATCCAGGGGAGGATCAGGCGATGGACAGCTCGATGATCAAGGGTGTCGTGATCGGTGGCATCGCGATGGTCGTGGTGTCGGCAGGGGCGGTGACGGGTTACAAGGTGCTGAGCAAGCCCAAGTTCGTCGACGTCGTTTCGGTCAAGGAGGTCACCGAGACGGTCGTGACGCCGCGCGAGGAATGTCAGGACGTGCACGTAACGCGCCAGGCGCCGACGCAGGATCCCAACCGCGTCACCGGGACGGTGATCGGCGGCGTTGCCGGTGGGCTGCTGGGCAACGCGATCGGCAGCGGCACGGGCAGGACGGTAGCCACGATCGCCGGGGCCGCGGGCGGCGCGTACGTCGGGAACCAGGTGCAGAAGAACCAGCAGCAGAAGAACGTCGTCACGAGCACCGAGCGGCGGTGCAAGACCGTCAACGACACGACCGAGAAGCTGGTCGGCTACGACGTGACCTATCGCCTCGAAGGCAAGGAAGGCGTGCTGCGCACTTCGTTCAAGCCCGGCCCCACGCTGCCCGTCAAGGACGGCCAGGTCGTCGCGACGCCGCCGGCCTCCGGCTGAAGCAACGCGCCGGCTTCAAGTTCGCTGCGGTGGGGCGCGCGGGAACGATTCCGTAGATACGCCTGCCAAAGAAGCCGACATCCACGCCGACCGGCGTACGTTCGCCATCGCTTGGCTTTTCTCGTCACGTTCTGCGTGCTTCTCGGAGCCGGGGCGCTCTGGATGGGCCTGTTCGTCTGGTTCGACGAGGCCCCCAGCGCCGCCCTTAACGCGCTCGCCGCGTGGTTGTCGCCGGAGCGCGTGTCGGGCTGGATCTTCTATATCGCGCTCTCCGCGCTCTGCTTCGTCCCGTTTCTGAAGAGGCTTCGGAGGATCGCGCACGATCCGGAGCACGGTCGAGCGACACCGCCGAAAGACTGACGAATGCCTGACCGCCCAGGGTCGTGAACTCTGGGATACTGCGGCGTCATGAGAAGCGGTCAGAAACTCTACGGCGTTTCGATCGGCGACTTCGTGACCATCGTCAATGCCTACGGCCGCGAAGTGCGCGCCCGTGTCGTGCAGGTCCATGCCGACGGCTGCTGCACCGTGGTCGCCGGCGACAATCGGCTGTGGGTTCGAGCCGACGAATCGAACACGGTGCGTGTCGAGCGCCGAGCCGGCTTCGGCGCGAGCTGAGAGGCGGGAGCCGCGACGAGCGTCGCGGCGAGTCGCGCGTTGATTGGGCGTGCTCTCTCGCGGCCTCAAGCCGTCGTGGCTTCCGACCGGCGCCACAGCGCCGGCAGGCCGCGCAGCGCGAAAAGATTCGGCTCGAGGATCAAGCCTGCGCTGAGGAGAATCGCCGGGAGCAGGAGGCGATGGGGAATGTCTCCGACCCAATCCATCGCTGCGAGCCACAAGGCCAGCGCCGCCGCGGCGATGAGCACATCGACCGCGAATCGCCGCTCCTGCGGAAACCGCAACTCCGCGAGACGTCGCATCAGCGTCACCCCTTTGTGTTGCAGAAGGCTCCACGCTACCGAGCGCCGTGGCGGCGGACAATCCGCCGCGCGCTGATTCTTTTGTAGGAGGGCGTTTGGCCGCTATAGGACGGCGACCGATGGCTCGGTATTGCGGCTTGGGCGGAAGAGGCTGACATCCATCCGGATGTACTGCGAGCTAACGCTCGCGCCGACCACGGGCTCCCCCGCGGCCGGCGCTGCGCCCCCTCTACCCGGGAAGGTCGCGCCTGAAGCGCGCCTGCTGCATTCGAGGCTCGTTCCTGCGCCTCGATGGCCCCCACCCGACCCGTGGATCTTCCCAGATCACTCGCAGTATGCGAATGCGTGGCGCGCGCGCAAATACGCCGACCGATAGGGCAGGGCTATGCCTTTCGATATAGGCGTCAGCGGAGCGATCGGGATCGGAGCCGCACGAAGTCCCCGACGCCTCGCGACGCCGGCGAGCGGATGATCGGTGGTGCTTGCGCCGCGGCAGGACCGGCGCGGAAGCTAGGCCTGCCCGAACTCTCCGGCGATCAGGCCCATGAGAAACTCCGCCACCCACGACCGTCCCGGTCCGCCCTTGTAGGTCGCGGAGCGACCGTTGCGACGGTTCTCCACGGTGACCGTGAAACGGGGCGCATCCGACGCGGGGGGCTGCGGACCGCGAATGCGCTCGACCTCCAGCTGGAAATCGTCCGGTGAGAATCCGAAGCGCACGACCTCCGCCGCGAACGCGAGCTGATCCCCACGGGCGAGAAGATAGTGGCGTGCGCCGCCCCGAACGACCGGCTGGCGCTTCTCGCTGAAGCTCAAGTGGACCGACTCCGAACCTTGCAAGATCGGTCTGCGTTCCATCATCGCCTGATCCCCCTCGACTCGACGTACCGCCTGTCGCGCCTCGTTGAAGCAATCGCCGAGCCATATTCGCTTTGTCCTTGAATTTTTCGCATTTCCGGACCCGTCCGGGCGCGCGGGAGAGCGCCTTTGTAAGAAAAACTGTCACTGACCATCCTGTAGACATCATCGTGGCTCGACGCTCGGCGAGCGGCCGCGCCGCGAACCATCCGGCAAAGCACAAAGAGGGGTGCTGGCACAAGCCGGCGCCGCCACAGTAGATTGCCGGACCGGCCATCCTGGCGGCTCGAGGAGATGTCAAGTGAATCGCCATACCCTGCTTCCCGTTCTGCTCGCGGTCATCTCGGTCGCGGCCTGCAACGCTGAACCGCAACGATCGGGATCGGCCGAAAACAAGGCCGAAAAGACCTACGTGACGGGAAGCCGGATCCCCGTGCGCGACGATAGCGGCAGCGCGAGCGTCAAGACGATCGACAACAAGCAGGGCGTCGACGATGTGATGCAAAACCGCGGCACCATCACCAACGCGCCCAAGAGCGGCGGCATGTAAGAGGCCTTTGGCCGTGCTCGAGATCGCGGAGCGCCGATAGCGTCGAGCCGCGCGGACCTCGACGCACCGCTTCGCTCTCGCGGGTCTCCGCGTGCGGGTCGGCGTGGCTCCGGGCTGGCGTTCGCGCCGCTGCACCTTCGGTTCGATCGCGCCTGGCTGGGTCGGCGCCGCTCCTACAGCGGAATCAGACCGCCGCCGATACCCGCCGGCGAACGTTTCGCCGATAGTGGGCCGCGCCGCCGCTCGAGACAACCAGCGACGAGTGGCGGGGATTTAGATGCGCCTGCTCGGTCTCGCGGCCTTTTCGGTCTTCGTCCTTGCCTCGCCGGGCTCCGCGCGCGCGGACATCGCGAGCGCCATCGAATACTACGACGCGGCGCTCGACCACTACTTCGTCACATCCTTGCCCGCCGAGATCGCCGCGCTCGACGGCGGCCAGTTTCCCGGGTGGGTTCGGACCGGACTGAGCTTCGACGTCTACGAGGCCGGCTCGGCGGTCCCCGGCTCGGTCCCGGTATGCCGCTTCTACGGCACCCCGGCCGCAGGGCTGGACTCGCACTTCTATTCGGCGTCCGCGCTCGAATGCGCGGAGGTTCAGCAGCGCTTCCCCACCGCGTGGCTACTCGAGAGCGGCGACGTGTTCGAAGTGTTTCTGCCCGACACGACGACGGGTGCGTGTCCGGCGGGCAGCATTCCCATCTATCGCGCATGGAACCAGCGCAGCGACTCCAACCATCGCTACACGACCGATCTCGCGGTGCTGCAGGCGATGGTCGCCAAGGGCTACGCCGCCGAGGGCTACGGTCCCGGGCCGGCGCCGACGGCGATGTGCTCGCCGACGGGATCGACGGGCGGGGCCGCGCCGGCGTGCACGCCGACCGCGACGGACGGCTTTCCTCTCGTCGGCACGACGATTACCGTGTCCGCCAACTGTACCGGCAATCCCACCGGCTATGCCTGGGGCGGATGCATAAGCACCGACGCAAGCTGCACGGCCACCTCCAGCCTTGCCGGCACGCTCACCTACACGGTGGTGGCGAGCAATGCCGGCGGAACCAGCGCGCCGGCTTCGATCGCGGTGAGCTGGCAGCCTCTGCCTCCGCCGCCCGCGTGCAGCGTGATCGTCACGGCCAACAGCGTCCCCCCGGTGGCGGGATCGCTGGCGCTGCTCGACGCGGTGTGTACGAATGCGCCGACGAGCTACGCCTGGCTCAACTGCGGCAGCAAGACGTCCGAGTGCGGCGCAGTCGCGAGCGCGGCCGGCGTCCAGACCTACACGGTCACGGCGCGCAATGCCGGAGGCACGAGCCCCGGCGCGTCCGCGACGGTCGACTGGCAGTCGGCGATGCCGCCGCCTCCGGGCTTCTGCGGCGCGTTCGCGAGCTATCTGTACAGCGACGACGGCTGGATCGCGACCCGGCTGATCTCGAGCGCTTTCACCGACGACCCGGGGTTCGCCTCCAATGGCGTGTGGGTGGCGAGGCTGACCGTTCCCTCCGGTGCCGCCAGTGCGAATCAGGGATCCGTCACGATCGCGGAGTACGGCTCTCCACCGACGCCGCGGCAAGCGACGATTTCGCTCTCTCCCTGCGATTTCCGCGCGGTCGATCCGACCGGCGCCAGCGGGCCTCTGGCGGTAAGCAACGGCAACACCGCGAGGATCCTGTTCCGCCTCGGCGCCCCGGCGAGCGGCGTCGCAGGCTTGAGTCCCGGCCAGACCTACTACGTGAACCTGCGCAACTGGGACGCGACCACGAGCTCTCCGTCCTGCGACCCGTCGCTCGACCGCTGCGACGCCTTCATGGACATCTCGCTGCCGTGAGCGAGCGCGTCAGCCGACGAGCCCGTTGGCGGCGATGACTTCGGCGTAGAAGCGAGCGCTGTCCTTGAGCGTGCGCTTCAGCGTCGCGAAGTCGACGTGCACGATGCCGAAGCGCTTGGCGTAGCCGAGCGACCATTCCATGTTGTCGAAGAGCGACCAAGCGAAGTAGCCCCGCACGTCGACCCCGGCGCGCAGCGCCGCATGCACCGCCGCGATGTGCTTGCGCAGGTAGGCGGTGCGCAGGGGATCCTGCACGCGATCGTCTTCCGCGGTGGGCGGGTCGAAGAACGCGGCGCCGTTCTCGGTGATGTAGAGCGGCAAGGTCCCGTAGTGCCGCGTGACCCACAGCAGGACGTCGGTGAGCCCCTGCGGAAAGACCTCCCAGCCGGTCTCGGTGTAGGTCGCGCCCGGCTGGCGCACGGCTGCGGCGCGCAGCGGCCAGGCAACGGCGTCCGCGCGGGTGACGCTGCGCGTGTAGTAGTTGACCCCGAGAAAATCGATCGGCTCCGCGATCAGCGCGAAATCCCGCTCGGGCCAGCGCGGCCAGGCATCGCCGAAGATCTCTTCGAGCGCCGCCGGGTAGCGCCTGCCGAACAGCGGATCGAGGTACTGCCGGTTCATGTAGGCCTCGGCGCGGGCGGTCGCCGCCCGATCTTCCGCGCTCTCCGACGCGGGATATTTCGGCTCGAGATTGACGACGAGCCCGATACGCTGCCTGCCCTCGGCCCGATACGCCTGAACGGCGCGGCCATGGGCGCGCAGGAGGTGGTGGGTGGCGATCGGCGCCTCGAAGCGATTGCGATGACCGGGTGCGAGCGCGCCGTGAAGGTAGCCGCCGTCCGTGACGACCCACGGCTCGTTGAGCGTGGCCCAGAGCTTCACCCGGTCGTCGAGCTTGCGGAACACGGTCGTTGCATAGTCTGCGAACCACTCGGCGACGTCCGGATTGAGCCAGCCGCCGCGATCGTCGAGCGCCGCCGGAAGGTCCCAGTGAAACAGCGTGGCCATCGGCTCGATGCCGCACGCGAGCAGCGCATCGACCAGGCGATCGTAGAACGCGAGCCCGGCGGGATTGACCGCGCCGCGGCCGGCAGGCAGCACGCGGCTCCAGGCGATGCTGAACCGGTAGGCGTTAAGCCCGATGCGTCGCATGAGCTCGACGTCGTCGGCGTAGCGGCGGTAGTGGTCGCAGGCGACGTCGCCGGTCTCGTTGTTCGCGACGAGCCCGGGGGTGTGCGTGAAGCGCTGCCAGATGCTCGGGCCGGCGCCGTCGGCGAGCGGCGAGCCCTCGACCTGGTAAGCCGATGTCGCCGCACCCCAGAGAAAGCCTGCAGGGAATTCGATTTTCGTCGGCATCTGCGTGCCCGTGGCGGCGGCCGAGTGGATCAACGCTCGACCACGATGCGTGCGGGGAGCTCGGCGATGGTGAGCTCGCCATTCTGCCAGCGTACCGGCCGGCCGTTGATCCTCGTCTTGCCCGGCGCCCGACCGTAGGGCCACGAGAGCACGAATCCTCCGGGAGGCAGGCGCGGGCCCGCGGCGAGATCGAGAACGACGCGAGCGTCGCGCTGCACGAGGGCGTAGGAGACCGGCCCGTAGGGCGTGCGTACGCCCTCGATCGCGACGCCGTCGCCGTCGAGCCAGGCGGCCGGAACCCCGGCGGCCAGGACGAGCGCGCTGTCGGCGGCGCGCTCGTAGACGAACATGTCGAGCACGGCACGGATGTAATCGGAGGCAACCCAGGCGTGCGGCATGTCGCCGACGAAGCGCGGCTTCCTCGGGTCGCGGCCGACCACCTCTGCCCATTGATTCCATCCCGCGGGACGGCGCCCGTCGAGGAAGAAGTCCAGCAGCGGCGCTACGCGGTCGCGCCAGCCCAGGCGCACGAAGGTGGAGACGTTGCGCAACTCGTACGGCGCGTAGTCGTCCCAGGCGACGCGGCCGTCGCGACGCGCGAGAAAATCCCGCCAATAGCGCTCGTAGGTTGCACGCACCGTCTCGGGAGGCAGATCCTGCACGTCGCCGCGCGGAGCGAAGGCGATGCTGGTCGACGTGGGATCGAAGTCGCCGAGCTCCGCCGAGCCCGGCAGGTATTCGATCGCGTGGTTCACCATCGCGGCCTGGAGCGACGCCGCGAGGTCGTGCCGAAATTCGTCGAGCTCGAGCGCGTAGCGGGCGGCGTCCTCTTCCCGCCCCAGGGCCTGCGCGATCGAGCATGCCGCGTCGTAGCCCTTCAGCGCCCAGAAATCGTCCCAATACGAATGCTCGGGCTTGGCGGCGTAGCCCTCGTGGCTGATCGACGCCGGCAGCAAGCCGTAGAACGCACGGTTTTCCGGTGCGAGGTTCGCCGCGACGCGGCCCGACTGGCGCAGCGCTTCCAGGTAGCGCATCGCCGCGGCGACGTGCGGCCACAGCGCTTCGAGCAGCGCGGGGTCGCTACCGTAACGGTCGATCTCCGCGGCGAGGAAAACGAACTCGCCCGGAGCGTCGTTCTCCGGCACGGGGTCGGCGCCCCGCATGTCGATGCAGCAGGGAAGCTTGCCGCTCGCGAACTGGTGCGGGGCGTACCAGCGCAGATAATCCGCCGCGACGTCGGGGTGGGCCATCCGCAACAGCGCCTCCGAGATCATGGTTCCGTCGCGAATCCAGGAGCGCGAATAGGCGCGCGTTCCGGGGCGCAGCACCGGCCCGTCGCGACTGACCAGCAGGTCGGCGAGCGCGGTGCGCAGCGTATCGGCGAGGTTGCGAGCGGACTCGGGGACGCGCAGGCGCACGCGGTCGAGCTTCTCGTGCCAGCCGGCCGCGACCACGCGCGCGCGCGCGTCGAGCCGCTGCTCAGGCGACGCACCGCCTGACGAAACGGCGAGCGCCGCGCCGGAAAGCGGCACGGTCAGACCGACGGTCGCGGTTGCCCCGGGCGCGAGGGTGAAACGATAGGCGAGCACCGCGGAGGCGAAACCGTCCCGGTCGTACGCAGTGTGACGCTCGGGCCAGTCGTGCGCGAGAATCACCGGCACCGGTCCCGCGCCGAAGGAGAAGGCGCCGACGCGATCGGGCAGGGGCAGCGGATTCACGCTCGTGGTGCCGTCGACGAGCAACGCCTCACCGTCCCAGGCGATATCGCGGATCGGGCTCACGCCGCCGGCGGTGTTGAGGAATTGCGCCGGCGGATTCACCTGGAAGGGCCGCACCGCGAGCGCGAGGGTGAGCTCGAGCGGCGCCGAGGTGCGGTTGGCGAGCCGATAGCGGGCCACGAGACTCGAGCGCTCGGGCGTCCCCTCGGCGAACGCGTCGACGGTGAGCCGCCACCGCGGATCCTGCCAGGTCGCGCGCGGCATCGGCAGATAGCCGTCGGCGAGCGAATGCGCGTGCTCGACATCGGCCCAGGTGGAGACCTGCCCGGAGGAAACGACGAACGGCTCGATCGAGAATCCTCCGGCGTGCACCTCGAGCGCGCCGTCCTCGGAGAGCAATCCGCTTGCGTGGCCGCCGTCGATCCCGACGACCGTCCAGTACGGCTGCTCGCCGGAGAACCCTCGCGGATAGGTTCCGCGCGGCAAGTCGCGCGCCAGCGCGGTCACGAAGGCGTTGGGACTCGCGCCGAAGGCGAGGTCCTCGACTTCCACCTCGGCCAGCGCGTAGCCGGCGCCGGGCCCGCTGCGCAGCATGAGGCGCACGAAGCGAGCCTCCGAATCGGGGAGCGCCATCGCATCCGGGCCTCCGCTGCCATCGAGGACGCTTTTGACCGTCCGCCAGCGCTCGCCGTCGCGCGAGAGCAGCACGTCGTATTGGGCTGCGAACGCGTCCGCCTGCCAGCGCAGCAGGAGACCGCCGAACTCGCGCAGGCGGCCGAAGTCGATGGTGAAGCTTTGCGCCTTGCCGCGCGCCGGGTCGCTTCTCCATGCGGTCTGCCGGTCGCCGTCGAGCGCCCGTTCGGGACCGCTGCCCGGCAGCGACGAAGACGCGCTCGCGGTGGCTGGCGGGACGCCGCCGGCCTCGATCGGGAGCTCGCGCAGCGCGAGATTCGCGATGTACAGCGATCCGCTGCCGCCGCCGCGTCCGGCGCTGACGACGAACTCGATCGACGCCGCGCGGCGCAGTGTCCGATCGGACGCGGGACCCCAGGCGAAGTCGATCTGCCGTTTCCTGATGCGGATGTGCCGCCATGCGAGCGGAAAGGCGAAGTCGGGGCGGCGGAACCACCACACGTTCTCGCCGCTCGCGTCGGCGAGCTTGAACTGGAAGTCGTTCATCGGCGCGTCGGCGCGCAGATCGAACGAGATCTCGAAGTTCGGCGGCAGGTCGACGGGAAGGGTGCGCCGCACGGCCGCGTAGCCAGCGGTTCCGCCCAGGTCGAAGTCGAGGCGCAGCGCCGGGCCCGCGGGTCCTGGGGCGGCGCCGATCGACGCGCGAACGCCGTCGGACACCGCGACCTGCCAGGGAGCGATGGTCTCGAAGCGATCGAGGATGCGCCCGCCGTCTGCCGCCCCGAGCGGCGCGCTCGAGGCCGCGCCGGAGAGGGCGAGGAGGCAGGCCGTCACCCGCGCGCGTACCTGACGCCGCAGCCCGCGTCTCATCCTTTGACGCTGCCTGCGAGCAGTCCCTGCAGGTAGTAGCGCTGCAGCGACAGGAAGACCAGCAGCACCGGCAGGATGGTGACGACCGATCCGGCCATCATGAGCTCGTCGTCCTGGACGTGCTCGCGCGAGAGTGCCGCCAGCGCGACTGGCAGCGTATAGAGATCCTTGTCGGTCAGCACGATCAGCGGCCACATGAAGTCGTTCCAGGTTCCGAGCAGCGTGAACACCGCGAGCGTGACGACGATCGGCTTGAGCGCCGGAAGCACGACGGAGGCGAAGATCCGGAATTCGCTGGCACCGTCGAGTCGCGCCGCCTCGAGCAGCTCGTCCGGAATCGACTGGGCGTATTGCCGCACGAGGAAGATCCCGAAGATGCTCGCCAGCGCCGGGACGATCACCCCGCCGTAGCTGTTGACCAGGCCGAGCTCTTTGAGCTCCAGGAACAGCGGAACCATCGCCACCTGTCCCGGGATCACCAGCGCGCCGAGGAGCACGCGGAAGATGCGTTCCCGTCCGGCGAAGCGCAGCTTGGCGAAGGCGTAGCCGGCCGCGACGTTGAACGCCAGCGAGGCAAGCGTCGCCGCCAGGGAAAGAAAGACGCTGTTGGCGAAATAGCGCCACATGCCGCCGCGGGCGAAGAGCTCGCGATAGTTGTCGAAGCTCGGATGCGCGGGCAGCAGCGGGGGCGGGGTCCAGCTCGCCTCGCCGGGCGCCATGAACGAGGCCGAGAGCATCCACAGCAGCGGGAACAGCGTGACGAGCGCCGCCGCGGCCAGGAGCACGTTCACCAGCGTCGCCGTGCGCAGGCGGCTCATCCGTCGCGCCTGCGCAGCGCAGCGGCCTGAACGGCAGTCACCGCGAACATCAGGACGAACAGCAGGAACGCCACCGCCGAGGCGGAGCCCAGGTTCCACCACTTGAAGCCTTCTTCGTACATGAGGTAGAGCACGCTGACCGTGCTCTGCAGCGGGCCGCCCTGCGTCATGACATAGGGTTCGGCGAAGAGCTGGAAGTAGCCGGCCACCGTGAGGATCGCCACCATCGCCAGCATGGGCCGGAGCGTCGGCAGCGTCACGTGGACGAACTGCCGCCACGCGGAGGCTCCATCGATCCGCGCCGCTTCGTAGAGATCCGCGGGAATCGCCTGGAGTCCCGCGAGCAGGATGATCATGTTGTAGCCGAAGTTCTTCCACACCGCGAACAGGATGATCGCAGGCATCGAGAACCGCGGATCGCCCAGCCAGTCGACTGCTGGGAGACCGAGCGCGCCGAGCGCGTGGTTCAGCCAGCCATAACGCGTGTTGAGCAGGTAGCGCCACACGATTGCCGCCGCGACCAGCGTGGTCACCACCGGAGCGAACAGCGCCGTGCGAAAAAACGCCCTGAACCGCGCCGCGGGGCTGTTGAGCAGCAGGGCGGTGCCGAGAGATGCGCCGATCGACAGCGGCACCCCGGCCGCGACGAAGTAGAGCGTATTGCCGAGCGCGTTCCAGAACTCGCTCCGGTGGAGGAGCTCGACGTAGTTCCTCAGCCCCACCAGCCGCAGGTTGGCGGTATCGGCCAGCGCGTAGATGTCGAAATCGGTGAAACTGAGACCGAGGGCCGCGACCACGGGCAGGAAGAAGAACACGGTGATCACGGCCAGCGCCGGACCCGCGAAGAGCCATGCCGCCCGTGGTCGGTTCACGGGTTGCCGCCCCGGCGCGAGATGAGCCAGCGGCGCTTCTCCAGGATCCGATCGGCGCGCGCATCGAGCTCCGCCGCGGCCTGGTCGACCGTGAGCTGGCCGTGCACCGCGCGCTCGGCAACGAGGCGCATCTCGGTCGCGATCCGCTCCCACTCCGGCACTTTCGGCGCGGGCTTGACGCGTTCGAGCTGGTCGCGGAACGCCCGCGCGTAGACGTCGTTGGCGAGGGCCGCCGCGCTCCACGCTGCGCGTCGCGGCGGCAGATCGCCGGTCGCCTCGTGGAAGCGGCGCTGGACCTCCGGCCGCGAGAGATATTCGATCCACTGCCAGGCCGCATCCTTCACGCGCGAGGCTCGGAACACGACCAGGCTCGAGCCGCCGGCGATCGACGCGCCCGGGCCGGCCGGCCCCGGCAGCGGCGCGGTCATCCAGCTCGACTGCAGCCTGGGTGGAAGCCTGCGCTCGAACTCGCCGATGTTCCACGGCCCGGAGATGTAGAAGCTGAAGTAGCCACGCGCGAACTCGTTCCAGACGTTGGAGACGTCGGCGTCGGTGAGCGGCGGCGCGAAGCCGTCGCGGAACATGGAGACATAGAAGCCGAGCGCGCGCTTGAACCCGGCACTGGCGAAATTGCCGCGCGTTCCATCGTCGACGAGCAGCGGCTCGTCCTGCTGGAGGGCGAGCACGAGCAGCGGCTCGAACTCGTTCAGCGGGAGCAGGACGCCGTAGCGATCCGCGCCGCCGGCCGCCTTGATGGCCGCGAGCATCCTTTCCCATTCGCTCCAGGAGCGCGGCGGGACGTCGAAGCCCGCCCGGGCCAGGAGATCGCGCCGGTAGAACAGGAGCCGCGTGTCGACGTACCACGGCACGCCGAAGAGCTTGCCATCGAGGACGTTGGTGTCCCAGATGCCGGCGAAATAGTCATGCGCATCGATGCTCGACGAGCGGGCGACGCGCGTGTCCAGCGGCTCCAGCGCGTGGAGCGCGACGAACTCGGGGACCCAGGTGTTGCCGAGCTGGCAGACGTCAGGCGTCGCCTCACCGGCGAAAGCGGTCAGGAGCTTCTCGTGGGCGGCGCTCCAGGGCAGCGTCTGGACGTCGATGCGGATGGCGGGATGCGTGCGCTCGAAGTCCGCGACGAGCCCGCCGACGACCTCGCCCTCGCGACCCATCGCCCAGAACCTGACCACCGTCCGATCGTCGCCGGGCGATCCGCAGGCCGCGACGATCAACGCCGCCGCGATCGCGACGAAGCTGCGCAGCGCCTGTCGCCGCGGCGCGCGGGCCGCGAGGAGGGTCAACGCCCGGCCGAAAGCCAGCCGCCCGAAAAGCCGGCGCGCTCCAGGCCGCGTCGCAGGTGGGCGTTTCTCTTCATGATGCGCCAGACGAACCCCGTGCGCTGGTTTTCGATCATGGCACAGATCGGCCCCTGGTCGATGCCGAGGTAGTCGCCGTCGACCCAGCCGAAGCCCTCCACGTCGCGGCCGTGCGAGAGCGGCACGTTGAAATCGAAGCTGGGGTTGAACGCGTCGACGAATCCGTATTGCGCGTAGATGTACTTGCCGAAGCGCCGGTACATGTCGAGCACCGCCGGGATGGCCAGCTCGGGCGCGAAGGGGATCGATGCGACCGCTGCGGTCGGCGCGAGGGTGCAGTCGTCGTGCGACTCGGTCCCTCGCGCCGCGTAGGCGCGGAAGCTGCGCTTGTCGTTGCCGTCGCCCAGCTCGACGTCGGCCGGGCCGTCGCTCGCCGTGATCCCCCAGACCGTAGCGCCGTAATCCTTGCATCCGCGCGGATTGGCGATCGCGTAGGCCTGCTGGGCGTAGATCGCGCGCCGGCTGTTCTCGAAGTAGTCGAGACCCCGCCGGCGCATGTAGTCGTCCTGGATGTTGCGGAAATCCATCCATACATGGGTGTACTGGTGACCGAACAGCGGTGCAAAGTCCAGGAACTCCTGCCCGAAGACCTTCCGCCAGCTCGTATCGTAGGTGCTCGTCCATGCCGTCCAGGCCTCGCTGTCCACGGGGAAGGTGGGCGAGCCCAGCGCGAGGAGGTAGACGAGCATCGCCTCGTTGTAGCCGCGCCAGTCATATTCGAGGAATCCGTCCTCCGGCGTCCAGCCCAGGCTGATCGCGGGCGCGTGCGGCTGCGCCCAGCGCCAGTCCACGCGGCGGTAGAGATCCTCCGCGAGATCGCGGATCTCGACCTCCTCGTGCTCCGAGCCGCTGAAGTACGATTCGCAGAACAGCACGCCCGCGAGCAGGATCGCGGTATCGACGGTGGAGAGCTCGCTGTCCTCGTAGCGCGTGCCGGTCTTCATGTCGAGGAAGTGGTAGAAGAAACCCTTGTAGCCCGACACGCCGTGGACCGACGGGCCCTGGGGCGCGTCGTGGAGGAAGCGCAGGGTCGCGAGAACGCGCTGCCGCGCCGCCTCGCGCGTGACGTAGCCTCGCTCGACCCCGATCGGGTAGGCCGTGAGGCCGAAGCCGACGGCCGCGATGCTCGAGAACGACGGCGTCGGATAACGGTCCGGGATCAGCCCGTTGTTCGGGTTGGCGGTCTCCCAGAAGAAGCGGAACGTGCGCTCTTCGAGCTCGACGAGGAACGGATCGAGGACGGGGCGGGCGCTGATCAGGCCGGAGCGCGCCTGCGCGCGCCTTGGGCCGTCGCTGTCGCGTACCAGCGCGACGGACACGACGATCGCCGCGACGACGACCGCGAGCAGCCCGAGATTCCAGCGTTCCAAGCGCATTACAAGGGCCCCACCGCCCCGCGCGTACCCCGATCCCGCCGCACTCCGCGCGATGGAGGCGGCCCGACACCACCGATCGCTCCCGAAAAGCGAACCGGTCCCATCTGCGCTCGGGACGGGGCGGCTGCGTGCAAAGCGCCGGCAAGGCGCGCGACGCACCGCTCGCCACATGCGGCGCGGCACGCCTAGTCCAAACGAGGGAACCCGACGAATCCGGTAGGTCTCGGGAAACGTGCCGACCGCGCGTCCCGAACCCCGGCGCAGTCCGAGCGCAGGGTTTTGACCGTAGCACCAGGGCATCCGAGGGTCAAGCGCCGCAGATCGACGTCGAACCCCACCCTCCGGACGGCAGCCGGATCGGTGGGGCCGGGGCGGGAGCCTGTTATGCCCGCGCGGCGGCGGAGGTCAGGCAGCGACCGGCGCCGCCGCGGTCAGCTCGGCGAGGCAGGCCTCGCGCAGGCCGCCCAGGACGGATGCGAATCCACCGGGGATCGTGGTTTCCCAGCGCGCGCTGGTGATCACGCGCGGCACGGCGTTCCAAGCAACGTGCTGCCCGACGGCGACCAGCGCCGTGACAAGCGCCGCATCCTCGCCGAGAGGCAGGGACTGCAATCCGCCGCCCTTGCGATAGGCTGAAGCCGAAACCCCGAGATTGGCACCGTGGATGTGGAAGTCGCCGGTCCTGCCGTAGCGCTCCAGGAAGCGCTCGCGCACGCCGTAGGGGTGCGCCGACCAGTCCTCGATGCCGACCGAACCGCAGGTTACATCCGTCGCGGCGGCCAGTTGCGCGTAGAGCCAGTCGTCCGGGACGATCGTGTCGGCGTCGGTGAACGCGAGCCAGCGCGCGCCGGCATCGAGCGCGTAGGACGCGCCCAGGGCACGCGCGGCGCCGACGCAGCGCGCATCGAGCGACACGATCTGGGCACCATGCCGGACGGCGATGGCGGCCGAGCGATCGGTGCAGGCGTCGAGTACGACGACGACCTCCACCGGCTCGCGTCCCAGGCGCGCGTCGCACGCCGCCCGCGCCACCGCCTCCAGGCACTCGCCGAGCACCGGTGCTTCGTTGTGTACCGGGATCACCACGCCGATCATCGGGAGCCGCCTTCAACGGGACGTCCCGAGTATCCCGTCTCCAGAAGGCGACGCAATCAGACGGGTGCTGATCTTTTTGTAGGACGGATGGAGGACCCGCGCGACGCGCCGAAGCGGCCCATGGCTGCCGGGAAGAGCGCCCTGCAGCGCCGGTCCTACGCGGCCGTCGTCAGCGCCGACAAGCGATTCAGCGGGAGCCGGATTGTGGGCGAGCGGCCGCGGCGCGACGATGTCCTTGCCCTCTCGAACCGACCTCCGTTCACCCACCTCCATTCCTCCCGCTCATGCTCCGCTACATCTTCGTCTTCTCGATTCTGTTCGCGCTCGGTATCGGCGCGTGCGCCGCCGCCAGCGCGAGTCAGGCACCCGTTGCAGGCCAGGTGGCTTTCGCCGTCGCCCTGGGATTGTTCGTCGCCACGCTGGCAGGCGGCGTGACGCGTCAGGCGCCGGCGACGAATTAGCGTTCGCGTCCGCGTGAATCGGGGCGATCCCCGCGCAGCGCCAGCACCGTCACGCGCTTGAGCCGGCGCGCGAGCACGCGGTAGATGTCGAGATCGAATTCGACGCGGGGCGGGGCTTCGAGGATCGACCCTAGCTCCGCGTCGTCACGCGCCGTGCCGAGCCAGCACCAGTCGCGAAGCACGTGCATTTCGTCGCGTTCGCCGACGAGCGAGGTCTCGCGCACGCCGACCGTTCCCGGATAGGGCCAGCGCTCGAGCGCGAGAGGCGACAGCGCCTGGCGCAGCCGGGCGTGGTGCGCCTCGGCGGTTTCCGCGCCGACGCACGCGCCCGCGCAGTGCCTGACCTGGCGCGCGAAGCATGGCCCGTCGCGGCGCTCCAGTCCGAGCGCGGTCCAGCACAGCGACGCTTCGCGGGCCAATCGGCGCAGTACCTCGCGCGCCTGCCGCCGCGAGGCGAACGGCCCGTACAGATCGTCGAGCGCGCCCGGGTCGATCGCTGAGGCGGGCAAGTACGCCGGCAGCCCGGGGGCCTCGCCGACCGACAAGGCAACCATGTCGGTGCGCCGGCGCAGGCGATGGTTGTACGCAGGTAGCAGCGCCTTGACGAGCTGCGACTCGCGGAGCAGCGCGCCCAGCTCGCCCGCGGTCGCCTCGAATTCGATGCGCGTGATCTCGGCGGAGAGACGCAGGTCGTTCGCGCTTCGATAGTCCGACGAGAAGTGCGCGCCGATGCGCTCGCGCAGGTTGACGCTCTTGCCGACGTAGAGGGGCAGCGCGTTCAGCCCGTAGAAGCGATAGACGCCCGGCGCCTCGGGAATCGCCTCCAGCGCGTCGGCGGCGAGCTGCGGCGGAAGGCTCGGCGTCCGGAGGATACGGCGCACGGCGAGCTCGACCTCGTCCGGCGTCTTGTCGCGGTACACCGCCTCGAGGAAAGACCGGAGGATGCGCGCATCGCCAAGGGCACGATGCCGGTCGGTCGCAGGAAGGCGATGGCGGTCGATCAGAGCGTCGAGATGGTGCCTGGCCGCCTCGGGATAGAGCCGGCGCGAAAGCTTTACGGTGCATAGGACGCGCGCCGTGAAAGAGCGCCCCAGGCGCGCGAACTCGTGCTTGAGGAAGCCATAGTCGAACCGCGCGTTGTGCGCGACCACGACGCAACCCGCGATCCGCGCCGCGATCTCGTCGGCGATGCGCCCGAAGGTCGGCGCGCCGGCGACCATGGCATTGGTGATGCCGGTGAGCGCCTGGATGCGGGCCGGAATGCTGCACTGGGGGTCGACCAGCGTGCTCCATTCGCTGACCGACCCGCCATCGACCCGGACGATCGCCACGTCGGTCACGCGGTCCTCCGCGGCGGTCATGCCGGTGGTCTCGAGATCGACGAAGGCGACGGCGGGTGCGAACACGTGGCTCGAGGAAAGGGGAAAGCGCTGCCGCGCGATGGGTTGACGAAAGAACGATCGTTCGCTAGTCTACACCCATGTCGAACGATCGTTCCTACCTGAGCTCGCTGCAGGACTACTACGCCCGGCACCACGCGCTGCCGTCGTACGCGTCGATCGGCGGGCTCCTGGGGCTGCGCTCGAAGTCGTCGGTCGCCGCGCTGGTCGCGCGGCTGAAGCTGCAAGGCTTCCTGGAGTCGACGCCCGACCGGCGGCTCGCACCGACGTCTCGCTTCTTCCAGCGTCCGCTCGCCGATTCGCCCGTGCACGCGGGACTTCCGGACCCGGTCGAGGACGCGCCTTCCGATGTGCTGACGCTCGACGACTACCTGATCGAACGGCCCTCGCAGACCGTGCTGGTGCGGGTGAAAGGCGACTCGATGGAGGAGGCCGGAATCCTCGACGGCGACCTCGCGGTCGTCGAGAAGCGAACGACGGCACGGCGCGGCGAGATCGTGGTGGCGATCGTCGACAACCAGTTCACGCTCAAGCGGCTCGACCTCGAGCGCGGACGCTTCATCCTGCGCCCCGAGAACAAGGCCTACCCCGTCATCCGGCCGGAGGGTGCGCTGGAGATCTTCGGCGTGATGGTAGGACTCGTGCGCAAGACGGCCTAGGTCGCCCTAGCGTCGCGGCTCAGCCCCTGAGCCACGCCGCGAGATCGCGCTTGAGCTTGCGCATGTCGGCTTCGCGCGTGTACATCATGTGTCCCGCGTCGTAGTAGTGGTGCTCCACGCGCCCGAGCACGTCGGGCGGCACGTCGAGCTGCGCGAGCGACCAGTCGGTCGCGCTGTAGGGCGTGCCGAGGTCGTAGTGTCCGCTCGCCACCAGCACGCGCAGGTGGGGATTGCGGCGCAGGGCGCGTGAAAGATCCGGGCTCGTGCTCGCGAAGGCGTTGCCCTTTTCCTCGCCGCGATTCCAGTTCCACTGCTTGTGAGCGTCCATGTTGAGGACCTCGTAGCGCTCGCGGACGTCCACCCCCAGCTGCTCGCTCATGTAGGCGTGCGCCGCCATGGTGTAAGGGGCGACGATCGCCTCGATGCCCGGGTCGAACTCCCAGTCGCGCGTTCGGCTCGCCGCCATCGGCCCGGTGACTCGCGCCTCGAGGCGTCCGACGATCCGCCCTTGGTCGCGCAGCAGCTCGAAGAAGAATGTCTGGTCGCTGATCCGCAGGTTCTTCTCCTCGACCAGGGCGGGAGCGAGCCCGGTCAGCTCCGCCATGCGCTTCACGATGCGGCGGCGGGCGTCGTTGGACAGGCGCGCTCCGGCGTGGAGGGCGCCGAGGTAATCCTCGGCGACGAATTGCTCCGCCGCCGCCCGCGCCGCGGCCGGGGTCTTGCCGATCGCGCCGGAAAGCCGGCCGTGATATTGCGCGACGCAGGCGAATGCCGGCAGGAACAGCGCGAAGGGCAGGTCGTTGCGGGGCGTGAAGACGATCGACTGGAGGTCCATGGCGCAGGACACGAGAACCAGCC
The DNA here is from genome assembly GCA_035501595.1 of Casimicrobiaceae bacterium. Classification (GTDB taxonomy): domain Bacteria; phylum Pseudomonadota; class Gammaproteobacteria; order Burkholderiales; family Casimicrobiaceae; genus PALSA-1003. Next base: position 60,615 of record DATJVX010000038.1, on the reverse strand, counting down.
CCGAGAGCGCGACGCCTTGCTCCTGGAGCTTCTCGGCGAGCGCCGCGACGCGCGTCGTGCCGTAACTCTCGCCGACGAGATACAGCTTAGAGCCCCAGCGCTTGTGCCTGACGAGCCAGCCGCGGATGCATTCGGCGAGTGCCTCGACGTCTCCCTCGACGGAGAGCACCTTCTTGCGCGTCTCCTCGCTCGCGGTGATCGAGTATCCGGTGTGTGGCGGATCGACGAACACCAGGTCGAAGTGCTCGAACCACGAGTCCGGGTTGTCCGTCACCGCGTACGGCGGTGCCGGCATCGTCCCGTCCTCGGCGATCTCGACCCGCTTCGGCCCGAGCGCTCCGAGGTGCAGCCAGATCGACGCCGAGCCGGGACCGCCGTTGAAGGCGAAGCACACGGGGCGGGTCTTCGGATCGGCGTCGTCGAGAAGGTACGCCGTCGTGAACACCGCCGCCTCGGGCTCGCCGCGCTTCTCGTCCAGCCCTCCGGCGGTGACCGGGACGAACCCCGCCACGGCCTTGTACTTGAGGCTCCGCCGGTTCAGCACGATGCTCCCGCTGCTGAGACAGGGCTCCTGCGCGAGCAGCTTGTCGACTCGCTCGCGCAGTCGCTTTTTCGCGTCGTCAGTCTGGGGTGCGGGGGTCGGTTCTGCCATGGATGAGAGCGCGCGGATTTCGGGAAGCGCGATTCTATCCCGGGTCCCGCGCCGCCGCCCGCGAACGCGCAGCTTGACGCCGCGCGAGGAACTCGCTACCGATCGCCCCCCGGGGCGCGCTCACGCGGCCATGGTCTCAGTCTTCCCGCACGCCGATCGCGGCCCTCAATCGGGCGAGCAGCGCCGCGGTCTGGTCGTCGTCCGAGACCGCCTCCGCGAGGAGCTTCCGCAGCGCGGGCGTCGCTGACGCGGAACGCTGGATGCCGTCCGCGACGGCCGCAATGCGCTCGAGCTCTGAGCGCGCTCGATCCCGCTGCTCGATCAGTTTAGTGAGCTGGTCGTCGCAGCGCGCGATGGGTGTCGGATAGTGCCGGATCTCGTCGTTCAACTGCCGGAATCGAGCCTCGGCGTGCCACCCGAGCTCCCGGCATAGCGCGGCCACGCCGTCGCGGCCGCGGCCTGCTTCCTGGCGGGTCATCGAATCCTCCTGCAGAGGTTGGCGAGCACAGTATCGGCCGGTCTTACTGTTTCTCAAAGAGAATAATTGGAATAAAATGTAGTATAATTTGGAATATGTTGGACGGCATCGACGCGCTCCTGGCGCTCCAGCGTTTCGGCACCGTGAGCGAGGCGGCGGTCAGGCTGCGGCTCACCCAGTCCGCGGTCAGCAAGCGCCTCCGTGCCCTCCAGGACGAGCTCGGCTACGCGATCGTCGAGCCCCAGGGACGGAAGCTCCGGCTCACCGCCCGGGCGATCGACTTCCTGGAGCGGGCGCGCCCGCTGGTCGCCGAGCTCCGCGGGCTCAAGGCGCCCGGCGAGACGCAGGGCTTCGCCCGGTTCTCCCTCGCGCTCGCGGACTCGATCGCCTCTTCCTGGGGACCGGCCGTGCTGCGCGCGGCGCTCGACAGCCTGCCGGACATCCGCGTCGACCTGCACTCGCATCGCAGCGTGCTGGTCGTGGAGAGCCTGCGGCTCGGGCGCTACCACCTCGGCCTGTGCACCGCTCCGCCCGCCGCGACCGACCTGATCCATCACCCGCTCGTAGACGAGCCGATGGTCGTCGTGCGCCCGCGTGGCGCGCCCCGCGCGAGCCCCGACGCTCCTTTGATCACGATCGAAGCGAGCGCCGCTTCGTGGAAGGCGATCGAGCCCCTGCTGCGCGTGAACCATCCGCAGCTCGTCGCCCGCGTGATCGTTCCGGTCGAGTCGTTCAGCGCGGCGCTGCAGATGGTGCGCGCGGGATTCGGCGACGGCTTGATCCCGCTCGGACTCGCACGGGAAGCCCGCCTCGACCGCGCGTCCTACCACTTGCTGCCGTCGGTGCGCCGTCCCGTGGCGCTGCTCGCGCGCAAGACCGTCCACAGCCTCCCGAGCTTCGTCCGCCTGCGCGATCGCCTGCTCGAGGCGACAACGGCCTACTTCGCGACGCGCTCGACCTCGACCAGGCAGTCGTAGAAGGTCGCAGCGCGGCCGAGATCGGTCAGCCCCTGCCCGGTCAGCGCGTTGGCATTGTTCCCGTCGGGCGAGAGCTTCCGCCACCAGATCGATAGCGCGACGACGACGCCGGGGCGCGCGCGGTCACTCACGCGTGCGGTAAGCGCGAGTTCGCCGCGGTCGTTGCAGACGCGCACGCGGTCGCCGGTCGCGATCCCGCGCGCCTTCGCATCGCCGGGATGCATCTCCAGCCACGGCGTTCTCTCGTGCTCGAGGAAGAGCGGCAGGTTGGCGAAGGTCGAATTGAGCGCGTGCCGGGCCGGTGGAGAGATCAGCGCGAGCGGGTAGCGCGCGGCGAGCGCGGGGTTGCTGGCCGCGGACTCGCGCGGCGCGGTGTAGCAGGGCAGCGGATCGATGCCCTGGCGGGCGAGCGTCTCGGAGTAGAACTCGCATTTGCCGGAAGGCGTGGGGAAATTGCCGTGGGCGAAGGGCGCGAAGGTCGTCGGCACGTCGAGCCGCTGCCAGCCGTCCGCCTTGAGCTTCTCCCAGTCGAGGCCGCGCGCTCGCGGATGCCCGGCGAGGAACGCGCGGCGCGCGATGTCCTCGTCGCTCTCGAGCAGGCAGGCGTCGTCGAAGCCCATGCGCCGGGCGAGCTCGCGGAAGACTTCGCTGTTCGGCTTCGCCTCGCCGACCGGCGCGATCGCGGGATTGTTGGCGAGCACGTAGAGGTGTCCGTACGACGAATGCACGTCGACGTGCTCGAGCTGCGTCGTCGCCGGCAGCACGATGTCGGCGTAGTCGGCGGTGTCGGTCTGAAACACGTCGTGCACGACGCAGAAAAGATCCTCGCGGGAGAAACCCGCGACGACCTTCGCCGACTCCGGGGCGACCGCCACGGGGTTGGAGTTGTAGACGTAGATCGCGCGGACCGGTGGATCGCGCGCCTCGGTGAGCGCATCCCCGATCGCCGACATGTTGATCGTGCGCGGGCTGTTCCAGATGAGGTCCGGACGCTCGAGCGCCGCCCTGTCGACCGGGTAGGTGCCGCTGGAGGAGAGCAGCACGCCGCCGGCCGGATCGCGCCAGGCACCGACGAGCGCCGGGAGGCAGGCGATGGTGCGCACCGCCATGCCGCCGCCGGCATGCCGCTGCAGGCCGTAGTTCAAGCGGATCGCGGCCGGCCTGATCGTGCCGTAGTCGCGCGCGAGGCGGACGATCTCCTCGGTGGCGAGGCCGGTGATCCGCGCGACGCGCTCCGGAGGATATTCGCCCACCCGGGCCTTCAGCGCGTCGAATCCCAGCGTGTAGCGCGCGACGTAGTCGCGATCGAGGAGCTCCTCCGCGATCAGGACGTGCATCATCCCCAGCGCGAGCGCCGCATCGGTCCCCGGCAGCGGTGCGATGTGACGATGGCACTTCTCAGCGCTCAGGCTCCGGTAGGGATCGATCGCGATCAGCAGGGCGCCGCGGCGCTTCGCTTCCTGCACGCGGCTCCACAAATGAAGGTTCGAGACGATCGGATTGGAGCCCCAGACGAGGATCAGCTTCGCGTTGTCGAACTGCTCGACGTCAGTGCCGATCGACGCGCCGACGGTCGCCGCGTAGCCCTCCTTGCCGGCGGTCGCGCAGATCGTGCGATCGAGAAGCGACGCGCCGAGGCGGTGGAAGAATCGCCGATCCATCGACGAGGACTGCACGAGCCCCATCGTGCCTGCATAGCTGTAGGGCAGGATCGCCTGCGGCCCGTCGCTCGAGGCCGCGATCGAGGCGAAGCGTTTCGCGATGGTGTCCAGCGCCTCGTCCCAGCCGATGCGCGCGAAGCGGCCGCTGCCCTTCGGGCCGGTGCGGCGCAGAGGGTGGAGGACCCGATCGCCGGCGTACGTGCGCTCGAGGTAGCGGGCGACCTTGGTGCACAGCGTCCCGCGCGTCGTGGGATGATCCGGCGCACCGGCGATGTCGACGGCACGTCCGTTCTCCACCGTGACCAGCAGGGCGCAGGTGTCGGGGCAGTCGTGCGGGCACGCCGCGCGGACTACGGTGCGAACCGCGGGAGAAGGCGGCGAGTCGAGCGGCATGATCCGATTCTACCGCAGCGCCCGAGCCTTACCGTTGTATCCTCCCTCGGTCTTGCGAAGCGTCCATCGTGCGATCGTGGCCCCTGTACCGCAATTGAAGCTCGCCTCCGGCGCGAGCATGCCTGCCTTCGGCATGGGAACCTGGCGCCTGGGTGAGCGCCCGAGCGAGCGGGCGCGCGAGGTCGCGGCCTTGCGCCGCGGGCTGGAGCTCGGGCTCATGCTCATCGACACCGCCGAGATGTACGGGGAAGGCGGCGCCGAGAAAGTCATCGCCGAAGCGATCACCGGCCGGCGCGACAGCGTCTTCCTCGTGAGCAAGGTCTATCCGCACCACGCGAGTCGTCGCGGCGTGGCCGCGGCCTGCGAGCGCAGCCTCGGCCGCCTTCGGACCGATTGGCTGGACCTCTATCTCCTGCACTGGCGCGGCGACATCCCGCTCGCCGAAACTGTCGCAGGCTTCGAACGGCTGCGGGCAGCGGGAAAGATCCGCCACTGGGGCGTCTCCAATCTCGATCGCGACGCGATGCAGGAGCTCCTCGCGGTGCCGGGCGGGAGCGAGTGCGCGGTCAACCAGGTGCTCTATCACCTGAACTGCCGCGGCATCGAATGGGATCTGCTCCCGTACTGCCATCGCCATCGCATCGCCGTGATGGCGTATTCGCCGTTCGACGAGGGCCGGCTCCTGCGCGACCGGCGCTTGAGCGCACTCGCGCGGCAGGCGGGGACCCGTCCGGCCGCGCTCGCGCTCGCCTGGCTTCTGGCGCAGCCCGGGGTTGCGGTCGTGCCCAAGGCGAGCGACCCGGCCCATGTAGAAGACAATATCGGCGCTCTGGAGCTCGGCCTCCCGCGGGCAATCCGCGCCGAGATCGAGCGACTCTTTCCGCCGCCGGCACATGCCACACCGCTCCAGATGATCTAGCCGGTCGCCTCAAACTGCCGCCCCGCGGCAGACGGTTCCGAGGCCCGAGCGACCATCATGGGCGGCGCGCGCAGCCCGTCGGTGCTGCTCCGCCGTTCATCCGTACGTTCAACGAATCAAGGCGTTGAGGGGGCCTCCTCAGGTGGAGCCGCATGACCATGGCATGGATGTTGCTGCCTGTCCTGCGAACGGGTGACACGCCCAAGTATCCGGACAAGACTAGGAGATGGCTGTGCTCTACACACACTATGACTACCTGGAATTGCCTCCCGGTGCATCGCCAACACGCATCGAGGCGGCCTATCGGACGCTCAAGCAGCGTCTGAATGCTGACGCGGACGAAGCGATGATTCGCCTCATCCACGAAGCCTACGCGGTGCTGTCCGATCCCAGGCAGCGCGTGGGCTATGACGAGTCGCTCAAGCGTGTCGCCGACGAGGCGGATGCGGAGCTGAAGGCCTGCCTGGACGAGAAAGGCGCCCGGGTGACCCGGCACGTGCAGGACGTTCCCGCGGCGCTTTCGGCAGCTCTGACGGCATGGGCCGCCTGAACGCTTCGCTGCGCCGGTCCCGCGTCGACGTGCGCGCCTGGTCGCGGCACGGGCGCCGGCATCGGCCCGACACGCACTACCCGTGCATGCACGACGCCGCGACCGCAGCACGCGAAGCCGGCCGCTCGTGCTACTTCCGCCCTCTCTTCGACCGTCCTCGGCACTGGGCGGCGCAGCGCACGCCACGCCAGGCAACGTCCGCGGCCAAGTAATCGGCGAGCGAGCCCCGGACCGCGGGCGCCTCGAGACAGCGCTCGACGACGAGCTCGCTCCCGGGACCGGCGTGCGGGTCCCTACCGTCCGCATCGCTAACCGCGCATCCCCACGTCCGATCGCACCGCAGCCGGATTTTCGCCCTCGGCTAACATTGCGGTCGTGAATCCTGTGTTGCTCGCCGCGCTCGATGCGGGCGCGACCGTCGTTACCCCCAATCGCCGGCTCGCCCGCTTCCTTCATCGCGAATTCGATCGGGTCCAGCGGAGCCGGGGCCACGTCGCGTGGCCGTCGGCGTCGATCCTCCCCTTTTCCGCGTGGCTCGGGCTGCTGTGGGAAGACGCGCTCGCCGGCGGGGCGCTCGACGACGCCACGGTTCTGCTGACCCCGGAGCAGAGCGCGCTTCAGTGGCGCCAGATCGTCGATGCGGATGGCGAGCGCGGTCCGCTCTTCGACGGCCGCGGTGCCGCGGAGCTCGCGGCCGACGCCTGGCTGCTCGTCCATCAGTGGGGTGGCGGGGCCGAGAGCTGGCGCGCCTGGAAGGCGGGCGAGGAGGCACTCGACGATCCTGCCGCGTTTGCGCGCTGGGCCGATGCCTATCTGAATCGGTTGCGCGCCAGCGCAGCGATCGATATCGCGCTCGTCCCGGACGCTCTGGCCCGGGCCGCCGCTCGTCTCGCATGGCTGCCGCCCACGGTGCTGGCGGGATTCGTCGAGCTGACGCCTCAGCACGAACGCCTGGTTGCCGCGCTGCGCGGCGCGGGTGTGGCCGTGCAGCGAATGGAGACTCTCCCCGAGATCGCGGCGAGCGCGACGCGGACGTCGGCGCTCACGCCACGCGAGGAGGTAGCCTCGGCGCTTGCCTGGGCGCGCGAGCGCGTCCTGGCCCGACCCGAGGCGCGGATCGGCATCGTGGTCGAGAACCTCGCGGCACGGCGCGACGAGGTCGCCGCACTGGCCGAGGAGCTGCTGTGCCCCCGGGTGGCGTCGCACGAGGCGCCTGCGCGAAGGCCCTTCGAGATTTCGCTCGGGCCGCCGCTCGCCGCCGTGCCGCTGGTCGCGGCGGCGCTCGATCTGATCGCGCTTGGCGAAGGCCCGCTGCCCGCGGGCGAGGCGGCCGCCCTGCTCCGGTCGCCGTACCTCTGGGACGCCGAGGTGGCGTGGCCGACGCGCGCCCGCGCGGAGCGGCGCTGGCTGAAGCAAGGCCTGCTCGAAGCGACGCTCACCGACGCGATCGACGCGCTCGAGCGCGATTCGCCCGCGCTGGCCGCGCGCTGGCGCGGCGCGCGAGGCGCTGTGCGGCCGAGGCGAAGCGCCACGCCGCGCGAGTGCAGCGATGCCTGGCGTGCCTGGCTCGCCGCGGCCGGCTGGCCCGGTTCGCGGCCGCTCGACAGCGAGGAATACCAGGCGCGCCTCAAATGGGAAAAGCTGCTCGTCACTTTCGCGAGCCTGGGCGCGGTGGCGCCGCGACTGTCCTCGGCGCGCGCGATCGCGATCCTGCGGACGCTCGCCGCGGAGCAAGCCTTTCAACCCGAGGGCGGACCGGCGCCGATCCAGATCCTGGGCCTTCTGGAGGGCACGGGCCTCGCTTTCGATGCACTGTGGGTGGCGGGCCTCGCGTCGGACCGCTGGCCCGCCGCAGCCGGTCCGAATCCGCTGCTGCCGCTCGCCTGGCAGCGTCAGCGCGGCGTGGCGCACGCCACCGCGGACCGCGAGCGCGAGTACGCCCTCGAGCTGACCGCACGCTTCGCGCGCGCCGCGCCGGAAGTCGTATTCAGCTCCGCGCAGAGCGTCGACGACCACGCGCTGTCCCCGTCGGCCCTGATCCTCGCGTATCCCGAGGTGTCGCCAGCGCCCCGGCGCGCATCGTGGGTCGGCGACATCGCGCGCGACGCCGCGCTGGAGGCGACCACCGACGATCGTGCGCCGCCGCTCGCTCCCGGCAGCAAGGCCCCGGGCGGATCGCGCCTCGTCACCTCGCAGAGCGATTGCCCGTTCCAGGCCGTGGTGCGCTGCCGGCTGCGCGCGGAGCCCTGGCCCGAGCCTTGTCCAGGGCTCACGCCACTCGAGCGCGGCATGCTGGTCCACGTCGCGCTCGCCCGTTTCTGGACTGCCCTCCGCGACCGCGCCACGCTGATCGCTCTCGACGAGCGCACGCTCGCAAGCCGCGTCGCGGGCGCGATCGATCTGGCGCTTCGCGAAGTCGCTCCGAGCGCCCGCCGCCTGCTGCCGGCGCTGGTGCGCGACGGAGAGTCGGCGCGACTCGAGCGCCTTCTGTGCGCCTCGCTCGCCATCGAGCGCGCGCGGCCTCCGTTCGTCACTCTGGCGCTGGAGACCAGCGTGACACTGCAGCTCGGAGGGCTGGAGTTCTCGCTGCGGCGCGACCGCGTCGACGCGCTCGACGGTGGAGGCGTGGCGATCATCGATTACAAGACCGGCCAGGTCGAGCGTCCTCGTCAGTGGTTCGAGGAGCGTCCGCGCGCGACGCAGCTCGGCCTGTACGTGCTCGCGCAAGCGTCGGCGGGGGAGGGGGCGCGCGCGGTCGCCTACGTCGAGCTGCGCCCGGAAGCGGTCGACGCGGTCGGACTCTCGGCCGACCCGCAGGCGTGGCCCGCGCTCGAGTCCGTCGCGCTCGCGCCGGGCGGAAGCTGGCCGAGCCTCGAGGCGTGGTGGCGGCGCAGCCTGGGCGGGCTGGCCGAGGAGATCGCGACCGGTCACGCCGCCGTCGCGCCCCGCACCACGCCCTCGCCGTGCCGCAGCTGCCGGCTGCACGCGGTGTGCCGCATCGAGTCGGTGCGCGCGATCGACCCGGGCGACGCCGATGACTGAACCGCGGCTCCGCGACGCGCGCGAGCGCGCGGCGGCGCTCGATGCGACGCGCTCGTTCATCGTGCAGGCACCCGCGGGATCAGGCAAGACGGAGCTCCTGATCCAGCGCTGTCTCGCGCTGCTCGCACGGGTCGAGCGGCCGGAGGCCGTCGTCGCGGTCACCTTCACCCGCAAGGCGGCGGGGGAGATCCGCGAGCGAATCGTGCGCGCGCTCCGCGAACCCGATCCCCCGGGGGACGCGGAGCCGAGCCGCCTGCTGACGGCGCGGCTCGCGCGCGCCGTGCTCCAACGCGATGCGGCGGCCGGCTGGAATCTCCTGAGCCACCCTGCGCGCCTTCAGATCCACACGATCGACGCTCTGTGCATGGCGCTGGTGCGCCAGGCGCCGCTGACGGCGAAGCTCGGCGCGCTGCCGCGACCCATCGAGCGCGCCGAGTCCCTGCACGTCGAGGCAGCCCGCGAGGAGCTCTTCGCCGCGGGGTCGCGCGACGAGGCCTGGCGGCGCCTGCTCGACTATCTCGACAACGACGGGGAGCAGGCGGTCCGATTGATCGCCGACCTCCTCGCGAAGCGTGAACAATGGCTGCGCCACCTCGTCCAGGGCGACCCCGCGAAGCTTCGCGACCAGCTCGAGCGCGCGCTCGACGCCGAGATCGGGAGAGCGCTCGGGGCGCTCGCGGCGCTGCTGCCTCGAGACAGCCGTGACGAGCTCGAGCGGCTGGCGCGGTACGCCGCCGGCAACCTGCCGGCCGATCACCCGCTGGCCGCCTTCCGCAACGCTCGAACGCGGGACGCATCGAGGGACTGGCGGGCCATCGCGTCGTGGCTGCTGACGGCCAGGGGCACGCTCATCCGCGCCGTCGACCGGAGCCGCGGGTTTCCTGCCGCCGATGCGCGCGAGCCCCTGCGCGCCGAGCGCAAGCGAGCCATGGAATCGCTGCTGGAGACGCTCGCCGGCGTGCCGGATCTGGCCAGGATGCTCCAGCTCGTGCGCACGCTTCCCCCGCCGCGCTACGACGACGCGGCATGGGCGCTGGTCGAGGGGCTCCTCGAGGTGCTGCCGCGCGCCGCGGCCCAACTCGAAGTCGTCTTCGCGCGACGCGGCGTGATCGATTTCAACGAGGCGACGCTGGTGGCCTTGCGCGCGCTCGGGGACGATGAACGGCCGTCGGATCTGCTGCTCGCCCTCGACACGCGCATCGAGCACCTGCTCGTCGACGAATTCCAGGACACGTCGTTCGTGCAATGGGATCTTCTCGTGGCGCTGACGAGGGGCTGGTCGGAAGGGGACGGACGGACGCTCTTCCTCGTCGGCGACCCGATGCAATCGATCTACCGGTTTCGCGACGCGAACCTGCGGCTGTTTCTCACCGCGCAGTCGCAGCGGCGCATCGGCGGCGTCGCGCTGGAAGCGCTCAAGCTCTCGGCGAACTTCCGCTCGCAACCCCGCCTCGTGGCGTGGATCAACGCCGCGTTCCCGTCGGTGCTGCCGCCCACCGACGATCCTCTGCGGGGCGCCGTCGCCTTCACGGCGGCGCAGGCCGCGCGCCCGGAGGCGTTCGAGCCGGGCGTGACGCTGGACCTCGTCCTCGACGATCGCCGGGAAGCCGAGGCGGTCGTGACGCGCGTGCGGGCGGCGCTCGCCACGGACGCGCAGACGATCGCCGTGCTGGTGCGCAAGCGCGCCGATCTCGACGCCATCCTGCCCGCGCTGCGGGGCGCCGGCATCGCCTTCGCGGCCGTGGAGCTCGATCGCCTGTCGGAGCGTCAGCCCGTGCTGGACCTCGTCGCGCTGGCGCATGCGCTGGTGCAGCCCGACGATCGCGCCTCGTGGCTCGCGCTGCTGCGGGCACCCTGGTGCGGGCTCACGCTCTTCGACCTCTTCGCTCTCGTCGAGACCTGCGGCGAGCGCCCGCTGCTCGACGCGGTTGCGGGCGACGCGGCGAACGAGGTGCGCGCGCGCCTCTCCGCCGACGGGCGCTGGCGCCTCGAGCGCTTCGCCGCCGCGGTCGTGCCGGCGCTGCGCGATCGCGGCCGGACGCCGCTCGCGAGCAGCGTGCGCGCCACCTGGCTCGCGCTGGGCGGTCCGGCCTGCGTGGCGGAGGCGGCGATCGATCTCCCGGCGGCCGATCGAGTCTTCGCGCTGATCGCCGAGCACGCGATCGGCGCCGACCTGCCCGACTGGCCGGCGTTCGCGGCGGCGCTGAGCGCGCTGTACGCCGAGAGCGACGTCGACGCGGCGACGCGGGTGCGCATCCTGACCCTGCACAAGGCGAAGGGGCTGGAGTTCGACGTGGTCGTCATGCCCGGATTGACGCGGGCTCCGGGGACGAGCCAGGGGCAGCTGCTGCTCTGGCGCGAACGTCAGGAGGGATTGCTGCTTGCGCCCATGCGCGCGCGCGACCGTCCGCGCGGCGAGGACGACCCGGTCTACGCGTACCTGCGCGCCCTCGACGGCGACGAGGACGATGCGGAGCTGCGCCGGCTGCTCTACGTCGGCTGCACGCGAGCGAAGCGCAGCCTGCACCTCGCGGCCGTGCTCGGCACCGAGCGCGACGCCGGCGATCCTCCGCGATGGAAGCCGCCGAGGCGCGGCACGCTGCTCGCGGCGCTCTGGCCGGCGCTCGAGGCGCCGACTCCGCCCGAGGAAGCCGTGGCCACTCCCGCGACGCGGACGCGCGTCACCGGCGTGCCGCTCACGCGACTGCCGCGATCGTGGCGGCTGCCGCCTCCGCCCGCGGCGATTGCGCTGCCTCCGGCACCCGCCGTGCGCGACGCGGACGAGGCGATCGAGTTCGACTGGGTTCGCGAGTCCGCGCGCCAGGTCGGCATCGTCGCGCATCGCATCCTGCGCCGCATGGCCGACGAAGGTCTCGACCGATGGACGAGCGAGCGCATCATGGCCGAGCGCCCGCGCATCGAGCGCGAGCTCGCGCAAGCCGGCTTCACGGGCGCGGAAGCCGCCGCCGCGGTCGAGCAGGTCCGCACCGCGCTCGAGCGCACCATCGCCGACCCGCGCGGCCGCTGGCTGTTCGACCCGCGCCACGGCGACGCCCGCAGCGAATACGCGCTCACCGAATGGCGCAACGGCGCGTTCGTGCACCGCGTGCTCGATCGCAGCTTCGTCGACCAGGACGGGACGCGCTGGATCGTCGACTTCAAGCTCTCGCGTCACGAGGGCGCCGGCCTGGATGCCTTTCTCGACCGCGAGCGCGAGCGCTACGCGGCGCAGCTCGAGGGCTACGCGGCGACGATGCGCGCCCTCGACGCTCGCCCGATCCGCCTCGGGCTGTACTTTCCCCTGCTCGGCGGCTGGCGCGAGTGGGATGGGTAGCGAGCGGCCGACTCCGGGCAGCGCAGTGGACCGGCGCCACGCGAAGGCGGTAAAATCGAAGTTTTTCAATGCCTTCCGCCGATCACCCGGCGAAGTCTACGAGCGCCCTCGGTGCAGGTCTTCCGCGGCTTTCCTCCCGCCTCGCAGCACGTCGCACTGACCATAGGCAACTTCGACGGTGTCCATCGCGGACATCAGGCGATGCTCGCGCGACTCGTCGAGGCGGCGGAGGACCTGGCTCTGCCGCCGACGGTGCTCACCTTCGATCCGCACCCGCGGGAATTCTTCGCGCCGCAGGCGGCGCCGCCGCGCCTGTCGACCGTGCGCGACAAGCTCGAGCGCTTCGCCGCCTGCGGCGTAGCGCGGGTTCACATCGCGCGCTTCGACGCACGCCTCGCGCAACTGAGTGCAACGGAGTTCATCGACCGCATCATGATCGGCGCGCTCAGGACGCGCTGGGTCCTGGTGGGCGAGGATTTCCGCTTCGGCCGGGGCCGGGCCGGGGACCTCGCGCTGCTGCGCGCTTCAGCGCGCAGCTTTTCCGTCGAGACGCTGCCGCTCATCCGGAGCGGTGAGACGCGGGTGTCGAGCAGTGCCATTCGCGATGCTCTCGCCAGGGGCGAGCTCGAGCGCGCGGCCGAGATGCTCGGCCGCCCGTACACGATCTCCGGCCGCGTCGCACACGGCGACAAGCGGGGCCGCAGCCTCGGCTTCCCGACCGCCAACCTTATCCTGCGCCACAAGCCGGCGCTCTCCGGGATTTTCGCCGCCCGCATGCGAGGGCTCGGCGATGCGCCGCGCGCGGGCGCCGCCAGCCTCGGCGTGCGCCCGACCATCGAGCCCGGAGGCCGCCCCGTGCTGGAAGTCTTCGTCTTCGACTTCGATCAGGATATCTACGGCCGGCGCGTGAGCGTCGAGTTCCTGCGCAAGCTGCGCGACGAGGAGCGCTACTCCGACCTCGCGGCGCTGACTCGGCAGATCGGGCTCGACGTAGCGCAGGCGCGCGAATACTTCTCGACCCGCGGATAGCCCTTAGCGATGCCCGACGATCCCAAGACCGACTACAAGTCGACGCTGAATCTTCCCGACACGCCCTTTCCCATGCGCGGCGATCTCGCGAGGCGCGAGCCGGGCTGGGTCGCCGAATGGCGCGAGCGCAAGGTCTACGAGGCGATCCGTGCCGCGAGCCGCGGGCGCCCGAAGTTCGTGCTTCACGACGGCCCGCCGTACGCCAACGCGGCGATCCACATCGGCACCGCGGTGAACAAGATCCTCAAGGACATCGTCGTGAAGAGCAGGCAGCTCGATGGCTTCGACGCACCGTACGTGCCCGGCTGGGATTGCCACGGCATGCCGATCGAGGTTCAGATCGAGAAGACCTACGGCAAGAACCTGTCGATCGCCGATACGCAGCGACTCTGCCGCGCCTACGCCACCGAGCAGATCGCGCTGCAAAAGGCGGACTTCCAGCGCCTCGGCGTCCTCGGCGATTGGGACCATCACTACGCCACGATGGCCTATCACAACGAAGCCGACGAGATCCGCACGCTGGGCCGTCTGCTCGCGAAGGGCTACATCTACCGCGGCCTGCGGCCGGTCAACTGGTGCTTCGACTGCCACAGCGCGCTCGCCGAAGCGGAAGTGGAGTACGAGGATCGCGAGGACGTCGCAATCGACATCGCCTTCCCGTTGGTCGAGGCGTCCGAGCGATCGCGGCTCGCCGCAGCCTTCGGGCTCGCGTCGCCTCCCTCCGGTCCGATCGCCGCCGCGGTCTGGACCACGACGCCCTGGACCATCCCCGCAAACCAGGCGCTCAACCTGCACCCGGACTTCGACTACGCGCTGGTCGAAACGCATCGCGGCTCGCTCGTGCTGGCGGCGGATCTCATGGAGCGCTGCCTGAGGCGCTACGCGCTCGACGGGCGGAAGCTCGCCTCGACCCGGGGCGCGGCGCTCGAGGGGATCGCCTTCCGCCACCCGTTCTACGACCGCGCCTCGCCCGTTCATCTGGGCAGCTACGTCACGCTGGAGCAGGGGACCGGCATCGTGCATTCCTCGCCGGCGTACGGCGTGGACGACTTCAACGCCGGCCGCCGCTACGGCATGACCGACGACGAGATTCTCAATCCGGTCCAGGGCGACGGCCGGTACGCCAAGGATCTGCCGTTCTTCGGCGGCATGAAGATCTGGGACGCGAATCCGAAGATCGTCGAGAAGCTTCGCGAAGTCGGCGCGCTGCTCCACGCCGAGGCCTGGGTGCACAGCTACATGCATTGCTGGCGGCACAAGACGCCGATCATCTATCGCGCAACCACGCAGTGGTTCGCGGGCATGGACGACGTTCCCGGCTGGCGCGGAGCCAAGCCTGCGGAGCCGCTGCGAACGACCGCGCTCAGGGGCATCGAGGCGACGCAGTTCTTCCCGGCCTGGGGCAAGGCGCGGCTCAGCGGGATGATCGCGAACCGGCCCGACTGGACGCTCTCCAGGCAGCGGCAATGGGGCGTCCCGCTGCCGTTCTTCGTGGACGTCGAAACCGACGAGCTGCATCCCGACACGCTGGCGCTGCTCGAGCTCGCGGCGGCGAAGGTCGAGCACGGAGGCATCGAGGCCTGGTTCGAGGCCACGCACGAGGACTTCGGCGTCGACGCCGGTCGCTATCGCAAGCTCACCGACACGCTCGACGTATGGTTCGACTCGGGATCGACGCACGAGACGGTGCTGCGGCGCGACCCGGAGCTGGGCTTCCCCGCCGACCTCTACCTCGAGGGCTCCGACCAGCACCGCGGCTGGTTTCACTCCTCGCTGCTCACCTCGAGCATGCTGAACGGCCGGCCGCCGTACAACGCGCTGCTGACGCACGGCTTCGTCGTCGACGGCGCGGGGCTCAAGATGTCGAAGTCCCGGGGCAACGTCGTCGCCCCCCAGAAGGTTTCGAGCACCTACGGCGCGGAGATCCTGCGGCTCTGGGTCGGCGCGACCGACTATTCCGGCGAGCTCTTCATCTCCGACGAGATCCTCAAGCGCGTCGTCGAGGGCTACCGGCGGATCCGCAACACCTTGCGCTTCCTGTTGGCGAACACGGCGGACTTCGACCCCGTTCGCGATGCGCTTCCGGTCACCGAGCTGTTCGAGCTCGACCGCTATGCACTCGCGGTGGCCGACGCCTATTTCGGCGAGCTGGCGGAGTCGTACCGGCGCTTCGAGTTCCACCCGGTCGTGCAGCGGCTGCAGACGTATTGCTCGGAGGAGCTGGGCGGCTTCTACCTGGACATCCTCAAGGACCGGCTGTATACGACTCCGCGCGAGGGCCGGCCGCGCCGCTCGGCGCAGACCGCGCTGGCGCTCATCCGTGACGGCATGCTCAAGTTCATGGCGCCCATCTTGAGCTTCACCGCCGAGGAGGCATGGCGCATCCTGCATCCGAAGGATGCGACGATCTTCACCGGCACCTGGGCGGACGCGATACCCGGCTTGCAGCTTCCGCAGGGATTCGCCGAGAGATGGCAGACGATCGTGGCCTGCCGCCGCGACGTGCTGCGCGCGCTCGAGGCGGCGCGCGAAGCCGGCGAGATCGGCTCGTCGCTGCAGGCCGAGGTCGAAATCGTCGCCCCGCCGGGCGAGTACGAGGCGCTCGCGAGCCTCGGCGACGACCTGCGCTTCGTGCTCATCACTTCGGCGACGCACCTTGCGGCCGGCGCCGAGCGCACGGTGCGCGTGAGGCGAAGCGGGGAACGCAAGTGCGAGCGCTGCTGGCATTACCGCAGCGACGTCGGCGCCGACGCCGTGCATCCATCCCTGTGCGGCCGCTGCGTGGCCAACCTCTTCGGCCGCGGCGAGGCGCGAAGCTTCGCGTGAGCGAGCGCGGCGCGGCGCTGACGCAGGTTCGCGGGCTCGCGTTCTGGCTCGGCGTGAGCCTGGCCGTCGTCGCCCTCGATCAACTGACGAAATGGGCCATGATGCGTGCTCTGCATCCCGGAGACGAGCGCGTCGTCTCGCCGTTCTTCAGCCTCGTGCTCACCTTCAACACCGGGGCAGCGTTCAGCTTCCTGCGCGACGCGGGCGCTTGGACCCGGTATCTGTTCTCCGCGCTGGCGATCGCGGTCGCCTGCCTGGTCGTGTGGCTCCTGCGCCGCGGCGGCAACGCGTGGTACTGCACCGGGCTCGCGCTCATCCTCGGGGGAGGGATCGGCAACCTTTGCGATCGCGTGACCCTCGGCCACGTCGTCGACTTTCTGCTCTTCCACTGGGACCGTTGGTACTATCCTGCTTTCAACCTCGCCGACAGCGCGATCACCGTCGGCGCCGCGCTGCTCATCCTGGACAGCCTGCGTCGGAGCGGCAAAGGCCGCGCGGCGGCGTAGCGACGAGAATCGCATGGACGTTCTGCTCGCCAATCCGCGCGGCTTCTGCGCCGGCGTCGACCGCGCCATCGCGATCGTCGAGCGCGCGCTCGAGCAGTTCGGTGCGCCCATCTACGTCCGCCACGAAGTGGTGCACAACCGCTTCGTCGTTGAGTCGCTGCAGAAGAAGGGCGCCGTGTTCGTCGACGAGCTGGCGGAGATCCCGCCGGGGAGCACAGTGGTGTTCAGCGCCCACGGCGTCTCACGCGCGGTGCGCGCGGAGGCCGAAGCCCGCGGCCTCAGCGTCTTCGACGCGACCTGCCCGCTGGTTACCAAGGTGCACGCCGAGGTCGCGAAGATGCGCGAGCAGGGCCGCGAGGTCATCATGATCGGGCACGCGGGCCACCCCGAGGTCGAAGGCACGATGGGACAGGCCTCGGGCGGAATCCACCTGGTGGAGTCGGTCGCCGATGCCGAGCGCGTCGAGGTCCGCGACGCGGAGCAGCTCGCCTACGTCACGCAGACGACGCTGTCGATCGACGACGCCGCCGCCGTGGTCGCGGCGCTCCGGCGGCGGTTCCCCCGCATCGTGGGACCGAAGAAGGACGACATCTGCTACGCCACGCAGAATCGCCAGGACGCGGTCCGGCTGCTCGCGCCGCAATGCGAAGTGGTCATCGTGGTGGGCAGCCCGAACAGCTCGAACTCGAACCGGCTGCGCGAGGTGGCCGCCAAGCAGGGCGCGGCGGCATACATGATCGACCGCGCCGAGCAGGTGCAGGCGGAGTGGCTGGCCGGCAAGCTGCGCATCGGCGTCACGGCGGGCGCCTCTGCGCCGGAGCTGCTCGTGCAGCAGGTAGTGGCGCGCCTCAGGGCGCTCGGCGCCGCCGACGTGACCGAGCTCAAGGGGGTAGTGGAGAGGGTCGCCTTTCCGCTGCCCAGGGGGCTCGCCGGCGCGACCGGCGAAGCGCGCGCGCACACGCGCGAGCAGGGCGTCTAGCCGACGGCGACGTACTCGTAGAGCTCGAAGCCCGGACCCTGCTCGACCAGCTTGGTGAGCACGGCGGTGTCGGTCCGGTCGCCCTGGCGCAGCGAGATCGCCTGCTCGAGGGCGAAGCCCCCCGACGGCAGCAGCACCATCGACGGCGCGCCGTCCTCCCCGTCCTCGGGCAGCACGATGGCCGGCACCGGCGCGCCGGTCCCGAGGTCTTCCGCGTGCGCCGCCGCCGCTTGCGGATTGTCCGACAGGAGCTCGCAGCCGAACTCCAGGCCGCTCCCGCGCAGCGTGTTGCGGAACCAGCGGATCATCGCGACCTGAAGCGCGTTGCGCCCCTCGACCCGAAGCGCGACGAGGTCGCCGATGCGCAGAGGCGAGTGCACCGTGTCGACCTGGCGCAGCGCGTAGCCGGCCGGCGTATGGTTGATCACCTGGCAGGTGTTCATCGGCGGCAGACCCGGCACGGCATTCGGTACGTCCGGCCGGACGCCGCGGCTGTATTGCCATACCGCCGACAGCCCCGCACACATGACGACCCGCGCGCGGGAGGGCAGCCGGTTGAACTGTCGGGCGGGCGGTATCGCCCACTGCCTCAGCAGCCGCCGGAGCAAGGCCATGTAGTCCGCTCTGGCTTCGGGACCGCCGCCGACGGGCGCCGGCGCGGCGCCTCCCGCTTCCAGCGCACGCAGTTGCTCCTGGATCTGGAAAGCGAGATCGAAGGTGAGAAGGAACAGCTTGCCGCCGTTCACGTTGGCGCCCTTGTTGGCGGCGAACGGTGGAAAGTCGTGGCCGATCGGCACGATCGCTACCGCCTTGGCGAGGCGATGGACGGGCGCGACGTCGGTGATCCGGGCCCAGTGGGCATGCGTCTGGACGTAGTGCACGACCTGACCGAGCTGACCGGGCCGGAAACCGTAGGGATTGGCGAGCGCCAGGAGCAGCGCCTGCACGTAGTAGCGCTCGGGCGTCGCCTCCGCCGCGTCGCTCGCGATCGGCGTCATCTGCAGGTTGCGGCCGTGGGCGAAGGCGTAGATCGCGTGCGCGTCGTGCCAGGTGCGGGCGGGGACCGGAGCGTACGACTGATAGCTGTTGACCAGGATGCGATTCGTGCACTGCAGGCAGCGATGGATCAGAGCGACCAGCTGCCGGTTGCTCGACAGGAGCAGGCGCTTCTCGGCCTCGTGCACGAGCAGGTGCTTGAACGCGGTCGCCAGCTCGCTCGACAGGATCAGCGCCGCCTTGGCCGCGGACAGCGCATTGCCGGTCAGCGGATGCTGGGCGCGGGCGAAGTGCCGCTCGAGGTGCGGCCAGAGACTGAGCGAGGTCGCATAGTAGCGCTCGGCGAGCTCCAGGCGGCGGGTCTCCGACACCGCGACGCGGTTGGTCGCCGCGAGCGCGTCGCCGATCGTGGCCGCGGCGTCGATCGGCTCGCGCTTGAGCGTCTCCTCGAGCCAGGGCTGGACGCGCGCCGGGCGCGTCTCCGGCGGGTGCGCGGGACGCGCTTCGATAGCGGGCAGGCTCAGGGCCAGCGTCATGACGTCGGCATTATTCGGGGAGTTTGACCCGATTGTAGACGATGCTCGGCCGGCGGAGCAGCGCGGGCTAGTCCTCGTCCAGGAACGCCGCGACCGGCGCGATCTGGTCGGTCGAGAGCAGCATCGGCGCATGGCCGATGCCGGGGAACTCGATCATCCGCGCTGCGGGAGCGCGCGCGGTCATCGCCGCTGCCGTTTCGCGCGACAGGAGGTCCGACTCCGCGCCGCGGAGGAGCAGCGTCGGGCAACGGATGGCGTCCCAGACCGGCCAGAGGTCGCCCACGGCGGTCGGGGCGCTCTTGAAGGGCACCGCGATGCCCGGGTCGTATTTGAGTTGCCAACGGCCATCGGCCGTCGCTCGCGCCGTGGTCAGCGCGAGGTCTCGCCACTGCGCATCGGTAAGCGGCCCGAACGGCGCCGAGACTTCACGGATGTGCGCTTCGAGCGCGGCAAAGCTGTCGAAAGTCGGGTTCAGCCCGACATAGCCGGCGATCCGCATCAGTGCGACCGGCTCGATGACGGGACCGACATCGTTCACCACCAGCCGCGTGATCGGCGAGGCGCGCTGAGAGGCGACGACCATCCCAAGGAGCCCGCCCATCGACGTGCCCACCCAGGCGACGCGCTCGACACGCGCGTGCGCGAGCATGGCGGTCAAGGTGGTGAGATAGGTCGGAAACGCGTAATCGTTCGGGTCGGCGAGCCACTCGCTTTCCCCGCGGCCCGGCATGTCCGGACAGAGCACCCTGAAGCGGTCCGCGAGCGCGGCGGCGAGCGTGTCGAAATCGCGGCCGTTGCGCGTGAGACCGTGCACGCACACGACGACGCGCGAGCTCTCGGGATGCCCCCAATCGCGATAGACGACTTCGTGGAAGCCGTGTGCGCTCAACGAGCGGAAAGTCCGTCGATGTGGTTCCAGCATGGCGAATGGCGCGAAGACCCGGTTGCGGCGGGCCCGCCGCGCACCGGCGATCGGGAGAAGAGGCGAACTATACCGCCGCGGCCGACCGTTCGCATTCCCGGCGCGGGCGAGCGGCGCGTCGCCGCCGCCTGGGGCACGCTGCGCGATAATGGCTCCCGCTCAGCGGGGATACCCAAGGATGAAAGACTACTACCTCGAGGACTTCGAGGCGGGCCGCGTCTACTCGAGCCCGTCGCTCACCGTGACCGAGGATGAAGCGCTCGACTTCGCTCGCCGATACGATCCGCAGTACTTCCACCTCGATGCGGTCGCCGCGCGCGACTCGGTATTCGGCGGCCTCGTGCTCGGCGGATTCCAGACGGCGGCGATCGCGTGGGCGCTGGTGCAAAGGACCGGCATGTTCGAGCGCTCGGCCATCGCCGGCATCGGCATGGATGAGCTGCGCTGGCACAAGCCGGTGCGCCCCGGCGACACGCTTCGCTGCGACTTCGCGCTGCTCGATGCGCGCCCCTCGCGCTCTCAGCCCGATCGCGGCGTCGCGCGCTTCCGCTACGAGCTCAGCAATCAGCGCGCGGAGGTCGTGCTCTCGCTGCTGATCATCCAGCTGCTGCGCCGCAGGCCCTGAGAGGGCTCAGGGCACCGGCGAGCTGCCTCGCAGGTCCGCCCTGGCGCAGGCGTCGACCGGCTATTCGAGCGACGCCGGTCGACGAGTGCACCACAGGGAGCTTCACGGCTTCCCGGCGCCGATCGATCAAGCGCTACGACAGCTCGGAGGGAAACAGTGGCTGATAGCGAACGCCGTCGGCAGCGAGAAACGCCGAGATCTCCTCGCGCCGCGCCATCCCGTCGCGGAAGCCGAGCTCCAGCAGGAGCGACGTGTAGCGCCGGTCGAATAGCAGGTACGACAGCAGCCCAGCGCCCGTCCCCTCGGTGCTGCCGAGCCCGTGGAGGAGGTAGCGGGCGCCGGCGGGCAACCGCTCCGCGTAGGGAACCGCGATCGCCCCCAGGTCGCGGCTCGGGCTGATCACCATGGCGTCGACGTGCGCCACCTCAGGGTGGTGATCCTGGATCGCGCCGGGGACCAGGCTCAGCACCCGATTCATCCGTTGCATCCGCTCGAGGTCCGCGCCGAGATTGTCTAGGAAGATCGAGGCGAGCGCGTGGCCCGCGATCTGGGCGAACGACGGGTACGAAGGGTCCTCGCGCTGGCGCTCGGTCGGCGTTTGCCCCGTGAACTGGCCGACCGGGATCACGAGGATGCGCCGCGCGCCGAGATGCAGCGGCGGAGACAGCGGCGCGATCTGGCGCACGGAGCCGTCGGCGAAGTAGTCTTGCCCGATGCGGGCCGCGGGAAAGATGAAAGGAATGGCGGCGGACGCGAGCAGGTGGTCGACGCCGATCTGCGCCGGCTCGCCGCGGCGGCGCGTGCGCTGCCAGGGAAGGATCGCGGGCGAGCCCTGGAAGAACGATACGGCCTGGCCGGTCGTGTAGCTCGTGGCGTTGATCGAGAGCGCATGCAAGGTGCCGTCGCGGACGTGCCCGGCGATGCGGGCAAAATCGAGATCGGCGCCAAGAACCGCGCGCAGCGGCGCGTTGTCGAGCATCGCGGCGGCGCCGCGCGGGCCGCCGGCGCCGACGAGGACCGACGCGAGCCATCGCATGCCGTGGAAGGCGACGTTGGCGAGGTCGGCACGGTAGACCTCGGCGACTTCGACGCTGCGCCACCAGCGCAGCAGCCGGGCGACCCCGCGCCGGAAGCTGTCGGCGTGCACGGCCAGCGTCGCCGCGTTGATCGCGCCCGCGGAGGTGCCGCAGATGACCTGGAACAGCGGGCGCCCCGAGCGCCCCAGGATCCCGGCCACTGCGCGCAGCACGCCGACCTGGTAGGCGGCGCGGGCCCCACCGCCGGGAAGCAGCACGGCGATGAGCTGATCGCGATCGGCCATGTGTGAGCTCAGGCCGCGCGCAGTGTTCGATCGAGGATGATGAGCATCGCAGCCGTCGCGCCCCAGATGTACCGCTCGCCGTAGGGAATCGCGTAGTAGTCGCGGCGACGCTCGCCGACCATCCGGAAATGGCGCTGCTGGTTGGCCGGCTCGAGGAGAAAGGAAAGCGGCACCTCGAAGACGTCGGCGACCTCGACGGGATCCGCGGTCACGGGGAAGGGCGGCTCGACCCAGCCCACGACGGGCGTCACGCGATAGCCGGTCACCGTTTCGTATTCCGCGAGTCGGCCGAGCAGCGTGACGCGATCCGGCGGGAGACCGACCTCCTCGCGCGCCTCGCGCAGCGCCGCGACGCCCGCATCGCGATCCTCGGGCTCGATGCGCCCGCCCGGGAAACTGATCTGTCCCGGGTGATCCGGGAGGTCGAGGCTGCGCTCGGTGAAAAGCACGGTGAGACCGCCGTCTCGATTCACCAGCGGCACCAGCACCGCCGCGGGTTTCACCGCGCCTTCACGGCCAGGCAGGCGAAAACCGTCGGAGAGATTGCGGGCCGATTCGGGCGCGGGTCGTGCCAGCCGCTCGGCGAGCCACTCCGCTTGCTCGCGTGGCGACAGGTCGAACAGCTCGAGTGTCATCGATGGAAAACGTCGCCCCCCGCCGCGCCGGATGCGCAGGAACCGATGATACCGCAGCGGACGCGACGAGCCGGGCGAGGGCCGGCTCGCGCGCCGAAGCTACGCCGCCGTGTGGCCGGCGTGCGCGGCGGGCGTGGGGACGCTACTCGCAACCGGCTTGCGGTGCTTGAAGAAGACGTACAGGAGAGAGGTGTCGATCAGGATGGCGAGCGCCATGACGGCGTAGGCCCAGGGGCTGTCGATCAGTTTCAGCTCGATCAGCACCCGGGACAAGCCGAATCCGACGACCCAGGCATCGAAGCTCATGCAGATCCGGCGAAACGTCTCGGCATCGAGCCGCCGTATGAGGTAGGCGCCGAGCGGTATGCCCACCAGGACGCTCGGGACGATCGTCCAGAGCAGGCTCCGGCTCTCCGCGGCAAACAGGCCGAGATGGAAATAGACGATCGCGGTCAGCGTCGATTCGGCGACGCGAATCAGGCCGAGGCCGGCACGGAACTCCTTTTTGACGAGGCCTTGATTGTTGAAGAGTATCGCAAGCGGCGGTCCGGAGATCGTGGTGACCGAATACAGGAAGCCGAGCCCCACGCCGAAGGGCAGGCCGATCGCCCGTTCCGACCGGATCGGCCTCCGCAGGCCGCCGGCCTGAACGAGGATGAGAGGAAGCAGAATCGCGTATGTCGAGAGCTTGATCCAGCCGGGATGCAGCGAGGCGAGGAGATAGCTTCCGATCGCCACGCCCGGGAGCAGCCCAATGAGAATGGGAAGCACGCGCTTCCACACCACGGGAACGCTCTCGCGGTTGATGAAGAGCACGTACAGGTTGATGAAGACCTCGATGACCACCAGCGCGGGATTCAGCACCCGGTTGGTGTAGAACACGAGCGCCACCGGCACCGTGAGCGAGGAAAACCCGTAGCCCAGCGCGCCGTTGACGAAGGCCGCCAGCAGGGTGATCGCGGCGAGAACGAGGACTGCGGTTTCGATCGAGAGCATCTCAGGTCTCCGATTTGCGGCGAGCGTTCCCGCGTCCCGCCTTCGATCGGCGCGGACCGGTCGTCCCGGCGGTGAAGTCTTCGAGGCTGTAGTTGTCCAGGATGTCGGCGATCGCGTTTCTCACCCCGGCCATGACGTGCTGCAGCGGGCAGTGGGCCTTCGCCGCATAGGGACAGTCCAGGCACTTGTGGTAAGCGGTCTTGCTGACGCAGCCGATCGGCGCGAGCGGTCCGTCGAGGACTCGGATGACGTGCCCGAGGCTCACCTTGGACGGCGGCTTGATGAGGAGGTAGCCCCCCTGGACGCCTCGCGCGCTGGCCACGAGGCCGGCGTGCTTGAGGCGCAGCAGAATGTGCGCGAGAAAGACCACCGGAACGTTCTGGCGCTCGCCGATCTCCTGCCGCGTGACCGGCCGGCCATCGCTCTTCGTGAGCTCGATCAGGGCGCGCAGGCCGTATTCGCTCTTCTTCGAAAGCTTCATCGGGAGGTCATAATGTATACTAATAGGATCAACATTATCCACATTACGCGATTACTCTACCAAGGCCCTCCGCGCCGCGCAACGGCCGCGCGAAGAAAGGGTCAGTAGAAGCGGCGCTGCCTGGTGATGGGCACTACAAGCCGCGGCCGCCGGGCGCGCGAGCGAAAGGCCCGGCGTGGCGAGTCAATGACGGAGCGTCCGGCGCGGCGGAGACGATCAGCCCGCACCGCTTCCGGCCGCCCGGCGGACTGCGGGATCGGCATCGTGCCCGGCGCTGTCCTGTACTACCTGTGCGCGCGCGCGATATTGCGGCCCGATGAGGATCACCGCCGGACCCGCGAACTGCCTTCCGAACCGGGGCAGCGAGGCCAGCGTGGCGAAGACTCGGCGCGCTTCGGGAAGCGAGGCGTTCTCGACGATCGCGATCGGCGTGGTCGGCGGCTTGCCCGCGGCAATCAGCGCGGAGGCGATCTCGTCGGCCTGACCGACCCCCATGTAGATCGCGCCGGCGTCGACCGCGGCAAGGCCGCGGGCCCATTCGCTCGGCGGCTCGCCTTCACCCACGCGCGGCGTGACGAGAGCGACGCTGCGCGCGACGCCGCGCTGCGTGAGCGACGTGCTCAGCTCCGCGGCCGCCGCCAGCGCGGCGGTGACGCCGGGCACGACTTCGTAACGAATGCCGCCGGCTTCGAGCGCCGCGATTTCTTCCTGCGCACGCCCGAAGAGCATCGGATCGCCGCCCTTGAGGCGCACGACGATCGAATGCTGCCCGGCCGCATCGACGAGCCGCTTGTTGATGAACCTCTGCGCGGTCGAGTGCCTGCCGCAGCGCTTGCCCACGGGAACCTTCTCGGCGCGTGCGGCGAGGGCGAGCGTATCGGGATGGACCAGCGCATCGTGAAACACGATGTCGGCCCCCTCCAGGATCTTCGCCGCGCGCAGCGTCAGCAGGTCCGGCGCGCCGGGTCCCGCCCCGACGAGGTACACCGTGCCCGTCGATGGCCCGCTCACGAGGCCTCCGGGCGCGCTTGGCGGACGGGGACGCGAACGGGACGGCGATGCAACCCGCATTCCTTGTGATCCGGATCTTCCCACCACCAGCGGCCGGCGCGCACGTCCTCGCCCGGCTCGACCGCCCGCGTGCAAGGCGCGCAGCCGATGCTCGGATAGCCGCGCGCATGGAGCTCGTTCGTAGGCACGCCGTGCGAGCGGACGTAGCCCCAGACCTCGTCCTCGCTCCAGTCGAAGAGCGGATTGAACTTCGGCAGCTCGTGTGCGGCGTCGTACTCCTCGAAGTCGAGCTCGCGCCGCGTCACCGACTGCGTGCGGCGCTGGCCGGTGATCCAGGCGTCGCGTCCCGCCAGCGCCCTGGCAAGCGGTCCGGACTTGCGGATGGCGCAGCAGCGCTGGCGCAGCTCGACGCTGCGATAGAACGCGTTGACGCCCTGAGCGCGGACGTAGGCCTCGAGCTCCCGGGGGTCGGGGTAGTAGAGCTCGATGGGCAGGCGGTAGTGCTGGCGGACGCGGTCCATCAGTGCATAGGTCTCGTCGTGCAGCCGTCCGGTGTCGAGGCTGAACACCCCGATCGGCAGCGCGTGGCGCGCAACGAGATCGGTAAGAACCATGTCCTCGGGGCCGAAGCTGCTGGCGAGGCCCGCGGCGGGATGGCGCGCCGCGATGCGCCGCAGGCGTGTCGTCAGCTCGGCTATGCGCGCGCTGGTGAGCATGTGGCCTTCGGTACCGGGGGCGAAGACGGCGCGAGGGCGCGCCGCCGGAACAGCGGCACGGGACGGAGGCATGTCGCCTGATAGTTTTCGCTGAAATCGGCGAGGCTCTTGAGCGCGTCTTCCGGGTCGCGGTCGGCGCGCAGCGCGAAGGCATCGAAGCCGCACTGCGCCAGGTAGTAGAGCTGGTCGCGCAGGATGTCGCCGATCGCGCGCAGCTCGCCGGCGAAGCCGTAGCGCTCGCGGAGCAGGCGTCCCGTCGAGTAGCCGCGACCGTCGGTGAACTGGGGAAAGTCGACCGCGATGAGCGGCAGGGCGGAGCAGTCCGCCGCGAGGAGATCCGGGTCGTCGCCGGGCTCGAGCCAGACGCCGGTGTCCCACCGCGCGCGCAGCGCCTCGCGCTGCGCGCGCCAGAGCGGCAGCGGCACGATGACCGGTGCATCGGCGGGCAGGTCGTCGAGCGAAGCCGCGTCGCGCAGCAGCGCCCAGCGGTCGTCGACGACCGCGCCGTCCTTAATGAGCCGCGGCATACACGCGCTCCTTGAACGGCTCGAGCCCGAGCCTGCGCACAGTGTCGATGAAACGCTCGTCCTCGTGACGGCGCTCGACGTAGACATCGATGAGCTTAGTCACGACGTCGGGCATTTCGCCGGCCGCGAACGACGGTCCGATCACCTTGCCGAGCGACGCGGACTCGCCTTGCGAGCCGCCGATCGAGACCTGGTACCACTCCTCGCCGCTCTTGTCGACGCCAAGAACGCCGATGTTGCCCACATGGTGGTGGCCGCAGGCGTTCATGCAGCCGGAGATGTTGAGGTCGATGTCGCCGAGATCGTGGACATAGTCGAGATCGTCGAAGCGGCGCTGGATGGCTTCGGCAATCGGGATCGACTTGGCATTGGCGAGCGAGCAGAAGTCACCGCCGGGGCAGCAAACGATATTGGTGAGGAGCCCCACGTTCGGCGTAGCGAAGCCGAGGGCCTTGAGCTTGCCCCACAGCGCCGGCAG
The DNA here is from genome assembly GCA_035501595.1 of Casimicrobiaceae bacterium. Taxonomy (GTDB): domain Bacteria; phylum Pseudomonadota; class Gammaproteobacteria; order Burkholderiales; family Casimicrobiaceae; genus PALSA-1003. The sequence goes on along the minus strand of DATJVX010000038.1, from coordinate 34,025 downwards.
CGCGGACTGTTGCACGTCGGCGAAGACCAGGTTCTGCTCGTGCGAGATCCTGAGCTCGCCGAAGCTGTAAGCGTCGGCGAGGTCGGCCACGGCGTCCATCTGGTCGGAGCTGACGTCGCCCGGCGGCACGCCGGTCCGCTTGAGCGACAAGGTTACGGCCGCGTAGCCCGGAACCTTGTGCGGGAACACATTGCGCCTGATCCAGTTGCCGAAGGAGCGGTTGTCGGCGATCGCCGCTCGAACGCCCGCGTCGTCGCCCGAGAGCCGCTCGTAGGGCGGCGGGGTGAAGGCATCCGCGAGCCGTGCCATCTCTTCCTGCGGAACGGTTGCCGGGCCGCCGCGCGAGCGCTCCCAGTCGGCCTCGACGTGGCGCGCGAAGACCTCGGGCGTCATCTCCTTGACCAGGATTTTGATTCGCGCCTTCCACTTGTTGTCGCGACGGCCGAAGCGGTTGTATACGCGCAGGATCGAGTCCAGGTAAGTGAGGATCTCCCCGCGAGGCAGGAAGTCCCGGATCAGGTGCGCGAGCATCGGCGTGCGGCCCAGTCCGCCTCCGACCAGCACTCGGAACCCGACTTCGCCGGCGTCGCTCTCGACGGCGTGCAAGCCGATGTCGTGCACGAGCGTCGCGACGCGGTCGATCGGCGAGCCGCACAGCCCGATCTTGAACTTGCGCGGCAGGTAGGCGAACTCCGGATGGAACGCGGCCCACTGCCGCACCAGCTCGGCATACGGACGCGGATCGACGATCTCGTCGGCGGCGATGCCGGCGAAGTGGTCGGTCGTGATGTTGCGCACGCAGTTGCCGCTGGTCTGGATCGCGTGCATCTGCACCGTGGCAAGCTCGCCGAGGATGTCCGGCACGTCCTCCAGCCTCGGCCAGTTGAACTGCAGATTCTGGCGCGTGGTGAAGTGGCCGTAGCCTCTGTCATACTTCCGACCGACATGGGCGAGCATGCGCAGCTGCGTCGACGAGAGCAGGCCGTAGGGAACCGAGATGCGCAGCATCGGCGCGTACTTCTGGATGTACAGGCCGTTCTGCAGCCGGAGCGGGCGAAACTCGTCCGCGGTCAGCTCGCCTGCGAGAAAACGCCGCGTCTGATCGCGAAACTGCGCGACGCGCTCGTCGAGCATCCGCTGATCGTAGCTGTCGTAACGGTACATTCGAGGCTCCGGAACGACGATGAGCGTACCGGCCGGCCGGGGAGCGGCCAAGGAATGCTTGGCGATTACCTGATAGCGCAGGGAGCTAAGACGCGCGCCGCAGGATGCGGCGCGCAGTTGCATGCGGCAGGCGCATGCCAACGGGGCTGATCCTTTTCGCGCATGGCGCTCGCGACCACGGATGGCGCGCACCGTTCGACGCGCTCGTCGAGCGCGTGCGCGCGCTGGCGCCGGGAACGCCGGTGCGGCTCGCGTTTCTCGAATTGATGGAGCCCGATCTCGAAACGGCCGCCGGCGACCTTGCGCAGGAAGGCGCCGACGCGATTCGCATCGTGCCCGTGTTCTTCGGCCAGGGAGGACATCTGCGCCGCGACCTGCCGCAGCGTGTCGCCGCGCTCCGCGAGCGGCTCCCCGGGCTCAGCGTGAGCTGCGCCGCACCGGCCGGCGAAGACGACGCGGTGCTCGATGCGATCGCGCGCTTCTGCGTGCGGGGGCTCTAGGTCGCCGCAAGGAACGCGACCATGCGCCTGCGCTCCTCGGGCGTCGAGCGGTCGGCCGGGCTTGCAGCGCCGCGGGCCCTTATTGTCCTTTCCGCGGCGTCAGCGTCGTGCCAGGAACGCGCCGCCGTCATCGTCTTGGGCGTCGAGCTGCTTTACAGCTCGCACGCTCATCGGGAAGAAGATCGCTTGCATATCAGTCACTTCCGGGCTTGGCTCGGGTATTGCTCGCGCTCGGTCGATCTGACGACATAGGGGGGCGGTTGTGAACATATCAGTGCGCGGCGTTCTGGCTATAGGCACTTTGGGGCTTGGCATCGCAGGTGCAGCGCACGCCACTCTCGTAACCTATACGTTCACGGGAACGGGTGGAAACATCGTTGTCGATAGCGACGGCAAGGAGCCCGCTTTTCCTCCGGGCACGCCGTTCACATTCGTCTTCACTGGCGACACGACGGCGATACGAGCGGAGCTCCCTTCTTCAAGCTCCAAAACGTGAGCGGGACTTTCACCGAAGGATCCTTCAGCGCAACGCTGGTCCCAACCAGCACGGTCGAGTCCAACGCGAGCGACGACGCTTGTCTTCCTCCCTTTACCTGTTCCCCGAACATTGATTTCTACAACGCGACATTCGATAACGGTCTCGGCTTCGTCGATGCGTCACTCCTCGGCTACGACCTCTCCACCTCCTTCGGCCCGCTTACCAAGACTTCCGACCTCACGCCGACGTTCGGCGCGGGCAGCTTCGCGTTTGTAGGTGGTGGCTCGGTGCAGTTGACCGGCAATGATTCACTGACCTTCACGGCCACGGTCGGAGCGGTGCCGGAGCCGGCTACCCTGGGCCTCCTCGGTCTAGGCTTGGCCGGACTCGGGTTCCGTCGGCGCCGGCAAGGTTGAGGTCGGGGGCGGGAGCACCTGTTGCGCCGGAATGTCCCGCAGCCCGTCCCGAGCGAGACATAGAGCTCGCGTCCCAGGGCGGCCGGGAAGGCGCGAGGACCGGTAGCCATGCTGGCCTTTTCGGTCTGCGGGCCGATGCCGCGATCGTCTCTGCGGACCGCTGGCGCCTAGATCGCCGCTGTCCGGAGAGGGCGGTGGCCTCGGGGGACATTGCTCCGACTTGAATCCCAGGCCGCCACAGGGGGCCGCATTTAATTTGACATAATATAAATTATACGCACTCGAATCAAGGGTTCAGGGCGGGCGAAACCCGACCTGCCGACGCGAACCGGCTCCTGCCGGCCGCGCTCTCCGCCCGTGGGGCCGCTTCAGCCCCCGAAGTCGAAAGCGGCGGTTAGGTCGCCGGCATTCGCCCGGACGCCCGGCAGCGGCTCGAGATCGAAGCGGCGCGTGATGAGCTTGAGGATCGACGTCGTATCGTAGGACGTGTGATCGACGTAGCCGCGTCTCGCGAACGGCGAGATGATGATCGCAGGGATGCGTGTTCCCGGACCCCATCGATCCGCCTTGGGCGGCGCGACGTGGTCCCAGAATCCGCCGTTCTCGTCGTACGTGACGATGATCACCGAGGACGACCAGATCGGGCTCGCCTTGATCCTCGCCACGAGCTCGCTGATGTGGATGTCGCCCGACATCACGTCGGTGTTGCCCGGGTGCTCATTGAAGCGGCCCGCGGGCTTGTACAGCGCCACCTGCGGCAGATCTCCCCTGTCGATCGCTGCGACCATGTCGGTATAGTCCTTGAGGTGCTCGGCGCGATCCGCCGTACCCGGCGCGAACCTGGCGAAGTAGTTGAAGGGCTGGTGATGCACGACGAAATAAGGCGATCCGGGCTCGTTGTTGTAGATGACCTGTCGCTTCGCCGCCGGATCTTGCATCCCGTCCTTGAGCGCAAGATCCCAGCCACCGGCATACCACGCCCAGGAAATCCCCTTGGCGGAGAGCGTGTCGCCGATCGTCTTCATGGTCTGCGGGGGCAGCGTGTACCCGGACATCCCGGCATAGCGCGGGTCCCCGCCCCGGTCCGGCGGCACGCGGCTCGGCTGGTAGGCCGCCTGCTGGTTGGTCACCGAATAGCCGTCCGGCGTGAACTCGCCCGCAGTGAACAGCGCAGGACCGTCGAGCGCGGACGGCGGCGAGCCGGCCGCGCGCTTCAGCCAGCCGTTCGCCTCGAGTTGTGCGCGCTTCGCGGGCGGCATGGCGGGATCGGCCGGCGTGCACGCGCAGATCAGCCAGAAGTGATTGAGATACGAGTCGCCGAAGGCGCCCATAAAGAAATTGTCCGCGAGCGTGTATTCCTGCGCCCACTTCCACATCGGCAGCTTCGAGCCGTCGTAGTAGCCCATCGTGAGCGCGCCGGCGTCCGACACTTCGGCGAAGCGGTCGTTGCGGCCTCCGTCGATCTGCTCCTGCTGCTGGTAATACTTGTGGACGAGATCGCGCGTGCGCTCGGTCAGCGGCAGGTTGATCGGCGGCCCGTCGATTCGGAAGGGGCGGTTGGGCAGATCGCGGGGAAACGCAGGGTCCGGCTCGTTGCCTTTCCATACGGGCGGCAGGTGCGACAGCGTCCTGCCGTCGCGATCGACCTGCGTGTATTGCGCCGGCGTCGCATCGGCGAGCCCGCTGGCGCCCGGGAACAGCCCGTACAGGTTGTCGAAGCTGCGGTTCTCGGCGTAGATCACGATGATGTGGTCGATGCGCGAGAGCCCGGCGCGGCCGGACGGCGCCGCAGGGACCGTGCACGCGATCGGCGCGAGGAACCCGGCCATCGTCGCGAGCCGGACGCCTCGCCGCAGGCCGCGGAGCGCCCTACTCTGCGCCACCGCCGCCCTCGCCTTCGACGCTGCGCCCAGGCGGCTGCCAGAGCTCGACCTTGTTTCCGTCGGGGTCGACGAACCAGCCGAAGCGTCCGTATTCGTGCTCCTCGACCTCGCCGACGACCTGTGCACCGCCGAGATGCACCTGGCCCAGCGCACCGTCGAGATCGTCGACGATCAGGTTGAACATGAAGTCGCGGGGCGACGGACGAAAATAGTCCGTATTGCCGGGAAACGGGCTCCACAACGTGATCGAACGCGAGGGCAGCGTCCCCGCGGCGAACTCGACGGAGGACTTGCCGTCGCCGATGCCGAGCCACTTCGCATACCAGGCGAGCAGCTTCTCCGGGTCGGGCGACTTGAAGAAAAGTCCCCCGAAGCCGACGACGCGCGCCATCTTCTTCTGCTCTCCGTTCACTCCAGCACCACGGATGTTCGAATCGTTCCGGCCCGCTCGTGCCGCGCGACGAGGTCGATGCGGTCCCCCACCCGGCCGCGCACGATCCACTCGACCTTCGCGCGGTCGTCGGTCACATGATAATCCGGCCAGAACGAAACGCCCGTGTGCTTGTAGGCCTTGCCCTCGAGCTGGCCGATGTCCTCGCGGCGCCTCCCGCTCGCGAGCTCCGCGCCGGCAGGCAGCGCGATCTCGGCGATCACGCCGCGCACCACCTTGCGCTCCAGCGCCCGTTTGCTCACGTAGCTCGGAAGCCAGCCGGTGTTCTGGACCACGATCCGGACCCGCCAGGCGCCGCTGCCGACCGGTTTCGCCGACGCCTCGACCAGCTCCATCCTCGGCGACAGCAGCGCCTGCCACAGCAGCCACTTCGGGAAGCGGGCGATTTCGGCCTCGAGCCGATCGAGGGGCGGGTTGCCGAACGCGTGGAAGCGGTTCCAGCCGCCGATCTCGACGGGTCCGAGCTCCGGGTGGCGAAACGGCTTCCAGTCAACGTGTGCCTTGCCACCGAGCTTCTCCTCGCTCCAGCGGAAAAGCTTGAGGTCGTCCTCGATCGGATGGTCGCGGAACCAGTCGATGTAGAGATATTTCTCGATCCCCGCCTCGCGCATCGGGCTCCAGATCTCGACGACCCAGCTGAACATCCCGAAGTGGTCGTAGACCCAGTCGAACGCGCCCCCGATGACCTGCTTCGGGTGATAGCGGAACTCGTGGTAGACGGAGATCGCCGGGTAGCCGGTCAGCTCGGTTCCTTTCGTGCCGACGCGCTGGTAGTGCCAGAGATCCTCGGCGTGCATCTCCGTGTCGGGGAGGTGATCGAACGGCCTAAGGAGCACGCCCGCCCAGGTATGAAAGGCCACGCCTCCGATGATGTTCGGATGCCCGACGACGAAGTCCGCGACGGCCCGGACCTCCGGCTCGGAAGTCGGGAAAGGGCCGGCGCCGAGCTGTTCGAATTCCTGCCGCCAGTTTCCAGGGAAATTTCTATTCAGGTCAAGGCCCTGTCGAGGTCTTTTAATCTTCAAGGTAAAACCGTCGTAGCCCTCCAGGCGGCCCTCGGGCAGGATCCGGAAGTACGTCCCCCCGACCTCGGCGGGCTCGCGCCGCACCATCAGCCGCGGCTCCTGCGGGTGCGGCTTCCACAGGCCGTTCGGATCCGGGACACGCATCTGCAGAATGCGCCCGTCGCCGTCGATGTCCTCGACCGTCAGGCCCTCGATCGGGTCTTCTTCGTAGGGGTAGCTGCGCGTGCTCGAGCGAACGAACTTGGGCTCGTCGGCGAGCGCCCATTCCGCGCCGTCGGGGTTGATACGAGGGCAGATGTAGAACGCACGGGTGTCGAGCGCGCGCGTCACGTCGGGGTCGCGGCCGTAGCCGTCGAGCAGGTACTTCAGGAAATAGACCGCAGCGACCGACGCGGCGACCTCGGTCGAATGGATGTTGCCGTCGACCCAGAATGCCGGCTTGTCGGCGGCCTCTCCGGTCGCGCGATTGGTGAGCGTGAGCAGCCAGATGTCCCTGCCCTCGTGGCTGCGACCGATCGACTCGATGCCCACGAGCCGCGGATGCTCCGCGGCGAACGCCTGCAGGATTTCGCTCAGCTCCTGATAGCGATAGAAGCGGTCGAAGCGGACGCTCGGCATGGCGGCAACAGCGAAAGCGCGCAGTGTCGCCGCCGCTCGTCGCCGCGTCAACCGCGCGCGGCGCTTCGTAGACTACGGAATCGCCGGTGCCGGTACGGTCAGATTCCGGCGTACCACTCGTAGCCCTGATCTTCCCAGTAGCCGCCCATCCCGCCGGCGATCCGGGAGAAGCTTTCCACGAGCTCGAGGCGCAGCACGTACTTGGCGTGCTTATAGCCGAGCTGCCGCTCGACTCGAAGCCGGATCGGCGCGCCGTTTTTGATCGGCAGCGCCCGATCGTTGAGCTCATAGGCGAGCAGCGTCTGGACGTGCATCGCGTCGTCCATGTCGATGCTCTCGTAGTACAGTCCCGTGCCGTCCTCCTCCATGGGATCCGCGCAGTGGAGCACGACGTAGCGCGCCTCCGGCTTGACGCCGACGCTGTCGAGCAGCGCGGCGAGCCTTGCGCCTTTCCACTTGGCGATCGCGCTCCAGCCCTCGACGCAATCGTGCCGCGTGATCTGGGTACGGCTCGGGAGCGCGCGCAGCTCGGCGAGCGAGAATCGGGCCGGCCGCTGCACGAGACCGCCGACCTCGAGACGGTAGTCCGCGAACGACGCGGCGGCGAGCGCCTGGTACGCCGGGTTGTTGGGCATCGAGGTGCCGTTGCTGCGGAAATCCGGCGAAAGGTCGGCGGTGCTGAATTCCTGCGCCATCGCCCGGCGACCGATGAGGTGATGCGCGCTGCGGTTCAAGGTTTCGCCGGCGGCGAGGACCTTGGGGAACCACTCGGTGTGCGACAGCGCGTCGCAACCCGAAAGCATCGCCGCGCCGGCGGCGCCGACGCCGCGCGCGAGAAATCTCCGCCGCGAGCTCCTAGCGCGCAGTTTCATCGATCGCCTCCGTTTCGACGCGGTAGCGGCCGCTGATCATCGACCGGAGCTCGTTCCAGAAGCCGGCGATGATCGCTTCGACGACGTGGATCAGCACGAAGGCGACGATCAGCCACGCGGCGATGAAGTGGAGCGTGCGAGCGCTCTGCCGGCCGCCGACCAGGTCGACCCAGCCCGGCAGCAGCCCGTCGAGCCAAGGCGACATCGCCATGCCCATCAGGATCGTAAGCGGCAGCAGCAGGAAGATCACCGTGAGGTAGGTGAGCTTCTGCAGCACGTTGTAGCGCTTCGCGGCCTCGCCCACGGGGTGCTTCAGGCGCAGGTGATCGACGATCGAGCGGCCGATCGAGCGCCAGTCGGTGCGGTCCGGTGCGAGATCGCGGGCAAGGTGCCGGCTCCCGATCGAATACGCGACGTAGCACAGGCCATTGATGACGAAGACCCAGGCGAAGAAGAAATGCCAGCGGCGCGCCATCGCGAGCCAGCGGCTGTCGGGAATAGTGAGCCACGCGGGGAAGGTGCGCTCGATCACCTCGCCGTCCGACGTGGTGGACGCGCCGAGGAAGCCGGTCGTGACGAAGTCGCGCCCGAAGATGTGCGTCACGCCCACCGCGTTGCCGCCGTCGTCCTCGCGAGCGCCAATCTGGAAAACCGGTCCGCGTCCCGTGTAGGAGGATTTTCCCCAGTAGAGCGCCGGGTGCGCGCTGAAGATGTTGAGGCCGCTCAGCAGCAGGATCGTGAGCGCGACGACGTTGATCCAGTGCATCAGCCGCACCGGCAGCGCGTGCCGGTAATAGAGGTAGCTGCCCGATCGGCGCGGCCGTGCCGCCGGGATCTGCGAAGTGCCGGAGGACATGAACGGTTCCTTGCTTGACGACGGAGGCGTTTGCGGACCGGCGCTACGCCGCCGCCCGGGGACCGCTGACGTAGGGATTGTCGCGTTCGAAGAAGCGAAGCTTACGCTCGATCTCGCGGCGCAGACCGATCCTGGGACTGCGCGCGATGCGTCCGGGCGGCCGAAGCTCGTCGCCGAGCCATAGCGGCCCGGCTGCGCACAGGTCCGTTCCGTCGAGGCGCCGGTCGATGCCCAGGGCCGTCGCGAGCCGCCCCGGGCCGCGAGCGAGGTCGAGCGTGCGGCCGCCGCTGCGGCGCCGGCGCATGAACTCGATCCCTTCCACCGGCTCGATCGCCCGTACCAGGACGCCCGCGCCGACGCCCGCCTTCTCGCCGGCGACGTTGAGCGCGTGCCAGCAGCCGTAGATGAAGTAGACGTAGGCGTGACCGCGCTCGAGGAACAGCGTTCGGTTGCGCGGGGTGATGCCGCGGAACGCGTGGCACGCGGCGTCGCCGATCACGTACGCCTCGGTTTCGACGATGCGGCCGCTCATCCTTCCTGCGGGAAGGTCACGGACGAGCGTCTTGCCGATCAGGAATTGCGCGAGTGCGCGGGTGTCGATCGGAAGCTCGGCCCGGCGAAGGCGCCGCGGAGGCTTGCTCATGCGTCGCTATGATACGACGCGCGAGTCCCTCGTCTAACACTGCGCGGCGATCGACCGCGCAAGTCTGCGGCCGGCGCGCGACGCTGCGCGAGCCTTCGCGCGGGTGTCGACGCGACACTCGCCGCGAGCCGTCGGGCTCGCGGCTTGGCGTCTTGACGCCGGCTACTTCCAGCTGATGCTGATCTGCGCGGTCGAGCCGGTGCCGGAAGTGTTGGTCGCCTTGACCGTGATCGTGACGGTGGTGCGCGAAGCCTTGGTGATCTGGCAGCTTCCCGTCGTCTTGCTCGCGCATCCTCCGCCCGTCCACACCCACGTCGTGGGCGAGTTGCTGCAATTCGCGGTGACGGTCACCGTCTGGCCGCCGCTGGGCGAGGGGTTATCCACCGTGGGAGCGCACGTCGGCAGGGCGCCGGTCGTGGTCGAGTTGCAGGTGATCGTCTGGTTCGGCGCCGTCCCCGATACGGTGAAGCCGGTGCAGCTCGGGCTGTTGTAGGTGAACGTCGCCGCGTGTGGCTTCGCCGGCCACGCCAGCAGCGCCGCGCCGATACCCAGCACGGCCCACAGACCCATCCATCGCGCCGAAGCGCAGGCATTCCTTGCTCTCATCGCATTCTCCATTGCCGTGCGTTGCCGCACGCGATAGCCCTCCCAAGCCCCGCTCGCACCACGCCCCCGGCTCGGCCGAAATACAGGCCCACTGCCGTCGGCGGGCTGTCCGCCTGACGCACCGCTGACGCAACGCCCGTGCCCGCTCCGTCCGGCCGTGCCTGTCCTTATGACAACAGCATAGCACGGATCCACGGCCCGGGCGAGGCGACCCCCACTGACATCGAGAATTCAGATCATAATACGTCTACAATATACTGATTAAAATATGATTTAGCCGATGGCGATCCTCCAGTCCGAGCTGTCCCGCAGCTTGCGTCCCGGCCGCTCCCCTACACTCGCGGCCGGCCGACGACCGTACCGCCGTCGATAGCCCGGGCTGAGCGGAGTGCCGCAGGACGTTAGTCAGGCGCCGTACGCGGTACGGCCGGGGGCCCACGGGAACCGTGGCGGCGCAGCGCCGGTCGGCGCGCGCGTCGACCGGCGCCCGGCGAGCGCTCGGTGACATGCGGGCGGGAGTAGAATCGTTTCGTGACGTGTTCGCTCGCTTGCGAAGTCGCACGTTGCGGCAGGCGATGCGTCGGAGAAAGAACTTGACCGACAGGACCCGGATCTCGATGGCGAAGTCAGGCGCATTGGTCCTCTCGCTCGTCGGCCTCGGCATCGTCGGCGGACCTGCGCACGCGGCCAGCACGACCGTGTATCGCTGCCTCGATGCGCATCTCGAAGTGGTCTATACCGACATCCCCTGCAAGGAAGGCTCGGCGTTCGAGGTCAGCCCGGGCGACGCCGATCCGGCCGCGGTCGCTCGTCTCGAGCGCGTCCGCGACGCGCTCGACCAGAGCGCCGCGCAGCGCTTGACCGCCGAACGCATCGCGGCCCGGAGCGTGGTCGTGGCGCCGATGCGCGGCGGAGCCGAAGCCGACGACGACGACTCGGACTACGGCTACTACACGTACCCGGTCGCCGGGTACGGCTACGCGCCGGATCAGCGGCATCCGCATCGCCCGCGCGTGGATCATCACCACGATCACGCGCGCGGCGGCGCGCCCAGTCCCCCCTACGTCGTCCCGCGGCGCTAGAGCGCGCTGCGGCGCGCGCACGCGCCTGGACTGCGTGGAAGCGTTGGCGTCCCTCCCGGATGCTCGCGGCGGTGTGCGAGAATTCCGCCCGGAGCAGACGCGATCATGCTGTTCGCCAAGGCCGAGCAAACCGACGAGCGCAGGGCTTTCTACGCGCGCATCGACCCGCACAACCTCACGCCGCTATGGGAGACCCTCGGCGCTCTCGTGCCGCCGCAGCCTGCCCCGGCCTGCGCTCCTGCCCTGTGGCGCTATCGCGAAGTGCGGCCCTATCTCATGGAGGCCGGACGGCTGATCACCGCGAGGGAGGCCGAGCGCCGCGTGCTGGTGCTTGAGAATCCGGGACTGCGCGGCGCGTCGTCGATTACACACAGCCTCTATGCGGGACTGCAGATCATCCTTCCCGGCGAAGTGGCTCCCAGCCACCGTCATACGCAATCGGCGCTGCGCATGGTGGTCGAGGGCGAAGGCGCGTACACCGCGGTCGACGGCGAGCGCACCACCATGCACCCGGGTGATTTCATCATCACCCCGTCGTGGACCTTCCACGATCACGGCAACCCCGGAGACGCTCCGGTCGTGTGGCTCGACGGGCTGGACATTCCCATGGTCGCGTTCTTCGACACCGGCTTCGCCGAGCGCTACCCCGAGGAATCGCAGCCGGTCGGCCGTCCGGAAGGCGCTGCGCTCGCCCGCTTCGGAGCAAACCTGCTTCCACTCGAGCACGAGCCCGGATCCGCGACGACGCCGATCTTCAACTATCCCTATGACCGCACCCGCGAGGCGCTGGCGACGATCCGCGCGGGCACCGAGCCGCACCCGAGCCACGGATTCAAAATGCAGTACGCGAACCCGGCGACCGGCGGCTATCCGATGCCCACGATCGGGGCCTTCATCCAGTTGCTGCCGCACGGTTTCAAGGGTCGTCCCTGCCGCGCGACCGACGGCACCGTGTACTGCGTCGTCGAGGGCCGTGGGCGAAGCCGCGTCGGCGAGCGCAGCTTCGACTGGGAAGCCCACGACGTGTTCGTCGTACCGTCGTGGTGTCCCGTCGCGCACGAGGCGGCCGAGGATGCCGTGCTGTTCAGCTACTCCGATCGTCCCGCGCAGAAGGCCCTCGGGCTTTGGCGCGAAGAGACATCGGTCTGACGCGAGGGAGGAGGGATCGTGATGGCATGGATCGCGACACACGCGCGCCTGGTGTTGGCGGCAATGCTGTTGTCGGCCGCCGGGCCGGGCCTGGCGCAGGGCACGGTGAAGATCGGGGTCGTCGCCGAGTTCTCGGGCCCCTTCGCCGACTACGGCGCCCAGATCCTCGGCGGGATGAAGACCTACTTGAAGCAGAATGGCGATACGTTCGGAGGCAGGAAGATCGAGATCCTGGTCAAGGACACGACCGGCCCGTCGCCGGATGTCGCGAAGCGGCTGGCGCAGGAGCTGATCACGCGCGACAACGTGGATATCCTCGCCGGCTTCGGGTTGACGCCCAATGCCCTGGCCGTCGCGCCGCTTTCGGCGGAAGCGAAGAAGCCGATGGTGATCATGAACGCCGCGACCTCCGTGATCACGACGCGCTCGCCTTACATCGTCCGCCTGTCGCACACGCTGCCGCAGGATACGCAGCCTATCGCGCAGTGGGCCGCGAAGAACGGCATCAAGAGGGTCTTCACGCTGGTCTCGGACTTCGGCCCCGGCATCGACGCGGAGACGACGTTCGTCAAGGCGTTCAAGGCGGTGGGCGGCGACGTCGTCGCGAGCGTGCGGACACCGCTCACCAATCCGGACTTCGCGCCGTTCCTGCAGCGGATCAAGGACACGCGCCCGGAGGCGATCTTCGTGTTCCTGCCGCCGGGCAGCCAGACCATCGCGTTCATCAAGGGCTACGAGGAGCGCGGCCTCAAGGAGGCGGGCATCCGGATCATCGCCACCGGCGACCTGACCGACGACGGCGTGTTGCAGGCGATGGGGGATCCGACGCTCGGCCTCATCACCAGCTTCCACTATTCGGCGGCGCACGATTCTCCGGAGAACAAGGCCTTCACGAGGGCCTACGCCGAGACCAACGGCACCAAGCTGCGGCCGAACTTCATGGCCTGCGCAGGCTATGACGGGATGGCGGCCATCGCCGAGGCGCTCAAGAAGACCGGGGGCTCGACCGACCCCGAGCGCCTGGTCGCAGCCATGAAGGGAATGAAGCTCGCGAGCCCGCGCGGCCCGATCATGATCGATCCGGAAACCCGCGATATCGTCCAGACGGTGTACATCCGGCGCGTCGAGAAGGTCGACGGGCTCCTCTACAACATCGAGTTCGACAGGTTCCCCGAGGTCCGCGATCCCGGGAAGCAGCCATAGTCGAAAGGCGATACCGATGGACTCTGCGCTGCTCGAGGAGCTTCGCATCCGCCAGGTCATCGAGAACTGGATGATCTGGCGCGACTCGGGCGACTGGGAGCGCTTCCGGACGGTGTGGCATCCCGGCGCCGTGATGATGGCCACCTGGTTCCAGGGGCCGGCGGAGCGCTTCATCGAAGTCACGCGCGAAGGCTGGGACAAGGGCGTGAGCATTCTCCACTTCCTCGGCGGCTCGTCGATCGACGTCGGCGGCGAGCGCGCCATCGCCCAGACCAGGATGACGATCTCGCAACGGGCGGCTATCGACGGTGTGACCTGCGACGTGCTCTGCACCGGCCGCTTCTACGATTTCTTCGAGCAACGGGACGGCGCCTGGGGCCTGGTCCTGCGGCAGCCCATCTACGAGAAGGATCGCCTCGACGTTCTCGACCCGGGCGCAGAACTGCGTCTCGACACAGCCGCGCTGTCGCAATTCCCCGAAGGCTATCGTCATCTCGCGTATCTCCAGAGCAAGCTCGGCTACAACGTCAAGCGCGACATGCCGACGCTTCGCGGCCCGGAAGTCCAGCGACTCTACGCGCGCGGTGCGGCGTGGCTGTCCGGCCGCGCTGCCCAACCGTAGGCGCTCGCGCGAGCAACTCGCCGGGCTGCCCTCCCCTGCGCTTCGCGCAGCGCCTTGCTGCGATAGCGCCTTGAACGGGCGTGGCGCGCCTGTGTTCCACAACCTGCGCACCGCATGCGCACGAAGCGCGGATGCCCGACGTGGCCCGTCGCCTCGGTACGATTCCTGCTCCATCGCGGTGAAGCGCCGGCGGCGCCGGCCGATCATCCGGAGACCAGGATCGAGCTTCGCGAGATGCCGCAGATGGGCCACCTTCACCCGTTCGAGCCACGCGCACGGGGCGCGCGGCTGCTTCGCATCGCGGCGCTTAGCGCCGCGCTAGGGGCATTCTCCACCGCCGGAGGAAGCGCTTCCGCCCTGGGCCTGGGCGAGATCAGCGAGCAGTCCTCGCTCGGCGAGCCGCTCCAGGTCACCATTCCTGTGCTGGTCAACGATGCCGACCTCGCGGGCGGCGAGCTCGCGCCCGAGTGCTTCAGGCTGATCGCGAGCGAGTCGCGCCGAGCCGGCGACGTGCCGGAGGTCGCCTTCGGTCGCGTGGCGCTGATGCGCAGCGCGCAAGGCATGTTCGTCATCGTGACCGGGCATGGCACCACGAGTGATCCGGCGCTTTCGCTCACAGTCGAGGCGGGCTGCCGATCGCGCATCCGCCGCGAGTACACCGTGCTGCTCGACCTGCCGAGCATTCGTCCTGCCGTCGCCGAGCCTGTAGCGGTCGCCGGCCCGCTCGAGCGACGGGCAACCGCGTCGAGCCCCGAGACGGCCGCGGCGAGAGCAGGCGCGTCCGCCGCGAAAGCGTCGCGAAGCGCACCGCCTGCACCCGCCAAAGCCACGCGGCCCCGCGCGACTTCGACAGCGGCCGCGCCGAAGTCCGCCTCCTCCGCAGCGAGGGCCGCCCTAGACGTCGAGGCGAACGCCCGCGTCGGGACAGTTCGGGAGGATGCCGCGCCGCGGCTCCACGTCTCGCGCAGCGCCGCCGACTCGACACCCGAGCGCAGCGCGAGCGACATCGCTCGCGGGAAATCGGACGCCGAGATCCGGCAGGATCTCGAGGCCGAAACGGTGGTGCTGCAGCGGCGAATCGCCGAACTCTCGGCAACGCTCGCGACGATGGAAGCGGATCTGCGCCGCGCGACCGCGGCACGGCAGGCGGCGGAGCACAGCGCAAAGCTCCCCGCCGCGAAGCCCTGGGGACCGTGGGCATGGCTGATCGCCCTCGTCCCGCTCGCTGCGCTCCTGGAGTCTGCCCGGCGACGGATTCGCTCGCGGCAGCCGCCGCCGCAATCGCTCGCCCCGCTCGACACGCCGAGCATGTTCGATGCCGGTACGTTCGGAGGAGAGCCTTCGACGATCGGCTCGCTCGACGAAGCCGCGAATACCTCGACGTTCGGGCCGGCGGTGCGTTCCGCGGCCGCTGCCGCGGCCGCCGCCCCGCCGCCATCCGACGACGAAGCATCGTTCGAGGAGGACCTGTTGCGCTACGCCGAGCAGCGATCGGCCTACTCGGTGCTGGAACGCGAGCATCCCAAGGTCATCGCGTCGATCGTCCGCGACTGGGGCAAGCCCAAGGTGATCGCCTATCTGCGCGAGATTCTGGTCAGCCCGCGCAGGACCTCGATCGGCTTCTCGCGCGCTGCGGTGTCGGACCTCACGTTCCTTCAGGGTCTCGCGATGGAACGCGCGGGCTATCGTGCCGACGACAATCCCTGGAACATCGATCTCGAGGGAAGGCGCCGCACCGGAGCGGCCTAGACCGCGGACGGCAAGCGCGCTAGCAGCCTCGCACCTTGAATTCGACGCGGCGGTCGAGCGCGTCGCGCAGATCGTCCGTTCCCGATCCGACCAGGTTTTCCCGGAACCCCATGCCCTGCGCCTGCAGTCTGCCCGTGGTCTCCGGCGCAAGCGCCTCGATCTTGTGCTGGATCGCCACCGCGCGCTGCAACGAAAGGCGATCGTTGAACTGTTCGCTGCCCGTCTTGCTCGTGTGGCCGACGATGGTGAGGCAGGCCTTCGAGGAGGCGACCTCGCGCGCGACGATGCGCAGCCACATCGCGTAGGGGCCGCTGATCTTCGGGTCGTTCAGGAATTCGAGCGATCCCGGACGGAACAGGAACTTCACCGACAGGCTGTTCGTAGCGAGGCCGAGCGCGACGATCTTGGCGAATGCCTTCTCGGCCTCGTCGTTGCGGCCGAGTTGCGTGTTGACCAGATACAGCCCGTTGAACACGCGCAGCTGCTGGCCCTCCGGCCGGCTCGCGGCCTGCTCGTAGTAGCGCAGCGCCTCCGTGTAGTTGCCCGCCTCGTAGAGGCGCGAGCCCTCGCTGATGAGCGCCGCCATCGGCAGGCGGGCGAGATAGACCTCGTCGGCCGCGGCGCCCGCGGGCGTCTCGGCGGTCCGGATCTGGCCTTCCACGACGCGATCCTTGGTGAGGGAGGGACTGTCGCGATAGAACGCGGTCGGTGTGCTGTCGACGCCTTCCGCCCGGCTGCGTGCCACCGACTGCGCGACGACGAATCCCGTCTTGATGTCGGTGAGCGACAGGCTGATGCGGAACGTTCCGCGCCCGGCGGTCGAGGCATCGAGCGGAGTCAGCGTGCCCGCGAGGAGAAACTGCGCCTTGCCCAGCGTGGCGGCGCTCACCGGGACGACCTCGAACTGAGCGAACTTGTCTGCCGCGCGTTGCAGCAGGCGCGCATCGAGGGCCTTGGATGCCACCGTCTGCTGCCCGGTGTTGCCGTCGATCGCCGGATCGACCGCGATCACGGGTCGCGGCTCGTCGCTCTTCACCAGGCCGCCGAGCGGCTTGGGCGCGAACGCCGGCAGGCGCCTCGCCTGCACGAGCAGGTCGTCGACCGCGTAGTCGATCGCGGCGTCGAAGGTCAGCTCCGAGGCGGGCGCGGCAGGGCGCTCCGGCGCCGGCGGCGCGCCGCAGGCGACGACGAGCAGGCAGGCCAGGATGATCGACGCGTTCGCCTTCGAGACGACGTGCGCTAGCGGCATGTGTTCGCGAGCTCCTTCTTTTCGTCGGATGTCAGCGGCTCGCCCAGCGCCGCCTTTTCCAGAATGCGGCTGCAATGCGGGCTCGACGGTTCGCTCGCCATCGTGCCAGAAGAAGGCGCGGCGCGCGCGGGCGTCCGTACACGAAGGTCGGCCGCGGGTTTCTGAGGCGCTGGCGTGGCGGCGGGCAGCGAAACTTCGACGGGCGGGCGCTCGGTCACCTCGGCGCGCGGCGCGGCCGCAGCCGGGGCGAGGCTGGCGGGCTGACTCGGCGCGGAGTCGCTCCTTGGCTGCGCGCTGGACGGCGGCGCGGCGCCCGCCGAGGGACGCGCCGTGCTTTCGCCCTTGGGCGCCGCGGTTGGACTCGAGGAAGCGCCAGCCCCGTCGATCGCCGCGGTCCCCGAAATCGGCGCCCCCTCGCGCATGCGGAGAAAAGCGAAGATGGCCGCCAGCCCCACGGCCAGCGCGAGGCCGAGGAGCAGGAAGCGGCGCGCGGTAGGCGTCGGTGCCGCTGCGGCGCCGGCCGCAGGCCTGGCCGCAGGCTCGGCCGCGGCGCCTGAAGCGGGCGCTGCGTCGGCCGCCTCCGCGATGACATCGGCGCGAAGCCTCTCGAGGACCGTGTCGCTGGGCGCCAGCTCGTAGAGCTCGTGGGCCCGGCCGTGCTTGTCGTCCGAAGCCCCGACGTGCCGGAACAGGGCCGCATAGGCGGCGTCCAGGTTTGCGATCGCCTCGAAGAACGATCGAGATGCCGCCATCTGCCCTGGGAGCGCGAAATCCATGATGCGCTTGGCGGCATTGATGCCGTCGCCGATGAAGTTGCGTCGCGCTTCGACGTCGATCGATTCCTTGACCGTCCCGAGGTGAAGGCCGGTGCGCAGGCTCGCGGCGGGTGCCTCACCACCCCCTGTCGGCGCCGCGTAATCGTGGGCCAGCGCGAGCGCCATGTAGAGCGCGTGCTCGGGGTTCGACACGAACGCGATCAGGGCGCCGTCGCCCGTGTCCTTGATCCAGTAGTCGCTCTCCTTGAGCGGTGCGAGATGCCGACGGAGCGCCGCGGAGAAGCTCGCCTTCGCGGCATACTGCTCGGCCGCCGTTCCCTTGGAGAAGCCGACGAGATCCGTGAACAGAAAGCTCGCGACGATCGTGCGGACCGTCGAGCGCGGCTGGGTTTCGAGCACGCACGAAGTCTAGCGGAAAAATCTTCGACCGCGCTCCCTGAGCGACGACGATGCCATCGTCATGAAACGTCCTGTCCGGGCGCTCAGGCTCCGCTCACGTCCACATGCTCGAGAGCCTCGCAGGCAGGCGCAGGTCGGCATGCCGCTGGAGCGCGCTGCGTGCCCGTCCGGTGCTCACATAGGCGTTGGGCTCGGCGATGTTGAAGACGCCCGAAACTGTGGCGGCCGCGGCATCGAACACGTCGATCACGACCGGGGCCGCTCCGAGCACGCGCAGGGCCTCGGCACTGCGCTCCAAGAGCGTCGTGCCGATCACCTCGTAGCCGGCGTCGCACAGGAGCCGTATCAACCCGGCGCCCGATCACGGCGGACGCGCCCGCGAGCAGTACGCGCCTTGTCATCCTGAGCCTCCGACGCCCTGGGGCCATCCCCCTGGATGCGCCGGCCATCTTCCCGGCGAGTCGCCCCCGCCACGGCCGCAGCGCAACCTGTCGGGATGCTTACATTGCGCGCTCCGGACATCGGGCAGAATCCCGGCGGCTCCGGTGCGCGTGGACAAGCCCCAGGGGTCGGGTGGTCGGGACCGTCGCGAAGCCGCCCTCGATCGCAGGCGTCCAGGTCCCGGGCGGCATAAGGCGATACAAAACGAGGCCGGCCGCCGGAGCCGTCCGCCTGCAGGGAGGATTTCATGCTCAGTCGCTCGAGGTACGTCGCAACGCTTGTCCTGCTGACGATCGTGTCATCCGGCACGGCAGCGCAGGTACCCGGGAGGTTCAGTCGCGCAACTCAGCCGGTCGCGAACACGCACGTATTGCCGGCGAGCCTTTCCCATGTCCCGCGGACCATCGTGGTCGTGCTGGGGGGCGACTCGGTCGCCCAGCGTCAGGCCGCAGCCGGGCGCAAGCTCACCCAGCAGGAAAAGGAGGCGATCAAGTCGCAGCGCAGGATCGACCAGCAGGCGGTCATTCCGCTGATCCAGGCGAGCGGCGGCACGATCCTCAACACGTTCCAGAGCGCGCTCAACGGCGTGAAGGTCAAGATCGCCCGCGACAG
Organism: Casimicrobiaceae bacterium; assembly: GCA_035501595.1. GTDB lineage: Bacteria > Pseudomonadota > Gammaproteobacteria > Burkholderiales > Casimicrobiaceae > PALSA-1003. The sequence continues at coordinate 15,231 of DATJVX010000038.1, read as the reverse complement.
GATCGACGCGTTGCGGCAGATCCCCGGCGTGATCGACGTGAGGCCCGTGGTCACGTATCGGCACGAGAACACCGTCGGGATACCGCGAATCCAGGCGCCCGCGGCCTGGGCCGGCGTGCCCGGCTTCCGTGGCGAAGGGGTCAAGATCGCTATCATCGATACCGGAATCGACTACACGCACGCCGATTTCGGCGGCCCCGGAACCGAAGCCGCGTTCCAGACGGCCGCCGCGAACAGCACCGCCCCAGCCGATCCATCGCTGTTCGGACCCGGTGCGCCCAAAGTGAAAGGCGGAACTGACCTGGTCGGCGACGCCTACGACGCCGATGATCCCGACTCCGTGCCGCAGCCCGATCCCAATCCCCTCGACTGCGCGGGGCACGGCTCCCACGTCGCCGGCACGGCTGCAGGCTTCGGCGTGCTGGCAAACGGCACCACGTACTCCGGCCCTTACGATCTCACGACCGAGACCAGCGCGTTCCTCGTCGGACCCGGCGTGGCGCCGCTGGCCGACCTCTACGCCGTGCGGGTGTTCGGTTGCAGCGGCTCGACCAATGTCATCGTCGACGCGCTCGACTGGGCCGTCGACAACGACATGGACGTCGTCAACATGTCTCTGGGCACGAATTTCGCGCCCGGCGACAGCGCCGACGCTCTGGCGAGCGACAGCGCGGTGAAGGCTGGAATCATCGTGGTCGCCGCCGCCGGCAACGACGGCGACATTCGTTATATCGTGGCCTCGCCGGGCGACGCCCTCAAGGGGATCGGCGTGGCGGCCGCGGTCACGCCTGCCTCCCTGCCTGCGGTCAACCTCGCGTTGCCCTCGGTCGGAGCGACGCCAGCGCAGACCATCGGCACGCTCGACGCCAACGCCGCGAGCGTGACGAGCGCGACGCTGACCGCGGTCGTTCTCAAGGACGCCTCGCAGCCAGGCGGCGTGAGTCTTGGCTGTGATCCAGCGGAGTACCTCGCCGCCAACGTCACCGGCAAGCTGGTCGTGACGCAGCGCGGGACCTGCGCTCGCGTCGACCGCGTGATCTACGGCCAGACGGCCGGGGCCGCCGCGGTGGCGATGATCAACAACGCGCCCGGGCTGCCGCCGTTCGAAGGCTCGATCACAGAGAACCCGGACACGGGCCAGCCGTTCCTCGTGGATATCCCCTTCCTCGGTGTCGACGGCCTCGTCACGACGGCAGGATCCGATGGCGCCGCGCTGATCGCACGGGACGGACTCCCGGTCGGTCTCAGCGGAGGACCCGAGATTCCGACCGGCCTCGCGGTGTTCTCTTCCGGTGGACCGCGGTTGCCCGACGGGCTGCTCAAGCCCGACGTCACCGCCCCCGGAGATCCGATCGTGTCGGTGCTGGTCGGAAGCGGCACCCAGGGAACCTCCGACTCCGGGACGTCGATGGCGACGCCGCACGTCGCCGGCACGTCCGCGCTCGGTCGCCAGGCGCACCCGGCGTGGACCGCCGGACAGGTCAAGTCCGCCGTCATCAACAGCGCGACCCCCGGCGCCATCGCCGGCTACGTCGCCCACAACGCCGGCGCGGGCCTCGTCAACGCGGCGTCCGTAGCGCATACCCAGGTCATCGCGAGCGCCGACGACGACGCGACGACGCTCAACTTCGGCGTGGTCGAGTTCACCAGCGACCTCAACAAGGGCGGCAAGATCACGCTGCGCAACGACGGCAGCACGGACGCATCGTTCAATGTGACCGTCGAGCAGCAGCAGGGGTCGCCGCATAACGTGGTGCTCGGCGCCAGCCTGGTCAAGGTGAAGGCGCATAGCACCAGCGCGGTTCGCGTGTCGCTGAACGTTCCGGCGGCCACCGCCGGGGATTCGACCGACTTCCGCGACGTCGCCGGCCTCGTGACCTTTACGCCCGTGACCGCCTCGGACAATGCCGGCGTGGCGCTCCGCGTCCCCTACTATCTCGTCTCACGCGTTTCGGCGAACCTGTCGGCGAACCTCAGCAAGAAGATCAAGGCGAAGAGCCTGACCGCCAACATGAACCTCGCCAACAAGGGCAGCTCGATTCCGGGCACGGCGGATTTCTACGCCTGGGGACTACAGGCCAAGAGCAGCAAGAAGAACCATATCGTCGATCTCGATGCCGCCGGTGTGCAGTCCTACCCGAGCCCGGATGGCCAGGTCCTCGTCTTCGCCGTCAATGACATCGAGCCATGGTCGACGCCGGAGCGGGTGCAGTTCGACGTGAACATCGACGTGAACGGCGACGGCGTCGCGGACTTCTCGGTCTTCAATATCGATGCCGGATTGCTCGATGCTGATCCAGAGTTCAACGGTCAGATGGTCGTGGCCGTCTTCGACCTGAAGGCCAACGCGATCACCGCCGTGGACTTCTTCGCCTTCGCGCCGACCGACTCGGCCACGATGCTGCTTCCCGTGCTGGCGGCGGACGTCGGGGTGACGCCGGCGAACCCTCGCTTCAGCTACACCGTGGAATCGTTCGATTTCTTCGGCACCGCCTCCGACTCGTTCACGACGTCGGCTTCGTTCAATGCCTTCTCGAGCTCGATCACCAACGGGAACTTCGTCGTGGTCCCGCCGAACAGCACGGCTTCGGTCCCGGTGTCGGTCAACTCGGCCGAGTGGGCGATCACGCCGGCGCTCGGCTTCATGATCGTCACGCCTGACAACCGGAACGGACCCAAGGAGGTCAACCTCGTCGGCGTGAGCTTCTAGGCGGTCGTCCCCGCAGCGGAGGGCGCGGACGCGAGTCCGCGCCCTTTTTTCGCGCCTGCCGCCCGGACGGGCGACGCGACGCGTCGCCTCGCACGATCGCGGCTCCGCACGTCGACCCGCCGGCACCATCGTTGCCCTCCTGCGTCGTCTGCGCCAGAATCGGTGCGCTTCGCCTCGGGCTCCCCGATGGCCGCCGACGCCACTTTGCTGTTCACCGACATCGTCGACAGCACGTCGACCACGCAGCGCCTCGGCGACGAGCGGGCAGCCGCCCTGTGGATCGAGCATGACCGGCGCGCACGCGATCTGCTCCGCAAGCACAGAGGGCGAGAGATCGCGCGCTCGGACGGCCTGCTGATGCTGTTCGAGACCGCCGCCGACGGTTGCCTCTACGCGCTCGACTATCACGCGCAGATCGCGGAGATGGGACTCGAGGCCCGAGCGGGGATACACGTGGGACCCGTGACATGGCGCGAAGCCTCGGACGACGACGTCGCGCTGGGCGCGCGGCGCACCGAGGCTGACGGCCTCGCCCTTCCGTTCGCATCGCGCTTGATGGCGATGGCGCGCGGCGGGCAAACGCTCCTGACCGCCGCTGCCAAAGCGGCCCTGGATGTGACGCCGCTCGGTGCAGCCGTCGAGATACGCAGCCACGGTCAGTACCGCCTCAAGGGCATCGACGAGCCCGTCGACGTCTTCGAGATCGGCAGGGCTGCACAGTGCAGCTTCGTCCCGCCGCCCGACAGCGACAAATCCTACCGCGTCATTCGGCGAGACGGCCTGTGGCAGCCGGTGCGCGAGATCCTCCATCGCCTTCCCGCCGAGCCCGACTCGTTCGTCGGCCGTGGCGAGGATCTGGCGGCAATCGCCAGGCATTTCGCCCAAGGGGCGCGCTTGCTTACGCTGCTGGGACCCGGCGGCACCGGCAAGACGCGCCTCGCGATCCGGTATGGGCACGGCGCGCTGGGCGAATGGCCCGGCGGTATCTGGTTCTGCGATCTGTCGGACACGTCGTCCATCGACGGAATCCACTATGCGACCGCGAGCGTGCTGGGCGTGCGGCTCGGAGGCGGCGACGCGACCGCTCAGCTGACCGAGGCGATCGGCGGCCGTGGCCGCTGCCTCGTCATCCTGGACAACTTTGAGCAGGTAGCGCAGCACGCCGCTGCTACCGTGGGGCGCTGGCTCGATGCACGCGAAGCGGCCTTCATCGTCACGAGCCGCGAACGGCTGCACGTTCCCGGCGAGGTCGTTCAGGCCGTCGAGCCGCTGCCCCTCGATGGGCCCGCGATCGATCTGTTCGTGGCCCGCGCGCGGCAAGTCAGGCACGAGTTCGCGGCTGATGCGCGCCAGCGCGACGCAATCGCGGAGATCGTGGGCCTGCTCGACGGGTTGCCGCTGGCCATCGAGCTTGCGGCGGCGCGCATCGCTGTGCTCTCTCCTTCGCAGCTCCTCGAGCGACTGCGTGACCGCTTCAAGCTGCTGGCCGGTCGAAGGGGCGTGAGCCGGCAGTCGACCCTGCGGGCGGCGATCGATTGGTCCTGGCAGCTCCTCACGGCGTGGGAGCAGACTGCGCTCGCGCAGTGCTCGGTGTTCGACGGCGGCTTCACCCTCGCGGCGGCGGAAAGCATCGTCGACGTGTCCGTGTGGCCCGATGCGCCTCCGGTGGTCGACATCGCGCAGGCCCTGGTCGACAAGAGCCTCCTTCGGCGCTGGCTGCCCTCGGCCGCGCCGGCGCGACACGAGCTCGAGGAGCCGTACTTCGGGATGTACATCAGCATCCATCAGTACGCCGCGGAGAAATGCCGTGACCTCGGGCCAGACCGCCAGCGCGCCGTGGAGGAGCGTCACGGCCGCCACTTCGCCGCGCTCGGAACCGACGCTGCCCTCGAAGCGCTGTTCGCTCATGGCGGGATGGAGCGCTCCCGGGCGCTGCGTCGCGAGCTCGACAACCTGGTGTCGGCGTGCCGCCGGGCGATCGGCCGCGCGGACGGCGAGACCGCGGTCGCCTGCTACCGGGCGGCGTGGGAGGTCCTGGCGCTGCAGGGACCGTTCGGCGTCGCCGTGGCGCTCGGCGACGAGATCCTCGCGATACCCGCGCTGGACGAGCGTCTTGCGGTGCAGGCCCGCCTGACGCTGTCGGAGGCACTCATGCGCATCGGTGCTACCGAAGGCCTCGAGGGGCGCCTCGCCGAGTCGCTCGAGCGTGCGCGCGCCATCGGCGATCGCAAGCTCGAGGCGCGCACCCTCGGGCGCATGGGCAACATCTGCCTGTGGTCGGGCCGCGTCGACGAGGCGCGGGCGCGCTACGAAAGCGCCCTCGAATGCGCCCACGCGATCGGTCACCGGCTGTTCGAGGGGCGCATGCACGGAAACCTGGCGATCGCCTACCACGAGAGCGGCCGCGTCGAAGAGGCGGCGCTGCACTACGAGTCGGCACTCGCGATCGAGCGCGAGATCGGCAGTCTGCGCGACGAGGCCATCACGCTGTGCAACCTGGCCGACCTCCTGGGCGCGCAGGGCCACGCCGATCGAGCGCGGCAGACCTTCGCCGCGGCGCTGGCGCTGCTTCGCGAGCTTGGCGATCGGGACACCGAAGCGATCACGCTGCAGCAGCTCGGCGAGTTCGAGCTGGACCGCGGCTTGACCGACGATGCGATGAAGACGCTGAGCACCGCGCTGGATCTGGCGCGCGTGATCGGCAACAGGACGGTCTACGGCCAGGCGCTCCGCGGCATCGGGAGTGCGCTCCTCGAGCGAGGAGACTACGACGAGGCCCGGTCGTCGCTCGAGCAGGCACGTGCGATCGCCAAGTCGACGTCCAACCGGCGCATCGAGGCGACGTGCCTGACCGCGCTCGGCAACCTCGCTCTGCGTCAGGATCGTCTGGGGGACGCCTCCGCAATCCTGGCCGAGGGCGAGACAATATTGCGCGAGCTCGATGACCGCCCGCTGCTCGCGGATCTGCTGTGCAAGCGCGGTTTGGTCGATGCTCGCCGCGACGATCGGGCCGCGGCGGAGGCGGCGCTGTCCGAAGCCGGGCAGCTCGCCGCCGGCATGAAGGTCGGCGAGACGTCGGCGCTCAAGCGCGCGCTCGAGCGCCTGCGGCAGGCCCTCGAAACGGCCTAGCCGAGGCGCGCTCCGCGCGTGTTGAGAAACAGCGCGTACAGCGACGTCGTCGCGCAGACGAACAGGCGGTTGCGCTTCGGGCCGCCGAAGCAGAGGTTGGCAACCGGCTCGGGAATCCGGATCTTGCCCAGGAGCGTGCCGTCGCTCGCGTGACAGTGCACGCCGTCGCCGGCCGAAAGCCAGAGATTGCCATGCACGTCGACGCGCAGTCCGTCGTACACGCCCACCGAACAGGTCGCGAACACCTCCCCGCCCGAGATCGACGTTCCGTCGGAAGACAGCCGGAACCGCCGGACCTGACGCGGCCCGTCGATCTTGTTGGTGAAGCCGCTGTCGACGATGTAGAGCAGCGATTCGTCGGGCGAGAAGGCCAGTCCGTTCGGGCGCACGAAGTCCGCGGCCGCGAGCGTCACGCGGCCGCTGGCGCCGTCCACGCGATAGACGTTGCAGGCGCCGATCTCGCTCGGTGCCGCGTCGCCCTCGTAGTCGGAATCGATCCCGTAGCTCGGATCGGTGAACCAGACGCTGCCGTCGCTCTTGACGACGACGTCGTTGGGCGAGTTGAAGCGCTTCCCCTCGTAGCGGTCGGCCAGCACGGTCCGGCTGCCGTCGAACTCGGTGCGCGATACGCAGCGGCTGCGGTGCTCGCAGGTGACGAGTCGTCCCAGCGCGTCGACCGTGTTGCCGTTGCTGTTGAGCGCCGGCTCGCGGAAGACCGACACCGAGCCGTCGGTTGCGTCCCAGCGCAGCATGCGGTCGTTGGGGATGTCGGACCAGACCAGATAGCGCCCAGCCGCGAACCAGGCGGGCCCTTCCGCCCAGCGACAGCCGGTATAGAGCTTCTCGACGCTGATGTACGGCAGCGCGACCCGGAAGAATCTCCGATCGACGACTTCGAAGCTGGAGGTGAGCTCTAGGGGCATGCGGGCGTCCTGCGGTTATCGTGGAAGCATCGGCGCTACTCCGAATGTTTCCGGCCGCGCCCGTAGATGAGCAGCATGGCGACGATCACGACGCCGTAGATCACGTGCCGGCCGAACTCCTCGATCTGCATCACCGACAGGATCGACTGCAGCAGTGTGATCAGGATCACGCCAGCGACGGTCCCGAGATAGCTGCCCCGGCCGCCGAGGATCGACGTGCCGCCGAGAACCACCGCGGCAATGGCGGGGAGCAGGTACGGATCGCCCATCGCCTGCGCGGCCTTGCTCGCGTAGCCCGCGAGCAGCACACCGCCGAATGCCGAGAGGCCACCCGCGATCGCGAAGGCCGCGATTACGACCGCGCCCGTGCGGGCGCCCGAGAGATACGCGGCGCGCTCGCGGTTGCCGATCGCGTAGACCGTGCGCCCGAAGGTCGTGCGGGTGAGCAGGAACACGGCCGCCGCGCCGACGAGGACCCACACCAAAAGCGCGTTCGGGATCCCGAGCAGCGTGTCGCCGGTGGCGATGTAGCGCATCGCGGGCGAGCTCGAGGCCTGAGGCGAGAAGCCGCCGGTATGCACGACCATCAGTCCCTGCGCGACCGCGTTCACGGCGAGCGTGACCACCATCGAAGGCAGGCGCAGCAGCGCGACGGCGGCTCCGCTCGTGAGCCCGAGGAGGATGCCGCAGCCCACGCCGATGGGAATCGCCATCGTCTCGCCCAGCGGCCCCCAGCCAGTGGCCGCCGTGGACATCATCCCGCCGACCGCCACGACCCACGGCACGGACAGGTCGATCTGTCCCAGCAGGATCACGATCATCGCTCCCGTCGCGATCACGCCGAGGAACGAGGCGACCTTGAGCTGCTGCAGCAGGTACTCCGGGGACAGGAAACTTCTCGAATAGAGGCTGCCGACGACGAGCACCAGCGCGACGCAGCCGAAGGCCCAGGCGACCGCCGGATCGACGCGCCGCCGCGGTCGTGGCGCGGTTCCTGTCTCGCCCTGCGAAGGACCGACGTCAGCCATAGAGCTCCAGGCGATCGCGGATCCGCAGCAATCGCAGCGAGCCCAGGCACACCGCCGCCGTCAGCACCAGGCCCTGGAACAGCGGCTGCCACAAGGGTTCGACGTTGAACACGAACAAGAGATCGCCGATCGTCCGGAACATCAGCGCGCCGAAGATCGCGCCGACCGCGCCGCCCGAGCCGCCGAACAGCGACACGCCGCCCAGCACGACCGCGGCGATCGAGTACAGTGTGTAGGTGCCTCCGTTGGCCGCCGAGGCTTCGCCCGAATACGTGAGGAACGTGACGAAGAGCCCCGCCGCCGAGGCGAGCAGCCCGGCGAGCGTGTAAGCCGCGAACTTGGCACGCCGGATCGGGACGCCGGACATGTACGCGGCGACCTCCGAGGAGCCGACCGCGTACACGGCGCGGCCGACCACCGAGCCACGAAAGGGCCACCAGACGAAGGCGACCAGCGCCAGGAGCAGCAGCAGGCTCGCGGGGAACACCCCCGCGACCTGGCCGGTGAATGCGTCGGCCAATCCCGCGTCGACATCGCCGCCGGGAACCGGCCGCAGCGCGAGCGCCGCGCCGTAGTAGATCGACCCGGTCGCGATGGTCGCGACGATCGGCTGGAGCCGGCCGAAGACCACGATCAGAGCGTTGAGCGCGCCGCACAGCGCCCCGACGGCCAGCACGCCCAGAGCGCCGAGGGCCGCGGCGAGATGCGTGCCGACGACGATGTGCGACGCCAGGCAATTGGCCAGCACCATCACCATCCCTGCCGACAGATCGATGCCCGACGTGAGCACGACCAGCGTCTGCGCGATCGCGAGGATGGCGAGGATCGCGCCCTTGTTCGCGGCGGTCTGAGCGACGTTCGCGTTGAGCCCCGCAGGATGGTTGGCCGCATACAGCGCGAACATCGCGACGAACCCGACGAAGGCGAGCAGCGTGGCCTTGTTCTCGCGCAGCCAGAAGCGGCCGGCGCCGCTCATGATCGCAGCTCCGTCGCCGCGCCGCCCTCGCGGCCATCGCTCGCGAGGTTGAGCGCACTGCTCACCAGCGCGTGCTCGGTGATCGCGCTGCCGGCGAGCTCGCGGCGGATCGCGCCGTCGACCATCACCAGCACGCGGTCGCAGCAGCCGACCAGCTCGTCGACGTCGGTCGAATAGAACAGGATCGCCGCCCCGGCTTCCGCGAGCTGGCGCAGCAGCTGGTAGATCTCCTGCTTTGTGCCGACGTCGATGCCGCGCGTCGGATCGTTCAGGAGCAGGATGCGAGGGCCGACCATCAGCCACTTGCCGATGACGAGCTTCTGCTGGTTGCCGCCCGAAAGCGAGCCGGCGGGAGCGAGGAAGCCGTCGCTGCGGATCGCGAGCCGGCGCGCGATGCGCTCGACCGCCTCGCGTTCCTTAGGTCGGTCGACGACGCCCCAGCGCGACAGCGTATCCTGCGCGGCGAATGCGAGGTTGTCGCGGACCGACATCGGCAGCATCAGGCCCTCGGACTTCCGGTCCTCGGGGATGAGAGCCATCCCGATCGCCCTGCGCTTCGCCACGCTCGGGCCTGCGATCTCGGTCGGCTTGCCGTCGATGCGCACCTCGCCCGTCGTGCCCCGCAGGACGCCGAACAGCGCCAGCAGCAATTCGCGCTGTCCCTGCCCGTCGAGGCCTCCGAGGCCGACCACCTCTCCGGCATGGAGCTGGAACGAAATGTCGTGCAGGCGGTCGTTCCAGCCGAGTCGCGCGGTCTCCAGCCGAGGCGGTGCATCGCTCGCGGCGCGTTGCGTGCGGGACGGAAACTCGGTCGCGAGCTCGCGACCGATCATGAGCTCGATGATCTCTCCGTCCGACTTCGTGCCCGCCTCGTAGCTCGCCACACTGCGCCCGTTGCGGAACACCGTGCACTCGTCGGCGAGCTCCGCGATCTCGTGCATCCGGTGCGAGATGTAGACGAGCCCGAGCCCCTCCGCACGCAGCCGCTTCAGTACGCCGTAGATCCGGGTCACGTCGGCGGCCGTCAGCGCGGACGTCGCCTCGTCGAGGATCAGGATGCGGGGCCGGCGCGCGAGCGCCTTGGCGATCTCGACCATCTGCCTGCGCGACAGCGGCAGGTCCTTCACCCGCGCCGACGGGTGCACGTTGTCGACGCCGGCGCGGGCGAGCGCCTCCTCCGCGAGACGGCGCTGCGCCCGGCGATCGATGAGGCCGAAGCGGCGCGGCGGATCGGCGATCGCGATGTTGTCGGCGACCGAAAGGTCAGGGATGAGCGAGAGCTCCTGGAAGATGCAGGCGATGCCTGCCGACTGCGCGTCGGCGGGCGAGGCGAACGCGACCGCGCGACCGTCGAGCAGCATGCGGCCTTCGTCGGGAGCCACGACCCCCGCCATGATCTTGATGAGCGTCGACTTGCCGGCGCCGTTCTCGCCGAGCACGGCGTGGATGCGCCCGGCCCGGATCGTCAGGTCGGCGTTCTCGAGCGCGCGCACCCCGCCGTAGCGCTTGCTGACGCCGCGTATCTCGAAGAGCGACATCGAAGAGGATGGGGCGGCATCGCCGCCCCGCCTCCGCGATTACTTCACGTTCGCTTCGGTCTGTCCCATGATCTCCTGCGCCGTGAAGTTGATGCCGCAGGTCGGGAACGCGTTGCCGACGAAGAAGTTGTCGCTCTGGGCCGGGTAGTAATCGACCCCTTCCTTCATGCTCGGGTACTCGGCCTTGGCAAGCGGCAGCTTCACCGACTGCGGCACGACCTTGCCTTCGAGCGCCGCGATCGCGGTCTTGATCGCCACCGCCACCTGCGCGGGGCCGGTCCCCGCCGACGCGCACTTGAGCCCCTGCGCGCCGTACTTGCCGCAGAACTTGCGGAACCCGTTCTCGGTCTCGCCGCCGAACGGCACCATCGGATGCTTCGCGTCGAGCATCGCCTGCACGACCCCGGTGTCGCCGCCCTGTGCCGTGATGCCATCGAACTTCTTGTGCACAGCGAGCGCGTCGGCCGTCACTTTCTGCGCCGTCGGATCGTCCCACTTGCCGATCACCTCGACCGTCTCCCACTTCTTGCCCGAGGCCTTGAATACCTCCTGGATGCCCTCGTGCCGGTCGCGATCGACCGAGGTGCCGATGACTCCGCGCACCTCGAGCACCTTGCCTCCGCTCGGGACGTTCTTCACCAGCCATTCGGCCCAGTACTTGCCGAGCCCCTTCTGGTCGACGTTGACGTTGATCGCCTCCTCGGTGTCGAGGATGTTGTCGAACGCGACCAGGACCACGCCTGCGTCGTTGGCCCGTTTGATCACGGGCTTGAACGCCGCCGGGTTCTGCGCGTTCACGATGATCGCGTCGTAGCCAGAGTCGATGAAGTTGTTGATGGCGGCGATCTGCGCGGCGACGTCCTCTCCGGTTGAAACGACCTTGAACTCCTTCAGCTTCGCGGCCACTCCGGGCTGCGCGGCATAGGCCTTCGCGGTCTTGATCATCTGGATGCGCCAGGTGTTGGCGATGAAGCCGTTGGCGAGCGCAACGCGGTACGGCGGCTTCTTCGCCGGATACTGAAAGAGCTTCGTCGTGCCCGCCCAGGGGGCGAAGCACTGCGGGTCGGAATTGGGCAGCGTCACCACCTTCGGCGGCGCCGCGCTCGCGACCCCGGCGACGAGCAGGGCCAGCGCGGCAGCGGTGCGGGTACGGTAGAACATCGGATCCTCCTTGTCCTCGGGTTTCGGCGGCCGGTGCGGCCGGTCGTCGTCGCTGTCGGCGCCTTGTTGTGGGGACCCCGCCCGACGCCTGGACAGTCCGCGTGAGCATACCTTCGGTGCCTCAATCCCACAAATCACGCGGCCTGCTAGCATGCGCCCCATCGTCGTGCCGTAAGCTCTCGTGCCGGAACCTCGCATGGCGGCCGGAAGTGAAGTGCCGAAGTCCTGGCTGCCGCACCAGCAAGGCTGTTCCTGCTGACCCCGCTGGGCGAAACCGTCATCACCACCGGCGCGGCCATTCAGCGACAGCCCATGTCGCCGATAGTCGTCCGTGACCACCAGGCGCCGGGCCCGGCTTCATGCCGTCGGCCTCGCGATCCTTGCGCTTACTGCCGCAGTGTCATACTTTTTCCTGACCACCTTATGCGCTGCTCGCGATGAGCGCAGCCATGATCGTGGTCGCCCTCTTGGATCAGCGCGGGTCGCGCTGAGCACCTGGCGGCGGCTCAGCGCCACTCGAGGCTCGCGACCGCGTACGCGTCGAGCCGCACCCGGGCCGCTTGCACTGCGCTGCGCGCGCGACGCCAGGTATCCTCCCGCGGACCAGGCCCCGCCCACGCCTCGGCATCGAGAATCGAGAGCTCCCCGCCCCCGGCGCCCTCGACTGCGACGTCGAGCGGCTCTCCGCCGAGATTCGCCATCAGCAGCTCGCTCTTCTCGCCGCGCCGGAGCGCGACGCGGCGACACGCGTCGGCTCGGATACCGCGACGCGGCGGACGCTCGCAGGCCCGTACATGCGTTCGAGCACGAGGTACGACGGGTAACAGCGCGCGACGCCCTGCTCGTCCGTGCCGACGACGCCTGCGGCCCCCGCGAGGCTCATCGCGAAAGAGGAACGCGACGCGATGCCAGACCTCGGCGCCGCCGCTCGAGATGCGGACGAGATGCGGTCCGCGGACGACGACCTCCAGCCCCCCGCGGGCAGCGTTCGTGCCTCGGGAACCGGCTCCTCGGTTCCGAACAGGGCGCGGCTGCGCGCCGCGCTCATCGTTGCGCGACCGCGCGGGTGACGCGTCAGATCGCGCGGCCGCCGTCCACCGGCAGCTCGACCCCGGTGATGAAGCGAGCCGCGTCGCTCGCGAGGTAGAGCGCCGCTGCGGCGACGTCTTCGGCCGTGGACATGCGGCCCAAGGGAATCCCGGCGGTGATCTTCGCGCGGTTCTCCGGCGTGTCCGGGGCACCCAGGAACAGCTCGATCATCCCGGTCGCACTCATCACCGGGCAAATGGCGTTGACGCGGATATTGTCGGGACCCAGCTCCGCCGCCATCGACTTCGACATGAGATTCACGGCGCCCTTCGACGCGTTGTACCAGGTGAGGCCGGGCCTCGGCCGCATGCCCGCGGTCGAGCCAACGTTGATGATCACGCCGTCCTTGCGCCCGCGCATGATCGGAACCACCGCCTGCGCCATGTGGTAGATCGACTTCACGTTGACCGCGAACACGCGGTCGAACGTCGCTTCGTCGACGTTGAGCATCGGCTGGTTCCGATGGGTCGTGCCGGCGTTGTTGACCACGATGTCGGGTGGCCCGAAGACGCTCACGCAGGCCTGGACCGCCGCCCGCACCTCATCGCCCTTCGACACGTCGCACTTCTGCGCCTTCGCGCTCGCGCCCAGCTCGGCGGCGACGCGCTGCGCCTTCTCGGCGTCCAGGTCCACGACGAGCACCCGGGCGCCCTCCTTGACGAACAGCCGCGCGATCCCTTCGCCGAATCCGCCCGCGGCTCCGGTCACGATCGCCACTTTCCCCTGCAATTGACCCATGTTCTCGATTCCTGAGGATTGGAGTCCGATAGTCTGCGGCCGGGGCCTCGCCCTACGGCCACAGCACCTGTCTCGACGGCGATGATCGGATCGATGTCTCAGGCGAAATTCGGCAGGTCGGCGAGCAGCGTCTTGCCCGCCGGACTCTGCAGCGCCGCCACGAGATCCTCCTCGGAGTCCAACCACAGCTCCGAGAAGCCGAGGTCCGGCAGCATCGGCATCCTTTCTTCTCGCGCGTTGGTCCCCGCGACCCGCCGTGCGCGACGGGACCGTTGCGCATTTCATGGGCACTCGTATGTTACCGATTCCGCGGCGCTCGATTCCACGGGCGTGCGAGTGCGGGGCCACGCCGTCCTGCCTAGGGGCGGCAGCAGCCTTGAAATAAGTCATTGATTTATCGTCCTGGGCTCACTCCACCCACCCGCCCAGGGACGGCTTCGGCGGCGAACGCTGGCTCCAGTTGCAGGGATAGTGAACGACACCCGGCGTGATGCGGCTCCATATCGTGGCCACGATGAGCAGGAGCGCTGCACCGAGTCCGACCGGCTGCAAGAGGGCGCCGAATCCGGCATGCGCATGAACCATGATCAGCGGATTTGCGCCGGCGGGAGGATGCACGGTTCCGGTGAGCAGCATATAGGCCAGCGTCACCACGAGCGCCAGCACGTACACCCACGTCGCGTCCCCGAAGGCCCGAAAGCACAGTATGCCGACGAGCGCTCCGCCCAGATGGCCCCCAAGGAGCGACCGCGGTTGCGCAGCCGGTGCGCCGGTGAGGCCGAAGAGGAAGACTGCCGTCCCGCCGAACGAGGCGACCAGCAGGGGAGCCGACGGCGGGTCGATGAACAACAGCAGGAGGCCCATTGCCACCGCGGCACCGGCCGTGCACGCGGCCAAGCGCAGCGCGCCCTTAAGAAGCGATCGAAGCCGCGGGTCGCGGGCCATGCCCATTCATGCTCCCTTCACCTTCGGCAGGACTCACCGGAGGCCTGCTGCCCGCCGACTGGAGCACGCCGCTCCGCGACGGCTCGCCGACGGTCCTCGTGCCGGCAAACGCTTCGGGATCGCGGTGCGTGCCGCGCACGGTCCGTGGCGAGATCGCTTCGATTCCGAGCCATTCATTGCCTGGTCGGTGTCGCGGTATCATATTACCTAATATAATAGCACTGTCTGCACCAGGGCACGGGTTTGGTGACCTGGATCTAGAAGCAGGCCAGTTTGCGCCAGGCCCGGCATACCCGGCTCGATGTCGATATCAAGGAAAACATGGCTGCCCGCATCCCTTCGAGTCCGCGGCGCCGCCGTAGCGCGAAGCCGGCCGGCAAGCTGCACGGCGGATCGTCGCCGCCAGGTCGAAAGAACGCAAAGGGGCGCGAAGCTTCCGCGGTCCTCCGGCACGTTCGCGAGCTGTTCCGCGTATCGCAGGAACATTTCCGGCGCATCGAAGCGCGCTGCGGCGTGAGTGGCGTGCAGGTCTGGGCTGTCGCAGAGCTGAGGGCAAAGCCCGGGATGACGATCTCTGAGCTGGCGCGCGCGCTGTCAATTCACCTGTCTACAGCCAGCAACCTGCTCGATCGAATGGAAGGCAATCGCCTGGTGCGCCGCGAGCGAGGCGCGAAAGACCAGCGCATCGTGCACGTGTTCGTCACGCGGGCGGGCGACAGGATGCTGCGAAGGGCGCCGGAGCCCGCAGAAGGGGTGATCCCTGACGCCCTCGACAGAATGCCGGTCGCTGCCCTCCACCGGCTGGACCGCGACCTCGGAAAGCTGCTCGCGCTGGCCCGAATCCGAAACCTGCGGGCCGCGATGAAACCGTTGGCGGAACCGTGACCCCGCAGGTGCGTCGCGACGCGCGGGCTGCGAGCAATGGGCCGCTTCGGCTTCGGCGCAAAGACGATTCGCCTGACTCGCCTGACCGACCCTCAACCGCAGCCGGCGC